>JBBKWF010000022.1:0-306063 GCA_037968815.1 Pelobium sp. | reverse complement strand
GATAGGCTGTAATCCTTTGAGCTTCTTCTAACATACTCATTCTCTGTTTCTTCTTTCATAACATTACTGTTTGTGTAACGTTATTTCAGGACGAGACAATATTGTAATATGAACAGCCTCGATTATTTTTAATCGGGGCTTTTTTGTTATGGTTCAAACACAGAGAGAACAGAGTTTTTTTTACTGAGGTTACGGAATTGGTGTATCTTTTTTTACCACGGAGGACGCAGAGAGCACAGAGTTGGGTGGAAAATTGTATGTACCTCACTTATTTCAAAAACATAACTTGATTTCTAAAACAACTTCTGTCCTTAGAGTTTAGCGAAGCGTCTCTAAGGATTAAAAAATAAGCAGGAGTCTCCAGACTCCCTAAAGACAATTTTAATTTTAAAATTCAGTTTCAAATCCCCATGGAAACCACGCCTTTCATTTTAATTATTTATTTTAGCGAGATAATTAAAGACTATGAGCTCAAAAAGAATTTTAATCTTAGATACCTATCAAGTACAACAAAAAATAAACAGAATTGCTTATCAAATTTTAGAAGATAATTTTGATGAAGATGAAATTATTTTAGCTGGTGTTGTTTCTCGTGGCTACCGTTTGGCACTTAGGTTAGAGAAAGTACTTTCAAAGATCTCAAAATTAAAAATCACCATAGTTAAGCTGGAACTTAACAAAGAAAGTTCGAAATTAGAATCAGCCATTGATGTTCCTATTCAAGATTGCGAAAATAAAGTGATTGTTTTGGTAGATGACGTTTTAAATAGCGGACGGACTTTAGCTTACGGATTAGGCGTGTTTTTAAACATCCCACTTAAAAAATTACGTTCAGTGGTCCTTATAGACAGAAGTCATAAAAACTTCCCAGTGGCTACAGATTTTGTAGGACTAGAACTTTCAACTGTTTTGAAAGAACACGTAGCTGTTGTACTTGATGAGAACAACAAAGAAGATGGGGTTTATTTAAGTTAATTACGATCCGCTTAAGCAACAAGAAAAAAGAGTTGCTAAACAATCGGCTCAAATTCTTAAAGTAAAACTACACTGTCTTTTTAGGAAATCTACTTGCTACCGCTGCATAAAACGCTGGTAAAATAGTAACCACAATAACTACTAAAACAATTAGTGAGAAGTTGTTCTTAAAGAACTCAAATCTACCTAGAAAATAGCCTGCAAATAAAAACAATACAATCCAAATTATACCACCAACTACATTTAAATAGTTAAATCGAACACGCTCTAACTTGCCAATACCGGCAACAAATGGCACTACGGTACGTAAAATCGGCAAAAAACGACCAATAATGATGGCTTTAGCTCCATGCTTTAAAAAGAAAGCCTGTGTTTGCTCATAATACTCTTGTTTCAATATCTTGTTCCCGGGCTTAAACACCTTTACACCCAAATACCGCCCTATTTCGTAATTGACTGTATTTCCTACAATCGCTGCAATAATCAGCAGTATTGCTAAAAGGTAAATATTCATCCCGGTATCACCAACAGAAACCAAAGCACCTGCTGCAATTAATAATGAATCTCCAGGTAAAAACGGAGTAACTACCAAGCCTGTTTCCGCAAAAATAATCAGGAACAAAATAAGGTAAGTCCAAACACGGTAATCCTTTATAATTTCACTTAAATGAACATCAATATGAATGATGAAGTCGATGATATGCTTTATTATTTCCAAGGCGATATATTTTTGAGCAAAGCTAATGATTAGCTTTGAATATTTTTAACTGAATTTATTTAAGTGTTTGAACTAATTATCCTCCAGTACTTTGAGTTCTAAAGCATAGTCTCCAGCCCCATTTACAAGACCTTTTGTCCAAAAAGTATAGATTTTACCGGCTTCTAAATTGTAATTATCCATGCTTGCCAAACGATCTGTTGCTCCAGACTTTTTAACTCGTAAAAAATAATTTAGAGGACTAACTTTTACATATTGAGATGCCGAACGGTAATTAATATTACTAATTACACTAACGCTATCCACCAAATTTTTCTGAAATACCAAGTTTAAATTAGTAGCATCCGGAGAAACATTGATAAATCTCACAGTTGCCATAGTATCAGACAGTATTGTGTTATTATCTAAGGTAGAAATGTAAATCAACGAATCTTTTGAAGCAATACCGGCTAAAAACAAAGTATACTTGGTGCTTTTTTGTAAAAAAAGATTAATGTTTGTATTGGAAATTATTTCGTCGTTTAATTTAGTATAAACTCGGTTTGTACCCGCAGAAACATTTAAATACGTCCTTACTTCTCCAAATTTTAAAGCTTGATCGGTTTTTAAACTATCATTAATAAAAAAACTGTATTCGTTGTTTTCTGGCGCAGCATTTACAATTCTTAAATTAGCTTCTCCTTGTTGAAGTTCCTCGCCAATAGGCTCGCAACTATATAAAAAGCAAGCTAATGCGCAAAAGCTTATCATCACTACCGAAAAAACTCTGATGTTCTTCAACATTTTATATTGCTATTAAACCAAAATGGCTCAGTTTATTACACCAAGCCATTTTAATAAATTTTATAATTGTTTATGCGTGATTGTTCAACATCACAGGCATTACTAACATTAAAATATCTTCGTTTTCGTCCTTAATACTTGGGAACAAAATTCCAGCTCTGTTTGGCGTACTCATTTCAATTGTAATTTCTTCGCCAGATAAGTTGTTTAACATTTCAATCAAAAACTTAGCGTTAAAGCCAATTTCCATATCCTCACCATCAAATTGGCAACCGATACGTTCATGAGCTTCGTTTGCAAAATCAATATCTTCTGATGAAATATTCAACTCTGAACCTGTTATTTTTAAACGTACTTGGTGTGTAGTTTTATTAGCAAAAATTACAACCCTTTTTAAGCAATTTAAAAATAATGCTCTTTCTAAAGTTAATTTATTAGGATTATTTTGAGGAATTACCGCTTCGTAATCTGGGTAACGCTCATCAATTAAACGGCAAATTAAGTTGATGTTTGCAAATTTAAAGAAAGCACTAGTTGAGTTGTACTCGATAGAAACATTAATATCTTCTGCCGGGATTGAAGATTTTAACAAGTTTAAAGCTTTACGAGGCAAAATAAATGAAGTCGCTTCTTCTGCTTTAGCATCGTTTCTTCTATACCTTACTAATTTATGAGCATCAGTAGCAACAAAAGTTACATTTTGTGGAGATAGTTGACAAAAAACACCTGTCATTGCTGGGCGCAACTCATCGTTACTTACTGCAAAAATTGTTTTGTTGATTGCTTCTGCCAAAACAGATGCAGGTAAATTAACCGAAGATGCGTCTTCTACCGTTGGTATTTTAGGGAAATCTTCCCCGTTTTCGCCACTTAAACGATATTTACCATCACCAGCACTAATTTCTATAGCAAACGTAGTGTCATCTACAGAAAAAGCAATTGGTTGCTCTGGTAAGGTTTTTAGAGTATCTAATAATATTTTAGACGGAACAGCAATTTTACCGCCTTCTTTAGATTCTACAGCTACTGAAGTAGTCATGCTGGTTTGCAAATCTGTAGCAGAAATTACTAGCGTAGTATCTTTAATCTCGAATAAAAAATTCTCAAGAATTGGCAAAACTGCACTATTACTTAATGCACCGCTTACAGCTTGCAAGTGTTTTAGTAATGTTGACGTAGAAACAATGAATCTCATCTTATTGTCTTGTTTGTTTAGGGGTATTAAAAAACAAAAATAGGAATTTTAACCTGCATACTTTTGTTTACGATAAAGATGTTGAAAAATACCGAAAAAGATTAAAATAATTAAAGGAATTAATGTGTTAATTAATTGCCATTGAAGTTTATCAGCAACCACTTTTCCTTTATCCAACAATCTTAATTTAATCTCTTTTGACCGTAGTGCAATTAAGCCCGAATCGTCTGTTAGATAGTCAACTGCGTTCATTAAAAAAGTTTTATTACCGTAAGTTTGTTGGCTATATTTATCATATCCTAATGGGAAAACCGAACCATCCTTACCACTTACTTGACTCTTGAAAACGTCTCCGTCACTAAATACTAACATTTTGGTAAATGCACTCTTTTTAATGGATTCAGCGTCTAAATCTGCTCCTTCGGGGACAGCTTGCGTTAAAAAATTCGACTTAAAATTACCTTCTAAGAGTACGCAAACTGGTTTCGGTATGCTCTGAAATTGCTTAGGATCGGGGGTATCTTCTATCATTTTTAAAGAAATGATATTTGGCGTCTCCAATTCACGATTAAAAGGCGAAGTGGTTAATAACACCGTATTTCGCACATTCACTATCGAAATAGTGTCAATAGTATTAATAAACTCGGTTTTAATACCATCTAAATTCTTAATCATTGGATGGGTGCTTACCGGCATAATTATCGGATAAAATAACCAAGGCACCAATTGTATTTGTGGCTGACCTGCAATAGAACCCACATTTACGGGGATTTGCGCACAATTCATATCACCCACCAAATCGTAATTAATACGTACCCCATAGGTAAAAAGCTGATCATCTAAATTAAGACTTTTTTGAAACGCCAACTGCTCTTGTCTCGCACCATTCCGCATACTATCTAAATCGGCGTTTACTTGGTCAATTGCCCAAATAATTTTTCCACCTCGCATTAAAAATTGGTCTATCTTATATTTTTGAAGTTCAGAAAAAGCTTTCTCTGGTTTGGCAATCACCATCACTTTTAACTTCTCTAAACCACTGGTAGTAATATCATTTAAGTTTATACGTCCCACTTCATAACCATCAGTTAACGAGTTCATCGCATCCTGAAGCTCTAAATCATTCAGTTCTCCATTTCCTTCTGTAAAACCAACCCTTGGCTTACCACCAGAAACAGCTTTTTTTATTGCAGAAGAAAAAGCATATTCTAAGTTTTGGATAGAATTGTTTAGCACTTCTTCTGGCGAAACCCCTATCCTATTTTGCAACATTCTTACAGGAATACGCTGATTCCCAAAACTGACCATAGCAGCGGGAAAAATCACTTTTTGGCTTAAACCCGATTCTGTTTTAACACTTAGGTTAGTGGGCTCAATTCCTTTAGCACCCAATTCCTGATAAGTTTCTTCTTGCTCTTGCTGATTTTTGCCTTCTAAAGGATTAATGAACTCAAACTGCATATTATCGCCAGCGTAAGCTTTATAATCAATCAATAAATCTTTGGTGGCACTCCTTAAACGCTTAAATCCTGACGGAAATTCGCCCTCTAAAAAAACAGTGACCTTTACAGGAGTTTCTAGGTTTTGTAAAATTTGAATACTAATTGGAGAAATGGTAAAACGCTTTTCTTTGGTGAAGTCAATTCGAGTAAAGGCAAATTGTGACACTACATTTAAAGCAGCAATTACCACCAAAGCAATTATTAGTTGCAAAAAATCCTTTTTCCTTTGCTGATTTACCATTTTCTACCTCCCAAAATTGTTTTAGTAATCAATAGAAAAAAAGCAATCACACTTAAAAAGTAAACTAAATCTCTTGAATCTAGCACTCCGCGACTTATAGATTGGTAATGTTCGTTTATTCCTAAATTGATAAGTATGTTATCAAATTTTTGTAAGGATAAAATCTGACTAACAGAATCAAATCCGCTGAAAGCAAAGAAGCTTAGAAATATAGCAATGGTAAAAGCAATAATTTGGTTTTTGTTGAGCGATGAAGAAAAGATTCCTATCGCCACAAAAGATGCCCCCAGTAAAAACAAACCGATATATGAACCTATAACTGCTCCAGAATCAATATTCCCGGTCACTACGCCTAATTGATATACAGAAACATAATAGACCAAAGTGGGAAGCAAGGAAAATAAAACCAAGGTTAGTGATGCGAAATATTTGCCCAAAACAATCTGCCAGTCAGTTAAAGGGCGAGTTGCCAACAATTCAAAAGTTCCTTCACGTTTTTCTTCCGCAAAAGAGCGCATGGTAATTGCAGGAATCAAAAACATAAATAGAAAAGGCACCGTATTAAACAAGCTATCTAAGCTGGCATAACCGTATTCCAAAATACTTGTATCGGGAAAAACCCAGAGAAACAGACTTAAAACAACCAAGAAAACGCCAATGGTAATGTAAGCAACCAAAGAGTTGAGGTAAGCAAAAAGTTCTTTTTTATAAATGGTTAACATTTAATATGATATAATTTAAATTTCGAAAACTAAGCTGAGTCTCTAGTCAGTTTCACAAAAATAGGTTCTAAAGTCTTTTCTTGATGTGTACTTAAAAGACCTGATAAAGTATCGTTGGCTACAATTTTACCTTTGTTAATAATCACAATTTCATCGCAAATGGCCTCTACCTCTTGCATTATATGTGTTGATAAAACCACAGTTTTTGTTTTTCCCAACTCCTTAATTAAAGCTCTAATTTCAATTAATTGATTTGGGTCTAAGCCCGATGTTGGTTCATCTAAAATCAAAACTTTTGGGTCGTGGATAATTGCTTGCGCTAAACCCACGCGTTGTTTGTATCCTTTTGAAAGCTGTCCGATTTTTTTGTGTTGTTCTTTATCCAGCCCTGTTAGCTTAACAACCTCTTCTACACGGGATTTTAAGTTTTTTAGCTGATAAATTTCTCCAACAAAATTCAAAAACTCTTTAACGTACATTTCTGTATAAAGCGGATTGTTTTCTGGCAGGTAGCCAATATTTTTGCGCACTTCTAAAGAATCTGTTGTAATATCAAAACCACAAACCTGTGCCGAACCAGATGTTTTAGGAATAAAAGAGGTGAGCATTTTCATAGTGGTAGATTTCCCTGCGCCATTTGGACCCAAAAAACCTAAAATCTTCCCAGGTTTAGCTTCAAAAGAAATCTGATCAACTGCTTTTTGTACTCCGTAATTCTTGCTTAGTGCTTTAACGCTGATACTCAAAACGTGTTTATTTATTTAAAATCAAAGCTATAAATTTTGAGATAAAAACACTTCTTTTTATCTCATTTGCATAATCCTAATTTTTTAAAAAATAAATCCAATAAATGACATTTCTGTATGTTAAGTTTATGTTATTTTTTCGTAAATTTAGTTTTAAGTCTAATTAATTGTGAAAACGCATTTTGTTTTACATATTTCAATCCTTGTAATCTTTTTCTCTCTCCAATCAGAAAAAGTGATTGGGCAAAGTATTGCATTTCAATTCTACAATAAAACTTTTCACATTTCTACTGATTCTAGCCTGTATGTTGAGTTTGATGACGAATTATCAGAAAAGAAAATTGCTAACTTCTACTATCAACTTACTCAAGCTAAAACGGAAGATATTTTTCGTGTATTGATGGATTATAAAGCGGAAAAGAACTTAAATGATTGGTTTTACTATCAGTTGATTAGGAAAACTGTACAGCAAATTAGTCCAAAAGAAGACGATTATGAACGCTATACGCTTTATAAATGGTTCTTTCTTTCAAAGTCTGGTTATGATGCCCGGCTAGCACTAGGAAATAACAATAAACAACTTTTGTTTTATGTGTGGAGTGATGAAGACATTAGTGATATTCCTTTTTTTAAAGCCGATGCAAAACAGTTTGTATGTTTAAATTTTCATGACTATAAAAACGCGAATTACTTAACAGACAAGCTCAACCCCGTAAATATATATATTCCGGAAGCAAAAAATACGTTCTCTTATAAGGTAACGCAAATTCCAGATATTAATCCTCAGGACTATAGAGACAAACAAATCTCATTCAGTTTCAACCAAAAAGCATACACTTTTAATGTAAAACTAAGCGCTGATGTTCAAAGCATCTTTAAAAACTATCCAGTGGTTGATTTCGAATCATACTTTAACATTCCTTTAAGTAAAGAGACCTACAGCTCCTTAATCCCTCTTTTAAAAAGAAATGTAAAAGGAATGGGCCAAACTAAAGGAGTAGATTATTTAATGCGCTTTACAAGGAATGCCTTTCTATACGAACCCGACGAAAATAATTTCGGAAAAGAAAAACGGCTTTCTCCAGAACAAACGCTTTTTAGTGATTATAGCGATTGCGACGACAGAGCAGCTTTGTTCTTTTATTTGGTCAAAGAAATTTACAACTTACCAATGATTGCTTTATTATACCCAACACATATTACTATGGCTGTTAAATTTGACAAGCCGATAGGAAAACCAATATCATATAATGGTAGCAATTATTATGTTTGTGAACCCACTCCGCAAAAAGAAGATTTAAAAGTTGGAGAGATCTCTTCTCATCTTAAAAATAAATCATTTGAGATAGTTTATCAGTACCAACCTTAATTGATTGTAAGAACCCCTAACTAACCTGCCTTTTATTACCTTTGAGTATGAATATTTTTAACATCCAAACCGAAACCCAGTTTAACCATGTTTGTTTGGATGTTTTTAAACTGCAATACCAAACGGTTTCTGTTTATAAAGATTTTGTTAATGCACTTAAAATAAAGCCCGATAGCCTTAGGCATTATACGCAAATCCCTTTTTTACCAATCTCTTTTTTTAAAACCCATCAAGTTACTGAAGATAAATCCTTTGCCGATGTCGTATTTTCCAGCTCGGGAACAACTGGTAGCCTTACTAGCAAACATTACGTACAAGACGTAAAACTTTACGAGCAAAGCTATTTAAAAGCTTTCGAACTGTTTTACGGAGCTATTGAAGATACTTGTATTTTAGCTTTATTACCCAGTTATTTAGAACGCGAAGGTTCTTCGCTGATATATATGGCTGAGGATTTAATCAAAAAGTCAAAACACCCTAAAAGTGGTTTTTTCTTACATAACCATGCAGAACTTAACGAAACTTTGGCTTTTTTGAAGCAAACAAAGCAAAAAACTATTTTGATAGGCGTTACTTATGCGCTATTGGATTTTATAGAAAAGTACCCCACCAATTTCCCGGAATTAACAGTAATGGAAACCGGCGGAATGAAAGGGATGCGTAAAGAAATGGTACGTGAAGAACTGCATGAGGCTTTGACAACAGGTTTTGGCATTGCTAAAATACATTCGGAATACGGGATGACGGAATTGCTTTCACAAGCTTATTCAAAAGGAGACGGGGTTTTTAAATGTCCGCCGTGGATGAAGATTGTTATTCGTGACACCAACGACCCTCTAAGTCTTTTAAACCACGAAAAATCTGGAGGAATAAATGTGATTGACCTAGCTAATATGCACTCCTGCTCTTTTATTGCAACGCAAGACCTAGGAAAAACCTATGAGAACGGTAATTTTGAAGTTTTAGGCAGGTTTGACGAAAGTGATATTAGGGGTTGTAACCTGATGGTATTGTAAACCTTTTACATCAATCTATCATCAAAAGAAAACATTACTTTATCAATGAGTTTAATTTTCTTGATATCAGCATGAAATGGATTGGCAACATAATTAAAATCACCACTTACAATTGCAGAAGGAACTTTTAAAAGCGGGAATTTATTCTGTTTAAAAAATTGATTCCCCATTAATTGCGTCTGTTTTAGAAAAGGATAAACTCCCCATTTCTCTGGAAAATCTTTTAATTGAAATTCGGCAAATTCAACATCAACCTCAAAACTTGCCATACAATAGTTCTTTGGAAGTAGACCCGTTGGTAAATGAACCAGCACTTCTAAAACAGCTAACGCCCTAGAGCTTGCAAAATAAACGGCAGGTACACCCTCAGAATTCCATCTTCCACCGTAAATCTTAGCTCCTTCTCCACTTAGGTTATCAACAAAATGACAAGTTCCTAATCGGTACAGTTCCATTTACGATAGTATACCGTGTTCAATACGACCAAGCTCATTAAAAACCAAACCAAAGCCAATAGAAGAATCTAATAAAGCAAACGGACTATTATTTTTAAACACAATAGACGGTGTTTTCATCCAAATTTTGAACTTATCTAGAGAACCGAATACTTCCTCGCCACGGGCGTATAAACGAGCAAGCTCTATTGCTTTTTCGGAGTATTCTGCTTTTACAAAATCGGTATCGCTAAAACGCTGGAAAGTTCTTTCGTTGATATGCATAACACCTGCTAACTCTTGAATGGTTAATGATATTCTTTTAATTAAACCTAAAATGGCTTTTTTGGGAATACCACGACGGGTTAATTCTAATAAATCAAAATCAGAAACAACATTTGATTGCAGTTTTAATGCACCTACACCGCCAAATAGCAGTATCATTTGTTGTGCAACATCAAATAGTTGAGCACCATAAATAGCTACAGGCTCTTGAACGATATTTTTATCAAAACCAGACATATATACAAATATAAAACATATATGTCTGATTATAAAATTTATTTCAAATTAATCAAAAAGTAGTTTTTCTTTCCTTTTTGAACCACAATAAACTGATTACTAATTGCCTGCAAAGTTTCAGAGGATAACTCTGCGCTAGTTAATTTCTCTCTATTAATAGAAACACCGCCACCAGCAATCATCTTTTTAGCTTCTCCTTTTGATGGAAAAATACTAGTTTTTTCTGCTAGTAAGGTTGGCATATCAACACCTTGCTCAAATTCTGCTTTTGAAACTTCAAATTGTGCAATTCCTTCAAAAACCTCTAAAACTTGTTGCTCATTCATTGCCTTTAAAAAATCTAAAGAGCCATTCCCGAAAAGAAAATCTGTAGTACTTAATGCAGTTTGCAAAGCTTCAGCACCATGCACTCTTTCTGTTACATCTTTTGCTAAAGCTTTTTGCAACGTTCTTAAATGTGGTGCCTTCGCGTGTTCTTCAATTAAACCATCAATCTCTTCTTTATTAAAGAAAGTAAAAATTTTGATGTAGTTGCTTGCATCATCGTCAGAAGAGTTTAACCAAAACTGGTAAAACTGGTACGGACTAGTTCTTTTAGCATCCAACCAAACGTTACCACCTTCTGTTTTACCAAACTTAGTTCCGTCTGCTTTTTTAATTAACGGAGAAGTTAATGCAAAAGCGTGTCCACCGTCTTTTCTTCTAATAAACTCTGTTCCTGTAACTATGTTTCCCCACTGGTCAGATCCACCCATCTGTAGTTTACAGTTTTTGTTTTTCCAGAGGTAGTAAAAATCGTAACCCTGAATCAGTTGGTAAGAAAACTCTGTAAAAGACATTCCCACTTCACTTTCTAAACGTTTTTTTACTGAGTCTTTAGACATCATATAGTTTACGGTAATATGCTTACCCGCATCTCTAATAAAATCTAAAAAACTGTAGTTTTTAAACCAGTCAAAATTGTTTACAATTTCGGCACTGTTTGCACCACAATCAAAATCTAAAAAACGTTCTAACTGACTTTGAATACCTTTTAAGTTTACAGCCAAAGCATCTTCTAACAATAAATTTCTTTCTTGTGATTTCCCAGAAGGATCCCCTACCATGCCCGTTGCACCACCAACTAAAGCAAAAGGCTTATGCCCTGCTCTCTGAAACCTTACTAAAGTAAAAATCTGCAATAAGCTTCCTACGTGTAACGAATCGGCAGTTGGGTCAAAACCAATATAACCACCGGTCATCCCTTTTAAAAGTTCTTCTTCTGTACCTGGGGTAATATCGTGGAGTAAGCCTCGCCAACGTAAATCTTCAACAAAATTCATTTTTCTGTTTATTTTAAAATTTGTTATTATCTTGGAAAAGCGCAAATATAGGATTTACAAGCGAACCGAATAAGAAGTCTTTTATCGTTTCTAATTTATTTGAAAAAATTAATCAAAGGATTTTCTCTTCAAAAGTTTGACATCCCAATTTGAATCAGCATTTTGCAATTAACACGTTACACCTAATTATAGCTTTAATTTTTTATGAATTTTTTGTCGCATTACTATTTCGATAAAGATAAAGAGAACCCTTACGAGGTGTTTGGAATGGTTTTGCCCGATTTATTAAAAAATACTGATAAAAGCTGGAACATACATCCTGAGAAAAGCCAGCAAAAAACATTGGCAAACCCTAATCAAGAAGCGATACTTGTTGGCTGGAAAAGACATTTAGAGGTAGACAAGCTTTTCCATAGTTCTGACTTTTTTAAGCATCATCAACACCAAATTAAATTAGCCATCAGAGAAGTAATTGTTGGTTCGCCAGTAAAGCCTTTTTTCTTGGGGCACATCAGTGTAGAATTGCTGTTAGATAATCTTTTGATTTTAGAAAAATTGGTCTCTGTAGAAAACTTTTACAAACAATTGGCGATGGTTGATCCGGATGAAATCAAACTATTTTTGCAAACAAACCGTATATATGACCAAGATAAGTTTCTTCGGTTTTTTGAACGATTTGTAAGCGAAGAGTACGTATATAGTTATGCAGATGAAGCAAAAATAACTTACGCTTTAAAACGCATATGCATGCGGTTATGGCCAGAACCTTTTACCGTAGCACAAGAAACAGCCATAACTAACCGTTTAATTGACTATAAAAAGAAATTACGTGAAGATTTTATAATTATCTTTGACCAAATTGATGCACAAATAAATTAATGATAAAGCACCTATTTTTCTGTTTTCTACTGAGTTTTCCATTATTACTTAATGCACAAAGCAGAAAATATTCGAATGAATTTTTACAGATTGGCGTAGGATCAAGAGCATTTGGTATGGCGGGTTCTGTAGTTGCTTCTTCATCAGACGTTACCTCTGGCTATTGGAACCCAGCAGGATTAATGAATATGAAAAGCCAAGCGCAAGCAAGTTTAATGCACTCAGAATATTTTTCTGGAATTGCTAAATACGATTATGCAGGTTTTTCAACCTTTGTAGCAGATAACACGGCTGTTGTTGGTGCGTCATTAATACGCTTTGGTGTTGATGATATACCAGACACTTCTGAATTAATTGATGCTGATGGTAACATCAACTACGATAGGGTAAAATCTTTTTCGGCTGCTGATTATGCTTTTTTGTTTAGCTACGCAAGGCAACACAAAAAAGGAGAAAAAAATGGATTAAGCTACGGGGCAAACGTAAAAATCATTCACCGTAAAGTTGGTGAATATGGAAAATCATGGGGTTTTGGTATAGATGTAGGTGCACAATATAAATACAAGAAATTTACTTTTGCAGCCGTTGGTCGTGATATAACCACCACTTTTAACGCTTGGAGTTATAATCCAGAAAAATTTACCAGCGTATACACAACTACTGGAAACGATATCCCACAAAACTCAACAGAGACCACTTTACCTAGAATAGTTTTAGGAACAGCTTACGAAACCCAAATTACAGAGAAAATTGGTTTACTTGCCGAAACAAACTTAACCTTTACTACTGATGGTAAACGTAATGTACTAATTGCAGCAGAACCAATAAGTATTGACCCTACTATTGGCTTAGAAGCCAATTATAAGAAAAACATCTTTTTAAGGACTGGTGTTGGCAACATCCAAAAAATCACTGATTTTGACGGATCTCAACAATACCAGTTTCAACCTAATTTAGGTTTAGGCGTAAAAATCAAAAACCTATCTATTGATTACGCTCTTACTAATATTGGTAACCAAAGTGATGGTTTATACAGCAATGTGTTTTCTATAAGACTAGATTTGGATAAAACCAATTGATGGATAATTTAATTAGCTCAATTGGCTTAATAGCCGCTTTTTGCACCACCGTTTCTTTTATTCCGCAAGCTCTAAAAATCATTAAAACAAAAAACACCCAGAGCATTTCGCTCTCGATGTATATTTTGTTTATTACTGGTGTAACACTTTGGTTAATTTACGGAGCTTTTATAGGTGATTTCCCAATTGTTATTGCAAATGGAATTACTCTAATTTTCGCTGGAATTATCCTGTATTTCAAAGTCAAATATCCTTAAGTTATAACATTTATAATGTGGCCATATACGGTTTAAACTTAGGCAAAAGCAACTTATCGTAACCATAAACATCCTTAGAACTCACTAAGGTACCGTCATCATTTGTCCAAGCGGTGTAATAGGATATGAATACAGGAATAGGTTCTTTAACCATTTGCCATCTTGCATCTACCTTATCACCTTTGGCCGAAGCCTGCGTTTCTTTCACAATTTTATCTGATTTAGCTTTATCGTTTAACAAAAACTTAGCTAAATCCATAGGTTTTTCAACTCTCACACAACCATGGCTTACTGCTCGCATATCTTGCTTAAACATTGCTTGCGCAGGCGTATCGTGTAGATAAATTGCGTAAGGGTTTTGGAAGATAAATTTAATTTGTCCTAAAGAATTATCTGCACCAGGATTCTGTTTAAAAAAATATTCTGAAATATCTACATTATTCCAATCAACACTTGGCGAGTTTACATATTCTCCATTTTTATATGCCACCATATTTTTTGACTCTAAATAGTAAGGATCTTTTCTTAAACTGCTTAAAATCTCGGTGCTGGCAATACTTTTTGGTATGTTCCATACTGGGTTTACCTGCATTCTATCAATCATACCACTTAAAATTGGTGTTTCATGTCCGCCTGCTTCACCAACGCAAACTTTCATTTGTAAATCTGTGGTATTGTTCTCAATCAATCTTAATTGAAACTCAGGAATGTTTACCAATAGGTATTTCCCTTTATATTCTTTAACAGGCCAACGCAAACGCTCCATGGATAGGTAAATCTTTTCCCTATTTTCCATACTCAGTTTCTTAGCTGGTTCAGCATTAACATCATTAATCAATAAATTCATTAAGCGTTGATAGTACCCGTTCTTAGGTTGTATATCTGCCAAAAACTTAGTAATATCTATTTGGTCTAATGCTTCTTGGGCTTCAATAATTTGCGGACGTTTAACATCTACATAATATCTTTCTAAAACTGTTTTAGGGTTTACAGCTCCGTATTTTAAAATACCTGCATAGTTTATCAATCCATCAGCAGCATAAAGTTCTAACTGGGCAAGTAATGGATAACTTTCTTCAACAGATTTAAACTTCTTTGTCTTAATCTCCACTAACAAATCGCCTATCACATTTGCATGAAAATAATCAGGGTTTATGCCATGAAACTTAGACCTCATCAAATACTGACGAAGTGTATCTAAACCTCCGCTCACTAAAAAATCCCCTAATAAAGTTAAACCCTTGTCTTCTTCCTTATAAATTTTATTTATCCAAATTGGATCATGTAGTTTAGGCTTTAGGTTTTTATATTGTTGTTTAAAAACTTCGTTGTACGCGGTGGTATCAAAATCTTTATATTTTTTACTTTTAAAAGCTTTTGCTAAGTCTCTACCAAACTCTTCGTGTCTGCCCTTAGAACAGGACACTATCATAAATGAAGAAAGGATAAATAGCAATAGTATTTCTTTAATTTTCATATTTAAGTGTGTTTACCGTTATAAAACAACTTTAATGCCTTTATATAAGAACGTTAAACAATGAATCATTTAAATGATGATTAAGATCATTTCCAAAATAGATGGAAACAATTGCAATTTCAAATACTTAACCCTATTATTAGGTACGTAATTTGACATATACTAATTAAACTTATAATTATGATTATCCAAGTAAATACAGACAACCACATTGAAGGTAAAGAAGAGCTTAACACCTACATTAGCAACCTTGTTAACGAAAAACTACAACGATTTGATAGCCAGTTAACCCGAATTGAAGTTCATTTAAGTGATGTAAACGGCGGAGGAAAAGCAGGTGCCGACGATAAAAATTGTAATATAGAAGCTAGGCTTGAAAACATGGAGCCAATTTTTGCTAGTGCCCAATCAGATGAGCTTTCAAAGGCAATTCACGAATGTGTACAAAAAATCAAAAGAGGCATTGAGCATCAAGTTGACAAATCAAAAAATTAATTTAAGAAGGAGGTTAGCCTCCTTTTTTTATGCACAAAATTTTACCTATAACTACCCCTAAGCACCTAGTGAGCCAGCAAATTAACAAGTGTTAATAAAATAATAATTATTGAAAGTTAGTAGTATATATCTTAGCTGTTAAATATGCCAGTTTTATTAAGGATTAATCACAAAAAAGCAGATGTTATTTTTCAGGTAATTACCGAAAAACCATCTACACAATCTGAACTAGAAGTTTTTTTGGGCGGTAAAACCTATTTTTTTGTTAAAACAGGAAACTGCTGGACACTTAGCGAACTTCAAGATTTAAGTGATATAGATATTACCTTAATTGAGGCTGTTGCAAAAGCATTAGCTTTGCGTTTCCGTATCAGTAGCTCGCAATTTGTAGCTTAACTTAGCTGTGTTTCATTTTTAGTAAACACCAAAAATCTCTACGGGTTTCTTATTTAACTCTATACTATCTTTTATTTTCTTTTTTAGGAGCAATTTTGCTAGAGGAGCAAACTCAGAAATCATAAAACAAGACTTTTCAGCCTCTTTTATTTCCCCATAACTTACTGCAATAAAAAACAAGCCCATACTGGTTTCTACCAAGCTTCCTTTTTCTATTACATCATACTTTTTATCAAGGTTAACCGCTTTTAAATTAAAGATTTGTTGAGCAGTTAAGGCCACCTGTTGCTCTAAACGGTTAATCTCTTGTTGCATCATTTCGCGACTAGTCTCGTATTTGTCGCCCATACTGCTTTTCGAATCATTTGCGATACTTATTCTTAGTTGCTCTACTTCGGTCTTTAACTCCACCAACTTTCCAGAGAGCGACTTTAAACAAGTATTATAAAACTGTGATTTAAGAAAAGAGAAATCGATACTATTCATTCTGCAAAAATGTATAATAAAATCAACTAATTTGTTTTAATACTTTTTTTGCTCGTGATGTTAAAGCCGCAGACCCTGACACTAATTTTTGTTGCAAAATAACTTTCAGTTCATCTAAAACCCAATCATGATAAGGTGATAACTGAAACACTACGTCTATAGCATTAGCTTGAACGGCAATAGGAGTTTTTGGGTTTATGAGCCAATCAAAACTTGCCGTTAAGCAGTCATCAAATATCGTATGTTCTAATTGTTGCATACGCATGAACTTTTTTTCTGTTAAAAGCATCATAATTTTTGTAAAATTACGCTGTACACTTTGATTGGAAACGTTGGGGTAAAGTTTTAAAAATCTTGAAAGCTGAGTAAGAAACATATCCGTGTTAGCATGAGCAAAAAAGTCTAAAACCCAAGATGCTCTAAAAGCTATTTGTTGATCTTGATAATCACATAAGTTAAGGATATCTTCATATTTTATTTTTCCATGAGCAGTTAGGTGGGCTAATTCCACCATCCCATCAAAATTCAACCGGCTTTTCAATTTTTCTTGTATCTCAATTAGCTTCATAATAAAAGATGAAGATAGTTAACCAAACCTAAAATATCATAAAGCGTTTAAAAATTATGAGAACCTACTTTGATTGTTTTAAAACCAAATTAGGAAATGATTTTAATTGATATTTAGCAGGTTAGCAATAACATTCAAAAAAATATATTAATTCATTTGCAGACTAACTCATAATATCTATCTTTGCACAACTTTACAAAACCATTATACGTTTTATAAAGTATGATTCCTTAGCTCAGCTGGTAGAGCATTACACTTTTAATGTAGTGGTCCTGGGTTCGAATCCCAGAGGGATCACAAAATTTTTTTCAAAGCCTCAGCGATTGAGGCTTTTTTTATCAAGTATTTAAGACTATTGATTCCTTAGCTCAGCTGGTAGAGCATTACACTTTTAATGTAGTGGTCCTGGGTTCGAATCCCAGAGGGATCACAAAAAAACCGTCAGAAATGGCGGTTTTCTTTGTTTAAAGACTATTCCAATCGCTTAATCAAGCGTTAAAATTAATTTTGCTTTTCATTATTAAAAATGAGATAGCCAATCTATTAAAGCCAAATATTAATTCTTGAAGTTTAAACTTGCAAAATGTGAGAAAACCCTCATTTACCTATGACCTAGGTCATAGATTTGTCAAAGTCTAATCTGCACATTGCTATTATAAATCAAATAAAAAAATTATGAGAAAAATTTTATTCCTATCAATGATTTGTATCGCAGTACTTGCTAGTTGCAATAACAGCGAAAAAGCATCAGATGCTACAGAAACAAATCAAGAAGCTATTGGAGGCGGACAGTCAAGCGTACAGGACGATGATTCGCAAAAGAACATTGTACAAGTTGCAAGCAACAGTCCAGATCATACTACTTTGGTTGCTGCGATTAAAGCTGCCGATTTAGTTGATGCTTTGGTAAATGCGGGCCCGTTCACTGTATTTGCACCTACTAATGCTGCTTTTGACAAATTACCTGCCGGAACAGTAGAAGACTTATTAAAACCAGAGAACAAAGAAAGCCTAGCTGACATTCTACAGTATCATGTTTCTTTAGGTGTATTAAAAGTAGAGAACTTTACAGACGGCCAAACTATTGGTCAGGTAAACGGAAACAACATTACAATTACCATGAAAGACGGCAAGCCTTTAATTAATGGGACAGCAAGTATCATCGCTACAGTAGATGCGTCAAACGGTATAATCTACGTAATTGACAGTGTGCTATTACCACCATCTGACAAGTAGGTTTTATTAGATTTAAGATATGCGAGCTCTGGTTGAAATTTCTGGCCGGAGCTCGCATATTTTTTGTTTGAATACACCTATAAACCTACTTTGCAACTCATCCGTTTACGAAAATACTGAACGGATTTATAGCTCCCTCCTCCACTTCTTAGAGACTAAAGAGTTACTCTAAACTTTTCCGTTTATAACAGTGTTCTTCTAAAAAAGACTTTATGGCACTGCTTGTGTGTAAACTTCATGGTAGAATTAATTCTAAAGTTCAACAGTGACTATAAATCGATGGCTAAAAAAAATAATGAGAAAATAAATAAGCTGAAACAGTTTGGTTACTATACCAAAGGTTTTATTTACGGATTGATGGGTGTTTTAGCAGCAATTGTGGCTTTTGGATTAGGTGGTGATATAAAGAGCGAATCAGGTATCGCTAATTTCATTGGTGATTTACCAGGAGGAGAGCTCCTATCAGTGGTGCTAGCTTTCGGGGTGGCCGCTTATACTGTTTGGTGCTTTTACGCAGCAATTATTGGCCCCCATTATGATGGCGACGGAAAAAAAGTTAGGCTTAGGCTGATGTTTGCTTATTCTGGTTTTTTTTATGCATTAATAGCATTCTCATTTGCTAAACCAATATTAGACATGCAAAACTCAACAAATGGTAGCTCAGAAACGGATGCTTTAAATCAGTTATTAAACAAAGATTGGGGAGTTTATATTATATGGATTATTGCAATATTAATGGCAGGAAATGCTATTTGGCAGCTTTATTTAAGTTACAGCGGAAAGTTTATGAAGCAAGTCGACGATGATCCGAGAGGTAAGGAATACACATTTGTTAAACAAACCGGTAAATATGGGTATTTTGCTCGTGGAGTGGTATTTGGTATCCTATCTTTCTTTATGGTGAAAGTATCCTTATTTGAAAATTCAGAAGCCTATAAAGGTGTGGAAGGAGCTTTCGAGTACTTATTACAACTTGATTATGGCGCTTTTTTAATGGCAATTGTTGCTCTCGGGATGATTGGTTATGGATTGTTTTGTATGATGGTGGCGAGGTATTCTAACCTTACTAATTAAGTATAAAGTCGTTTTTGCTAAAGACTAGTTTCATTTTCACCTATCGACAAAACTTAAACACTTCTTCACCCAAGTATTTCTAAATAAAAAAGCCGCTCAAATTTCTCTGAACGGCTAATCATCAATCAAAAGATTGAACCTTAAAAACAATACTTATTCGCTTCTATCAATTGTTTAGCTACTCTTTGTCGAGCATCTTTAATATTAAACGGTTTTACTTTCGTGAACCTACGTAAGCCCATCAACATCATATTAAGCTCATCGCCTTCAGCAAAAGAGTTCAACGCTTCTTTACCTGCCATATGAGTTTTATCTACGGCTTGTTGAAGATAAATCCTCATCATATCTAACTGCCCTGCACATGCTTCCTCTCCACGCATAGAAACTAGTTTCTCTACTCTTAAAATAGTCGATTCTGCCACATAAACAGAACCGATAATATCTGCAATGTTCATTAAAATCTCCTGCTCTTTAGAAAGGCTCATCATTAGTTTCTGAACTGCAGAACCAGCAATCATTAAGCCTGCTTTCTTCAAGTTTTGTAACGTCTTTTTTTCTACTGCAAATAAAGAATCATCTTCATCTCCAAATTCCGGAATCGACATTAACTCGCCTGCAACCGCTGTAGCCGGAGTCATTAAATCTAGCTCTCCTTTTAGAGCTCTCTTTAAGAGCATATCCACAATTAACAAACGGTTAATCTCATTTGTCCCTTCAAAAATTCTATTGATACGGCTATCGCGATAAGCTCTATCCATCGGTGCATCGGCACTATAACCCATACCTCCATAAACCTGTACCCCTTCATCTACAATATAATCCAGCACTTCTGATCCCCAAACCTTAATAATTGCACACTCAATAGCGAACTGTTCAGTAGATTTTAGTTTTGCTTTTCCGCTATCCATACCTCCTGCAACTAAAGCATCGTAAGTATCGTCAATGTTTTGACCGGCCCGGTACGCTGCACTTTCTGCTGCAAAATTACGGGTTGCCATTTCTGCCAATTTGTAACGGATTGCGCCAAATTTTGAAATATTCAAACCAAACTGAACTCTTTCATTGGAGTAATTAATGGCGTGGTCTAAAACTTTACGTGAAGAGCCAATTGCTGCCGCACCTAATTTAATACGACCAATATTTAAAATATTTACTGCGATTTTAAATCCGTTCTCACGTTCAGACAATAAATTCTCTACCGGAACCGGACAATCGTTAAAGAAAACTTGACGAGTTGATGAACCTTTGATTCCCATTTTATGTTCCTCTGGGTTCATGGTTACGCCACCAAAATCTTTTTCTACAATAAATGCGGAAAGATTTTTATCATCATCAATTTTAGCGAAGACAATAAAAATATCGGCAAAACCACCATTGGTGATCCACATTTTTTGTCCGTTAATGATGTAATGTGTTCCTTCTGTATTTAAAACCGCTTTGGTTTTTCCTGAGTTAGCATCTGAACCCGCATTTGGTTCAGTTAAGCAATAACTCGCCTTCCACTCACCGGAAGCCAGTTTTGGAATGTATTTATCTTTTTGTTCTTTGTTACCGTAATATAAAATAGGAAGCGTTCCGATACCTGTATGTGCTGAAAGGGCTACCGCAAAGGAATGACCTGCACCAATGGCATCTGTAACTAACATAGAAGTATTGAAGTTCTTTCCAAAACCGCCGTATTCTTCTGGAATAGAAACTGCCAAAAGTCCTAATTCGCCCGCTTTATCCATTAAAGATTGCATCAAGCCTTCTTCTAGCTTATCAATCCGATCTAAATTAGGCGTTACTTCTGCCTGCAAAAAATCTTCGCAGGTTTTCTTGATCATTAACTGCTCCTCGTCGAACTCTTCGGGGATAAACACGTCTTTAAAATCCGTCTCGGAGATGATAAATTCTCCGCCTTTGATTGTTTTTTTTTTCATTTTATATGAGATTTGAGATGAGAGATTTGAGATATTAGAACCTGCAAGTCTGCTCATCTTTATTTTTTATTTATTTTATTTTGTAACATTTGCTGAAAGCCATAAGTCATTTTCTGTAATTCATCGATATACTCGAGAATGGGATTTAAAACTTCTTCCGAAATCATTGCTAATTTATGTGCGACTATAAGCTGGGTTTGTAATTCATAACAAGAACCATTTGCTATTCCTAAAAAGTTGTTAAATTCTTTGAGGGAGTTTCTTCCAGCTCCTTCTGCAATATTAGATGGTATAGAAACTGCTGCTCTCCTGCTTTGACTAATTAACCCAAACCTTTCATCTGTTGGAAATGAAGCTGTAGCTTTATAAACTTCCACCGTTAGCTCTATAGCTTTATTCCAAATTTTTAGTTCTTTTAGATTATTCATTTATTGATGTTCATAATTTAGTGTTTCAAATTTTCTAAGTCTAAATCTTACTCTTCAAAACCTCTCAAATCACCACGCTAATATCTCAATACAAGCTCTCAAATCTAATATCACCTTCATATCTGATTCTACAAGCTCTCATATCTCACATCTCTTTTCTCACATCTAAAAAACCTCAAAAATCCCTGCTGCGCCTTGTCCGGTTCCTACACACATGGTTACCATGCCGTATTTCTGGTCTCTTCGTTTTAACTCATTAAATATTTGAACAGATAATTTTGCACCTGTACAACCTAGTGGATGCCCTAAAGCAATTGCGCCACCGTTTACGTTTAGCTTATCTGTATTTAAATCTAATTTTCTGGTAATCGCAATTGATTGTGATGCAAAAGCTTCATTCAGTTCGATTAAATCGATATCATCCAACTTCATGTTGGCCTGTTTCAATGCCATTGGAATTGCCTCAATTGGACCAATCCCCATAATACGAGGAGGAACACCAGCAACTGAATAACTCACCAAGCGAGCGATCGGCTGAACGTTTAATTGCTTCAACATCGCTTCTGAAACTACTAAAACAAATGCTGCTCCGTCTGATGTTTGAGATGAATTACCTGCAGTAACAGATCCACCTGCTGCAAAAACTGGTCTCAATTTAGCTAATGCTGATAGTGAAGTATCTGCTCTTGGTCCTTCATCTGTATCCACTACATATTCGCGAGTTTTCTTTTTCATGTTCGCGTCTAGGTAGTTTTCTTTAATCGTGATAGGTAAAACGCCATCTTTTAAATGACCGTTTTCAATTGCTGCTAAAGCTTTTTGATGCGATTTTAACGCAAACTCATCTTGATCTTCTCTATTTACATTATACTCTCTAGCTACTGCTTCGGCGGTTAAACCCATGCCCCAATACCAATCAGGGTTTTTAAGCGCAACTTCTGGGTTCGGGACAATTTTCCATCCGCCAAAAGGCATTCCGCTCATAACTTCTACCCCACCGGCAACAATACAATTAGCCATTCCGGCTTTAATTTTTGCAACCGCTGTGGCAATGGTTTCTAAACCTGATGCGCAATAACGATTTACTGTAACCCCAGGAACTTTATCGGTATCCAATCCCATTAAAGAAACCATTCTACCTATATTTAAGCCCTGCTCAGCTTCTGGTGTAGCATTACCTACAATCACATCGTCAATTTGCTCTTTATCCAAATTAGGGACTGATGCCACTAACTCTCTTATTACTTCCGCAGCTAAATCATCTGCTCTAGTAAATCTAAATACGCCACGAGGTGCTTTACCTACTGCTGTTCTGTATCCTGCTATGATGTATGCTTCCATTTTTTTTAGTATTGAGTAGCGAGTATCAAGTATCAAGGCTTGTATAACGCATACATTTATTGTTTTAATAGTGGCATCAAATACTTAAAACCACCTAATAATTTTAATTCCCATTCTATAAGCATCTTGATACTTGATACTCATATCTTGATACTTTTCTAATTACGCAACGGTTTCCCCTTAGTAATGATACTCTGTATTCTCTCTAAAGTTTTCTTTTCCCCACAAAGTGATAGGAAAGCCTCACGTTCTAAATCCAACAAATATTGCTCTGTTACCAAAGTTGGAGCTGATAAATCACCACCACACATCACATAAGCTAATTTTTGAGAGATTTTTTGATCATGATCTGAAATGTAGTTTCCAGAACGCATGGTGTTTGCTCCCGCGTACATCATTCCTAATCCGTATTTTCCTAATACCTTAATATCAGTTCTTCTTACGGGTTGCGTATATCCGGCATCGGCTAATTCTAAAGCTTTTTCTTTAGCATCGGCAATCAGCCTACTCCTATTCATAGATATTGAGAATTTATCTTTTTGCAGATAACCTAAATCATAAGCTTCTAATCCTGAAGTGGAAACCTTAGCCATTGCAATGGTTAAAAATTTCTCTTTAATGATGTTTTGTTCAATTTGATCTTGACCAAATTCATCTGAGGCTCTTAATGCGAATTCTTTAGTTCCACCACCACCAGGAATTAAACCTACACCAAACTCTACCAATCCCATATATGTTTCAGCATTCAGCTGTACATAGTCGGCATGTAATGCAAACTCACAGCCACCACCTAAAGCTAAATTATGTGGCGCTACTACAACAGGAATCGAAGAATACCTAATTCGCATAGAAGTATTTTGGAACATTTTAATGGCCATATTTACTTCATCCCATTCTTGCTCTACCGCCATCATGAAAATCATCCCCACGTTTGCTCCGGCAGAGAAATTAGAACCATCGTTTCCAATAACTAAACCTCTATAATCCTTCTCAGCAATATCAATAGCTTTGTTAATTCCAGCTAAAACTTCGCCACCAATGGTGTTCATTTTGGTGTGAAATTCTAAGTTTAAAATACCGTCGCCTAAGTCAGTAAGCGTTGTTCCAGAGTTTTTCCAGATGGTTTTATTGGCTCGGATGTTATCTAAAACAATAAACTCATCCTGACCAGGAATAGCTTTATAAGATTTGGTAGGAATATCGTAATAAGTTTTGTTCCCGTTTTCTATCTTGTAGAAAGAGGAATTTCCGGCTTCCAACATTTCAGTAACCCAAGATGCTGGTGTTTTGCCATTGGCTTTCATCATTTCCACACCTTCTTTTACGCCTACTGCGTCCCAAACTTCAAAAGGACCTAACTCCCAACCAAAGCCTGCTCGCATAGCGTCGTCAATACGGTAAGTTTCGTCAGAAATCTCTGGAATACGATTTGAAACGTATTCAAATAACCCTGAAAAGGAAATCCTAAAAAACTCTCCTGCTTTATCTTTACCAGCAGCGAAAACTTTCATTCTTTCACGAAGATTTTCGATAGGTTTTGTAGCCTCAAGCGTGGCAGATTTTACTTTATTTTGTGGTCGGTATTCTAAAGTTTTTAGGTCTAAAGCTAAAATCTCTGTTTTACCATTCGCATCTTTTGTCTTTTTATAGAACCCTTGCCCAGTTTTATCGCCAAGCCATTTGTTCTCTTGCATTTTCTGTACGTAATCTGGCAAAACAAAAACTTCTTTTTGTTCGTCGTTAGGTACGTTTTCCGCTAAACCGTTGGCTACATTAATCATGGTATCTAAACCAACCACATCAGTAGTACGGAAGGTTGCAGATTTTGGTCGCCCTAAAGCTGGACCAGTGAATTTATCTACTTCCTCAACAGTTAAGTCCATTTTCTCTACCAAATGCAATAGCGCCATGATAGAGTAAACACCAACTCTATTTGCAATAAATGCTGGCGTATCTTTACATAAAACTGTGGTTTTACCTAAAAACTTATCGCCATAATGCATCAAGAAATCTGTAATTTCTTTATCGGTATCAGGAGTTGGAATAATTTCCATTAAACGCAGATAACGTGGAGGATTAAAAAAGTGTGTTCCGCAGAAATGCTTTTTAAAATCTTCTGAACGTCCTTCAGCCATCATGTGAATTGGAATTCCAGATGTATTTGAAGTAATCAAGGTTCCTGGTGTTCTAAACTGCTCAACCTGATCGTAAACAATCTTTTTAATTTTGAGATTTTCTACCACAACTTCAATTGTCCAATCGCAATTGGCAATCTCTTTCATGTTATCTTCAAAATTTCCAGTTTTAATTTTGTTTAAAACTGCTTTATTATAAACTGGCGAAGGACTAGATTTTGCAGCAAATGCTAAAGCATCATTAACAATTCTATTCCTCACCAAAGGACTTTCTAAGGTTAGGCCTTTAGCTTGTTCTCTTTCATTTAACTCTCTTGGCACAATATCCAAAAGCAAAACTTCCACTCCAATATTTGCAAAGTGGCAGGCTATCCTAGAGCCCATAATTCCGGAACCTAGTACTGCTACTTTTTTGATTGATCTTTTCATAAAATTATTAAAATATCAAGGTTTATAATCGGTAGTTAAATCGTTAATGAGTTTTAAAGAATTAACTAATTGTTCTTTTTGGTCATCAGCAAGATTATCGTTCAGGTGATCGTTAAATTTCTTCACCACTACTCTAGCTAAATGTCTTTTCTCTTTCCCAAGGTCTGTTAAGTAAAGCTTAACAGATCTTTTATCTGTTTTATGGCTTTCTCTGTAAATTAAACCATCCTTTTGCAAGTTATTTAACATCCTACTTAAGCTTGTGGACTTTAACCCCAATAATGCTGCCACTTCCGAAACCGTTGTACCGTTGTTTTCGTCAATATTAATCAACAAGTAGCCAATTGATTGGGTAATTCCAAACTCAGAGGCCAATTGATTATACGTATTTGCAATATTTTGCCAGGTTACTTTTAAATGGTAATCAATAGTATCCTGATGTGTCATTAATTATATATTAGATTTTAAGCAAACATTAGTTTGCATTTTTAATTAGTCGTTAATCCAAATATAAACATCTTTAATTTATTATGCAAGCATAATAAATTAAGAAGCTAAAGAAAGTACAATAGCCGTTTGGTGTAATTTTTGTAGTGTGGTTTTCTTAATTTGAATGAGAACGAATTGATTTTACAAATACACTTATTTTTATAAATGATTTTAATAGTTGACGATAAGCGAGAGAATATATTCTCTTTAAAAAAACTACTAGAATCAAAGGGCTTTGAAGTAGATACTGCATTATCAGGAGAAGAAGGATTAAAAAAAGTTCTCAATACTGACTATGCACTTATTATTTTGGACGTCCAAATGCCATTAATGGATGGTTTTGAGGTGGCGGAAACTCTAAGTGGTTTTAATAAAACAAAAGATATACCCATTATATTTTTATCTGCAGTAAACACAAACAACCAGTTTATTAATAAAGGATACGAATCTGGAGGAATAGATTATGTTGTAAAACCTTTTGATCCTGAAATTTTGTTGCTAAAAGTGAACAACTTTGTTCGGCTTTACCAACAAACAAAAGAACTGCAGAATACACAACATGCCCTAAGAGCAGAAATAGATACCAGAAAAAAAATTCAATCTGAACTTAAAGAAAGAGTTGAGGAATTACAAAACACACTAGAAGCACTTCCCTTAATTGCTTTTACCGCAAATGAAGAGGGTGAAATTGAATTTGTTAATCACAATTGGTTTAAATACAGCCTAACTGCTGATCAATTTCCAGAAACTTTTGATAATCAAATAGACATTAGAGCAGAGTGGGACAAAGCAATCCCTAAAAAGGAAAGTATTGAGCTTGAAGTACGCATTAAAGAACTAGACAGTCAATATTACAAATATCACCTTTTACGTATTGTTCCTATTCAAGAGCATCAGAAAAGACAAAAGTGGATTGGTACGTTCACAGATATTGAAGACCAAAAGCAAATTGAAAAAAAGAAAGATGAGTTTTTAAGCATCACCAGTCACGAGTTAAAAACACCATTAACCAGTGTAAAAGCTTATATCCAGTTACTTTCAAGGTCCTTAAAAGACCATGAATCTGACCAAATAAAAAACTATATCGAAAAAGCGCAATTACAGGTTGGTAAGTTAAATGAATTGATTTCTGATCTTTTAGATATCTCGAAAATTGAAAACGGTGAACTAAAAATCAACAAGCAAAAATTCGATATAAAAAAACTGATTGAGTCTGCAATTGAAACTATAGAGCAAACACATGATGGATTTACGTTAGAGGTTATCGGTAACGAGACATCTCTAATTGTAGAAGCAGATGAAAGTAGAATTGAGCAAGTTTTAATCAATTATTTAACAAATGCTTTAAAGTACTCTCCAGATAACAAAACCGTAAAAATACATCGTGAAACGGTTAATGGAATTTTAACCATAAAGGTTAAAGACAACGGTATTGGTATTCCTAAAGAAAAACAAAAACAGATTTTCTCCAAATTCTATAGAGTTGAAGAATCGTCTCTCAAGTTTCAAGGTTTAGGACTTGGTCTTTATATCTGCGCAGAAATTATTAAAAAACATACAGGTGATATAGGTGTTGATAGCTCAAGCAATGGCTCCGAGTTTTACTTTTCAATTCCAATCAATTAAATACGAAAATTTATATGGCAAATAAGTTTATTAGAAACCTACAAATAGGCTTTACAGTATCATTTTTCCTCCTTATTTTAAGCTCGGTAGCTTCTTACGTTTCTATAAGAGAGTTAGTTAATAGTCAAAGCTTGGTAAAGCATTCGTTACAAGTTTTAAAAACTTTAGATGATGTTCACCTGAACCTCAAAGATAAAGTAATTGGAATAAGAGGTTTCTTATTAACTCACGAAAACAAATATATAGCACCTTATTATAGTAGTAAGCTTAGTCAAGACTCTTTAATAAAGTCATTAAGCAATCGTATTTCAGACAACCCTACTCAAGTTGAAGGCACAAAGGTACTTTCAAGTAAGCTTTCTGATTATGATGCTATTTTAGGATCTTTGATTGAAGAGACTAAAGGCAATAGCTTAAATACGGATAAATTAGATCGCGGTCGTCAGCTTATGGAGCGTGTGGAGTCTCAAATTATTGAGATGAAAGACACCGAACGACGACTATTAAACAATAGAATTGTTACCAGTGAACAATCATCCGCCCTCACTCCTATTTTATTGATTATTTCTGCCATAATTTCGCTCATTATTACACTCGTTTTTTATATCAGAATTAAAAATGACTTTAGTGATAGAGAAAAATTAAAAGCCAGCTTAATTAAAAAAGATAAAGAAACCAGCGAAAGCATTTTAATGATTGAAGAAATTGCCGATCAAATTTCTTTGGGCAATTACAGCACCCGTATTGAAAGTGACAAACTTGGTATTTTGAGCAAATTGAGCCAGTCTTTAAACAATATGGCTATCTCTTTAGAAACATCTTTTGCAAAACTGAATGATAATGAGTGGTTGCAAATGGGGCTTGCAGACCTGAATAAAAAATTGGTAGGCAATAAAACGGTTGATACCATTTGTGAAGAAACCCTTAACCATATGACACAATATGGGCAGTGTTTAAATGGCGCCGTATACCTTTATGAAGATGGAAAGTTAGTCTTAAAGAAAGCATATGCACAAGAAGCTTTCATGAAACCATTTTTTGAAGAAGGAGAAGGTTTAATAGGACAAGTTTTTAAGACTGGAAAAATACAAAACTTAAGCACTTTAGATGATAATTTTGTAGTGAGTAGTGGTACAAGCACCATTAAACTTACCAACTTATTGCTTTGCCCAGTAATGGTAGATGATACGGTAATTGGCGTTATTGAATTGGGTTGTAACGATACTTTTTCAGAAATCGATATTTTGCTTCATTCTCGCATTGCAGAAAATATCGGGATTGCAATTAGTAGTGCAAAATCAAGAAGGTATATTCAAAATTTATTAGAAGAAACCCAAACTCAAACCGAAGAGCTACAATCACAACATAGTGAATTAGAGAACCTTAACGCCGAGTTAGAAGCCCAAACTCAAAAATTACAAGCATCTGAAGAGGAAT
The DNA here is from genome assembly GCA_037968815.1 of Pelobium sp. Lineage (GTDB taxonomy): Bacteria > Bacteroidota > Bacteroidia > Sphingobacteriales > Sphingobacteriaceae > Pseudopedobacter. Next base: position 276,764 of record JBBKWF010000022.1, on the reverse strand, counting down.
TAAGAGTGCAGCAAGAAGAACTGTTACAGTCAAATGGTGAATTGGAAGAGCGCTCTGTACAATTGGAAGAGAAGAATGCAGAAATCATTGAAAGGAACCTTGAAATTCAGCAAAAAGCAGAAGAGTTAGCTTTAAGTACCAAGTACAAATCAGAGTTTTTAGCAAATATGTCTCATGAGCTACGGACACCATTAAATTCCATCCTTTTGCTCTCTCGCTTAACTGCAGAAAACCCTGAAGGGAATTTAACTGAAGAGCAGGTAGAGTCAGCAAAAGTTATACAAAGTTCTGGAAATGGATTATTGTCATTAATAGATGAAATACTTGATTTATCTAAAATTGAATCAGGTAAAATGGATGTTCATATTGAGTCAACTCCCATCAATACCATCACCACCGAGTTAAAGAATTTATTTGCACCTACTGCAAAAGAAAAAAATATAGAATTCAATATAAACACCGAAACTGAGCTTAAAGTTATAGATACCGATTTTGTAAGGTTAGGTCAGGTCCTGAAAAACTTAATTTCTAACGCCATAAAATTCACAGAAAAAGGCGGAGTTACATTAGATATCAAACACAAAGACAAAAACATCATATTCAAGGTAAGCGATACCGGAATTGGGATAGCAGAAGATAAACAAAGAATTATTTTTGAAGCTTTTCAGCAAGCAGATGGAACTACAAGAAGAAAGTTTGGCGGAACTGGTTTAGGTTTATCTATTAGTAGAGAGCTTGTAAAGCTTCTAGGAGGAACAATCACTGTTGAAAGTAATCCTGGCAAAGGAAGTCGCTTTACGGCTATTTTCCCACTCAGTAAAGAAGATGTTGTTTATGAGGATATAACAGCAAACACTACAGAGCGTAAAATAGAAGACTTACAGAACGTTTTGCTTGACAACACTAATTATGTAATTGACATAATTCCAGAAGAGATTGAGGATGATAGAGCTTCTATTCAACCGGGAGATAGCGTAATGTTAATTGTAGAAGATGATACCGTTTTTGCTAAAACGCTATTAAGCTTTGCAAGAAAAAACAATTATAAAGGGATTGTTATTGTAAGAGGAGATTTAGCCTTACAAGTTGCGCTTCAGTTTAACCCGAAAGCAATACTATTAGATATTCAATTACCGATTATGGATGGCTGGATGGTGATGGATCAACTGAAAAGCAATCCAAACACTAAGCACATCCCTGTTCATATCATGTCCTCTTTACAGGCGAAAAAAGAAAGTCTATTAAAAGGAGCAGTAGATTTCATCAATAAGCCTTTCGCTATTTCACAGATGACAGAAGTGTTTAAAAAAATTGAGGCTGCGCTAAATAAAGGCTCGCAAAAGGTATTGATTATAGAAGAAAACAATAAACATGCAAATGCACTATCTTACTTTTTAGGGAATTTTGATATCAGTACTGAAATTAAAAACACCGTATCAGACAGTACAACTGCCTTACAGCAAAAAGATGTAGACTGCGTAATATTAGATATGGGTGTGCCTTACGAAACCGCTTATGATACGCTAGAAACTATCAGACAAAACCCAGGCTTAGAGAACTTACCTATTATAATTTTTACCGGGAAAAACATTTCTAAAGTTGAAGAACTTAAAATAAAGAAATATGCAGATTCTATCATCGTAAAAACAGCACACTCCTACCAAAGAGTATTAGACGAAGTAGGCTTATTCTTGCATTTAATCGATGAAAATAAAGCCTCTAAGAAAGGTAAGTCCATCCTAAAATTGGGAACTTTAACTGAGGTTATTAAAGATAAAACTGTTTTAATTGCTGATGATGATGTGCGCAATATATTTTCACTTTCAAAAGCATTAGAAAAACATGGCATGAAAGTTATTAGTGCTATTGATGGAAAACAAGCCATTGAAAAACTGGAAGAAAATCCACAGGTCGATATTATTTTGATGGATATTATGATGCCCGAAATGGATGGTTATGAAACAATAAGTGCTATCCGTAGTAAAGCTCAGTACAAAAATTTACCAATTTTCGCCGTTACAGCTAAGGCAATGATTGGTGATCGAGAAAAATGTATAAAAGTGGGTGCATCAGATTATATTTCTAAACCGGTGGATATTGACCAACTATTGTCTTTACTAAGAGTATGGTTATATAAAGGGTAGTTACTTTATGAATAAGAAAGAAATATTAATTATTGATGATGATTATAGAAACATTTTTGCACTAAAAATGGTTCTAAAGGCAAAAAAATTTCAATGCCAAACTGCTGCTTCTTTTTACGATGCACAGGAAGTCTTAGATAACAATAAAAACATTGGATTGATTTTAATGGATATGATGATGCCTGAAATTGACGGCTATCAGGCTATTGAGATTTTAAAATCAACAGGAAATAAATTACCTATAATAGCAATTACAGCACAAGCGATGACTGGAGATAAAGAAAAATGTTTAGCCGCAGGCGCTGATGGCTATGTATCTAAACCAGTGAATATTGACCATGTAATGGGCTATATTGAAAAATATTTATAAAATGTTCAGCTATAGCCTAGTTAACGAAGAAGACTTAGAAACTCTTTTAACTGATGTATCAGACAAGTATGGATATGATTTTACGGAGTATAGTAAGGCTTCCATAAAACGGAGAGTTAATAGATTAGCTAGCTTAGATAAATTCACCAGTTTTGCTGAGTTGCGCTATAAGATTCTTAATGATGAGTTATACTTTGCCAGGTTTGTTGAGGAAGTTACGGTGAATGTGACCGAAATGTTTAGAGATAGACATTTTTATAAAGCTTTACGGGAGGAAATTATACCACAATTGGGTGTTCACTCTCATATAAAAATATGGTTAGCGGGTTGTTCCACAGGTGAAGAAGCTTACTCTCTTTCTATTTTATTACATGAAGCAAACCTGCATCATAAATCTATAATTTACGCTACTGATATTAATCCTAGTGTGTTAGAGACCGCCAAACATGGAATCTACCCTATTAATTTAATGCAGAATTACTCTCAAAATTACATCAATAGTGGAGGGTTAGCTAATTTCAGCGATTATTATACTGCAAATTATGATCATGTTAGATTTATAGATCAATTAAGAGAACGTATGATTTTCGCTACACATAACTTAGTTTCTGACAGTTCTTTTAACGAGTTTCAGCTCATACTCTGTCGCAATGTTTTGATTTATTTCGACAAGAATTTACAGGAAAAAGTTTTCCGATTATTTGACTTAAGCTTAGAAAGCCTAGGTTATCTTGCATTAGGTTCTAAAGAAACCATAAAGTTTTCTCAGTTAGAGGGACGTTATCAACAAATTGAAAGAGAAAAGATATGGAGAAAAGTGACCTAAATAAAAAACTAGAGTTACTGATTATTGGTGGCTCCGCAGGTTCTTTTAATGTATTATTAGAACTTATCCCGAAAATAAAGGTTCCAATAACCTTTGCCATTTTAATAGTTCTACATCGCAAAGACAATCTCAATACAAGTATAACAGAAGTTTTCAAGCCAAAAACAGCCATTAATATTTACGAGTGTGAAGATAAAGATCCAATAATTGCAGGCAACATCTATTTCGCCCCAGCGGATTACCATGTTTTGATAGAAAATGACTACACATTTTCTCTAGATTATTCTGAAAAAGTAAACTATTCCCGTCCTTCTATAGACGTAACATTTAGAGTCGCTGCAGATTTATATAGAGAAAAAAATGGCTGCCATACTACTCTCAGGGGCAAATCATGATGGTGCTTTAGGTTTATTTCACATTCACAAAAAAAGTGGAACAACAATTGTACAGAATCCTTTAAGTGCAGAAATAGACACAATGCCTAAGCAGGCGTTAACTTTATTTAAACCAGATTATATCTCATCAGTTGATGAAATGGCAGGCCTAATAAATAATTTTTAATTCAACCTTTACTAATTGAAAAAAACAGTACTCATTTTTGATGACGATGTAAATATTTTAGAGCTTTGTTCTATTATTTTAACAGAATGTGGCTATGAAGTTGCAACATCAGAGACCTCGCATGACATTATTGAAAAAGTGACTCAAACTAATCCGGATGCTATATTGATGGATAATTGGATTCCTGAAATTGGAGGGATTGAAGCCACAAGAATTTTGAAGAAAAACGAAGAGTTTAAACATATCCCAGTAATATACTTTTCTGCTAATAATGACATCAAAAGCTTAGCAGAGAAAGCAGGTGCTGACGCTCATTTAGCAAAACCTTTTGACTTGGAAGAGCTTGAGAATATGATAAAATCTTTGATTTAAAAACTACATTTAGCTAAAAATGTAAATGATATTCTAAATTAGTCGTACCCATTCCCAAAATTTTCCGACAACATTTTAATATTTAATACATTACTTTGGGGTGAAAACTCAAAGTAATGAACAGACTTCAATTTTTAGGAACAACAATTTTAGGTTTTTTTAATCCTAACCAAAAACAAGAATCTCAACATGACAGTATAAAACGGATCAATAACACTTTAATAGAGGTTTTAGATAGTTACACAGGCGAATATTTTACTTTCAGTAAAATCACCGTTTTTTTCGATGGAAAGTCAATGAATGATGCTAAATGCGATGGTGTTATTTATCGGAAATTTGGCAATGAATATTTTAAAAGAAATTTCACAGGAGCTGTGAGTGTGGGATGGTTTGGCGCTAAAGGTGATGGGCTTAGTGATGACACATCATCAATACAGAAAGCTATCGATTTTTGCTCAATCTACGAAGTCGGCTTTAAAAACCCTATACGAAGCAAAGTTGTAACTCTTGAGTTTTCAAGTGCTGATGGATATATTTTTACAGAAACTTTAAATATAAAGTCTAGTTTCAACTTCATTGTTAAGTCTAATTTAATATACAGAGGTAAGAATAATAAGACAGCTATTAATTTTAAAAACATACATGATGTTCAAATAGACATTTCACTAACCGGTAATGCACCCACAAATTTTAGTTCTGAATTAAGTCAAGGCGTTGTATTCAATAATGTAACAAATTGCAAACTCAATATTATTCAAATAGCATACTTCACAAGAGGTTTAATATTAATGTCTGAAAATGGCTATGGCTTTGCGTGGAATGTCATAAATATCACTCATCTATACGCACTGAGAGATTATGTTGTTATTAAAAGCTTAACAAAGGGATGGCCTAATGCTAATATTGTAAATGGAGGATCTTTCGATGATAATTCAGGGCATTCAAATGTCTCCACACTTACCCAGCGTAGAGCTTATATAAAATTAGAATCTGATGGTGCTTATTATTTAAATTCTTGGGTTTTCAACTCACAATCTTTTGAGGGAGGAGCATTGAAGAAAAGCTACAACGGCTTTGAAACCTTAGTAATAGATGCAGAGAACTTCGATTTTGATCATATTACTTTTAACTCTCCTCGAATCGAGCTTGTTAATGAAAATAGAATAGGAATTATAGGAAACAATGCAAAAAACCTAATTATAAATAATGATTCTTATCAAGAAAATGCTACTGTTTTATTGACTAACGGAAGTCCCTATCTACCTAATTTGAAATTCACGGATTTTTTAAGTACAGAAGAGCTTTTAAGCAAAACAAAACAGACTGGGTTCAATTATGTGAAAAAATATGACACCTATAACCTTTTTTCGGGATTTGTTCCAGCAAATGGATATTCTACCTATAAAGGTGTATTCTTAAAAGTTGATTCTGTGCTGTCTTTCAAAGTGTCTGTACCTGTAAAGTTATTTTTCATGATTTTCGATAAAGCAAAAATCAAAATTACAGATACTGAATTGATGAATCAGCAATTATCCTTTTTTTCACAAAAAAACATGTTTTATATATCGAGTAATTATGGCACTAAATATATTAACAGTGCATCAATTATTGATGACGATTCTAGTGTTTTTTTTAAAACAATTCCAGAAGCCAAGTATATTTTTATTGGAATTGAAAACCTATGTGGAGGCACAATAAAAGTAAGTGTAGAAAGTAAAAAGATAAATCAAGTCTCTTTTTTATATGCCAACTCGGATTTAAAAGAGAATTCCGATTGCTATATAATAGACTCTAATATATCTAACTTACCCACTGGAGTAGAGCTATTTAAAGGCGAAAAGTACTACAATACTGTTTTAAAAGAAAAATACCTAATAACAAGAAGCTCGCCTCATCATACCTATAAAATTATTGATTAATATTAAATCGTAAGATTAGGTAATCTTTTCCGAATAATCTAAAGTTACTATCAAATACATAATACTATTTTGAATAAAATAATTTAAGAAAATTAATTATCAAGTAGATACAAAAACAGCAGATCAAAAGCTAAAACAAGCTCCTATCTGCTTTTGTACCCAAGAGGAGATTCGAACTCCCACACCCATACAGGCGCCAGCCCCTCAAGCTGGTGCGTCTACCAATTCCGCCACCTGGGTAAAAGTGGTTTTAAAGACTAAATATAGTCCAAAAAACCAAACTTTATTTAAGATTAGCCGCTAAACCAAACACCTGTCTAGTTTGAAAACCTGTAAAAGCATTATCGTCATAAATAGTCTGAAAAGCAATATTAGTTGACAGGTATTTATTCACTTTCAGCACAATATTTAATTGATAATCTAAATCTACATTTTGTGGATCTTCCAGATAATTAGAATACAAATTCAAAATATTTTCAACCGAAACATTTTCAACTATATTAAACTTATAATACGCCGAAGTATAAAAACCAAGCTCGTACCTTATACTTTCTCCTTGCTCAACACCAAAGTAAGCAGCATTTGGTAATATCAAAGCTTTATCAACAATAATTAACTTTGATGAAGCTGGAGAAATATTCACTTTCAAATCATCCGATTTTTTCCAAAGTAAGCCAGGACCTACATTTAAATATGCTGGAGAAAAAAAGTTAGTGTAAACGGTTCTAGTTTCAACTCCTCCAACTTCAGTGTAATTATAGCCTTTAGTAAACTGTGTTTTAAAATTCAAAATACCAGAATAGTACCAATTACCGGCAGCCTTTTTACCTACTAAAGAATTAAACTCAATGCGATCATCGGTTTTCTTTGTGTAATCACTATTTTCTGTTTTAACCAATCCATAAGATGCTATAATCTTATTGTCCCAATTAAAATCACCTTTTTTATAGTTGAAATCATAATTTGCTCCAAGATTCCCAGATAGGTTATTCTCACCGCCTGCCTGCCAGTTACTAAAGGTAGATTGGTTTAATAAAAAAGAGAAAACTCCCTTCTTCACCCAGCCGTCTTTTTTCTCTTCTACTTTATCCTGTGCAAAAAGATTCGTTACAACTGAAAACGCTAAAATCAATACAATATACTTTTTCATATGTTTATTTTTTGTGCGAAGATAATATCTTCAACTAAAAGGCAAAAACTTATTTTACCTGTAAACTATAAATAATTGTAATTTTGAAGCATGATCATAAAATCTGCAGACTTTACTGTTAGTAACACCAAAATAAGCAAACTTCCATTACCTCAATTGCCAGAGTACGCTTTTATCGGTCGTTCAAACGTTGGTAAGTCGTCATTAATAAATATGTTGGTTGATGTAAAAGGCTTAGCTAAAACATCACAAAAACCGGGTAAAACACAGCTAATCAATCACTTTTTGATAAACAAAGACTGGTACATTGTAGATTTACCGGGCTACGGCTATGCTAAAAGTTCAAAAAGCAATCGTTTAGAGTGGGCAAAATTCATCAGACATTATCTTGAAAAAAGAGAAAGTTTACAGTGTGTTTTTGTACTGATTGATAGTCGTTTAGAGCCACAAAAAATTGACATAGAGTTTTGTTGCTCATTAGGAGAAAAAGGAATTCCATTTTTCTTAATTTTCACAAAGTCTGATAAACAAGGTCAAGTGAAATCGCAACAGCACATGGCGCAGTTTAAAAAAACATTAGGTGAATTTTTTGAAGAGGTACCTCAAATGGTTTTAACTTCCGCAGAAAACAAACAAGGGAAAGATGAAATTTTGAACCTGATTGACGAGATTAATCAAAACTTTGAAATTCCGGACTATAAAACCTTTGAATAATTTTTTGTTGAATGAAAAAATACCTTTCATTAGTTACGTTCTCGCATACTATTTTCGCAATGCCCTTTGCTTTTATAGGATTCTTTTTAGCAGTAAATACTACCAGCGGACAGTTTTCATGGCTTAAACTATTGCTAATGGTGTTGTGTATGGTATTTGCCCGTAACGCAGCTATGGCTTTTAATCGGTATTTAGATAGAGATATCGACGCTAAAAACCCTCGTACAAAAGTAAGAGATATCCCGGCAGGGCGTATTACCGCTAAAAACGCACTCGTTTTCACCATCATTAACTGCTTATTATTTATTGGCGCAACCTATTTTATCAATAAGTTATGTTTTATGCTTTCGCCGATTGCCTTACTGGTAGTTTTGGGTTATAGCGTAACCAAACGTTTTACAGCATTGTGCCATCTAGTTTTAGGTTTAGGTTTATCATTAGCACCAATTGGGGCTTATTTAGTGGTAACTGGAGAATTTGCCTTACTTCCAATTCTATTTTCCTTAGCTGTTTTATGCTGGGTTAGTGGATTTGATATTATTTATGCCTTACAAGATGAAGACTTTGATAGAGAAGAAAAACTACACTCTATCCCCTCCTATTTAGGTAAAAAGAATGCACTATTAGTGAGTAATATACTCCATGTTTTTGCGGCAGTATTTGTAATTGCTCCTTTGTTTTTTACGCCTTTAAGTTGGCCTTATTATATTGGTTTAATAGTTTTTATTGGAATGTTGATTTATCAGCACCAGCTTGTTAAACCAAACGATTTAAGCAGAGTAAATTTTGCTTTTATGACCACGAATGGCATAGCTTCTGTAGCATTTGCCTTATGTTTTTTATTTGATATTTATTACCGCACACAATTATGATTATAGAGAAAGCGCAAAGAAATTACCTTCCGAAAAGTTTAAATATAGATTGGGAAACACTTGAACCGATTTTCAACGAACTGTTAAAAAGAGACCTCAATTCTGTTACAGCATTAGAGAAATGGTTGAAAGACAAAAGTGAACTTGAAGCCGCTTTAGAAGAAGATTTTGCTTGGCGGTATATCAAAATGAGTTGTGATACCGCGAATGAAGATTTGGTGAAATCTTTTCAATATTTTGCAACGGAGATTGAGCCTAAAATTGCTCCTATTGCAAATGAGCTCAACAAAAAGTTGATTGCGAGCGATTACGTAAAAGAGCTAGATCAAGATAAATACTTTGTTTATTTACGAGCAATAAAAAAATCATTAGCGCTTTTTAGAGAGAAAAACATTCCGTTACAAACTGAGTTACAAGTTGAACAACAAAAGTATCAAGGAATAACCGGCGCCATGTCCGTTACTTTAAATGGACAGGAATATACTTTAGAGCAAGCTGCTAACTTTTTAAAAGATTTAAATCGAGAAACTAGGCAACAAGCTTGGGAAAGCATTACCGAACGACGTTTACAAGATACTGATGCGCTAGACACTTTATTCAACAAGCTTAAAGCATTACGTCATGAGGTTGCTGTAAACGCAGATTTCACCAACTTTAGAGATTATATGTTTGCTGCTTTAGGCAGGTTTGATTATACCGCTCAGGATTGTTTCGACTTTCATAATGCCATAGAAAAAGAAGTTGTACCACTTTTATCAGCGCAAGCAGAAGAAAGAAAAAGCTTATTAAAATTACCCCAATTAAAACCTTGGGATACAGAAGTTGACACTTCTGGAAAGCTTCCGTTAAAGCCATTTAACAACGGCGAAGAGTTGATTGAAAAATCTACCAAATGCTTCAATAAATTAGATGCTTACTTAGGTTCGCGGTTAGAGATTATGAAAGCGAATGGACTCTTTGATGTGGAAAGCAGAAAAGGGAAAGCTCCTGGAGGTTATAATTATCCTTTAGCAGAAACTGGCGCACCTTTCATCTTTATGAATTCGGCAAACTCTTTTAGAGATTTAACGACCATGGTGCATGAAGGCGGACACGCAGTTCATACTTTTTTAACTGCCGATTTAGAGTTGAACGACTTTAAACATTGCCCTTCTGAAGTTGCAGAGCTAGCGTCAATGAGTATGGAGTTGATTTCTATGGATCATTGGGATGAGTTTTTTAAAGACCCGGAAGAATTAAAAAGAGCAAAACACTACCAATTACGTGATGTTTTAAAAACCTTGCCCTGGGTTGCTATTGTAGATGCTTTTCAACACTGGATTTATACGAATCCGGAGCATACCACCGCTGAAAGAACAAAAGCATGGACAGAAATCTTTAATCGATTTGGCGCTAACTTTGTTGATTGGACAGACCATCAAGAAGCCTTAGAGAACCTTTGGCAAAAACAGTTACATATTTTCGAAGTCCCTTTTTACTATATTGAATATGCAATTGCGCAATTAGGTGCTATCGCCGTGTGGAAAAATTACAAAGAAAACCCTGAGAAAGGTTTAGCAAATTACATTGCTGCTTTAAAATTGGGTTATACCAAAAATATTAAAGAAATTTATAAAACTGCTGGTATCGAATTCAACTTTAGCGCAGCTTACATTAAAGAGTTAATGGATTTTGTAAAATTAGAATTGAATAAATTAGAAGATTAATTTAAATAAAAACTCAATTATTCCTTAAAGCTTATTATTTTTGGACATATTATTGTAAATATCATTTAACAAACCATAAAGTCATGAAAACGTTATTAAAATCTGCAATGTTAGTATTTGCATTAGTTTTAACAAACAGCCTTACATTTGCAGCTACTAAAGTTCCAGATGTTTATGTTTCAGAATCTTCGCTTAGTAATTTAAGCGTTAATCAATTATTAAATACTTCTTGGTTTTGGGTATTAATTATTGTGACCTTTGTGGTACTAGTAATTGCTTTGTTTTCAGCAAAAGACCAAGAAGAAGCAGTTCACGCACATTAGAAATAACAATACCAGTCAATAATATCTTTCTTGAAAATATTATTGACTGGTTTATAAACAAAAAGCTTATTTACCATTTTAAGCGATGAGAAATTTATTAAATCTTCTTAAAAACAAATTCTTCATTTCTGGAATAGCTTTTATTGTTTGGATGCTTTTTTTTGATAGAAATGATTTAACATCGCAATATGAGTACCGTACCCAAGTGCAAAAGTTAGAAGAGGAAAAGGCATTCTATAATTTAGAAATAGAAAAAGCCGATACTGAACTTAAAGAATTAACCACAAATATCCAGAGTTTAGAAAAATTTGCTCGCGAACGTTATTACATGAAACGAGAAAGCGAAGACGTTTATGTAGTTGTAGACGGTAAATAAACCTAAGTTAAAATTAGTAAATCCGAGGTAGGGACAGCTTATATTTAACAGCAATTATCCTTATTAAAAACACTACGGCAACAGATGTAACCTTAACAATTGTATCATCTACCTCCAAATAGCGTAAAAACAAAAACACCACCCCACCAATAATACAAGCAGTGGCATAAATCTCTTTTCTGAAAACCAAGGGAATATTATTCAACAATATATCACGAGCAATACCTCCAAAACATCCGGTAACTGTACCTAAAGCGACACAAACTCCCGGACTTAAATCGTAATACAAGCCCCTTTGTACCCCAAGTATCGTAAAGAACCCTAGACCTAAAGAATCAAATAAAAACAAGGTTATTTTTAATGATTTAATACGCTTCCAAAAAACCATTGCAACAATTGCCGTTACAATAATCAATAAGGAGTAATTGGCTTCCTTTAACCAAAAAACCGGCGTTACGCCTAATAGCAATTCCCGTAAAGTTCCACCCCCGATAGCTGTCACAAAAGCAACAATCAAAACCCCGAAAGCATCCAATCGTTTCTGCATTGCAGCAAACGCACCGGAAACAGCAAATGAAAAAGTACCACAAATGGTAATCACATCGCCAATGAGTAAATTATAGTTGCCCATTTCTTTTTCTTAAAAACCACTCAAAGCTCAGCAATAAAACAATCAATCCAAAGATCCATTTCAAATTTATTAATGGCTGATAGTTTTTCTCCTGGTAGCTTACAGTTTTCACCTTTTCGTTATTTTTAATGGAGTCAATTAAACTCATGATTTGACTTGGGTAAACCATTGACCCACTGGTTGTTTTGCTTATATTATAAAGGAGCTGATGGTTTGCTCTACTTTCCATTAGCTCTATATTTAGTGCCTCTACTAAAAAGCTTCCGTTAGCAGTGTAGTTTTTTGTTCCTAGTTTTGTTTTAGCAATAAAATCATACTCACCAATAGGTAAAGTACTTATATCTAATTTGTAAGAATTCTCAACTCTCGAAAAAACAAAACTAAACTTTTTCCCTGCATCACTTTTTAATTCTAAACTTACCTCTGGCTCATTAATCAATTCGTACGCATCGTTATAAAGTTCGGCGGTAAGCAAAATGCTTTCATTTTCTAAATACCGATTTTTACTGCTTTGCACCCTAAACTTACGCTTGTCTTCTTTTGCACTTAAATACTGAACAGACTTACTTATTAATTCGTTAAAAGCATCAGTGTTATTATTTTTCGCAAAGTCTTCAATTCGCCAGCGCCAAATTCCTTCACCGATTAAAATAGCCGTTTTATTAGCTCCAGTATCATCAAAAACCAATAAAGGCGTTTCTGTTTTTACGTTGCCAATCTGTTGTTTAAATAATATTTTCCCAGCAGATTTAAGTTTATAATTAGCAAAAGGCGCAACCAAAGGAGGCAAATTCAACAATTGGTTTTTGGTCTCCGTGTCTAAACTAAAAGCATAAAAATCTGGGTTTAAAGTTGCAGTATAACTTTGGCTTTGGATATTTGCTGATGATAAATCCATTACACCCTGGAAACTATTTAAAGCACTTAAATTTGTTTGTGTACCGATGATAAGCCACTTGTTTTTTTTCTTAATACTTTCTAAAAAGGAGTTGATGCTATGATTTTTTGATGGCAGATTATGTAGAATAACCAAGCCATATTCATCTACTTTTTTAGGTAAATTATCAGCGTAAGCTATATTAACCTCGTAGTTTTTATTGCTTTCAACAGCTTGTTTTATAGCACTAATATCTGGGTGTGGTGCATCAGCAACGAGCAAAACTCTCTCTCTCCCATCCAAAACATCTACATAAATAGTTTGTCTATTATTTTGGATAGAGACCTCGTTTGCAATTGAAACTAAATTAAAATTTATTTTTTGAACACCTTTTTTATTGGCATCAAGCGTGAATTTTATCGTTTTAACTTCTTCATCTTTGGTAAAAGAAAGAATTTCTTGTTGCACCTGACCATCGTTTGTACTTAGTTTAAGGCTTGTGTTTGTGCCTTTTGCACCAAATGCTTTTACGCCAACTTCAACTTGGTGGCTGTTACCTAAATAAACTAGTTGATTGTAAACTGGAGGCGTTAATATTAAATCTATTTTTGGAATGGTATCGCCTAAGGCCACTGTATAAATAGGAAATTGTATAGCAGAAAGCTCTGTTACAGGGTTTGCGCCTTTATTGTAAATGCCATCTGTCAATAAAATTACAGCACCTATATTATTATTTGGATTTTGCTCGGTTATAAAACCTAAAACGTTTGAAATATCTGTTTCTTTTCCAGTTTCTTTAAAGTCAAAACCGGGTTTAACCTTATCACTGAAATTTAGCGCATTCACCTCGTAATCATTGGCCAGTTCGGCTTGTAAATTTTTTAAGTTCTGGTGATAAAGAGTTGAGTCGAAGTCTTTTTTTGTGTGGGGAGCAACAGATGAAGAGACATCCTGAGCGATAAATATTACCGGCTTTTGCAGTCGCTGTTTTACAGTTCTTATTAAAGGAGACAGTAAAAGTAAAGCCAACAAACTCACCGTAAGGAAACGCATTGCGAAAAGCGAATTTCTGACCAAAGCGTTTTCAGTCAAAGATTTTCTATAAAAAACCCAAGCGTATACCCCCCCTAAAATAAGACTAGGAATTAGCCACCAAATGCTTAAACCGTTAAAAACAAAAGAAAAAAGTAAGGGCATATTAATTAGGTAGTCATGCTTAAATCACTCAATTTCAAAATTAGCATTAACTACTGCGGTAATTTCCTTACGGATAGAACTCACGTCGTTTACGCCGTAATCAGAAGTCATATTTGAATTTTCTGGAGTGATTTGCAGAACTCCCATTCTTGCATTAGTTAAAGTCCCAAGGCTTCTGCCAGTTGCTTCTGCTACTTTTCCTCCACGTATCATTGCATCCTTTGCAGCAGCAGCTTGTATATCAACTTTTACATCGCTTAACTTGGTATAATAATACTCTGGCGAGTTAACATTAAAATTTAAACCTTGTGCAAATAAAGAAGAGATGGAAATAGAGACATCTTTGATTTTGTTGACATCGTTTGAGCTCACTTCTAAAGATTGGTTAATGTTAAAAGCCCTTACCCCTAACTGCTGTCCGTTGTTATTATAACTGTACTGTGGATAAACGTTAATGGTTTTCAAATCAATATCTGTCTCTTTAAAGCCTTTCGATTTTAAGAAGTCGACCACAAAAGGTCGTTGGCGAGACAGTTCTTTATATGCTTCTTGTGCGGTTGGGGCTTCAATATTGAAGAAACCTTTTAAAATACCTAAATCAGAAATAATCAATTGCTTTGCCGAACCAGTAACATTTATCGTTTGGTCTGATTTCATGTCTTTTAAACCTTTGGCCAAAACAAACGCAACGATAATTGCAGAAACACCTATAATTATTGCAGGTAAAATAAATCTGTTTCTCATTTTATAAATCTAACGAATAATATAAAACTAAAAAAGAGCAAAGTATAAACTTCACTCTTTTCATTTTTTCTTTTATCAGAAAGCTTAAAACTTTCTACTCTTAACTTTTAACTAAAGCATCCCGCCACAAACACTAAGTACTTGTCCGGTTACATAAGCGCTCATATCAGAAGCTAAAAACACACATACGTTGGCAATGTCTTCAGTTTCTCCAGCTCTTTTTAGTGGAATATCTTTTTCCCAGCCTTCAACCACTTTAGGGTCTAAAACTTCGGTCATTTCTGTTTTAATAAAACCTGGAGCAACAACATTTGCTCTGATATTTCTAGAGCCTAATTCTTTAGCTACAGATTTGGTAAAGCCAATAATTCCAGCTTTTGATGCCGCATAGTTAGCTTGTCCGGCATTACCTTGCACCCCAACTACTGAGCTCATATTAATAAAAACACCTTTACGGTTTTTCATCATTATTTTTGACGCAGCCTTAGTTGTGTTAAAAACCGATTTTAAGTTTACTTCAATCACATCATCAAAGTTTTCTTCGCTCATACGCATCAGTAAACCATCTTTTGTGATTCCGGCATTATTAATAACTATATCTAGGTTACCAAAATCCGTAACAATATCATTAATTAATTGTTCTGCCTCAGCAAACTTTGAAGCATCAGAACGATATCCTTTTATTTGTGTCCCAAAAGATTTCAACTCTTCTTCTAAAGCCTGTCCTTTTTCAACGGATGAAAGATAAGTGAAAGCAACATTTGCTCCGTGTTCAGCAAATTTTTCGGCAATTTTACGACCAATTCCTTTAGAGGCTCCAGTGATTAGAGCTGTTTTTCCTTCTAACAATTTCATGCTTTTATGTTTATAAGCTGTGAAATTAATTAAAATTTACAAATAACATGATATTTAGAAAGTAGTTGCTGTGTATAGCATAGTGAAATGCTTAAACCAGCTTGTGTTCGTAAGCGTATTTAATTAACCCAACCGTAGAGCTACTGTTGGTTTTTCTAATCATATTTTTTCGGTGGGTTTCTACAGTTCTTTCAGATATAAAAAGCTCTTTAGCAATCTCTTTGCTGCTTTTTTCTTCCATGATAAATTTCAACACTTCTACTTCCCTATCTGTTAAAACAAGGTCGTCAGTATTTAAACCTAAGCCTCTAACTAAAATATTACTTACCTCGTTACTGAAAAATCTACCGCTATTACCTACTATGGATATAGCCGTGAGCAACTCTTGTTGTGCATATTTTTTCAATATATAACCATCGACACCTAAAGCCATCATTTCCTGCACTTTATGAGGCTCATCATGCATTGTCAAAATAATTATTTTTACGTTAGGCTGTAACTCCTTTGCTTCAGTAACTAATGCCAACCCATCCATATCTGGCATAGAGTAATCTGCAATCATTACATCTACTTCCTCTTTTTTTAAGTGACAAATTGCATAATGTCCATTAGTATAACACGCTACAACTTCACAATTATCCACCTCCGCCAGTAAGTTTTTTAATCCGTCTAATAATATAGAATGATCATCTACTAAAATGATTCGCATAACTTAAAAATACGTATAAATAGGTATAATAAAAAAGAAATTTGGTTCTAAATTGCTAAATAAAATTAACCTCTAAGCTATATTCTTTTTTATTGTCTCTTTTCAACTACTTTAATTGTATGTTAAAACCTCTATTAAAAATCCTAACTCTATCAGCTCTAGCACTTAACACCACCTTAAAAGTGTTTTCGCAAGAAGTTGAGAGTATAAGTGTGGAAAAAATAAATCAGCTAAATGCTGAAGCAAAAAAGAACATGATTAAACCAGACAGCTTGCTTTACTATAGTAACTTGGCATTGCAACTCTCTCAAGAATCAGGTTACAAAAAAGGAGAAGCTGCTGCCTTAAAGTTTTTAGGGATCCACGCACATTTATCGGGGAATTTTAACGAGGCAATAAATGCTTACAAAAAGTCTTTAGCTTATTTTGAGAGTGCGCATGATGAAACTGAGGTAGGAAAACTTAATTTAAACATTGCCACTTCTTACAATTCGAAACTAGATTATATAAATTCTACCACTTATGCATTACAAGCATTAAAATCATTTAAAAAAATAAATGACCTTAATGGAGAAGGCCGAGTTTTAAACTTATTGGGCATTGTATCTTACGTTCAAAAAAATTACAGAGAAGCCATTGATTATTTTAGCCAGTATAAACAATTGGCAATAAAAGCGAACGATAGTAAAGAAACTGGAAGTAGTTATAATAATATTGGGAGTACGTATGAACGCTTAGGCTTATTAGATTCTGCAATCTATTTTTACAAAAAAGCGCTCATATACAAGTCCAAAAATGGCTCTAAAACAGATATTGGCACAGTTTACCAAAATATAGGAAGCTTATATCACACCAAAAAAAATGACAAAGAAGCTTTAGTTTATCACTTAAAAAGCAAAGATGCTTACG
Source organism: Pelobium sp. (assembly GCA_037968815.1). Lineage (GTDB taxonomy): Bacteria > Bacteroidota > Bacteroidia > Sphingobacteriales > Sphingobacteriaceae > Pseudopedobacter. The sequence continues at coordinate 259,509 of JBBKWF010000022.1, read as the reverse complement.
AAGCCGACGGAAGTAAGAAGTGGATGTCGCACAGTTATTACAACATTGGTTTAAGCTACAAAATGCTCAAAGACACCCTTGAAGCAAAAAAATGGCTAAATAAAGCAGTTTCAACAGCTATTAAAATAAATGAAAAACAGATTTTAGCTGAAAGTTATGAGCAGCTTTCAGAACTATCCATCAACGAAAATGCAGACAACCAAGATTATAAAAGTGCTTACAAAAACCTTCAAAAATCTATTGACAAGCGAGATTCTATTTTAGATAAAGACAAAATATCTATTGTTGAAGATTTAAAAACACGATATCAAACAGAAATAAAAGAGCAAAAAATAAAAGATTTAAACTTACAGGCTAAAATAAAAGATTTAGAAATCAGTAAAAAAAACACCCTTTTATGGTTTACTGTGACACTGATTGCATTCCTTTTATTTAGTGTTTGGCTTTACCTCAATCGCCGGAAAATAAAAAACAAGATAGCATTACAACAGGCCATAATGAAACAGCAAGACTTGGCAACTAAAGCTGTTTTAGATGCTGAAGAAAGAGAACGCAGAAGAATTGCAACAGACTTACATGATGGTGTTGGACAATTACTTTCGGCCGCTTTAATGAACCTGAATGGTTATATCAAAACAAACCCTACTGAATTAGGAAAAACCAACTTAGAAAAAAGTTTAGCATTAGTAAATGAAAGCTATGATGAAATGCGCACAATATCTCACCAGATGATGCCTAACGCACTACTAAAAGCCGGTTTAGCGGCTGCAGTAAGAGAATTTTTAAGTAAAATTGATGAAAGTCAGCTTAAAATAACATTAGATATTAACGGTTTTAAAAACAAGCTTGATGACAAATTAGAAACCATTTTATACCGAGTAACGCAGGAGTCTGTAAACAACGTCATCAAGCATTCTAAAGCCACAAAACTCAGTATACAGTTACAAAAAGATAACGATGGAATTTCGTTGGCTATTGAGGATAATGGTGTGGGTTTTAATCAAAAAGTGGTTAAAGACGGTATTGGGCTATCAAACATAAAATCTAGAGTAGCATTTATTAATGGAACGGTAGAGTATGACAGCTCTCCGGGCAAAGGCACTTTGGTGAATATTTTTATTCCGGCCTAAGTTTAAGCTTTCTTCACCAACATGTTACAAAACTAATTGATAATCAATAAATAAAGATAAGCTATTTTTGCTTTGATTTATTTTCGAAAATTGACTCAAATCACGCTGAGTTTATAAAATACCTTATCTTTGCACAATTGAAAGCAAAAAATATAATTCCCGAAGACGGCACAATGCTTCCTTTAATGGAAGAATTTTATACAATACAAGGAGAAGGATATAACTCCGGAAAAGCAGCTTACTTTATAAGACTTGGAGGTTGCGATGTTGGTTGCCATTGGTGCGATGTTAAAGAAAGCTGGGATGCTAGTTTACACCCGCTAACATCAGTACAAACTATTGTAGAAAATGCCGATAAACACCCCGGCAAAGCTGTGGTAGTAACTGGCGGAGAGCCATTATTGTACAATTTAGACGAGCTAACTAAACAACTGAAAGCCAAAGGTATTGCCACTTTTATTGAAACATCTGGCGCTTACCCATTATCAGGCTTTTGGGATTGGATTTGTTTATCGCCAAAAAAATTCAAGTCGCCACGTAAAGATATTGCTCCATTTGCGAATGAGTTAAAAGTGATTGTTTTTAACAAAAGTGACTTTGAGTGGGCAGAAGAACATGCAAAAATGGTTTCAACCAATTGTAAACTGTATTTACAGCCCGAATGGTCTAAAGCAGCGGAAATGACACCTTTAATTATTGATTATGTGATGAATAACCCTAAATGGGAAATATCGCTACAAACACATAAATTTTTAAATATTCCTTAAATTTTTATAGTTTTAGTTTCTAAACCAAAATCATGAAATGCTTAATTAACATTGTAATCTTACTTTTAGCTTTCCAAGTTGGTTTGTCGCAAACAAAATATTCTACAAATAGTAGAAGTGCGATAAAAAGCTATGAAAGAGCTAGGTCACTGTTAGATTTAAATGAATTTAAGCAAGCTAGCGATGAACTTAAAGATGCAATTAAGCAAGATGATGAGTTTATTGAGGCATATTTACTTTTAGCCGATGTTTACCGGGTAACGTTTGACTATATTAATGCTAAAGAAATTTATAAAAAAGCTTTTGATATTAACCCCAACTTTGCACCAGAACGTTATTACTTTTATGCTGAAAGCGAGTTAAAAGCAGGAGATTACGAACAAGCATTACTGCATTACAATCTTTATAAAAACAAGGGAAACCCATCCATAGAAAAGATTGAGTTAACAAATAAATATATTAAAGACTGTGAATTTGCAATTGTAGCAGTAAAAAACCCAGTTAATTTTAAACCCGAAAACTTGGGTCCAAATGTCAACACTGCGGATCAAGAATATTTAGCAGCGTTAACTACAGATGAAAGTACGTTGATTTTTACCAGACAAATTAACAGAAACGAAGACTTTTACCGCAGTTACAAAGACGGTGAGAACTGGACACAAGCAACTTATTTAAGTAATAATATTAATACACCATCATTTAATGAAGGTGCTCAATGTATATCACCAGACGGACATTTTTTATTTTTCACCGGCTGTAACCGCCCAGATGGTTTAGGTAGGTGCGACATTTATGTCTCACAAAAAGAAGGTGAAGGCTGGAGCAAACCTATTAATTTAGGCTTCCCAATTAACACGAAAGGCTGGGAATCTCAACCGTCTTTATCTTCTGATGGTAAAACATTATACTTTGTTAGCGATAGAAGAGGTGGTTATGGAAGCTATGATATTTGGAAAAGTACCATAGGTGATGACGGAAAATGGGTAATGCCTATAAACTTAGGACCAACTATTAACACCCCTTATGATGAGCAATCGCCTTTTATACACCCAGATAATCAGACACTTTATTTTTCATCTAACGGGTGGACAGGTTTAGGCAATAAAGACTTATTTATTAGCAGGTTAGACACTGCTGGCGAGTGGGGCAAACCAGAAAATTTGGGTTACCCAATTAACACCTACGGAGAGGAAAGTGGTTTAACAATTAACGCTAGCGGAACAAGAGCTTTCTTTTCGTCAAATAACTTTAGTGGTTTTGGTGGCTTTGATATTTACTCTTTCCCATTGCCCGAAAAAATACGCCCAATTGCTGTAAATTATGTAAAAGGTGTTGTATTTGATGCTGAAACTAAGAGAAGGCTTGGCGCAATAGTAGATATTATTGATTTAAAGGAGGAAAAATCTGTTAATACATCATACTCTGATAAAATTGACGGAACATTTTTGGCCACTTTGTCAACAGGAAAAGAGTACAGTATTAATGTTTCTAAGGACGGTTATCTTTTTTACTCCGAAAATTTTTCGATAGAAAAAAACCAAATCGGAAAGCCAATTATTTTAGAAGTTCCGCTACAAAAAATTGCTATTGGAAAAAGAGTAGTACTTAAAAACATATTTTTCGATAGTAATAAATTTGATTTAAAACCACAGTCGAAAACAGAGTTACAGAAGTTGATTGATTTCTTAAAAGAAAACCCAAAAATCGATATTCAAATTAGTGGACATACTGATGATATTGGTGATGATCAGTCGAACTTAATTCTATCCCAAAACCGTTCTAAAGCAGTTTACAACTATTTAATTGCTCGTAATATTGATGCAAAAAGATTAAGTTTTAAAGGTTATGGTGAAGCTGCACCAATTGCGGACAATACTACACCAGAAGGCAGAGCAAATAACAGACGTACTGAGTTTATTATTACTGGGATTGGAGAATAAGCTTATTCGCTAACGAGATGCTCCATTTCTTCAAAACACAGAACTTAGCCAATTTTCACTGAGTACTAGCCATTACTCCTTAATTTCATTTAAGTCGAATCTATTCCTTTTTAAAAAGTATTTCAGCACCTTTTTATCGGTAGGTTTACTGGCACTGTCTGAATTGGCGTACAGATTAAACTCTCGGTAAAGCTCCCCTCCTTTTACATAAAACTTATCATTGCCACGATACTGTTTCTGGGTGCTAGAAGTTAAATCTGGAAAAGTTATTTTATTTACATTTTTACCGTTAAACTCATAACACAAAACATCAGCAGTTTGGTATTTATCATTTTTAGTATAATAAATTATAATTTCCGGATTGCTGTCTTTATCCATATCTGTATTAAAAATCTCTTTTAAATGTCCATCCAAATTATCGGTTGAAGCTACAGTAAACTCATTTTTCAAAGAATCTGAGCGAAGTACTAAAACTGATGATGAGGAATCTGAACCTCTACCCCAAGAAAACACATCGAAAATTCTATCCGGACCTACTTCTATTTTTAAATGCTTTTTAAAAGGTGAGGGAAGTAAAAGACTAGCATTCTGTTTTTGACTAACTAATTCTTTCTTCTCTTGTTCGCTACAAGAAAAAATTGTAACACAAACACCTACTAAAACACATAATATTTTTATTTTTTGCATAACTAATTAAATAACATCACAGACGGTATTTCTATTTTTTTACCATCTGTTCCTTTTACATAAACTTTTAAAGTTGAACCTGGTCCATCGTCAAAATAAGCAATTTTAATTTTATGTAAACCAGCTTCCATAGCAACTCCAGCAGATTTTTCATAACGAGCATGATCTCCATCGTTATCAATAATTAATTCATCATCAATATATAGACGGCTACCGTCATCGCTATATAACGAAAACTCAAAAGTGGCATTTTCATTTACATTGATATATCCGGTAAAAACCAAACCATACTCTCTGGCTTTATTAGGCACTTTTGTATAAGATATTTGTGAGGCAATACCTCTTTTCGTGGCTAAAGAAGTATCAATCTCCATTGTATTTTTAAATACTCCGGGGATGTAATGGTACCTCAATCCACCTTGTTTTAATCCGCTGATATTTACGTCGGCTTTAAGCACCTCCTTGTTTCTTAAAATTGTTGTAGTAACCACACTGCGTTTACCGGATGGCGTAATTACAATTGACTTAACCGGGCGGTACTCTCCTTTTGGCACATTTACAGTAAAAGGCTGAGTGTATAACCTAGTAGTTTGATTAGGCTCGTAGCCATCAATAGTATAATAGATTTTAGCTCCGGTTACGGATGGCTTAAAGTTAAAGGTATAAGTACCTAGTACGTTAATTGTAGTGTCTTTTGCACCTATTGTTTCCGGAACACGATAAAAAGTATTGGCTTCATCTAACCAAGATAAATGTGTAGGTATATTGTTCTCTGAAAAAGATTTAAAATCCTTTTGGATAGGGTTTGTCCATGCGGTTTCTGCCAATGCAAACAACCTTGGAAGCAACATATATTCGGCGTGAGTGGGAGTGGTAACATACTCTGTCCATAAATTAGCTTGCACACCCAAAATATATTTCTGCTGTGCCACCGTTAACTCCTCTGGAGTTGGGTTATAGCTATAAATTTTCTCTACTCTGCCATCACCACCAATAGTTACGGGTTCATATAAAGACAAACCTTGTGTATGGTCTAAATACAGTCCGTCTGTACTTGGCGACATGATAACGTAATTGTTTTGTTTAGCCGCCGAAATCCCACCTTTCACACCTCTCCAGCTCATTACCGTTGCATTTGGAGCTAAACCACCTTCTAAAATCTCGTCCCAACCAATAATGGATCTTCCTTTTTTATTTACAAATTTTTCAATACGATGAATAAAGTACGACTGTAGTTCTTCTTCGTTTTTCAGCTTTTCCTTTTTCATTCGCTTTTGGCAATACGGACAGGTTTTCCATATTTTTTTTGGTGCTTCATCACCACCGATGTGTATGTTTTTGGACGGAAAAAGTGCCATTACCTCTGTTAGTACATCTTCTAAAAAATCAAAAGTATGATCTTTACCAGCACAAAAAATATCAGGAAAAACACCCCATTTTTCTGCTACTTGGTACGGCCCTGGGTTTGTACCACAACCCAACTCAGGGTAAGCGGCTAAAGCGGCCATTGAGTGCCCTGGCATTTCAATTTCCGGAATTACGTTGATGTATTTTCCATCGGCGTAAGCAACAATTTCTTTAATTTCTTCTTGCGTATAAAAAGCACCGTATTTATTACCATCAAACCACTGTGGCATTCTATCATGATAGTTACCGATAACTGTTTGTGCTCTGTAAGCACCTACTTGAGTTAATTTTGGGTATTTCTTAATTTCTATACGCCAGCCTTGATCATCCGTTAAATGCCAGTGAAAATTATTGAGCTTATACATCGCCATTAAGTCGATGTATTTTTTGATAAAATCTATCGGGTAATAGTGCCTAGAAACATCCAAATGTAAACCTCTGTACGCATAGCGTGGTTCGTCAGTTATTTTGCATTGTTGTAACTGATGATTTGGCAAACCTGTTAAATACAGTTGAATTAAACTTTGTGTAGCGTAAAAAATGCCTTTGCTTGAACCATTTAACTGGATATTATTCTCATTTACTTCTAAAATATAAGCTTCTGGAGCAAAGTCATTAGCCTTTTCTGAGTTAAAGAAAATTACACTCTCCGGAGTTTGCATAAAGCTTTTCGCCAACACTAAATCAAAGCCTTCTTTTTCTTTAACAATGGTTTTAAAAAGTTCTGCAGTTTGCCTATCGGCTTCAGTTTTATATTGCAAAACTGTTTGATCTGTCAATTTAAAAAAACCAGATTTTAACACTACCGATTGCGGAGCAGGTATAATCCCTAAACTTTGACTGTTAGTTTGAGCGAATACAAACGATGTGAAAAATACTAAGACTGCGAATAGTTTATATCTCATTAGAAAAGTAGTTAGGTTTTAACAAAACACGTTAAAAAATATAATAAGGACAAAAGGTTATAAAAAAAGGCTTGTGAAACCACAAACCTTTTCTGTTAAATATAACAAATTTAGCTTTAATCTTCTTTAGCTGCCAAATAGCGCTCGGCTTCTAAAGCAGCCATACAACCTGTTCCTGCGGCAGTAACTGCTTGGCGGTAAATTTTATCCTGTGCATCGCCAGAAACAAAAACGCCTTCAATATCAGTTGCGGTACTATCAGGTTTGGTAATAATGTATCCAACACTATCCATTTTTAACCAATCTTTAAAAATATCGGTATTTGGCTTATGCCCGATAGCTACAAAAAAGCCTGTTGCAGGTATATCAGTTTCTTCGTTGGTTTGGTTGTTAACTACTTTAACAGCAGTTACAGATTTACCGTCGCCTAAAATCTCTTTGGTTTCAGTATTGTATAAAATCTCAATGTTTTTAGTGTTCATCACACGATTAATCATTGCTTTAGAAGCTCTGAACTCATCTCTACGAACCAACATGGTCACTTTTTTACATAATTTAGCCAAATAAGTTGCTTCCTCTGCTGCGGTATCTCCAGCCCCAACAATTACCACATCTTGGTTTTTAAAGAAAAAACCATCGCAAACGGCACAGGCTGAAACTCCAAAACCATTATACTTTTCCTCGGAAGGTAAGCCTAACCATTTTGCAGAAGCACCGGTTGATATAATTACTGTATCGGCTAAAATAGTTTTATTTTCATCAACTACCACTTTATGTACCGGACCTGTAAAATCAACAGATGAAACATAACCAAAACGGATCTCTGTACCAAAGCGTTCTGCTTGTTTTCTGAAGTCTTCCATCATTTCTGGCCCCATCACTCCGCCTGGATAGCCTGGGTAATTCTCAACATCGGTAGTGGTAGTCAGTTGACCTCCCATTTGAATACCTGTAATCATTAATGGCTTTAAATCTGCCCTAGCAGCATAAATAGCAGCTGTATAACCTGCCGGACCTGAGCCTATAATTAAGCACTGAACGTGTTCTAATTCTTCTGTCATGTTAAAAATATTGTGGAGCAAATTTAATATTAGAAAACGCTAATGCCAAATGATATTAATTATAGTGAGATAGATATTACTTATTATTGATATACTTTCGAATAAGTAAAGGATTGAATAGCCTATTAATCGTTACTGAGCTAATTCAGTCCTTCAATATCTATGTTAATTTGTTGAAGTAGCTTATTGGCTTCTTCCAAATCAAAATCTTCGTGTTGCTGTTTTTTAATTCCCGAATCAGAAAGTTTGATATGCATATCAGGTTCAATACCGTGATTAGCTAAACAAGCTTTTGCGCAAAAAAGCGGACAACCATCAATTACCACAATTTTCCTTTGTGTTTTCGCGACTTTAACCAATGCTTTCACATTACCACCAACACCTGCAATACAAGACATTTCTGCTTTTTTTTGCCTATCTAATTTTACGGCAATATAATTTGCCATCTGCGCTGCATTAGAACAGCCAGAGCAAGAGTACACTAAAGGTTTGTTATTTGTCATCATAACTTTATGTTTTATTTAAAAATTAAACTCCCTCATAAATAGCGCCCGATGTTGGTGTTTCTTTTAGTTCGATTCGTTTTAATTGAGGAATTAACGGTTTAATTTTGTTCCACAACCAAACGGAAATCAACTCGCTAGTTGGGTTTTCTAAACCTTCCACCTCGTTTAAATATTGATGATCAACTAAGTTTAATATCGGTTTAACCAATGCTGTTATTTCGCTATAGTCTACAATCCATCCAAAATCCTCGGAAACCTCGCCTTCAAAAAACAAAGTTAAATGATAGGTATGTCCGTGTAACGTTCTGCATTTATGCGTTTCTGGAACATTTGGCAAATAATGGGCGGCATCAAAAGTAAACTGCTTGTAAATTATCATTTGGGTAAGTCTATTTTATTAAACACAAAAATGCATCGATATGCTTTTTTAAGAAATGACAACAGTCATTAAGCAACTAAATTGAGCCATATCTTTCAAAAAAAGCTTTTTCTAAGCTTTCGCGATGATCTGGGTGAGCAATTTCTATCAAAGCTTTTCCTCTTTGTTTTAAGCTTTTTCCAAACAAATTCACTTTGCCATATTCGGTAACTACCCAATGTACGTGACCTCTGGTGGTAACTACGCCAGCACCTTGTTTTAAAAACGGAGTGATACGCGAAATGCCTTTGTTCGTAACCGATGGCAAAGCAATAATAGGCTTCCCTCCCGGCGATAAAGACGCTCCTCTTATAAAATCCATCTGTCCACCGATACCTGAATACTGAAGTGTTCCGATAGAATCGGCACAAACCTGACCGGTTAAGTCCAATTCGATAGCACTATTAATGGCAATAACTTTAGGGTTTTGCCTGATGATACTAGTATCATTCACATAGTTGATGTTCATTACCCTAATTGATGGGTTATCATCCACAAAATCATAAAGTTTTTTTGTACCCACCATAAATGAGGTTACGGATTTTCCTTTGTTTAGCTTTTTGTTAATGTTGTTGATTACACCACTTTCTATCAAGGGAATCACTCCATCTGATAACATTTCGGTATGTAAACCTAAGTTTTTATGGTTAGTCAGGTTTTTAAGTACTTGATCTGGGATACTTCCAATTCCTAACTGCAAAGTAGAGCCATCATCAATTAAAGAGGTTACGTTTTTACTGATGGCAACTATTACATCATTAGCTTTCGAGGAATAATCTACTTCGGGCAGTGCGCTTTCATGCCAAACCATGGCGTCTAACTTACTAGTGTGTATAAAACCATCGCCATGTGTACGTGGCATATTTGGGTTTACCTGTGCAATTACTTTTTTAGCATTATCCATTGCTGCTTTGGCAACATCCACGGAAGTTCCCAATGTACAATAGCCATGCTTATCTGGTGCAGAAACCTGTAAAATGGCAACATCAATCGGTAAAAAATCATCGTTGAACAAAAGTGGAATCTCACTTAAAAAAACGGGAACATAGTCTCCGTGGGCGCTGTTCACCACCGATCTTGAATTGGTAGAAACAAATAAGGAGTTAAAAAAGAAACTTCCTTTGTATTTATCATCGTTAAAATTGCTATCGCCTAAAGTGGTGATACTGACCAATTCAACATTTTTAAGTTCTTGATAACGGTTTTGCAAAGCGGTAATTACAAGTGCTGGCGTAGCTGCACTACCGTGTAAAAAAACTCGATCACCAGATTTTACCATTTTTACAGCTTCATCGGCAGAGATGTAGTTTAGACTTTTCATAGTGTTTTTATTAAAGGTTATTCGGTATGATTATATTTTTATTTTCAGTTTCACAATACTTTTGACGACCAATTGCACTGATAAAGTAAACCAGGCCTATGATTGGCAACAGTAAGTTGGTTATCAATAAATACAATTCCAAGTTTGGAATGTAAGTTTTAAATAAGGTTAAAAAAGTAGATCCAAATAGAAACACTAAATAAACCACTATAAACATTACAAACGCATAATTTAGTTGATGCATAGGCTTAATAAAACCAGCCCTTGTAAATAAATCAATAATTATTGGAGAAAGGCTACCTAAAGTAATCAAATGAACATAACCGATAATCAAATTACGACTACCAAATGCCCAGTCTCCTATTACAGGAATTGCCACCAGTATCTGAAAAAAGAATTGTAAAATAACTGCTAAAACAGCAATTTTCGCTAAAAAACCGAGTGGCTTTAAATCCACTTTAAGCTTGTAAAGCAACATCAACCAAGCTATAAAATGCACTAATGCCGATATAAAAACCAGTATATAAACCCAACCGGAAGGTTTATCCCAAAGAGTGAACATAGCGTATAAAGGCAAAGTAGATATTGCCAATAGTTTAGTCCAAAAAACAATGCTTTTATTAAAACTAGCTGTTGACTTTAAATAGCTTTTAAAGAAAAAAGCTAAAAGCGCTAGTTGCATAAAGCCATTTAACTGAAAGTGGAGGTAAAAATAGATAGCATTTTGTTGTAGAGCCATATCTTTGAACTCCGCACCTTTTAAATATCCTAAACTATAAGGACCAAAAGACGAAATCACTAAAAAAAACAGTGCGCTCTTGAGTAAAATACTTACAGGAGCATTCTTTGAATTTACAAATGCTTTCGATTTAAAGACAACAAAGGCGAACCAATAGCCAATAAATATAAATGAGGTAGATAAAATGATAGAAATCGTTTTATATCCTGTTAAAAAAAAGCTAATGAGCATCCCAAAACTTACAAGGATTGTTAGCGCAAAAATTTGATTAAAATGTTTTTGTAAAAGGCGATTATCCTCTTTAAAATAATAAAAAAACAATAAAATGATGGCTAAAAACATCCACCCGGAAAAAGCAAAGTGCGAATGCGAGTGCAACAAAAACTGATAATTTACATTTGGGATAGAAAAAGAATGCATATAACGCAACATTGCACCTAAAATAGCCAGTACCACAAAATTAAATAGTAGCCAAACCGCTCCACTTTTCTTGTAAGATATAGTATCTAAAAAAGCCCTCATTACGTTCCTAATTGGTTTTTATTTTTTTTGGTAATATTAGCACCTTCTGGTCTAAATAAAACAATAACAACATTACTGACATAAAGTATAGCCGTTATTGTAAAACAAATTAAACCAAAATAGATCAGTGCTTTCACTGGCAGTAATAAGCCAATACTAAAGTTTATGATAAACAATAAGAACAGCAAAAACTGGAGGTTCAATATTTTATCACTGTAAAGTTTTGCTGGTAATATTGCAGTTTTTGAATCTAATAAGTGTTGCGATCTTTTGGTCCATACAATAAAAGGCAAGGTTTTAAATGTTTGCCCTAAAATTAAAGAGCTAATCCATCCTAATAATAAAAGAGAACCATAAACCGTGGTTAATCTAACGGCAAAGGCATCGGCTTTAAGCTGATAAAAAATAATAAAAGGCAATACAAATACTGCAACAACTAACATCACCACCGATAATAATGTGTGTGCCATTGACACATCCAGTTTTGCTTTGATACGAGAATTAAAACACTGATAAACGTATACTAACCAAAAAACTACACCCATAATTGCAATTAATGCGATGACAAAAGTTAAAGGATTTATCCCAAAAATATAGGTATTCACAAAAAACAATAATAAAGCAACATTGATTAGGTAATAGCTCCATTTTAGTAAACCAATATTAGTTTTTTCTGACACCAAAAACATAGGTAAAAGCTTTGCACTCACTCCAATAATCAACAACAAAAACCAACCTCCTAAACCTGCATGAGCATGTAGTTTTAAAAACAAAAGGTGGTCTTTAGGTAAAAATGTAAAACGGAAGTTAAACACCATCAACACGCCCAAAATAGCGGTTACCAATAGCCAAATACAGGCTGTAAAAATAAAATCCTGATAAATATCTGGCTTCTTTATCTTTTGCGAAGTGACAAAAATATTGAGTGTAAATGCAAAAATACCAGTTAGCAACAATAGGCTTCCGCACTGCATGTGTAAGCCTGGTTCAAAAACCCAAAAACTATAAACAAAATCTAATAGCCCTAAGTAAAAAACAGCTAAGCCAAACCAAGCTAATTTATAACTGTACAATTTAGTTTCTAAAATAACGGGCATTAATTGGTAGCAAGCTCCAAAAATAATAACACTAGCCCAACCTAAAGCCGCAGTATGTGTAATAGCCAAAAGGTGGGGCTGAAAGTAATGCCCTCCAAAATCTTCTAAACTAAACAAAAGCATTGGTGCTAAAGCTAAAAACGTAAAGGCCGCAATTAGGTAATGAGTAATTACAATTTTGTACAAGTTTGGATTTTGTTCTATAATAGCACTCACTGTTTTGTTTTCTTCTAGTTGGGGGAACAATAATCTGTTCTATTTTGCGGGACAGACTTGAAAAGCATTTTAGTAGTGAAATTCTGCCCCGTGGAATAAATCCACGGGGTTAAGAAAATCAAAAATTAAACAAAAATCACTTCTTTTTCCAGCGCTATTGCCTTTGGAAACAATATGTTGTTTTCAAGATGTACATGGCTAAACAAATCGTTTTCAAACTCGGCAAATTTTTTAAATAAAATCTGATAAGAGTTACAAGCACCACTTGGCAGTTCAAAGTTCTTAGTAAGCATTCTTATTGCTTGCATATTCTCTCTTGCTTGCTCATGCTCGGTTTCCATCATTTGAGTTGGATTGTTTACTTTTCCAAAGGGAGCAGTTTCCAAACTTCTTGCTTCTTTTTTGGCAACTACTAGTTCTTTGATGTAAGGAAATAAAATTTTCTCTTCCTTCATTAGATGCAAATTAAAATCTTGAGCCAATGAATTGAAAATTTTAGCTACCTCTAACAGTTCTGGATGACTACCACCGTGTACTCTGGCAACTTTACTTGCTAGCTCGTTCATAAAAGGCAAGCTCTCTTTTAAATATTTATGGTGTGTATTAACAATATAATCTATCAAAAAATCTAACTCCCATTTATTAAAATCAAAAAAAGTATTCTCTTTTTCGTTAAAGCTTTTAAGCTCCTTTTCTACTAAATCAGTATCAATTCCTTTTTTATCACAAACCTCTTTTAAAGTTTTTTTACCTCCACAACAAAAATCAATTCCAAACTTTTTAAAAACTTGTGCCTTTCTAAAGTCTTTGGTCACCATTTCACCAATGGTTTCCTCTACATTTGGCTGTCTTTTATCAATCTTAACTTTCCAAACCTCAGGGCCATTTTCTAAATATTCCCACATAAAAGTTTGCCCACGTTCTGCAAGTAATTGGTAGTATAAAGGTTTTGGGTCATGATCATTGTTGATGATAAACGCACTTCCTTCTGCCAAGCTATCAAACATATCAAAAATTGAAGGGTGCTTAAACCGAGGTTCTATCTGGGTAACATCTAAGGTTTCCATTATTCTTATTTTATCTGTTAAATATCTTGAGCCGTAATTATTGTAAGTTTTCTAACTCCGGTTTGATTAAAACAAATCTAAATACCGAACAGTTCGAAAAATATGACTGCAGTCACCAATACTACTGACTGTGGACAAACCACACTTAACATCTCTCTTTTTAAATTTAAACAAGTTGGGATCAATCTTTAAAAACCACTTTAGAGGCGGTTTTTGTAGAAAAAAGTGATATTAATCACTAAACATTCTTATTAAAGTCATTATATTGTCAGGTTAATAGAGGTACCTTTGTACAGATAAAAAGCTATTTAATAAGTATGATGCAAGCAGACAAGTTTTATTATGATAACAAAATCGTTAGAGATTTTGCTATCGCAACATTGGTTTGGGGAATTATAGGGATGACAGTTGGGTTGTTGATAGCCACACAGCTTTTTAGCCCGGCCATGAACCTTGGAAACCAATACACCACATTTGGTAGAATTAGACCTTTACACACCAACGCAGTGATTTTTGCTTTTGTGGGTAATGCCATTTTCATGAGTGTTTACTACTCTTTACAGCGCTTGTTAAAAACAAGGATGTATAGTGACCTTTTAGGTAAAATTCATTTTTGGGGCTGGCAGTTAATTATAGTTTCTGCTGTTATCACTTTACCATTAGGTTTTACAAGTTCACACGAATACGCAGAACTAGAGTGGCCTATTGATATTGCCATCACTGTAATTTGGGTTGTTTTTGGTGTCAATATGTTTGGTACAATTATCAAAAGAAGAGAACGCCATTTATACGTAGCCATTTGGTTTTATATCGCCACGTTTGTTACTGTTGCAGTATTACATATTGTTAACTCTGCTCAACTACCTATTTCTTTATTTAAGAGTTATTATATCTACGCCGGAGTTCAGGATGCTTTGGTACAATGGTGGTATGGACATAATGCCGTTGCATTTTTCTTAACCACTCCTTTTTTAGGAATGATGTATTACTTTTTACCTAAAATGGCAAACCGTCCGGTTTACTCGTACAGGTTAAGTATTCTTCACTTTTGGGCTTTAATATTTATTTATATCTGGGCTGGGCCTCACCACTTATTATATACTTCTTTACCAGGATGGGCACAATCAGTAGGTGTTGCATTTTCAATCATGTTAATTGCACCAAGTTGGGGCGGTATGATTAATGGTTTGCTAACCTTACGTGGTGCTTGGGATAAAGTACGAGATGATGTAACCCTTAAATTTATGGTTGTTGCATTAACCGCTTATGGTATGGCAACTTTTGAAGGGCCGTTGCTTTCATTAAAAGGAGTAAATGCTATTGCTCACTTTACAGATTGGATAGTAGCTCACGTTCACGTTGGTGCTCTAGGATGGAATGGTTTCTTAACCTTTGGTATTATGTACTGGTTAATACCACGTATCTATAAAACTAAATTATACTCTGTTAAATTAGCTTCTTTCCACTTTTGGATTGGTACTTTAGGTATTCTTTTCTATGCTATTCCGCTTTATTGGGCTGGTTTTGCACAAGGCTTAATGTGGAAAGAGTTTACACCAGACGGCTTATTAAAATACGCTAACTTTTTAGAAACCGTTACCCGTATTTTACCGATGTACATTATGCGTTCTATAGGTGGAGCCATGTATTTAGCTGGTGTATTTGTAATGGCTTATAACTTAGTTAAAACTGCCAAAACCGGTAAATTAGTAAGTAATGAGTATGCAGAAGCTTTACCATTACCTGCTTTACCTGCAGATAGCAAAAAAGAGTTTTGGCACCGTAAAATTGAGCGTAAACCAATGACTATGTTGGTGTTAAGCTTAATTGTGATTTTAATTGGTGGAATGGTAGAGATGCTTCCAACTTTTTTCATCAAATCAAACGTACCTACAATCGCTAGTGTGAAACCGTACACTCCTTTAGAATTACACGGCCGTGATTTATATATCCGTGAAGGTTGTGTAAACTGCCACTCTCAAACTATACGCCCGTTCCGTTCAGAAACAGAACGATATGGCGAGTATAGCAAGGCTGGTGAATTTGTTTACGACTTCCCATTCCTTTGGGGATCTAAACGTACCGGACCAGACTTACATCGTCAGGGTGGGAAATACAGTAATGCTTGGCATTACAACCACATGATGGATCCACGTACAATGTCGCCAGGAAGTATTATGCCTAATTACGATTGGTTGTTAGACCAAAAACTAGATACCACTACAACTGGTGCTAAAATTAGAGCTATGCAAACGCTTGGTGTTCCTTATCCAAAAGGATATGATGCAATTGCTAATCAGGATTTAGATAAACAAGCAGAAGGAATTGTAGAAAATTTAGCCATGGACAAAATCAAGGTTAAAAAGGACAAAGAGATCATTGCTATTATTGCGTATCTACAACGTTTAGGAACCGATATTAAGAACAAATAATAAATCAAAAAAAGATGTTTAAGCAATTTATAAATTCGTTACAAGGAGATGAGTCTTTTATGCTTGCCTCTCTGCTCATATTCTTACTGTTTTTTATTGGTGCTACAGTTGCCCTTATTAAAATGAAGAAAAATCATATTGATTATATGAGCAACATCCCACTTGACGAAAAAAATCAAAACATATAATTAATAAAACATATTATGCGTTTAAAAAATAAAATATTCCTGATTATTGCCTTAGTTGTTGCAGGTGCCAGTAGTGCTTTTGCAGCAAGCAATACCGAAATTATGAACGGAGTTGCTTTGGGAGCAATTATCGCCACACTTATATTAATTGTAATTGCCTGTTTCGTTTTATTAAAAACATTTAAGGTGCTTACCGCTCTGATGTTTGTTAATGATACAGAAGCATCAAAACCAGAGGCGGACAAATCAACAGCTTTACCAGAAGTAAAAACTCATAAACAAACCATCTGGCAAAAACTACTTTCACTAAGACCATTAGCAGAAGAAAAAGACCTGCTAATTATGCATGATTATGATGATATACAGGAACTAGACAATCCTATACCAGCATGGTTTAATTGGTTGTTTTACGGATCTGTAGTATTTGCTTTAGTTTATCTTTTAAACTACCATGTGTTTAACCTTGGCAAGTTACAAGACGAAGAGTATGCTATTGAAATGAAAGAAGCCGAAATTGCAAAAGAGGCTTATTTAGAAAAAACTGGAAATGCTATTGATGAAAACAGTGTTAAACTTGATCAATCTGAAAGCGTTTTAGCAGCAGGTAAGGCAATATTTGCTCAAAACTGTGTAGCCTGTCATGGTCAAAACGGCGAAGGAGTTGTTGGGCCTAACTTAACTGATGAATATTGGTTACATGGCGGAAAAATAAATGATCTATTTAAAGTGGTTAAATATGGTGTGCCAGAGAAAGGAATGATTGCTTGGGAAAAACAATTAAGTCCTAAACAGATTTCTGATGTATCTAACTATATAGAGTCTTTAAAAGGAACAAACCCGGCAAATCCAAAAGCTCCACAAGGAGAGAAAGAATAGGATTAGTTTTGAAGGAGTGAAGAGTAGAGTAATAAAAACCGCGTTACGATTGTTTTGATTCTTAGCTCTTTATTCTGATGTCTAACTCCCGCTTGCAAATTATCTTGATACTAACATCTCGATACTCTATATCAGCATCTTGATAGTCAAAAAAACATGGCAGAAGAAGAAATAAAATATTACCATCAAACCGTAGATCAAAACGGAAAACGTAGGTGGCTTTATCCCTTGATCAGGATTGATCAATGGTATAAATACCGCAGTCTGGTAGCGTATTTGTTGTTAGCCTTTTTATTTATTGCGCCCTACATTAAAATCAACGATCATCAATTTCTGCTTTTCAATATTATCGAGCGTAAGTTTATTCTTTTTGGGCAGGTTTTTTGGCCACAAGATTTTTTCATTCTTGTTTTATTAATGCTTACTGGTCTTATTGCTATTGTATTGTTTACCAGTGCTTTCGGACGGATATTTTGTGGATGGATTTGCCCCCAAACCATCTTTTTAGAAATGGTTTTTAGGAGGGTTGAAGTTTGGATTGAAGGAGAACCTGCTGCCCGTAAAAAATTAGATAACAGCCCTTGGACTCAAGATAAAATCATTAAAAAAACGAGTAAACACATTATTTATATACTCATCTCCTTTTTTATTGCCAATACTTTTTTAGCCTATATTATAAGTACGGATGAGCTATGGAAAATCATTACAGAACCTATAAATCAACATATCGCAGGGTTTATTAGCATCTGGCTGTTTACAGCTGTTTTCTATTATGTATTTGCTCATTTTAGAGAGTTAGTTTGTATAGTTGCATGCCCATATGGACGATTGCAAGGTGTTTTATTGGATAAAAACTCGCTTGTGGTTGCCTATAATTATTTAAGAGGTGAGCCACGCGGACGTATTAAAAAGAACGACCCAAATCAACAACCTTTAGGCGACTGTGTAGACTGTAATTTGTGTGTTGCTGTTTGTCCAACTGGTATTGACATTAGAGAAGGTACACAACTAGAATGTGTAAACTGCACTGCTTGTATTGATGCTTGTAACCAGGTAATGGACAAGGTAAACCGTCCTCGTAACTTAATTGGCTATTATTCTGAAGAAATGATTAAGAATAATAAAAAGCCAACCCTTACATTAAGGATGAAAGCCTATGGTATTCTTATCTTTATAATGATGGCTGTTTCAACCTATTTTATTCTTTCAAAAAAAGATATTGACGTTAATATTTTAAGAGCATCAGGCACAATGTATCAAGAACAACCTGACGGATACATTAGTAATTTATATACTGCCGAACTGGTTAACAAAAGTGCAAAACCTGTGAAAATTGAGTTTGTGCCGGAAAACAAATCGTACAAAATTAAATGGGTACAACCTATTGAGCAGTTAGAAAAAGAAACTACTGCAAAAGTTACTTTTTTTGTGCTGATACCAGAAAATGCGATTGAAAAAACAAAAACTGCTGTTACCTTGCAAGTGATGCAAAATGGCAAAGTGATTGATCATATTGAAACAAATTTTTTAGGACCTGTAAATTAATTTTTTATGAATTGGGGAAAAGGATTGATTATAGGGTTAGCATCGTTTATGATTTTTATAACGGTGCTAGTTGTACAAATGTTTAGATCTGCAGAAGATAGCTTTGATAAGGACTATTATGAGAAGGGCTTAGCCTATGATATTGATTATGAACAACAACAACAGGTTATAACAGACAATGCACAACCCCTAATAACACAAACTGATGATTATATAACGATTAGTTTTCTTAGTGTTGATAGTGGAACAGTGAGTTTTAAACGCCCTTCTGACCGAACCAAAGATCAAACATTTTCTTTCGAACAAAAAGATATTCAACTACCAAAATCAGATTTTGAAAAAGGTGGGTGGCGTATAGTTATCAATTGGTCATCAGATCAGAAAAAATATCGCTACCAAACAAACTTGTTTATGCGATGAATCACCTCCAGCTTGCGTTCATCATTGGCTTATTTGGGAGCTTGCACTGCGTAGGTATGTGTGGACCTTTGGCTTTTGCCTTACCACAACAATCAGAATCTAAATGGATTACCCTAGCTAAAAAGCTTTCTTACAATATAGGCAGAGCCATCTCCTACTCTTTTTTAGGTTTATTAATTGGATTAGTTGGCAAGCAATTTTGGTTGGCAGGTTTACAACAGGGAATTAGCATTTTAAGTGGTATTTTAATTATAATTGCTGTACTCCCTCAAATTATAAAATCTAAAAAAGCAAAAACTTATACCCCAAATAGTTTCACAAGTAAGGTTAACAAACTAATTGGTAAAGCTATACAGAACAAAGCCGGGCATTTATACCTAGGCTTACTTAACGGATTTTTGCCTTGTGGTTTTGTTTATTTAGGCTTAGCAACGGCAATTAACACCAGCAGTGCGTATCAATCAGCACTTTTTATGTTTGTATTTGGCTTAGGCACCACCCCTTTAATGCTTTTAGCAATGCTTGGTGTTAACTTCAGTAAACCTACCTTTAGGCAAAAAATCAACCGCTTTTTACCGTATATAACCTTGTGTTTAGGCTTATGGTTTTTAATGCGAGGACTAAACTTAGATATCCCCTATTTAAGCCCTAAAATTATAGGGAGTGAAAATGTAATTTGTCATTAACTAAATCAAGCTTATTAAAACATTTTCTTTAAACCCTATTTAATTCACTTTAAATGAGTTGATTAGAAAAATTAACGTCTGTTCTGTTCTTTAAGATATTTTAAAAGCAACAAAGGTCTGTCTGTTTGTATTAACGTCGCTTTTTTATTTAATATCCATCCATATGCGTCATCAATATCAGTAACAGCTAAATCATCATCATGTCCGCCATTTAAGCTAGCCCAAAGACTGTTAACCCAAACTTTAGAACCGTTAGTTACTATCTTTTTTAGCAACTCATCATTTGCTGATTTTGACTTTTTGAACACAAGCTCAAAAGCAACGGGTTTATAATGAGTTTGGTAATCTTCAATAATTTTCTCAGCACCCGGTTTATCAAGATGAACAACCGGCATAAAAATCACTTCTTTTAAGTACTGTCCAAATTCTTTTTGCACAGTAGCATAAGGTTTACTTGATTTCATTACCGCTTGATTTATGGTATTTGTACTTTTCAAAACCTCATAAGCTTCCGGAAAATAAGCATAGCACTTATCTAAATTCACCAAAACTTTACCTTTAGTCGCTAACATAGCTTCCTCTAAAGTTGGGATTTTATAACGTGTTTTAACACCAATACCACTTTTTAAATAAAGCATTTTTAACGAGTCTAGAGTCCAATCTGCTACGTTTCCTTTTCCGTTTGTAGTTCTGTCCAACGTTTTGTCATGCATTAAAACCAATTTACCATCCTTTGTTTTGTGAATATCAATTTCTATCATATCCACACCCATTTCAATAGCGCTTTTTATTCCTTCAATTGAATTCTCTGGAAAATTACGCCAATCCCCTCGGTGGGCAACAACCAATACTTTCGTTGATTTTGGATTCTTTAACTCAGCAATAATTTCATTTACATGGGTTTCCTGTGCAAATAAATTAGGTGTTGTAGTTGCGAGTAGAAGCAACAACATTAAAAAAAATGAGGTTTTAGATGCTTTTTTCATAAAAAATTAACTTAATCAATCTGTGATTTAATTTCTAAGTATTCTTATTGTTGGTTTAAATCTTAATGCAACAGTAAATATACACTTAAAATAGAAACTTCTTTTTATTTCGTATTGTAACTATTATATTTTCATAGCTTGCTTTTTTATTTCTATTTATGTAGTATTGTACATACCAATTGTTCATAAATGAAAAAACTTAGCGTATTGATACTTCTAGCGATGAATTTCCAAATCGCAAATGCACAAGAAAACTTTGATAAACAATCTCATAGAGGCGGAAGAGGTCTAATGCCGGAAAACACTATTCCTGCGATGAAGCTGGCCTTAGACTACGGGACAACATTAGAAATGGATATTACTTTTAGCAAAGACAAAAAAGTATTGGTATCTCATGACCAATGGATGAACAGTACTTTTGTTTTAGATCCTAATGGCAAAGAAGTACAAAAAGGAAAGGATTTGAATATTTACAACATGAACTATGAAGACATCAAACAATACGATGTAGGTTCTAAGTATCATAAAGCTTTTCCAAAACAAAAAAAGATGAAGGTTCACATACCTTTACTCTCAGACCTAATTGACACCGCAGAAGCCTATGCAAAAGAAAAAAACTATCCACAGCCTCATTATAATATCGAAACAAAAATGAAAGATGGTAATGATGATATATTTCATCCTGCACCTAAAGAGTTTGTAAAAAAATTAATGGCTGTAATTAAAAAGAAAGGTATTGAGAGCCGAGTAACCATTCAATCTTTTGATACACGTTCTTTAGAGATCATTCATAAAAAACACAAAAAAGTACTCACTGCTTATTTAGTTTCTAAGGGTGAGTTAGCCGCAAACTTAAAGAACCTAACTTTTACTCCCGACATTTACAGCCCCGCTTACAAATTAGTTACCCCACAGTTGATTGCTGAATGTAAAAAACTAGGTATAAAAGTTTTGCCTTGGACAGTAAATACCAAAGAAGAAATTGAAAACTTGAAGAAAATGGGTGTTGATGGAATTATTAGCGATTACCCAAACCTTTTTTAAGTTTTTTTAACCAATATTTTTTAAGCCAAATATCTAAATGAGATTACCATTTCTTGACCCACCTGCGCATCAACCTTTAGTAGAAGAAAGTAAAATAGACCCCACTTACAAAGAAATGAGATGGAAAGTCTTTTTGGGGATTTTCATAGGTTACGCTGGTTATTACTTAGTACGTAAAAACTTTTCACTTGCAATGCCTCACTTGGTAGAGGAAGGCTTTTCTAAGGGACAACTGGGTTTAGCCTTGTCTGGTGTTTCTATTGCTTATGGCCTTAGTAAGTTTTTGATGGGCAACGTGTCTGACAGAAGTGATGCCCGAAAGTTTTTACCATTAGGCTTGATGCTCTCCGCTTTATGTATGATAGCTATGGGAGTATTTCCGTTTGCGACCAGCTCTATTACCATCATGTTTGTAATTCTGTTTTTAAACGGATGGTTTCAAGGAATGGGCTGGCCACCTTGCGGTAGAGTGGTTGTACACTGGTTTTCTAAAAGAGAGCGTGGAGTAAAAATGTCCATTTGGAACGTTGCACATAACGTGGGTGGTGGATTAATTGGGCCTTTGGCAATTTTAGGTTTAACCATATTTGGAGCATGGCAAAGCAGCTTTTACTTTCCGGGCATTATTGCCTTAGTTATTGCAATTGCCTCCTATTTTTTAATCAGAGATACTCCTCAATCATGTGGCCTCCCTCCTATCGAAGTTTATAAAAAAGACGGGGCTCTTACACAAGAAAAAGAACAGGAATTAAGCGCAAAGCAAATTTTTATGGATTATGTGCTATTTAATAAAGCACTTTGGTTTATTGCTTTGGCTAACGTATTTGTATACTTAGTAAGGTACGGCGTTTTAGACTGGGCACCTACTTACTTAAAAGAAGAAAAAGGGTTTTCGATTAGCGAATCTGGCTGGGCGTATTTTGCTTACGAATATGCAGGCATTCCGGGAACACTTTTGTGTGGATGGATTAGTGATAAGGTTTTTAACGGGCGCAGAGTACCTGCCACTATTGTCTTTATGACTTTGGTACTTGTTGCCGTTTTGGTATATTGGAAAAACCCACCCGGTTACCCAATGATTGATACCATTTCATTAATTGTTATTGGTTTCTTGATTTACGGACCGGTAATGTTAATTGGTGTACAAGCTTTAGACATGGTTCCAAAAAAAGCAGCAGGTACTGCCGCCGGTTTTACAGGTTTATTTGGTTACTTGGGTGGAGCTGTTTTTGCAAATATCGCTATTGGCTATATTGTAGATGCATATGGATGGGATGGTGGTTTCTATGTATTGGTTTCTGCATGTGTACTCGCCATTGTACTCAGTCTTTTTACTTGGAAAGATGAAATTAAAAGAATGGCAGAAGGCTAAGCCTGTTCAATAATTAAACCTATTAATAATATAAACACCTCACTAGTTCACTTATTTCATAATGCTTATATTACGAAGATAAATATAGTATCACATACATCTACAAATGAAAGTTAATCACTATAAAAACAAGTTAAAATGAACAGGAGAAACCTATTAAAAACATTAAGCATTTCTTTGGGAGCATCTGTTATAAGTACGGAGGTACTTGGAGCAGTTGGCGAAAATTCTTTTTTGTACAACATTAAACCGAACCAATTACATCGGCCTCAAACTAAAGCCATTACCGCTATCACTATCGGCGCTGGAAACAGAGGAATGGTTTACGGTGGTTTTTCGGCAAAATTCCCAGGAGAACTGGACATCATTGGCGTTGCTGAACCTGTAAAATTCAGAAATGACAGGTATGCTAAAATTCATAAAATTGAAGATAAAAACAGATTTGATACTTGGGAAGATGTTTTTAAAAGACCAAAATTTGCAGATGCTGTAATTATATCTACACCAGATAATTTGCATTATGCACCTTGCATAAAAGCTTTGGAAATGGGGTATGATATCTTATTAGAAAAGCCTATTGCTCCAACAGAAAAAGAGTGTAGAGAAATTTTGGCCTTAGCCAAGCAAAAGGGACGTATTGTAGCTGTTTGCCACGTATTAAGATATGCTCCTTACTTTGTAAAAATGAAAGAATTAGTTGCTAAAGGAGCTATTGGAGAGATTATTAGCGTACAACATTTTGAACCTATTGAACATACTCATATGGCTCATTCTTATGTTAGAGGAAATTGGCATAATTCAAAAGAAACCACTCCAATTATCTTGACTAAATCATGTCATGATTTAGATATTATAAAATGGGTAATTAACAAACCAGCAAAGAAAATTGTCGCTATGGGCGACCTTAAGTGGTTTAAGAAAGAAAACGCACCAGAAGGTAGCACCGCAAGATGCACAGACGGTTGCAAAGTTGAAAGAGAGTGTCCTTACTCGGCCATAAGAGAATACTACGACCGAAGAAAACGCTTAAGTGTCATGGATTTACCTACTGATAAAACCAAACACCCAGAGGTAATTATGGAGCGTTTAAAAACAACTGATTACGGCAGATGTGTTTACCGTATGGACAATGACCAGCCAGATCATTACGTAACCAGTATTCAGTTTGGAGATAACGTAACAGCATCCTTTTCAATGGAAGCATTTACGTCTTACCATGGCAGAAGAACCCGCATAATGGGTAGTATGGGAGATATGGTAGGCGACATGAAAGAATTGGTTGTAAATGACTTTAGAACAGCAAAAGAAGTTAAGTTTTTGCCACAGGCAGAAGATGTTGAGGGCTACAAAAATAGTGGTCACGGTGGCGGAGACTGGTTATTAGTAAGAGACTTTGTACAAGCAGTTTCACAAAAAAATCCAGATATTTTAACCTCAACTATTGACGAGTCTATAGAAAGCCATGTTATGGGATTTATGGCAGAGGAAAGCCGTAAAACAGACAAGGTGATGAATGTAAAAGTTTAAGCCTCTCTCCTACTTTTAAATAAAAATTTAAAAAGAAAAAGGTTAAGATTAATACTATTGCATTAATCTTAACCTTTATTTTATGTAATTATGGGATTAAACAACAGTAACTTTAACACCCATTCCTTCTAAAGCTTCTAGAGTACTCGGCAAAATACCACTATCGGTAATAATATGATCTATTTCATCTACCGCACAAATTTTACCAAAACCTCTTTTCCCAAATTTACTAGAGTCTGCTAATACTATTGTCTTTTGAGAAACCTTAATCATTTCCTTATTTAATTGAGCTTCTGAAGAACTAGTTGTAGTTAAGCCATGCTCCAAATCAATCCCATCCACACCTAAAAACAATTTATTACAGAAAAAGTTTTTCAAAACATCTTCGGCATAGGCTCCAGTTACTGATGAAGAGCTTTTTCGCATAGTACCTCCCAACTGTAGTGTTTCAACATTTGGCAACCTATTTAATTCTATGGCAACATTTAAGGCTGCAGTAATTACTGTTAAATTCAATTTAATTTGCAATGCTTTTGCAAGAGCTAAAACAGTTGTTCCAGAAGCAATAATTAGGGTATCATGATCATTAACCAGCTTTGCTGCAGTTTCGGCAATATTCAACTTTTCTAAAGATTTGATACTTTCCTTCTCATTAATCGGACGGTCTATTGTATAAGGGTTTTGTAGAGTTGCTCCACCATGTGTTTTAAAAAGCAAGTTTTTGTCCTCTAAAAGTTTCAGGTCCTTACGGATAGTTACAGGCGAAACGTCTAGATCTTTGCATAAATTCAAAACAGAAACGTAATCTTCTTTCACAAGTTTATTCAAAATCCACTGGTGACGCTCAGCAATATTGATCATTGATATATAAGTTAACTTAAGGTTATTTTTGTGACCAATTTACAATAAAAAAATGTTCCTACAAAATAATCAGGATTGGAGTATAATATATAAGCATATATATTGGTTATTATCAATAACAACAAAATAACTTTCTTTTTATTCTTTATTATTTCTTTTAATCCATACATTTATTTTTAAATCATTGCTTAGTATTTCGATTTTAATCAGAAAAATAAAAAATAAACATATATGAAAACTAGAAAGGCACAATTAGAGGTGCTTGAGTCAACAAATGAGTGGGATGTGATCATTATTGGTGGGGGCGCTACAGGACTGGGATCTGCAGTAGACGCAGCATCACGAGGCTTAAAGACATTATTATTAGAACAATCAGATTTTGCTAAAGGAACATCAAGTCGCAGTACTAAATTAGTTCATGGCGGAGTTCGTTATTTAGCTGCAGGAGATGTACAGTTAGTATACGAAGCATTAAGAGAACGAGGATTAATGCTACAAAATGCACCTCACTTGGTAAAAAAACAGGCGTTCATTATTCCTTGCTATAGTTTTTTTGAAAAAATAAAATACGTTGTTGGTTTAAAACTTTACGATTGGTTAGCTGGCAAGTTCAGCTTTGGCTCATCAATCATTTTAAACAAAGATAAAGCTTCTTCAGCGTTAACTGGCGTTAACAATAGCATCTTAAAGGGAGGTGTTAAATACCTTGATGGGCAGTTTGACGATGCTCGTTTAGCCTTAAATTTAGCACAAACAGCTATTGAACAAGGCGCTACCGTTTTAAACTATATAAAAGTAAACGACCTTCTAAAAGCTAATGATTTAATTAACGGTGTTGTAGCTCAAGACGTAGAAACTGGCATAGCTTATAAGTTAAAAGCGAAGGCGGTAATAAATGCTACCGGAGTTTTTGTAGATAACATCCTTCACATGGATAAACCGGATTCTAAACCATTGGTTAAACCTAGTCAAGGAGTGCATATAGTACTTGACAGATCTTTTATGCCATCTGATAGCGCATTGATGATTCCAGAAACTTCAGATGGACGAGTGCTGTTTGCAGTTCCATGGCATAACCATTTAGTAGTTGGTACTACAGATACTCCTTTAGATAGCCATAGCTTAGAGCCTGTTGCTTTAGAAGAAGAAGTGAATTTTATTTTACAAACTGCTGGAGAGTATTTAGAAAGAAGGCCTTCTCGAGAAGATGTTTTAAGTGTTTTTGCAGGTTTACGCCCGCTAGCGGCTCCTGCTAAAGAAGCTGGACAAACAAAAGAAATATCTCGTAGCCATAAATTAATTTTAAGCAAAACTGGCTTAATTACTATTACAGGTGGAAAGTGGACTACTTACCGTAAAATGGCAGAAGACACTATCAATCAAGTATTAGCGCAAACAACTTTGGGTGCTAGAAAATGTGTAACTAGAAACTTAGCAATACACGGAAGTACCAAAGTAAAAAATGCAGACCATTTTGATTACTATGGCAGCGATGCTCCTTTATTGAAAGAAATGCTTGAAAAAGACCCAACCTTTCAGACCCCATTACACCCAAAATTCCCTTATCTTAAAGGCGAAGTAGTTTGGGCAGTAAGACATGAAATGGCAAGAACTATAGAAGATGTTTTGGCTCGCCGATTAAGAGTTTTATTTTTAGATGCCAAAGCCGCATTAGAGATGGCTCCACAGGTTGCTGAATTGATAAGAACAGAACTTAATCTTGATGAAGAGTCTATGAACAAACAATTGAGTCACTTCAATAACCTGGCATCTAAATACTTACTAAACCCAACAAGTAAACAAAAAGTTAACACTATAGAAACAGCGCACCAGTTATAACCAAAAGTATGAGTAATAAAAAATATATTCTGTCTTTAGACCAGGGCACATCCAGCTCAAGAGCAATGATCTTTGATAAACAAGGAAAACAAATTGGATTAAGTCAAAAGGAGTTTAAACAAATATATCCAAAAACGAGCTGGGTGGAACATGATGCTTTAGAGATTTGGGATAGCCAACTTTCAATCGCTAAGGAGGTCTTGAAAAAATCAAAAATCAATGCTAAAGACATTGCCGCTATTGGGATAACCAACCAGAGAGAAACTACTATCATTTGGAATAAAAAAACCGGGGAACCTATTCATAATGCTATTGTTTGGCAAGATAGACGTACCTCAGAGATATGTGATCAACTAAAAAAAGACAACAAATCTGAACTTATACAGTCAAAAACAGGACTGTTAATTGATGCATATTTTTCCGCAACTAAAATAAGTTGGCTACTTGACAACGTAGAGGGGGCAAGAGCAAAAGCAGATGCTGGCGAGCTTCTTTTTGGTACTGTTGACTCTTGGCTAATATGGAAACTTACACATGGAAAAGTACACGTTACAGATGTAACTAATGCTTCCCGTACAATGATTTTCAACATCCACGACTTAAAATGGGATGATGAATTGTTAGAAATCTTCAATATTCCAAAACAACTATTACCTGAGGTAAAATCTTGTAGTGAAGTGTATGGAACAACAGCACTTGACTTATTTGATGCGGAAATTGAGATTGCAGGAATTGCCGGTGACCAGCAAGCTGCCTTATTTGGGCAATTATGTACTGAACCCGGAATGGCAAAAAATACCTACGGAACAGGTTGTTTCATGTTAATGAATATTGGTAAGGATGTCATTTTATCGAAAAATAACCTTGTTACAACTGTTGCTTGGCAGATTAACGGTAAAACCAATTACGCATTAGAAGGAAGTATATTTATGGCCGGCGCTATTGTACAATGGCTGAGGGACGGCTTAGGTATTATCAAATCATCATCAGAAGTCAGCAAATTAGCAGAAAAGTCTAATGATAATGGAGGTGTTTATCTAGTGCCAGCCTTTACAGGTCTTGGTGCCCCCCATTGGAACCCATATGCAAGAGGAACAATCTTTGGCTTATCAAGAGGTACGACAGACTCTGAAATCGCAAGAGCGGCTTTGGAAAGCATCGCTTACCAGACTATGGATGTACTTAAAGCTATGGAAGCAGATTGCGGGAAACAGATTAAAGAATTACGGGTAGATGGAGGAGCTTCTGTAAATAAATTAATGATGCAATTTCAGGCAGATATATTAAATACAACCGTAATAAAGTCAAAAAACACGGAAACTACTGCTATTGGCACCGCATATTTGGCTGGCCTTGCTGTTGGACTATGGGAGAGCATAGATGATATAAGAGCCCAATGGGAAGTTGAATCAAGTTTTGAGCCGATTAATCACGAAGAATTAAAACCAAATATTATTGAATGGCAGAAAGCCATCGACGCAGTAAATTACTGGTCAAAACTCTAAGCGCCATGTTTTAAGAGTTGATTTTAAACCAATAAATAATAGAATTAGTAATGAACTTATATGTAGCGGAGTTTTTAGGCACCACGCTTATGATTACCCTTGGAAATGGAGTGGTTGCCAATGTACTTCTTGATAAAAGCAAAGGTCAAAATGGTGGATGGATGGTTATCGCCACCGGTTGGGCGCTAGCTGTTTTTGTTGGAGTAGTAGTTGCAGGCCCTTATAGTGGTGCTCACTTAAACCCGGCAGTAAGTTTAGGTTTAGCTATTGCAGGTGATTTTGAATGGGCTAAAGTTCCAATGTATGTAGCTATGCAGTTTGGAGGAGCCATGTGCGGATCTTTCTTGGTATGGCTTTTCTACAAAGACCATTTTAAAATCACTGAAGATACTGGATTAAAGTCCGCTTGTTTCTTTACAACACCTGCTATCCCAAATAAAATGAGAAATCTATTTTCTGAATTCATTGGGACTTTTGTTTTAATTTTTGTGATATTTCACTTTACTGGAGCTGAAATTACCGACACCAAAACCCCTATGGGCTTAGGCTCTATTGGTGCTATTCCTGTTGCATTTTTAGTTTGGGCTATTGGTTTATCATTAGGCGGCACAACAGGTTATGCAATTAACCCGGCCCGAGATTTGGGTCCTCGTATTGTTTTCTTTTTAATTCACGGAAATAAAAGTGGAGCTATGGGTTGGTCGTACTCCTGGATACCAGTTGTAGGTCCATTATTGGGCGCAGTAGCCGCGGCGGGACTTGTTATTTTTCTTGTCTCCTAAAAAACACAATAATCCATATTACTTAATGGCCTCTCAAGATTTTTTTAATCTTGAGAGGCCATTTTCTTTTATCGCCCTTTATTGCCTTAATTAAGACTCTTCAATAAGAGTAAGTACCGCCCTTCTATCTCAATCACCAACCATTTTATACAAACTTTATTCTAAGATAACATTACCCTAACAGTTGTTTAGAATCTTTGTCAAATTCCAATTAAAAAAAAAAAGAAATAAAAAAACACAAAAAGAAAATATAATTGATATATTTGATAAGCAAATAGATAGGTAACCTATAAAATAAGTTAGCAAAGCTAATAAAACCAATCTAAAAGCTAATAAACCAACAACCATTATCATGTATTATTAATGTTTAGCTAAGTAGCTCTAATGTATAGCCTAACTTTTTATACTACGGTGTATAAATGAATAGGCAAAAAAAACAAATAACAAATACCAATTAATTAACACTTACTAATAATGAATGTAACAAACTTACCCAACCCAACGAGGCGTATGCCGGGGAAACAATTAGTGTTGTTCCCACTACTGCTTTTGTGTATTTTATTTTCTTCATTATCTGGTTATTCACAATCGGATATGATCACTATTAATGGAAAGTTGATAGCCAATGATGATAAGCAACCTATAATTGGGGCTTCCATTGTTGATGCTAACAACAAAAACATTGGTGTAACTAACCTTAATGGAGATTTTTCTGTAAAAATACCTAAGAATAGCAGTATCACTATTTCCTATCTAGGATTCAATCCACTAACTCGACAGTTTAGTGCCAACCAAAACGACATCATTCTTACACTTTCAATTGCGAATACCGCTTTAACTGAAGTAGTCGTTACAGCTTTAGGTATTAAAAGAGAAGAAAAAGCATTAGGCTATGCAGTAACTACTTTAGGAGGCGAACAACTTACCGATGCGGTGTCTAACAACTGGACTGATGCACTTTCAGGTAAAGTAGCAGGTTTAAACCTCGTACGTTCCAACGGTGGCCCCTCTGGCTCAACCAAAATTATTTTAAGAGGTGAGAACAATATCGGTGGCGAAAATGAAGCTTTAATCGTTGTAGATGGAGTAGTAATTAATAACGGTAGTGGTAGAACTACCAGTTCAGGTGACAAAGGCTATTTAGCTGAAGAAACTCCAGTAGATTTCGGTAACGGTATTGGCGATTTAAATCCAGAAGATATTGAAAGCGTTAGTGTATTAAAAGGTCCTGGGGCAGCTGCTTTATACGGTCAGCGTGGTGCTAATGGTGCAATCATCATTACCACAAAAAGCGGTAAAGGAAATAAAAAAGGTTTAGGTATTACTTTTAACTCTAACACCGCATTATCTAGTATTTACAGATGGCCAGATTTACAACACGAATATGGACAAGGGCAAGATGGAGATAATTATTATAGTTACTTAAATACAGCAGATGGATCAAGTACAAGAAGCACAAGTGATGCCTGGGGCCCGAGATTTGATGGACAGATGTTTTACCAGTATGACCCCGTTACCCACACAACAGGAGCTGAACGCACACCTTGGGTACCTTATGTGAATGATTCGCGAAACTTTTTTGAAGACGCTGCAACATTTACCAATAGTATTACCTTAGACGGTGCTGGTGAAAAAACATCTGCAAGGTTTTCTTATACCAATGCGAACAACAAATGGATAATTCCTAATACGGGCTATACTAGAAATAGTGTTGCGCTTTCTGTTCGTCAAAAAATGGACGATAAGCTAACGTTTTCTACTCAGGTGAATTATACTAATAAAGCAAGTGACAACTTGCCTTCCACCGGTTACAACAATCAATCCATCATGTATTGGTATCTGTTTTGGCTACCTAGTGCAAACCTAGACTGGTTAAAAGATTATTGGATGCCTGGGAGAGAACAAATAGAGCAAAGTTATCCATTTAGTAGTTATCCTGATAACCCTTATTTGATTGCCAACCAAATGTTAAACAAATCAAATAGGAACACCGTTACAGGTAATGCCCAAGCAAACTACCAGTTTAACAAAAAATTAAACTTAATGGTACGTACTTCCATCGATCTTTCGCAAGAATTACGCTCGCAACAACGACCGTTTGATACTGAAAAGTTTAAACATGGAATGTATCGTACACAAGGAATTTACTCTCAAGAAGTGAGCACAGATTTCTTGCTAAGCTATAAAACTAAAATCAAAAAAGACTTTGAAGTTTCAGCCTCTCTAGGTGGTAGTACGCTAAAGAATCTTTATAACAAAGATGAAAACAGAGCCGATTCATTATTATACCCTGGTGTATTTACCTTAGCGAATGCGGCTGGTATAGTAGTTCCGAGACCTTACCAAAGTAAATATGCATTAAATAGTTTTTATGGTTTATTTACCGCAGCATATAAAGGCTATTTATATTTAGATTTAACTGCAAGAAACGATTGGAATAGCGTATTGGCTACACCAACAGATGACTCTAGAACCTCATTCTTTTACCCATCTGCAAGTGTAAGTTTTATATTGTCTGAAGCACTTACATTACCTACCAGTGTCAGCTTCGCAAAGTTAAGATTCTCGGCAGCTAACGTAGGTAGTGGAGGTTTACGTTCTTACACAACCTCGTATTCTTACTCAACAGAAAATATATATGAAGGTGGTTTGTCAAACCCTACTGTGCTACCTAATTTAACTTTACAACCACTTTCCACCACAAGTTATGAATTTGGTACAGATTTGCGCTTTTTCAAAAGTCGCTTAAAGCTTGATGCCGCTTTATATTTCGGAAAAACTACCAATCAAATATTGCAAACTACTATTGATGCATCATCTGGTTACAGGTATGCAATCGTTAACTTAGGTGAAGTTAAAAATAGCGGATTTGAGCTTGCTCTAAGTGGTACTCCAATAAAAAACAACAGTGGTTTAACTTGGACAGTAAACACTACTTTTTCAACAAACAAAAATGAGGTTACAGAGTTACCAGAAAATCTCCCGTTAATTCTCCAGAATGGCCCGGGAAGCAGAGGTCAAATTATTGCTTCAGTTGGTGGAAGTTTAGGAGATTTATATGGAAGAGGTTATGTACGTTCACCTGATGGACAAATTGTTTATGAAGGTGGTTACCCACAACTTACTGAAGAGTCCATTTATATTGGCAATACAGTACCAACATGGAGAACAAGTTTAGGTAACAACTTTAAATACAAGCAATTTTCTTTCAATGTATTATTAGATGCACAGTTTGGTGCAGTAGGATACTCTTTATCAGAAGCTGTAAGGTCAGAAGCCGGTAAATCAAGTACTACTTTACCAGGCCGGTATAATGGAATCATCGGAAACGGTGTAATTCTTAACCCAGACGATACGTACAGTCCAAATAATGTAATTGCTACAGACGTAGAAAACTATTATACTGCACATTACGGCAGAGACAACGTAGAAGGAACAACCTATTCAACAGATTTTTTAAAAGTGAGAGAAGCTAGGTTAGATTATACTTTCTCTAAAAAAATGATCAGTAAAATTGGGGTTCAGAGAGCTACCATAGGAATTTACGGTAGAGATTTATTTACCTTTAGTTCATGGCCTAGCTTTGATCCTGAGTTTGGAACCTTAAATGGTTCGGAAATTAACAGAGGCTTTGAATACGCTCAGTTTCCTTCTACTAGAACATTTGGTATAAACCTAATTGTTGGCATTTAATATATAGTAAAATGAAAAATAAATTTAAAATATATTCAACCAGCTTATTGCTTTCTGCCATACTGGTTACTACTAGCTCTTGTAAAAAGGACTTTAAAGAAATTAACACCAACCCAAACACTAGTGAATTTGCATTACCTCAGGCGCTATTAGCACCAGCCATTACAAATGTGGTAAAAGCAAATATGAACCGCAGCCAACGTGTCACTAATGAATTGATGCAGGTAACTATTAACCAGGGCGATCAAGACGGGAAAATTTTCCGGTACGAAATCAGGACATCGGAAGCGGATTACTTATGGAATTCTTGGTATATTGAACTAACTAACTTCAACGATATATACCGAGGTGGTGAAGATATAGGTCAAACTGGTTTTCAAGGTGTTGCATTAATAATGCAAGCTTATTTGCTTTCATTATTGACGGATACGTATGGAGACATTCCATATAAAGATGCCAATAAAGGTAAATTAGGGATTGTAGCCCCACCTTTTGACTTACAACAAGACGTTTATACAGGCATATTTGAAAAGCTTGAAGAAGCTAACACGATATTAGCTAGTGGTTCAAGTATACCAAAAACTAAAACTATAGACCCTATTTTTGAAGGGGACATTACAAAATGGCGTAAGTTCGGAAACTCGTTATACCTAAGGCTATTGATGAGGGTATCTGCAAAAGCTGAATTTGATGCTCCTGCAAAAATTTCTGAAATTGTAGAAACAAATAAAGCAAATTATCCAATCATGACTAATAATGATGACTCGGCCATTTTAGAATGGACTGGTTCTTCTCCCTATGTAAATCCATTTGCTACTTGGAGAGCAGGTGATTGGTATGGACCTAAATTGGGAGAATTTTTTGTTGATAACTTGAACAAAAGAAGTGATCCAAGAATTACAACTTGGGCATCAACTTTTAATGGGGAATATGAAGGCATTCCAAGTGGTTACCCTGTTGGACAGGCGCCAGAAGGAAAGTCTGCTTTCCCAACTTCATTACAAAAAGAGCCTTTGTTAGGAAATATTTTAAATTATGGAGAGCTACAGTTAATTTTAGCTGAAGCAGCTGTAAAGGGTTACATCAATAATTCTGCTCAAACATATTATGAAGCGGGTGCAACAGCTGGAATCCAATTATGGGGGCATGAAGTTCCTTTGAATTATTTCAGTTTTGCTTCTGTAAAATGGGATAACAACTATACTTTTGAAGAAAAAATGGAGCTAATTTTTATCCAAAAATATTACGCTTTATTTTTTACAGATCTTCAATCTTGGTTTGAGTACCGTAGAACAGGCTACCCTACCCTACCAAAAGGTACTGGCTTAGCTTACAACGGTGTTATGCCAGCTAGATTAACATATCCAGTTTACGTTCAATCTGCAAACCCAATCAATTACAAAGCAGCTGTTGAGCGCCAAGGACCAGATTTAATTACTACACAAGTTTGGTGGCAAAAACCTTAGTTCAATTGATAATCTTTAAGAAAAGAACATGAAAAAGACATTCCTTTATTTATTAAGCTTTCTGGCCATAAGTGCATGGTTGGGTTGCGAAAAGCATGATTATGCAAAAGGCACCCTTAGCCCTTTTACATCTATCGAAGATATAAGAGCCTTATATAAAACTAATGATGTTACTTTGGATGAAAGCAACCTAAGTGGTGCGGACAAAGTTGTCGGTGTGGTTATTTCAAACCCAGATTCCTTGAACATCCCCGAAGGAATCGTAGTGGTACAACAAACTGTAAGAAAAAGAACCCGCGGTATTATGTTGGCGCTCACTAACGCTTCAGAATATAAGGAAGGCGATTCATTAGTGATAAACATCGTTGGTAAAAAACTAGCAAAAGTAAACGGAGGTTTACAGATAACAAACTTAACTGAAGCTGATATCAATGTAGCAGGTACAGGGTTTATGAAAACGCCATTAGCCGTTTCAAACCTTTCGGTTATCTCAAAGCCTCAGGACTACGAAAGTACCCTTATCCAAATAAAGGGAGGAACCGTAAGTCCTGAGCCCACTCCTACCGAAGATTTTGTGGGTAACAAAGTATTTATCAATGGTGCAGACAGTTTGATTTTACATACAGAAGCAGATGCACATTTCGCTTCTAATAAAATGCCTGCCAGCGCTACATTTGCGGGTATCTTATTTATACAGACACAAAGCGACGGTACAGATCAGTTGCAAATATGGCCAAGAACAATTGACGATATTAGTGACCGAATAGCTCCGTTTGACCCTAACGGACCTTTATTAGGTCCAACTCCGATCATTATAACCGGATTTGCTAACGATGTTGCAGGTTCGGATGCCAATAATGAATATATTCAATTTTTAGCTACCCGTGACATTGATTTTGAAAGAACTCCAGTGGCTATTGTAACGACCAATAACGCAGGTGCCAACGAACCAGATAAAGGAATGGCCCCATCTGGAGGTTGGGCTGCAGGAGGTAAAAGAACTTATAAATTTAACATCACCACTGGTACTGTTAAAAAAGGTGAATTCTTTTACGTAGGCGGTGCAAATAAGGTAATTAACGGTCCAAACACAGCTGATATTAGTGGCGCCAATTGGGTAGTAGCATATAATTACAGCACCATTTCTGGTGATGGATTTGGAGTTGCAACTACAAATCTTTTGGCAAACTCTGGATATGGAGCTGGAGTTGCTGTATTTGAAGGGCTTAATGTACAGGAAACCTCCGTTCCTATTGATGTTGTTTTTTATGGAGGAAAGGACCTGGACACTCATAAAATACTACTTTATGATGCAGGTCGTAATGCCGGATATCGCGTTGCAGCAAATGATCATTTTAATCCTATTGACCCAGTAACAATGGCCGAGCAATCTTTTTATTTACAAGGAACAAATACTTATCGCTTAGCGGATGACCATTACAAACCAGAAGAATCCGGACACGGAACATTTTACCAGCTTGGGGGGCAGTTAGATGCTAAAACCAAGGAATGGATAACGCCTAGAGGCTACTTCCCTTTCACTATGGATTTAGATCCCGCTAACCCTACCAAATTAACAGATATTGAGGGTCGAAATGCAACCACTATCATAAACTAAAAACTAAATAGATGACAAGATCGGTGCAAAAGCACCGATCTTTTTTTATATTAAAAAAATGAATAGAAGATCCTTTTTAAAAAGCACTGGATTATTTGCTGGCGGTGCATTCATCAGTTTAAATGCTAATGCATTTTCTTTATTAGAAAACGGAGAAATTAGCGGTTTTGTAAAACACAACAAATCTGGCATTGCTAATGTAGTTGTATCAGACGGGTTTAGCGTAGTTAAAACCGACAAAAAAGGGTATTATACTTTTAAACTCAATGACACATCTACACATGTATTTATAAGTACACCAGCTGGTTATGAATTTAAAGCTAAACAGAGCGTTGTTCAGCAATATCAAACTATTTACGGTAAAACCAATTTCAATTTTAGCCTGACTAAACTTAGCGTTGATGACAGTAAACACAATTTTTTAATTTGGGCAGATCCACAAGTAAGAACAAAAAAAGATGTTCAACAAATGATGACTACCACTGTACCAGACGTTCAGCAACTGATTAAAGACTTAGGAGCTGAAGCTTTAGTACATGGAATAACAGTCGGAGATATTGCTTGGGATAAACTTGAATTCTTTACTGATTATAGTGATGCAGTTCGTCAAATGGGAATCCCTTTTTTCCAAGCCTTAGGAAACCATGATATGGATTACCGCCAAGGTGGAGACGAAACATCCGATAGAACTTTTAAATTAAACTACGGCCCTACTTACTATTCTTTTAACCGCGGAAAAGCACATTATGTTGTATTAGATGATGTAAGGTATTTAGGTTCTGAAAGAAATTATGACGGTTACATTGTACAAAACCAGTTAGATTGGTTAAAGAAAGACTTAGAGCTTGTACCAAAAGATCACCTTATCATCATTGGGTTACACATCCCTGTAGGTAAAGGTGTAAAAAACAAATCTGAACTATACAGTTTATTAGAAGGACGCCAAGTACATATTATGGCTGGGCACACCCATTACAACAATAATTACGTTGACGGAAACATTTATGAGCATGTACACGGGACAGTTTGTGGTGCATGGTGGACAGGACCTGTATGTGGGGACGGTGCACCAAGAGGCTATGGTGTTTATGAAGTTAATGGTACAGAACTAAAATGGTTTTATAAATCAACCGGATTAGATAAAAGTCATCAAATTAGTATTCACCTACAAGAGCTTACTGCCCAAAAAAGAATGATAGCTAATGTTTGGAACTGGGACCCAGAATGGAAAATTGAGTATTGGGCTGATGAAAAGTATATGGGTGTTTTAGAAAGTACAAAAGGCTATGACCCGGAAACCGTTACATTATATAAAGGAGATAAACTCCCAACTCAAGGAAGAACTTTTGCTGAGCCCAAACGAACGAACCATTTATTTATGGCTCATTTAGAACCACAAGTTAAAACCCTAAAAGTTCAAGCTACAGATAGATTTGGCAATAAATACCAAAAAACTGCTAACGTATAAACTCTTAAAATATTAACAAATGAAATTTATAAAATTTAGCGTACTTCTTATCTTTATTTTCTCTAGTGCTTTTGCACAAGAAGTTAGGTTTGACACTACCTATCGCCCTAGTACTTACGATGTTCAAGTGGAACTTTTTAAAAGTTATAAAAACTCAAAATCGGACATTATTTTTTTAGGAAATAGTATTACCGCTCATGCGAAGTGGGCTGAACTACTTGAAAATACTAATGTAAAAAATAGAGGTATTTCTGGTGATATCACATTTGGAGTATTGCAGAGACTGAAAGAGATAACTGAAGGTGAACCAGCAAAAGTGTTTTTACTAATTGGGATCAATGATATATCACGCAATATTCCTGATGAATTAATTATTAAGAATATAGAAAAAATAGTTGAAGGGATAAAGAAAGAGTCACCTAGTACCAAAATTTATTTGCAAACTATTTTACCTGTAAACAACACATTTACAAAGTATAAAAAACACTATAACAAAGACGAACATATTGCAACCGTTAATAGTGGCATTAAAAGCATTGCAAAACAACATAACACCACTTTAATTGATAGCCATCAACTTATGTTAGACAGCGAAGGTCGTTTACAAAAAAACCTAACCCATGATGGTTTACATTTAACTGCAGACGGTTATCAGTTGTGGGCAAAAACCCTTAAAAAGTATATTAAAGAATAGTAGTGACTTTAATGTGAACTCATTTAACAATTATACAATCGCAGGTTTTGATGATTTTAAAATATCAGAATCTGCGATTTTTATTTAAAATCATTCAACTTCTATAATAGAACAAAAGTTATAAAAATCCGACAAATCCTTTCGTAACTTATTTTTCTCCGATATAAAAACCTAAATGAAACATTCCAATTAAATTAATGCCACTATAGTTTCCGGGTTCTTGATAATATGTAGGGTTTCCACTCATGTCAAAAGCCAGTGTATTAAGACTTGCATTGGCTCGATTATAACCTAAGCCCATGTTAAGATCTAAATAAAAGCCACTTTCGTAAACACGCTGAAACCCCCATACAGGACCCAGGTTTAAGGAATTCTTAACAGCACCGTTTTTATCGTTAATAGGACTAAAAATATAAGAACCTAAAACCCCGAAATAATTGGCAGAATTATGTTTAATATTTTTGTCCTTTTCTATACGCTTTTCAAAGTTGTAGTAATTTCTGTAGTTAATTTCTATAAATGGATTTACAAATGTCTGTGTGGTTACAATACGTTCACCTCCAGTTCTAATATCATTCTTTATAAAAGTACCTGTTATACCTGTAGCAGTATATAAAGTGGAATTTTTTCCGATTTTTCTTTCAAAGCTTATACCTGGTAATATTAAGTTTAAGCTAATAAAATTCTTTTGTAAGTAGGAGGTATCTGGATTAAATGTAGTTTTTGCACTATCAATAACGGTATTGGCGTTTACAGTAACACCTGCAATAACTAAAAATAAGAAAGTAAGCAGTAAATTTTTATTCATAGTTTATAGAGAAAAATTGGGTTTAATGATAAAAAATTTGATTATACGAATATGGTAAATTAGTTAACAAAAAAATAAATAAAATATTAAAATAGCTGAGGTTAAAATTGAGATTTAATTCCCGCTACTAAAAACATTATTTGCCAATTCTGTGTCATGTAATCGGGCATCAAAAACTGCACAAATATTCCGTAAAAAACGTTCTCCTAATTTTGTTACTTCTATTGTATCATCTTTACAGACAATCAATCTATCTGCTTCTAAAGCTGGTAAACGACGTAAGCTTTCCTTGAAGTTATCATTCAATAAATCTAAACTGCTCCAGCTGGTTTTGTTAGTACACATCAAGCTTAAAATGTGCTTCCGCATTAAAAGGTCTTCTTCCGTTAAAATATGACCTTTAAAAACAGGGATTTCATCTTCGGCAATTAACTTTAAATAATCTTCCACCTTTTTTACGTTCTGCCCAAAGGCATTCCACGTATCGCTTATAGAAGACACACCTAAGCCAATCATCAATTGAGTATATTGATGTGTGTAACCCATGAAGTTACGATGAAGTCTGCCCTCTTGTTGAGCTTTAAACAGACTATCGCTTTCCAACGAAAAGTGATCCATACCAATTTCTTTATAACCAGCCTCAATCAACATTTCACGTCCTAACTCATATAAAGCTTGCCTTTCTTCTGTATTTGGCAAATCATCTTCTGTAAATTTCCTTTGACCAGGTTTTACCCAAGGTACATGAGCATAACCATAATAAGCAATCCGGTCGGGCTTTAAGTCAATAACCTTTGAAATGGTTTTCTCTAAACCGGTCATAGTTTGTAAAGGCAAACCGTAAATTAAATCGTAATTAATGGAGTTATAACCAATTTTACTTGCGTCAGAATGAACTTTAAAAACCTGTTCAACAGTTTGATAACGATTGATAATTTCTTGGACTTTTATATCAAAATCTTGAATACCTAAACTCAAACGTTTAAACCCTAAGTTGTATAAAACACTTAAATGCTCTTCGGTTGTATTTGCCGGATGAGCCTCGAAAGAAAACTCCGCATCGGGATGTAAAACACAGTCATTTAAGATATCTTCAAGCAAATTTTTTAAATGATCCGGACTAAAAAAAGTAGGTGTTCCACCACCTAAATGAAGTTCCTTAATAATTGGTTTTTCAACTAAAACAGCTTTATACAATTGCCATTCTTTTGCAACTGCTTTGATGTAAGGTTTTTCTACACCGTGATTTTTAGTAATGCGGGTATTACAACCACAATAAGTACATAAGCTTTCGCAATAAGGCAAATGGATGTACACACTAATACCACTAACAGTGTTACTAGCGTCAAAACTTTCCTTAACAGATGCCAGCCATTTATCTTTAGAAAACGTTTCTAAATCCCAATAAGGAACAGTTGGGTAACTAGTATAACGTGGAACTGCAACTGCGTATTTCTGTATTAATTCTTGAACTTCCATCTTTTATGTTTACTAAAAGCTGAAAGCAAAAGGCTTAAAGCTTCCTGTTTTGATTGATAATGACGCTTTAGGTTTCGCTATATTGTAGATAGCTTTATAGAGATTCTACTTCCAGGCATTTGAACTACGAAAATCAAACTGAAATGCATTTGACTTGTTACTCTTGACTTACAACTTACTACCTAATACCTAAAAACCCTAATAAAGAATATCAACTTTACCATTCTGAGAATCTTTACTTTTCACACTCTCCTCGCAAACTGTGGTACAAGCACAAGAATCCCCTGTACATTGCCCTAACTGCCAATTATCTAGATTTTTAATGGTCTGCGCTGCAATATCTTGTAAAGCTTCTGTAGTTAAAAAAGCTTGGTGAGGAGTAATAATAACGTTTGGCATATCAAGCAATTCCTGTAATAACGTATCCTTATGTTCATCTAAATGGTGATCTTCAAAAAACAAATTCTTCTCGTTTTCATAAACATCTGCACCAAAAGAAGCTACTTTACCTGCTTTTAAAGCTTCAATTAAGTCTTTGGTGTTAATTAAAGCACCTCTCCCGGTATTAATCAACATTACTTCATCATGCATTTGTGCAATACTTTGTGCGTTGATAATGTGCTTAGTATCATCTGTTAAAGGCGTATGTAGTGAAATAATATTTGATTGTTTGTATAGTTTTGCCAAACCAACTGATTGCACATAGTCAGGAAACTTTTTACAGTAAGGGTCATAAACCAGTACTTTACAGCCAAAACCGTTTAAAATAGTTGATAAAAACTGTGCGACTTGACCAAAACCTATTAAGCCTACGGTTTTACCATACATGGTAAAGCCCTGCAAGCCATCTAACTTAAAATTAAACTCTTTTGAGTGCTGTATAGCTAAGAAAATCTTACGGTTTAAAGCCATCATTAAAGCAATGGCGTGTTCGGCGATACTTTGTGGCGAGTAAGAAGGTACATTTGCAATTTTTATTTCAGCTTTTGTGGCAGCTTCGCAATCAATATGATCTATGCCAACAGAACGGGTGGCAATGTATTTTACACCAAGTCTTTTAAGTTTCTCGATAACGGGTGCACTTACATCATCATTCGTGAAAACAACCACTGCATCCTTACCTTTTGCAAAACCCACAGTATCAATGCTTAGCGGATTTGATATTAAAGTAATATCATGCTTCTTTTGATTGGCTTTCGCCAAGTATTCTTTTTCAAAAGATTTTATACTGTAAACAACTGCCTTCATATCAATACCTGCTTATTTAATGTAATACACTTGTATTATATTAATAAACAAAACTAATAATAGGAAGGCGGTTTTGGTATGTTTGCTATCAGTAGCAAAACTGATTGAAATCAGTTTTTCATTTTCCGTAATCTCTCTAAAGAAAGAAGCGTGATTTCTGCGCCTTTTTTATCTAATAAAAGCTCTTCTTTAAAGTCACTTAATGTACGACTGACCGTTTCTGTAGCCATGCCTGCCATTGCTGCTAAATCATTTCTCGAAATTTTAAAAGTCTCGCTGCCATTAATTTCGCTCATACGTAAAAGTGTTTCTGACAATCTCTTACGTACCGAATGATAGGCCATTTGTATCAGTTGTTCTTCTTTTTGATGTAAGGTTTCAGAGAGCAGATGAATAAACTTCATGGCCAAAGGCGCACTTTTTTCTAAAATATCATCAAGCTGTTCTTTATATAACAAACATACTGAGCTATCTTCAATAGCCTCTGCGTTTTCTGTATGCGTTCGACTCACAATTGCATCGTACATTCCAAAGTACTCATCGGCACAATGGATTGCTGTAACCAGCTCACGACCGTCTTCAGTTATTTTACTGACTTTCACTTTCCCGCTTAGCACCAAATAAATCCCTTGAGAAGCATCACCATCAAAATATAAAAGCTGACCTTTTTTAAGATTTCTTACTTTTTTACTGGCTAGTAAACTTTTAAGACCTTCAAAGCTGGTAATGCTTTCAGAAAAATCTGCAAGCTTTTGCAGGCCTTGGGTGTAAAATTCCTGGCTTTTTTGTTGCTTTGACAACCTGCTTTCAATAGCATTCAACAGTTCAATATCATCAAACGGTTTTGTTAAATAATCATCAGCACCCATTTCCATCCCTTTTCTCATATCAATCCTTTCAGATTTGGCAGTTAAAAAAATGAACGGAATTACCGCAGTTTCTGGGTTTTTACTCAGCAAATATAAAACACCGTAACCATCAAGTTCGGGCATCATAATATCACATATAATTAATGCAGGCAATTGTTTTTGAGCCTTCTCCACTCCTATTTTTCCGTTCTCGGCTGTAATAGTGGTGTAACCGGCAAGCTCCAGAATCTCCGCTGTACTTTCGCGGATATCTGTATTGTCTTCTATAATTAAAATGGTCTGCTTCATATTTTACTGATAAAATAGGGTTTAAAAAATCAAATTAAATATCAAAAATCATTGTAAATGTTGTGCCTTTGTTCTCTTCGCTCTTAAACTCAATTCTACCAAACATAAGCTTAATATATCTATCAACAATATTTAGCCCTAATCCGGTCCCAGGTATGCTACCAGTGTTGTGTGCTCTAAAAAATGCCTCAAAAAGATGTTTTTGTTCGGTAACCGGAATCCCAATACCGTTATCTTTTATAGTGATGTAATATTTATCCTCAGTAATTTCACTATTAAACTCAATAAAAGTGTTTTCTCCAGAATATTTTATAGCATTTGCCATTAGGTTGATGATACAGTTTTTAAGCAAGTTAATATCTGTGTTTACCAAACGCCTAGTCCCGGTATGCTGATAGATGATACTTTGGTTTTGCTTAGCAATCATCTGTAACTCTTCGGTGATCTCTTCAGAAAACTGAACTAAATCTACCTCCTCTAATTGCGGAGTTACAATTCCAGTTTCCAGTTTTTCTAAGGATAAAAAATCATTTAAAATAGTGGTTAAATTACCAACGGCATTTTTAATTTTATTTACATGCTTAACCACATTGGGGCTTTCAAACTCTTGCGTATATCTATCAATTAGTGATGCTGAAAGTTGGATAGAACTTAATGGCGTACGAAATTCATGCGAAGCCATAGAAACAAACCTGCTTTTTAACTGATTAAGCTCCC
Organism: Pelobium sp.; assembly: GCA_037968815.1. Classification (GTDB taxonomy): domain Bacteria; phylum Bacteroidota; class Bacteroidia; order Sphingobacteriales; family Sphingobacteriaceae; genus Pseudopedobacter. The sequence continues at coordinate 215,315 of JBBKWF010000022.1, read as the reverse complement.
TTTCTTTTTCTAAAGAAATACTCACCTCTTCCTTGGCCTCCTGTATTTGCTTAATTAAGGATTGTAGTTCTACTGTGCGGTCTTCAACCAACACCTCTAATTTATTGGTATAAAGTAACAATTGCTCTTCAGCAGTTTTTTGTCTTGTTAAATCATGAATAAAGCCCGTATAAATTATTCTTCCTTCATACTGCACCTCACTCACGGCTAACCTAAATGGAAAAACTTCACCATTCTTTTTGAGTCCTTTCACCTCTCTTCCAGTACCGATAATGTGCGGTTCTCTAGTTTTCTGATACCTTGCTAAATACCCGTCGTGGCGAGATTTATCTGGCTCAGGCATCAAATAAGAAATATTTCTACCTTTTACCTCATCCGCTTCATAACCAAACAATCTACAACCAGATGGATTAATGGATTCTATCAAACCACGGTTATCTATGGTGATAATTCCATCAATTGCATTATCTATGATGGCAGTTAATAAAGCTTCCTTTTCCATACGGGCTAAAATTAGTGGAAATTAATCTAATAAAATAGCACAAAATACGTCTATTACTTGATAGAAACCAATTATTAGAATGACACTCGTCATATTTTTTTTGGCAAAAAACAAGTTATTTCGTAATAAAAAAACAAATGAACCATACCTTTCATATTCCAGTATTGGGTTTAGGATATACCGTTGATACCCCCATAAAAGTAGCCCCTTATGGTATTTCTTCTGTTGCTTCTATTGTTGACGACATTGCTATTGAACGTATTAGAGCATTTTATCACGATAAAATGGGCAAACCTTATCAAGAAATCAATAAAAATGAAGAAGATTCAAGAGCCAAAAGAATTACGGCTTATTTGAATATGATGCAGGACTTAATTGATGATGAATTTGAGACGATAAAACATGCTGGCTTTGCAGAAGGAAGTAAATTAAATACCTACTTTAAACTTTTGCCTAATAACAGTGTTTTAGCACAAAAATATGTGCAAATGATAGCAGAAACTGATGTTGACAAAAAACAAGAACTTCAAAATTTTCTGCAAAATGCAATTACCAAAGGCGATGTTGATGTAAACATTATGGCCAAGGTTGACAAAATGAATGTTGATGCCCGTGGCGAAGTTAAAGAAGAAATTCACAGCGATGCATTGGCGTCTTTACGTGGCTTTGCAAATAGCAGGTTAGCATCTTCTGTGGTGCTTTCTGCTGGCATGAACCCACGTTTATACAGCTATTTATATAGTTTCGCTGACTTTTTACCTGATGAAAACCAGCAACTAAAGAAAAAAGTGATTTTAAAAGTTAGTGATTTTAGATCTGCTTTTATACAGGCTAAATTTTTAGCTAAAAAAGGAATTTGGATTTCTGAATTTAGGATAGAATCTGGTTTAAACTGTGGGGGACATGCTTTTGCTACAGAAGGGTTTTTACTAGGACCAATTTTAGAAGAATTTAAGCAAAAGCGAGCAGAAATGACTATCGAGCTTTTTGACTTATACCAAAAAGCTTTAGCAGTTAAAGAGATAGAAATTTCTGTTGCACCAGCACTTAAAATAGGTGTGCAAGGTGGTATTGGCACTGCTACCGAAAATAATTTCTTAATGCAGTATTACCAAATGGATGCTACGGGATGGGGAAGTCCGTTTTTGTTAGTACCAGAAGTTACTGCCGTTGATGATGAAACTTTACAAGATTTATCTTTTGCAACAGAAGACGATTTTTACATTAGCGGTTCATCGCCCTTAGGTATCCCGTTCAATAATTTTAAGAAAAGCGGTGCCGAAAGACAGCGTTTACAAAGAATTGCAGAAGGCAGACCGGGCAGTCCGTGTACTAAAAAGTTTTTGGTATCAAACACCGAATTTACCAAACAGCCTATTTGTACGGCCTCCAGAAAGTATCAAAGTCTTAAAATTAAGGAATTGAAACAAGAGGAACTTAGCGAGGATGCTTACCAGCAAAAATTTGACGCCATTACAGAAAAAGTATGTTTATGCGAAGGCTTGGTAAACTCGTACTATGCAAAAAACAATATGCTTAGTCCTAAAGAAAATAAGGCTGTAGCTATTTGCCCGGGTCCAAATATTGCGTTTTTTAAAGGTCCTTACAGTTTAGAGCAAATGGTTAACCATATTTATGGCAAAATTAATTTACTAGATGGTGTTAAAAGACCACATATGTTTATTAACGAGTTAAAGCTTTATATTGAATATTTACGAAAAGATATTGAAGCCAACTTGGAAGTAATGAGTGCTAAAAAAGAAAAAAGCCTTAATAATTTTGTAAACCAATTACAAAATGGCATTAATTACTATAAAGATTTAGCTTCTGATTTTTTAAAACTGAATACCATTTCAAAAACAGACTTTATTAATAATTTAAAAGAGTTTGAATTGAAGCTAATAGAAATAAAGAACGGAATGCCAACAACGGCATAAACTTAAAAAACAATCATTCAGCACTTGGAATTTTAATTGATTTAGCTGTTTCTATATATAGTTTCACTTGATTAATACAAGCTTCTAAGTGCTGTTTAATTTCATGTTCCCAAAAACGCATTACAGTATAGCCCTTGTTTTCCAAAAGGATTCTATTTTCTCTGTCCCTTTGCATATTGCGTTCAATCTTAGGTATCCAGAAGTCTCTGTTGGTTTTAATCTGCATTTTACGCTTCTCCCAATGGTAGCCATGCCAAAAGTTTCCATCAACAAATAGTGCCAGTTTATACTTTTTAATAGCAATATCTGGTGAGCCAGGCAATGCTTTTACATGAGTGCGGTAACGAATATTTGCTTTCCACAAAGCTCGTCTAAAAATAAGTTCAGGTTTGCTGTTTTTAGCCCTAATCTTACTCATATTAAGACTTCGTTTTTTTGTGGTATAAAACCCTCCCGCTTCTTCAAAACGAGGAACCTTGATGATTTTGTAAGGATCCTTATATAAATTAGAAGTCATAATTTTAATTCTTTTTAAGGTTTATTATTTATCAACAAACCCTACACCAAACCATTACAGTAGGACTGCACCTCATTTTAGAAGTTATTTTGAACAACCTATTTGTTTTAATTTTACATCAGCATTAAAAAATAGATGGTTAAACACCATTATATTTGTCTCAAATTTTAAATATGGAATTAGGTATTGGAATGTTTGGCGACTTACAGCATGATGAAGCAGGGAAAATTCAGCCAGCAAAAGTCAGATTGCAAGAAATCATTGAAGAAGTAAAGCTGATGGATCAGCTTGGTCTTGATTTTTTTGGTATTGGCGAACACCACCGACCAGATTATGCAGTTTCTGTTCCTGAGATTATTTTAGCTGCCGCTTCAACAGTTACAAAAAACATCAAACTAGGAAGCGCTGTTTCCGTTTTAAGTTCTGCAGACCCTGTTAAGTTGTACCAAAGTTTTGCAACTATTGATTTGCTTTCAAACGGAAGAGCAGAGCTTATGGCTGGCAGAGGAAGTTTTATTGAATCTTTCCCTCTTTTTGGCTACAACCTTAATGATTACGCAGATCTGTTTGAAGAGAAACTAGATTTATTACTAAAGATTAATCAACAAGACCCTATTACTTGGCAAGGAAAATTTCGTCCATCGTTAAATAAACAAACAATTTTACCAAGAGCTGTAAACAACCATTTAAACATATGGGTTGCTGTTGGTGGCACACCAGAATCTGTAGAAAGAGCGGCAAGGTTAGGTTTACCTGTAATTTTCGCCATTATTGGAGGAAGTCCTAAACAGTTTGAACCCTTGTTTAAATACTATCGTGATGTTTACAAGCACTACGGACATAATGAACAAGAAATGCAAGTTGGCGTTCATATGCACTCATTTTTTGGCGCTGATAGTAATACTGTTTCAGAATATTACTACCCATTATATAGTGCTCAAATGGATAGAGTTGGTGCATCAAGAGGTTGGCCTACCTATCAAAAAAAACAGTTTGATTACGGTAGAAGCCAAGAAGGTGCTTTAATTATTGGCGATGCTAACGCAGCTGTAGATAAAATTTTACAAATGGAAGAGCTTTTTGGGTTAACACGATTCTCTGCTCACATGGATGTTGGTGGTCCTTCTCACAAAGAAATGATGAAATCAATAGAAATATTTGGAAATAAAATTGCACCGAAAGTAAGAGAAGCACTAAAAGCTTAGTTTTTCGCTTTCACTTCTGTTCCTCTGCAAATAAGCAGCTAATCCAAAAAAATATTTATTCTATGGCCAAAACAAACAAAAGTAGAAAATGCATCTTTGCACCTCATTTTAATTGGCATCCACAAAACCCATGACTCGTAAAAGGCACATATTTCTTGTTTTAATATTAGGGACGCTAACCACACTTGGTCCTTTTTCTATTGATATGTATTTGCCGGGTTTCCCTGCAATTGCTAAAGACTTAAATACAACCATTAACCAGGTTTCTTTATCGTTAGCGAGTTTCTTTGTGGGTATATCTTTAGGTCAGCTTTTATACGGGCCTTTATTAGATAAATATGGGAGAAAAAAACCTCTATACATTGGTTTATTGGTTTACATTTTAGCTTCTGTAGGTTGCGCACAAGCACACTCTATTGAATCGTTAATTGCATTACGTTTTGTACAAGCCATAGGTAGTTGTGCGGCTGCAGTTGCTGCAATGGCAATGGTTCGTGACTTTTTTCCGGTTAAAGAAAATGCAAAAGTTTTTGCACTGCTAATACTTGTAGTGGGTGTTTCGCCCATGATTGCCCCAACAGTAGGTGGTTATTTAACCGCAAGTTTAGGTTGGCAATCGGTGTTTTTCACTTTAGCAAGTATTGCACTTATCATTCTTTTAGTAGTATTTTTCTTTTTACCCGAAGGCTTTAAAGGTAACCCGTCTTTATCTTTAAAACCCAAACCAATTTTAAAAGGATTCAAAGCGGTACTGGTTAACCCTCAGTTCTACACCTATACTTTAGCAGGAGCTTTTTCCTTTTCAGGATTATTTGCCTACATATCTAGCTCTCCACTAATTTATATGGATATCTATAAAGTGAGTGAAACTACTTATGGATGGATTTTTGCCATTTTATCAGTTGGTTTCATCGGAGCTAGCCAATTAAACAGCTTGCTCTTAAAAAAATTCAAAAGTGAAGAAATCATCCCGATAGCGCTAACTTCTCAACTCATCATCTCTATCATATTTTTAGCCGGATCTTTTTTCAACTGGTTTGGGCTATATGAAACTACAGTAATACTTTTCCTTTTTTTATGCTGTATTGGTGTTGCAAACCCAAATGGAGTGGCACTATCTCTCGCTCCTTTTTCGGAAAATGCAGGAACAGCTTCCTCTTTAATGGGAGCCATCCAACTAGGTGCAGGCGCAATAGCTTCCTTAGCTATCGGTCTATTAAATAGCCCATCGGCTATACCAATGACTGTTGTAATGACTGCAACTTCATTAATTGCTTTGATGATTTTAGCTCTCGGAAGGAAGAACATTATGAAGTAAAGGAGAATATAGTTGCTCCAGCTACACATTTACCTCTTGATGGTTAAGAACGCTTACCATCACCCACCATCCTTCTACAGGGTTCATTTCTTAGTTGTGCCTAGAATTTATTAGTTAGAGACCTACTCCTATTATATATAGTAACAGCGTTAGTATACTTAAGTAGCGTATAACTCAGCTCTGAAATAATTAACAATATTATTTTTATTTGAGAACAACTATTTTCTATATTCGACGAATTTAGAAAACACTAGCTATCAGCAAATGCAAAACCTACAACAAACTTTTCGGTGGTTTGGACCCAATGACGAAGTCACCTTAGCGGATATTCGTCAAACAGAAGCAACTGGCGTTGTTACTGCCTTACATCACATACCTTGCGGAGAGGAATGGACAATCGCTGAAATAAAGCAACGAAAAAAGATAATTGAAGATGCCGGCCTTACATGGAGCGTTGTAGAAAGTCTTAATATTCATGAAAGTATAAAGACTGGTTCATCAGAGCGAGATCATTATATTGAAATTTATATTAAATCATTACGCAACATGGCTTCTGAAGGATTAGCCATCGTCTGTTATAATTTTATGCCAGTTCTTGACTGGACACGCACCCACCTTGACTTTAGATTACCTAATAACGCAAGTGCCCTTCGTTATGATGCAATTGCACTAGCTGCTTTCGATCTCTTTATCTTAAAAAGAGATCAGGCGTTTAATGAATATGACCAAACGCAGCAACAGCTTGCCCAAGAGTATTTGGACAAAATATCTCCAGAAGAGCTAACCTTGCTAACCAACACAATTATGGCAGGGTTGCCGGGTACAGATGAAGTTTTCACTGTTGAAGAGTTTAGAGAACACCTGCAACGTTATGACCAAGTGGACGTTGTAAAGCTCAAAGAAAATCTAGCCTATTTCCTAAAAGCGATCATCCCTACAGCTGAAGAAGTAGGAATAAAAATGTGTATCCATCCAGATGACCCTCCTTTTCAGATATTAGGGTTGCCAAGAGTAGTAACAAACGAAGCAGATCTAAGTGAGATTGTAGGTTTTATACCTTCACCCTCTAATGGAATTACGTTTTGTACCGGTTCTTTAGGCGCTAATCCGTTAAATGACCTTCCTGGCATTGTAGAAAGACTGGGCCAACATATTCATTTTCTGCATTTACGTAATGTGCAAAGGGAAAATGATGGTAGTTTTCATGAAGCAACACATTTGGACGGAAGCACAGATATGTATGCGGTTATGAAAGTGGTTATTTTAGAACAGAAAAAAAGAGAGCAAGCTGGAAAAGGCGAAGTAGCAATCCCAATTCGTCCAGATCATGGACACAAAATCCTTAACGATTATGAGCGAAACACCTATCCTGGGTATTCTGTTATAGGTCGTATGAAAGGATTAGCTGAATTAAGAGGATTGGAGTTAGGTATTAAGCGGTCTATATTGGATTAAAGTTGTTTTATATTATCTCATAAATTACTAGAAAAATCAAATTACACGACAATATCAAATCTTAATTGATTAGTCGTAATTGACACCATAACAAAAGACTCCCTTTATATTAAAGTCTAATTTGCTTTAATCACAGAAGGGAGTCTTTTATGTCTCACCAAACTAAGGTGTCTTTTAACCCCTATCAAAAGCACCTTATATAGCTGGCTCTTTGTTCAACCTATCTTCCAACAGGTCTTGCAAAACAATATGCAAGCATTATCATTAAAGCCCGAATTAATATGCGTTATTTCTAAACAAAATAAAGATTGCCTATTATTTCACAAAGCTGCAATGCCCCTAATTAACCCCTTGAGCCTCTGAGCCCTTACTTCAACACCTAAGAAGGCTATACATATTATCTTAATGTTAATTTTTTTTTAAGAATAAGTTTTGTTTAAATAAATATTTCATATATTCGTGTACGCTCACGTCGGAGAGTATTTAGAGTTAATCACCAATAATAGAACTATTTTTCAGAGTAATTTTTACAAAAACATAAAAGTTAATACCATTTAATCAAAATTCGTGAACGTACACGCGATATGTTTTTAAACAATAATTCATCTATGTCAGTAAATAAAGGTCAAGTCACCTCAGTTCAAGTTAATTCTCTTACCTCAAGAGAGACTACTATCTCCATGTTCATATTAGGAGGGTTGTTTTTTGTCTTTGGATTTATTACTTGGGTGAATGCTATTTTAATCCCCTACTTCAAGATAGCTTGCGAGCTAACCAACTTTCAATCTTACCTTGTTGCCTTCGCTTTTTACATCTCTTACTTCGTAGTATCCCTACCCTCTTCTTATCTTTTAAAAAGAGTCGGTTTCAAAAAAGGAATCATGTATGGCTTATGGCTGATGGCAATTGGAGTTTTTATATTTATCCCTGCCGCTCTTTCAAGAACTTATGAGATATTTTTAATCGGACTATTTACTATAGGTTCTGGTCTGGCAATATTGCAGACTGCTGCTAATCCTTATATAACCATATTAGGTCCACCCGAAAAAGCAGCAAAGAGAATAAGCTTTATGGGTATCTGTAATAAAGGAGCAGGAATTTTAGCTCCTCTAGTTTTCGCATCAGTCATATTTAAAGTTACCGATGATGAAATGTTGAAGCAGTTACCTTTAATGAGCGCAGTAGAACGTAACGGTGTTTTAGATGAATTAGTGAGAAGGGTAATTATTCCCTATGCTGTTCTGGGTGTGGTTTTGACCATACTTGGTTCATTAGTTCGGTTCTCTCCTTTGCCAGAAATTGATACTGAGCAGGAATCTGAAGAAGTATCAACTTTAAACGGAGACAAGAAAAGTGCTTTCCAGTTCCCTTATTTAGTATTGGGTGTTATAGCGCTGTTTTTCCATGTAGGTACACAGGTTATAGCAATTGATACTGTTATCGGATATGCTAATAGTATGGGAATGTCTATTACTGAAGCTAAAGTATTTCCTTCATATGCGCTGTTTGCTACTATAATAGGTTATGCCTTGGGAATTTTAGTGATGCCGAAATATATTTCGCAAGTAAACGTATTGCGAATTTGTACGGTTATGGGTTTGGTGTTTACGCTGATGATCATTTACTGCCATGGCGATTACACTATTTTAGGTCACAGTATAGACATCTCTATTTGGTTCATCGTAGCATTAGGACTAGCCAACTCATTGGTATGGGCCGGTATATGGCCTCTAGCTTTAAAAAACTTAGGCAGATTTACAAAGGTAGGCGCTTCAATGCTCATCATGGCTCTTTGTGGAAGTGCAATTTTCCCTTTGATTTACGGATATGTAGCTGATTTATATAATGTAAGAAGTGCTTATTGGATATTATCCCCATGCTATTTGTACTTGATATACTATGCCTTTCACGGTCATAAAATTACAAGCTGGATTCCCCAACTTAAAAATCATAATTAACCTATTGAAGTTGATAAACTTCAATCGCAACAATAAAATAACCAATTAAACTAATTATAACTAAACGCAAGAACATGACATGAATTTTGAAATTAATTAAAATTACCAGAACGCTAAAACAGCCTAGGGCAAGTTTATGCATCTCTAAATGTTAACTCAGGAAATAACTGTTTCCTGCAAATCATTAAAATTTTAAACGCAAAAGAATGAACAAAAAACTATTACAAAAAACCTCTTCTTTTATGAGCTTTTACCGGGCGATTAATCCAAAGCGCACACTATTATGTGCTTCTGTTTTAATGCTCTCAACTAGTGTAAATGCCAGTATAGAGAAATTCGTTGAAACAACGACAATTAACAGCAACGTAAACACAAACCTAAGAAGTGATTCTTATAAACTACTTCTTGCAAAAGATGTAATTATTAAAGGGACAGTAACCGGAGAAGGCGGGGGTATACTACAAGGAGTTGCTGTTACGGTTAAAGGAAGTAAAATAAGTGCTGGAACAAATTCAGCGGGTGAGTTTCAAATTACTGCTCCTGAAGGTTCAACTTTAGTTTTTACTTATGTTGGATACATTTCTCAAAGTGTAAACATCACCAACAAATCTGTGATTAACATCACTATGGCTATGGATTTCGATAAATATAAAATCGATGAGGTAGTTGTTGTAGGTTACGGAACGCAAAAACGTTCAGATATTACAGGTTCTGTAACATCTGTACCAAAAGAAAGGTTATCAAAAATACCTGTAACTAACGTACTTCATGCAATTGAAGGAACAACAGCAGGTATTAGAATTAGTCAATCTTCTTCTGTACCAGGTAGTTCTGCAGGTGTACAAGTTAGAGGGGTTAACTCTATTAATGCAAGTACTGCTCCATTAACAGTAATTGATGGTGTTCCTTTCAGTAACCTTGGTGGTTCTATGAATGATATCAATCCAAACGATATTGAGTCTATAGAGATTCTTAAGGATGCATCTGCAGTTGCAGTTTATGGTACTAGAGGATCAAGTGGTGTTATTTTGATTACTACCAAAAGAGGTAAATCAGGTAAACCAACTATCAGATACAGTACTTTTGCTGGTCCAGAATATCAAAACAAAACCTTAACACCTTTAACTCCAGACCAATACGTACAACAGTACACTGATTATTTAGCACAAAAGAATCAAGTACCTGGCGCTATTCCAGTACCTAATGCTTACGAGCAGGAAAATTATACTGCTGGTATAACTACAAATTGGTTAGATGAAATTTCTCAACAAGGATTTATTCAAGATCATAACTTGAGTATTTCTGGCGGTGGCGATAAAATCAAATATTTTGTTTCTGGTGCTTATCAAAAACAAACAGGTGTATTAAAGGGTTACCAGTTTGGCAGAGCATCTTTTAGATCGAATTTAGATGCTGACCTAACAGATTGGTTAACTGCAGGAACTTCATTGTTTTTTGCTGACAATAATACAGACGGAGGAACATCAAGTTATTCAGCGGCTATGCAAATGAGCCCTTATGGTCGTTTACGTGATCCAAATGGAGAATATACAATTTTCCCGATGTTAGGAGAAACATATACAAGAAACCCATTATTAGGTTTAAATGCTGATGTTTTAAATAGACAAAAAAACCTTAACGGTATAGTTTACGCAGAAGTTAAACCAAAATTCATACCCGGTTTAAAATACAGAATAAATGCTAATTATGCATTCTTGCCTTCTCGTGGTGCATCTTACAGAGGTGCTAATACAGGTGATACTGATGGAGGTACTGCTGCAATTAGCAATTCTGAAACCAATAGCTGGATTGTTGAAAACATAGTGACCTACGATAAAAACTGGGGAAAACATCATTTAGATGTTACTGCTTTATATAGTGCACAAGAAAAAAAATACTTTATAAACAGCATGACCGGAAAAACCTTTATTAATGATGAAGTATCCTATAATAATATAGGTGCAGCAACATTAATCACAGGTAGCTCTTATTACAGTAGAGAAGCTTTAGTTTCTCAAATGGGTCGTTTTAACTACTCTTATGATAGTAAATACTTATTTACTGCTACCGCAAGACGTGATGGTTATTCTGCCTTTGGTTCAGGAACTAATAAGTACGGAACTTTCCCTTCTGTAGCTTTAGGCTGGAATATTTCTAATGAGAACTTTTTAAAGGATGTTAAACAAATTGATAACATCAAGCTAAGAGCTTCTTACGGTACTTCTGGTAACCAAGCAGTAGGTGTATATCAAACAATCACCACTCAAGGTGTTACTAAATACGTTTATGGTGGAGCTACGGCAACAGGTTTAGTTTCAAGTTCTTTACTAACAAATGGTGTATTAGGTAATACAGAGCTAAACTGGGAAAGTACTACTGGAAGTAATTTCGCTATCGATTTCTCTATCTTAAAAAGTAGAATAAGCGGTACAGTTGAGGCTTACTTCACTAAAACTGAAGATGTATTATTACGACGTCAATTGCCAACAATTACCGGTTTCGGAAGCATTTTCGATAATTTAGGTAGTGTTAAAAATAAAGGTCTTGAGTTTACTTTAAATACTGTTAACGTAGAGAAAAAGAATTTTTCTTGGTCATCTAATATCAACTTCTCAACAAACCGTAATGAAATTGTTTCGCTTTACGGAGATGGTAAAGATGATATTGGTAACAAATGGTTTATCGGAAAACCTTTATATGCTATTTATGACTACCAAGTAGAAGGTGTTTGGCAAATAGGTGAAGATGCATCTTTAGTTGACCCAGGTGCTACACCAGGAAGTTTAAAGTTTGTAGATACTGACAAAAGCGGTACAATTACTGAGTCAGATAAAGTTTATCAAGGTAGCAGTTTACCAAAATGGACTGGTGGTATGATGAATAACTTCAAGTACAAAGAATTTGGATTGAGTGTTTTAATCCAAACAGCACAAGGAGCAAAAATCAACAACCCGTTGTTAAACTTACAAAGTTATGGTGGTCGTGTAAGTTTCCCACAAGAAGTAGGTTACTGGACAGCAGCGAATATGAACAATACGCAGCCTTCTTTAACATATACTAACCCTAAGAATTATGCTTACCCTGTAGATCAAAACTATACTAGAATAAAAGACATTACGCTTAGCTATAGTCTAACACAGAACGCATTAGATAAACTAAAAGTAGGTAGCTTAACTTGCTTTGTGAGTGGCAGAAACATTGCAACTTTCACTGATTGGGTTGGTCTTGATCCAGAATTAAGTGTAAGTACCACTCAAGCTGGTGTAGCAAATTCACCACTTAGCTACGGTATATATCCTTTGGTTTCAAGTTTTGTGTTTGGTTTAAATGTTACACTACGCTAAAAAAAAAATTATGAAAAAATTAATCTTAATATTACTTCTTTGTCCAGTTTTATTTAGTTTTCTCTCTTGTGAGAAAGCTTTCTTGGACGAAAATTCTGATTCGGCATATTCGCCACTTAATACTTATAAAAATAAAGCGGGCTTAGAAGCAGGAATCGCAGGACTAATGTTGTCTGTTCGTGAGCAAGTTACAACTCAAAACCCTGGTCAATCATTACTGAATGTTTTTCAAGTAGGTACAGATGTAGCTATAAACGGACAAAATGGAGCAGAAGCAGTTCCTTTTGAAAACTACACACTACTTAACTCTGAAGCATTAGCAGTGTCTTATTATTGGACATGGGCTTATAAAGTAATTGCAAACGCTAATGCAATTATAGTAGGAGCAGCTGATCCATCAGCGATATTAACTACTGCTGAAAGAAACTTATACACTGCAGAAGCTAAATTTTATAGAGCTTATGCGTATAACTTCTTAGTTACTTTGTATGGTCCTGTTCCATTAGTAGACAAACCTGTAACATCAGCACAAACAAATTATACAAGGGCTACTTTAGAAAGTTTAAACACTTTAATAAATGATGACTTGACTTTTGCAACTGCTAATCTTCCAAATATAGATGCAGTTTCAAAATCAGGAAGAATAAACAAACAAGCTGCTAACCAATTATTTGCAGAAGTTTATTTAAGACAAGGTAAAAATGATCTAGCAGAAGCGCAGTGTATGGCTGTCATTAACAGCGCAAAAATGACATTAATTACAACAAGATTTGGTGTTAATAAAAATTTACCAGGGGATCCGTTTTCTGATATGTTTATAACAGGTAATCAACGTCGCTCATCAGGTAACACAGAATCTATTTGGGTTGAAGAAATGCAGCACCTTACAGAAGGTGGCGGTAGTCCAAATTTTGATCAACACAGAAGAGTTTGGGTACCTCACTACTCTGCTACTGTAGGTGTAGCCTCAAAAGCAGGTATATTAATTAGTGATTCATTAGGTGGCCGTGGTATTGGACGTCTTCGCTTAAGTCCTTGGGTAATTAATACTTTGTATAAAACCAGCGATATGCGTAACTCTAAGTATAACATACGTCGTGATTTTTATTATGACAACCCTGCTTTTCCAGATCTTTTTGGTAAAAAAGTGGTTCCAGCACCAGCAGATACGTTATTTAAAATTGTTCCTTACACTACAAAATGGAATCATTATATAGCAACAGATCCTGTTGGTAATAGCTCTTTTAAAGACATCACCATGATGCGTTTTGGAGAAACTTATCTATTACTTGCGGAAGCTCAATTTAAACAATCAAGACCAGGTGATGCAGCTATTAGCATCAATGTTTTAAGAAACAGAGCACTAGCTGCTACCGTGAGTGCATCCGACATCACTTTAGATTTTATTTTGGATGAACGTGTTAGAGAGTTAATTGGCGAAGAAAACCGCAGAATGACTTTGGTACGTACAGGTACTCTTGTTGAAAGAGCGAAAAGACTGAATAAAGAAAAAACATTAGCTACTATTCAAGAATTTCACAAACTATGGCCTTTACCTTTTTCTGAGATTGCACTTAATAAAGATGCAGTTTTAGGACAAAACACAGGGTATACACAATAACAGTTAATAAAAAGCAAAGAATACTGCCAATTACGGCAGTTATTCTTTGCTTTTATAATTAAAATATGTGCTTTTAGGACTGCACATTTAAAAATAAAGATTTCGATTTAAGCCAAAAAAGTGGTGATAATTAGAATCTTAATTCATGAATAAAGCTTTCAATTATTGGAGTAGAGTTCATGAATTTTTAAAAAACAATAAAAACCTCAAGAAGAAAACTTAACAGGCTTTGATGCCTTTTAGTTTTAAAATTACCTAATGAAAAGTTTATTTATACCATTAGTAGATGAATTGAATACTAATTCTTTAATGGAGAAGATAGGTTCTTCACTAGCCGTTTTACCAAAAACCAAAATCAACAATCAACCTTGGCCCAACTATAAGAGTAACTGTGAAACTAATTTCACGATAGCACATAATGGAGAAGCCATATTTTTACAATATGAGGTTGCCGAAGATGTAATAAGAGTAAACACCTACACCACAAATGGCGCCGTTAATAAAGATAACTGCGTAGAGTTCTTTGTGTCTTTTGGCACAGAAAAAAAATATTATAACATAGAAATTAATTGTGCTGGAATAAGCCGAGTGGCTTATGGAGCGGGACGATCAAACAGAATTTTACTTAATACAGAAGCTATTAATAAAATTAAAACACATACTGAAATTAAAACAGCTCCAACAAACAGCTTAACAAAATATGTATGGCAAATCACTCTAATTATTCCTATAGAGGTTTTTGAGCATAGCCAATTGAAAACATTACACAAAAACTCTGGATATGGGAATTTTTTTAAATGTGGCGATGATTTACCACAGAAACATTTTTACTCATGGAACATGATTGAAGCCACAACACCAGACTTTCATTTACCCCAGTTTTTTGGGTCCCTAAAGTTTGGTTAAAATCATCACATAAAAAAGAAATCAAAGGTTTAAAATACAATTCACAGGTTGTAAAAACTATATAATGAAAAAGATTAAAATAATTAACGGACATATTATTACCCCTTACCGTATCATTAAAAATGGTAGTCTGTTAATCAATGGTGGAAAAATAGAATTAATAAGCGAGAAGGATATTGAAACTTCGGACTATCAAATAATAGATGCAAAGGGGAATTATGTTTCTCCAGGTTTTATAGACATCCATATACATGGTGGCGGTGGACATGATTTCATGGACGGCACAGAAGAGGCGTATCTTAAAATTGCTGAGATACATGCTACCTACGGAACTACCGCAATGACGCCAACCACACTTACCTGTGCAAAGGAAGATTTACTTAAGGCAGTTGACTTATATAAAAGCGCAGATTTAAAAAACACCAAAGGAGCACAATTTTTAGGTTTACACCTAGAAGGGCCATATTTTGCTTTGGCTCAAAGTGGTGCACAAGACCCAAGATATATCAGAAACCCTGATGTTGAAGAGTATAAAGAGATAGTTGCTTACGGCGAAAATATTATTAAGCGTTGGAGTATTGCTTCAGAATTACCTGGAGCAATTGAAATGGGTAAATACCTTAAGTCTAAAGATATTGTTGCTGCAATAGCACATACCGATGCCATTTACGAAGAGGTTTTAGAAGCAGTTGAAAATGGTTATAGCTTAGCTACGCACCTTTATTCTGCCATGCTTGGGGTGACCAGGCGAGATACTTACCGTTACGCTGGTTCTATTGAAGCTGCACTTTTAATTGATGCAATGGATGTAGAAATTATTGGAGATGGCATCCATGTACCTCCACCCCTATTAAAATTAGTTTATAAAATTAAAGGTCCAGATTCTATTGCATTAATTACGGATGCCATGAGGGCTGCTGGAATGCCAGAAGGTGACAGTGTTTTAGGGAATAAAGAAAGTGGGATAAAAGTGATTGTAGAAAAAGGTGTCGCTAAAATGGCGGATAGATCATCTTTTGCCGGCAGTGTAGCCACAACAGACAGACTGGTTAGAACCATGGTTCAAATGGCTGATATTCCTTTAATTGAAGCGGTAAGAATGATTTCTAAAACACCAGCAACTGTTATGGGTGTTGAGAAAACCAAAGGTAGTTTAACAGAAGGCAAAGATGCCGATGTGTTAATTTTTGATGAAAACATCAATATTAAAATCACCATGGTTAACGGAAATATAGTTTATACATCCCCAGATTTCGTATCATAAAATAACATATAAATGAAACAGTTTATAAAAGATAAATTAATAGTAAATATTTTTGAAAACAGAACGTTGATGGGCGAAGCGGTTGCTACAGCAGTTGCAGAACGTATCAATATATTATTGAGTGAACAGCCTTTCGTAAATATTATTTTCGGAGCAGCTCCTTCTCAAAACGATTTTTTTGCAGCGCTTCTTATAAAGGATATTGACTGGTCAAGGTTAAATGCATTTCACATGGATGAATATGTAAACTTAGATGCAGATGCGCCTCAAGGCTTTGGCAATTTCCTTAAAAAATATTTATTTGATTTAGCGCCTTTCCGTAGTGTAAACTACATTAACGGCAATGCAGCTGATTACGAAGAAGAGTGTTCAAGGTATGCTACCTTGTTAAAAGAGTTAGAAACCGATATTGTTTGTTTAGGTATTGGCGAAAATACTCACTTAGCTTTTAACGATCCGCATGTGGCTGATGTTAACGACCCCTATTTTGTAAAGCGTGTTGATTTAGACCAACAATGCCGTACACAACAGGTAAACGATGGTTGTTTTAACATAATTGAAGAAGTGCCTACTCATGCGCTAACGCTAACTTTGTCAGCTTTATTAAAAGCTCCTTATGCTTTTTGTACAGTTCCAACAGAGAAAAAAGCCAAAGCGGTATATCATACATTAAACGAAGAAATTAGCGATAATTTCCCATCTACACTATTAAGAAGTCATCCAAACGCAGTTTTGTATCTAGATGATCAAAGCAGTACACTCATAAATTCTTAAGATTTTAAGAAACACCAAATAAACCAGCAATTCATTAATTGTTTTCAACCTAAATATTAAAAAAATGAAATGTGAATTAACGAAAGAACAAATTCAATCTTACCAAGAGAATGGATTTATTGTAATCGAAGACTTTCTGTCACCAGAAGAGTTGGAGAAGTGGCGTGAAGCCGTTACAGAATCAATTGCAGAAAGAAAAGGATTAAAAATGCCGGGGAAAGAAGCAGTTGTAGGAAAAGATGACGGTATTAATAAGGACTCTGAGTATTTTTCTAAAGTCTTTGATCAATTGCTTAATCTTTGGCAAACCAATGATAAGGTGAAAGAGATCATGTTGGATGAAAGAATTGGAAAAATGGCCTCACAACTTTCCGGAGCTGATGGCATTAGAATCTGGCATGATCAAGCTTTATTTAAAAAGCCTTGGGCAAATCCAACTTCTTGGCACTTAGATACGCCATTTTGGTCTTTTTCTGATAGAAGAGCTTTATCTATTTGGGTAGCTTTAGACGATGCAACCTTAGAAAACGGATGTTTATATTTCATCCCTGCTTCATTTAAAGAAACAACTTACGAAAACAAAGGAATAGGCAAAAACATGGATGGCATTTTTGAAGCTTACCCACAATTTGCACAAGTGGCATCTGTTCCTGCAGCTATGAAAGCTGGAAGTTGCTCTTTCCATAATGGTTTAACCATACATGGTGCTGGTGCAAACATGAGCTGTGGAAACAGAAGAGCTATGACTTGTGCTTATATGCCTGATGGAAACACCTTTAACGGCGAAGCAAACATCTTACCAGATGCATACCTAAAAACGTTAAAAGTTGGCGACTTATTAAACAATGACGAGCAGAATCCATTGATCTATAAAAAATAACAAATGACTTCATCAATCAAGTTTTTCTGTCCGCGTTGGGGTTCAGAGGATATTCCTTGGGATGTTTTTTTGAAACAGGTTAAAGATGCTGGTTATTCAGGTATCGAGTGGTTTCCCTTTGGCGAACCAAGAGATGATCAGCGTGTGCTAGAATTACTAGCTTTTTACGAGTTAGATTTTGCCATTGTAATGGCCGTAATTGAACCTTATAGCAATTTAGAAACTTACCTGCAAAAACTTGAAGCTGATTTAGACGAGCTCATGCAGATTAGAAATGAGTATAAAATACCATTGTTTTTTAGTGCCCAAACAGGTCGAGAGTTTTTTGATGAACAACAAGTTGTACAATGTTTAAATATTTGCAACCAAATGGAAGAAAAGTACCAAACTCCCATTTATCAAGAAACACATAGAAATAAATGGTCTTACGCTGCACATGCCGTTGCACCAATTTTAGCTAAAAATCCAGATCTGAAATTAACTTTTGATGTTTCACATTGGTTTTGTGTTTCAGAAAGTTTATTAGAAGATCAACAAGGGGCAGTGCAAAGTGCTATTAAACATGCAAAACACATTCACGCTAGAGTGGGTAGTACTCAGGCTTCACAAGTTTGGGACCCTGCCTTGCCAGAATACGAGGAAGTACTGAACGCTCATTTACAGATTTGGGATAAATGGATTGAGCGAATGAGAGCTTATCAGTTACCTGTCACTATTACTCCCGAATTTGGACCCGCTCCTTATTTAGTAAAGGGGAACAGAACAGGATCATTAAGAGATGAACAATGGAGAATTAATTTATGGATGAAAGATTTTTTAGAAAATCGTTACGCCTAAAATAAAAACTATGAAAAGAAAATCTTTCCTAAAGCAAAGTGCAATTTTTTCTGCAGCAAGTCTGCTGATGTTAAATGGCAATGCTTTTTCTAAGTCAATTTCAAATACCCTTATGGAGATTTCTGAGGATGATTTATATAAATTATTCAAAGATCCAACCGCAAATTACCGCCCATTTGTAAGGTGGTGGTGGAACGGCAATAAAATTGAAAAAGCTGAATTAGCCCGAGAACTTAAACTGCTAAAAGATGCAGGCATTGGAGGTGTAGAAATCAACCCGATATCTTTCCCTTCCAATACCGATGATATGAACATCCCATCAGTCGATTGGTTAAGTGATGAATGGGTAGATCTTTTAAAATTCACTTTAGAAGAAGCTAAAAGGCTAGACATGACCTGTGATTTAATAGCAGGAACCGGTTTCCCTTTTGGTGCTGAGTTTTTAGAAGGCGACGAGAGAGCCCAAGTGGTAGTTACCGCAGTTAAGAAACTAAATGGACCTATAAAGACTGAAATTTCTGTCTTTGATATTCTTAAAGAAGCCGATCCGGCTACGTTGAGCCCTTATAGCGGGCGTACAATGGAACTTCTAGAATTAAAATTAGTTCCAGATCCTTTAATCAACATGGACCAAGTGATAAACATCAAAAATCAAGTGATTAATGATGTTTTAAAAGTAGACTTACCAAAAGGAAAGTTCGCTGTTTATGCTTTGGTTAAAATTAATGGCTTTATGAAAGTGATACAAGGCGCTCCAGGTGGACGAGGCCCTGTACTTAATCACTTCAATGAAAAAGCAGTTAATAAATATTTAAACCGTATTACAGATTCTATTCAAGATAGAATTGGCCCATTGGCTCCTTTTGTAAGGTCTTTTTTCATTGATAGTTTAGAAATGGAAGGCGCAAACTGGAACAGTGATATGATGGCTGAATTCCAAAAACGTAGAGGTTATGATTTATACCCTTATTTACCCTTTATCCTGTTTAAAACAGGAAGAATGGGAAATACAATCAACCTTACTTATGCAGTAGATGTAGATCCAGAATTCGAAAAAACACTAAATCGTATGCGTTACGATTTTGAATACACTAAAGCAGAGATTTTCAGAGAAAGGTTTTCGAACAACTTTATCAAATGGTGTAAGGAAAACAAAATTAAGTCAAGAGCACAAGCTTACGGAAGAGGTCATTTTCCTTTAGAGGGAAGTTTTGGGATGGATATACCCGAAGGCGAAACTTGGATGAAATATGGCATTGGCGAAGAAATTTCGGAGAAAGATTTCACCAAATACCCTTGGCATTTAGGTCGTGGGAATACCATGATTAATAAATCGGTATCTTCTGCTGCCCATTTAAAAGGAAAAAAACTAGTTAGCTCAGAAGAATTAACGAATACCGAAATGGTGTTTAACGAGAACTTAGAGCTATTTAAAATAGCGGGCGATCAAAGTACCGTTTCTGGGATAACACATCCTATTTTTCACGGATTTAACTATTCGCCAAAAACAGCAGCTTTTCCAGGTTGGATAACTTATGGAGGTTATTTTAACGAGCATAATACTATGTGGCCGTATTTTAAAAACTATACGGATTACAGAGCAAGACAATCTGCATTACTACAGCAAGCTTCTTTTTTTGCAGATATCGCAATCATGGCGCCAACAGGTGATATGTGGAGTGTAGAAGGTGCGCAAATGGAACCGTTTCCTTCTCGCGTTACGCCACCTTACCAAATGTTGGTGTGGGAATCTATCCATCAAAATGGAAATGCTTGTGATTACGTCTCAGAACAGGTAATTGCAGATGCTGAGTTCAACAAAGGTTGGATGACTTATGGTGAAAGAAAATACCATACGCTCTTTTTAATCGCAGTAAAAAGTATGGAGCCTAAAACCGCCCAAAAGCTGTATGACTTTGTAAAAGCAGGCGGTCGTATTTTTTGTATTGAAACTTATCCAGAGCAATCTTTAGGCTGGTTAAACCATCAGAAAAAAGATACAGAAGTCAAAAAATGGATGGATAAATTAAAGAAATATCCAAAGCAGTTTATCTTATTAGAAAAACCAGAAAGCGACTTTAAAGCTTGGTACACAAGTGTTCAGGAGAAGTACAACATTAAGCCTTATGTTAAAATTGCAAATCCAGACACTTTTATAACGCAGATTAGGTATCAAACTAAGGATGCAGAGATTTTGCTTATCAACAACGCTAGTGCTCATAAAAGCTTTGATTTAGATGCAACTTTTTCATCAGAAATTACAGCAAATAAACAAGCTTGGATTTGGGATGCAGCAAGTGGAGAAAAATTCAAACTGGATTTAAAAAATGGACAGTTAAAAATCAAACTTTCTCCTGCAGATTCTAGGATTATCATATTTAACAAAGATAAATCTGGAGAAAAGTGGAACCCAGTTCCTGAAGTAAACAGCGGCTCCACTCCTATCAACTCGATATGGAAAGCCGAATTTAAGCACATGGACGGAACGGTAAAAAACCAAGAGTTTAAAGCACTTTCAGATTTAAAGGATTTACCAGATTTTACACATTTCTCTGGGACTGTTTCTTATAAAACCACGCTCAACTTAAACAAAGGAAAAAATCTTCAATATTTAGATTTAGGCAAAGTAGCTGGCATAGCCGAACTGATTGTGAATGGCGAAAACCTAGGCACTCAATGGTATGGCAGAAGAGCGTACGCACTGAAAAACTTACTGAAAGCAGGCGAAAACAACATAGAAATTAAAGTCACCACAGTGATGGTCAACTATATGCAGTCATTAAAAGACAATCCAACTGCTCAATATTGGTCAAACCATCCAAGAAAACCACAACCACTTCAATCAATGGGTCTTATAGGTCCAATACATTTATTTTAACAAAAACCAAAAATTATGAAACATCAAAAAAAAATCATGCTTGTTCTCCTATTTGTCTTATTTCAGACCGTTGGAGCTTTCGCAAAAGATTACAAAGCATCCTTTTTCCATATTAAACATGACGGAACAACCTTAAACACTCGGTCTATCCAATTTGCTATTGATTATATCCATAAAAATGGCGGTGGCAGATTGGTTTTCCATGTTGGAAGATATTTAACAGGTTCAATCCACCTTAAATCTAATGTTACTTTACAGTTAGAAGAAGGTGCCGTTTTATTAGGCTCTACAAATCCATTTGATTACGATAGAATTGGACAAACTGCTTTGATACATGCTAGAGATTTAGAAAACGTAGCCATTACTGGTAAAGGAATGATTGACGGACAAGGAAGAGCTTTGGCCAATAACTCCATCGCTTATGCAAATGATGGTTTAATTGAAGATATCTTGAAATATGACCGTACAAGAGAATCCATCAGACCGATGATCATTTACTTCTTCAACTGTACCAACGTTACTATTAAAGATATCATTCTTCAAAATTCAGCTTGTTGGTTACAAACTTACGAACGTTGTAAAAACATGTTAATTGACGGCATTACCGTAAATAACGTTGCTTTTTGGAACAGTGATGGAATTGACATCGTAGATTGCGATAACGTAGTGATTACCAACAATAATATTGACGCTGCAGATGATGGTATTTGTTTAAAATCACACACTGAAGGTTACTATTGCAACAATATCCTGATTGAAAATAACATTGTACGTACAAGTGCAAACGGAATAAAATTAGGAACAGCTGGTAAAGGCGGTTTCAGAAATATTAAAGCAATCAACAATACCGTTTATAACACTTACCGTTCAGCAATCGCTTTACAAAGTGTAGATGGTGGCTTTTTAGAAGATATTTTGATAGATGGCTTAAAAAGCATCAACACGGGTAACGTTATTTACCTAAGGTTAGGCGAAAGAGTAGTAGGCAAAAAATCTACAATGGACAGAATATCTATTAAAAACGTAGTTGCTGACGTTCCTTTTGAAAAAGCTGATGCTGGTTATGATTATGAAGGTCCAATTGAAGATATGCCAAGAAACATTTCGCCAATTGTAATTGCAGGTTTACCAGGGCAATATATTAACGATGTAACATTCTCGAATTTTAAAATTTCTTACCCAGGTAGAGGTAGTAAAATGATTGCTTACGTCGCTTTAGACAAATTAGATAGCATACCAGAGCAACCAGCCCAATACCCAGAGTTTTCTCAGTTTAAAGAATTACCAGCTTGGGGAATTTATGTTAGACATGCAAAAAACATCAATTTTTCTAACCTTCATTTAACTGCAGAAAAGAAAGATTATAGGTTGCCAATAATAATGGACGATGTTCATGGTGCACTATTGAAAAAAGTGACTTTTGAACAGATAGATCAGAAGAAATTATTGTACACACAAAAATCAACTAACATTAAGGTAGATTAATCATCTTTTTATCTAATTTTTCAATTATCTATTATGCAAAAGTTCAGTAAGTGTTTACTCATTACCGCCCTCATAGGCAATATCGTATTCGTTGTAAAAGCACAATCAAAAAGCGATTTATATAAATTTGTAAAACCTATTATTGGGACTCAGAAAATGGGGCATACATTTCCGGGTGCTACCGTACCTTTTGGGATGGTGCAATTAAGCCCAGATACTGATACTTTATCGTATGAAGAAAACGGAAAATACAATAAAGATGTTTACAAATATTGTGCTGGCTACCAGTATGATGACCCAACAATAGTTGGCTTTAGCCATACCCATTACAGTGGTACAGGGCATTCAGATTTAGGCGATTTTTTGGTAATGCCTACCGTGGGAAAAGTACAGCTTAACCCAGGAACGGCCGATCATCCAGAGAATGGCTATCGCTCTAAGTTCAGCCACAAAAATGAAGTGTCTGAAGCCAACTATTATAAAGTAAAATTAGATGATGACAATATTTTAGCCGAACTAACCACATCTACTCGAGTAGGTTTTCATCAATATACTTTCCCAAAATCAAACGAATCAAACATCATTCTTGATTTGATGCATGGGATCTACAACTATGATAATAAAAACGTTTGGACTTACTATAGGGTTGTCAATGATTCTTTAGTGATAGGTTCCAGACAAACAACTGGTTGGGCAAAAAACAGAACGGTTTACTTTGCCATGTCTTTTTCAAAACCATTTAAATCTTACGGAGCTAAAGACTACACTCCAAAAGAAGTTTACAAAGGCTTTTGGGCAAAGTGGGATCAAACCAAAAACTTCCCAGAAATGGCAGCCAAGAAAATCAAAATGTACTTTAATTTTGATACGGAAGCTGATGAAAAAATTAAAATCAAGTTTGCCATTTCGCCAGTAAGTACGGATAATGCTTTGCTAAATATGCAGACAGAAATACCGGGTTGGAATTTTAATTCGGTTAAACAACAAGGCCAGCAAGCGTGGAATAAAGAATTGCAAAAAATAGAAGTAAAAACTGCAAAAACAGAAGATGCTATCAATTTTTACACAGCAATGTACCATGCTTTTTTAAGTCCAACGGTTTATATGGACGTTAATAATGAATACAAAGGTTTAGATCAAAAAATACATACCGCTAAAGATTTCACTAATTATACCACATTTTCTTTGTGGGATACTTACCGAACCTTGCATCCTTTTTTCAATATCATCCAACCAAAAAGGAATGATGACATGGTGAAATCAATGTTAGCACATTTTGACCAAAGTGCTTTACCAATGTTGCCTATTTGGTCAAATTCTGCAAATGACACTTGGTGCATGAGCGGTTACCATAGTGTTTCTGTAATTGCAGATGCCATTATTAAAGGCAACTTCACGGGCGATGTAAATAAAGCATTGGCTGCTTGCGTAACCACTGCAAATCAACGTGATTACGAGGGTATTGGCGATTATATTGACAAAGGTTATGTGCCTTCGGATAAAAACAGAACTGCTGTCTCCAACACTTTGGAGTATGCTTATGACGATTGGTGTATTGCACAACTGGCAAAGAAAATCGGTAATACTGAAGTTTATAATACTTTTATCAAACGATCTGAAAACTGGAGAAACGTTTATGATGCTTCAATAGGGTTTATGCGTCCTAAATTAAGTGACGGAACTTTCCGTAAGGATTTTGATGTTTTAGATACAGAAGGCCAAGGATTTATTGAAGGTAATACATGGAACTACAGCTTATATGTCCCTCAAGACCCAAAAGAACTGATTAAAATTATGGGTGGCGATAAAAAGTTTATTCCGCATTTAGATTCTCTATTTACCATGGATTTACCTGATGAGTTTTTTGCGCATACAGAAGATATTACTCGTGAGGGAATTATCGGGAATTATGTACATGGAAACGAGCCAGCACACCACGTTGCGTACCTATACAATTACACTTCGCAACCATGGAAAACCCAAAAAACAGTAAGGATGATTTTGGAAAAACAATACCATAACGGTCCTGATGGTTTAGGAGGTAATGATGATTGCGGACAAATGAGTGCTTGGTATATGATGTCTTCTATGGGTTTTTACCCAATGGCACCGGGTTCAGATCGATATGAGTTGGGAAGTCCTTCTATCTTAAACGCAACTTTAAACCTTGAAAACGGTAAAAAGTTTATTGTGGAAGCAAAAAATCAATCGGCTAAAAACGTTTATGTAAAACAAGTATTACTAAACGGAAAAGCTTTAAATCGTTTGTACATTACTCATCAAGAGATTACTAACGGAGGAAAAATAACCTTTTTAATGGCTTCTACTCCAAACAAAAAATCATTTAATTAAAACCTATGCTGTTCAACATCAACAAGTTTTATTGTATGCTGGCACTCTTTTGTTTTGTAGCAAATACAAGTTACAGTCAAGATGAGTTTCAATTAATTCAATCAAGAATTGTTGATTACCTAAAAGCAGACTTGAACTCAGAAGAATTAAAGCAAGATTTAAAAAACTATAGTTCCTCGCTTAAAGCACAAGGTAATTGGGCTAGTATTGATTATTCATCAACCAGAGAAACCGGCTGGACACCTCTTGATCACTTAAAAAGAGTGAAGCAATTTGCGCTAACGCTAAACTTAGATCAGCAAAACGCATCTGATAAAGCGAAACTAGGCGCTCAAACTGTTAGTGCTTTACGTTATTGGTTACAAGTAGATCCTGTAAGTACCAATTGGTTTCAGAATGAGATTGCCTCTCCTACCGGAATTGGAGAAGTTTTAGTGCTTCTAAAAGGGACAAACATTTTACCTCTTGGCTTGCAAGATTCTTTAATTGAAAGAATGAATCGCGGTAACGTGGTAAAGGCAATTAGCGCCAACAAATTAGATATGGCTATCCATATGATGTACCGAGCCTGCGCCAGTGATGATAAAAACCTGATGGATTCAGCAGTCAATCAAGCATTTTTGCCAATATCATTGGGAGGAAGACAAGGTTTAAAACCTGATTACTCGTACCTACAACATGGTCCTCAATTACAAATTGCAAGTTACGGCCAGGTTTTTTTAATTGGAGAATACAAGGTTGCTTCTTGGCTTGCGGGTACTAGTTACGCCATTTCTACGCAGAAGTTAAAGATAATGGATGAATACCTATTGGGTACCTATTTAAAAACTATCAGAGGAAAGTACAGCGATTTCAACACTGAAGGACGTGGACTTGCTAGAAATGACCTTTTAGATAAAACCATGATTAGCCAAAAAGCGGGCACCAAAAGCTTGTTAAGTTTAGCAAAGAAAGCAAACCCGAAAAACGCTGATGCTTTAGAGGTTATAGAACAACGCATTCTAGAACAGCAAGCACCATCTTATAAAGTTACGCCAACTCACACGTACTTTTACAGAGGTGATTATACTTTACATCAAAGACCAGCTTATTCTTTTAATGTAAGGACAGTTTCTAGAAGAACCGTCCGGACTGAAAGAGGAAATAGAGAAAACACACTCGGAAAGTTTTTACCAGATGGGGCAACTAATATCCAAAGAACCGGTAAAGAATATTTTAACATCATGCCCATTTGGGAATGGGATAAAATACCGGGGATAACCGCAAGAGATTATGCGGAAGACATAGAAACCACTTTAGAATGGGGTGAAAGAGGAGTAGGATATTTTACTGGCGGAGTTTCTGATGGTCTTAACGGAGCAACTATTTATAGTTTAGATTATAATGAGGTCACTGCGAAAAAAGCATGGTTTTTCTTTGACGACGAGGTGGTTTCCTTAGGTGCAGACATCAATAGTTTCGCTAAAGAACCCATTACCACCGCTATTAACCAAGCTTGGCTAGAGGGCACTGTAAAAGCTAACGTTAATGATAAAATCATCAGTATCAATAAAAGCCTTAGTTCTAATAATGTGAACTGGATATGGCATGATAGCATTGCCTATTATTTCCCAAACAAAGGAGAAATCCGCTTAAGTACTGAAAAACAAAAGGGAAGTTGGTACAAAATCAATCAAAACAGATCTAATAAAACCCTTAAAGAAAACGTGTTTAAACTATGGTTTAGTCACGGACAAGACCCTGCGAAACAAACCTACGCCTATATTGTAAAACCAGGGGTTGGTGAAAAGGAAACAGCGTCAAACACCTCTTCTACCATTAACATTCTTTCAAATACGCCTCTACTGCAGGCGGTAGAAAACACTGACTTACAAATGGTACAGGCAGTTTTCCACGAAGCAGGAAGCTTAAAAGGACAAAATTTTTCTATTACTGTGGACGAACCCTGCATATTATTTATCAAAAACATCACGTCTAAAAACCCTACATTATACCTAGCAGATCCTACACAAAAATTAACAAATTTACATGTCACCTTTAGTTCCTCTTTATTAAAAATAACAGAACCGATATCTATCACCTTACCCCAGGCTGAACATAAAGGGGGTACCGTAAGCCAGTCACTTAACCAATTTTAAAATAACCATAATAGATTAAGACCTAGATGAAAAAACAAATTGTACTCCTTGCTTTTATAGCAACAATAGTTTTTAGCGGATGTGCGCAACAAAAAGCAGCACTTGATGTGAATAAAGAATTGAGCTTTGCCGCTAAACAATATGAGAACATGTTGGCAACCCACCAAGATTTAACGCAATTTCCACAATCTACCAAAGCCAATGGCGAGATTTATAACAGAACAGCCGAATGGTGGTGTAGTGGCTTTTTTGGAGGTTCTTTATGGTACTTGTATGAGTTCACTAAAGATGACAAGTGGAAAACAGCAGCAGACAAATGGACAACAGCTTTAGATGAGCAAAAATACAATACAACTACTCACGACTTAGGTTTCATGCTTTACTGCCCATACGGGAATGGTTATCGCTTAACCAATGACACCGCCTACATTGAACCTATGCTTACCGGCGCACAGTCTTTAGCTACTCGTTTCGACCCAGAATATGGTTTAATTAAATCATGGGACAAACATGCCGATTGCGAATACCCAGTAATTATTGACAATATGATGAACCTGGAGTTTTTGTTTTGGGCAGCCAAACAAGCAAAAGACCAAAGACTTTATGATATTGCAATTACCCATGCAGACAATACCTTAAAACATCATTTCAGGGATGATTATAGCAGTTACCATGTGGTTTGTTACTTACCAGGTACTAAAGTTTTCAGAAAGAAAACTCATCAAGGAGCATCAGATGATTCGGCTTGGGCCAGAGGACAAGCTTGGGCGCTTTATGGTTATACTTTGATGTACAGAGAGACCAAAGACGAAAAGTACCTTAAACAAGCCGAAGGCATTGCGCAATTTGTAATCAAGCATCCTAATTTACCTACAGATAAAGTTCCTTATTGGGATTTTGATGCACCAAATATCCCGAACGAAGAAAGAGACGCTTCTGCAGCCGCAGTTTTTGCTTCTGCCTTTTTAGAGTTAAGTGGTTATAGTAAAGACAACAAAAAACAATATTTTTCAATTGCAGAGGAAATGCTGACCAGTTTAGCCTCCCCTGCCTATACCGCTAAGTTAAATGAGAACAATAATTTCATATTGAAACACTCGGTAGGTCATAAGCCGGGTAATTCAGAAATTAATACTCCAATAGTATATGCTGATTATTATTACTTAGAAGCTTTATTGAGGTATAAAAAAATCACAAAACAATAATTTTTTTGGGTTAAGTTGGTTGAAAGCAAGCTCTTCGGGGCTTGTTTTTTTGTTTTAGGGATTTTGAATTTGTTTATAAAATGGTTGAGAGTGAATAATATTTCAAATTATTTTGATGATTTATTTATTAATTTTAAAAGGTGTTCAAGTGTAGTTCTTTATTATATAAATTAGGTTAATTATAATTGACGTTCATAAAAACATAGATGGATAAGAAGACTATTAAATCAGTTATTTATAATATCTCATTCCAATTAGGAATTGACAATAAGATCAATAAAAATAGCAGTTTGTTTTATAGCGAAGAATTTGAGCATAATATAACTAAGGACTTCTTAGAGTCAATCATAAACGAAGAAAATGAGTCTTCACCTTTTGAAATTTACAAACAAATATTAATTCCAGTCATTGAAGCAAATCCTAATAAACATTTTACAGTAAGCTCTATTTATCACTTACTTGCTGTTTCATGCATAGAGAGTGACGAACAAGTAAGTAAAAATTATTTTGAACTATATTTCAAGCATATGATACTTGCAAAACACAGCATGCTTAAGGTTGAAGGAGTATCAAAATTTTACTTAACTGTAGTAACGCGAGAAAGTTGTTGTGGCATATGCAAGGCTTATACTGAAATATATAACTTTGAAGTGATGCTTAAAGAATTTCCTTTAATAATTAAGAAGTGTGAACATTCCGATTCTTGTAGGGCGGCTGTTTCTGTTATGACCGAAAACCGTTATAATGCTATCTTAAAAAGTAGTTAAAAGCTGAAAAGTTCGGTTTTCACACCTGTCTGTAGAGTTAAGCGAAGCGTCTCTACGGATTCACAAATAAAAAAGAGTCTCCAGACTCTTAAAAATTGATTTTAAACAAAAATCTCCTACAAACCTCTAAATCCCGCGTTAACGATTGAAGCGACATCCTTTTTTTGTCCTTCGACTGCGCTCAGGATGACAAAAAAGATACAGTCAAAAAGCGTGTTAAAACGCCCTAATTTCGATAAGATTTATAACTTTCTTTGGTAATAATATCAATAGGCATGTAGTAAGTCGGTTCCACTTCGCCGTTTAAAACTACACTTTGATACAAAGCCATAATACCTTTATATCCTTGTTCTTGAGGCTTCTGGCAAATCAAAAAGTCGATCACTCCACTTTTTAAATACTCGATACTTTGGGGTAAAAAATCGTAGCCAACTAAGAAAATATCTTCCTGATTTGTTTTCTTTAAAAACTGAGCGACAGAGAAAACCCTAGAGTTGGTTACAAAAATGGCTTTCACATCATTATGTTCTGCCAATACTTCTATTAATTTAGTTGCAACAGATTCATAGTCTGTATTGGGCGTAATATCAGTTTTTACAATTCTTACGTTCTTTTTGTGATCTTTAAAATAGGAAATAAAACCTTCTTCTTTTCTTAATAAGTGATGGTAACTATCAATCTCTTTAGAGATGTTTACAATCAATATTTTATCTCCACTAGACACCAAGTAATTTACCATGTGCGCACTCAAATGCCCACTCTGAAACAAATCTGGACCAATATAGCTCAACCTTGATTCATTAGGAATATCTGAGTTGAAAAAAACCTGAGGAATCTTTTTTTGGTTGCAAAGTTTAGAAAAAGCTAAAGATTCCTCAATAAATATAGGAGCAACCAAAACACCATCAACATGATTTTCAAGGAGGTTTTTAGATTGTTTAACAAAAGATTCTTTGTCGTTTTGGTCGTAAAAGTATTTATCAATAACAATCCCAAACTGCTTAATTTCGGCTTCTGCCATTTCAATCCCTTTTATGGGGGCATCCCAAAATTCTGTTTCGGTAGATACAGCAGGAATTAAACTTGCAAAGCGCAATACTTTTTTCGACGCTAATCTTCTCGCTAATATGTTTGGCTGGTAATCCAGCTCCTTCATAATAGCTAATATTTTATTTTTAGTAGATTCAGAAACCCCCCTCCTATTATGCAATACTCTATCGACGGTACCTGTAGAGACGTTCGCTCTTCTGGCTATTTCCTTTACGCCCGTAAGCATATTTGTTTTCATTTATTGATTAATTGGTTCCTGTGCAAAAGTATCAAACAATCTAATAAAAAAAACCTTAAAAGTAGAACCTATCCAATATTCTTGAACTGATTTTCAACAATCTATAAATAAAAAAAGCGAGAATGATTAACATCAATTCTCGCTTTGGATTTTAGAAACCTATTTCAGCGCTTATTTGATTAAAAAATTAGCATTTTCTTTTATCCCTTCACTACCAGTTTGAAGCAAGGCATCATCATTTACCATGTTTATTTTTTCTGTTGCAGATGGGTAATTCCCTTTATAAGGCTTATTGGTGATTAAGTTATAAGCTGAAATTAAAGACCATCTTGGCGAATCACTTAAATTTGCATCTGAACGATGGATGGTATTGCTATGAAAGAACAAAGTATCTCCAGCTTCCATTTCTACATAAACCAGTTCTGCATTTTTTATGGCTTCATCAACCCTTTCTTGATTTGCACCAACTTGCTCGCCACTGAAACCGTGATCTACCCTACCCATTAAATGTGACCCCTTAATTACTTGCAGGCAACCATTCTCTTTATTAGCAGCCGATAGTGCTGTTAATACACTCAACATTTGGGGATATAAAAAACCATCTCGATACCAATACCCATAATCCTGATGCCACTCCCAAGCGCCACCAACTTTAGGTTCTTTCTGCATCAATTTAGAATGAAAATGTGCCGATTCGCCACCTAATAAAAGGTTGGCACCTTCAACGATACGCTTAGAGCGGGCCAATAAGCTATAGGCATCTTCTCCTAAAGAATACCATAAAGCCAATTTTGTTCTTAAGCCATTCGCATCACCCCTATCAAAGGATTTATTGCTGATGACTTCATCATGTATGGCAATATCATACAGTTTTTTTACTTCGGAATCATTCAGCATTCCTTTAATTAAAATATAGCCGTCTTTATCAAAAAGCGCTTTATCTGCTGCTGTTATTTTTTTATAGTCCATTTTCAGTTGTTTCTGTTGTTGTTTGATTTACTTTTATTTCTGGAATTAAACGAGTTAATAAGATATAGCCAATGAGGTATGTAAAGCCTATCATCATGAATATGCCACCATATCCACCTGTAAATTCTAAAATTCTACCTGTTAAAAGTGACAATACAATTCCTCCGCTTACTGCGGATAATGTGGCCACCCCCATTACCGTTCCTACTTCTTCTGAAGGAAAAACATCGGTAATGGTTGCGAATATATTGGCTGTCCAACCGCAATGTGCAGCAGCGCCTAAACCAATTAATAATACGGCAATCCATAAATCATCAGTGAAGCCAACTCCACAAAGCACCAATGCAATTAAAGCACAAACTAATAAAGCTTGCTTTCTTGAGGCATAAACACCTTTCCCTTTTTTAATGAGGAAGGAAGAATAAGCTCCTCCGGTTAAACTCCCGACATCTGCAAGAATGTAAACGGCGACCAATGGCCATCCTAAAGATGCTGTGCTAACCCCTTTGGTTTCATTTAAAAATTTAGGCAACCAATACAATAAAAACCACCAAGTAGGGTCAGAAATAAACCTCACCAAGCAAATGGTTAAGACTTCTTTCTTTAAGACCACGCTCTTCCAACTTTTCATTGACGGTAAAGGCAAAGAAATATCAGTTTCAACAACTTTTTTCTCAGGCTTTTTATAGGTTGTAAACCAAAAAAACAACCAGATAAAGCCTAAAGCTCCTGTTAAAATAAATGCCCATTGCCAGCCATAGTTATAGGCTATAAAAGGAATTAATAAGGGAGCGGCTATTGCTCCAATATTTGAACCTGCATTAAAAAAACCTGTTGCAAATGCTCTTTGAGAAGGAGGAAATAATTCTGCCACGGTTTTAACACTGGCTGGAAAGTTAACCGACTCTCCTAAACCCAAACTAAACCGGGCTAAACCAAAGCCAACTGCGCCTCGGGCAAAAGCATGAGCCATACCGGCTGCACTCCATAAGGCTACTCCTATTCCAAATATCCACTTGGTACCAAATCTGTCGAGTAGTTTTCCTGTTAACACCACTCCTAATCCATAAGAAACCTGAAAAGAAGTCACAATATAACTGTACTCTACCTCGTCCCATTTATACAGTTTTTGTAGCTCAGGAGCCAGAATACTGAATACATGCCTATCCAAATAATTGATGGTCGTACTAAAAAATAGGAGGATACAAATTTTCCATCCGTAAGACATTTTCATATTGTTCGTTTAAAAATCGAAATCTAATTCTTATTAGATTCGGGTTAATTGGTTAAACGAAACTAAGCGTAAAATTTCTGAGCTCTTAACCCAAATTTTGCTCTTTATAAAACAAAATTTGCTTTCAATATGAATTAATCAAAAAAAAGGTTAATTTTTGTGCAATGAAACCACTTCACCTTAAAGTTCCGGCTTATAGTAAATTCCATATCGACGCTAGAAGAGAAGAGGTAAGCTATTTTGGTAATCCTTGGCATTTTCATGATGAGTTAGAAATCACTTTTGTACTTAAAAGTGAGGGCACCAAATTTATTGGTGATCATATTTCTGAATTTAAACCCGGCGAAATCACTTTAATGGGTTCTCGTTTGCCACATTATTGGCACAACGACGAAAGCTACTATTTAAATAACACAGAAAATGCAGCAGAAGCTATCATCATTAGGTTTAACCAAGATTATGCAGGGAGTGATTTTTTAAAAATCCCCCCGATGAAACCGGTATTGGATTTACTGAATAATGCCAAAAGAGGTATTGCAATAAGTGCCGATCATTTGGATCTACAACAAAAATTAGTCGGCTTTTTAAAGCTCAACGAATCCCAGAAAATCATCAGCTTAACCGAGATATTGCTGAGCATTGCGACTGAAAAAAAATACAATTATTTATGTAGTATAGGTTATGCGCATCAATACAAAAGTAACGATATAGAAAAAATAGATCGTGTTTATAGTTATGTTTTAAGCAATTTTAAAGATGATTTAAGTGTAAAAGACATTGCCCAAAAATGTAATATGAACACCGCTGCATTTTGCAGGTATTTCAAAAAAAAAACCGGAAAAACTTTTAAAGATTTTATGAATGAAATTAGGTTAGGAAACGCCGCCGGACTTTTATTAAAAGGAGATTTAACCATTGCAGAGGTTTCCTTTCAATCGGGATTTAACAACCCTTCCTATTTTAACCGTTTGTTCAAACGGATGAATGGCATAACCCCAAAAGCTTACCAATCACAATACATCAAGCATAATTAAAGCGGAAAGCGGAAAGCGGAAAGCGGAAATTTATAACATTAAACAATTATAGACCACTATATCAAACAATGGAAATCAATTTTTTTATCCCTAGGTGGGGAAACAGGCATTTATCATGGGCTGATTTTGCTTTAAAAGCGAAAAACGCAGGCTATACGGGAGTGGAAGCAAATTTACCGATGCTTGCGGAAGAGCAAACTGAAATGTTTGATGAATTAAATAAGAACGGATTAACTTGGATTGGGCAACATTTTGAAACTGCAGCTTCAAACTTTGAGGATTATTATCCAGAATTTGAAACTCGTTTAAATGCTTTAGCTACTGCCAAACCGCTTTTTATCAATTCACAAACAGGTAAAGATTATTTTACTTTCGATGAGAACAGTAAACTGATAGCATTAGCTGGAGAAATAAGTAAAGAAACTGGTGTTACCATTTTACATGAAACACACCGTGGAAAATTCAGTTTTTGCGCTGCTTATACCGCTGAATTTCTAACAAAACATCCTGAGTTAAGGATTACTGCAGATTTCTCTCATTGGTGCTGTGTTTCCGAATCTTACTTGCAAGATCAACAAAAAAGTTTAGACCTGGCAATCACCCGTACGGACCATTTCCATGCCCGCATTGGTTTCCCTGGAGGACCACAAGTCAACAACCCCGCCGCTCCCGAATGGAAAGAAGCACTTGACTTTCATTGTGAATGGTGGGACGCCATTGTAAACCGTCACCGCACTTTAGGAACTCAAACGCTAACCGTTACCTGTGAGTTTGGACCTTTTCCATACATGTCGCAGTTGCCATTTAGCCAAGAAGATGTCAGTGATTTGTGGGAAGCTAATTTGTTTATGAAAAACTTTCTAGAAAAGAGGTATTCAGATTTGTAGAGTGCGTTCTAAATAATAAAGCAGGGTTCTCAGAAAGAGAAACCCTGCTTGGACATGGAATATTTTTCTCTACGTTTCGTCATGTTGAACGATAGTGAAACATCTCACAAATAGGTGCTAAATGCTATGAACAGACCTTGCTGGTGAGATTTCTCGTTCCTCGAAATGACGACAAGTAGAAAAAACCCACTTAAATAATAGCATTGGTAAGGACACAGACCGAGGACTGGGCTTTATTTTTAACCACGGAGGTCACGGAGTTGGGTGGCTAATTACCATTTAGCTCCGTGTACTTTGTGTACTCCGTGGTTTTTATTTTTTAATTAACCGCTGAGTTACCAATTTTTTTACAGCGTTCACTGAGCTGGGTTATTCTTAATTTACTCCAAAAGAGAAACCCTACTAATAACATGCGACAGCCTTAAGCATTGCGCCTTTAGCTTTCCGCTTTAATTCTTAATCGGATTTTGTAACAGCCAATAACCTAATATGGATATCCCACGTGGGTACCAGTAACCAATCCAAACATCATCCTTTTTCAATAAACCATCGTTGTAAGCATAAGGACTGTTCTTATTCCACTCGTAAACATAAGGAGCTGTTGAATGTTTAATACCATACCATTGCATGGCTACCACATCGGCAACAATAGTTTTACTAAACCAAGTCGTTCCTTCTTGCGTAGTTAATTTAATGCCGTAATCGGTAATGCTTTGAGCATAAGTAGTGGCGTAATCTTTCTTTAATACCTCAGCAAGTTGTTTCAACAATGGTGACTTAGAGCCAACTAATCCAGGTAAAAATAAGCCTTCGCCAATTACCACCGAACGTTGATCCCATTTAGGGAAATTTTCATCTAAACTCACAGGAATAAAGCCGTATTTCTTTTGTGCGTTTTTCAAGGTAGAAAGTATCAGATTCGCTTCCTTTTCATAACGTAAAGCTTGCTTGATACGTAAACCTTCATTATTTACAGCTATTCCTGCTCTTTTAAAACCAACGCCTTCTCCATCAACTACTCCCGTTTTTGTAGCATCTATCCCTTTAGCTTTTTCTTTATTAGCCAAGGCTCTAAACATCTCGGCAGCTACGGCGTATGCACTAAACTGCTTCGCTCCTAAAAAGGTATTATCTGGCGACAGCTTTAATGCTTCATTTGCATCGTAGGTTGTCCAACCATAAGCTTTATCGGCAATTCCATTTCCATTAGTATCTCTATTCACAACAGACTGCATCAACACATCTACTGTACCTAACATTGACTTCACGAAAGCATCATCGCCACTTATTTTCCAATAGTAATAAAGAAGCAGTACAAAGGAAGTGTTCTCTTCTACAGCCATGTGTGGGCCGTAATCATAATTTGCAGTTTCGCTTACAAAAGGTAAATCACCAACATCATGGTATAAATATGGGCCATACTCTGCAGCGGTCATCCCTTGTTGGTAGCTAGGCTTATTTTGAACTGGATTAGCAGCAACGGTAAGTTCTGCCCTAGCGATATAATGAGTCCATTGTGCCAATTGAAGCTTTAAGCGCCAAGGACTAAAAATCGCACTAACTTCTGTTTCATGCGCTACATCTACAGTACTTAAATGTTTAAACCTACCTTCGGAAAGGTAAAATCTAGGTTCTTTATTTTCATCAATAAGGAAAAAAGAATTCGCTAAATCAGTATGAAAAGACAAAGCCAACACCCATTTTTCTTGTTGTGTTAAATTACCGTCCATTAAGCTGTTTTCAAACTTTTGCGTAAGGCTGATGTTTTGTTCGAAGTTTTCGGTGGCATATTTTAAAACCTCATCAATATTTTTCCAGTAT
This sequence comes from Pelobium sp., assembly GCA_037968815.1. GTDB lineage: Bacteria > Bacteroidota > Bacteroidia > Sphingobacteriales > Sphingobacteriaceae > Pseudopedobacter. Next base: position 178,739 of record JBBKWF010000022.1, on the reverse strand, counting down.
TTAGTATAGTAATATTTAAGATTGTGGTTAATGCGCCTGTCTTCAATTACCGTACTGTCGTTATGTGTAGCGTAAACTTGGATAAATTCTTTTTTAGCTTTCGGCGCTAAACTGAAATCGTAATATAAACCGCCAAAACCATCTGCAGTAAAAACACCTTTTGCAGGAGTCTCAATCGCTGTTAAGGCAAGCTTAATATCTTTATCCGCAATGTCTCTAAATAAAATAGTTTGGCTTACATTATCTGGCTTAGTTGGCTCTAGCGCCATATAGTTGAAACTTTTTACAGGAGTTTTAGCCAATGCAACTTTAAGTTTACCCATTGTGCTTTTATTACTTTTATTAAGCACATTCACTTGTAAGTAAAAACCAGGAAATATTTGTGTTTTAATTGCGGAAGTATCTGCTAAATCCTTTGAAGGTGTAAAAGAAGAAATCAAAGTAAAGTTAACTTGAATACCTTCTGGAGTTTCACCGGTAATTTCCATTGAAGTCGGTCCAAACTTTAATTGCTGATTAGTTAAGTAAGTAGCGTTTCTTGGCAACTTCGTGGTTCTAAAACAATACAGTTTATTATCTATTTCCACACCAATTAACAAGCCCGTTTGCTCGTCCATATCAAAACCCAAACTACCCGTTTGCATGCTTTGTTTCTCATTTAATAATGAAAAAGTAAACCGCCCGCCTAAACGCGAATTGAGCAAGGAGAAATTTGTACTATCGGTAAGTGTAGTAGCAATTAAGCTTTCGTTAACCTTGAAGTTCTGCGCTGTTAAGCTTAACGAAAAACCTAGCAATAAGAAGGTGAAAAGTGTTTTTTGAAAATTCATTTTGAAATTTTAAGATTTATAAATGATTAATTGCTTTTGAAACTTGATGCGGGTAAACCTTCCTCATTGTAAAGATTTGCACCGTCAGGGCTATCTGCCCAAGCATAACGAACTGCCACAGGCTTTTCTATATTTTTGGACCAAACCACCACTCGTTTTCCTACTATTTTAGCTTCTGCTTTAACAAAGTTTTTCCCATCGGCAGAAATGCTGAATTGATTTAATTTCGCTCCTACACATTTTAACCCGGAGCCAACATGGTCAAAGGATACATAAACTTTTTGTTTAGAGACTTTTATCGACCGATACATTGGTCCAGAATAAACTAAGTCTTCATGATAAGCTACTTTTTGTGCAGCCAAAGCCAAACGCTTTCCTACATCTTGTTTATTTGCCGGATGAATATCCTCTTTCTCTCCAATATCATGGATAACCGCCATAGCTGTATGAGGTACTTTTAAAACCTTTGTCTGCGCTTCTCTCAGTAAAGCCCACTTACTTATCTCGGGTTCAACACCTGTAGGTGAATAATTTGCCAATTGCACATATACAAAAGGTAAGTCCGGCTGTTGCCAATCTTTACGCCAAACCTTAATCAATGAAGATAGTAATTCCTCATATTGTTCAGGTTTAGGGATGTTACTTTCTCCCTGATACCACGCTATCCCTTTGATATTATAATTTGCCATGGGCTCAATCATAGAATAATAGTAAGCTGTAGGGCTATGTAAAGACAATCCATTTCCTTTAGGCAACTGCTCCAGTTCTACCCCAAACTTATATTTCCATGTTTGATTTAAAGGAATTGAATCCTGATCAAACTTAATTTGATAAAGATTTTTTGGGTTAAACCCGAGGCCTGTTGTGGGGCTAATTAACCTAATCACCAATTTATTAATTCCAGCCCTTAACACCCCAGGTGCGATGACATAATTACGATCGGTATAACTGCTATTCATTGCTCCTACTTGCTTACCGTTGATATAAGTTTCATCCTGCGTAAGCATACTTCCTAAAGAAAGTATGGCGGTTTTTTCTGATAAATTTGCAGGAATATCTATTTCGGTTTTAAACCACATAGAACCATATTTTGGGAAGTTTACTTTTTCTCCTAGCTTATTGATATCAGCTACTGAATCCCAATTAGCTTCATGATTATCGGTTTCTAAAAACCACTTTTCATTAACACCAAGGTCATCTTCTGTGATTGCTTTGTTCCAATTTTCAGTTTTTATTTGATGAGCTTTTAGTGTGCGGGCAACTTCTGCGGTATCTTTAAACCTTTGAGAGATTTGATCATATTCTGGAAAACTCTTCAATGATTCACTATTTACCCACGACTGTACGGGCGTACCACCTACACTTGAGTTGATGATCCCGATTGGAACCTTATATTTTTCGTATAAATCTTTTGCAAAAAAGAAACCTACCGCCGAAAAAGAAAGCACCGTTTCTGGATTTGCGCTTACCCATCCTTGATCACTTGAAACATCAGAAACTGGAATAAATGCCATGCCCCTATTTACAGTGAATTGCTTAATCATTGGATAATTGCTATTTGCAATTACATCTGCATATATTGCTTTGATATTAGACCGACCCATAGTTGCCTCCATATTGGACTGACCAGAACAAAGCCAAACGTCACCAATCCAAATATCTACCAGTTCTTTATTATTGATCTTCATGGTAAACGGACCTCCCGCTTGCTGTGGATCTAACTTTATTTCCCAATTACGGTCCGAATCGGTTTTTGCAGTATACTTTTGATTCTTAAAAGTGAGGTTAATCTCCTCACCCGCATTGGCCCAACCCCAAATTTTGATACTTTGATCCCTTTGCAAGACCATCCCGTTACTTACTAAGCTTGGAAGTTTGACTTCAGCTTGGATAGAAGTACTAAATAGGATAAAACTGCATACACAATAGAATAACTTTTTCATTTGCAAAATCAGTATTAATAATATGGAGTGTATTATAATTAGTGTTTTTTAATCATACAATGATAAAGTATTTTATTTAGGAAAACAGTATAAATCTAGATAAAAGTACCATAAGTTCGCGTACACGAATCAACAATTTGAATTTTCTAAAGTTTTTACACTTATCATATTCATGCAAAGAAATCGTTAAAAAACAAAGAGAAATAGAGGTTTTAAAAACCTTGACTAGTTTTTTAAAACAGGTAATATTTCAAGGTTATACATTGCTTTCGCAACCTAAAAAGTAAAGTCAATAGACTTGGCTTACGAACCTATAAAAGTTCGAATAAATGAAGTAAGACTGCTAATCGTAATATGAAATTTCACTTGTAGATGCACAATTTGCAGGCAAACATTTAGCTTGCCTGCATTAGCAGATTTATATCGGGCGATATAAATAGTAATAGGATTGGTAGCTTTTTAATAGCTACTTCTGTAGATTAAAGTTGTTTTAAAAGTTCACCACAATCAATGTGGCAAACTATCTCTAAATTTCCCATAAACCCAAGTTCCGGCAACAGCACTTAAAAGTGTAATAATAACGGCTAAAAATCCGCTACCAATCTGTGCAAATAATGGTCCTGGACAAGCGCCAGTAATTGCCCATCCCAAACCGAATATTAATCCTCCGTAAATTTGACCCTTATTAAAAGTTTTAGGGTGAAAAGCTACTTTCTCTCCGTTTAAAGTTTTGATATTGAATCTCTTAATTATAAAAATAGAAATCATACCTACCACAATGGCAGTACCGATAACCCCATACATGTGGAATGATGAAAGACGAAACATTTCCTGAATCCTGAACCAGGATACAATCTCGGCTTTCACAAAAACAATTCCGAATAAAACTCCCAAAATCAGGTATTTTGTATTAGAGAAAAGACTTTCTTTTTTTATTTGATCGTTTGGTGCTTCACACTCTATTGGGTGCTCAATCACAAATTCATCGTTAGTCTTCATTAGGCTACAAGTTTAAAAATTAGAGGTAATAAAACCCATGTTGAAATAAAACCACCAACCATAAAAGAAATGGTAGCAATTAAAGAAGGAACCTGCAAATTAGAAAGCCCCATAATGGCATGACCAGAGGTACAGCCACCTGCGTAGCGGGTACCAAAACCTACCATAAAACCACCGAACACTAAAAAGATCAAGCCTTTTAAAGTGAATATTTGAGCTACTCCAAAAATATCATCAGGTAGTAAACCCGTAAAGTCTGTTACTCCTAAAGCAGTTAATTGTGCTTTAGTACTTGCTGCAATTTCAATAGATTCACTACTGGATAATAATTGGGTGGCAATTATACCTCCAATAAAAATTCCTCCAACAAAAAATAGGTTCCATATTTCTTTTTTCCAGTTGTAACTAAAAAAAGGAATTTTTGCAGGCATACAGGCAGCACAAATATGTCTTAATGAAGAGGAAACGCCGAAAGACTTATTTCCAATTAATAAAAGTGCCGGCACAGTTAACCCAATTAATACTCCGGCCACATACCAAGGCCAAGGTTGTTTGATAATTTCTAACATTATTTTCTATAAATTTAATTTAAACTCAACGTCATGTCGACGATAGGAGACATCCCACATACAAGCTACCAAATCGTATGTACAACCTATGTGTGAGATGTCTCGTTCCCTCGACATGACGAAATACTACTACTTACTTCATTTTCTTTGTTGGGCAAACAAAATCAGTGGCTTCAAAACCTGCGTTTTTCAAAGCATCAAACCCTCCATTAATATTAATCACTTTATCATATCCTCTTGCTTTTAAAATAGAAGACGAAATCATAGAACGGTAACCGCCCGCACAGTGCAGGTAATAAGGTTCGTTTTTATCGAATTCATTTGTCCAGTCATTAATAAAATCTAACGGACGGCTTAAGCTAAAATCTAGATGTTCCGCATCATATTCGCCTGGTTTACGTACATCTAATACTTGTAATTCCTCCGTATTTTCAAGTGCTTTTAATTCTTCCGCACTTACGGTTTCTACAGTATCCACTTCTTTACCTGCTTTTTCCCAAGCGCTGATTCCTCCATCAAGATAACCAACAGTATAATCATAACCCACTCGAGCTAATCTTTTTACGGTTTCTTCTTCTCTACCTTCGTCGGTAACCAATAAAATAGGTTGATTTAAATCAACAATAAGCGCTCCTACCCATGGTGCAAATTGCCCATCTAAACCTATGAAAATTGAGTTTGGGATAAAGCCTTTTGCAAATGATTCTGGAGAACGAACATCTAAAATTAAAGCTCCCGTTTGGTTTGCAACATTCTCAAAGTCATTAGGTTTTAAGGCATTTAATCCTCTCTCGTAAACTTCATCAATCGTCTCAATACCTTCCTTATTCATTTTGGCATTTTTAGGAAAGTATTGTGGCGGAGGCAAAACTCCCGTAGTTAATTCTTTGATAAAATCATCTTTTGATATATCGCTCAATGCATAATTTGTTTCTTTTTGATTGCCTAAAGAGTCAAAAGTATCTTTACTCATGTTTTTACCGCAGGCAGAACCAGCTCCGTGAGCAGGATAAACAATTACATCATTTGGTAAAGGCATAATTTTGCTTCGCAAAGAATCGTAAAGATTACCAGCCATTGCTTCTGGCGTGGTATCCGCAGATTTCTGTGCTAAATCTGGACGACCAACATCGCCAATAAATAACGTATCACCAGTAAAAATACAGTATGGTTTTCCGTTCTCATCTGAGCACAAATAGGTGGTAGACTCTAAGGTATGTCCAGGAGTATGTAATGCTTTTATAGTGATGTCACCAATTTTAAATTCTTCTCCATCTTTAGCGATGTAGGATTCAAAACCAGTAGTTGCCGTTGGACCGTAAACTATTTTTGCGCCAGTTCTTTTTGCTAAATCTACATGGCCTGAAACAAAATCTGCATGAAAATGTGTTTCAAATACATACTTTATTTTAACGTTGTTTTGCTCCGCTTTTTCAATATATGGAGAAACCTCCCTTAAAGGATCAATAATTGCCGCTTCTCCATTGCTTTCTACATAATAAGTAGCAGTAGCAAGGCATCCTGTGTAAATCTGTTCTATTTTCATAATGTTGAGTATTATAGTCCGCTTTTTAAAGTCCGTTGTCCGAAGACCGCGGTCCGATGTTTAAACGGACATTAAAATTTCTAAATATATTTCTGTTAATTTGATTCTTTTATTTTCCATGCTACAAGAGTCTTGACACTCACCTCTTGATACTTCTTTACAAAATCAGCTCTTCAATAAGGATAACTATTGCCATTATAAAAACGAAATAGCCAAATACCTTCTTCAGTTTTTGATTATTGATAAACTTGTTTAAATAAACTCCTAGAAAAACACCTACTGATGCAATCAAAGAAAATATAATCAAGAAATGCCAGTCGATTTCCGGAAGGTTTAATACATCACCCGTAAAACCGATTAAAGAGTTAATAGAAATCACCAATAAGGAAGTCCCAACGGCTTTATGCATGGGTAAGTGCATAAAAAACACCAGTGCTGGAACAATCAAAAATCCTCCTCCAGCACCAACTAATCCTGATAAAACACCCACTGCCACTCCGTTTAAAATCACTAAAGGATAGTTTGTTTTTGGCTTTACAATAACCGTGTCTTTTGGATCACCACAAACCATTTTACAGCCAGAAATAAGCATAATTACTGCGAAAAACAACATCAAAAACAAATCTTTTGTCAGCGTAAACTCTCCAACAGTAAAAAGAACTTCTGGCATTGCATGTATCACAAATTTCCGAACCAGCCAAACCGTAATAAAAGCTGGAATCGCAAATATTACCGACATCCTCACATTAACCAAACCCTTTTTATAATAGCTTCCCGCTCCTACTAAAGAAGTAAAACCTACAATAAACAAGGAATATGCAGTTGCTACTACAGGCGCAATTTTAGCAACATATACCAAAACGGGTACAGTTAAAATTGACCCACCGCCACCTGTTAAACCAAGGGATAAGCCAATAAATAGCGCCAAAAAATAGGTATAATAAAGTTCCATACCCATTACATGTTACAGTTACAGTTTTCCATGCAGTCTAAAAGTTTAATCAGGTCTCGTTCTTTTAAAGAATAAAAAACCTGGACACCTTGTTTCTCTGCTTTTAGCAATCCCTTAATTTTCATATTTGATAAATGATGAGATACAGAAGATTGCTCGGCAGATAGTGCCTCGCAGATTTCGTTGACGCTCATTCTATCATTAATCGCTAATAAATCAATTACAGCAAGACGTAAAGGATGTGCCACCGTCTTTAAAATATAAGCCGCCATTTCTAGCTTCTCTTGGGTTAAAGTTCTTTGTTTGGTCTCTATCATAACAATACAAATATATGAACATATTATCATATATAAATATATTAATGTCTTTGTTTTGTCAAAGAAATTTCTACTTTTATGTAAGGAATGAAAACCTTATGCGACAAATAATCGTTATGTATGATATAAGATGAAGAAAACAGCGATTATACTTTTTGCAGATTTACCTGATTTTGAAGCTAGGCGTAAAAGTTTTGGTGATTTTTCATCTAAAAAAGTTACGCAGAAGCTGTCTTACCTTTTAACACAACATTTTTACAAAATTGCTCAACAAACAAGCGCTCAAACATTTTTAATTGATTCTTACCACCAAAGAGGAAATAGTTTTGGAGAAAGAATAAGCAATGCGTTTAAAGATGTGTACGCTAAAGGCTTTGATCATGTAATTTGTATTGGTAACGATTGTCCGGATTTAGGTTTAAATAATTTACAAAACGCCATCACTCAAACCGAAGCTGGCAATATAGTTTTGGGACCTACTTTTGACGGAGGCACCTATCTAATAGGTATTCCGAAACAAAAATTCAACTCTCAAAGTTTCGAGCAAATTAGGTGGCAGAGTAAAAACACACTTACCGATTTAAAGGTATTATTCAATAATGACCTAGTTGAATTAAGTGTATTTTCAGACGTTGATAAGCCTAAAGATTTCTTTCTTTATGAAAAAAATCCACTTATTAAACGTTTACTTGTTATCATCAACAGCTTCAAAACCTGTTATAAAATAAAAATCAACTTACAAAGACCTGTGTTTTTCTGGGTCGATTCCTCCTTTTTAAAAGGCCCTCCCCTTCTGTCTTTTTAAGCAAGACAAATTATTCTATTAAAATTTATTCAAAACACTTACTGCCCCTCTTGTGGGCTAAAAAAATATCATGGCAAAAGATTACTTCAATTCCGAGGATTTAAAAAAATTCGGGAATATTACTGATTTCCAAAAACCAATGGGCGATAAATTCTTCGAATATTATAACGAAGTATTTAAAGAAGGTGCATTAACTGTAAGAGAAAAATCACTGATTGCTTTAGCTGTGGCTCATGCGGTGCAATGTCCTTATTGTATAGACGCTTATTCATCAGACTGCTTACAAAAAGGTGCTGATGAAGAGCAAATGATGGAAGCCGTTCATGTAGCTTCAGCAATTAAAGCTGGCTCAACTTTAGTTTATGGAGTACAAATGATGAACCACGTAAAAGATAAAACAATGTAATTATGGGTGTTAAACAAGTTTCAAAATCTCTAAAATCTTCTGGAAGTGTTTTAGGTGACACCTTTTACCAGCTAAAAGTTTTATCACAAAAAGATGTTCAGGATGGTGCATATCAGAGTTTTCATAAAAAATTAAAAGAGGAAGGTGTAGATTTTATTACAGTTTCTGAATTAGAAATTTTCCAGATTAATATCGGCAAACTTTGTAATCAAACCTGTTCTCATTGTCATGTTGATGCTGGTCCGGATAGGAAAGAAGAAAACATGTCTTTCGAAACATTAGAAAGATGTCTTTATCTGATTAAAACTTACAATTTCAAAAAAGTTGATATAACCGGAGGAGCGCCAGAAATGAACGCTTACTTTAAATGGTTTGTGGAAGAATGCACAAAAGCTGGAGTAGAAGTGATGGTTCGTTGCAACCTGACCATTATTATGGCGAATAAAAAGTATCATGATTTACCAGAGTTCTTTAAAACTAACAAGGTTCATGTAGTTTCTTCTTTGCCTTCATTCTCGGCAATGCGTACTGATGCACAACGTGGAGATGGCGTTTTTGAAGATTCTATTGCTGCACTGCAAATGTTAAATGCTGTTGGTTATGGTGTGGAAGGAAGTGGATTGACTATCGATTTGGTTTATAATCCTTCTGGCGCATACTTACCCGGCGACCAACAATCTATGGAAGCTGAGTTTAAAAGACAGCTGAAACGAAAGTTTGATATCGTTTTTAACAGTTTGTTTGCCATCACCAATTTACCGGTAAGTAGATTCTTGGATTACCTATTGGAAAGCAATAAGTATCTGGATTATATGCATGAATTGGTGGGTGCTTTTAACCCATCAACATTAGATGGTTTGATGTGCAAAAACACTATCAGTATCAGCTGGGATGGCTTCATGTACGACTGTGATTTTAACCAGATGTTAGATCTAAAATTTACAGGAAAAGCCAAACACATAGACGATTTTGATTTCGAGGAAATTTTAAATCGGAAGATTATTGTGAACAACCACTGTTATGGCTGTACCGCTGGGGCGGGAAGTAGTTGTGGTGGAGAGATAGCGTAATTTTCGATGGTTTATATCCATGCGATATGGCGTTAACGATAGTAACGGATACCGGCCTGCGCCTAATGCTTTGTGCAGTATAAGCGGATAGCGTGTTAAAACGCCCAAATATTTATTAATTCCTAAATTTTTATCAGAATGAAATCAATCTTTACGGTTGTGATGTCCTTCTGTTTATTAAATTTTGCTTTTGCGCAAAAAGTAAAAATAAACGGGACAGTTATAGATCAAATTACGGGTGAAAAAATCATCGGTGTAAGTATTAAAGAAAAAAACAAGCCTAATAATGGTACTGCCAGCAATGTAGATGGTATATTTAACTTATCTGTCTCTTCAGAAAATGCAGTCTTAGTTTTTAGTTATATCGGTTATAACACTAAAGAAGTAGCACTAAATGGAAAAACCAACCTATCAATAAGTTTAAACCCAGGTTTGTTATTAAACGAAACGGTAGTAACGGCATTAGGGGTTGAAAGATCTTCTAGATCATTAGGTTATAACGTTCAACAAATTCAAGCAAAGGAAATTAACGAAGTAAAGTCGGTTAATTTTTTAGATAATATAACCGCCAAAGTTGCCGGCGTAACCATTACCCAAGGTGCAAGTGGCGTGGGTTCTACCTCAAAAATAATTATCAGGGGTGAAAGTTCTTTTGCCAACAATAATCCACTTTTTGTGGTTGATGGTATCCCGATTAACAACAGCAGCATTGTTCCACGGTCGGTAGAAGCGCCGTCAAGCTTTCAGGGTATTGATTTTGGTAACGGAGCAATGGATATTAATCCAGATGATATTGCTTCGGTTTCGGTACTAAAAGGAGCCGCAGCGGCCGCACTATACGGTAGCCGGGCTGCCAATGGGGTAATTCTGATCAATACCAAAGATGGGAGTGATACCGAAGGATTCGGCATTAGTTTCAACTCCACTACTTCAATTGAAAGTCCGTTTAAATTACCCGAATTCCAGAACACTTACGGACAAGGAAACGGCGGTAATTTTGCGTTTAAAGACGGATTAGGCGGTGGTGTAAATGATGTTCTTACTTATTCTTACGGTCCCAAATTAGATCAGGGAACTTTAGTTCCGCAATATGATAGCCCGGTTTATTTGCCCGATGGCACATTACTAAGAGGTGGAGATGTAGGTGCTTACAATGGGATTCCTATCACTCCTACCCCATTTATATCACATCCAGATAACTTAAAAGACTTTTACGAAACCGGTAAAACTTTCATTAACAATTTGTCTTTTAGCGGTAAATATGATAAAGGTAATTATCGGTTATCATACACCGATTTAAACAGCCAATCATTTATTCCAGGTGTCAATTATCTAAGGAAAAACCTATCTGCAAATCTCAATTTTCAGCCGACAAACAAGCTTAGCTTTAAGTCCACTATTATTTATCAGAATTCAGAAAGTGATAATCGCCCATCAAGCGGATATGGTTCTGAGAATTTACAGTACGGTTTATTGGCATGGCTACCAAGATCTCTGGATATTGAACCTCTAAAAAACTACTGGCAAACAGGTTTAGAAGGTTTGAGAAATTATTCGTACAACTACGCCTATTTTGACAACCCTTATTTCATTTTAAAAGAAAACCGTAACGAGTTAAATAAGGATAGAATTTTTGGAAACATTTCGTTAAAATATGATTTAATGCCCAACCTATACTTACAGCTTAGAAGTGGAATGGATTATAGCAATGATGATAGAAGGTTGTTGAGAAATTACAGTACCAATCGTTTTAAAAATGGTGCTTATGCAGAACATCGTATATTTTTTAGAGAAATTAACACTGATATTATACTGAACTATACCAAAAAAATAAACGGTTTTGGATTTGATGTTTCATTGGGAGGCAACCAAATGAATCAGGATTTTAAAAGCAATCAAACCCAAACATCAGCTTTAGCGCAACCCGCTTTATTTACTTTGGCCAATGCGGCAACTCCACTTGAAATTTTCACTTTTACCAGTAAAAAGAGAATTAATAGTGTTTATGGAAATGTCAAATTCAGCTTTAAAAATTATTTGTTTGTGGATGTGACCGGCAGAAATGACTGGTCGAGCGCATTGGCAACACCACTAAGCACCAAAAACACCTCTTTCTTTTACCCGTCCGTATCTACGGGATTTGTACTGTCGGAATTAGTGCAAATACCCAAAGTATCTTTCCTAAAGTTGAGAGCCAGTTACGCTCAGATAGGTAATGATACAGATCCTTACCAAACTGCAGGAGCTTTTGTGCCTGCAACCCCTTATAACAGTTCCCCTACACTATCCGACCAAAACATTATTACGAACCCAAATTTAAAACCAGAGCAAACGAAGTCAGCCGAATTTGGTGTTGATGTTCGGTTTTTCGGCGATCGACTGGGAATTGACGCCACCTATTACAACTCAGTTACAGAAAATCAAATACTTTCTTTACCTGTTTCTATTTCAACAGGTTATGCACAAAGAGTAACTAATGGCGGAGCAGTCCGTTCAAAAGGGTTGGAGTTGATTTTAACCGGAACTCCCGTTTTAAATAAAAATTTCAGATGGAATTCAACAGTTAACTTTAGCACCAACACAGCAACTGTCGAATCATTGCCTAATGGTGCAAAACAATTGACTTTGGCTTTCGCCAGAGTTTATGACAGCCCGAACCAAACCGTTTACTACATTGCTACCGAAGGTGGTAAAGTAGGCGATTTGTGGGGAACAGGCTTTCTTAAAAACAGCGATGGTAAATTTATTGTTGATGCCATCGGTAACTTAATTGCCGATAATAACCTCAAAAAGTTAGGCAACTACAATCCCGATTTTATGTTGGGCTTTAGCAACTCCTTTAGGTACAAGCAATTTGATTTCGGTTTTTTGTTAGACTGGCGACAAGGAGGAATTTTAGTTTCGAGGACCTTGGCTTTGGCCGGAGTTGCCGGACAGCTAAAAGAAACCGAAAACCGCCCGACAGATGGTTTGGCGTTTGATGCCGTGGTAAACACCGGAACTGCCGCAAACCCTGTTTATGTGCAAAACACTAAGAAAATATCCGCAGAAAGCTATTACCGCCAGTTTTACGACCGTAACCACGAGGAAAACAATACTTATGATGATTCTTATCTCAAATTGCGTCAGTTTAATGTGGGTTATACTTTTAATAAAGTTGCTTTAGCAAAAACTTTCTTAAGAAACGTACAAAGTATCAAGCTTTCTTTCGTAGGAAAAAATGTGTTTGCCATTTCTGAAATACCACATTTTGACCCCGAGCAACTGGCTTTGCAAGGCAATAAGTTTTTAAACGGAACAGAAGACATGAGCTATCCAAGTGCCAGAAGTTTTGGATTGAGTTTAGGTGTTAATTTTTAAGAGATAGAACAATGAAACGATATATAATTTTACTCATTGCAACTTTAGCATTGGTATCTTGCACCAAAGATTTAAGCGAAATCAATACCAACCCGAATTCGCCGATAGATGCACAACCATCACTTTTGTTTAGGAAAGTGCTGTTTGATTACGGCGAGCAAATGTCTTTTGAAGCATTTGATGCTGGTAATTTATTAGGGCAATATTTTACGATGATTGACTTTAATAATTTTGACCGTCATGCTTTGGCAGAGCCACTTTACGCAGGAAACCCTTGGCCTTTTATCTACAAAAACCTGCGTGATAACGAGATTGTTTTACAAAAATCCATCAACAATCCAACTTTTGCTGTTTATAAAGGTCCGGCATTGGTGATGAAAGCTTATATGACTGCTACATTAACAGATTTGTATGGAGACGTCCCCTATAGCGAAGCTTTAAAAGGAAAGTCAGGTGTTTTTACCCCCAAATATGATGAGCAAGAAGATATTTATCAGGGTGCAGATGGTATTTTGAAAAATCTGGAAAATGCAGTCACCGCAATGACGGCTTATACCGGAGCCACCAAGTTAGATGGTGACATCATTTACAACGGAAACTTACAAAACTGGATCAAATTTGCAAATTCGCTTCGTATTAAATACCTGATGCGTATTTCTGGAAAAGTAAATGTGGCTTCGCAGTTACAGGCAATTTACGCTGCTGGGAATTACATCGGTGCAAATGCAAATAATGCGGTCTTTCAGTTTTCGGCAACAGCACCTAATAATTTCCGAATTACTACTGCCCGTATTGGAGATTTTAGTTTGTACATCATGTCTAAAACTGCCGAGGAAATTCTAAAAAACAATAACGACCCACGGATTTCACTTTTTTATCGCCCAACGGCAAGTAATTCGGCTTTATTTTCAGGTTTACTCAACGGTCCGGATGCAGCAACAACTCCGGTCACAGTTTCTAATTACAGTTTAACAGGAACAATCTTTCGAGAAAACGGCGCAAATTTAAAATACAATTACATGACCGCTTGGGAAACCAATTTCTTTTTAGCCGAAGCTGCTCAAAAAGGTTTCATTACCGCAACAGCAAAAACATTGTATGATTTAGCCGTAACACAAGGTTTTGAATATTGGAATGTAAGCATGCCAGCGACTTATTTAACGGCAGGTCCAGCTTTATATAACCCACTTTCGCCAGATGCAATGAAGCAAATCATGACGCAAAAATGGATTCCGAATAATTTAAACGGTTACGAAGCTTGGATAGAATACCGCAGGACAGGTTTTCCAATTTTAAAATCTGTACAAGCCAGCAGAAATAACGGTTTATATCCGGTTCGGATGCCTTATCCGCAAGAAGAATCGACGCTTAACCAAGCTAATTATAAAGTAGCGACAACTGCAACAGAAAACAACAGCATTAACCACAAAGTTTGGTGGAGTAATTAAAATGGAAAATAGCACAGTAATATATTTGCAGTGGGGATTTATACTGCTTTCGAGTATCCTCATTTTTGCATTGGCTCCCATTGCCAAAACCACTAGAGATTTCTTTTATGGAAGTAGGGATAATCAACAACCAAACGCTATTTTATTAACCAGCAGCTTGGTCATCAGTTGGATATTTGCAAAATCCATCACCAATGTGGCCAATTTAGGTTTGAGTTTTGGTTTTGTTGGGGTGGTTTCCTATGCCACTTATTATTTCTCCTTTTTGGTAGCAGGTATAGTCATTTATAAAATGAGAATAAACGGTGGCTTTAAAAGTATCCACCATTTTATTGGCTCTAAATATGGTAAAGGAGCACTTTATCTCTTTTCCGTTTTAATTGCTTTTAGGTTATTTAACGAGGTATGGTCAAACACCATGGTCATCGGCTCTTACTTTGGCGATGCCGGTTCAACACCTTATTTCGCAGCAATCATCGTATTTACTTTTCTCACATTGGCCTATGCTTTAAAAGGAGGAATGAGCACCTCCATTTTAACAGATGTAATTCAAATGGTGTTGTTTGGTATTTTGCTCTGTAGCATTTTAGCTTTCATTTTACCAGAAATGAAAAGTGATTTAAAGCCAATTTATAACTCTGGGACGTGGAGCATGGCAACGGGTGGGAATTTAGTTTTAGTGGCTTTATTACAATGCTTCAGCTACCCTTTTCATGATCCAGTTTTAACTGACAGAGGTTTCATCACCTCTCCAAAAACAACCCTTAAATCATTTATTTGGGCAAGTCTTATCGGGGTGCTGTGTATTGCTTTATTTGGCATCGTGGGTATTTTCGCTCAAACAAAAGGCATGACAGGGCAAGCCACTGTAGAAGTCGCCAGGTTTTTTGGACCAGTAATGTTGCTGATTATGAACTTTATTATGGTTACTTCCGCAGCCTCAACTTTAGACTCTGCTTTTTCTTCTTTTTCTAAACTCTATAATATTGATATTTTCCCAAATAAGGAATTAAAAATCAGCAGTGGAAGGTTAGCAATGGTAGCGCTTACCGTTTTAGGCACTATTCCCATCTTTTTCAAACCAGAAATATTATCAGCAACCACCATTAGTGGCACTATGGTAATTGGTTTAGCTCCTGTTTTTATTTTTTGGAACAGCAAAATGCCCAAATTCTCTTTTTATGCACCGGTAATTTTTGGCTTAATAGCAGGCTTTGTGACCGCATTAGAACTTGTCCCAAAATCATGGATATTTACAGAAGGAAAGTACAATGATTTATTGGGTGTAAACTTATGGGGAAGTTTGGTGTGCTTTGTTTTATTCTTTATTCCTTTACTTAACAAAAAATGGAGAAAACGATAAAAAATATTGGTAACCTAAAAGGCAAAATTCTAGTTTTTGGAGGTGTGTATTCTAACCTACAAGCTTTAGAAGCAGTTAAAGAACTGGCTACTGTTAATAAAATTGCTCCCGAAAACATCATTTGTACAGGTGATGTAGTAGCCTATTGTGCACAGCCCAAAGAATGTGTTCAGCTGATTAAACATTGGGGAATTCATTGTATTGCTGGTAATGTGGAGCTTAATTTAGTAAACGATATTGATGATTGCGGTTGTAATTTTGAAGAAGGAAGTAGATGTGATACGTTCTCTCGCCAATGGTATCCTTATTTAAAAAATGCATTAAGCAAAGCTGATATTGAGTGGATGGCTACCCTACCCAAATTTCTTTCTTTCGCTTACGCTGATAAAAAAATTGCTGTTTTACACGGTTCTTATTATGACACTTCTGAGTTCATTTTTAAATCGAGCGACTGGACTGTTAAGCAAAAAAACTTTGACACTTTAGAAGCTGAGGTTATTTTAGCTGGTCATTGTGGTTTGCCATTTTATGATGTTGAAGACGATAAAACTTGGATAAATCCTGGAGTAATTGGTATGCCGGCAAATGACGGCACACCCAAAGTATGGTATGCTATTTTAGATGATGCTAATGGTTTTAACTTTGAAATTTGTGCTTTGGATTATGATTACAGGACAGCTTCTGATTTAGTGCTGGGTAAATCGCTTCCTCAAACATACGGACAAACTTTAAAAACCGGAATTTGGGATAATTGTGAGATTTTACCCGAACAGGAGAAAGAATTGCAAGGGAAAAAGATTAAGTTTTAAAAGTTATCACCAAGTTGATCATCAATTCTTGAATTTTTATCGAACACCTGAAGTCAAAAGAGAAATTAACACAAAACTTTATAATTTACCGGTAGGCACCGATTGATTTGTAACTGCCGTGACCAATTATGAGTTACTTGTGGGAGCCACGATAGCAAAAAAATATTTTAAACTAGAAGTGAGTATGCAAAAATTAAAAGTATTCCAATGTAATCGAGATATGAGCGATTTCCAAAACGCTGATATTATGGATTCTATGACTCAAGAAGTTAATGATGCAATAGCCAAATGGGTTAAAAAAGAAAAAATTGAGAATTATCAAATAGTAAACAGCCAGCTTACCGCCACTAATCAATTTGAGGTATTCGGGAATTTATTTGTGGGTACTATGGTGCTATCCACGCACTTAATTTATTAAAGGATTTTAACAACTAAAAGAGTTTAAGGCACAAGCCTAAATTAAATAAACCGGGGCGACAGCGTACCCCACAGCGTCGCCTTTTCGGCAGAGCGAGGAGTTTAGCAAAGCACCGGACTGTCGGTTATAAACAGCACAGGCTTTGCTTTTCCAAATCTTAAAATAAATCTAAATCTTTATAATCTTTCACAAACTTGATCACATTATCGGTAACATGAAACTCTTCTGGTGTATGTAAAGTAGTAAGCGCCAAAGCCTGCATACCTGCATTTCTAGCTGCCTCCACTCCTTTTGGGGCATCCTCAAATACTAAACACTTATCATAAGCTACACCCAAAATATCGGCTCCTTTGGTAAAAGTTTCAGGATCGGGCTTACTTAAAACCACGTCATCTGCACTTACAACCACTGGAAAATACTTTCTTAGGTTCAAATTATCCAAAATAAAATCGATATTGAACGGAATAGCCGCAGAACCGATAGCCATTTTAACTCCTGCTTGATGCGCTTTTTCTAGGAAGTCTCCTAAACCATCAATCAGTTTAATATGAGGCTTATAGGCAGCTTGGTACCTGCGCTCCTTCTCCATAGAAAAATCATCTATCTGTTGCTGTGTAAAATGTCCTTTTCCAAAAACACGTTCCAACAATTCCTGATTTTTACCATACATTTCCAAAACGGTTTCATCGTAGGTAATTTCAGACTTTAAGTCGTTGGTTAATATTTGATGCCATGCCCTTGCGTGGTAGTGCATATCATCTATTACTGTTCCGTTAAGGTCAAAAAGGTAAGCTTCAAATTTTGTATCCATACTGGCAAAAATAGTAATCCTAATATTAAGCGGAGGTAATTTTATTTTAATGGTGATTTTTAGCTGGAAAGTTCTATTTTTGCAACCCATTCAAAAAACACGGAGAGGTGTCTGAGTGGTCGAAAGAGCCAGCCTGGAAAGCTGGTATACTGGCAACGGTATCGTGGGTTCGAATCCCACCTTCTCCGCACTAAAAATTAAAATATAGCCTTTATCATTACGTTAAAGGCTTTTTTAATGGGTGAAAACTAAAAAGGGATACCAAAAGGGATACTAAAACGGTGCTTTTGGATAATTTCTATAAATTCCCTTCAATGAAATAATTTTAGTATTTTTGATTATTCCTTTTGTCGTTATTAGGAGAATCTTAAAAGGGTTTATCATTAAATTGGTAAACCTTTTTTTTATACCATCTAACTCAATTTGATAAAATAATTTACTTTTACAGACAGACCAAAATGTTTTGTTCGTGTAAACCAAATCAAATGAAAAAAATCTTACCTGTTATTATTTTAATATTTACATCGATTTTCAGTTATGCCCAGCAAATGGAATTATCTCTAAGTGGATTTGTAGACAAATCTGACAACACTAAAAATTTTGTCGTTATAGATATTCCTAACACCACAAAAGAAGTCCTTTATAACAGAGCAAAGAAGTACATTAATACGATTTATAATAATCCAGACTTTGTTTCAAGCCAAATAGAAAACGAACAAATTGTAATTGATGCAATTGAAAGTGAAGGAAAGATGGTTATTTTTAGGCTTAGTGGAAATAACATTTGGAGCTTAAATTATAAATACGAATTACTTTTTAAAGACAACAAAGTGAAATTTAGCCCGTCTTTTAAATATCTTACAAATCCTGACGATGCTGTAAAAATCAATTTGGTAGGTTTCGGCGTAATGGGTGATGCTACTGGTATTTATAATAAAAAAGGTAAGGTATTACGTGAAAAAGCTAAAGTTAATATCGATAATTCCGTAAACGATTTCATTAAAGAATTGACAGAAAAACTAGTTAATGCAAACTCAAAAGATTCAGACTGGTAAGCTATTTTAAGGAGATAGGCAAAAACTAATAATCGTTTAGAATCGAAAGTTCACAAAATAAACACAAAAAAGCCGTCCACTTTCGGAACGGCTTTAAAAAAAAACTAATCTTCATACTCAACTTTTATACCCCAACTTTCAAGTTCTTTAGCTATTTCCAACTCAGCTAAATCAAAAGCCTCTTTATCCCCGTCTTTTTGGTATTTATTAAAGGCTTTTTTTTGTTTTTTAGTATTAGCAATTATTTTTTTAAGTTTTTGCTCAGGACTAAGCGATTCAAACGATGGTTTTTCCATAACTTAACTTTCTTTAGTGTTTTCCAATCCGTCCAAAATTGCTTGCGCTTCTTTTATCAGTTCCATTGCTTCAGGTTCGTATTTGTCGGTGGAGGTTGCACCTTTTGACTGTTTGGCTTCTTTTATTGCTAATTTTTGGAGTTTAAGAATTTTGTCGGCAATAGAGTTTATTCGACTAGTTTCTTTCTTACCCATTTTACCATCCCTAATTAGATGCATAGTTTTGAATAAAATTGTGTTCATTTTTTCATGTATTGATATTTCTTTATTTTCCATGTTCTTTTTATATAATTAAATTTAATTAACTAACTCCCTATCCATTTGCACCTGAACAACCTTATAAACTCCCGTCACTTCATTAAGTTCAAGTACTCCAGACGCAAAGCTTTTATTTAATGAATGCAGCAATAGCACACCGTCAACCTTTTCAACATTCTTAATATGCACACCGCCCGAAGTTGTTGTTATCACATAAGCACCTGCAGAAATTTCATCAACATTTGATTGCGCCCCCAGTACAATAGAGCCGTTGTGTATGCTATCTTTATAGTGCAACGGATCATTAGAAACCATTGAGTTGCCCAAAGCCTTAAAGGCCGTTAATTTAGTAGTTTCCATAACGATTAAAATAAATGATTCCACGTTTGCCCAGCTTGTTTTTTCCTGCTGAAATAATTTTCACACCGATTGCCGGCAATTGGCGTTTGATTCTTAATAATGCTTTTTTAGTCTCCATTTGTAAGTTGAATTTTGATTATAGTAATGTTAAGCAATAAATTGTCGCATTTAGCTAAGGTGTGTCTTAGCTCGATTAATAATAATTCTTTTTGTACTGGAGTGATTTTCATAATTAATATATTGAGATTAAGTTTTCAATTTTAAAGCATCTAAAGCCGTCCGCTTCAACATCGTAATAGGTTTGAACTCCAGTATTAAACGGTCTGTTTCCTTTGGATTCATACGCAACGTTTAGAGTTCCTTTTGCAATCCTAACAGATCCGTCTACTTTTTTAAAAGCAAATTCAACAACCTCATTTTTCATCTTATTTGCAAGTTTCAATATTGCCCACGCCTTTTTTAAAGCTTTAGATAAATTAACTTTTGTAGTTTTTGCGATTTGATGCGCTCGGTACATTAAGATTGCTTTAGTTTTCATGTTTTCTAGTTTTAAATAATAACCAAATGTACTAACAAAAATGATATTTCCAAACTAACTTATTGATAATCAAGTAGTTAATATCACACAGTATAACTATTATGTAATATTGTGATTGCATAACTAATTGATAATCAATAACTATATTTTTATGAAAAAAAGTGAAAATATTTTTAGAAATTTATATAATGAAACCTAAAAACATAATTTGGCTTATACTTATATTACTGGGGGTGTACGTTATAAGCCATACATACAAAGAATTTCAAAGGATATTTAAGGAGCAAAAAGAAAGAGGGCGTTAACCCTCATTGAAATTCTTTGTTAATTTTTAAGGCTTAAATTTTACCCTATTAAATTTTTCATAGGATTAGAGCATTACCCAAACATTAGTAGACTGGTAATATTGAAAAGCTTGTACAGCCCCAGAAGCTAACGAAAGTGTAAAAACAGACGTATTAGATTTTGTTAAGATATTTCTGCCCGGGCTATCTGCCGCATCAATATTTATAGCGCTACCAGTATTGTTTTTTACTCTCTGGATTTGTCCGTCATTTGGATAGGTGTACAGGGCGCAATTTCCAGTAGCCAATACTAAACCCACACTTGGTAAGTCTCCGCTTGTACTAGCGCATTTTGTCATTAAATATGAAGCAGAAACTTCTTCTTCAACATAAATATTCTTTGCGCCAATACCTTTATTTGTATTAATGCCACCGGCTGACAGTGATAAATAATTACCTGCGATTTCGCCAATCATAATACCGGGGCCATAAACCGGAACAACACCCGAACCCGGGAACGGAACTAAAGTATAACCAACAATGGCAGCGTCATCATCTATCAATAAAGCAACGGAATTATCTGCTTTTATTAACTTAATGTTGTTGTCGTCGTTGTCTATTTCAATACGCTTTCCTGTTCCCGACGACTTGATATTTATCTTTGTAGCGTAAAAACTACCATCCCTTAACACTCTAAACGGTGCGGTTGCTCTGTCTGCATAAGTTGAACCCAACCAAAAGCCGACTTCTTCAGGATCGCTACCCTCTGCCGAAATCCCACCAACTTCCCCATCTTCAGGGCTGCCAATTACAAAAGCCCCTGAAAGCAACATCAAATCATTTGCTACAGCTTTAATCTTTGTGGATGTTGAATAAATATCGAATGTTGAACCTATTGCATAGTTCTTTTCATTACCCAGGTTTAAAGTCTTTATAATTGTATCTTCTAAAGCACCTGTTTTTTTAAGTTCCTTACCGAAAAAGGAATACAATTCTTTCGCAAGTTCTAATTCAGGCGTTACAATAGCAGTTATATTTGGCTCTCTGTAGAAAGCATTGCTTTTTGTTTTGGTGCATCTAAGGAAAATAAAGGGCTTACCGTCGTCTGGC
This sequence comes from Pelobium sp., assembly GCA_037968815.1. GTDB lineage: Bacteria > Bacteroidota > Bacteroidia > Sphingobacteriales > Sphingobacteriaceae > Pseudopedobacter. The sequence continues at coordinate 157,192 of JBBKWF010000022.1, read as the reverse complement.
AATATGCCACAAAGAACAAAAATACAGTCTCCAAATGTTTGCCCGTTTTCTTCTACTGATTCGACCTCAACACCGCTTAGGTATTTAATTTGGTTTTGAATACTGTTAATTCCTTTGATGTTTTCCTTAACTGTTTTAATGACGTTTACTGAGCCATTTCCTGCGAAATATAGATTAGGTTGTATTTCATGTACTTTTTGAAATTCGTCAGCGCAAACCTCTTTTGTACGTGGGTTTACGACCCTTTTATCTGAGGCTATAAATACGTTTTTGCCATCTGCTGTTATATTTGTTAAAATTATGCTCATTATTTTTTTGTGTTAAATAAATACTATTTTTTCTACTGAATCTACCTCTACCATCTCAAAAAATCCACCTTGCAAATCGTGGATTCCTGCCTTTAAAACTTTTCCGTCCCATCCGTACAAATCTCCGTTAGGGAGTACCGAAAGAGATTTGCAAAAGTTCCTATTAATCAAAATAAAATCCTGTTCAACATTGCCAACTAAAGCTAAATAAGCTTTGTAAGATCCATTAATTACCCTTACCTTTTTGGTGGTGTTTCCTTTGATTCTTATTAAGCTGTCTAAATCTGAACATTGTAGTAATTCAATTTGCAAGGTCTTATATTCTGGTGTGCCGGGGTTAATATCCAAATATGCACCTGTATTGCATTTTGGCATTACTACGCTGTCGTAATATTCTTTCAGTCCTTTCATTGTGCTAAATGCTTTGGTAATTCATTAATCCATGCTTCAGGTGGTATGCTTCCATTAATTCCATTAGGTTCTAAATAACTATTAGCAAAAGCATTAATTTTGATTTGGTGTTTCAATTGATTGAGTTTGGCCACGTCTTTATTAACAATGGCCACCAATAAATGAGAACTAAGATTTTCCATGTTTTTCAAGTACTAATTCAATTAATTCATTCACTTGCGCTCCGTCCATTTCTTCTAATTTCCTTTTAGCTTCTACAGTCGCATCAATAGTTGTGGATGCTAACTTTGGTAAAGTGTACGCAAGCATATCCTTAATAAAGCTGCAACGCTCAGACGGTTTCAATCTATCAATGTCAGATTGCAAGCTTTCCCAGTTATCGTCAATCAGTTTATTAACCGCTTCCCTAAGATTTTTTGTAGCCTTACCTTTGGCGTTTTTAGGGCGGCCGTTCAAGTTTCCAGAAACTCCTTTTTTAAATGGCATATTATTGTAGATTATCTGTTAAAAACAATGAAAATTATTTTAGAATCGATTTTAAAGCCCTCTGATTAACGAAGAAAGACCAGTCTGTTCTGTGAACATCTACCAACCTTTGAAATGCTTGCTGTGGTGTTTTATGGCTTTCCCTTGGATCGAAAATTAAATCTTGGTGTTCTGTACCTAATTTATTTAATAATGCAACCACAGAGTTTAAATCGTTAACAAGTGCAACGTGATTTGCATTGCTTAGATAAGTACGACAATGAATTTCAGCAAACTTTTCTTGCTCGGCTTCAGAAATGATAAATGAATCATCGATAAAACTGATTTGGGTTAATTCTAAAACCGCCTCACTTCGAGGATTAGAGCGCAAAACCTGAACTGATTTTAATTTTTCAATCGCATTGTAAAGCCTTGAAAGAGGTTCAATCAGAGCGTTTAGGCTGTTTTCTCTTAATGTTGAATTTTTTATTCCAGCCTTTAGGAGTTGACTGTCTAAATCATCGATTGCCTTAGCTCTAATTGTCTCGTAACCATTATTTTTAATCTTGATAAATACCTCATTATCAAATTGTTGTAAATCTAAAGCGTTATAAGCTTCTTTGACCTCCAATAATGCCGGGGTAAAATATTTTAAATCTGATTCAATGTTTTTCAGCAAAGTCATGTCCTCTGCAATAAGTTGCTTTTCCATATTATATTCTTATGCCTTTAAAGGCGGTTTCTAACTCTTGTTCTGTTGGGGCTGTTGCCTCCTTATCCTTGGTGGGATTTTTTAGTTTGCCAACCTCAGCCTTTAACTCCAAAATCTCAGCCTGTTGATCTGTGATGATTTTTGTAGCCTTTTCAAAATTGGCTTCTATTTGCTCTTTAAAATTCATATTGTTTTTGTTTTGATTACGTTGTAAAAATAACTGTTAACTCATTGTTAAACTACTGTACAGGCTTTCTTTTAGGTCAGTTGAAATAAAGAAAACGGTATTAAACCGCCTTCTTTAAGCTTGTGATAACAGGCTTAGCCCTACTAAATTTTTGTGATATAAATTCGTTAACACTTCTAGTTTCTAAAGCTCGCTGCAGTCCCTCTGTTTCGTTTCCTTCCAAATAAGATTTTGCCATTATAAAAACAGGTCTTACAACTGATAATTGGTTTTTCAATTTTTGATTTTCATTTATCAAATCATCAATTTTTGATTTTGCAAGCTCTTTTCTTTGGGAATCGACTGTATCATTTACCGCCCAGTCTAATTGCTGATAATAAGCAATGATTTCTTCTTGATCTGATAATTGTACTTTCAGGGATTCTACAATTAGTGGATAAAATAATGTAGCGAAGTGTACCGGGGTGTTGTTTTTTGAGTTGTTCATGATGTTGCTGTTTATTTGTTAGATTTTTTAATTAATTCGTTCAGTTCTCTGATCTTTAATTCTTTTTCCTGAGATGTGAGGTATCTGTTACCAGTTACACATTCAATCTCAAATTCTAAGATTTCTTTGTCTGTTTTTGTGTTGTTACCGTTCATATTACTTTTTTGGGGTTAAGGATTAATTTATTAAGTGAATTGTTAATGTTTCTGGTAATGCGTTTGGGTTATAATCGACAAACGGCTCAGGTCTTTTAGTTGATTGAATCAGATTGTTATCGATCAGATAAGTAAAAATGATGCTGAGGCAATTCTTTTGCGCAAAGTGATACGATACATTCTCATTGTATTTAATCCAGTCGCTAAGGCATTTATAGCCGAACTCATAAAGGTTTTTAACCGTACCAATGCCGGGTATTTCTGCCGTTATTTCTGGTAACACCTTTTCGCATTCAATTAGCAAGAAATAATCTTTTATGGTCAGAAAATTCATATTATTATTAAGAATGCAATAAGAATGCAATTACAGTTTGTATTCTTAAATGCTGTTTTTGATACTTTAAATGCTGTTTTTTTGAAAGAATGCAAAGAATGCAAAGAATGAAACATACTATATTATTTTAGTGTAAGTTCCGTACTTAGGTTTATCCCACAACTTACCGATATACTCTCTTAAATAGTTCATTCCGGTACGCTCTACAATATCCATCATCTTGCATAAGTTTTTAAATTCAGCTGTAGTAAAAGCAGTGTCATCTGGTAGCATATCGTACACTTGTTTAACCTGTCCTCCAATTGATTCAGATATGGGTTTAATACGGGTTTTTTCTGCCATTGCTAAGAAGTAGTCAGCTAATAGAATAGCACCTACAGCAGATTCTTTATATATGGCTTCTTTATCATTTGGATCAAGGCTAAACCCGTATTTCATCATTTGTAAAATAAGTGCAAACCTGTGAACGTATATAATCATCTTAGCTCTTATAGACCTCTCTATATCTGTAGTAGTAGAAGCATTCTCAACATCAATACTTCTACATACCCACTCGTTAACAATAGCACCCGCCTCTGGTGTATAGCTTAGAACTGTAGTGTCTTCCCAATACAATTTAAAGAGGTTATCAATAAAATCATTGTACTCTCTTTCTATTATTGGATTGATACCCTGTGAACTTGGATAAGGCTTTTTTAAATCGCTTAGAAAAACTATAATGAACCTATCTAAAAAACCGTTAGCAATTTTGTCCTTAAATGACTTATTAAACTCAGACGGTTGTATAGTTCCGATAATAGCAACGAATGGATTTGTTACTTCAATACTACCTCTTAATAAAGTATCACGGCTAATTTGCGATCCCTGCCATAAAGAAAGATATGTTTGCTGATCGTTCCCTTTATTATAGCGATCGAATGAATTTAGGAATCCTGCGATCTCATCAACCACCACTGTAATTCCGTGTGGATTGTTTGCGAGTTGTCCAATTAATGCTTCAATTGTAGAGTCCTGCATAATTGGCTTTATGTAGATGTTCTCTTCATTCTTTTCATTCTCTTCATTCTCTCCTAAAACCTTCGTTATATCTCTGGAATCGCCTTTTAAGAATGCAATATCGGTTTGCATTCTTTTTGCATTCTTCTTAAAAACCTCATATAATGCAGCTTGTATTCGTCGAAGTTGAGCAAAAGCAGTCTCTAGAGGTGCGCTCTTATTTAGACCGGGATTAGCTACCAGTAATACATATAAATTAGCTTTGTTAATGTAACCCTCAAAGGTTTTAAGAACGTGGCTATTGCCAATTGCAGAACCAACTGCCGTAAGTATTGACACCGCAAAGAATTCCATAGGGAAGCCCTTAAACTCTACATAGTGTAGGATGATTTTTTGCATCTCCTTTGGAAAATGTTGTAAAGGAAAATTTGCTAATTGTTTAGCTTTGAAGTGATCTTCTATTGCGCTGCTCATTTAGTAGCACCTTTCTTTTTATTTTCAAGGCTGGCTAAAACTTTGTGAAGATCGTAGCGAATAGAATTACCGATTTGCAGGAAAGGAATTTTTCCTTTATGCCTCCAGCGGATTAAAGTTTGGATAGTTACACCCAATTTTTTAGCGAGGTCTTCCCCGGTAATAATTTGAGCTTCTTTTTGTGGTTCTTTTTGAGGGGAGTTTTTAACCGCCCATTCAACAGCCTCTAGCATTAGGCTTTTAAATTCTGATTCTGTCGTTATTATTTGTAACATACTCTTGTTGTTTTGGTATGCTCCAAATATTGAGCTGTCGGTGTGTAGGATTTTGTATATACAGTTAAATAAAACAAAAAAAGCAACTACCTTATTTTTAGATAGTTGCTTTAATTAAGTTTATATTTTTTGTGTAGTAATGTGTAGCTACATAGGATTAAAACTTTATTTTTTTAAAATACTTTTAATCTGATTAATAAAAACAGCCTTAGGTGGATTAAGATGCTTTAGTCTGCTTTTCTGATTTGCATAACCTTTTACTCCAAACCTCTCACTCGCAATTTTTTCGTTTAACCCTGCTTCTGACAAGAAGTAAACAAAATCTTTAACCTTTTTTAGTTTCGGATGCTTTGGTTTCTTTGATAAATTAAAACAGTCCATAAATTGACTAAATGGCATATTCTCAAACAAATCCCCATTGAAATAATCGTGTGCTTTTTTTATCGATTCAATGCTCAAAATATATTGGTCATCTTCTGTTAAAATTATCTTTGTTTCTGCACCTCCTAATTCCGAAAGTCCTTTTTCATCAACAAAAACCATAAACTTATTAAGCTTTCCGACCGCCCATGTAAAGTTTCTATTATTGTCAGTTTTTAGCACCTCTAATTCCATATCCTTTAAATCCTTTTTATAAAAATCAATGAAGTATTCCGGTGTGCATTCTGAATGCTTTTTATATTCGCTTTTTAAGAAAGTTGAAAAATCATTTTCTTCTTCAAAGTTTTTAATAAACTCCGCTACTTTAAAAACAGGATCTAAATCCTTTATAATTTTATTCATTATTTCGTCTGCCATGTCGTTATTAATCTAAACTACTTTTAAGTGCTTTTGTGAAGGTGCGCCCCATGCTTTCAGCATAACTACCTTTTTACGTTTTTCGGTTACATTTACATATCGTTTGAAACTTTTATAGTCTTCATGGCCTGAGATGGTCATAACTTCTTCAGCACTCATTCCCTTTTCTAGGGATACGGTTACAAATGTTTTCCGCCCAGTATGAAAACTAATAAGCTCAAATTTTGGGTATGTATTGACAACTCTTTTTTTACCGTGGAAACGTACTATTTCAATAGGGCGGTTTATTTCCGCTAATTGGCAAAGTTCCTTTATATAATAGTTCAAATTTTGATTGCTTATGATAGGCAAAGGTCTGTTTAATGCGCTATACTTATCCAGTACACTGGCTGAAATTTCATTTAAAGGAATGCTTAACGCTGTTTTGGTTTTTTTGACAACTATATTTATAGTTTCCTTGTCTATATGTTCCCTTTTGAGTTGTTGGCAATCACTATACCGTAACCCAGTAGCGCAAGCAAATACAAATAAATCACGTACTTTCTCCAGTCGTTTATTGCTGCTTAAATCAAAATCAATAAGGCTTTGTAATTCTGTTTGCTCCAAAGCTATCACCTCCAGTTTCTCACGTTTTACAGTAAAGTCCCTGTAGCTATCATTCACTTTTATTCCTTCTTTCCTTGCGTAGCTTAAAAACGTTTTAAGAGTGCTTAATGCTTTGGCAATGGTAGTATTATTTAACATTGGGCTTTTTTTGCCGGCAACATCTATTTTAGTTCTTTTAATTAGAAAATTTTGGAATTTACCAAAGAAAGAATAATCTATATTTTCAAAAGCGACCTTATAACCGCTTTCATCTTGATAAGCTTTTAAATGGTTTTTCACCGATTTGTAAACGGATAAACTTCCCGGCTCTCTTATCTCTTCATGTTCAATAATGTACCGATCGATATAATCAAAAACTAAATCTGTTTTCTCTTCGACTTTGAAGGTCTGTACTGTTTTGGCTTTATCCTGTTCCTTTAATTTATCGATTATAATTTTTGCAGAATATTGAAGCTTATTCGCTTCATGCCATTTAATCAAATCGTTAACTCTGATTCTGATTTCATCAAGTTCAGAATTAAAATCTTTGATTTCTGTTGCTGTCAATAAATCATTTGCAGAGACATTAATATCAGACCCTTTGAATATTTTTTTTGCTTCTTCAGGTTTAACATAAATAGCTTCCTTCCTTTCAACTGACCAATAAGCAGGATAGATTTTAAGATTAGTTGAATATCTCAATCGTACATCATTCACGATTAAGAACATGGCAATCGGTGCTTTGCCATCTTTGTTGATCTTATCAGTTCTTAGAGTGAACCAATAAGAGTTGTTTTTAGATACTCCCATAAGATTGTCGTTATTATAAGAGTAAAGATAAACAAAAAACAATAGGGATACTAAAAGGGATACTAAAAATATTAACTAAATTTAAACATGGTTAAACGCAAAAAGCTTTACAAACCAATTTAACAACGTTTTAGCTATTCTAGTGAATTTTCTAATCTGATAATTATCATACATTCAAGTCCCACCTTCTCCGCATAAACAAAAATAAATTCTTGTAAACCAATAATTTACAAGGATTTATTCTTTTTAAGGGGACAAGCGTAGCTTACCATTCTTATTTGCTACTGTTAAATTCAAAAATATTTTCCATTAACACCCACTTTTCATTAGGTTTTGAACCAGGCACTTTAGACTGAAAATCCCACATCAATTTTTCCCACTCTTGAACTTTTTTGTTCTCCTTATCCATTTTCCCTTTTCCCTCAAGTGAAAATTCATCAGTAGTTTCCATAATCATACAAAGTCGATTGTAGAATCTGAAAATCTCCATTTTAACAACACCAGAGTCTTCAATACTTTTTAAAACCTCTGGCCATACTTTTTGATGCCAATTATCATACTCATGTATCAACTCTAAATTTTCTTTTAAATCAAGAGCTAAAATATATCTTTTCATACTTAGGATTTTACAGCTTTATGTTTATCTAAGAGAAATCAAGTTAATATAGCTACATAACTTAACCTTTTTTTGGGCTACGACTAAACTACTGCCAGTCGTCTGTACGGAAGGATGACACCGGCATGCCGTTCACCCCAAATAAATCTCCAACAACAAAACTCTTGAAAGCATAGCGTACCGCAACCGGCTCTTTTACAAGTGTTGAAGAAACATTAATATCTCCAGATTTTGTAATTACTGCATTTGCCGGATAAAACTTTTTATCTGCTCCAGCAATTTCAAAGTTTTCTAATTTTTTATTGTAAGATGTCAAACCTTGCGGAGCATTCAGGAAGGATACTATTGCAACACCTTTATCGAATTTCACTTTTTGATAAGTTGGGCTTTCAGACTGGATTCCTTTTACTCCATAAGTTTTCTCTAAGGCTAAAAAAGCAAGCCTTTTTGAACCTTTTTCCTTATCTGCTGGATGAATGATATACTCTTCTCCAATATCCATTGTACTCGCCATCGCTACATTTGACAAGATAGTGGATGCTTTCAATTGGGCCTCACGTAAATAAGCTGAATTAGATCCTTCTCCTGTTCCATAGTTAAATGGTGCTATTTGTAGATAATAAAAAGGAAAATCGCCCAAGCCCCATAGGTTTCTCCAGTTCTGAATTAAACCTGGCATCAACTCTTTATATCCGTCAGGATCTTTACGATTAGATTCTCCTTGATACCAAATTGCGCCTCTAATGCCGTAACCAACTATTGGGTTTACCATTGCATTAAACAAAACTGTAGGTGTTTGTTGAGATAGTTTTTCAACCGGTTTTTTATCAGGCAGTGCTACCCAATCAAAGTTTTTAACGCCCATTTCACTAATCCATGGCTCAATACGTGTACCACCCCAACTTGTACTAATTAAACCTATAGGTACTTGTAGTTGTTTATTTAAAAATAAACCAAAATAATATGCAGTAGCACTAAAATTTCTCACATTTTCAGGTTCGCACAAATTCCACTGACCTTCAAAATCAGTTAAAGGCACTAAGCTTTTGTTTCTCTTTACGGTAAATAAACGGATATCTTTATTTTCAGAAAATGCAATTGCTTCAGTAGAACCTAAAATCGGCTGATTTCTAAAGCCTTTCATTGTCATCTCCATATTTGACTGACCAGAACATACCCAGACCTCTCCGATCAAAACATTATTTAAAGTAAATACCTTACCATCACTAATTGTGATCTGATAAGGCCCTCCAGCTTTCGGAGTGGACACTTTAAGCTTCCAGCTCCCATCAGAAGATGCAGTAGTTAAATATGTCTTTTTATTCCACGAGGTAGTTACACTTACTTTAGCATTCTTATTAGCACTTCCCCAAATCGCAACATCACTTTGCTGTTGCAAAACCATATTATCACTAAATATTGTAGATAGCTTTACCTCTGCAAATAGCGTATTTGAACAAAAAAGGCAGAAGACAAAAAGGATAAAACTTGAGATGGTAGCTTTTTTCATTTTTTATTGAAATTTAAGAATAGGATGATTTACAATTATTATAAACCTATTATTTTTTCTTTAAAAATGCGATTTAAGTTTCATTAATTTGTTCTCATCACCCGCTCCCAGCTTAACCAAGATTTATGAAATTTTTAATAGAAATAAGTTTATCCCCTAAAAAACGTTTATAAAAAAAAGCAAATTGACTCATCGCCAATTTGCTTTCTTTAGAGTATTTTTACTTAAAACAGGTTTATATAATACTAAAACTGTCTGTAAGTTCCTTTTCCACCTCTTACTTGTTGGCTTTTGTCTAGCATAGACATTTGACCTTTCATCATTTTAATCTGATCGGCAAGTAATTTGTTTTTATCAACTTTTTCAGCTTCTTTCAATAATCTTGTTGCTTCTCTTTTATTTCTTTTCCCCATTTCCACACCAGCTAAACTTAGGTTAGCTAAAGCAATGTTGTGGTCCATGGTTAAGCCTAAGCTTAAAGCTTTTTTAAAGTATTTTTCAGACTTCATGGGAGATTTACGCGACTCTATTAAGCCAATTAAAAGGTTGTAATAACCGTACTGACCTTTATATAGTTCTTTTTCGTAATTCTTGATACCTAACAAAGTAGCTTCTGCTTTGTCCATATTTTCTTTACGTAAAAACCATTGTGCTAAAAGCATTCTTTCGTTAAAAATAAAGGTAACAAAAACCAATATTGCTAAAAAGATTAACAATATCCCCCATCCCCAGAAAGAGAAAACTATTAGTGTGATGGCGGTACCCAAAAGTAAACCGGCAATAATTATTCTTATAAAATTTGGCATAGCTGCTTATTTATTGTTTTATTTTAGTGGCTGCAAATATCTATTTATTTAGCCTTTTAATCAATAAAAAACAATAAATATGTCGGTAAAATTAGAATCTTCATGGTTAGCGGTATTAAAAACTGAGTTTGAAAAACCTTATTTTAAAGAACTAAAAGCTTTTTTGCTTGCAGAAAAAGAGAAAGGTGAACTGATTTACCCTAATGACACAGACATTTTTAACGCTTTTGAACTTACTCCTTTTGACCAAGTAAAAGTCGTTATTTTGGGGCAGGACCCTTATCATGGTGCAAATCAGGCTCACGGACTTTCGTTTTCTGTTCAAAAAGGAATAAAGCCACCGCCATCTTTACGTAATATCTTTAAAGAACTAAAAACAGAGCTCCCTGACTTTGAAACCCCAGAAAACGGTGATTTAACAAATTGGGCAAAGCAAGGTATTTTATTATTAAACGCAACTTTAACGGTTGGTGCTGGTAAACCTGGTTCGCATCAAAAACAAGGCTGGGAATTTTTTACTGATGAAGTCATCAAAACCACATCAAACTTAAAAGAAAATATAGTTTTTATTTTGTGGGGCAATTATGCACAGCAAAAAGAAGGTTTAATTAACAGTAATAAACATTTGGTAATAAAATCAAAACACCCCTCTCCTTTTTCGGCACACAATGGCTTTTTTGGATCGAAGCCTTTTAGTAAGACTAACGATTATCTGATCAAAAAAAACAAGAACCCCATAAATTGGAAACTAAACGATAGTAAATCATATCAGCAACCTGTGCTGTGAGGGTAACCAGAATCTATTTTTTAGCTCTAGCCAGCAACCAAGCGTTCAAAATCGGATAAAAGCCTTTCTCTATTGGAGCATCCACTAAATTGATTTTGAACTGTCCGCATTTTAAGATTAACTTCTCTTTAAAATCTTTTATTTTTTGGATGTATACTTCTTTGAACTGAACAGGATTTAATTTTATATCATCACCGCTTTCCACGTCAATAAAATGATACGGTCTGTTTTCAAAATCAAAATCAAGCTCATGCGCTTGTTCATTGACATTGAAAATGATGATTTCATTTTTCAAGTACTTTAAATGTTGTAAGGCCAAAAAAACTTCATCCAAATAATCATCATCAACTTCTGTAGAAAACATATCTGTAAACAAAATCACAAAAGATCGTTTTGGAATTTTATCAGCAATGGCATGAAGGTTTGCTATTAGATTGGTTTTTTTACTAACATTTTTCTCTTCAATTTTTCTTGATAGTTCTTCTAACAAGAAGCTCTGATGACTTGTTGTGGATTTTGCGGAAGAGTGAAATTCAATCTCTTCAGCAAAAAGTGTTAAGCCAAAAGCGTCTCTTTGCTTTTTTAATAAGTTTATAATTGAAGCAGTTGATATGGCACTAAATTCAAATTTACTCAAGCCTTTATCAGGATAATGCATTGATGCAGACTGATCAATCAGTAGATGACAACGTAAATTTGTTTCTTCTTCAAAACGTTTAACAAACAGCTTATCTGTACGGGCAAATAGTTTCCAATCTATATTTTTAACCGAATCCCCCTTATTGTACAATCGATGTTCAGCAAACTCAACCGAAAAACCATGAAAAGGGCTTTTATGTAACCCAGTAACAAAGCCCTCCACCACCTGTTTTGCCAACAACTCCAGATTCCCAAAACTGATAGCTTCTTTTAAATCAACCGTTGATTTTGCCATGCTATAAATAAACAAAATATTTGCCCTAAAACAAAAAACAGGATACCAAAGTATCCTGTTCTATAAAAACCAATTAAACTTAACCTTATTTTTTAGAAAATGTTCCGTTATTATTTACCCAAGACAATCCATATAACTTATCATCGGTAGTAATATCCATATCTCCATCGTTATCTATATCATGCACTCTCACTAGGTTTACCCATCTTGCAGATTGGCTAGCATTGTCAGTAAGCACTGTTGTTGTAACATCTTCAAATTTGTTTCCAGTATTTTTCAATAACTGTAAATAATAACCTTTATAATAACCTTGTTCCAATCTACCGTCACCCGTTCTGGTAATTAAAACATCCGTTTTTCCGTCTTTATCATAATCAATAAAGTCAACATCAACCACTACTCCAAAATCAGAAATACCTGGCACAGTAACCATTCTTGATGTCATAAAGTTTCCGCTAGCGTTTCCTAAAAGTATAATTGTTTGTGCACCGCTATGTTCGTGTCCACCAGTTACTAAATCCAAATAACCATCGTTATTGATATCATAAAGTTCAGAAGTAAAGTAAGCTTTACCCCATAAACCGCTTGGATAAACTGCTAAATCTTCTTTAAAATTACCTGCACCATCGTTAATCAAAAACTTGCTTATTGTTTTATTATCAGTAACAAATAAATCAACATCACCGTCATTATCAATATCTCCAGCAGTTACAGATGCAAAATACCCTTTGCCGATATTTAAGTCTTTCGCTGTAAATTTGCCATTGTAGTTCATTAAAATTTTAACGCTTTCCCCTGAATAAGGGCTTTTATCAAAACCAGAACCTGCAAACACTACATCTAACCAACCGTTTTTATCTAAATCTACAACAATTGCTTTTCTAGCGTTAAGCATTTTAGGTGCTCCGTTGCTAAACACGCTTTGATCTTTTTTAAACTCAAAAATATCATTTCTAAAGTACTCTATATCTAGCGAAACTGTCCCGTAAGCATTACTAGTACCACCAACAATATCCATATCTCCGTCTTTATCAAAGTCGCCGTAAGCTCTTGCATTATATGCGTCCTCGTAATAACTTACATTTAAAGCTGTTTGCTTAATAGCAGTTGACAAATCGATATACAAGTTATTTTTAATGTAGTTATTATATGATGTTTTGCTATTTGCTTGAAAATCTTGGGTTATACCAACCAACAATACCGAAGAGTAGTATTTAGCTACCAATTTATTTTGCGCAACTACTGTAATTGATAGAGATTTAGAAAAATCAACTGGAGTTTTATCGCTCTCCACTTGTGCATTACCAACTACTAACGCTGCCTTTTCAGAAACTTTGAAGGTAGGCACCAATGCTTTCAAATCAATTCCCTTAGGCACTTCTATATTAATAGTTTGCCCATCAAAACTTGATTTATAATCTTTATCTAATGAAGGGTTATTAGCTTTTAAGAATCCAAATTCAATCAGTTGGTTTTCTGCTGAGTAAGGCGAAACACCTGGTAACTGTTCTTTAGTACAAGCAACTGTGAAGATGCTTAAAATTAGAATTAGTAAGTAAAAGTTCTTTTTCATATTAAAATCCTTTATATCAACCCCGTTTCTCCACATTGCGAGTAATTTATACGCAATAAAAATTCACAGGTTACAGTTAAATTAAATTAATTGAGATTTTTTTCACTAAAAGCTTCAATCTCGTATACCATAATACAAATATGACTCCACACAGGAGAACCCCAACATAAACACCATTTAGTAAGCGTTAAGCATTGTTTTAAGTAAAAAACAAGAAATCAAACATCAGTCATTTTGGGGAATTAATTACACTAACAACAAACATTTGCCCCTTAAATAAGTTCCCCATTATTAAAAGACATAGAAATGCACCATAAAAGAAAAAACTGTGGAACAGCTAGTATTTTATTAACCGCATAATTCCACAATTTTCACTATTATATAAATTATCCACACCGTTTCGGATTACCAAGCATAAAATGTATTTTTACGGGTATTGATTAAAATAAATAATGAGCGAAGAAAAGGAAGACAAATCAAATTATTCGGCCGATAATATTCAGGTTTTAGAAGGTTTAGAAGCCGTTCGTAAACGTCCGGCGATGTATATTGGTGATACAGGCGTTAAAGGTTTACACCATCTGGTTTATGAAGTAGTTGATAACTCCATTGATGAGGCTTTAGCCGGTTACTGTACCGATATTTTTGTAAGTATATTAAAAGACAATTCAATAAGAGTTGAGGATAACGGCCGTGGGATTCCTACTGGTATGCATACCAAAGAAAAACGGTCGGCATTAGAAGTAGTAATGACTGTTTTACATGCCGGAGGTAAATTCGATAAAGATACTTACAAAGTGTCTGGTGGTTTACACGGTGTGGGTGTGAGTTGTGTTAATGCTTTATCAATCCACTTAAGTGCCGAAGTACACAGTAGAGATGGTAAGATATATATGCAAGAATATTCTTGCGGTAAACCACAGTATTCTGTTAAAGAAATTGGAACTACTAATAAAAGTGGTACAATCGTAACTTTTACTCCCGATGATTCTATTTTCACCCAAACTACAGAATACAAGTTTGATACGATAGCCAGTAGACTAAGAGAACTTGCTTTCTTAAATAAAGGCATCAAGTTAACCTTAACAGACGAACGTGAGGTTAATGAAGACGGCTCGTTTTTATCAGAATTTTTCTATAGCGAAGGTGGTTTAAAAGAATTTGTTAGGTATTTGGATGAAACCCGTACTGCGCTAATTCCAGAAGCTATTTACATTGAAGGTGAGAAAAACGGAATTCCGGTGGAGCTTGCTTTCATTTATAACAATTCCTACAGTGAGAATGTACACTCCTACGTAAATAATATCAATACGCATGAAGGAGGAACACATATTGCAGGTTTTAGACGTGGTTTAACCCGTACTTTAAAATCTTACGCAGATAAATCTGGCTTAACGAAAAACTTAAAAATTGAGATTACTGGAGATGACTTTAGAGAAGGTTTAACCGCTGTTATTTCTGTAAAAGTACAAGAGCCACAGTTTGAAGGTCAAACAAAAACCAAGTTAGGTAATAATGAGGTTACTGGCGCTGTTGATATTGCTGTTGGTGAAGCTTTAGGGAATTTCTTAGAAGAAAACCCAAGAGAAGCCAAGCTTATTGTAAATAAAGTGATTTTAGCTGCTACCGCCAGAGCTGCTGCCCGTAAGGCCAGAGAAATGGTACAGCGTAAAAACGTGATGGGCGGTTCGGGTTTACCTGGAAAACTGGCCGATTGCGCCAATAAAGATCCTCATGTTTGTGAATTGTACCTAGTCGAGGGAGATTCGGCGGGTGGTACTGCTAAGCAAGGTCGTAATCGTGATTTCCAAGCTATTTTGCCTTTGAAAGGTAAAATCTTGAATGTGGAGAAAGCGATGGAGCACAAAATTTACGAAAATGATGAGATTAAAAACATCTTTACTGCATTAGGCGTAAGTATCGGAACTACAGAAGATGATAAAAAGCTTAATCTTGAAAAACTAAGATATCACAAAATCATCATCATGACGGATGCTGACATCGACGGTTCGCACATTACAACGTTGATTTTAACTTTCTTCTTCCGTTATATGAAAGATTTGATTGAATTTGGAAACGTTTATATCGCTGCTCCGCCTTTATATCAAGTTAAAAAAGGAAAAGATTTTGAATACTGCTGGAACGATGCACAACGTGATATAGCTGTTCAACGTTTAAAAGGCGCTGGTAAAGAAGAAAGCGTACATATACAGCGTTATAAAGGTTTAGGAGAGATGAATGCAGAGCAATTGTGGGAAACTACTTTAAACCCTGCTACCAGAACTTTAAAACAAGTTACTATTGATAACGCAGTAGAATCTGATCATATATTCTCTATTTTAATGGGCGATGAAGTTGCTCCACGTAGAGAGTTTATTGAAAAGAATGCGAAATATGCTAAAATTGATGCTTAACTCGTTTTAGTTTGCATTTTTGAAAAAGGCTAAGTAAAAAAACTTAGCCTTTTTTGTTTAAGATTAGAGAATAGGTTTTATCGTTTAATTTGTTTTTAATCAACCGTGGTTACACTTATTGCTAATAAATCCGTCTAAAAAAATCTTCATTAAATTCACTATACCAAGAAAACCTAAAATCAATTTCTGGATACCCATCGGTAAACTTTTGATATTTAGATAGCTTTGTTTGTAATTCGCTAAACTTTACTTCCACGGCATAAGGGTGATCTGCTTCCGGCAAGACAAAGTCAACTTCGTTACCATCGGCTGTTCTCCAGAATTTAATATCATCAAAACTGTGTTTCTCGGCTAATAGCTTATAGTTTACACACTCCCACAATTCTCCTTTATCTAAGCGAGTGGCTATCGGTTGAAAGTTATTGACCAAACAATTTCTTAAACCAGTATCTAACAAATAAGCTTTAGGCATTTTTACCAATTCTTTCCGGAGATTTCTAAAAAAAGGTTTAACCAATGCTACATGAAAGCACTTTTGCATCACATACAGATAGTTAACAATGGTTTCATTCCTTACTTTTAATGTAGAAGCTAGTTCGTTAATATTGATTAAATTACCAGTTTGCGAGGCAATCAATCTAAATAACTGATAAAAAACCGTTTCGTTTTGTACACCTGCCTCTAAAATATCTCGTTTTATAAAGGAGTCTCTTAATTCTCTAAGCCTCGCCTGTTTTTCTTTAAAGTCATTCTCTGTAATTACAGCCGGGTAACCTCCGTATATCATATAATTATCCCACTCATTTTTTAAATAAGCAAGTTGAGTGCTTTTTGCTTTTGGATTGCTGATGATTCTTGACTTTTCTTCTAATAAATCTGTACGTCCCACTAATTCCAGGTATTCATCAAATGAACAGGTTAACAAGGTGAAAATCTTTTTTCGTCCAGATAAAGAATCGTTAAACTTATCGTCCATATAAAACGCACTACTTCCAGTAGCTATTATTTTAATATCAACGGCATGCTCATCATATAAAAGTTTTAAAAAATTAGTAGGGTCTTTTAAATATTGTACCTCATCAATTAATACAACCTTTTTTTCTGTTGTTTGTGGCAAATAATTCAAAAGATTTAAAGGGTTTTCATCCAAATCTGCCAATATATTTTTGAACTCAAAATTTAAAAATACAACTGGAATATTATCATTAATACAATGCTTTTCTAACTGTTTAAGTAACGTGGATTTACCCGTTTGCCTTGCACCAGTAAGTATTGTAAATTCTTTTTTTGGCAAATGTTGAAGCAATTTTTCGAATATTATCCTTCTCATATTCTAAATTTTGAAATCAAATATAAGGAATAATACGATATTTTAACTAGTCAGGTAGGTAAATTATCCGATATTTTAACTAGTCAATTAGATAAATTATCCGATATTATCACTAGTATGGTTGTGAATTTATGATTAAAGAAGCTTAGTATTTAACACTGAGAGATTGATTATAAAAATCACAAAACCCTTATCTTTAATCCGTTTAGTTGATCATCAATCAATAACTGGCAAGATAATCTAATATTTTGCTCTGTTACTTGCATTTTAGCAAGGGTTGTTGCTTCGTTTCTATTGAAACCAGACAGCTCTTTAGCGTTTAAAATTTCTACCATACAAGTACCACACTTACCCATCCCACGACAATCACCAAACTCTTCGTCAGCAAACCGATCGTAAATTAACATCATCAAGTTTACGTATTCATTTCGGCGGGTAGTAATGTGATAAGATTCACCTTCGTAAATTATCTCGAATGAAATATCAATTAACATAACCTAAGTATTTTTCTCCCAAAACTCATCGCTAAAGTCATCCTGAAAACTATCAAGATGAGAGTGTGCTAACCGCACTTGTACCTTTTGAAGTTCTTCTTGAGAAAGCAATAGCTCTAGATGAGGAAAGAGCACACGTTCCTCAAAGTTGATATGTTGGTGTATAGCAGAAACTAAGTGTATAAAATCATGTTGACCAATACTTTTACCCGAAATTATATTTTCAATTTCGGCAATTATACTGATATGATCCTCTTTACCTTTGGTACAAAAAACATCGTCAACAATTTTAAACAAAAGCTCTTCTTCTTCATTAAAATGTTTTTGCAAATGTTCATTCCAAAAATAGGCGACGTATTTTTTTATCCTATCTAAAGAAACATCTAAATTAATGCCTTTTTCAAGCCTATCGCAAAATAACATTTCAAGATGATGATCTTGAGATAGTCTGGCGATATATGAATTGCTTTTGATAGACATGAGGTAAACGATTTTAACGGCTAATCTCGAATTTTTGTAGGAATAAAAAACTGACGTTCGTCACTTAAAATTGCTATTCAAGAAAAACACATCAAAATGATATAAGGCAAGCTACTTATTGAGGGTCAATATTTTTAACAGCTTTCATAATTCTAGAAATACTATTTGCTCTTTTTTTGGCATTCTCAGTAATTGTACCTTCAAATAGTTCGTCTAAGGTTTCATTAAAGAGGGCAATCCAAGTTTCAAAATGCTCTTTAGTTAAAGGCAAAGGCATATGACTGGTTAAAGGGTCTTTCTTATACTCGTGGGTATATAGCAAAAGTGTTGACCAAAACTTAACCATTTTGTCCAGATGTGCTGGCCACTTATCTTTGATAATAGGATCAAAAACAGCAAAAAGCGCAACGTCTGCTCTTACCTTATCGTAAAATGTATGCACCAAGTTTTTAACATCAGCAACATCGGAGATGTCTTTCTTTTTGCCGGTTTCTAAATCTTCAACCATCAATAAACAACTTTTGTATTATCACCACCCAAAGCTGACAAGCGTTTCATAAACATAGTAGCCATTAATTGTGCTCTATTCTTTGCTTCTTCTGCCATTACACCCTCAAAATTAGAATCAATAGTTTCATTAAAAAGCTCAATCCACCTATCAAAATGTGCCGGAATAACACCTAAAGGTGCGTGTTTGGCAAAGGGATTACCTTTAAAGCCCGGTACACCAAATAACGCCGCATTCCAAAATGCATACATTTTTTCGAGATGTGGAGTCCAGTCTTCAATGGCATTCATAAAAATTGGTCCGATGAAATCGTCCTCCCTAACTTTTTGATAAAAATTATCTACAAAAACCTTTATCTCTTCTAATCCCTCAATATCTCTCATACTTAAAACTTTAACAAGGTAAATTAAAACAATGAAATTGTATCAGATGTGATTACAAAAAATGCTGCCCAGCCTACAAACAAAATTAAAAGTATAATAATCCAAATCGGGATACTTCGTGGCGTTTCGCTACCGTGTAAAACAAATGATGTTTGATCTCCTTTTCCGTAAGAGTTAATCATTAATGGTACAACCCCATCAACAACTTCATCGTTTTTTAATCCCTCAATAGCTATTGCTGGTCCGTTTCTAACAGTAAAAGGCACTTTTTTTATACCCTCTTTGCCTTTATGGTCTTTACTAACAATTTTAAGAATATGCTGCCCATCAACCAGCTTCGTGGTATCTAAATCAAAAGAAACCGGAGTTGGAAAAATCCCTATCGGTTGTATGTCATCATCAATAAATAAAGTTACTTCGCTTTTACTTTTCATTATTGTTTTGTTAAAATTGTGTTCTTAATGTGGTTGTATTTACTCTCTTTTGGACTTGCAAAACAACGAATGGTAGCATATAAGGTATAAATAGTAATAAGCACCATTGTAATTACTACAAAATAATCCCAGTTACTTTGTGGCCCGCTTCCGTGAGTGATATTTCTTAAAATTTTGGGCTGATTTTTATTACATACCTCACAAGCAAATGTGGTCATACTGGATGCAACCAAGAATAAAATGGTAGGTAACAAACTTTTATATTTTTTTAGCTGATTCATTATTTCCCTATTTGGTCTAAAATTGCTTTTACTTCTTCAACTGAAACCTTTTTTGCATCATTACCCCAACCTGTACGCTCGTGGTTGATAATTGCAGAAATTTCTTCTGGTTTTAGTTTGTTATTTGTACCAATGGCTGGCATTTCTGGAAAGCCTTCTTTAGCTCTTCCGTTATAACCCTTCATAATTACAGTAATAAGTGCCGTTGGGTCTGGATCTAAAACAATGCTACTTCCTTTAAGCGATGGAAAAGCACCTGGTAAGCCTTCGCCATTTGCTTGGTGGCAACTTTGGCAATTTGCAGCATATAAGCTTGCTCCATCAAGTCCTTGGCTTTCGCCTGCCGGCATACCAGACAAAGCTGGTGTTGCCTCTTTTGGGTATAAAAACTTTGGAATTGGCTTACCATCAGGCAAACTTACCTGCTTTAACGACTGTAAGTAAGCAACTAAATTTAAGGCATCTTCTGTGGCAACAATATCGCCTTTAATATGCTTTCTGTATTCTTCTGGAACCTGTACTGTTACATCTGCATTAGCGGCACTTTCCTTAATTTCAAAAAGCCAAGGATAAGCTGGCATAATAGACTGCCCAACTACAGAACGTGGATTAAAAAGGTGAATTAAATTCCACTCTTTACTAGGTTGACGAGTTCCAATACTAGTTAAATCTGGACCAGTACGCTCAGAACCCATCAAATTTGCGGTGTTGCGCCAAATATCTGTTCTAGTATTTCTGGCATAATCTGATGCAATACTTGGGCGCTCTCCCCAAACTTTATCCATATCAACATTACGAACCTGCTGGGTATGGCAAGCTATGCAACCTTCTTTCACATAAACCGCTTTCCCGGCAAGTTCTTGTTCTGTTAAAGGTTTACTATTTGGTAATGGTGCATTATCCTCTTGCGCCCTATAAGCCGGAATTAATGCTGCATATAATGTTAACGCTAAAAACATTACCGTTGCAACAATAAATAAACGTTTATGATTATTATATATATCCATCTTAAGTCTAAATATTATCTTCTTTATTTAATTGATCAAAAAGCTCGGTTTGTGTATCGGTTTCTTTTCCTTTTTTAACCATTGTATATAAGTTGTAGGCAAAAATCAAGTGTGACGCCCACATCAATGAGCCTCCAATTGCTCGCCAAACCCAATATGGAGCCATATTGGCTACGGTGTCAATAAACGGTTTGCCTTCCATCCATTCAACTCCACGTAAAGTACTACCAATCATCAAGGGAACGGTGTAAAACATTAATCCAATTAAAGCCATCCAAAAATGAGCACCAACCAAAGCGTGTGTTGGCTCTTTACCAGTTAACCTAGGAACTAAAGTGTAAATAAATGCCCACAGAAAAAATGCAATAATACCATACATGGTAAGGTGCGAGTGAGCAACGGTAAAGTCTGTAAAGTGCCAGTATAAATTGGCAGATCTAAACGCTTCTGCTGTTCCTTGATAAGAACCTGTAAAGTAGAAAATTATCCCAACCAAATAAAACGGCAAGGTATAACTAGATCCAACTTTGTGGAAATTACCACGCATGGTCATTAAAAAGTTAGTTGTACCAGCCGCGACCGGAATTAACATACCAACACTACCCACAATTGCAGTAGTTTGTAACCACCAGGGTATAGCACTAAAAATAAAGTGATGCGTACCAATAACGGTGTAAAATAATATCTGTGTCCAGAATGCTAAAATGCCCAAACTGTAAGAGTAAATAGGTGTATTAAGCTGTTGCGGAAGGAAATAATAAACTAACCCTAACACAAAAAGCATGAACCACATCCCTACTCCTTGATGCATATAATAACCTTGGGCAATGGTTGCCCCTAATCCATCCTGCCAGAAAGGCAAATAAGCCACAAGCGTAATTACTATTGTGAATATAACTGCTGATACAATGTACCAGTTAGAAACGTAGATTTCTTTAGTTGTTCTTTTAGCAATGATGCTTAAATAGTTAATCAAGGTAATTACCACGCCAATAGCAAAAAGCAACATCACCGGCCATATATACTCGCGATACTCACCACCAGCATTATTGATACCGGCCATTAAAGATATAGAACCCAATAAAACCGCTGCATTTATAAACCAAAACGCGACCCAAGCACTTTTTAATGATTTTACTACCGTATTACTTACCGTATAAACCACATAATAACCTAAACCAATCATTGCTAAAGAGCAAAACCCCCAGAAAACCATATTGGTATGTACTGGGCGTAACCTTCCAAAACTTAACCAGCTGATATGATCAACATCTGGAGCGACAAATTTTATCCCTAAATATTCACCAACTGAAGTACCTAAAACCAACCAAAATGTTGAAGCAACCAAATACCAAATTATTAATTTAGCTAATGCTGGATTTACCTGTGGGCGTTTAGTAGATCGCTTTTTATCTGGAATAAAACGAGGATTAATTACTTCATTTACATGATGAATCATCCCTTTTGTATCATCAGGAGGTAAGTCACCAGCAAGTTCTTTATCGGTTAATTTAAACTCAACTGCGACTCTCCTTTTCTCTAAAGTTTCTGATAAGTTTTGAAGGTCTTCTTGGCTAAGACTTGCTAAAATTGCAGACTTCTGTTCATCAACATCATGTTTTTTTACCTTTTTAACCAAGTTTCTCACTTTAGCAGTAGCTAAATAAATAGCTATTAAAAGTGGGATTAATATTAAAACTATGGTAATTAACACCCCCGGATTTGTAATAATATCTTTTGATGTTTGTTCCGTTTGTCCGAACGCACAAATATTTGATAACAAAAGAAAAATTAGGACAAAACTTCCCTGCTTACTAATTTTTGGTTTCAACCTGTTTATCATTTTTATCTGCTTTATTGATATTGATTTTTTTTAATAAGATTTTTAGTTGCTCAGCATCAAAATCATATAATTTATTACTGATCCAAAACTTGCCTTTCTCTTTGTCTTCCAGAGCAGATTCTTTTAAGCTCCTCAAACTTTTTGTCATTATTGCCAACAAAAAAATCATCATTATTATCGCTATACCTAACAATAGATTTATTAGTAGATGATAGTCTTGTATTTCTACAATCAAAATAAACATGTGGATTTTTCCGAGGTAAATCTGGTAAAGAGTGGTTATATGTAAATCCATAAATTTTAAATAGAAATTCATTTAATAGATATTAACACCTTTTTATCTTTTATAAGCGTTAAAAAAAATTACTTTTTCAAATTTGTGATGCCAAGGTTTAGGTCTTCATTGAAGTTTTTAATACTTGTACTCACCAACATTTTGTAAATATTTTCTCTAATCACTTTAAACTCGTTATGTAAAGGACAGGGTTTACTTTCAGAACAAGAAACTAAACCTAAGCCACAACCAACAAATAGTCCATTTCCATCAATTGCTTCTACAACATCAGCCAAGGGGCGTTGTAGTGTTTCTTCATCCATATAAAAACCTCCATTAGGTCCTTTAGTAGATTTCACAATTCCTTTCTTGCTTAAATCTTGTAAAATTTTAGCCAGAAAATGCTCGGGAGAGCTTATCCCTAAAGCAATTTCTTTAATACCTACCTTGTTCCCGTTTTCGGTACGGTGTGCTATAAAAAAAACAGATCTAATTGCGTATTCGCAAGTTTTTGAAAAGATTCCCATATGTGATGATGCAAATATAAATGACTAAAGTCAATAATAAAAGACTTTTTTATCTTTTATTTAAACAACAGCTCTAATTAAAAGTATTAAATTATAAGTTGGTTGTGCTACCAAAACTTAAACCAAGGTTTTTTGAATCCAACTAAAATATTCTCTCCCTCTATTTTTGTTGGATAATTCTTAAGGTAATCTCCTTGCCCTTCTGCTCCTCTTCCGTGTTCTAAACTGTACTTGTAATGGTGTACAGGGCAAATCAAATACCCTTCTTTACATCGTCCATTACTTAAATCAGCACCGGCGTGTGGACACTTGCTTTTAAATACATAAAACTTGTTATTCTCTTTAACCAAAACAAGTCGTTTCCCGTTTATAATAACAGCTTGTACATCGGCACTACTTAAAGAAGAAATTGTAATAGCTATCCATTCCATTTACCGGTTATTTTTTTGATTTATTGTACCTAATCATCTCACCATAATCCATATTAAGTTCCATTGCTTCTATTGTTTGCGCAATGCGTTTAACTCTTGTAGCATCTGTTTTAGCTGCATTTATCCAGTTAAAATAATAATTCTGATGAGATTTTGCTAAAGCTTCAAAGGTTTCAAGTGTACCTTCAGCGTCAATCAAACAACTTTTCAATTCTTGAGGCATCTCAATTTTAAAGTCTTTGTGTTCTTCAATACTCAACTTTACATTAGCTCCCTTATTTTTAGCAATCTTTTTCTGGAGTTCTTTTTTTAATGGGAGAATAAAGTCCCCCTCTCCCATTGGCGCTAGTGCAACACCAGCAAATGAAACTTCGTCGATTTCACCTTTCACACGAAAGCTAACTTTACAATTAGGCTTTAAATCATTAGCCAAAGACTGTGGAATATAAATGTAAGTCCACCCGCTTTTCTCTCCTTTTTTATCGAACTGTTCGATTATGGCAGTTAACTGTATCATCACCGAAATATAGTGATAAAAACAAAAACCCTCATTAAACATTTGCTTAATGAGGGTTTATACTGTTTTAAATATTTTTCGCTTCTATTAAACTTAAAACAATATACTCTAAACAGCATATTAGTTTTTCGGCTTTAACAAATTAGTTTTTGAACTTATATGTCAACCCCATTCCTTGATAATCAAAACCTACCATCGGAGCAACAGATAAATTAGTAGTGTTAGTTTTTTTATGCAGTTGAGGAATCAAAATCCCGCAAGCCGCACCAACGCCGTAGCCCAAAAGATTATCGCTTAAAAAGTGCTTTCCTGCTTTTAATCTTTGGTAACCAACTAATGCTGGTACCGCTGCTGCTGCTCCCCAAACGTAGGGCTTCAATTTAGAATCGGGGTTAAAATCACTGAATACTTTTGCCGCAAAGAAAGTTGCCGCTGCGGTTGCAGTAGTATGTCCTGCAAAAAAAGATCGCTGTTCGTCTTTATCCTGCCTATCTGCTACTGGTAATGAAGTATTATAAACTAAAGGGCGACTACGTTGTACTAAACCGGCTGCAATGGTGAAAGAAGCTGCCGCGGCAGACATAGTTTCTATAAACATCACTGAAATTTGACCATAATGAGATCTTTGATTACGATCAATTAATGCGACAATTGGTGCTACTGCAAAAGAGCCATAAAATGGAATATAACTGTCTTTGTCTGCTTTTTCAGAAAAATTCCCCGCAGAAAAGCGGTCTAGAAAGAAAACATCATCTTTTGATTTATTGGCGAGTTCTGCGGATGTTAATTGTTTTTTATTTTTGATGAAGGTAAAGCCTAAATAGGTTAAACCTAAACCTGCAACTACAGCTGGTCCATCATATTTTAAACTAGTTTCGTAAGGCGAATCAGTTTGAGAAAAACTTTGATGGGTAAGAAATAAAAAGAGAACGAGAATTGATAAGTATTTAACTTTTTTCATGCCTTTGCTTTAAATTGTTTTCAATTAAAACAACTATTCAATTCCTTTGCCAAGAATTACACAAATCATTAATAATATAAAGCTGATATACTTTGCTTGTGAGAAAACAAGTGTAGATAAACCTAACTAAGGTTACGTTCTTTAAACCAAACATCGTCTGCGTTTGCAGTGAAACCATTCATTTGTTCAATAATTTTTTCTGGCGAGGATTCGTTAATCACCAAATCACGGTTTATAGGTTTCAGAAACTTTTGTTCAACCATTACATCCATCTGCTTAAACAGAAAATCGTAAAAACCGTTAACATTTAGAACCCCAATTGGCTTTTGATGTAAACCCAATTGTAACCAAGTCAAAACTTCAAAAAACTCTTCTAAAGTACCAAACCCTCCCGGAAGAATTAAAAATGCATCAGCAATATCTGCCATTTTTTGCTTACGCTGATGCATATTTTCTGTCACAATCATTTCGGTTAAACCTTTATAGCCAACTTCTTTATCCATCAAAAATTGAGGAATAACTCCAATTGCTTCACCACCATTTTTTAAAACAGCATCCGCAATTAAACCCATTACGCCTACACTGCCGCCACCAAAAACTAATTTAATATTGTTTTTAGCCATCAAAGAAGCCAATTCTTCAACAACTAACTTTAAGTGAGCGTCTCCGTTAAAGTTTGCTCCGCAATAAACGCATATTGATTTAATCATTTTATTTTCTAAAAACTGAAAGCCAAAAGTACAAGACTGAAAGCTAATGCGATTATTGATTTTTAATCTTAAACGGATTGTTTGGATAAACGGGTGCTATTGTAAAGGTTATGCCAGTCCTGGCGATCTAGCTCAATATCAAATGCAGCAACTATGTTTCTAATCCTAGCTTCGTTTCTGGTCCCGATTAAAGGCAAAGCACCAAGCTTTAATAACCAAGCAACAGCAACTGCCTCAATAGTAGTATCATATTTAGTGGCTAAAGTGGACAGTTTTTCTCTAATCACTAGTTCTGATAAATCCATACCAGTCGCAATGCGACCTTCGGCTAATGGAGCTAAAGCAAATGGACGCATATATTTCTGCTTCATATAATCAATTTGTCCGTTTTCCAAAGCCGTGGTGTTTAATAAATTCAGTTCCACGTGATTGGTAACAATAGGAAGCTTAAGATAAGAAGACAACAACTGGTGCTGAAACACATTGAAGTGGCTTAAACCAACCGTTTTGATTTTCCCTTCCTGTTTCAACTTCATCAATTCGGCCGCAGTTTCTTCTAAGTTTGCAGTGGGGTCTAAATTGTTCAACAGAAAAACATCCACATAATCGGTTTTTAAATTTTTAAGCGATTGATGCAAGCTTGAGCTAATATGTTCTGCTGAAGAATCTAAATAACGTGTTTTTATATTCGGGCGTGAAGGATGAGGTTCGCATAAACCACACTTGGTAAACAAAACAATATCTTCCCGCTTTACCGAACTATTTTGTAGCATCTTGCCAAATTCTTCTTCGCAGGTATAATTTCCGTAAATATCAGCATGATCAAACGTGTTTATACCTAGGCTAATGCAGAGGTTAAAAATCTGTTCCATTTTCATCGGAAGGTTTTCTTCCAAATCGTTCCATCTGTAAAATCCGTAAACTGCAGGAGAAACTTTTGGTCCTGCATCACTTAAATAAATAGGTTTCATGTTTTGTAGATTTAATAAAGTAATGTGCTTATACCAAATTTAAAAAATAATTATTGGGATAGGCAAGCTTATGGTTTTTTGTTTAAGGTTTTTTGAAAACTGAAGAGTAATTCAAAAAAAATAGTCCGTAGAAACTACGAACTATTTTCACTCAAGGAAAAGTTGTTTATTGAGTAATTTAGCGAAAAAACTTACTACCTGCTATAATTTGGAGCTTCTTTAGTAATAGTGATATCATGTGGATGAGACTCTCTGATACCAGATGAAGTTATTCTCACAAATTGTGCTTTTTGTAATGTTGGAATATCTTTTGCACCAACATAACCCATACTTGCTTTTAAGCCACCTATGAATTGATGCATTACTTCTGCCAAAGTACCTTTGTATGGCACACGACCAACAATACCTTCTGGAACTAGTTTTTTAATATCGTCTTCAACATCTTGGAAATAACGATCTTTTGAACCAGCTTCCATTGCTTCTACAGAGCCCATTCCGCGGTACGATTTAAACTTACGTCCTTCGTAAATAATGGTTTCGCCCGGAGACTCTTCAACTCCAGCAAATAAAGAACCTGCCATTATTGAGCTTGCACCGGCAGCAATTGCCTTTGCAATATCTCCTGTATATTTAATTCCACCGTCTGCAATTACTGGCACTCCTGTACCTTCTAAACCTTTTGCTGCTTCGTAAACTGCATAAAGTTGCGGAACGCCCACACCAGCAATAATACGTGTAGTACAAATTGAACCAGGACCAATACCTACTTTTACACCATCTGCACCAGCATCTGCTAAAGCTTTTGCGCCTGCAGCCGTAGCTACGTTTCCGGCAATTACTTGTAAATCTGGATATGCTGCTTTTACAGCTTTAAGTTGATTAATTACACCTTTTGAATGCCCATGAGCAGTATCAATAGCAATCACATCAACTCCTGCTTTTACCAAAGCCGCTACACGCTCCATTGTGTCATGTGTAACACCAACAGCCGCTCCTACTCTTAACCTGCCATGCTCATCTTTACAAGCTAATGGGAAATTTTTAAACTTCTGAATATCTTTAAAAGTGATTAAACCACTTAATTTACCTTCTTTATTTACTACCGGAAGCTTTTCAATTTTATACTCTTGCAAAATAATTTCTGCTTGAGTTAAAGTAGTTCCTTCTGGTGCAGTGATTAAATTTTCTTTAGTCATTACCTCAGAAATTTTGTGATTCATGTTTTTTTGAAACCTCAAATCTCTGTTAGTGATAATGCCTAATAGCATATTATCTTCTGAAATTACAGGGATTCCTCCAATTTTGTATTCTTTCATCAGCTTAAAGGCATCACCTACTAAAGCTTCTTTATTTAAAGTAACAGGGTCTTGGATCATTCCGCTTTCAGAACGTTTTACACGGCGGACTTCATTTGCCTGAGCAGCAATAGTCATATTTTTGTGCAAAACTCCAATCCCACCAGCCTGTGCTATTGCAATTGCTAAGTTAGAATCAGTAACAGTATCCATTGCAGCGGAAACAATAGGAACGTTTAGTTTTATTTTTTTTGTGAAATAGCTGGAAGTATCGACTTCGCGTGGCAAAACCTCAGAATATGCGGGTACTAAAAGTACATCGTCATAGGTTAGACCGTCGGGTAAAAATTTATGTGGATCAAGTTGCATAGCAAATAAATTAGGGTACTCTATTTGCCGCACAAAGATAGTTTTTTTTTGAAATAATTTTGTTAAAAAATTTGAAAGCAGTAATAATTACAATAGCCTTATTAATTATTTAGTATAAAATTACTTGTAAACTGACTACATCCTCCTCACTTCCGAGCGTACAGTCATTTTATTAAAACTAGCACACAAAAGGTAACAAACTAAAAAACAAATCATTAACACTAACTATACAGAAACAAACCACTTTAGTTCTTAGAAAGAATAAAATAAATAATTTCAGATATTTATTTATTTTTATCACCGCATATTCTATGCTATAAAACTATAACCATCTATGATTAAAAAAATACTCTATATAGCTATACTAGCTATACTTTCATCTCAGCTAAAAGCACAAGTGGCTAGCGATTATGATAAGCTTAAATTTGGCAAGATTGAACCATCTGATTTTGATGCTAAACCTTTTGGAAAAGACTCTGCGGCTACAGCAGTAATACTATTTGATGTTGCAAGTTTAGACTTCGGAATTAATGATAGAGGACGATGGGCGTACACATTAGAAAGACATAAACGCATAAAGATTTTAAAAAAAGAAGGCTCCCAGTATGGTAATTTTGAAATTGTTATTTTTCAAAACTCAAATTATAAGGAAATATTAGGTTCAATAAAAACTGCTTCATATAACTTAGTAGACGGAAAGGTTAAGCAGAGTAAATCGTCAAAAGACGAAAAATTTAAAGATCAGTTTAACGAAGATTACACCAACTATAAATATACCGTTTCTGATGTACAGGAAGGCACTATTATTGAAATACAGTACAAAATTCAATCTGATGTTATCTTCACCCTTAGAGATTGGTATTTTCAGTCTGAAATCCCAACGATATGGAGCGAATTTACTTTCGCCCTGCCCGAGTATTTTGATTATAAACTAAACTTCCAGGTTATGCACCCAGTTGAGCTTGAAAGTGATGAAACAAAACCTATTCTAATAACCGGTCTAGTGGGCTCAAGCAGTACCCATCAGAGTGATGCTGTTAGACTAAACTGTATGTCTAGAGTAAGAAAGTGGACATCAAAAAACATTCCTGCATTTAAAAACGAAGCTTATATTACTACTGAGGATGACTACCTAACCAAACTTGGCTTTGAAATTCAATCTACAAGGTTCCCTGGAGATACACACCATAACTATTCTACTACTTGGGAAAAAGTAATAGAAGGATACAAGGAAGCTGGTCGTTTTGGAGATTTTATTAAACCTAATAATTACTCAAAAAAACTGGTTGCTACAATCATATCAGAAGGGGATAAAAGTTTTGATAAAGCTGATAAGATTTTTAAATATGTTAAAAACAATGTTAAATGGAACGAAAAAAATGGAGA
This sequence comes from Pelobium sp., assembly GCA_037968815.1. Taxonomy (GTDB): domain Bacteria; phylum Bacteroidota; class Bacteroidia; order Sphingobacteriales; family Sphingobacteriaceae; genus Pseudopedobacter. The sequence continues at coordinate 127,354 of JBBKWF010000022.1, read as the reverse complement.
TTACAGTGTAGCGTCCTCACCAAAAGCAGTAATTGAAGATAAAGTGGGTAACATTGGTGACATCAACCTCACCTTGTTAAGCTTATTAAAATCTGCAGACTTAAATGCCCAACCCGTAATATTGAGTACACGAAGTAACGGAAAGCACCCGGGGTACCCGATGGCATCAAAGTTTAATTATGTGGTTGTTAAGTTAACAGTTGACACCACATCCTATCTATTAGATGCATCAAACATTAATAATGCACCAGACCTTATTAACCCAAATGCCTTAAATCATCATGGATTTGTAGTTGATCTAGATCAAAAAACCGGGAAATGGATGTCTACGGATCCAAAAGACTTTTCTTCGACACTTAGTACTTTTAGTATTACTTTTGATAAGGACCTAAAGTTAAAAGTGGGTTCTTTTTCTAAAAAAACCAATTATGATGGTTTAAACTTTAGGCATAAGTACCAAAGCTTTAGCACCGAAGCAGAATACTTAAAAGACTATGCATCCAACAAAAACGGGTTAAAAATCATCAACTATAATGCATCTGAAGTAAAAAACCCAGAACTTCCTATCGTTGAAAAAATTGATTATGAGGTAACCGACTATATTGAGGAAGCTGGTAATTTGGTTTACTTTAACCCTCTAATGTATGAAAGGTACAAAGAGAACCCTTTTAAAGAAGAGGTTAGAAACTTTCCTGTAGATTTCTCGTACCCTCGATTAGAAAGTTTCCGAATTGTAATTACTATCCCAGAAGGTTATACGCTTGACAAATTGCCAGAGTCTATTAACTATATGCTACAAGATAACAGCGCTAGTTTTTTATACACTTGTATTCAGTCGGACAAGCAAGTACTTATAAGTTGCAGAATTTCCTTTAATAAAAATGTATTTAGTCCAGAAAGTTACCCGGATTTAAAAGAACTATTTAAGCATATAGTTGCAAAACAAAATCAACCTTTGGTTCTAAAAAAGATATAAATGAAAAAAAGACTATATGTTTTGCTTTGCCTAATTGGAATTGCGAACACAGTTTTTGCGCAAGAGTATGCAAGCTCTAAAATCCCCTCAGCATTAAGGGATAAAGCCGAAATAGTGATTAGAGACGAGCAAAGAGACATTAAGGTGTTCTCAAAAACAAAAGTTGTAGAAGAATATAAAGTTGTTTTTACCATCCTTAACAAACAAGGTGACAGTTATAGTACGGTTTCAGAATACTATGACAAAGGCTCGAGCTTAAAGGGTTTAAAAGTGACCGTTTATGACTCGTTAGGTATAAAAGGTAAAAGCTATAGTAAATCTGATTTTACTGACCAAAGCCAAATTAGTGGAGGCACAATGTACCAAGATGACCGTGTTTTATATTTAACTGTACATGAAAACACTTACCCTTACACTATTGAGTTTTCTTACACTAAAAACATTAACTCTAATTTTTTTATAAGTCCTTGGGTGCCGCAGTATTATTATAATATTGCTGTTCAAAAATCTAATTTCAATATTAGCTACCCTAACGATTTACCGTTAAAATATAAAGAAAGTAGTCTTAGTAAAGCAAAAACCACTTCAGACGCTAGTTTTACTACAAAAAGTTATTCCTGCGAAAATCTAAACGCTATAGAGTACGAAGATTTGAGTGTGGGCATTACCAATATTACGCCTTGGGCTTATTTTTCTCCGAACACCTTTAGTTTTGAGAATACCGAAGGGGATATGACTACTTGGAACACTTTTGGAAATTGGATTTATCAATTAAGTAAAGGTGGTGATAAATTACCCCCAGAAATTGCTAGCAAAGTTCACGAATTAACAGCTGGACTTAGCACTCCGCAAGAAAAAGTTAAAAAGCTTTACAATTACATGCAGTCTAAAACACGTTATATAAGTGTACAGCTAGGAATTGGTGGTTTTATACCTTTCCCCGCTGAAAAAGTTGCGGTCAATAATTACGGTGATTGTAAAGCCCTGTCCAATTACATGAAATCATTACTTAAAGAAGTAAATATTCCATCTCAATTAGTAATAGTTAAAGCTGGCGACAACAAAGATTTATGGTCTGATTTTTCTTCAATTGGACAAGCTAACCACATGATTTTATGTGTTCCAATGGTAAAAGACACCGTTTGGTTAGAGTGTACTAGCCAAAGAAATCCATACAATTATTTAGGAAGTTTTACCGGCGACAGAAATGTGATTTTAGTTTCAGAAAATGGCGGAAAGGTGGTGAAAACACCTAAATTAAATGCAAAAGATAATTTTCAAATTAGAAAAGCTAAAGTTGTTTTGGATGAAAGTGGAAATGCCATTTGCAACATCAACTCTAAGTTTGGTGGAGAGCAGTTTGAAAATTATCACAGTCAATTATACGAAGAGCCTAAAGAACAGAAGGACTACATATACAAGTATATTGGAATTAGTAACCCTGAGATTATAAACCTGAAATACGCTCAAAATGACACTAATACGCCTACACTAGAGCAGTCAATTGATTTAAAAGCAACAAAAGTGATGAGTGGCTTAGGCAACAATTTCTTTTTGGCTTTGAACTTAATGAATAAAAGACAATATGTGCCCCAGGCTTATGACAACCGTAAAACCGACTTTGCCATAAATTTCAGTTATTATGATAAAGACGAAATTAGTTATGAATTACCAGCAACACTTAAGGTTGATTTTTTACCCGAAGACCAAGAAATAAAGTCGGAATTTGGTGTTTATAAAACTAAAACAATAAAAGAAAACAACACTATAACTTACTCCAGAGAGCTGGAAATGTGGAGAAAAACGTACAAGCCCAGTGAATATCCTAAACTGATTGAGTTCTACAATGCAGTTTACAAAGCTGATAAGCAAAAGGCAGTAATCGTTAAAATGTAAGGGGTTAAACTAATAAAGACTTACGATTTTATAAAAATCGTAAGTCTCTAAAAATCACATCTTACCCACTATAACTTTGTAAAAAGTATCATAATCCCAATATTTATTGGCTAAACCTTTTAACTCTTGTGGTGTTATATTTTTTAACGTTTTGATATATTTCTCATAATACTCGTACCCTAAGCCAAAAAAATGAATGTTTTTGAATTTATCGGCATGGCTAAAAGCATTTTCTAAACTACCCAACAAACTGCCCATCATATAGTTTTTGATCAGCGCTAGCTCTTCATCAGCAATCGCTTCTGATTTTAGCAGGTTCACTTCTTTTTCAATTTCTACTAAGGTTGCTGAGGTAACATCCACACCAACTTCTGTAGAGATAAAGAAATAACCGGCTTGCTGTAAAGATGCAATTCCGGACCCGATGCCATAGGTATAGCCTTTATCTTCACGAATATTAGCCATTAATCGGCTACCAAAATATCCGCCTAAAGCTGTATTTGAAATCTGTAGGCCAATAAAATCTGTATGAGTACGATTAACCAAGGGAATGCCAATACGAACGGCAGACTGTAACGCTTCCGGTTTTTCTATATAATGTAATTTATCTGTTGAACTTTTAAAAGCCATATTAAATGGCGGTACTGGTAATGTATTTTCCCAGCTACCGAAAAGATCATCAAGCAAGTTTAACGTATCACGCTCAATTTTACCCGACATAATTACGGTACAGTTTGACGGATGGTAAACTTGTTCATAATAAGCTAATAAGTCTACCCTATCTACCTCATCATAATCTGAAAGCTGAGTAGCATAACCGTATAAACTGTCTCCAAACAAAGCTTCTGTAAAAGCTCGCCTTGCTAAAACCGAGTTTTTCTCTAAGCCTACTTTTAGCTTTTGTTTCTGATTACGTAGTAAAGTTTCCAGTTCTTTTTCTGGAAAGATAGAGCCTGTTATCATTTCCTTAATTACAGGAAGTGTTTCTGGAAGATACTTATTTAGTGAATATAAGGTTAAAGAGGATTGATCATGACTATATTCAGTTTGAAAAAAAGCGCCGTAATAATCAATTTTTGCTGCAATTTGAGCAGAGGAAAGCGAATGTGTTCCTTCTGTCAGCATGCTATTAGTAATACCCGGTAAAAGAGGCTTTTTAACATCCCATCCACGGTTTTGAAATATAAACTCTATACGAACCAAATTTTGCTCGCCAGCATTAATTTCGAAAACTGGAATTTTATTAGCTAATTCATGTTTTATAGACTTTACAAAATTGATTTCCTCAACTTGTTTAAATTCTGGTTGCTGTACTCTGTTTAACATTTTTATAAGTTAAAAGTCGAAAGCAGGAAGTAATAATACTTACCCGCTATTTACTTGGCTAAATAATATAAAGTGGTGGATGCTTCTCTTTTAAATAATGTATTTGCTTGCTCCTGAATATCTTCTGCCGAAACTTTTAAATAGTTCTCAATATCAGTATTGATAAGGTTTACATCCCCAAAAAGTTCGCAAAAAGCTAGGTTCATTGCTTTATCCAATAAGCTCATTTCCCCAAACTCTTTGGTAGCTTCATATTTGTTTTTAATCTTTGTTAACTCATCTTCATAAACCAGCTCAGATTTCAAGAAATCAAGTTCTTTCCAAATACATTCATCGGCATACTCCACTGTCACATCTGGCAAAAGCCTTCCCTCAATTACAAACATTCCGGTATCAATACTTCCGTAGATGTAGGCATTGATATCACTAAAAACTGGATTCTGCTGTATTAGATTTTGGTATAAACGAGATGATTTCCCCTGAGATAATACATCTGAGATTAGGTCAGTAGCGGCATAACCGTCTTCCATCCTTCCCGGCATTTTAAAGACTTTATAAATTGCTGTAGTGGGTACATCTGCTGTAACAGTTTCTGTAATTTCTTGGGTTTGAATAGGCTCTTTAGGTAAGTCACGCTCATATTTGACCCCACCATCAATAGGTGCAAACCACTTTTCTGCGAGTTTCTTAACTTCATCTAGCTTTACTGCCCCACCAACAACCATAATGGCATTTTTTGGATTGTAATGCTTTTTAAAAAATGCTTTTACGTCTTCTATTTTTGCGTCTTCAATATGTGATAATTCTTTGCCAATTGTTGCCCATTTGTAGGGATGTTCTTTATAGACCATAGGCCTAAGTTTTAACCAAACATCGCCATAAGGCTGATTCAGATAACGCTGTTTAAACTCTTCACAAACCACGTTACGTTGTACTTCTAAACTTTTTTCTGAGAAAGCCAAACTCAACATTCTGTCCGACTCTAACCAAAAAGCAGTTTCTAAGTTAGCTGCTGGCAAAGTGATGTAATAGTTGGTCATATCATTGCTAGTGAAAGCATTATTCTCACCACCAACACGTTGCAAAGGCTCGTCATAAGAAGGAATATTGACTGAACCTCCAAACATTAAATGCTCAAAAAGATGCGCAAAACCTGTTTGCTCGGGGTTTTCATCTCTTGCTCCTACATCATATAATATATTTAAAACGGCCATAGGGGTGGTATGATCTTCATGCACCAAAACCCTTAAACCATTTTCTAAAGTAAATCTCTCAAACTGAACCATAAAAATATGTTAAGTCACAAATTTAAGCTTCTAAAGCAAAGCCATGTCATAAAAAAGATAAATTTTGAAAGAAGCATTTAAGCTCTTAACTAACAACCAGAACAGTTATTATTTAACTACTTATAGTTTAGCGTAATTGATTAGAAATCTTAAATTGAATAAACTAAAATTCAAGAAAAGCCCGTTTAATTGCATTTTTCACAAAGACCGTACACCATTAACGTAATGCTCTTGGAAGTATAACCACTTGGTAAATTAATAGATGGAATACTCAAACTATCCAAACAATAAACATTTAAACAGTTAGTACAATTGAAATGGACATGGTCATCATGATGTTCATGATCATTACATGAAGAAGAACACAAAGCGTAATTAGCCGTTCCACTGAGATTTAAAACCTTATGAATGATCCCTTTTTCCTCGAAAGTAGCCAGCGTACGGTACAAAGTCACCCTGTCCATTTCCTTACCTAAAGTCTCTTCTAAATCGGGCTGAGACACGGCGGAGTTTCTTGATTTAAAAACTTCGAGCACACTTAAACGAGTGACCGTTTTTTTCAATTGGTGCTTCTTTAGTAATGCGCTAAACTCTTTATGATCTTCCACATTACAAAGCTACTAATTTACATTTGTTGCGTTACTTGTAATAGAGTGTTTTTATGCTTGATTTATAATTCTCCTGCCTTATTAAATAAGGCAGGAGAATTACACAGTTTATTACAATTTTCTATTGCCGATAGTTACCGTAAATGTAGTTTCCATATCTGTACTTCCTGGAGCGGATGTACCATCTTTAACATCTGGCTGGTGTCTTAATGTTACTTTTAATGTTCCACTACTTGCAGCTCCAGTGGTAACCGTAGCCGTTAATCCCACCGCAAGGTTGTTTTCATCTTTATCAAAATTGTTAAAAACAGCATTTAAACCTGTCGATGGCGTATAAACAAATAAATGCTCATCATTTTCTTCTGCAATTTCTTCTTTTATATCCTCTGCTGGTGATTTAGATTCGTCAAGTACAGCATCAACACTTAAACTGTACACAGCATTGGCCTGTAAACTCAGTTCATCAATAACCGGATCAGCACCACCATCACCATCAAGATCTTTCCAAGTAATAGTTTGAGTATCAGAATCATCTGCATTATTGATGAATTTCAATCTAAATGTGGTGATTAACTCGTTTTCATCTACATCTGGAAGTTCGTCTTTTTTACATCCTGTAAATGCAATTGCTCCTACAACTACTGCAAGAATCATAAATTTTAATTTGCTTTTGTACATCATTTCTAATTTTAATTGTTCAACTTTTATTTATTATATGGGTATTTGAATTCTAAGAATAAAGTTTCTGCCTACTTCATCTGCATAGTATCTAAACCTATTCAGATAGTCTCTGTAAACTTTATTGGTAAGATTTAATGCCGTAAAACTTAATCCTATTGGCTTTTCATTAAAATAAATATTGGTCCTGGCATCTAAAGAAAACAAGGTGTAGGCCGAAGGAGTTGCTAAATAATCCTGAGTTTGTGAGACCCTATATTGCCTATCCGTGTGGCTGATTCCAAAATCCAAACTACTTTCTCTAAACCTTTTATTGCTATAAGGTATTTCCCAGTTAGCGTTTAAACTATATTTATCTGCTGGGATAAACTCTAAATGGCTACCTGTACTTCTATCATAAGCCCTCACGGTAGAATATTTAGCCAATAGCTTGGTGTTCGCAATCAACGGAACTGATGCGGAAAAATCAAACCCTGAAAAACGAGCATCAACTTGTACATAATTAAAAGATGGATAAGCCCCTCTGACGGTTAAAATCAAATCGTCCCCAGGTTTTAAGTAGATATAGTTATCCATCAAATTATAGTAAGTGCTCACATCAAAAGTGAAAGAACCAAGCTCTTTTTTTAGTCCTACTGCAAAATTGTATGCTTCTTCCTGTCTTAAATTTCTATCTCCAATTTCAAAAGTTCCGCTTCCCTGATGAGTACCGTAGCTAAATAGTTCGTTGATACTAGGCGGCCGCCATCCTTTACTTGCCGTTATGTTCGCTAAAAGTTGCTTACTGATTTGATAGTTTGCACCCAAAGAGGCAGAAAGCTGACTAAAATTAAACTCAGGTGTGATTTCTGGAGACGATTGAACGTTTGGATTTTCTCTCAAACGGGCTTTCATGTATTTATAATCATAACGAAGGCCTGCTTCTACCTGCAACTTATTGTTGCTGTATTTTTGAATAGCATATAATCCAGGCGCAACACTGTTAAAAAATGGCACCAGATATCTTCCATCGTAAAAATTCTGCTGTACAATGGTATTGGCACCAATTTTACCTGAAATATTTTTGCCGATTTTATTCTCTAAGTGAAAATCCAAATTGTGAGTAGAGAGCTGAAACTTCAGCTGATAACTTTTATTTTCGGCTCCCCTGACTTGGTCATACTCTTCCCTATTGTTCTGCTGAAAACTGTATTGGAGCGACAGTTTATTTTGAGGATTCAGCTCATAAAAACTCTTCACCTTAAGAATATTATGACTTACTGATTGGTAAGGTCTTCCTATGGTATAGCTGAAATCTGCATCTGGCACTGGCCTGCTACCATCAATTGCATTTTGTAAGTCCTCTGTACTCCCAATATGTGAGCCTGTAAAAATTGCTATTTTACTATTGAAAGTACTTGCGTATAACTCAGTTCCAAATTTTTGTTTTTTATAACCAACAATAATGGCCCCGTTCACTTGGTTGTAACCAGTATTTTGAAGGTAATAGTTTGGTGTTTTAGCATTTCCTGCGATTTGAGAGGTGAAGTAGGTTCGATAGCTCCAATTGTCACTTTTTAGGCCTGCATTTTCTAAATTGAAATTTAGCAAAGCTTGGCGGTTGTTAGATGCTCCAATTAGATTAACCTCTCCTTTTATACCCTTCCCATACTGAAGTTCCGATGGTTCTACCAAAATTACACCTGCAATAGCATCCGAGCCATAAGCTACCGCAGAAGCACCTTTTAAAACAATAATTTCATTAGCGATCAAAGGGTCAATCTCTGGCGAATGTTCTGCACCCCATTGCTGACCTTCTTGCCTTACTCCTGCATTGTAAATTAATACTCGGTTAGAGTGCATACCGTGTATTGCAGGCTTTGAAATAGACGGACCTGTTTGTAAAGAACTTAAACCGGGTATTTTCTTTAAAGCTTCGCCTAAGCTTAAACCTTTAGTCTGTGCTAAATCAATACCGCTAAGTACTGATCTAGTTTGGATAGCTGTTTCAGTAGTCTTTGCTCCTGAAACCGTCACCTCCTGTAGAGATGCTAAGTCTGGAACTAAAAAAACATTTAATTCAGTCTGCTCCCTTGTCTTTACGGTGATTGTCTTTGTTTGAAAACCTATAAAAGAAACTTTTACAATATAGGTTTCATCACAAAGATTTTGAAAATGATAATGCCCATCTAAATCGCTAATTGTCTGTTGCTTTACTCCCATTAAATGGATAGTAGCCCCAGGTAAAACGGACTTGCTTTTGGAATCTTTAACATTACCAAACAGCATAGCATTACATTGCTGAGCTTGTAAATTACTGTGAATTAGCGCAATAAAAAACGCTAAACACAGCAAGTGTTTATGAAAAAACATTTAATAAATTTTAATACGAATTATGAGTGCAGAATTATCCAATAGGGTGCACAGGGGGAGCTTTATTAGAAAGCTTTACAAGAGTATAGTAGGTGTAATTGTATAGGCCGAAACTGTAATTATCGGCAAATAGCAATTTGATTTTTATGCTCTTAGAATTAAGAACAGCTTGTGAACGATTTTGGACCTTTAAGGGGTCACAACATTTTTTTTCAAAATCTTTTACATGACTGCTTTTAACAGTATCATGCGAAAAAGTATGCTCATGAATGATTTGGAAGAATGGTACAGAAGCAAAAAGAAGCCCTAGCAAAACCATTGCTACACCTCCTTTTATCATCTTTTTGTTCTTCAAAAATCTCATTAATGCAATGATAAGAAATTTATCTTTCAAAGCATAACATTAATGCAACTTTGTGTCGTTTAATTATGTTGAATATTTTAAAACTATCATTATACAAGAGTAATTTTTATAAATGACAGTCAATTTGCTAACTATACCATACTGCTATTCTATTTCCCGTAAGTGATATAAGGAGCCCAAAAGTTAAAATGGGTAAACTGTGGGCCAAAGTCCCCTTTTATAAAGCGCCTCTTCATTACTGACACAGCCTCATCGTAGTTTTTACCGCCTCCGGTCACCAATTGGTACATCCCAGTCATAAAATGCATTGTACCCATATCAGACACTGGCCATAAACTTACCAAAGCTTGATTTGCACCAGCTACCAATAAAGAACCTGTTAAACCAGACACACCTTCACCTCCATAAATCTTACCCAAACCAGTATCACAAGCAGAAAGCACTGCTAGATCTGCGTTTATATTAAGTTTAGAAATTTCTGGAGCATTTAAATATCCATCTTCTCCGCCCTGCATTTGTGAAGTAATACACATGGCAATACCAGATAATTCTGGGATTTGCTCTACCGCAAAACCATGAGTGGCCAAATGCAAAATTTTATAGTTTTTTAGTTGATTAGTAACAGACATTCTTTTGATCAAATTTTCGGTCATTTCTGTACCTAAAAAAACATCTTTACTTGTAAATATTTTAGATAGATTTTGAACTTCCTGTAGTGTACCCGGTAAGTAGTTCATTTTTTTGGATCCATATAATGAAGCATAAACCAATCTTTGTGATTTGTTGTTTGAAGCGTTTTCTTTGGCTTTCACTTGTAGCTTCAACAACTCTTCGGGTGTTCTTGGTGGCTCAACTTGTTCCGCCATATCCTGGTATTGTGCACCGCCCATTCCTAAGAAGTCTTTACGTTGTGGACTGTAATTTCTGCTATTTACCAATTTAAAAATATCTGCAGATTGGCAATACCTTACATCAAAATTTTGTATCAAATATGATTTATTTGGCATTATTAAAGCTTCAAAAGGAAGGAAATTCAGATAACCATCAGAAAAAATAATCAGCTTTTTTTTATTGCTGATTTTATTTAAAACAGGAGAAATTAAAGACTGGTAATACGCCGCTAATAAAGTATTTTTAACCTCAACCGGAATTTGCCCCTCTATATCTTGTAAACACTCTCTCGTGAGTTCCATGATTTCAATCATATCAGGTGTGGAAATTTGCATATTGTCTGTCACCCGATATTTTATACCGTCTTTTTCGATGTAACCCGTAGCAGGCATATAATCCGATTTCTTATTACTCGCAGCATGCATCCTATTCAAATACATTTTCTTGATATTTGCCCACAAGCTGTGTTCTTCGATTTGCATTGGCCAAACGTTTTCTTTGGTCACTACGTTTATGATAAAAGTACCAGCATCCATTAAAGAATAAAACAAAGCCACCTCATCATTTTTTAGCAGATTTTGAAACTCTTGCAAACTAACGTTTGATAAGCTTTGTTTTTGATTAATTGTTTCACTTAATATTCTAGCTCTATCCTTGTTTTGATGTTCAAAAAGTTTTACCCCATTACCCACCTTAGCGTAAGAAGAAGCTAAAAACTTATATGTTCCGCCAACAGTCTGCAAGTAAAGGAGTTTATTTTCATCATCTAATTTCTCTCTGGTTTTTTCTAAAAAGTACACGGACTTTTCATAGTAATTAATAGCCTCCGCATAGTTTTTATCCATGTAATAGAATGACCCAAGGGTATTCGTTTCGTTTTGTGCCTTGTTGTAGTCTTTTGCTGCCACAGCATCTTCAATACGCTTAACGTAAATGTCTTTTGCTTTTTGTTTTTCGCCCATTTGCCAATAAGAAAAACCTAAGTTTCCACTGATGCTTGAAGCTAAGTCTGTAATACCGTTTTTATCAGCAATATCATAAGCGCTCTTTAGGTACTTTGCGCCCTGTGCTCTATCAGATGGGATAACTGACTTGATGTATAACATCCCTAAAAAATTATGCGCTTTAGCTTGGTAGAAAACATCATTTCCGGTGTTTTTAAGTGTGTAAAGCTTATTAGCCAATGAAGTTATTTTTGCTTTAGTACTTGTTGTAGGTGTACTAGCGTTAGTTACAGTTAAAACAGATAAGTATTCAACCATAAACCTAGCCTTGGCGTAACCGTAGTCAATTGTTTTATCGATGTTATTTTCATAGGCTTGGCAAGCCACCAAGGCTTTTTCATGATCGTTTCTAATATAATAATAGTTTGATACTATATAAGCCGCAGATGTAACCAGCATTGGCGAAACTGAATTAGGGTGGCTCTTTGCAACTTCTAAAGCCATGTTTGCATATTCAAGATCATCAGGAAGATAATAGTACTTAAATGTTTCTGCAATATTCATTGCAGTTGCTGCCTTTATAAACTGGTATGCTACAGGGGCATTGGTATATTGGGCTATTGCTTTTTTATAGGTCTGTTGTGCTTTCACATATTCCTTTGTACTTAACTGTTGGTAGGCCTCGCCCAGTAAGTTAAAAATGGAAATATAGCTTTTGTTTCTACTGTCATAATTACTATTCACCCGATTGATTGCAAAATCCATCATCACAGGGTTAAGGTTATATTTTGTTTTTAGATTGGTATAGTCAGTGATAATAGCTGATTTATTTTGCCCATTAAAATCAAGCCACATGCCCATATCCAAATAATAAGTCCCCTTTTCTTTATTTCCCGTAGCAAATTCATAATACGATTTGGTAAGTACAACGGCAATATCATCCATCTTTAAATCGTATGCGTTGTTGAGGTATTCCAAAGCTTTTGGCATATTCTTCTGACAGAGGTAAATCCACCCGATTTGTACATGAACCTGTTCGTTGTAAGGCTGTTCTTTTAATAGATCAAAAAACTGAGGTAATGCTTGGTCAAACTTACTTTCGCTGGATAAGGTCCAAGTTTTAGTGAATCTTTCTTGAAAATCCTGCGAGTTTGCTGTGGATACAAAACCTAGAAACAGAAATGAGATGATGAACAGTTTTAGAAATGAGTTTGTTTGATGTGGCTTTTTCATACCCTCTAATTTAGTTAGATATAAAAAGATGCTTATACCCTGTTTCACTGTAAATGAGAGTACGTGGAAATACGTAGATGACGTGTTTTTTATTACCTCCAAAATGTATCTCGAGGCAAAATTTAAAACATAAAAAAAACGTCCCGAAAATTGAATCTCGAGACGTTTTTTTATATTTATTTTATCGCTTTTAAGCTACTACTGTCTTAGCTTTTAATACAGTGAACTTAGATTTCGCCAATTCAAAACCTCCGTAAAGTAAACCACCATAAACTAGGTTGCCTAGCAATAGGTTTTTCTCAAAAGGTATAGCCGCAATTAAAGATTGGTAGTAACCAGTAATGTCTTTATTATACATTGGCGATGTTAACCAAGGCTGAATATCAGTTGCCAACCAGTGAAGTAAAACACCAGCAAATGAAGCTAACAATACGCTACCAACATTTACTTTCTTTATTAAACTTCCGATAAAAACCATTACCGCAAAGCATAAGTAAACTATCGCAAAACCGCCGTAAAACAATGTCCAAGTGCCGGTATAAGTGTAATTAATTAAAATATCACTAAAAAACAACAGTAATAAAGGGACTGCATATGCTTTCCATCTATTTTTAAAATGAGTACCTGCAAATAAAGCGATAGCTCCTACTGGTGTAAAATTAAACCAATTTGCATCGCCCATTAAGGGTATAAAGCGTGTTGCTGCTGCAACTAGTATAATTAGAAACAATATCCAGTTTCTAGTATTCAAGTTTTTTAAAGACATTTTCTGTTGAATTTTGAAAAAGTAAAACTACAAATTCTTTTTGCGGTATTAAAATTTACTTATTGAGGAATATCACGCTACTTGGCAATACTCCAGCATTTACTTTATAAAGTAATTCGCCTTCTTTATTATAACATAATACAGCGCCCGTACCTGAGTATGATTGTGCATCGCAAACAAAGAACAGTTGGTTTACTTGATCATAGCTTAGTCCATAACCGATTTTATAATCAGTATTATCTGTTATAATGTTCTCTCTAACTACTTGGTCTGTGTTTAAATCATACTCCATAATTCCTTTTGCTTTTAAGAAATATGCTTTATCTCCAACAATAGTCATCCCACCACCAGTGAATTCTTTGGTAGATGTTACCAAGTCTGTGTTGCTGTCAATAATAGTTAGAGATGGCTTAATGTCATCATAATTACCAGTAGACTTAACATATATTCTTCCATCAGAAGTAGCCGTAACACTTCCTGGGTTCATTACTACTTCAATTGTTTTAGTTACTGCCAAAGTGGTAAGGTCAATTACGGAAACTGTTTTTTCGTAATTTGGATAATCTAAACCACCAGAGTTTGCTACATAAATTTTATTGTTTGAAATAGCCATTTGCTCTGGGTTTCTTCCAACGGTAATATACTTTTCGATTGCTAATGATGTGGTATCAATCACAGCAACTGTACCATCATAAGACGAAACGAAAGCTTTGTTTTTATTGAAAACAATATAACGAGGCTGTCTGCCTACACCATTGTTTTTAAAATCTAATTGTTTAATACTTTTCACCGTTTTAGCATCAACCACTTCAACTGTATTAGAAGCATTTACCACGATGTACATTTTAGATCCGTAAATCTGAATATCATTTCCTGTATCACCTAAACCACGTCCGTTTTTCTGAGCAAAAAACCCATTAACAACTGAGCCATTTTCCAGATTATAAAAACTTAAACTTGCATTATTAGAGTTATAACCTCCTTCGTTCAAGATGTAAAATCCTGATCTTACTTCTGGAAGTGCTTCATAATTATCGTCTTTAGTACAGCTACTAATGGTTAAAACTGCCAAAACAGCGATAAAAAGAGTTTTTAAATTGTAATTGATTTTTTTCATGATATTATATAGTTGTTTTAATTGTTAAACGAATGGATGTTCCTGGCATCGGAAAACTACGGATGATGGAATAATTTAAATTGAAAATATTGTTTACTTCGGCGCTAAGCGTTAAAGGTTTGGTGTAAATTATTGTTCGATAATTGGCTGATATATCGCTCACAGAAAAACCCTGAACAAAATAAGCTGGCTTGTTTTCGCCTAAATAATATCGCCCGGACGAAAAAATCTGATTGTAAAACACACCCCAGCGTTGTTTTTGAATACCAGCATTAAAGGCAATTGTATGCGGAGGTGTGTAAGGAATCTGATTATTATATGTAGAAGATGTAGGGTCTGTTTTATCGAGCGCAAGCTGGTAGGTGTAGTTGATATTTGTTTGAATTTCTGTCTTTTGATTAAGCGTATAGTTAAATTTACTGGTAAAATCTGCTCCGTAAATGTTCACATTACCTAAATTATACATTGTCCAGATGAATAAATCTTTATTGGGCAAGGCTATAATTTTATCATTGATTTGGTTAAAATAAACATCGGCACTTAGTGAAACCCAATTCAACTTACTATCGTTAAATTTATCATACACCATTCCTAAATTATATTGTTTTGTTTTTTCGGGATTTAACTTTCTGTCACCAAAGTTGGTGTAGTACAAATCATTAAAAGTGGGATACCTAAAAATATCTTTGTAAAAACCTCTTAAAGTGACAGTTGATGAAGCTTGGTAAGCGAGGGAAAAAGTGGGGCTAAAAACCATCCTCTCAGGAGATTTGCGACCGGTTTTAACTTTTTCTTTGATGTAAGTGTTAAGTACATTGCCCTCGAAAACAAATTTATTGAGCTTGTATTTACCTCCTAACACCTGCAGGATTGAGGTTCGGGTGGGATAGGAATATTTATACAGGTTGGTATTAAGTGTAGTAAAAAATACGTCTGCTGCGTAATTAAATGTGAGGTTTTTTGTTGGCGTATAGGTAGTTGCTACAGATTGATAATATTCATTTTGCGTATATTTATTATCTAATTCCCCGGTTTGATTTAGGTAAGATGGGTCATTATAACGGGTATAATTTCTTGAATACTTTGTTGCCACCAACAAGTCCCAGTTTTGTCCAAGTTGTTGTTTGTACTGTGCTTGGGCGTAAAAATCTTTGTTCCACAATTGTTGTTTGCCAGTAGGGTTATAGTAAATAACTGCATTTGGCAACCCTCTTTTTGAATCAT
Organism: Pelobium sp.; assembly: GCA_037968815.1. Classification (GTDB taxonomy): domain Bacteria; phylum Bacteroidota; class Bacteroidia; order Sphingobacteriales; family Sphingobacteriaceae; genus Pseudopedobacter. Next base: position 111,693 of record JBBKWF010000022.1, on the reverse strand, counting down.
AATAGCTCACTCTAACACTTAAACTACTATTATCTCCCAGTTTTCCATCAACTCCACTCCCCAACTGTATCGCATTAATTTGAGCGTTATCTCTGGTAGATAAGGTATCAGAACCATCGCCCATTACCTGAAATTTATAATCTCCGCTTGCTTTTTGCAAAGCAGAATTTACATTGAAAGACCAGTTTTTACTTACTTTTTGATCATATCGAATAACTGGGTTAATCAGTCCAAAAGAACCGCCGGTATATTTCAACAACAGTTTATTGGTTCTGCCTTTATCAAAACTGGGTGTTTTAGTTTTTACAACAATTAAGCTGGCAGAAGAAAAAGACCGAGCGTTAGTTAACAAGTCATCTGGCTGAGCCTGATACAAAGAAATGGACTCTACATTATCCAACATCAACCTCCCTAAGTCAATCTGACCGGTTTGAGCATCACCCATATTTATCCCATCATACTGCACACCGGTGTGCAAACCGCTTAAACTGCGAACAGAAACGGTTTTTAGTCCACCTATCCCGCCGTAATCTTTAATTACAACGCCTGCGAAATTTCTGATTGCATCTGCAACATTATAGGAGCTTGTTTTGAGGAAAGAGGCCGAATCTGCTTTTTGTGTAGAACGTAAACTTGTTGGACTTGAGTTAGTTTTTATAACAACTTCTTTTATCCGTTGAAGAGAATCTGTTTTTTGCGCATAAGATGTATGAACGACGAAAATCGATATACAAAAGCAAATAAATAGGCGCAATTTTAAATACATAAATTAAAATAAAGCCTGCGGAAAAATAGTTGAAATGAAAATACCGTTGTGAAGTACCTGCACTCAAAAGCTTCAATCCCCGAAAGCTATGAATTAAATGTGTTAGGCAGGTCTTCTGACTTACTCCAAGTTTTTCGGCCTTCCCATTCTTAAATCAGAACAGTGACCATTAGATTGAAAAACTTTATTAGAGCTTACAGCTGCGGGACAGTTTAGGATTTACACCTTATTCCCTTTTAATCTCGACCGAAATCGAGAACCATAACGCCCGCAAAAGTAATATTTTTATCCCTAATAAATCATGTAATTTCAAAAACAATTTAATCGCTTATCTTGCAGTTTATTATTATCGAAATGAAAAAACTAGCCTTCTACTTTTTTATTATGCTCGCTACACTTACAAAGGCCACTTACAGTCAGTCAAGCAATCCGTTAGCTGATATTTTAACCCAAAACCCTGATTTATTTGGAGCTATTTTAAACCATCCGCAAAAAAATGAATTACAAATTTTATACACCCAAATAAACAGAGACAAAAACAATAAAGCTCATTTTAAAACCTACAGCTTTAACCTTAACAATCAACATTATTTTTACCCAGCAAGTACTATTAAACTACCTACCGCCATTTTCGCATTAGAAAAACTGAATGAATTAGGTATTGAAAATTTAGACAAAAACACGGCTTTAAAAATAGATACTGCATTTGCAGAGCAAACCAAAGTTGAGGGCGATCCAACATCAGCAGACGGAACAGCAAGCATAGCAAATTACATTAAGAAAATACTTTTAGTAAGTAATAACGATGCTTTCAACAGAATTTATGAGTTTACAGATAGAGCCACAATTAACGATAAACTAAAAAAATACGGCTTTAAACATTCCAGAATTATTAACCGATTAGCTGTGGGTGACAGTGGAGAAACAACGAGGCATACCAACCCTTTTCATTTTTACCATAAGGATAAAACGATTTACACCAAACCCAGTGCTTACGATGCTAAAGATTACCCTTTAAAATTAAACAACTTAATTAGAGGCAACGCTTACTTAAACAGTAAGGATGAATTAGTTGAGCAACCTTTTGATTTTACAGGTAAAAATGCTTTCCAACTTACAGACCAGCATGAGTTAATGAAACGTCTATTTTTTCCTACATCATTTCCAAAAAGCAAACGCTTTAACTTAACTTCTTCTGATTACGACCTTTTGTATAGTTACATGAGCAAGTATCCTACAGAAAGTACATTCCCAAAATACGATGCGCCAAACTACTACCCCGCTTACTGTAAGTTTTTATTTTACGGTGGTCAAAAAAACGCAACTATTAATCCTAACATCAGAATTTTCAATAAAGTAGGTAACTCTTATGGTTATGCTGTAGACAACATATACCTAGTTGACTATGAAAACAAGGTTGAATTCATATTAACAGCCGTTATACAATCAAATAGTAATGAGATTTATAATGACAATAATTATGAATATGAAACAATATGCTATCCTTTTCTTAAAAATTTAGGCCAAAAAGTTTATGAATTAGAGTTAAATAGACCTCGGAAATATGAAGCTAATGTTACCAATTTATTAAAATACAAATAATCAGAAAGTTTGGTATGCTTATGGTATTGTTTTAAGAAATTAAAACAATATAAATATGGAAACCATTAACAAACAATTCTTTAATTCTGAAAACTACGGTGGAGAGTTCTCAATTCTTAACTCTTACAACCCAGAAAAAACACAGAAGTCAAACAAATTAAAAGCGAATATTTATACTATTTTCTTATATGTTCTATCTATTATAAGCATAGTATTTTGGGTAATTTCTTTAAACATTTTACCATTCGGACACATCTTTCAGTTTTTGTTAGGTTCTGCAGTTTTATTTATTAATATATTGGTTTTTAAATGGGTTAGGCTGTAAATTTTGCTACCCATTTATTAATTACCTATCTATTTTGTTTGTGGGGACGTTTATTCTATAAAACTTAAAACTCCAACAAACACCCTCCTGTCTGGTTGTAATTACGAGGCAAAATCAAAAAATTTCTTAATATTTCGGCTAAAAACACGATTTACCTAAAAGGTAAATTTTTTCTTTTTGGTAAAAATGATAATTTTACAATTAATGAAGGTTTTAATTGTTGAAGACGAAATAGAACTTGCCCATAGTATGCTCAAATACTTGCAAAATCAAGATTATAGTTGCGAGCTAGCTTTTGATGTGGAAGAAGCGCAAGAAAAAATGGCGCTTTCAAACTACGACTGCATTATTTTAGACATTATGCTTCCGTTTGGTAGTGGCTTAGGTCTTTTACAATCATTAAAAAACTCAGGAAAAGAAAACGGCGTCATTATTATTTCTGCAAAAAACTCTTCCGACGACAAAACACGATCTTTAAACCTAGGTGCAGATGATTATTTAGCAAAGCCTTTCCACTTGGCAGAACTAAGTGCAAGAATACAATCAATCATCAGGAAAAGAAACGTAAACAGTTCAAACAGTATCCACTATAAAAACTTAAACGTTAACTTACAATCAAAAGAAGTAACTGTTGCAGGCAAAGAGATTGAAACTACCAATACTGAGTATTCATTGCTTATGTTTCTATTACTCAACAAAAACAAAGTGGTATCAAAAAATGCAATTGCCGAAAACTTGAGCGGACAATCTGCCTTATATTTTGATAACTTTGACATTATACACTCGCACATCAAAAACTTAAAAAAGAAATTAGGTACTGCGGGTGATTACATACAAATCATTTACAATACCGGATATAACTTAAATTAACTTTGAAATTACTTACCTATACTTCAAAACAATACCTGTGGCTATCGGCATTGCTAATAGTTTTAAGCATTCCTGCTTTTTACTTTGTTGTAAACTCACTTTTTTTAAACGCTACAGATCAAGCATTAGAAAGCCAGGCTGTATTAGTCCCGAAATACATTAACGAGATTAAAAACCCAGCTGAACTTGATCTTTGGAGAAAGTTAGACAAGAATGTAGAAATAGCAATATTTGATAAAAACCACTTCAAAGCAGCCCCTTTTACCAGTGAAATCATGAACCCGGAAACTAAAGATTTCCAGAGCTATCGTTTTTTACAAAAAAAGGCCGAAATATTTGGGATCAAACACACCATCACTTTTAAGGTGTCTTTAGTAGAAAAGAAGCAATTGCTGAAAAGTATTTTAATTGTACAAATCTCTTTATTGCTACTCATTTTTGTGGGCTTTCTAATTATCAACAGGGTTATCAGCAATAAAGTTTGGGCTCCTTTTCATCAGATTGTAGCTTTTTTAAAGGATTATGACCTCGCTAAAGAGAAAGAACTGACTGAAGAAGAGCTAGAGATTGACGAGTTTAACGACTTGAAATTTGCGATAAAAAACCTAACAGAACGTACAAAAACATCGTACCAACTACAAAAAGAGTTTACCGAAAACGCGGCTCATGAGCTACAAACACCTGTTGCTATCGTTAAATCTAAATTAGACTTAATGTTGCAAGACAAAGACCTCAGCAATAACCAAAGCGTTTTGATAGACCAAATTTACTATGTGCTACAAAAGCTGAGCGACCTTAATAAAAATTTGCTTTTTCTATCGAAACTTGAAAACCAACAGTTTCAGTTTGAAGATAATATAGATGGCGTAGCTACTGTTTCTACTGTGATTGAAAGTTTAAACTTTTTTGCAGAAGGAAAGTATCAACAGTTATTATTCCCACGACCGGAGCCTGTTTTTTTTGAGGGAAACCAGTCATTATTTGATCAGTTAGTACAAAACTTAATGATAAACGCCATACAATATTCGCCAAAAGGAAGTATTGTGAATGTTTTGCTAACTGATGAATCACTAACTTTTATAAACGAAGGTCCGGAACTTGGCTTTAGTGAAGAAAAGTTATTTTCGAGGTTTTCAAAAACGGTTGAGAAAGATCAAAAAGGAAATGGTTTAGGATTAGCTATCTGTAAAAAAATTGCCCAGGTTCATGGTTTTGAAATTAGCTATGACTACCAAAATGCGAAACACCATTTCTCTGTAAATTTCAAACAAAAAACCGAAGCCTAATAGACTTCGGTTAATGATAAATTATTCCTCTGAAGGAATCATTACAACTTTTGCTTGAATTGTTGAGCCTGGAGGGCTGATAACACCACTGCCACTTGAATTCTGAATTTGTATAGTTATACGTTGTTGTGTCACAGTATAACTGTAAGAAAAGCCATCGTAAGTTTGCGGAATCGGCTCGTAAACATTATTTCCAAAAGATAAATACACCAAAACACCATCAAAAGCATTCTGATAAAGGTCCGTATTTAAAAAGTCAATAGTAGCAGAATAAGTTATTCCTCCATCTGTGGTTGACCATCTATTTGCATCCAAGTTTTCATAAATAGTTTGGTTCGGCGTAGTGTAATATTCGTTGGTTACTTTTTGGCAGGCTGATACTCCAAGTATCATGAAGCCTAATATTAAAATAGATAGCTTTTTCATTTATTGATTTTTAGATTTAAATTATGTACGATATTTTGCTGTTTAACAGTCTTCGTTTAATTTAAAGACGATGGAACTTACTAAACAGCTGCAAAAAACTAAACAAAAAACACACCATAATTAAATTTTACTTATTGTCGGTAAAGTTTAACTTTGATAATATAAAAACCAAGATATATGCAAGAATTAGATAAAGCTACACAAGACCGCGTAAACCAATGGTTAAACGGAAATTATGACGACGCAACCAAAGCCGAAATACAAGCCTTAGTTGACAGCAATGCCGTTACCGAACTTACAGACTCTTTTTATAAAAGTTTAGAATTTGGTACTGGTGGTTTACGAGGAATAATGGGAGCTGGTTCTAACCGTGTAAACAAATACACCATTGGTGGAGCAACTCAAGGTTTAGCAAATTATTTAATCAATAAATATCCCGGAGAAAAAATTAAAGTTGCCATTGCGCATGACAGTAGAAATAATTCTGATGTTTTGGGTAAAATTACTGCCGATGTTTTTTCGGCAAATGGTATTCATGTTTACTTTTTTAAAGCCTTGCGTCCTACGCCAGAGCTTTCTTTTGCGGTACGTGAATTAGGCTGTAAAAGTGGTGTAATGTTAACCGCATCGCACAATCCTAAAGAATATAACGGCTATAAAGCTTATGGTGCAGATGGCGGTCAGTTTGTTGCGCCAGATGATAAATTGGTAATGGACGAAGTAGCCAAGGTTGCAAGTGTTGACGATATAAAGTTCGATGCAAAACCAGAAAACATCAGCTATATCGGCGAAGAAATGGATGAAGATTATTTGAAAAAAATCACTTCTTTATCGGTTTCACCGGATGCTATTAAACGCCAAAAAGATTTAAAAATAGTTTTTTCGCCCATCCACGGTACAGGAATCACATTAGTCCCTGCTGCTTTAGAGCGATTTGGTTTTGAAAACGTGATTTTGGTGGATGAGCAAACCACACCAGACGGTAATTTCCCAACGGTGGTTTACCCCAACCCAGAAGAAAAAGAAGCATTAACCTTAGCATTAAAAAAAGCTAAAGAAACAGATGCTGATTTGGTAATGGCTACAGACCCCGACGCCGACCGTGTGGGTATTGCAGTTAAAAACCTTAAAGGTGAGTTTGAATTGCTAAACGGTAATCAAACAGGTAGTTTACTGATTAATTACATGTTAGAGGCTTGGGAAAAAGAAGGTAAATTCACCGGAAACGAGTATGTAATTAAAACCATTGTTACTTCTTATTTAATTGATAAAATTGCTGCATCTAAAAAAGTAACCTGTTACAATACCTTAACTGGCTTTAAATTTATTGGTCAGATAATGACCGAATTAGAAGGAAAAGAAAAGTTTATTGTTGGTGGCGAAGAAAGCTACGGCTATTTAGTTGGCGATTTTGTACGTGATAAAGATGCTGTTGTTTCCGCTGCTTTTATAGCAGAGATGACCGCTTTTTACAAAGACCAAGGAAGCAGTTTATACGAAGCCATGATTGATATGTACGTGAAGTACGGTTTCTACAAAGAAAAATTGGTTTCTATTACTAAAAAAGGAAAAGCTGGTGCAGAAGAAATTGTTGCGATGATGGAACGTTTTAGAAACAACCCACCAAAAAGCTTAGGTGGTTCTAAAGTTGTTACTTTAAAAGATTACGGACAAAGAAAAGAAACCAATTTAGTGGACAATACTTCATCAGAAATTCCATTGCCAAAATCTGATGTATTGCAGTTTATTACTGAAGACGGCTGTATCATCTCTGCCCGCCCTTCTGGTACTGAACCAAAAATCAAGTTTTATTGCAGTGTGAATCAACCTTTAGCTTCTAAAGAAGATTTTTATAAGGTGAATCAAGAATTAGAGGAAAAAGTTGATGCAATTATGAAGGATTTGGCGGTTTAAGGGCTGGGTTTTATTAAATAATCTTAAAAGCTAGGGAGATTTCTCTAGCTTTTTTTTCTACAAGCTAAATTTTAAACAAACCTTAAAGAACCTAACCAACTTACCCAGTAATCGGACCATTGATGAAAAGAAAAATCTCAGATTTGGATTTAAAAATCAAATTGACTAAGGAATATTTGGATAATGGAGGCGTAAAAAAAATAGAGTTCCGTTCAATTTTAGAAGGCTTGATTAAAGTGAAAACTGACAAAAACGGTAAGGTAGATCCTGACACTGTAGATCCCGAGGTGAATGCTTTCATGCTTTCCTTATTGGCATTTCATTTAACACCGCCTTCGTTTAACAGTGAATATATGGCAGAGTATGCATCAACTTTACAGAAATCAAATTGCTTCGACCAAGATAATATTGATACAGTAGAGCATTTTGATCAAGTGTATGAAAATTATAAAAACACGCAAGATGTTCTATACCGAGGGCAACGTGAGGCAAAATGGAGATTATACAGTAAGTTGCAACGACATTGGATAAATGAACAATTATTTAAAAAAGGATATAGCTATCAGAAGTTCATAGAGCGGCTTGTTGAAATAGGAAGAACTGAGTGTGCAAATCAAATAAAGGAATTATTAAATGCCAATCACATAGATACAGAGAACCCTGTATCAATTCTGGGGTATCTTCAACATCACGGTTGTCCAACACCTTTATTAGACTGGTCTTATAGTTTCCGAAATGCTCTTTTTTTTGCTTTAGAGGGATTAACTCCTAATCATACTACTTACGAAATAGAAGATTATGTCAGTGTATATTATATTGAGGAAAAGCATTTTGATGGAGGGAATTTGCGAACAATAATAAATGAGGGTTTGTCAAGAATTGAAAAACCGATGCTTTTAAACCTTATTGGGAAAATTGCTAAAAACGAAGAAACAAGAGTGAAGATGGAAAAACATTTCGGAGATAGAAGGCTATTTGACAAATCAAAGCTTTCAGGATCGGGTCTTATATCTCACATGACTTCAATCGAAAGGTTGATTATGTTTCCAATAGCTTATTTTAGCGATAAGGACACTGACTCCGGCATTTTGTTCTCATTAAATAATAGTAAAAATATTCTGAATCAAGCTGGTGTCTTCACATGGAACTCAGATTCGTCGAAACCCATTGAGATGGTAGGCGATGAAAATTATCCTCAAAAGAATCCTAACGAAGATAATGGCTATAGATTTTGCACTTGTTTTAATATTCATAAAAACTTGGCTGACCATGTTCGTAAAAGATTAGAATCAGATGGAATTACTAAAGAATTTATCTATCCTACACCTGAGGTTGACACTTGGGCAATCTTCGAGAAGTGTATGGATGAATTATAGCCTTCCGAAAAAGGGTAACGGTTAACATGAGTTTTTAAAATTTCAGGCGAAGTGCTAACAACACAACCATCGTTAGGCCCCTCTTTGGCGTAAGAATGAATGGTTTGGAAAAGGGCTAAGGCTTCATGTGCTTGTTACAGAGATAGTTTCTATTAAATAAACATAAAACACAAGTACCCATTTCATAGGCATTGGCTAACATACTTGCGTTAATAAAAGGAATAATGACTCCAGCTGTTCGACATATTCCAAAGAGGTATGTCGAATTAATGATAATAGCGGATTTGCAATCCGCCATATTTACCACCGCTCTAACTCGCCAAATGTTATCGAATCGAAAACGTATAAAATCGAACCATTTTGAATGATATTTTTACACTCAATATGATCTCATAAGCAAAATACGCTATTCCCTAACTTTCGGCGTTCCAATCATCCCTTTCAACACCTCAGGCTCAAAAACTTTTAGAATGTTTTTACTTTTGACTTCAGCTGTGCTATTTACGGTTTTAGAAGAAGTTCTTGTGGTAAAGTTTCCATTAACTAAATAAGCTATCGCAGTAGCTATTGATGCTTCGTTTGGGTTTCCAAAATCAAGACTTACATCATCATCACTAACTGCATCCGGAGTAATTCCTGCAAAATAATCTCCTTCATTGTTTGAATTTGTTGTTGAAAACGAGGAAAGATAAAGGTCGTATTTATCTATTCTTATCGGGAAAAAGCCTACTGGTTTGCCATAAGATGTACTACCCACTGTTTTAACGGTAATGTGTGGTTTTAAACTATTAATCACCAATTCACTAGAAGAAGCTGTACTTTCTGTAATGATGAAAACCACTTTGTTAATATTATTTAAACTACCTTCTTTACTAAAAACAGTTTTATTATCAGATTTTTTAAAGGATTCATCTGCATAGGTTAATAACCTACCGTTGCTATAAACTAATTCGCCTTGTTGGTTTCTTAAAGGTTGGTTTTTTAAAATTGTAGCTTTCCCTGCCTGCATAGTAGCATTATAAGTTTGCTCAAACATAGTTTTACCATTTAAACTAGTTGGCGCAATTAAGTTCATTAAATGCTCGGCAGTATTAACATACCCACCAGGATTGTAACGTAGATCAATCACTAAGTCCGTTACACCGGCAGTAGCAAATTCAGAAAAGACGTTGTTTAATGGTAATTCAGAGTTTTCATCATCCGTAAATCTGGCGAAAGCTAAATATCCTATTTTTTTAGTTCCATTTACTAAAACCGTATCCTTAAAAATGGGGCTACTGTTGTATTTGGTTTTATTTAGGGTGACATTAAAACTGTCTCTATTTATTTTTGTACCTGCAAGAGTTATTGTAGTTCCGTTAAGTGCTGCATTAAGAAAAGTCTCAAGCTCATCGCTATACCTTGTGCCTAAAACTCTCCCATTAATCGCTGTAATTAAAGCTCCTCTACCCAAACCGCTCAAGGCTGCTGGTGAACCTGGAGATACAAATCTTAGATAAGTATAAAACTCCTGATAACTTCCGGTCAAGGATACCGAAAAACCAAAATCATCACCCTCACCATTAAAGTCGACACTGCTTTTGTCGCTTTTGCGCAAAGCTAACTGCCCATCTGCCACCAAATTTTCAATAAACGAATACTTAGTGTCGCTCGGGTCTTCTAGATTATACTCGTAGGGTTTGCCAGTTGCTGCATTAATTCCGTAACGAGTTAATGCAAAAAGCTCTGCATTTAAGTTATCTAAATGATCAGAAAAGCTATTAAATTTATCTCGTGGGTTAAATACATCATAAGTTGGCAAAGCTTCATTCCACAAATAAACCTGTTTAGCGTATAAAAATATCGAATCTTTAGTCAGTTCGTTGCGCTCCGTTGTAGTCGTTTGAGTAGCATTCTCAACGGACATCTTATCCTTTTTACAAGCTGAAATAACTAAAAAACCAAGTATTGCAACAGACTTTAATACGTAGAGAATATTTTTCATGAGATTTTCTTTTACTTACGTAAAACGCTGATTGTCGGTTTTTTATTCTACCCCCTGCTATTTAATTGGCGAAAAATCTATACCTGCATCAATCGCCGCTTCAACTTGTTTAGTTAGATTTCCAACCAATAAGACATCGGTTTTATCCAAATTATTTTCTTTTAACAAATAATCTAAAGCTTCCATTGGTGCTACTTTAGAAAACTCATCGGTAAAGTAAACTTTTAAATATTTGTCTAAACCGTTCCATTCGGTCTGTTTTATTTTATTGAGTTGTTGCTCTGGATTACCTGAAGTTAAAATATAAATATCGTTTCGGTTAACTACCAGTTCTTGCAATAAATCTAAAGATTCTTTGTAAAGCAACAGCTTTAAAGGCAATTTTGCGTTGGTAAACAACAATGCTAGGTTTTCTTTAAACTTGGCATCTATTCCAAAAGTTTTCGCCACTTCATCAAACATATTAGCATTACCATGCGCCTCATACCTTTTGGTCATAAAACTCACCATATCTTGTGCCGGCGGAAACGTTTCTAAATATTCTATAAAGTTTGCAAACAGGTAATAAACCTGTAAATCGTAATCTTTTTGTGGAATTAAAACATCATCTAATTCAAAAATAATTGCTTTTTTAGGAGACTTTATTTCGTGAAATTTCAACATTTAAAATGTGGTATTTATAATCCTTAAAATGGTTTGATTTGCAATAGCTACAGCATAAAGTCCTTTTAACTTTCTTGTTTGAGCTATGGTTTTTAGCTTTTCAACAACTTCACTGTTCAGTACATTAAGTGTTAACAGCTCATCGTCCTTAAAAAGCACAAAAGATTGTTGCAATTCTTCATTCAGTTGAAACATAGTAACCGGACTAAAATTAGCTTGATTAAACCATTTACCAATTTGGTTAAAACTCATCGACTTTATGCCGTTCCAAACCTGTAAGTTATCGGTAACCGTATCATCAATCAACAGCAACTCTCCTCTCCCACTTGCATCTGCAATAGCTATTTTCTTATTAGGATAACCTAAAGCAATTAAGCCCGTAGATAGCTCTACAAATGAATTCGCCTCTTTATCTGCCTGAGTTAGGTCTTGCAAACTCTCTTCAGAAAGCATCACCTCAATCCCAAATTCTTCAAATAGTATGAGTGATTTACGAAGTTCCGCAACTTCCGCAAAAGCTAATGGAAAAACTTGTTCTACTTGGTGATCTAAGCAAAATTTAAGAATTTGATGTGCAGTGGAGTTGCTTTCCGCCGAAGGAAAATCGGTAAAATTATCTCCAAACAACACTTCATCATTTTTTAAAAGAAGCGCTAGTTGATAACTGGCGCAATGTTTTGATGTGGTAATAAGAACTTTCAAACCTAATTATTATATATTAATCCGTCTTTCATTACTATTTTTCGGTCGGCCATATCGGCTAAATCCTCGTTATGAGTAACAATAATAAAAGTATGATTGAATCTGTCGCGTAAATCAAAAAATAGTTGGTGTAATTCTTTAGCGTGGTGCGAATCTAAGTTTCCCGAAGGTTCATCGGCCAAAATTAAATCAGGCTGGTTAATTAATGCTCTTGCAACTGCTACACGCTGTTGCTCTCCGCCCGACATTGCTGCCGGTTTATGGTGTGCTCTATCCTTTAAACCTAATAAAGTTAAAAGTTCCATCGCTTTTTCTTCTGCTTCTGCTTTAGATTTTTTAGCGATAAAAGCCGGAATACAAACATTTTCTAATGCGGTAAACTCTGGCAGTAAATGGTGGAACTGAAAAATAAAACCAATATGTTTATTTCTGAAAGCACTTAAAGCTTTTGCATTAAGTTTGGTAATATCTGTATCGTTAATAAAAACCTGACCATTATCTGGTTTATCCAAGGTTCCTATAATATGTAACAATGTACTTTTTCCCGCTCCAGATGCGCCTACGATACTAACAATCTCCCCTTTTTTAACTTCTAAACTTACGTTTTTTAAAATCTGGAGTTCGCTATAATTTTTTACAATATTTAAAGCCTTTAGCATTTTTCAAAAGTAGATAAAAGAATTATCAAAAAAAGGGCTTAAAAAAGCAAAAAACATCAAATTATTACGGTTTAGGTTTTATTATTAGGATGGTATTCGTAATTTCACATCAAATTTTTAGACGATGAACATTCACGAATATCAAGGTAAACAAATTCTTAAAAGTTTTGGTGTTAGGATACAAGAAGGTATTGTAGCTGATACGCCGGAACAAGCTGTAGAAGCTGCCAAAAAACTGAAAGAAGATTACAATTCTGACTGGGTTGTGATTAAAGCACAAATTCATGCTGGTGGAAGAGGAAAAGGTGGCGGTGTAAAGCTGGCTAAAAATTTAGAAGAAGTAAAGAAAATTGCAGGCGATATTATCGGGATGCAATTGGTTACTCCACAAACTGGTGCAGAAGGTAAAAAAGTAAGCAAAATTTTAGTTGCTCAGGATGTTTATTATCCAGGTGAGTCTGAAACTAAAGAGTTTTACGTTTCTGTATTATTGAACCGTTCAACAGGTAAAAATATCATTATGTATTCTACCGAAGGTGGAATGGATATTGAAGAAGTTGCTGAACATACTCCGCACTTAATATTTAAAGAAGAAATTGACCCTAAGGTAGGTTTACAAGCTTTCCAAACTCGTAAAATTGCTTTCAACTTAGGTTTATCTGGTGCTGCTTTTAAAGAGATGACAAAATTCATTGCTGCTCTATACAAAGCTTACGAGGCTACAGATTCTGCAATGTTTGAAATCAATCCTGTATTAAAAACATCTGACGACAAAATATTAGCAGTAGATTCTAAAGTAGATTTAGATGATAACGCACTTTTCCGTCACCCAGAGTATGCGGCAATGCGTGATACTGCTGAGGAAGACCCAACCGAGGTTGAAGCATCTGCAAGTAACCTTAACTATGTTAAATTAGACGGAAACGTTGGTTGCATGGTTAATGGTGCTGGTTTAGCAATGGCTACAATGGATATCATTAAGATTGCTGGTGGTGAGCCTGCAAACTTTTTAGATGTTGGTGGAACTGCAAATGCTACTACTGTAAAAGCTGCTTTCAATATTATTTTAAAAGACCCTAATGTGAAGGCTATTTTAATCAATATTTTCGGTGGTATTGTACGTTGTGATAGAGTTGCACAAGGTGTAATTGATGCTTATAAAGAAATGGACAACATTAATGTACCAATCATTGTAAGACTACAAGGAACTAACGCTGTTGAAGCTAAAAAATTAATTGATGATTCTGGCTTAAAAGTATTCTCTGCAATTTTATTGAAAGAGGCTGCTGATTTAGTATCAGAAGTATTAGCTTAATTTAAGCAGAAGGCTTAAAGCTAAAGGCAGAAAGCTCAAACTGAATAAACAAAAAATCCTGATTTTTAATCAGGATTTTTTGTTTTAAATCTTTCTGTAAATACAAATTGAAAATTTATCGCACAGTTTTTGAATTAAATTTATAGCTTGATAAAATCTATTTCTCGATAAAATGAAACCCAACCAGCCAGACCATATCATTTACCTTTGTACAGGTAGTAAGTGCGAAAAAAATGGCGCAAAGGAATGCTATAAGAAAATTAAAAAAGTAATAAAGGGATCTAAATGTAAAAATATAGAAGTGATAAAAACCGACTGTACGGATAGGTGTGACTTTGCTCCTGTATTGTGCTTTCAGCCGGAAAATAAGTGGATGGTGAAATATAAACAAGATGAAGTATTAGCAAAAACAATTCACCTTGTTGAGAAAAAATCTTAAGGAGTTTCGCTAGTATAGCTGATAGTTGGGATTGTTTTATCAATTTCCCAAAGCCCAGGAGTATCTTCTCCAATTATATTAAACAATTCTAAGGCTCTTCTAGCAATATACTCCTCTTCACGTTGCTCTTTCATATACCAGTTCAAAAATTCTAAAGTAACAAAATCTTGTTCTTTGTAACAGGCTGCAGCAATCTTTTTGAAAGACTGGGTAATGGCAATCTCCATTTCTAAAGCTTGTTCAAAAACTTCTCTAAAACTATTAAACTCGTGACGGATATCTTTAACGTCTGGCGATAAAGCCTGACCGCCCATATCTAGCACATATTTAAACAATTTTAATTGATGAGCTCTTTCTTCATCTGATTGGGTAAAGAAAAAACCTGCAGAATTATCAAAACCATTTTGATCGCACCAAGAAGCAATTGCTAAATATTGAGCACTAGAGTGTGCTTCTTTTTTAATTTGGCTATTTAATAAACTTTCTACTTCTGTAGAAACTAAGCTTTTTACACGGAGCAAATCTTTCATAATTCTAATTTTTAATGAAATTAAGCATTACTAAAACAAGGAGCAATTATTATGCTAATAAAGAATTAAACTAATTAAGCCAATACAGCGTAATGCAATCTATCTTTCAGCACTTGGTTAACGTGTAAGTTGAAAAAGCTTTGATCTAACAGCTCTCTAAAACGTATAATTTGTAACGGATTAAGGATGTAGCAGTAGTTTGTGGTGGATATGGTTACTATTTCTGTACCTGATGGGTTTAAAGAATCAACAGAAAAGATTTCTTCGATTCTAAAATTATCTAGTTTAAGCTTTAACTGCATTAAGTTTTTAACGGTATACTTAGCTCGTCTACCTTCAAACTCTACATAAAAGCACAGTTCGTTATCACACTGATAAACAGTGCCGGAGTTGTTGCTAAAAACTTCTACAAACGATGAGCAATCCATAACACAAAAATAGCCCAATTTAGATTAAATCCAAATAAATGTTTAAGAAATATGTTCAGCTAACAATTTCATTTCTGTATGCGGAGCATGTTTTTCGTATAAAACAGAATAAACAGCACTTACAATCGGCATTTCGACTTTATAAATTTTATTGATTTCGTAAATACAAGCTACCGCATAATAGCCTTCGGCAATCATATTCATTTCTAACTGCGCAGATTTTACGGTGTACCCCTTCCCTACCATGTTGCCAAATGTTCTGTTTCGGCTAAACTGTGAGTACGCTGTCACCAATAAATCACCTAAATAAGCAGACTCGTTAATATCCCTACTTATAGGGTGTATAGCATCAACAAAACGGCTCATTTCTCTTATCGCATTTGATATTAAAACTGCCTGAAAGTTATCTCCGAAACCAACACCATGGCAAATACCACTTGCAACGGCATAAATATTTTTTAAAACTGCACCATACTCCGTACCATAAATATCATCTGAAATATTAGTTTTAATGTAACGAGTATTGATTAGTGTAGAAAAATAAGTTGCCAATTCAACATCCTGACTGGCAATAGTTAAATAGCTCAGTTTTTCTAAAGCAACTTCTTCGGCATGGCATGGTCCACTGATTACTGCAATATCATTTAAGGGCACAGCATACTCTTGGTGGATAAAATCACCAATAATTTGGTTTGCATCAGGCACAATTCCTTTTATCGCGGATACTACTTTTTTTCCTTTAAAATCATCTGCAGTAACACCTTTTAATGCTTGTTTCAAAAAAGCCGCAGGTACATTTAGCACAATAGTATCTGCGGAGGAAATGATATCTTTAATATTGGTAGAAACATTTTTTGCATCTATTTTCAACTCAACCGAAGACAAATACTTAGGGTTGTGTTTGTATTCCGAAATATGTTGCACACTAGCCGAGTCTCTTAACCACCAAAAAATCTCTTTCTCTACAATATTATCCGAAAGCATTTTAACTATTGCCGTTGCCCAACTTCCGCCTCCAACTATTGCTATCTTATTGTTTTTTCTATCAATCATTTCTGTGCTAAAGTAAAAATCAAATCAAAATCTGATAGCCACAAAGTAAATGAATCTTTCTAACAATTACCAAAAACACCTAACCTGTTGATAACAAGAAAGATGTTAAAAAATAAACAATAGCTTTTAACAAAAAGCTGACGAAAAATCACTTATTTTTATGAATCTCAATAATGGGTAAATAAACCAATAACCCTTATGTCTTGGAAAAAATTCAGCGGAGAAAGCTTACAAGCTCCCATCATACAAGAAGTAGAAACTACCATCGAACGAGAATTCCACTTAGGTAACAAGCTAAAAGTTTGCATTGGCACAGACTCACAGGTAAAAGGCTCAGTGACTGATTTTGCTACTGTAATTGTGTTTTTAAGGGAACAAAAGGGCGGATTCATGTTCATTAACCAAGAGCGAACGTCTCAAAAAATGAGCATTAAAGAGCGTATGTTGTGTGAAGTTCAAAAATCAATTGAATGTGCTTATACAATTTGTCCGCTTTTAGATTTATACCATGTTGAACTAGAGGTGCATGCCGATATTAACACCAGTCCGAGTTTTAAATCAAACGTAGCTTTACATGAGGCAATGGGTTATATTTTGGGCATGGGTTTTGTCTTTAAAGCTAAACCAGAAGCGTTTGCAAGTTCTTATTGTGCCAATAAAATGGTTCAATAATTTATAGCAAGCTCTTTTAAAAAAAATTCAAACTCTGTATTTAGTCCTCTATGAAAACCTATACCCTATTTTCCGAACAAAAACTCCCGATTAGTTTAAAAGAAGCATGGGATTTCTTCTCCTCACCATTAAATCTATCGAAAATCACTCCATCAAAAATGAATTTTATCGTGACTTCGGACTATACCGAAAATACTAAAATGTATGAAGGGATGATTATCACCTATAAAGTTTCCCCCTTGTTAGGTATAAAAATGAATTGGATGACGGAAATCACAACGGTTAAAGAGGGGAAATACTTTATTGACGAGCAGCGTTTTGGTCCATTTAAGTTTTGGCACCATGAGCATCATTTTGAAGAAATTGATGGTGGGGTTTTAATGACTGACCGTTTAAGCTATGGCATTCCATTCGGGTTTATTGGACAAATTGCTAACGCTATTATTGTAGAGAAACAAACGAAAGAGATTTTTGAGTATAGAGAGAAGGCGGTAGAAGAACTGTTTGGAACTTATTAGAAGTTGGTTGGTTGGTTGGTTGGTAGGGGTTAGGTTGTTAGTTGGTTAGGGACTTGGAATGGTTAATTAATAGGTTAGGTTGTTAGTTGGTTAGAAGCTTTGCGATAGTTTTTAAGAAACTATGAATTGAGAAGTGGTTTTTCGGTTATAATGCAAAAAGCCTCTTCGAAAATCGAAGAGGCTTGTGCACCCGACAGGAATCGAACCTGTACCGTAAGAACCGGAATCTTACATTCTATCCATTAAACTACGGGTGCAATGATTTTATTTTAAACGTTAAACCTGAAGTGCATGATATCGCCATCCTCAACCACATAGGTTTTTCCTTCAACACCTAACTTACCTGCATCTTTACATGCGTTTTCAGAACCTAAGGTTACAAAATCGTTGTATTTAATTACTTCAGCTCTAATAAAACCTTTTTCAAAATCAGAGTGAATAACACCGGCCGCTTGTGGAGCAGTAAAGCCTTTTGTGATAGTCCACGCTCTTACTTCTTGCACACCGGCAGTAAAGTAGGTATATAAATCTAATAAGCGATAAGCCGCTCTAATTAGTTTAGCAACACCAGACTCTTTTAAACCTAGGTCTTCTAAAAACATGGTACGCTCTTCGTAGTCGTCTAGTTCTGCGATTTCAGATTCAATTTTAGCAGAAATAATCAATACTTCAGCATCTTCGTCTTTTACCGCTTCCTTAACTAAATCAACATATTTATTTCCTGTGTTTACAGCAGCCTCGTCAACATTGCAAACATATAAAACAGGTTTTATGGTCAACAAGCTTAAATCTTCTATAAACTCAAAATCATCTTCTGAAACAGCTGCAGTACGAGCAGATTTCCCAGTTTCTAAATGGTTTTTGATAATAGATAAAATCTCGAAAGTACGCTTAGCGTCCTTATCGTTACCCGTTTTTGCCATTTTCTCTACTTTCTGAATACGCTTACTAACGGTATCCAAATCTTTCAACTGCAATTCGGTATCAATAATTTCTTTATCTCTAATTGGATCAACAGAACCATCAACATGGATTACGTTATCATCCTCAAAGCATCTTAAAACGTGGATAATTGCGTTTGTAGCTCTAATGTTTCCTAAGAACTGATTCCCTAAACCTTCACCTTTTGAAGCTCCTTTTACCAAACCTGCAATATCTACAATTTCAATAACGTTAGGCACAATACGCTGTGGCTTAACTAATTCCGTCAACTTTGTCAATCTATCATCCGGAACGGTAATTACACCAATATTAGGTTCAATTGTACAAAAAGGAAAGTTAGCTGCTTGTGCTTTTGCATTAGACAAGCAATTAAATAAGGTTGATTTGCCGACATTAGGTAGCCCAACTATTCCGCACTGTAAAGCCATATTTTTTTATTTGATTATTCTTATTTCGATAAATAGCGTAAAACCACGCAATTTGGGCGCAAAGATAATAGAATAAGCGTATATTTTTTTAGTTTCGCATCAGTTTTATAAACACCATTAAATACTAAAGACCTGTTTAACTTAAATGATCATGCAAGACGAAAATAAATCTCCCTTAGAAACAGAAGATGACAAGTCTTTAAAGTTTGGTGATAAAACCAAAGATTTATTAGCAGAGATTGCCAAATGGGGCAAATTTGCAGGGATAGTGGGTTTTGCTATATGTGGGATTTTATTATTTGTATCGCTTATGCTTATATTTTTTGGTAAAGAAATAGGTACACAACTTGCTGCAGCTGGGCAACCAGCTAGTATAGCAAATAGCACCACTGGAATTGCTTACGCAGTTATGGCGGTATTATATTTTTTTCCGGCAAAGTATATTTACGACTTTTCTGTCTATATGAAACAAGCCGTAGATCATGATGATCAAGAGTCTATTGATTATAGCTTCGACAGGTTACGAGCATTTTTCAAGTTTATTGGAATGGTTGCCATTATAGTAATTGGCTTTTACTTTCTAGCATTTCTATTTAGCCTTATAGGTGGGGCTGTTTAGCGTTGACTACGCTTCATTAAAAGATCTGATAAATAACGATTTTAAAAATAGTTTATTAAAACACAATTTTCTGATAAACTATTTTTATGGCGGATGCTTTCCGAAATTTGATATTAATAATTCCAGCACTCCCCTCCTCAAAACGCTAAATCAATTCAAATTATCAAAGTAATTAAAATTAAATGTACATTCGTGTACGCTAACGCAGTGTAAGCTCAATTTATAAACTGTGTTAAAATTAATTATGCATAAGCTCCTTTCGGAAATTTCGCTTTGTTAACTCGAACTTCCAAATGAGTTTTGTTGCTAAATACTAATTTGAATAATAATTATATACCCCCTAAAAGCTAAAATTATAAACTTAGAAACATGGACTTCAATAACTCAACAAACGCTCAGCAAAAAGTTAAAACAATCATTCTTTATCTCTTGTGTTTTTTAATGATGGTAATCAATGTTACTGTTCAAGCTCAGGACATGAAATACACTAAAAAAGTAATCAAAAAGCTAACTAGTCCCGCATTTAAAGGCAGAGGATATGAAGCCAATGGTGATAAGATTGCTTCAGCATTTATAGCATCTGAGTTTAAAAAATCAGGTTTGTTAACATTAAACAATGGTTCCTATTTTCATGATTTCGAACTTTCTGCAAATACATTTCCAGGAAAAATGAGCATAAAAGTAGACGGAAAATTGCTCCAGACTGCCGTTGATTATTTAATAGACGCTACAAGCCCTTCTATAAAAGGCGATTTTAATGTACTTCCTGTAACAAGGGAAGCCATCAATACTCCTGAAAAATTAATAACATTAGTTAACCGAGCTAAAGGTTTATTTATATTATTAGACAACAGAGTCTCTAGTGATGAAAGTGCCGATTTAAAACAAATAATATCAGAGAACATCAACAAACTTAAAAAGAACCCTGAATACGACTTTAAGGGACTTATTTTATTTAGTGAAGATAGATTAATCTGGACTTCTTTGACTTACCAGAATCCAAGACCTATCATTCATATCAACAAGAAAAACTTTGATCCCTCTACTGCTAGCACATTAACATTAAATATTGAAGCTAAACTGATTCCTGATTACCAAACTAGAAATGTAGTTGGAATGGTTAAGGGAACTTCTGATTCAGACTCTACCTTAGTGATTAGTGCTCACTATGATCACCTTGGACAAATGGGCAAAAAAGTTTACTTTCCAGGTGCTAACGATAATGCCAGCGGAACTACGTTCATGCTTAATTTAGTACGTCATTATTCGAAAACCCCTCCAAAGTACAATACTGTATTCATCGCATTTTCAGGTGAGGAAATCGGGCTTTTAGGTTCAAAAGCGTTTGTAAAAAACCCACTTATTGATTTATCAAAAATTAAATTTCTACTTAATTTTGATTTAGCAGGTACTGGTGAAGACGGAATTAAGGTTGTGAATGGCAAAGTATTCCGTTCTCAATTCGATCAATTGGTAGAACTTAATGATATACATAAACTTGTTCGTAAAGTAGACATCAGAGGAGAGGCATGCAAAAGTGATCATTGTCCTTTTTACGAGTTAGGTGTGCCTTCGTTTTTTATTTATACTTTAGGTGGTACGCCAGCATATCATGATATTTATGACAAAGCTGAAAATTTACCATTCACTGCATTTGAAAATTACTTTAAACTCATGGTGAAATTTATCCAAATCCTTTAAAAAGTACTTGACAGAACGATAAACAAAAAAGAGGCTGTTCTCAAATTCATATTGAGACAGCCTCTTTTTATTTGTCCATTGTTTCTTAAACTAGAGCATTCTTAACTTCTTTCTTTTTTCCTAGTAAAGAAACCAACCATACGGTAAGCACAGCTAAAGGAAACGAAATAATAGCTGGGTTATCCAAGTGATGGATTGCATTTACCGGATCTAATCCATAGCGTCCCCACATTGTTGGCGAGGTTAATATGATAGCTAAAGAAGCTATAATACCCACTACTATTGATGAAGCAATTCCGTTTGCAGTCGTTTTTTTCCAGAATAATAAAAACAAGATCGCTGGAAGGTTGGCTGATGCGGCTACAGAAAATGCCCATCCCACCAAAAACGAAACGTTCATTCCTTTAAAGGCTATTCCTAAACAGATAGCAAGTGCTCCTACTCCAAAGGCTGCAATTTTACCCGCTTTCACCTTTTTCTCTTCGGTGAGGTCAATTTTGTAATAGTTCTCTATTAAATCGTGTGCAATAGCACCAGAAGAGGCAATAATTAAGCCTGCAACCGTTCCTAAAATAGTAGCAAAAGCTACTGCGGAGATTATAGAGAACAGCACTACTCCAAATGCTTTTGCCAGAAGCGGTGCCGCCATATTACTAGACTCTACATCCATTACTCCATTTACTGCTGCACCTAAACCCATAAACAAGGTTAATACATAGAAAACTCCAATAGCACCAATTGCTAAAATGGTCGATTTTCTTGCGTCTCTTTGCGATTTAACGGTATAGTATCTGATTAAAATATGAGGCAATGATGCTGTTCCTAAAAACAAAGCAAGCATTAATGAAATAAAATCCATTTTGCTCCATACACTTGCGCCTTTACCAATTTTATACTTTAAACCTGGAAGCATGAAACTTTTACCCTGCGTAATGTTTTGAACGTAAAGCGTAACGTCTCTATCGCCGTCTTTAACTTCAACTTTTGCGAAACGTACAAGCTCACCTTTTTCAATGGTTGATAAAAATTCGGCTGGACTTACTGGTCCTGTTTTTTCAACTTCTTTACCGTCAACCAGTATTTTATTCATGTGCCCTACTTGATAAAACTTTCCGTTTTCAGCAGGTTCACCATTATAAAGTTTAACTCCATTTTTAGTTTCTTCAATAGATAGCGCCTCTTTTAAAGTATAATTACCTTCTTTATCTGAAAGCGAGAACCACCTTGAAACATTATCTTTTTGAAGGTTAACGTAAGTTTTCTCTTTTACTTCTTGCTGACCTATCACTTGCCAATCATCGGCCTTTATTACTTTCCCCTCCTCTACTTCAGGAGTGATCGTCATAAAATTGTGATAAGGTTGCCCTTCGTGATTTGGATTTAATGTAAAACCATTTTTAAGAATGTAGATAGTTAAAACTGTAGAAAGAATAATTAACAACCCCCCTTTTAAGAACTGGACATAAGTGGTCGAGGTCATCCCAGCACTAGCTACAATTACAATTACCACCACGCCTACTAGAACCACTCCAACCCAATGAGGCAGACCTAGTAATGGCGTCACCAAGTCACCAGCACCCACCATTTGTGGAATTAGGTAGAACATGGAAACAATTAAAGTACTTATTGCTGCTGTAAGCGTAATTGCTCTGGATTTAAAGGTAGAGTTTAAAGCATCCGTAAAGGTGTATTTACCTAAGCGCTTTAATGGTTCGGCAATTAAAAAAAGTGCAACAATCCAACCTGCCAAAAAGCCGATGGAATAAAGAAACCCATCAAAACCTACGGTGGCAATCATTCCACAAATACCTAAAAAGGACGCGGCTGAAAGGTAATCACCCGCAAAGGCAACTCCGTTAACTGCCCAGTGGATTTGCCCACCTGCAGCATAATATGATGAAGCTGATTTTGTTTTACGAGCAAAATAAAAGGAAAGCCATAGAACAAAACCTACAAAAAATACAAAGAAAAATAAGGCTGGATAAGAAATTTCGTAGATCATGCTTTCTGTTCCTCCTTATTTAAGTCGTCTTCATATCGGGAACATAAAAAGTTATATAGCATCCCTAAAAGAACAGCAAAAATAATTAAACCTACACCGTAAACGATGGCTAGATTTAATCCAAAAATAATTTCTTGACCTAGTAGTTCGTAATTAAGTACGCCAATAGCAACAAAGCCGACGTAAAAAAGAGAGTAAATAAGGAAAAACCAAACGCCCAACTTTGCTTTCTTTGCAGAAGCATTATCGACGCCGAGTTCAACCGCGGATCCGTGATTCATAAAAGGTTTATATTAGTTTATTTGACCAATATAGATTTTATCCCTTTAAATTTCAAAAGAAAAACAAATGATTAATAAGATTAGGAGTACGCAATTAGCTATTTATTATAACCAATTCTTTTTCTTGAAATAAAGTAAGGTACCCAATGAAGACAAACCCATAAACAAAATAGCAACCAAGTAACCATAATCCCAGTTTAGTTCGGGCATTGCTTTAAAGTTCATTCCGTAAATACTCGCAATTAAAGTTGGCGGCATAAAAGCCACAGTTGCTACCGTGAATATTTTGATAATTCTATTTTGCTCGATATTGATTAAACCCATAAACGTATTTTGAAGGTACTCTAATCGCTCAAATGCAAATTTATTATGTTCTAAAAGCGAGCTGATATCCTTAATCATGATTTTTAAAACGCCCATAAATTCTTGCGGAAAAAGAGACGATTTTATTAATGATGACAATAAGCGTTGCTTATCAATAATATTTTCTCTAAGCATCATGTTATCGTTCTGTAAAGAGGATATTTTCAATAAATCATCTTCATCAACACGCTCATCTGTAGCTTTTAAGCCTCTGTTTAAATCAGCAATCTCTTTAGCTATGTTCTCAATTAAATCTGCATCCTGATCAATACAGGTTTCCATAATAGTAGATAAAACTTGATAACCGTTAATGTACAGTGTTGGATTGGCTTTTATTTTTTTTACCGATTCGCTAAAAGTTTTAATATCATCATCACGGTAAGTAAAAAGTATACCTTTCTCTAAAATAATTGATACCGGGCTGTATTCAAAACTATTTTCACGTACAGATAGGAAATTGGAATTAATGATGATCTCATTATCCATTTCATTAAAGCGAGACGAGCTTTCAATCTCTTGCGATTCTTCCTCAGATGAATACTTAATATCGAAATAAGTTTCAATTGTAACCTTTTCTTCAACCGTTGGGTTCTGTAAGTCAACCCATACCAAGCTCTCTATCGGGATTTCTCTTAACAGCTCAACATCAGATTCTTTAGCCAGACGGGTATTTTTCTTGTAGTATATTCTAAGCATCAGGCATCAATATAAGATTAATTTTCAATTCGTATCTTTGCAAAAATATCATTTGACATTGGAAAAAGCCCTAGCCTTCGGAGAAAAGAATTATAATTATTACAGCGCCCACCTTAAAAACAAATATAAAGTTAAAAGGGTATACAAGGTGATTGTTGATGGTGGCTTCACTTGCCCCAACAGAGATGGCTCTAAAGGCTATGGTGGTTGCACTTATTGCAATGTAGATTCATTTACACCTACTTCTCGCACCATGGAAACCATGAAGCAACAGATAGAGTTTGGGATGGGAAGAGCATGGAAACATTATAAGGCAGAAAAGTTTATCATCTACTTTCAGCCGAATACCAATACTTATGCTCCTGCACATTACCTAAAAACAATGTACGATGAAGCTTTAAGTGTTGACATGACCAATGTTGTGGGTTTATCGGTTGGTACCCGTCCGGATTGTATTGATCTGGAGAAAATTGCTCTTCTAGAAAGTTATACTGATAGAGTTGATGTGGATTTGGAGATGGGAATGGAGTCTATTTATGATAGTACATTAGCACAGCTAAATCGTGGTTGTACCCATGGCGAATTAGTGAACGTTATGGGAATGTTGACAAACAGCAAGCTAGATATTTGTGTACACACGATTTTTGGTTTACCCGGCGAAACCCATGAAATGATGTTGGCTTATGCCGATGAAATCAATAAGTTTCCACAGATTAGCTTTGTAAAATTCCACCACCTGCATATCGTAGAAGGCTCTATTATGGGCTCAAAATACAAGAAAGATCCTTTCAAGCTTTTCACTTTACAGGAATACGCTGATTTTTTATGTGAGTTATTACCAAGGTTACGCCCTGATGTTGTAATTCAACGTTTGTTCGGGATTTCTGATTTAGATATGCTGATTGCACCTAAATGGGGCCTTAGAAAATCTGAAATTCAAACTTTTATTGATAATGAAATTGAGCGAAAAAATGTAGTACAAGGAAGTCTTTATAGCTCATTAGTCGTTTAGTTGAACTGGCTTATTGGTAATTAGTGATTTTGGCGATGACAAAGTATTTATTGGTCATTTAGCAGCGTTTAAATAAGCTATTATTTTTATAAATTGAATCTCTCAAAAACATCCTAAACAATATTCAAATGAAGAATAACTTTTCATTAGCTAAAATCTGTTTTGTGCTACTACTGTTTTTTAGCTTAAAAACTTTTAGTGCAACAGTTGATACGGTAAGTACTTTTAGTCCATCTATGAAAAAAGAGATTAAGGCTGTTGTAGTTAAACCCGATAGTTATGACAATAAAAAATCTTTTCCGGTTGTTTATCTTTTACATGGCTATTCTGGAAACTACAGCAACTGGGTTAATAAAGTTCCAGAAATCAAAAAATTGGCTGATGAATACCAGCTGATGATTGTTTGTCCGGATGGGAACTACGGAAGTTGGTACTTTGATGCACCAAAACTAGAGAACAGCAAGTACGAAACTTATGTTTCTAAAGAATTAGTTAATTGGGTGGATGAACGTTATAAAACCATTGCAGATAAAAGCCATCGGGCTATTACTGGTTTAAGCATGGGCGGACATGGTGCTTTATATCTTGCGTTTAAAAACCAAGACGTTTATAGTGTTGCCGGTAGTATGAGCGGTGGTGTGGATATACGTCCTTTTCCGCTAAAATGGGATATTGCAAAATCTTTAGGCAGTTACGCTGAAAACAAAGAGAACTGGAATGCAAATACGGTTATAGAGCTTACCCACCTACTAACTCCAAATTCATTATCATTGATTATACAATGTGGAACTGACGATTTCTTTTATAACGTTAATGTTCAACTACACGAAAAATTATTGTTAAATAATATTCCACATACCTTCATATCTAATCCTGGGGCACATAATTGGGATTATTGGAGCGAAGCTATTAAGTATCAATTGCTTTATATTAGCGACCGATTTAATAAGCTTGCTGGTGATTAACTAGTAGAATTAAAATTCGGCTAAAGCCATTTTCTTTTTCTTTATATAACCGGACTAAAGCCCGGTTCAATTCATTGTATTTGTACACAAAAGAATTGGATTTCATGCACAACATTTACCATTTGCAAGCTTAATAGCCTCCTTTGTCTGAAGAAAATAGATGTCAAAAAATTGGCTTTAACGAAAATATTATGCCCAATTCATTTTATTAACATTAGATTTTAAGCACACCATCAGCAATTCGCAAAGCAAAATAGCCTCCGGATTTATCCGGAGGAAACAAAAGTCAATACATTGGCTTTAGCCTAAACCTAGTCTCTTTGCTTTTCAAAACCGTATTTTTCAATAATTTCATCACATTCTTCTTGATAACTTTTTCTGGCATGATGCTCCTCTTGATTTTTTATATAGCTCCTGACTCTATCAACTACAGATTCGGAAACAGAAACTGCAAAATATTCCTTCTGCCATTCGAATTTAGGGATACTTTCTAAGGAAACCCCGGAAACTTCACTCAAAAGCCCACCCTTATTAATCCAATAAGCGGATTCACCTTTAATCATTTGTATTGTTTTTTGAATAGCTTGGTCTACACCTAAAGAAACCAAACAATGGCAATGATCGGAGTAGCCACTAACAAAATCAATAAAAATTCCTTTCTCTTTTGCATTTTCTCTGATATGACTCCACACTTTCAACCTCATTTCTTTTGTCCTAAAAAATGGGTAGCGATTTTTTGTACTCCAAACAAAGTGAATATAAACTTTCAAAAATGACATAAGGTTTAGCGACTAAAGTATTCAACACTCCAAAAATTAACCAGAATTATTTTTAAATCCATAAAAAAGCCCGAACATCTTTTCATAGATGTTCGGGCTTTTTTATTAGGCAATTTAAACTGCTTTAAACACCACCATTGCAAGCGGTGGTAAATTAACTTCTATTGAATTAGATTTCCAATGGCTTGTGGTTTTCTCGGTAGACTTAGTACCATTTTTTATTCCACTGCCCCAAAACTCTTTATCATCTGAATTAAAAATCTCTTTCCATTTCCCCTCATTACTTACGCCGAATCGGTAATTATTTCTTGGGATGGGTGTTAAATTTAATGCAACAATTAAATCATCTTTAGGGTTTAAGCCTTTACGCATATAAACTAAAACAGAATTATCTGCATCGTCATTTACAATCCATTCAAAACCTTCAGAATCAAAACCACGCTCGTACAAAGCAGGTTCTTCTTTATATAGCTTATTAAGCGCCATAACGGTCTGCTTCATCCCTTGATGCGGTGCATGATCTAGCAAATGCCAATCTAAAGAATATGTAGGATTCCATTCTGCGGTTTGTGCAAATTCAGATCCCATAAATAGCAGTTTTGTACCAGGATGAGTCCACATGTAACCATATAATGCTCGAAGATTTGCAAACTGTTGCCATTCGTCTCCCGGCATTTTATAAATCATTGATTTTTTTCCATGTACTACTTCGTCATGCGAAAGTGGTAACATGAAATTTTCTGTAAACGCATATATAGTACTAAACGTTAAACCAGAGTGATGAAACTTTCTATTTACCGGATCTTCAGTAAAATAACTTAAGGTATCGTTCATCCAACCCATCATCCATTTTTGACCAAAGCCTAAGCCTCCGCTATATGTAGGATGACTTACACCGCCAAATGAAGTTGATTCTTCTGCAATTGTTTGCACATCTGGGAACATCGCATAAACCGCTTCATTGAAATCTTTCAGGAAAGAAATTGCTTCTAAATTCTCTCTTCCGCCATACTCATTCGGGATCCATTCATCATGTTTACGAGAATAATCTAAGTAAAGCATTGATGCCACAGCGTCAACCCTTAAACCGTCAATATGGAAACGCTC
Source organism: Pelobium sp. (assembly GCA_037968815.1). Taxonomy (GTDB): domain Bacteria; phylum Bacteroidota; class Bacteroidia; order Sphingobacteriales; family Sphingobacteriaceae; genus Pseudopedobacter. Next base: position 83,270 of record JBBKWF010000022.1, on the reverse strand, counting down.
TAACCAAAAAATTGCATTAGAAATTAAGAATGCTCTTACTTCATTACGGCCATAGTTAAAAATATACGACTTCCAGTCTGGATGAAAACCTTTACGCTCATCTGCGTGTTCATAAAGATGTGAACCATCAAAATTATATAAACCATGTGCATCACCAGGGAAATGCGACGGAACCCAATCCATAATTACACCTATCCCTTGTTTGTGGAACTCTTCAATCAAAAACATTAAATCTTGTGGCGTTCCAAAGCGACAAGTTGCGGCAAAATAACCGGTAATTTGGTAACCCCAACTTGGATAATAAGGATGCTCCATCAAAGGCATAAACTCTACGTGGGTAAAGCCCATTTCTTTAACATAAGGCACCAACTTATCGGCCATATCCCTGTAAGACAAAAATAAATCTGGTGTTTCTGGACTTCTACTCCATGAACCAAAATGCACTTCGTAAACCGACATTGGTTTATCTAATGCATTTTTTTGATGACGATTCATCATCCAATCTTTATCTTTCCACTCGTACCAAGTATCCCAAACTATGGAAGCGGTGCGAGGTGGTTCTTCGCTACGTAAAGCAAATGGATCTGCCTTTTCTAAATCTTCGCCTGTGGTTGAGTTGATGAAATATTTGTAAGATTCGCCGTTACCAACATGCGGAATAAACCCTTCCCAAATTCCCGTTTCGTCCCAACGTACATTCAATGGGTGCGAACCTTTATCCCAATAATTAAAATTGCCAATGACCGAAACAAAATGTGCATTAGGTGCCCAAACTGCAAAGTATGTGCCTACAACGCCGTTGTGTTCTACCACATGAGAACCTAACTTTTCGTAAAGTTTAAAGTGTTTACCCGTTTTAAAAAGCAGAATATCAAAATCTGTTAGTTTAGAATATTGATGAACACTAGCATAAGGCGAGTGCCCCTCAACAGAAGACAAATGCAACTCTTCTGACTTAGCAGTTGATTTTTTTACTGCAACTTTTTTAATTGCTGTGGAGGATTCCTTTTTTACAGCTACTTTTTTGGCAACTTTTTTTTCTGCTACCTTCTTCTCTGGCACTTCAACATCTTTTTTAGCAGTAGCTTTTTTTACAGTTATTTTTTTAACAGCTGCTTTAGGCTTCTCTTCCTTTTTACCTAAATCGGCTACTTCTGGGTTGGGTTCTTTTATCTTTTTGGCCATGTTTTTTTTTTGAGAAAATCTTATCTGCATGAAAGCGATATGACAAGACTTGAGAGTTTATATGATTTACAATTTACGTATAATGTTGAATTTTCAGCTATTTAATTTCAAATATCCATTAAAACTATTTGCAAAAAAAAAGGGTTATTCCTTTATAGAAATAACCCTTCTCGCTTTTAAAAACACATTATTTAACAATTTGCACCTGCTTAAAGTGCTTTGTAGTTTTAATCACTAAAGTTTTAAGTTTATTAAGCTCAAGTTTCCCGGTGTATTCTTTACCGTCAATTAAAACTTTTGATGGCTTAAATGGCAAGCCATTAATTTTAAGCTCATAGGTTTCGTAACGAGGAGTAAATAAACCTTCTACACTTTGCTTAATGGTCATTGATTTTTTATCACCTGTTACCACAAACTTTTTCTCCATGTAAATATCTTGCTCGTAAGCAAAGGTATCACCATGATCTTCAAAGTAGAAAGAGTTTACTTCATGGTCTGCATAGTAAACCTGAAAGGTCAATTCTTCAACCTCAAACTCATTAGTATATTGCATCACCGGATACTCAGGAATCATTGACCCTGCTTTCACAAAAATCGGCATTGAATCTAAAGGTGCATCAATCAAATGCTCAGCGCCACCTTCTAAACTTTCATGTGTCCAATAGTTAAACCATGAACCACCTGCTGGCAAATAAACTGTTCTTGATGTTGCACCTTCTTCTAAAACTGGACAAACCAAAATTTTATCACCAAAGGTAAACTCATCTTCGCGGTATCTGTTAGTTGGATTATCTTGTTCTAACATTACAACCGGACGTAGGATAGGGAAACCATAACGGTGATGCTCCCAGAAAGTAGAATATATATAAGGAAGCAATTTATAACGTAACTCAATAAACTTACGGTTAATTGCTTCTAACTCGGGTCCAAAACTCCATGGTTCACGTTCTGCAGTATCTCCGGCAGAGTGCGCTCTCATGAATGGAGAAAAAACACCTAGCTGAATCCAACGGGTAAACAATTCGCCGGTGGGTTCTCCACTAAAACCACCGATATCTGTACCTGCGAACGGCATACCAGACATAGACAGTCTTTGCATCTGCAAACTTCCAATTTTCAAATGTTCCCAACTTGCTACATTATCACCGGTCCAGCAAGAACTGTAACGTTGAACACCAGCATAACCTGCTCTTGTAATAGTAAATGGACGTTTATTCTTTTGGATTTTCTTTAAACCATCGTAAGTAGCTCTTACCATTTGCATTCCGTAAACGTTATGCGCTTTACGGTGCGAACCTCTGTATCCATCGTAATTATGACGAACATCATCAGGGAAAGTTCCTTTACCGAAGACTGCTGGTTCGTTCATATCGTTCCAAACACCGGCTACTCCAACTTCTACCAATTCTTTAAATAAACCGCCCCACCAAGTTCTAACTTCTGGGTTGGTAAAATCAGGAAATTGGCATCGGCCTGGCCAAACATGACCTTCCATAAAGTAATCATCGCTTCGGCGACAGAAATATTTATTCTCTTTTCCTTCCTTAAAAACCCAATAATTATCATCCACTTTAATTCCCGGATCAATAATTACTACTGTTTTAAAACCGTCATCAGACAGTTCTTTAATCATTTTCTTAGGGTTGGGGAAATATTTTTTATTCCATGTAAAGCATCTGTAACCATCCATGTAATCGATATCCAGATACAAAGCATCACATGGAATTTTACGACTTCTGAAGTTGTCTGCTAAATCCTTAACCTTTGACTCTGGATAGTAACTCCAACGGCACTGGTGATAACCTAAAGCCCAAATCGGAGGCAATTTATGTGTACCAGTAAGTGAATTATAACGTTTTACTACATCCATCATGTGTGGACCGTGGATATAGTAATACTGTAATTCGCCACCATCTGCCCAGAAACTTAACTTCTCGCTATCTTCTTGAGCAAAATCAAAATGCGTTTTGAAGGTATTATCCAAGAAAATACCATGAGCAATGTTCTCATTTAAACTGATAAAAAACGGGATGCTTCTGTAAAGTGGATCTTGGTGTTTTGCAAACGAATAGGTATCAGAGTTCCAGTTTTGCAACCTTTTTCCACGTAAGTTTAATTCGGTTGGCTTGTCACCTAAACCAAAGTAAGCTTCTTCTGGATAGCACTTTTTAGTGCAATAAACATAGTAACCACCAAACTGTTCGTTTTCTTCCCAGTGCATTGCAAAATAATCTTCATTGATTATTTTACTATCATTATCTCTAAAAGAAATATGAAAATTGGACTTATTTATTAAACAGGAAACTGTGTTTGTAGAAACCGCATAATGTGTTTCGTCTTCTGTGAAATTAAAAACCGTAACTTTTTGATCTAGTTGAGGTACTGCATAAGAAAACTCATCTAAAAAAACGCTGTGAGGCGCAAGGCGTACACGAATAATCTCGTCACTTACTACTCTAATTTCTACTGAGGCAGAACCATCAGTAAAAATAAACTTATTATTATCTTGACGTACTTCTTTAACAGCTCCTAAAAACTCTTTTTCAATAGGTTTTAAACCTATAATTGGGTTATTAACGTGTTGAATATCTTCTTTATCTAATTCCTCAGTTGTAACTTCTATATGTTCTGATATGTCTTTTTTATCTAATTCCTCTTCAGTTCTTTTTACTTCTTCCATTGTTGTTGTTCAAATTATCTGCTAAGATGCTTAATATCCTTTAATTACAGAAAAATTGTATGATGAAAAACTTAGTTTTTATCAAAATAGTGTGTAATTAGTACACGAAGTATTCCAAAGTCAGTAAATATTTTTTCAACAAAATTTGTTTTGAATTAACACAAGCATTATTAGCAGTTCTTTATAGCTATTGTCACAATTATGAGTTATAGGGCCGGCTTTTAATTTTTAGTAGATAATTTTCAGATATTTACTTTATATGAATGTTAGCCCAAATAGTTTAAAATGGTTACTCCGCTTTTATCCACCACTTTTTTTTCAAAGGATATGGGTAGTGAAATTTGCAAAGGACTTTAAATGGGTAGAGGTTAAAATCAATAAAAGTTTACTCAACATTAATTATAATAAAACTTTATTTGGCGGAACAATATTTAGTGCATCAGACCCATTTTTCGCAATTATGTTTGACCAAATTTTACGTAAGAAGGGCTTTAAAACAAGGGTCTGGCTAAAAAGTGCACATATCCAATACCTTAAGCCCGGGAATACAGATTTACGTTTTAAAATCAGTATTAATGATAAGGAAATTGCGGAAGCCGAACAACAACTGAAAACTGAAGGGAAGTTTATAAAAACTTTCCCGATAGAAATGTACAACAAAGAAGGTGTTTTATGTGCATTGGTACAAAATGAGGTTTATGTAAGAAATTTACACCTTGGCGAGCACTCCTCAGTTTCTTATTAAGCACATCAATTTTATAAACTACCTTCTATTTTTGGCTTTAGCCAATACCCTTCTTACAAAATTTTGCACAAGTTTTGGATAAACAAATTCAAATTCATAATATTGTAACCTTAGAGTTACATATAGATAACTTTGTGTTACATTAAAATTTGACATTTATGGAGACATCATTAATTGAAAAATTAGACAAATCAAGATATAATTTGATAAAATGGTTTACCGTAGGTTGGACAATTTGGTTTGGAGGATTTATATTAAAAGATTTGATTAGCAACATATTTATACTAGGATTAATAATTCTGATTGGATTATTTGGAGGGATATTATTTTCAGTAAACCTACTCCGTATTATAAAATTTGGAAAAATTGTAAATTCTGATAGTAATTTAAAAAACGCTATGAATGATGAGTTGATGTTACATAACCGAAATAAATCTTTTATTGTCGGATACTGGACATTTAGTATTTTGATTTGTATTTTCCTTGCATTATCTATGTTTCTTGATATTTCAACTTTGATTGTCTGTGAGATTACCTTATATCTTGGAACTCTTTCAACCCTTTTGTCTTCGCTATTTTTCAATAGAGATTGAAATGGAGGACTTTGAATTGCAAAATCAAATTAGAGTGCAAAGAGCAATAAAAAATTTAACTCAAGAAGAACTTGCGTCAAAAATTGGAGTAACAAGAAAGACTATAAATACTATTGAAAATGGAAAGTTTGTACCTTCAACAGTTTTAGCAATTCGATTAGCAAGATTCTTTAATATTAATGTGGAAGAACTATTTGAATTGATTGAAAAGTGAGATATATGAATACATATATACCCTGTAACGATTATTTAAAGTTGCAAGTCAACCTAACACGCGTTTTCAATTTCGATTATTTCCCAAGCCAATTCCAATCAAGATTTTACAAAGACGATGAAAATATCAGGTTTATAATTGCGTCCTTTGCAGCTCTAATTATTTGCTGTTATGTTTCACCGATTTAATAAATACCGACCGTTTTATAAAAGCAATTTTCTGCTGGCTTACCCGGTGGTAATTTCGCAGTTGGGGCATATGTTTACCATGGTTGCCGATAGTGTAATGGTGGGACAACTGGGAACTATCCCTTTAGCGGCTTGCGCCTTAGCTAATAGCATTTTGAGCATTTTTATGGTTACGGGTATTGGCATTTCGCAAGGAGTAACGCCTTTAGTAGCGCAGGAGGATGGGAAAAATAATAAATCTGTTTGTGGTGAATACTTAGAGCAAGGCGTAATTATTAGCTTAGTTACCGGTATTTTATTATTTGGCTTGGTTGCTTTAATTGCACAAAAGCTATCGTTACTGGGGCAGTCGGAAGATGTTGCCATTGCGTCCAAAGATTACCTTTTGATTATTGGAGCATCCATTGTACCGTTGATGGCTTTCCAAAGTTTTAGGCAATTTGCAGAAGGATTAGGCTACACCAAACAAGCAATGTACATTTCTGTAATTGGAAACTTATTAAATATTGGCTTCAACTTTTTATTGATTTACGGTTGGTTTGGCTTCCCGGAGATGGGCTTATATGGCGCAGGGTTGGGTACTTTTATTTCACGAGTTTTGATGGCTATTGGGATGGGATGGTTTGTGATTAAATCAAGTATTTTTACTCCTTATTTAGCACATTTTAAAGTGCACCAACCAGATTGGGAGAAACTAAAAAATATTATGAGGTTGGGCTTTCCAATATCATTACAGTACTTTTTTGAAGTAGGTGCTTTTTCGGGTGCAGCAATTATGGTGGGCTGGATTGGCGCACAAGAACTGGCGGCGCATCAAATCGCGATAAACTTAGCTGCATTTACTTATATGGGTGCTAGCGGAATTGGTGTTGCGGCAACTATTAGAGCCGCAAATGCTTTTGGCAAAAAAGACTTTAAAGAGATAAAGCTTTCAGCAATAAGCTCGTATCATTTAGTCATTTTTTACATGTGCGTAACTGCGTTTATATTTTTAACCTGTAGCAGGTTGCTACCTTCGCTTTATATTCAAAATGAAGAAGTTATTGATATTGCATCTCAATTATTGATTGTTGCTGCTTTCTTTCAGATTTCTGATGGCATACAGGTAATTGGCGCTGGTGTTTTAAGAGGCTTATCTGATGTAAAAATCCCAACAATTATCACGTTAATTGCCTATTGGGTAATTGGCTTGCCAATGGGTTATGTTTTATGCTTTACCTTTGAGATGGGTGCTTTAGGAATATGGATTTCACTTTCTTTTGCTTTAACAGTAGCTGCAATTTTATTGTATTACCGATTCCAAAACATGGTAAGAAAACTTGCTTTTTGAGGCTCTGGAAAAGCGACAAAGACCGCTGAAGGCTTAAGGCCGAAAGCAGACAAAAGACTTTTGTTTTTAAAAATCACTTGCTAATCTTAAAGCTTTATACTTTTTACTTTCCCAACGCCTAAATTCCTTTCATTAATTCATAATAAAAGCCAATTCCTTTTTTAAACTCTGTGGTTTTTATCCGTTCGTTTACCCCGTGAAAACCTTCTGGGTCTGTAAAAGGAATAAACCTAAAAACCTGATTGGTGATATTAGCAAAATAACGTCCATCTGTTGCGCCCAAAACCAAATAAGGTGCTACCACAATGTCTTTTTTATAAGCACTAATAGTTTTTTGAATGTATTTAAAACCTTCGCTATCCACATCAGCAACTTGTTTTGGTTCATTTCCATCACCTTGTGGGATAATTTTTATGCTGTCATTTGCGATCACTTTTTTCACATGGTTAATCACATCCTCACAGCTAACGCCCGGCTGAGTTCTAAAATTAATTATAGCTTCTGCCTCTCCGGGGATTATATTTTCTTTGATTCCGGCATTAAAAATAGTAGTAGCAGTGGTAGTTCTGATGGTAGCATTACCTGCGGCAGATTTTGCGTAGGTGTTTTTAATCATTGGTGCAAAAAGCCATTGGTTAGCCATAGCCATTTTACTTACAAAAGGCATTTCGGGACCTATATATTCTAAAAAATTCTGTACGGTTTCACCTAATTCTGCTTTAAACGGATTTTCTTTTAGCGCCACCACAGCTTTTGTAAGCTCATCAATCGCGGTTTTATCTTCTGGCATTGATGAATGCCCACCGGGAATATTGATTTTCAGTTTTAAAGTTTGGTAACCCTTTTCTGCAATACCCACCACTGCAGCCGTTTTCTTTAAGCCTGGCACTTTAAAATCGGTAACAATTCCGCCTTCATCCAAAACAAAAGCGGGCGCTATTTTACGGTCTTTAAAAAGCTGAGCCATAGTTTTTGCTCCTTTTAACCCCATCACCTCTTCATCGTGACCAAACACAAAATAAATATCAGTGGTCGGTATAAAGCCCTCTTTTAGCAAGTGCTCCGCTCCTTCTAACAAAGCAATCAAGCTCCCTTTATCATCGATTGCACCACGTCCGTATATGAATCCATCTTTAATTTCTCCGGAAAAAGGATCCACATCCCAATTATTTTTAGTGGCTTCCTCAATAGGCACTACATCTTGGTGCGCCATTAAAATCACAGGTTTTGCTGTCGCCGATTTCCCTTTCCAATGTAAAATGAGTCCAAAGGTATTTACTTTTTCTATATCCATTTTACTAAAAACCAATGGATAAGACTCTTCTAAAAAAGATTGAAATCCGTAAAAAGCACTGCTGTCCATTTTTGCGGGATCATCATAAGAAATTGTTTTAAAAGTGATTGCTTTTTGCAAACGCATAACACATGAATCATTTAAAGCCAGTGGCTTATAGGAGTCCACTTTCACTTGTTTACTCTTAAACAAGAAAGTTTTAACCAATACTATTGCTATAACTAAAAAGAAAATAATTCCGACAATTTGAAGTAGCTTTTTCATTATTGCTCAATTTACAAAATGAATTATAAAACAATAGCAGCGTTAAGAAAGTTTTTTGGCAGTAAAGTTGTTTAACAATAACCAAAAAACATTGTCATGGAAAACAGAGAAGAAGAAATCAGAAAATCACCAGAAGGGGTTGAACACGATTATAATGAACACAAAGCAAATCCTGCCCCATCAGAAGAAGCTGTAAACGAAAAAAACGAAAACGGTGGCGGACTAGCCTTGAAGTGGATTATACCTATAAGTGTTGTGATTTTGCTTATTGTTTATCTGATTATGAGATAATAAGGCTAATAAGTTTTGATTTTAGATTTTACTCTTTAAATTAGTAGCGTATACTAAGGTTTTTCGATTTCTTTTTACAAGAAACACAATAAATCTTAACAAAAAAGGGTTTAATTTTGACAATAAAATCAAATCTCCATGAAAAAACACAATTTCTTCCCGGTTTTACTCCTATTGATTTCTTTATTTTTTGGTTTTCACTTGCAAGCTCAGACTATAAACGAACAATTTAAGACCGTTGTTGAAGGCTCCAACAATTATCAGGAATATAAAGTGATTAACCAGAAACAAATCAACAATTTGTGGAGAAACACTGTTGACAGCTTGAATAGTAAAGAAGCGAGGTATCGAGAGATTAACCAACAATTAATCCAAGAAAAAACTGCAATAGAGACACAAAAAACTCAGTTAGCGAACAAAGAAAAAAGCTTACAAACCACACTAAACAGTGTTAACGAAATATCTTTTTTAGGGATTTATAATATTGAAAAAACTAGCTACCGCATATTTATGTGGGGTTTTGTATTTGTTTTAACGGTCTTGGTTGCTGTTTTTTATTTCGCTGCTTTTTCTGCCCGTAAGGAAGCTAAATATAGAATTAAGCTATTTGAAGAAGCACAAGAAGAGTTTAAGGTTTATAAAAGCAAGACTAATAATAACGAGAAAAAATTAGCCAGAGCTTTACAAGATGAGCGTAATAAATTGGCTGATTATAATATCCATTAAAGAAATACTGTTACAATTTTCTTAATGAAAATTGTAACAGTTAAAAAAAGGTCTATTTAATATCTGCGTTAAAGGCTAACACTTTCCAACTAGGGCCAATTTTTTCGGACTTCCAAAAAGGAGTATTTGCTTTCCCCTTAACTTGATACATTCCATTAGTTTTGACTAAGTCAATTTTTACAGTCTCAAAACCGTCTACTACTGGCACACCTTGTACCCAATTGTTTTTGATAGATGCCCCTTTTATTTCTTCTTTGTAAACAATTACTTTTGGAGAATTTATCACCAAATTATCTTCTAAAACTACATCAACGGGAGCTACAATTCTTGTGCTATTTTTACCCGATCCTAAAACAATAGCTTCTTTACAATCAACAATTGTGTTGTTTTTAATTGAAGCACTTTTCACCTGAAAGTATTCGTTAAGTTTTGGAGTTTCTACCGCGTTCATCACAGAAATCGCTGCTCTCAAGTCTGATCCTGTTAATCCCTGTAAGTAGTTATCATGTACTTTCTGATTTTCTCCAATTACACGAATGCCTCCGGTGTTTCTAACTTTATTACCTATAAAATAGTTCCCAGAAGCTTCTGAGTTATTACCGTGACGGAATGTTAATGTTCCAACACACTCATAAAACAAGTTGTTTGAGATTTGATTATGTCCTGATTTGATTGAAATAATTTCTGTTTCGCCATTGCACTGGTCAAAAATATTATTTTCTACCTTGGCGTAAGAATCATACATGGACCAATCGCTAGTCCCTATTCTTATAATTTCCCCACCGTTTCCTCCTAAATCTGGACGGGGACCAAAATAATTATGATCAATTTGAGAGTAATTCGGTGTATCAGACAACCAGACTACCAACAAAGTACCTTGGTGGGTTTTGCCCGAAAAAGCACAATGATCAACGCGATTACGGGTACCATAAACAGAAACCCATTTATAGTCAAAAGTTTTATCCGGATGGTTGTAATCAACAATACTTGAATTTGTTAAACGACAGTTATTAGATGTTTTAGAAAAAGTAACTACTGAGTTCTTTTCAGAATAACCATCAGCGAAAACTAAACCGTCAACAATCAAATAATCACCATCAATTTTAAGCGTTGAATTACCCGAAGAAACTACCGACCCTGGCTTTTCTGTTGTTAAAACAATAGGTTGCTTTTCTGTTCCTTTAGCTTTAAAAACTATCTCTTGGTTTTTCCAATCACCAGCTTTCATGATCACTTTATCGCCGGGCATTAGTTTTAATGCGCCAATTTCTTGAGCGTTGCTAACCATATAGTCTTTAGCATTTACCCCTACAACAAACAGCATAGATAATGCAGTAAGTTTTATTTTTTGAGTAATATTTTTCATCTTTTATTGAATTACAGGTTGGTTGTTTTTTAATCGGTTTGATCTGGTTAGCGCTTCTAGGTAGTAATAATCGGCATAACTTAATGGCACATCAATTTCACTGTCATGTGGTTTAGAGCCTGTACTATGGTCTAAAATAAAACCTTTTCCTTCACCTTGTTTAAATCTATATCTTGAAGCTAGATAAATTAAAATTAGATTGGCTTTTTCCAAGTATTCATTTTCGGTTTTAGTGTAAGCACTCAGCTCAAATAAAGCGGAAGCAATAACTGTTGCTGCCGAAACATCTCTTGGTTCGTTAGGGATATTTGGTGCATCAAAATCCCAATAAGGCACTAAATCTATTGGCATATTTTTATTTTTTAATATAAAATCAGCGACATGTTGAGCTTGAGCTAAGTATTTAGGATCTTTTGTTTCGCGGTAACATAAAGTATAACCGTAAATTGCCCAAGCCTGTCCCCTAGCCCAAGCAGATTCATGACTATAACCTTGATGCGTATTTTTATTCTCTACAACCCCAGTCTCTGGGTCATAATCTACCACATGCCAAGTGCTAAAATCGCTACGAAAATGATTTTTTAAAGTCGTATTTGCATGAGCTACTGCAATTTTATAAAAACTAGAATCTCCTGATAACTTTGTAGCTTCAAAAAGCAATTCTAAATTGAGCATATTATCAATAATAACAGGAAAATCCCATTTATCTGTATTATGATCCCAGCTACGTAAAGCCCCTACTTTCGGATTAAAACGAGTAGCCAAAGTTTGCGCAGCTTTGATAATTACTTCTTTATAATGCTGACTGTTTGTTAAACGATATCCATTACCGAAACTACAGTACACCTTAAAGCCCATATCGTGGGTTTTACCATTAAATTTTTCCTGCTCAATTGGCGCCGTAAACTTAATGGCTTCTTGTTTCCATTTCTCATTTTTGGTTAATTCGTACAAGTACCATAACTCACCAGGAAAAAAACCGCTAGTCCAATCTTTAGATGCTACCAGTTTTAATTCGCCATTTTCTAAAGTACGGGGAGAAACCAATGTGCCTTTTCTATTTTCCGCTTTAGGGATTTCTTGAAGCATAAGTTCGGTTTGTGCTTCGGCGTGATTTACTTCTTTTTGGAAGTACAGTTTTTGGGCGTAACTACTGAGGGTTGTTAGGCTAATAGCGAGGGTTAGTATTTGTTTAATGTTCATGTTGGTTGGTTGTTATTTAACCACGGACGGCACTAAGTTTTTCACAGAGGGCACTGAGCTGGGTCGTTTAATTTTTCTTTCTTACTCTGTGGTTAAAAACCTATAAGTACAGCAAAGGATACTTAATCGGTAAATTTCTGATGACTTCATTTACTTTTGGTTCATGCTCTAACCCTTTCCATGTATTAAACCAACTCTGCTGATCATAAGCCTGAGCGCCAAAAATTAATGCTGGTTGTGCAACTGGCCATTCGTTCCAATACATCACATCAGGCTTTAATGTCCATTTAGTTTTATCCGCAATAAATGGATGCAAAAATTCAAGTCCTTTTTTAATTGACCTGCCATCATTAGTAATATAATTAAAAAGATTATCTTTTGGTGTAGAAACAATTTGGCAAAGTATGGTCATCGCATCTAAATTAAAAATAGAATAACCGTAAGGCTTGGTGCGAGCCATTTCTAAAGGAAAGCTTCCGTTTGTTGCCATTTGATTTGGTAACAGTACGGTTTTGTATCTATACGAAGCAAAATCTAGCATCTTTTGGTCACCTATTAACTTAGCAAAACCTGCAATTTGTAAAGTAAAACAAGTGCCGTGGTTATTTTTGGCATTCATTTCATCGTTACCATTTTTGCTAGTCATTAACCAATTTGTATACTCAGAAAACCATTTTTTTATCGTCTTCAAATCTGTTGGATTAATTTCATCCTGCATTACCAATGTACCTTGGGCAACATCTAAAAAATGTATGGTATCAATAATCCCAATTCCTCTGCCTGTAAACCTTCCTTTGATTGCCTGTGCAAATTCTAAATTAGGATTCATTAAGGTGGAGGAGTTGACAAACCAAGCTTTTAAATGTAAAACAGCTTGATTAACATATTTTTTATCGCCCGTAATTTTATACGCCGATGCCAAAGCACCCACAATTTTGCTGAAACGAATCATTGCTAAACGGTGTGCTAAAAAATTTTCGGGATTGGTTAAACCGTCTTTTTGAATGTACGGACCGTTTGGGTCTTCTGGGTTTGGCCACCAATAATCGCCTTCCGAGTAAAAATCATGTTTACCGCCAGCACTTCTGCTCGAACTTTCGGCAGTAACAGTAATTGGTTGCTGTTGCATTGCCCAATCCGCTTCAGCTATAGTCTGTTTTTTTAAAACGTTTGTTGCTTTTTGCGATATACTCTCATTCTCCTTAATTTTTGGAGAACAGGAAACTAAAATCGAGAATAGAAAAACTAGACTTAAAAGATTATTCTTCATGATTATAAACTTAAAATCTGAGTCGGAATACCATCTGATTTAACTGAAGCTACATTTTTCCCATCATTGGTATATAAACTAATTACTGCTCTACCATTATATAATTGAACTTTACGAGAACCCGATGAAGTACCTTGATTGTCTATCAGTTTTCCATCGCCAATTAAATCGAAATAAACATAATCGGCAGCATCTAAACATAAAACCCCATTAGCATCCAACAGCTTTGCTTCAATGGTGATTTTACCGCCGGCATCTTTAATTTTCTCTAAAGATAATTTTGCCGGTTTACCCCATTTTGCTGTTTGGTATTGCTGTGTAATTTGATCTGTAATAGTTTGCTTACCTCTTTTAGCAATCACTTTTATTTGATTTTCACCTTCTTCGTAATTCACCATCCAGCGTAAACCTGCCGCCGGAAAATCCTGACTATTACGTTTTTTAACCCCTTGACTTTTACCGTTTACAAAAAGTTCGGCTTCATCTGCATTGGAGTAGACTTTCACCATACGGGCTTCGCCTTTATCGCCCCAACGCACCGGCCAACTATGTCCGTAAATATGTGCCATCAAGTCTTGCGTCCAGTACGATTGAAAAACATAGTATGCTTCTTTTTTAGTAAAATCACGCTCAACTACACCTTTTTGATTCATATAAGGCACTGGGTTTTCTGGACGGACTGGCGTAGAAAAATCTTTGAATGGCCAGTAAGCAGTACCACTTAGCCAAGGCATAGTTTCTTGCTCTTTCAGATGCCAATCGATTAGATTTACGATATACGATTCGCTCCAATCACCGTCTTTAGAAACCCTTGCACTACCGCCATAAAGCGAAGCATCACCTTCTCTTTCATCTGCACTTTCTGCTTTTTTAACTTTACTTAGCGCATCATCTGGAGATTCTGAATGGCGACCAGCATGACTGTCCCCACCCCATTCCACATGTAAAAAGCGGTCAACCGTTTCAAATTCTTTTTTAGAAACTTCTTTATAATCCGTATAGATTCCACGGTACCAACCTGCCCAAATAGAAGGTGAGTAAACATCAACAATATCTTTACAAAAATCGCAACGACGGATGGCGGTAAGTCTGGTTTTATCTAATTGATGGCTTAAATCGTTTAACTCGCTCATGTATCCTCTGATCTTTTCCTCGTCAAATTCAGTAAAATCGTTAGGCCAATCATTCTCATTACCTAAACCCCAGATAATTACCGATGGATGGTTATAATGTTGCTCAATCATATTGGTGAGCATTCTTTTACCTTGTGCTTGGTAAACTGGACCGCCCAAACCACCACGGCACCAAGGAATTTCTTCCCAAACCATAATGCCCAAGCTATCGCAAAGATCTAGCACAATTCGAGATTGCTGGTAATGCCCTAAACGGATGAAATTAACGCCCATATCCTTCATCAGCTTCATTTCTGTACGGATCATATCCTCTGTCATGGCCTGCGCAACACCAGCATGGTCTTCATGTCTGTGCGTTCCGCGTAATAACAAACGCTTTCCGTTCAACATAAAAGGTCCTTTTTTAACAAACTCAAAATTACGGAACCCTACTTTTTCTGTATGCACTGCTTTTTCGCCATTCTGTTCAGCTGTAATTTCTACCGTATAAAGATTTGGCGTTTCTGGCGACCAAAGCATTGGTTTTTTAACTTGTAATTGTGCTAGCTCTTCCTGAATTTTTATTTGAGAAAATTGCTTTTTGCTTTCGCTGATAACTTTACCATTTGGATCCGTTACTTTAATACTGATGTTAGCTTTCGCGATATTTTGTGGATTGTAAAAACGTGATGAGATCTTTAGTGTCCCTAATTTCCCGGCAGCATCAACTTCTGCCAAAGCAAAAACCTTATCCACAGAAAGCTGAGGAGCATAAACTAGATTTAGGTAACGGTAAAGCCCGCCGTAAACGTTAAAATCAGATAAGTCTGAAGGCATCATTTCTAAGTCGCGGGTATTATCACAACGGATAGAAATTGGGATTTTATTATCGAAACGCTCTTCAAAAGCTTTATCTTTTTTAAAGGCATTAACTGCATCAGTAATATCAATAGTAAACTCATCATAACCGCCCACGTGTTCTGCTACTTTAGTATTATAAACGTAAACCTGAGTTTTTTGCCCTGCACCTTCAAAGTGTAAAATGGTTCTTCCGTTTTTATACGGATTATCAATTTTAAGATTGCTACGATACCAGCCTGGCCCTTGATAATAGTTTACATCTGGATCAACCGAATCCTCAGCATTGAAAGAATGTGGCAAAGTAACATTACTCCATATAGGTACCGTTTCTGAACTACCGAGTTTTGCTGGACGATTGGCTTCCCAAATACCACCCAAATCACTTTTTAAAAACTCCCAGTTTTTTGTGAGTCTTTGGCTTTGCTGAGCTTGGCTATTGAAAAATAAAAATAATAAGGCAACAGCTAAAAAAATCCTAAATCGAATCATTTAAATAAATTTTATAATTGGTAAATGCTAAAGTAGCCTTCAAATTAAACCTGGACGGGGTAATATTTTAAAAATAAGGTCTAAAATCCTAATTAGAACGTTTTTCATCTAATTGAATGATACATGACGGCCATAAGATTGAGACGATTTAAAGCACCTTTCATTGATTTCAGATTGGCTATATCAAAAAAACCTCAATAAATCCACAGTGGAATAATTGAGGTTTTTACTATTATAACTTCTCAATATAACTACTCATGCTTTACCCAAAGCTTATAAATTTCCATTTCGCCGTAAGCACTGCATGATTCGCCAGTAACTTTCTTCTCTCCTTGACAGGACGACTGTACATAAGCGCCCGCCTTAAAATAAGCCCCGCTAAAAGTAGTATTGTAGGTATGAGCTAAAGCACCATTGTAATAACACTCTACTTTATTATCATATACTTTAAACATTACGTTGAACTTTTTACCTAATGTGTAGTTGTTATCTAAAGTGGTCCCATCATCACCGTTTAAATCGATAAACAGTTTTTTCTTTTCTAACCTAAAAACAATTACATCATCATTGGCATCATGAATTTGCCCAATAACAATATGTTGCTTAACATCGGGCAAATGTGTTATTGCTTGTTCAATAAACATAGTATGGATACCCGTTGAAGAACCCCAAGAAGCATTTGTTGCACCATTATTCGTCATCTCTCTAAGCTCGCTACGCGGATAACCTGACCCTGAAGTAGTTACTCCGCCAGCATTTGCTTTAAAAACAACTCCGTCTTTATTAGTATTTAGGTGAAACCAACTTGCATCTGTAAAAGTATTTAAAACAAGTTGTTTGTATTCATCAACTTTACCTGATACTTTGGTATCAACTGGTGTATTTAATTTCCAATTAGTCAAATCCAATACTTCTGATGGATATATTTTATTGTTCACCACAACTACAACCGGAGGTATAGTTTCAGGAACTGTAGGTACAGAAGTACTAGGAGTATCCAGCACTGGCGTGGACACAGGTGTAGGTGCGGTAATAACTACTTTTTTCTCTGGTACTTGTTGTGATGCGCATGACGCTAACAGCATAACAGCAATAATTACATTTTGCATGATTTTCTTTGAAATAATTTTATTTTTCATCTATTATATTTGCACCAATTGCTTTTCCATCACTTCCTTTGTTTAATAGTAGAGAATCTTCTTTTAAGTTAAAATTATAACTTTCAACGTTTTGATACTCTGGCTTGATACTGAAATTGTTTTTTCCTAAAACCTTATCATAAAAAGACTCTACTCTCCCAGACTCATAAAAATTGCAATAATCTACGTTAATATTATCCCAACGATATTCTCTAAACTCTACAGAACGACCACCTGATCCGCTGTTGCTAAAAAGTGAGTTGGTAACACTAGCATGTTGTGCACCCACCAATTTCACTACAGTTCCTTGTTCACGATTTTCGACTTCATTAAAAGTACAATGATCGATAGTTACAAACGGGCCTAAAGTGCTCTCATCATTCCCGCCACGGTAAACGTTAATTGCACTACCTAAAACATTGGTAAACACACAGTTTTTTACAATCGTGTATTCTGCACCATAAATTCCTTTATCGTCTTTTTCCTCTCCTAAATTAATAGCTGTTCCAGAGATATTTCGGAATAAAGAGTTAGTCACCACTAAACTGTCAGCCAAAGTTGATTTAGCCCCTTTAAATCCTGAAAAAGAACTTTCATTATAATCATAAAACTCGCAGTGATCTATATAAACCTTATAAGGCTTGTTCATTGGTTCTGTGCTAGAAGCTATCCCTGCTTTAGTATCCCCAAAACTTTCATAAGCACCTTTAAATGCTAAACCTTTTACTTTTAACTCCCCACCATTTTTGATCGTAATAAATGCACTTAAAGATTTAAAACTAGTGTTTACAAAAATCGGTTTGCTCTTTAAACCTGCTTTAGCCACTATACTAATAGGCTTATCTATTATAATGCTTTCGGTAATTTTTATGTAACCTTCATCTGCAATAATTAAGGTATCACCAGCAATCATCTCTTGTAAAGTGGTCTTAATCTTATCGCTTTCGGCGGTTTTGATTTCAAAACTTTTATTAGCTCTTTCTGCTTTAATCACTTGTGGCTTGTACCAGCTTGCTCCTGTTTCTTCTTTAGTCACAAACTTGAGGTTCTTAATATCTGCACCGATATTTTTATCGTAAGGAAAAGTAAAAGCTCCCTTTTTCAATTCTTTGGCTTTCACCGAAGAAAATCCTTGAGGTAAATTACCTACTTCACCACCCACGATAGCATTATCTTTAATTATAACTCCACCATCTTTATTATCGTCTTGATAAACTTCACTTGATGATGCAGCAAATAAGTTTTTAGAAAAAACAACATTTTGAGGTGAAAGCGTACGCTCGGCATCCTTTCCGGCGCCAAACAATACAGGAGAACAGTTTAAGAAAGTATTGTTATTGATTGTTGCATCCGTTACTTGATAATATCTGTTGATTAAAGAGTTAGGAACTCCGTTAAGAACAGACAAGGGTGAACGAAAAGCTGTACCCTTTAAGTCCTTAAAAACATTATTAAAAACATGATGCCCAGGATTAATAACCCTTACACCACCTGTAAATGGCTTATTATTACCCAAAAACAAATTACCTGCTACCACATTATTTGACCCATGACGTAAAACTAAGCCACCTTCACACTCCACAAAAGTATTCCCACTAATGGTGTTTTCTCCAGACTTTATAGAAATGATTTCGACCTCGCCACTGCAACGTTCAAAATAGTTGTTTTTAATTTGCGTTTTTGATGCTGTTAAAGAATATCTAGAAACACCTATACGCATAGTTTCACCCCCATTAGAGCCAAAGCGTTGACGAACTTTAAAATAATTATGATCTATACTGTGATAGTTTTCTTGACTACGCTCATCATTTAATTCGGCAATAACTACTGGCCCAGCGTTTAGCTTATCAACCAATGTTGTGTGGTCTAAACGGTTGTTTTTACCCCAAAAAACCACCCAGTTATCACTTTTAAACCTATCCGGCTGACTAAAATCTTCGATTACACATTCGGTTACGCGACAGTTGTTGGCTAAATTATCGTTATTAATGCGAAAGGTAATTACATCTTCTTTAGGGCTATATCCATTTTTAAAGTGGAATCCTTTTATAATCAGAAACTCTCCACCAATATTTAAGGATGATAACCCACTAATTAACACCGAAGTTTTATTTTCGGGCATAATTATAATTGGCTTTTGTGCCGTTCCTTTTCCGCTAACCTGCATTACGGCATCTTTCCATTCTTTGTTTGCTAACAAAATGGTATCGCCGGGTTTGGCTTTTGCTACTGCTGTTTTTAAGTCTTTAGGGGTAGAGACAATTGTTGCCGCTATACTCACTGTAAAACTGCTTAAAAACAAAATGCTGGTGATGATATGCCTCATATTATGAAGTTTATTTTTTTTTGCGTTAACGATAGAAACGGATACCGGCCTATGGCTAATGCCTGTGAAGTATGAGTGTATAGCGTGTTAAAACGACCATTTAATTAAAAAAGCACAAAGGTTCACACTAAACCTCTGTGCTTTTTTAGAATTAACTGAAATTATTTTTGAATGTATATATCAAACTTAATAGTAGAAGTTCCCAACGTTGAGGTCGCTTCTTTTACTCTTATCAATCCGTTTTTATAAGTTGATGCTCCAATATCTGGTATTTTAACAGCTATTAAATAAGCATTAGTTAAATTAAAAATACTTGTAGTAGCGGTTAAGGTAGGATCAAACTTATTTGTACTACTGGAAGGTATATTTCCTGTAAAAAGAGCATCGTCCAAGACATCAATTTCGTTTGCATTATATTGCGTGTAAATATTATCGACACCATTATTTGCTCCTTGTACTAATACTCTAAACTTTGTTGCTCTAAGTGCCGATGGATTGGCAGTTACCCATCCTAATCCATTGCATTTAAAGTTTGCTGCTACGTTTGTTGTATTAGCAGGACTATAAAATGAAGGACCTGAACTTGTGCCATAATATACGAACCCCATAGTAGCCTCACTCGCATTTAATTCGCAATTACCTTTTGTGGCACCTGTTTCTGGGATAAATATAGTATTTGTACCAGTTGTATGGGCCGTCATAAATACATCACGATAAACAAGACTTCCGTAAGTAACATCTAATGGAATTACTTTTTCCGACTGTAAATCATCAGTATCAATTGCGATAATTTTTACATTTTCGGCTCTTTTACGATAAGCGTAATTATAATTGAAAGTATAGCTTGTTGGAGCACCACTTACATTAATAGAGCTTACAAGTATGTATTCACCTTTATAATCATCGTAAATATCTATACGTTTTAAACCCACAAGGGCTGTAATTTGACCTGAAACTCCAGTTGTGCCGGTTTGGTTAGGGGTAATTGTTGCTGGGAAGTTTAAAAATTTTGGTTTAAAAATCGCAACATCTACCGGCATATCAATAACTAATTCATTAGTTTGATTATAAATATCTTTTGCCACTACCTTAATATGCTGTGCTGCTTTACGATAAGTGTAATCATAATTTAAAGCATACTCTTTGGCATTACCTGTAACGGTGAAGCTTTTTGAAAGCACAAAAACATTCTCTGTTTGATAATCATCATAAACATCTACTTGTTTGAGGCCGAACTCAGATGTGGCATTCCCTTTTATAGATGTTGTGCCAGCATTTAAAGAAGCGACTAAGCTTGTAGGAAAACTATTAAACTGGGGCAAAGAAGGATCGAAAAAGTTAATATTAATAAACCCTTCAATTGAGCTATTATCTTTTTGTTTTACCAAAACTTTCACTCCTTTTACTTGGGTTAAATTATTGAGGGGAAAACTCTCGATAGGGATACTTAATTTATAAGAAAGTGGGTTATCTTCGGTATTGTTGGTAACATATATCAAAGAATCTGTTGCATTATCTCTTATTAAAAAGCAGTAAATAAACCTAATTCCAACTGGTGATGTAATATTTGCCTCTACTAAATCGGTAGGAGTAAAAGCTTTTGTAGCTTTGTTGAAAATGTATTCCTCTGATACAAAAGTACCAGCGCCTTCACCAGATAAACTAGCTTTTTTACATGATATTATTACTGAGCTTACTATACATAAGAGCAATAAGGTTTTTACAATTTTTTTCATTGTCTATTAATTTATAATAAGTACTAATAACCTGAGTTTTGTTCAATAACAATTTGCGTATTTGTATCTATTTCCTTTTGCGGTATTGGCAATAATAGATGTTGATCAGTCACATTTACTTTTAAATCTGTTTCTAATATAACTGGTCTATATTTACTATAATGCGAAGTGTACTCTGCCCCATAATAAGTTTTGATAATATTGATAGCTTCTTTTGTTCTAACTATATCAAAAAACCTTTGGTTCTCAAAAGCAAACTCATTACGCCTTTCGTTTAACAGAGCTGTTAAAAATTCAGCATCAGTAGTAATTGCACCGGTACCAGTGCTTGGAAATTTATAAAAAGCAGCTGTAAAAGTTCCTGTTGTATAAGTACCCGCTCCTGCTCTTTCTCTAACTTGATTAATTAAACCCACAGACGTTCCACCAGATGTGTTAAAACCAGTAGCCTCGGCTTTTAATAATAATACATCTGCAAAGCGAATAACAGGGAAATCATTTTCAGCATCATTTTTAATAATCACTTTTGACATGAATTTTTTTACGTAATAAGGTGTAGTACTATTAGCATAAATACCAATAGTTACATCTTTACGAGCATCACTAAAACTTGTAGTAGAGATTTTAAATGCGGAAACAACATTTGCTGTTGGATAATTAAACCCACTTCCATCTCCGTTTATTACTGCGTCACCACTACTTGCTGGTGCAAAAGAATTAGCCATAGGATTACCTAAACCTACCAAACCTGCTTTATAACGAACGGAAAAGAGGATTTCTTTATTCATTTCATTATTAATAGAAAAAACTCTGGCATAAGTGCTTTCCAAACCATAACCGCTGTAGCTGATTATATCATTAAGTAACACTAAAGCTTCTGCCTTAAGTGGTGTTGGTAAGGTTAAATATACTTTTGCTAATAAAGCTTTTGCTGACCAAGCATTTGCTCTTCCAAGATTCTCTACAGAAATTTGAGTAAACGTGTTTGCACTTGCCATTGTAGACGCCGCTTGTAAATCACTAACAATAAATGTATAACAATCATCAACTGATGATCTATCTACAAATTTAGCTTGAGAAGGTTCTAAAGGTTCTGATACTATAAATACACCTCCAAATAGTCTAACCAAATTAAAATAATGGTAAGCCCTTAGAAAAAGTGCTTGTCCAATTAAGTCTTTCCTCTGTGCCTCTGTTACATCGGCAGTTGGAGTGCCGTAAACTAATTGATTGTTGCTATAAGTTACTCCAAGGCTTCTTAAAACATAATTTATGTTTCTAATGTTTTTATAAACACTTAACCAATAATTGTACACCTGTTGATGTTGCGGACTAACAGTATAAAGGTCTAGTAAGTTTAGTTCTTGATTTGAGTTTGTTGTACTGGTTACTGAACGCTGTTTTGCATTATCAGTTCTCAACTCTGTTAACATCCACTCTGTTAACAAAGGTTCTTGCATACCATTGTAACAGCCATTTAATGCAATATTAACTTCGTTATAATTTTTATAATATTTAGCTGCTTCTTCATTTGAAATTGGCGTTACATCTGTAAGTTTATTACAAGATGACACTCCAAATATCAATGATAATGCTAAAACAATTCCTGCTACTTTTGATTGTGCAACTTGTTTAGCTATGCTTTTATTTTGTTTATTTATCACTTTCATGTTTTTAAATATTAGAAATTAACGTCAAGACCAAATGTGAAGGTTCTGTTAACTGGAAAACCGCCACGTTGATAACCTGCAATTACCGGAGAAGAATAAGAAGAAGACGTTAATCTGGCCTCAGGGTTAATTCCTCTATATGTTTTTCCTGTGATAAAAAACACATTATCTGCGGTAGCGTATAATCTTACATTATTTACTTTAAGTTTTTTCAATACATTTTTTTGGAAAGTATATCCTAAGATCACGTTACGCAAGTAAGCATAAGAAGCATCCTCAACGGCATAATCTGTCAATAATAAATCAGCAGCAATACCATTTGTAAAATAAGGTGTTTTACCATCGCCAGGGTTAGCTGCGCTCACCCATCTATTATCTGTAAAATTTCTGTTCCACTTTTTAGATTCATTATAATATAAATCTCCATTGATAAGGTCTCCGCCTTGCGAACCCTGAATAAGGATATTTAAATCGAAGTTTTTATACTTAAATGTATTTGTTAATCCGTAGATAAAATCTGGAAAAGGTGACCCAATTATAGTTCTGTCTTGAACATCTATTTTATTATCTTCATTAAGATCTTGTAATTTTAAACCTCCAGCAGCAAAATAACTTGGTAATGTTGATGTTTGTCCACCTGCAATTGCCTGATCAACATCTGCTTGCGAAAGCCAAACTCCATCTGATTTATAGCCATAAAACTGAACAAAAGGTTGACCAACAATAGCCGCATAAATTTCGTTACGCTCTCCGTAATTATATTGATAAGGCTCTCCTCCTAATTTCAATAACTTATTTCTATTGGCTGATATATTGAAAGAACTTGTCCAAGAGAATTTTTTATTATTGATATTGATTGAACTAAATTCAAACTCAATTCCATGATTACGAATAGTACCATTATTGTTCCAGTAAGAATCCGATCCTGATACTGCTTGTGTTGCTTGTTGTAATAACAGATCATTTGTAATAGACCTATACACATCAACAGTTAATTGAAACTTATTTTTAAGGAAGCCCATATCTAAACCAATATTGGTTGATTTGGTAGTTTCCCAAGTGATATTAGGACCATAAGTAATTGGATTATTTGGGGACTGACCCGCATTTACTTGTCCTGTACCTTCGCCGAATGAATAATTAGATTTATATAATAAATCAAGATAAGAGAAATCCGGAATTCTATTATTACCAGTTTCACCATAACTCGCTCTTATTTTTAAGTTTTCTAACCAGCTTTTAGCACCTTCCATAAATGATTCGTTGGTAACATTCCATCCGGCAGAAACAGAAGGAAACCAACCTACTTGTTTATTGGTGTTAAACTTAGAGCTTCTATCTGTACGCAAACTGCTTGAAAACAAATATTTCCCATCATAATCATACGTTATACGTCCTAAATAAGAAACCAAACCTACTTGTAAACGGCTAGTATATGCTAATGACTGATCAAAATAAGTTGCCTGATTTAAAGTGGTAAAATCATCTGATGGCGAGTTATAACCTACCATATTTGAAGCATCAATCGAAGTATTCTGAGCTGTAAAACCTAATAAGCCAGTGAAATTATGTTTACCAATTGCCTTATTATAATTCATTGTGTTTTCCCAAAGTAAATCTAAGGTTCTACCAGTTGCTATAATCCCAGCATTTACATCTCCATCTTTTCTTGCATTGCTTTCGGTAAGAGTTTTATCTTCTTTAGTGCTATAATACGCACCAACAGAAGTTTTAAAATTTAAATTTTTACTGTATTTATAAGTTAAATCTGTACCTGCTTGAAAGCGGTAAGTTTCAGAAAATCTATTTTCTCTATCTGCGATAGATAATGGAGTATTGTTTTGAGATGAAAAAGGAGCAACAGTTCCATTACTATTCCAAAATGTGCCATCCGGCATATTACCGTAATAATTAAGGTTAGTAAAATGACGAGGCTGAGCCCAATCTCCTGGATTTAAAGAAGCCCATTGTGAATTCTGATTAACAAAAGATGCCGTAAAATCTGTATGTCTAGCTGGCATAAAAGAAGGAAAACGGTAATAATCTGTAAAGTTGGCAGCAGGCTTTGTTACTTTAGTAAAAGTTGGGTTCATATTAACATTAAGCGTGATTTTTGGTGTTAAATTCGCATCAAACTTCACCTTAAAATTCCCTTTGTTACTTTCACTAAATTTCATGACACCTTGGTCTTGTTGCATATTTCCAGATATGTAATATCTCATATCTTTTTTTCCCCCAGATGCACTCATTTGAATATTATATATCCCTGCAGATCTTAAAGCTTCATCTTGCCAATCAACACCACCACCACTAATCTGATTTTCTATAATATAAGCTGCTCTTTCATTATTCGAAATCAAATTTCTTGAAGCTTCTGGCACAGTTGGATCATTAGCTCTTAACTCCGCCTCAGCGTATAAAAGTTCTGTATATTCCCCAGTGGACATGATTGGATGAACACTATAAGCCTCTTTAATTCCGTAATATGTTTTAACAGTAAACTTAGGCTTGTCAACAATTCCTTTTTTAGTAGTTACCAAAATTACACCATTTGCACCTCTAGAGCCATAAATTGCCGAAGATGAAGCATCTTTTAAAACTTCTATTGATTCTACATCATAAGGATTGATAAACGAAAGTCCATCGGCAATTGGATGACCATCGACTACTACTAATGGATCTGCACTTGCATTAATAGATGAAGCACCTCTTATACGTAATGTAGGTTCTGAACCTGCTTCAGAACTACTAATTTGCACAGATAAACCTGCTATCTTACCTATTAAAGCATTATCTAACCGTGGGGTTGCAATTTCGTCTAGGTTTTTATTCTCTAACTTACTAACTGCAGAACTTAAAGTTGATTTTTTTTGCGTACCATAACCAACCACAACAATTTCATCAAGTTTACTCACCTCTTCTGTCATGGTAACATTGATTGTTTTGTTATCTCCCACTCCTACGGCATAGGTTTTAAATCCCAAATAATTAAAGAGGAGGATTTTACCCTTTTCAACGGATATAGTATATTCTCCGTTAACATTTGTTACCACTCCTGTATTTGTATCTTTTACAGTAACAGATACACCTGGCAATGATTCGCCCTTAGTTGATTTTACAACACCTTGGATTTTGGTCTTAGTTTGTGCAACAGCTTTACTTAAGCTAAAACATACACAAATAAAAACACAGACGTAGAGAGTCGAAACGAAAGTTTTAAATTTCATAATTTATTTATAGGTTAATTGGTATTGAACGAAACTAATCGCTTGCTTAATTGGTTTACCAAAAATTGGTTTACCAAAAGTATCATTATATTTTATTATTGCAAAAAAAAAGTGATTTATTTTTTCGCAGCATTCAATAGTCAGATTCCTTGACAAACCGGTATAATTGGTAAGGCTAATTTACCAGCAATAGAAATTGGAGGGGTATATAATCTTAAATGAATAGGATGAATTTTTAAACAAGTCGTATTTATGGCTAAATGTATTCTGAAGGAGATTTGCCATATTGTTTTTTAAACTCTTTACTGAAGTATTTAGCGTCGTTAAAACCAACCATATAAGCCACTTCTGATATGTTTCCGGCTTTATCTTGCAATAATTGAAGCGCTCTTTTTAACCTCACAGATTTCATGAAATTGTTTACAGTTAAACCTGTAAGTGCATCAATTTTTTTATAAAAGACAGGTGTGCTCATCCCTATTTCAGATGCGAAAAGGTTTACGTTAAAATCAGAGTTGCTAATATTCTCCTCTAGTAGTTGCATTACTTTGTTTAAAAACCCCTCATCAGAGGACTCTACCTGAACATTGCTTGGTTCTAAAGAAAATTGTTGCGAGAACTTCTTTCTCATGTTTTCATGTAGCGCAATCAAATTATCTACAACCAGCTTAAGCTTAGCAGTACTAAATGGTTTCGTTAAGTAAACATCAGCTCCCTTTTTTAATCCTTCAAGCTCATGTAGTTCGCTAGATCTCGCAGTTAATAGCACCACGGGAATATGGCTCGTTCTAACATCTGTTTTCAAGTTAAAACAAAGCTCAAAACCATCCATAACAGGCATCATTACGTCGCTTATAATTGCATCAGGTATTTTTTCGATTGCAAGCTTTAATGCTTCTTCCCCATTATTTGCATCAATTATTTGATAATATGGTTTTAAAGTATTTACAATAAAGCGTTTAATCTCCAAATTATCATCAACCACTAACAAGAGAGGCATATTACTTACAATAGATTTCTTCTTAGTTTCCTCTTCTACGATAATATCATCAATAATATTGGCTACTGGGTATTTAAGATTATCTTGAAAAGACAATGCAATATTAACTTCCTCTGGCTGATATTGAGAAGAACCAGTAGTTAAGGATAGACAGAAAATAGTATCTCCATCATTACTTTGCTCTAAAACCAAATCACCGTGATGTAACTTTGCAATACGTTTTGATAAAGCTAAGCCAATACCTGTACCTAAATTACGTTGTTGGTGGTTAGGTACTTGATAAAAATCTGTAAATAGTTTATCCTTATTTTCTTTACCAACGCCCTCTCCATTATCTTTTACCTTAATAAACACATATTGATTTTGATGACAGATTTCTATACTTACTTTTGCGTTTGTTTTAGCGGTAAATTTAAAAGCGTTGGATAAAAGGTTAAAAAGAATTTTCTCTAACTGTTCTTTATCAAAGTAAAGTTGAATGTTTTTTTGATCGGTTGTAAAAGTATAATCTACTTTGTTTTGTACTGCCAACTGTTGAAAAGAAACATAAATCTCGTTCACAAAACTCACAATATTATCAGCCGAGAGGTTGAGCTTCATTTTCCCGCTCTCAATCTTTCTAAAATCCATCAGTTCATTCACTAACCGCATTAAACGTTTTGCATTTTTATTTACAATTAGCAACTGCTTATTAAGTCCAAAATTATCTTGCGTATCCTGAATCATTTTCTCCAGTGGACCTAAAATCAACGTAAGTGGTGTTCGTATTTCATGCGATACATTAGTAAAAAAGTCTAGCTTCATCTGGTGTACATCATGTTCTTTTTTAAGCAATGCCCTAATCAGTAAAAACCTCATTACCAAATAAAGTAAGGCTATAAAAGCTAAGCAATAAAATAGATATGCCCACCAGGTACGCCAAAATGGAGGCTTTATAGTTATCTGTAAGCTTGCAGGTACAGCGTTAAAAACGCCATCATTATTACTACCTTTCACCAATAAGTTATAGGTTCCGGGAGGTAAATTACTAAAAGTAGCAGTTGGCTCTTCCACCTCGTTCCATTCGGTCTCAAACCCTTCAAGTTTGTACAGATATTTATTCTTTTTTGACTTGACAAAGTTTAAAGCAGAAAAATCAATACTGAAAACATTTTGTTGATGGCTAAGTACCAGTTCTCCTACTTTATTTAACGATTTTGATAAAATATCATCACCAATTTTTACTGGTATTTCTTCATTAAAAAGCCTCAGATGCGTGAAAACAACTTTAGGCGGAATTTTATTGACTAAAATATCTTTAGGATAAAAACTTACTAAACCATTGTATCCGCCAAAAAACAAAGCACCTTTACTATCTTTCAATACAGAATGATAGTTAAACACATTCCCCGGTAAACCATCACTACTGTTATAAGTTTTAACCTGTCCCTCGCCAAACCAGACCAAACCCTTATTAGTACTTATCCAAATTCGGTGCTGATTATCCTCAACTATACCTGCAATGGTATTTGAGGGTAAACCATCTTTAGTGGTGAAAATCTTTACTTTTTGGGATTTTGGATTGTAGATTGCTAGTCCTTCATTATAACTGCCAAACAGTATTTTACCATCATAACTTTGATTAACAAAGCTTATTTGGTTAAAATAACCACTATTTCTAGCCAATAGCTTTACAAAATTTTGAGCATTCTTTCTTAAAAAGAATAGTCCTTCATCTGTTGCTACCCATAATGTATTTGTATTATCCTGATATAGGTAAACAATGTTTACAGCTGGCAAATAGTATTTAGACAAAGCTTCTTTTAAAGAGGTAAAAGAATCCGTATCATTATTGTACAAAAACAATCCTCTACCTTTTGTACCGACCCAAACTCTGTTTTGCGAGTCTGCTAAAAGGGTAGTAATACGCTTTGCACTTAAAGAGTTATTGCTCGATAAACTGTAATTTTTAAAGTTCTTACGTTCTGTATTATAGTAATCTACTCCTCCTTCGTAAGCGGCAATCCAAAGGTTATCTTTTTTATCAATACTTATGGCTTTGATTAAATTAGAGCTTAAAGAATTTCTACTCTCCGTTGCTTTAAATGTTGAAAATTCGCCTGTATTTCTATCATAATAATTCAGCCCTTCGGCTTCGGTGCCTATCCAGAGGTTGCCAAATTTATCTTCTGCTAATGCGCTGATGATATTACTACTTAAAGAGTTTTTGTAGGAGTAGTTTTTATAAACACTGAAAGGAATTGCATTTGGATGGTAAACATTTACACCTCCATAGTAAGTACCTACCCACACAGAACCAGCTTGGTCCTCAAAAATATCGTAAATAGAGTTTTGGTTTAAACCACTTGTATTTTCTGTATTATGAGTTTGGGCATGAAATGATTTTAAACCTGGATGATAATGACTTATTCCGTTTAAGGTTGCAAACCAAAGCCATCCATATTTATCTACCAATATTTTTCTGATGACATTACTACCAAGTCCGCTATTGCTGGAGTTAAAACTTGTAAATCCGGCAGCCCCTTTTTTTAACTGGTTAACCCCCTTAAAGTGTGTGCCTATCCATAAATTATGTTCATTATCCTCGGCAATTGTGGTTATGTCATTATCTGAAAGACTTTTGGCATCAGAACTGTTATGAAAGTAGGTTTTAAAAGTATAGCCCGTAGTTTCTGAGCGAAGAGCTACCAAACCCATTTGAGTACCTACCCATAAGACCCCGTTACTATCCTGAAAAATCGCTTTAACAATAGGGTTAACCAAACCTTCTCCTAAAGACCCTTTACAAAAAAACCTTTGGAATTCACCTTTGGAGTTAAGCTTATTTAAGCCGTTTTCTGTACCTATCCAAAGATTACCAGCTCTATCTTCATAAATTACTCTTATGGTGTTATTGCTTAGGCTCGTTTTATCATTTGGTTGATTAAAGAAGCGCTTAAAAGATTTAGTCTCAGGTATATATTTATTTAAGCCGTCTTGTGTGCCCACCCATAACCCACCATAACTATCTGTTAATAATGAGTTTATATTCTGATCACTACTAATAGAACTATTATCTTTACTATCATTCCTAAAAACTTCGAACTGTTGTGAATCGTACCTATTAAGCCCATCCTTAGTGCCAAACCACATAAAACCCATACTATCCTGAGCTATGGAAATTACGCTACTTTGAGACAAACCTGACTCTACAGTTAACTTATCAAAAGGAAGTGTATTTTGCTGTGCGTTAACCCTTGCTGTTAAGGATATAATAACTAAAAAAAAGGCTGTTGTTTGCCTAGCAATTGCTTTTTTTATATCAATGATGAAGATATATTTAAAAGATAGCATCCTTAGTGTATTAATTGGTCAATGGCTATTGATAAAGATATTATCTTTTTGATAATTGAGTCTATTAAATTGAAAAAAAATCGGCTACATGTCAGCATTGGGTTGAAAACTAACACTAAGTATATGTACTGATACCTCTCATCTAAAATCACCTCATAGTGGACGTGAACAAAGGTTAAATATATGTTAGAAGCTTAAGTTTTTTACATAAAAAATCCGATAGCTTTTTCAAGCTATCGGATTTAAACTAATACAATGTTAAATTCTAAGAAAAACTTAAACCACCATTAATATCTATATTACTTCCGGTAATGTAAGTTGATTCATCTGATGCCAAATAAATCACCAAATCTGCTACTTCACTTGACTCACCTTCTCTCTTTAAACATGTTGCATTGGCTACATTACCACGAACTTCTGGTTTTGTGAAAGTATCATGAAAAGCGGTAGCAATCATACCTGGTGCAACAGCATTTACTCTAATTCCTTTTGGACCAAATTCTTTAGCTAATGCTCTGGTATAAGTCATTAACGCACCTTTTGAGGTTGCATAAATCCCAGCACCTGGGCCCCCACCATCTCTACCTGCCAAAGAAGTGAAATTGACAATTGAACCACCTTTAGGCATAAAAGGAGTTACACCTTTAACCGCTAAGAATACAGATTTCAAGTTCATATCCATCACTAGATCAAAAAACTCTTCATCCATTTCTGCTGTACTTTTACGAGCTACTAAACCACCCGCAACATTTGCTAAAATGTGGATTTCATCGCCAAAAGCTTCTCTGGTTTTAGCAATTAAAGCATCTACTTCGCCTGCTTTTGTCATATCTGCTTTAACAGCAATTGCTTCGCCTCCAGCTTGTTTAATTAATTCTAAAGTTTCATCGGCATTGGCTTTATTACCAAAATAATTAACTACTACTTTAGCACCTTCTTTTGCTAACTGAACAGAAACGGCTCTACCAATGTCTCTTGAACCTCCAGTTACAATTGCTACTTTATTTTTTAAACGCATAACTTTATTTATTTTATTATTTTTTTTTAATTTTTAATTTTGAGTTTTTAACTTCTTAGTTGTTATATATTTCACACTTAACCATGATAAAGGCACTAATACAGCTGCCAAAATAAAGAAAGAGGAATAGTTGGTTTGGGTAATAATTGGCACCGCCCAAGTGGTTAATATTGTTCCTACAACAGCCGCTGTACCTGCCATTCCGGCAACGGTTCCAACATTTTTACCGTTAAAGTAATCAGATGGTAAAGTTTGGATGTTACCTATTAAGAACTGGAAGCCAAACAAGGTTATCCCAATTAAAACCATGGCAAACATTGGCGTTTCTTTTAAATCACCCAATTGATAAACTATCGCAATTAGGGCTACCAACATTATCGCAGAACCAACTGCAATGGCAGTTTTACGAGCTTGTTCGGCATCTGTTCCTTTTTTAACGAGGTATGATGAAAAATAACCACCAGCCAAACTACCAATTGCCGCAAATAAATACGGAACCCAAGTGAAAGCACCAATCTGTTTAATATCAAACGCAAAAGATTCTTTTAAGAAAGTAGGTAACCAAGTAACAAACAACCACCAAACTGGGTCAATAAAAAACCTACCCATAATAATTCCCCAGGTATTACGGAATTTCAATAATTCTTTCCAGGTTAAAACCGGCACATCATCTGCACATACTGTACCTTCTGCTACAGGAGTACGTGATAAAATATGTTGGCGCTCTTCTTCTGTTAACCAAGGGTGCTTATCTGGTGTTGCTTTGTTAACTACCAACCAAGGAATTACCCAAATTAAACCCAATGCGGCGATTAAAAGAAAGGTAACTTTCCAACCAAAAGCGATGTATAGCAGTGCTATAATCGGCGCAGATATTACAGAACCTAAGGATGCTCCTGCTCCAAAAATCCCCTGCGCAATAGCTCGTTCTTTAGGCGGAAACCACTCGGCATTGTTTTTTGTTGCTCCTGGCCAGTTACCAGCCTCACTAAAGCCCAACATAAACCTAAATATGTTGAATGATGTTAATGATTTTGCCACGGAATGTAATGCAATGGAAATACTCCATCCAATAATTGAAATCGTCATCCCCAATCGTGTACCCACCGCGTCCATCAGTTTACCTGTAAAGGTTTGCCCCAAGGCATAAGCAATCATAAAAAAAGTGGTAATTAAAGCCAAAGCGTTTTTATTATCTGCATCGGCAATGCCAAATTCTTTGTAGATATACGGCCATAGGATGTTTATTGCGCTCCTATCTACATAATTGATGATTGTAGCTACCCCAATTAGGGATATAATCCACCACCTTAATCCTTTTACTTTCATTTTTTTAATTGGTTGTTAGTGTAATGTTTGCAACACCACGAGAGGCGTTGTTTACTGTATTATTTGTATATACTTTATTTCCAACAGCCTCCCCTTTGCTGCTTTTTAACCTAATACTAAATCCATAGCCATCTGCATTTACGTTGCTAACATTGTTTTTAAAAACATTAAAACTACCCCAGCCACTGTATGCACAATTTACTTGGTAACCGTCTTTTAAAACCGATGGTTGCGTATTATTACCCAAATTAGCCTCTATCAAATAAGCATTCCCCTTAACATCAATCCAACTATCAGCACTGTTTGCACCGGTTATTCCTTGCGCTTCAAAAGTGTTTCCTTTAATAAGTCCACCTGTTGTACCTTCTTTAATATCAATACATTCAGCGGACACATAAGGCCCAATTTTATTATATAACACTTTATTAGAGTCGCATCTATCCGGTTGACCGTTAGAGTACTTTGCCCAGTTGCTATTAGCTGAACCTATATAAATTCCTTCACCGTAACCGGGAGTTTTTAAACCGGTATAACTTATCTGCGTATTTTGGATAATATTGTGCTTACTAAACTTTCTTAAGTGAATACCTTCCTCTCCTACTTGTTTCACGGTAACTCCGTCAATTATATTAAAGCTTGCTCCATCGGCTACCAAACCTTTAAGTCCGTTAGTAATAGTAACACCTTTTATTCGCCAATAATTAGCTTGTAAGCTCAACACATAGCCTGTTTGTAAAGACCCAGCATCTAAAACAGCTTTACTTGTCCCGGTTAGTGTAATTGGATTTCTTTCGGTACCACTGTTATTTGCGCTTATCATAAACTTACCGTTATAAACACCGTCTTTTAAAACGATTGAGTCTCCGGGTTTGGCAGTTGATAGCACATTTTTTAACTCGTTGGTATTTGACACCACAATTAGATTACGCCTTTCTTTCTCTTTTGTATAAGTCTCCCCTACTTTTTTACTGCATGACTGTGTAAAAAGAAGGGCAAAAATGTAGACTAATAATCCAAGTTTTTTCATAAACCTAAATCCTTTAAAAAAGCAACAATCTTAGTATTAAGCTCTCTATTTTTATCTGCATCAAAACCGCCATGTTTACCTCCTGGGATTGTGACAAACTCGTTCTTTACTCCTAATTCATTTAGTTTTTTATGCAATTCTACCGACTGCTCATAAGGTACTACTGGATCTGCATCACCATGTACAATAAATATTGGAGGGCTATTTTTTGTTACCCAGTTTATTGGAGAAACTGACTTAGCAAACTCAATATCTGTAGCCTTATCTCCTAACCATCTGCTTGCAGATTTACTGGTCAAGTTTTTACCGTAACCCCAATCCCAAACATCTGTAATTCCATATTTATCTATGATAGCAGCTACTTTCACATCTTTTGTTCCAGCACAGTTACCATCAAATATTGGGTTACTAGCTAATAAACCGCCCATTAAGGCTAAGTGCCCTCCGGCAGAACCGCCCATAATTACTATTTTGTTAACATCAATATTTAATGCTTTTGCATTCTTAATAAGATATATAAGTGCGCAACGAGTATCTTCTACCGCAGCAGGTGCTGTTGCCTGTGGTGTTAAACGGTACTCGATATTTGCCACCGAATAACCCATTTTAAAGAAAGTATTATAACCAGTTTGTGATTCTTTTACGCCATGATTCCAACCACCACCATGGATGTTAATTACCACTGGACTTGGTGCTTTATCTTTAGATACTAGATATAAATCCATTCTGCCATCCCAATCGCCTACTTTGGTATAAACAACATCCAACTGCGCAGAGTAACCATCAGGATAAACTACCTTTTTATACTCTTTTTCTTGAGCGATGGTAGATAAAGCAAGTGCAAAAAAAACTAGAATTACAATAATCTTCCTCATGTTATTATTCTTTTAAGGGCTCTTATTCGGACCCTATAATATTTTAATTTTCAGTTTGCACATACACAAACCGAAGAATAGAAGCTATAAAAAGTCTTCTCGGTGTGGGCTAAAAACGTCAATCAACACCCCGGGTTCTTTACAAACACAGCCATGTATTGCGTGTGGTGGTACATAGTAACCATCGCCTTTTGTGATAATCTTTTTTTGATCACCAATCGTCATTTCAAAAACGCCACTCTCCACATAAGTAACCTGCGAATGATGGTGCTCATGTAAAGTACCTACAGCTTCTGCCTCAAACTTTGCTTTTACCAGCATAATTACATCATCATAGCCATAAATCTTCCTTTTAATTCCGTTACCCAAGTCATCCCAAGATGTTTCTGTTTCGATTTGAAATAAATTACTTTGCATATTTTCTTTTGTTAGTTTGTTAGTAATTAGCTTATTAGAACTTATTAAACTCCTACTAAGTTTGTTAGTGATTCGTTAGTTAAGATTGTTTATCGAATTTTAGTTCATTGGGTCAATCATCACGGCGGAGTATCCACCACGCAACTCCTGCGGACTGCTGACTTTTGACCTTAAATCCCTAACCACCGATTAACCTGCATTCTTTTTTAATAAAATCTATTACGTATTGATATTTTTTGCCTTTGATGTTAAATGATATTATCGTCTTATCATCATCAGAACTGATTAATTTTAAATCTGTGATATTCCCGTTTGCGCCAGTAACCGTTTCATTAATTGGATCAGTTGCACCATGAGTTTCTGTAATGCTTACAAAGGTTTGGCTTTTAGCTTTTGGCTGACTCAAAATAAATGCTTTACCATCAACAAGATTCATTTGTGGGTCATTTGCACCAATGGAAACCAACTTCACCTGTAAAGGGTTTTCAGATACAAAGTTTGTAGTATAAAATCTCTTGTTATTTAGGATACTAACAAAACCGCCTTTATCCTGCAATTGGTTTTGCGAGTTGAACCATAAGTGCTGATAACCATAGTTAGTTCCTAAAGCTTTTAAATCATTTTGACGAGCTTCAATTTCAAAAGATGTATTCACTAGTTGTCCTTTATACCAAAATGGTAAATCAAACTGATGTGTATTTTCTGAAGTCGCTCTAAAAACATCTATTAAAAGTGGTTTTGTGTTTTCATCAACCTTAATTAATGCTGTTGTTCTGGTTAGTTTGGTATCGGCATAAGCATTATCTTCTTTAGCGCTTACCACTTGTAAATTTGGCTTGTCAGAAAAGAAAAGTAAATCTGGGTGATTTGCATCTCCGGCTTTAACATTAGTTTTAAAATGAGAAACCTGATCTACCACTAAAGTATTATGTGCAACGGTTTGTTTTGCCCAGCTATCATTTTCCGGAAGGTAACCACCACCACCTTTGGTATCAATATTTAAGAAACGAGCAGAACCATAATCCGGAAAAATTTCTTCTCCGTTATCATAAAACAACAAGTTTAACCTATCAAAATGCCCATGCCCCATTCCCTGCGATGCCGCTTTTATGAGTAGACATTGTTGATCCGTATTAGGTCCGTATCTTAAAATACCCAAGCCACCTTCATTTCCTTTGCCACCATCTTTAATCCAAAGAGTCTTATAATTAAACGGCTTGGCTTTTCCATTGTCAATTGCTTTTGAAACCTGTAAACCTGCATCAGAGACAATTACTCTATTTTGCTTTTGCGCAATATCCAATAAATCAGCCTCCGCTTCAATGTCAGCGTAAGCGATATCTAAACCATAAACCAACTCTACAGATTCGTAGGTTTTGTCTTTGATGGCATCATTTATTGGAAAAAAGGCCTTATTTGTATAGGTTAATTGTAAAGCAGTATGTATAGCTTTTGCTAATAATTTGTCTCGGTATTCAAAAATATTAAGCTCTGGCTGATAGTTATTTATCGCCTTAGCGAACATTATAAAAGGCAATAATGCATAACGCTGGTAATATGGGCCTTCCATGTAATAGCCATCTGGAGAAAAAAGCTGATTAATTTGTGCTAAAAAACCTGTTTTTCCATCTTTCTTTGAACCTTTTAATGCCATTTCCACATAGTCTGGCTTATTTAAAACATAGGCCGTCATCCCTACAGCAGCAAGGTCCCAAGTACCGTGGTTATGTATTTGGTCAAAAACTTCTACTCTATCAACCGTAAAGAATTTTAGAATTGGCATAAATAAATGTTTCTCAATTGTTGCTCTATCCTTTTTTGAGATGCCATTAAAAACTAAATCATAGGCTTGAATGGTATATACTTGCCAAACAAAATCATTAAGGCTTTGCCAAAATATTTTACCTCCGCCTTTGTCATTTTTCCTTTTAGGATGTAAAGGCCATTTTTCATATTGGTGAGCATAGCTCAAAAGCATCTCTTTTACATAATCAGCGTATTTTTTATCGCCTGTAATTTGATATACTGTAGCACAGTTTAGCATTACCGCATAATTCCTTTTGTGTTGCTCGTGGGTATAGCCACCGCCTCCGTCTTTTGGAATAGGTACTGTAATAGGTTGAGTAATCACTAAATCGGCATCAGCTTTTACTTTTTGGTAAGAGCTTTTTAACAAAGAACTATTTTCGCAAGCCAAACGCACCTCCGCTAATTTAGCTTGAGTAAGCATTAAACTTGGATGATTTTGGGCATACATTTGGTTGCTCAAAAAAGAGCAAAACAATACAATTACCACTGTTTTTAAGTAGTTCATTTTATTTAAATAATATTAAAAAAGCTATTTATTTATGGCTTATCTGAAATAAATACTAAAATTCGTCTAAAACTTTTTCCGTGGCAAAGCCCGCTTTACTGATTTCCCAAATCTCATTTAAGTGTGTAGCCATCGCTTTTTCAGCAAAGGCAATGTCCTGATTTTCTATAGCTTCTAAAATAGCCCTGTGTTCTGTAATGGCTGTTTTCCCTCTATTTTCTCCGCAAACTTTATTGTCAACAATGTTTTTAATCAAGTCGGGAATTAAAATTAAAATCATAGATTCAACCACTGTGTTTTTCGACGCTTTGGCTATTTTAATATGGAAAAGCATATCCTCTTCCACAGCATTTTGAGTACCACTATTGATTTTGTCTTCGTATTCCAACAACGCCTCTCTTATCGCTTCAACATCTTCTTCGGTTCTTCTTTCCGCCGCTAACTTTACAGCAGTTAATTCCAGGTAATACCTTGCCTCTACCAGTGCGTTAAAATCGTCTTTATTAAATTTTATAATATCTGATATAATACTATCGATCACATTAATACTCAAGCCTGCAACATAAGTTCCGCTTTGAGGATTGGTTTTCAAAAGCCCATAAAACTCAAGTTTTAAAATAGCTTCTCTTATATAGCTTCTTCCAACGCCAAATCTTTCTGAAAGTACCCTTTCGGCAGGTAACCTATCACCTGGCTTTAATTGTCCAGAAGTTATTAATTGCTTTAATTGCCCTATAATTTTATCTACAGGAGATTCAACTTGAATTGCGGTAATGTTTTCTATCAATGATTTCATTAAACGGTTTTAAATTTTGGTAAACCAATTAATTGGTTTACCAAATATAATCATATCTATTAAAAAGCGAAATTAATTTTTCAATATTTTATTATTAAAAACTATTCTATTGTTACGCCATACCGATATCAGGTAAATTCCTGAATTAATATTTTCCATATTCAAGTTATGATTACCATTTTGGCTTACTTTTTTTTCAAAAACTAGTCTCCCGGTAGCGTCAGTTATATTTATAACATCGTTTTTAAGTAAACTAGAAATATTGACATCTCCATAAGTAGGGTTTGGATAAACTGACAAGGTAGGCTGAATTCCAAAACTTTCTACAGTTACATGGCTAAACTCCTTTTTATCATCATTGCCTACACTAGCCAACCTATAATAATTTGCTCCAAAAGTCGGACTATCATCTACAAAAAGATAGCTAAAACTCCCCGGCATATTATTGGCTGGCAATTGACCAATATCTATGAAGCCTTCACCATTTATTGATCTTTGTATAATGTACTTAGTTAAATTACTTTCTGAATGAGACTGCCAATTTAAAACCACTTTAGTATCCTCTTTTTTTGTACTGAAAGAGGTAATCTTTACAGGCAGTGTAGCTAATTCCTCAATAGAAAAGTCTGAGAAGTAAAGTACCTCATCTCTTAAATCTCCCGGAGAAGCAATACTTCTATATATACCCCATTTAGGACGGAGAAAACTATTGTCTGCTCTTATCGTTTGGATATCAGAGTTACTATAAGATAATAAAGAAACATTATCACTTACTCTTTTAATGTACATACTATAAGTACCGTTTGCTCCTATTGTTATAGTTTCGGTAGCTTCAACCCAAGTATTTTCAAACAATGAAAGATTTAAAATAACTTTTTTATCTGTTGATGCATTTTCATCTTTCACATAAATTAATTCTAATTTATTAGGTGTTCCTTTACGTAAGGTAATAGTAAAAACTGGATCGCTATCATCCCCATCAACACCTTTAACCTGGTGTATGTGCGTGAAATTTGAGGACGGTTGCCATCCTGTAGGGATTTTAAATCGCCATTTATATTGAACAATTTCTCCATCTACTCCTTTTAAATTATCGGGCGATGATCCAAAAGTTTTAATTTCTATACGCTGACGGTCTGTTTTAGTAGTAGAAACATCATTATCATCGGCAACATGAGCGTAAAATGCGAAAACATTTTTATTTAAAGTTGCATCAAATACCTCTGTAATATGCCTGCCAAAAGCAGTATGACTTCCAGCAACCGAATTAGCAGAAACGCCTGTTTGATCTGGGGCTTCCACAGCTGTTGAGCTAGAACCAGATTTAACAAAAACACTATTAATTAATTCGTAGGTATTGTTTGCCGTATTATCAGCGTTTAAAACAATTTGTGAGTATCCCGCGTTAGCCAATGACATAGTCAATACTGTAAACGTAACTTTTAGTAGGTTTATTCTCATTTCCTGGTTTGTGAAATTTGTATAGCTCTATTTTCTAAACCGGTCTATTTATAAAAGAGTAGATTCAATTTTAATTTCGAAACTGTAACTCCATATTAAAAAGCCGAGTTATTTTAACACAAAAAAACCCCGCAAAAACTTGCGGGGGCTTCTTTAAAAGAAAATTAGTTCTTAACTATTCTTTGAGTACTGGTTACTTTTCCATTATTGCTAACGGTTAATAAATAAATCCCCACATTACTGTCAGCTAAGCTTAAGTTTAACAAGTCATCGCCATTATAAATAGCGGAACTTACACTTCTGCCCAATAAGTCTGTGATTTTCACCACATCTCCTTGTACTAAACCTTTAATGGTTACAGTACTTTTTGTTGGGTTTGGATAAACAGACAAAGTAGCTACTGAACCAAGATTCACTGATTGTAAATCACTTACATCTGTACTACCGTCTATATCCACACTTATTAATCTGTAGTAATTAGCACCAAAAACTGGAGCTTTATCTACGAAAGAATAATTAAAAACACCTGCTTTATTATTGGCACTTACAGATGATAATGTTTCAAAATTCACCCCATTTGAAGAGCGTTGTATTAAATAATGAGACAAATTACTTTCTGAGGTTGTTTTCCAATTTAACACAGTAGTTTGGTCTGATACTTTTGCAGTAAAAGAAATAAGGCTTACTGGTAAAGTTTGTGATTTACCTACTAGAAATTGCCCAAAAACATCATCAGTAATTACTGTAGAAATTGTGTTTGTAATATTATCACCAGGACCTGCGAATGCAGAATAAGAAGTGGTATATTTTGCTACACCAACCTGTGGACTTGTAAATCCAGAAAAGCTAGCACCTTCTAAACCAGCTTGCCAGCCCAAAGTAACTACACAGTTTCCTGTTCCAGAAGTTCTATTAATATTATAAATTGCATCAACTCTATCAGCTTTTTCTCCAGCAGTTAAAGCAGTTCCGTTAGGTGTTGCGTCTGCAGTAGCTCCTTGAAAAACATTGATTGAAAAATTAGACGCAGCAGTAGGATTAACAGTAACCGGTAAATAATTAGTTGCTGAGCCTACTGGAATTAATCTTGAAGTAGCGACACCAACTAATTTCACAATGCCTACTTCTCCTGTTGATGTATTAGCAGGCGTAACTATGTAAGTACTAGCATTCATCCCAACAAATAAAGGAGATACATCAGGAAGAAGTAAAATTGGTAAAGAGACACCAGTCATGGTTAACTCATCACCTGTTCTTAGCGTTAATTTTGAACTTCCTAAAGTTAATTGACCTTCAATAGTTGCATTTACATTTGTAGTTGTAGCTGCGTTAATGGTTAAATTAGTCAAATTTGAAAATGACGAAAAAACGCTACTGGTTATCGTTGCCGATGTGACAGGAAAAGGTGCTGAAGTTGCTCCGTTAATTATAATATTTGAACCTGAACCTAAAGATTTAGTAGTCCCAGTTGTTAATAAGCTAGCATTGGAACCTCCAGTGTTTGATGTTTCAAGAGTTGGATTACCACCTGTAAGTGAAATAGTTACACCTGTTCCAGTTGCCGTCGCAAAATTAGAAATAGTAAAAGCTGAACTGCCTGAACTAGTTCCAATAATATAACTATTTGCTGGAATGCCTGGACCGCTTACCAATAAACCAACTGAAGGAGAAATAGTAGCATAATTTGAGCCCATTGAAATAGAGTTTGACCCTGCAGTTGTATTACCAGTTTCTGATGTGCTAGCAGAAGTTCTAAACTGATATTTAGCTGTACCGCTTATTGTTGAAGTCTTAAAATTCAGGGTTCCTATAACATTACCTGTATTAGTACCGTTAAATATTAAATTTCTTTCTAAAATCACATTTGCATCATTACCAACTGTAATTAATCCTAAAGGATTAAAAGTACCCGTACCCGAAATAGTTTGAGGTGAGTTGCCCGTCATAATTATTGTTGACGAACCAATTGTACTGTTAACGCCTAAAGTTCCATTATTTAAAATATTACCGCCAATCGCTTGGCCTCCTGAATTTCTTAATGTAAATGATGCCCCGTTATCTATAGTTAAGTCATTCATCTTAATAAAATTTTCAGAAGATAAACTTACAGTTACACCAGTAATAAATCTTACATTTCCAAAAACCCTCGAATTAAAAAATCCAGAGGCAGGTACAATATTAAAAATAAAATTACTTCCTGGCTCCATCGAAGTAATTGTTGCAGAACTTGTAGTACCAAATGGACTTATGCCTCCCAAATAATTAATAGTTGAGCCGTTTTTAAAAATTGTTGTGTTTTCAACAGCGGTATTAGAAAAAGTATCAAAAGGTGCGCTCCCTACTGAATTTATAGTGCATGAAGTACCTGTTTCAAAAACTAAAGAACCGGCAGAAGAACCTGATATCCGGTTAATGGCTGTACCAGAGATAAAAACTTGTCCAGCATTTCTAACCGACCCTGTTACACCCGTTGGTAGTGACATCGTGAAGTTAAAACCGGAAGTACTTCCGTTAACTCTTAATATCCCTCCATCAACGTCTAAACCAACACCAGCAACACCTGCTAAAGCAAGAGTGGTGGTTCCTGCCTCGCCTCTTGTAAAAGTAACATCAGCCCCAGTCTTAATTACCAACTTACCTATCGTTACACCGGTAATACTAAAAGACACTGTTTGGTTATCAAATACCAAAATATCATCCAACGCACTTCGAGAAGTTGAGGCAGCACCGCCTAATGTTGTACTCCAGTCTGAGCCCGTTAATGATGTAGCAGTTGCGCCCCCTGCCCAGTAGTAGGTTGTTTGGGCAAAGCCCATAGTTACCAGTGCAAATAGCACCAGTGTCAGTAGAAGTTTTTTCATAATTTCTAATTCTAAAATTGATTGTTTGTTTATAATTGTTTGTTAATTGTTATTTACGCTTTGAGTGGTTTATTAGTTTTAGGTTATGTTCTGTTTTTTAGAAAAAAATTATAAAATTGGGACGTAAATTATTAATCATATTTTATTCCAATAATTACTCTTATTAATTTTGACATTAGTCTTAGACAGCTAAACCACAAAAGACTTACAAAGTTTAAAACCTTGTAAGTCTTTTAAAGTTGGTATGTTGTTTTACTTAATTCTTAACTAATCTATTAGTGCTTACCACTTTTCCATCTCTTGATACAGAGATCAGATAAACACCTGTATTTTCACCATCTAAACTTAAGTTCATTACACTTTCACCTTCGTTGGCTTTAACTGCAACGGCTCTGCCTATTAAATCTGTAATTTTAACCAAATCACCTTTTGTTAATCCTGCAATATTTA
Organism: Pelobium sp.; assembly: GCA_037968815.1. Lineage (GTDB taxonomy): Bacteria > Bacteroidota > Bacteroidia > Sphingobacteriales > Sphingobacteriaceae > Pseudopedobacter. The sequence continues at coordinate 40,480 of JBBKWF010000022.1, read as the reverse complement.
TATTCCCTTTTGTTGGATTTGGATATATTGATAAACTAATAACGGAACCAAAATTAACTGACTGTAAGTCACTTGAACTCTTGCTACCATCAATATCAACACTTATTAATCTGTAATAGTTTGCACCAAAAACTGGAGATCTATCTACAAATCCATAATTGAAAATACCTGCTTTATTATTAGCACTTACAGAAGATAAAGTTTCGAAAGAAATACCATCTGAAGAACGTTGCACTAAATAATGTGACAAGTTATTTTCTGAAGTTGTTTTCCAGCTTAAAACTGCTGTTTGATTACTAACTTTAGCTGTAAAAGAAATAAGGTTTACTGGTAAAGGGGTGATTTTACCAATCAGAAACGGTCCAAAAACATCGTCTTCGATAGTAGTAGAAACCGTATTTGTAAGAATATTACCGATACCAATATAAGAACCGAATGTCCCTGTGTACTTTGAGACACCTATCTCAGCATCAAGTAAATCAATAAAATTTGTTCCTTCTAAAGCTGCTGGCCAACCTAAGGTTAGGATACAATTACCGGTGCCGGAAGTTCTGTTGATGTTATATATTGCATTTACTTCGTCTGCTTTCTCACCTGCTGAACGAGAGGTACCGTTTGGTGTACCATCAGCGGTTGACCCCGTAAATGTATTGATAGAAAAATTAGAACTTGCCAGCGGAGTTAAACTTACTGGAAGATAGTCTTCTAGAGATCCTACTGGAAACATTTGGGCTGTACTTAAGCCTGAAACCTTTAATACACCGGAATTTGCGCCATCAACCAAAGTTTTAATATAACTAGTAGCACTTCCTCCAACAACTGCTATATTTGCATTGGTTAGTTCAGCACTTGAAGTAGCCGGTATTGATAAATTTCCGCTAGTTAAAGTTAAAGCTCCACCCACAGTAATGTCTAGACCGTCTGGAACCTTGGCAGTAGAATCTGCTTTTACTTTGATTTCTAAATTATTATACGATGTTATTGGGGTTACTCCCACATAACCTGCCGTCACAGCTAAATGCTGAGTTGAATCTTGGCAGCTATAGATAACCGTACCATCATTTGTAAATGTTGAGCAATTTATCTCCGGTTTTCTTCCCGAAAGTTCCAAAGCACCACCACTTTCAATTGATAAAGTTCCAAATCTTCTTGAACCTTGTGAAAGAGCTAATGCCGACCTAGAAGTCATAAACTTTGCTCCACTTTTAATTTCAAGATCACCAGCGCCTTCAGTTGAACCAACAACTAGAGTATTTGAACCGGCATCCACAATGCCACTTTCTATAACTATCCCCCTAAACTTCATTCCTGTTTCTAAAGTGGCAGTTTCACCTGGATTAAGTGCAAATCTTCCGTATGCAACCGTACCTGAGCCATTCCATTCTCCGGTGTTTGTTAGAATTCTAGAGTTTCCAACAAATTTTGTATAACCCAAAGTAGAGTTACCTGCACCGTTAAATTGAGCTGAATTAGTTGCCGTTGAATTTGTCTGGTCTGAATAAAATACTCCGTCCCCAGCAGCTGCTGCTGTAACGGCAGAACCTGTTATTACGTAAAGTCTAACTTTTCCATTAACTTCCACAACATTGCTTCCCGTTTTTATAGAACCGTATGATGAACCTTTATGTCCCCAATGTAAATCCTTACATGCTACTATTGCTACGTCAATTGTAACAGTATGCCCAGTCTGCAAATAAACATTGTTTAGTGCGGTTGGTGCGGTTATGGTATTTATCCAGTCGCCTCCGCTTCTAACTTGCCAAACGTCTGTAGCTGTCCAATTACCAGTCTTTCGAGTACGGTAATCTCCATCGGTTGGAGTTTGAGCAAACCCCATAGTTACTAATGCTAATAGCACTAGACTTAGTAATAATTTTCTCATAATTTAAAATTTAAACGGTTTATATTTAATTGGTTAATTACTAGAGAGTTTCAGAAATTGTGAGATTATCTACCCAAGCTTTAAGCTTATCATTGCTTTCTTTAGGAATATAGCCTAGCACTATAAAAGCATTTAAGTTTTTATTTACGGCAATACCGCCAGATTTATTAATGCCACCTACTTTTTTGCCGTTTACCATCAACATATAGGTACCCGCTGGTAGTTTTTGATCCATACAAACTTGCTCTGTAGCTGAGTTATTGCTGTAAATATCTAAGCGGTACTCTTGGTTTTTAACAAAAGGATGCTCTTTTTCTCTTTCCCATTTGCTAGCTACTCTAACATAAAATTTCAGCTCATTTTCTTCGGATAAAACCCATCTATAAGCACTAAAAAACTCATCAGTCTGATCTTTAACACTAGAGTTTCCCTGAAAAACATCATCTTCATTATTTGAGTTACCGTTACCTATTATCCATTGTCCGCTGTTGCTGGCATCAAATTTTATATCAATACTTGTTTTAGTAATGGTTTTCATTTCTAAATCGTACATCCCTAATTTACTAGTAGATGTTCCGCCTAAAATTTCGACACCAGACCCTTTTATAAAACTTGCACCTTTATTTACAAATGTAAAAGCACCAGTACCGTCAGAAGCTGTGCGAATTCGAACTACTGGTTTTATTGATTTTGAAGAACCTATAATTTTAGGCATGAATTTTTTTGATGATTCACCTGGGTTTGGAGCAAAAGAACCTGTAGCATCCCCAAAATCGTAAACAAATGGTGAGGTTTGTGCAAAAGTTGCTGTTGAAGCCATAAGGCAAATGCCTAAAAGTGTTTTCTTTATCATATTATATTTATTTAATCTCGGTTATATTAAAATCATTAAATCTTACACTCTCGTCTCTCAAGTATTCCGGAGACAAAAGACTTCTGTAAATCCCCCATTTTGGACGACATAAGGTTGTACCGTCTCGCCATAAATCTATATTGTCAACTTTTAAGTCTAAAAGAACTTTATCGTCAGACATCCTTTTAATAGAAACTTGATATTTCCCAGCGTAAGAAAAAGTAGCCTGCTCTGACACTTCTACCCATTCTCCCATAAAATCTGCAAGGGGAATGCTTGCAATATATTTTAACGATGTAGTTTTTCCTGTTCCACCAGTATGTATTACTTCTAATTTGTTCCCTCCCGATTTATACCTAGCCGTAAGTGTTATTAACGGCAAATCATCATCACCATCTAAGCCTTTCAATTGGTGGATATGTGTAAAGTTTGGTGATGGTTTAAAATCTTTATCTAGCTTAAACTTCCAACTGTATTTTACCGTTTCATTTACTGATGCTAGTAATGAATCTGGCGATTGATTATAAGTTTTAATCTCATTACGTTGTCTATCAGTTTTCTCGTTGCACTTATCATTATCAGGACTTACATGAATTTGGAAAGCAAAAACGTACTTTTTTAAAAAATCATCATAAACCTGAGTAATATGCGGAGAAGCGGTACCATGAGCACAGTCTGGTGTTTCTAAAACATCCCCCGTTCCACCTAAAACACTATTAATTAAACTATAAGTATTTGTTTTGCCATCCGCTGTTAACGTTGCCCCAAATTTCTCATTAATCACCACTGGTAAAGTTGGCGTTGTTACGATTGTTGGCGAATTTACTTCACCGTCTTTCCCGCAAGAAAAACTTACAAGCGCTAGCATGAAAAGGCTCAACATCTTAAGGTTCATTAAATCGGTTTGTTTGGTTAACCAAAATTTGGTTAACCAAACATATATATATTATTTTGGTTAACCAAATACTTTTGAAAATATATTATTGATTTTTTATTACCTGCTACAGTACGGGCAATCTCCTTATAGAAATCTGATAATCAATATGGTATTTAACTTTCTACAACCACAATTTTTCACATCTGCAAAGCTCTGATTTTTCCATTTTTATTTAAAACATTAAAACCTCACACCTACTATAAGCTTGTAAATATTCACCTAGACAATGTTAAGAGCAATTAATTCTCAACTATCCCCCTAATAACTTAGACATTTGCAACTTGCTCTGATTTAAAAACAAATCGTCAACACCTATTTTTGCCTTAGTTCTTCGGCTTGAAAAAGGTAATTAGTAAAAGGTTTTTATGGTTTAAACTTGTTATGTAAAATTAAGTTTGATTTAATTTAAGAAAGGGGATTATCTTAAATGAAAGGTGGGAAATAGCTTATAAGCAATCCAAAAACTCCATAAAAAACAAAGAGGTCTCTTTTTAAGAAAACCTCTTTAGTGATTAAGTTTAGTAAAAAAATTAATCCTGCGATAAAATCAAAGCCGTATAAGGCGCAATAGAAACCTCGGCACTATGATCAAAACCATCACAGGCTTCGCTAACAGCTTCTACATCATAAGATTGATAGTTGCCAAACTCTTCATTATACCCTTTCCAATCAGAGTTAAAGCGCACTTTCCACATTCCAAAATTTGGAAAACCTATTCTATAAACCGCCTTGTCGCTATCAGAAAAATTAAGCACAACTACCGTAGTGTCTTTTGCTCCTCCTTCTTTCCAACGCTGATAAGCCAATACCTTCTGCTCGTTATCAACCCGTATCATTTGAATATGTTGTCCCATCAATCCAGCGGTTAAATCAGATAAATTCCGTCTCAACGTAATTAAATCTTTATGTAGATTATGGTAGCCTTTAAACTTCTTCAACCTGCTCCAATCTATCGGGTCGGTATCAGAAAACCATTTATCTTCCAATAACTCTTGACCTTGAAACAGCATTGGAATACCTGGAGCTGTTAGCACCATTGCCACGCCTAAAGAGGCTCTTTTTTTAGAATACCAATTATTAACATCGTCAAAAGCAATTTCTTGGGCAACTCTTGCGCTTCCGTTTGCCACCTCGTCATGAGATTCTGTATAAACCACTCGCCTAAAATAATCGCCACTGTATTGGTTAAGCAATACTTCGGCGGCAATATTCATGTCTCTGTCCTCATCATTTTGTACAGTTAATAATGAACGTACTGGATGAACAAAAGCCGCATCCCACTGACTGCCAAAACCTAAACCACTCCCCTCTCCCACTTCATCGGTAACCCAACTCAGTTTGTGCAAATCTTCTGCAACGGTTAATTTGAATGGGTACTTTTCTTTTATTTCTTGGTTAATTTCTCTTAATAAAGCCAAACCTTCTTCCAATACCCCATCTGGGTTTTCATCCGCATTCACGTTTCTTATGTATGGAATCATATCCATGCGCAAACCGTCAATATGAAAATCCTCTAACCACATACGGGCATTGTCTTTTATATAGTTTCTAACTTCTTCCCTACCAAAATCCGGACGAGTATCGCCCCAAGGAGTATTAGAGCGCCAATCGTTATAAAAATAAATTCCGCCCTTATCATTATCACTCCAACCGTCAAACTGCCATAAATCCAGATCCGATGGGCCAAAATGGTTATAAACTGCATCCAACATTATTGCAATTCCGTTTTTGTGTGCCTCTTTCACCAATTCCTTAAGCGCATCCGGACCGCCATATTCACTTTCAATTGCAAAAGGGTACGATGGATTATAGCCCCAAGAAAAACCTCCCGGAAATTCATAAGGAGGCATTATCTCAATCACATTAATACCTAATTCTTTTAGGTAAGGTATTTTTTCTTTTAGGGTGTAAAAATCGCCGGGCTTGTTTTCTTCTTTTACGTTAAAAGTCCCTAAATGCAATTCGTAAATTACTGCTTCGTTCCAATATGGCATAAAAGACTCATCGTTTTCCCAATTAAAACCATTGTTATTATATACCACAGAATTCCCGCTAGAATTGGTCATTTCTTTAGCGTATGGATCATTCTTAGCCAATTCCTCATCGTTTTGTGTAATAATTACAAACTTATATTGACTGCCTGCTTTGGCTTGTTCAACGTTTCTGCCGTAGTAACCATTCTCTTCCTGTGCTAATTCTAGTTCATTGGGTGTCCAATTATTAAAATCGCCCATGATGTAAACCCGCTTTGCATTTGGTGCCCAAACTCTAAAAAACACACCTTTATCATGCAGAATAGCACCCATGCCATCTACTTTTATTTCATTTTGTATTTCTTGTTCCATTTTGATGTTTTGTATAGCACCGTATTAGCTAAATCTTTGCCAGCAAAATGTTTTTTTAATAATTATTTGGGCGTTTAAACGCTGTCTTTTTTGCTCCGCTATCGCTTCGGTTTTTTTTGCGGAAAAAGCAAAAAAGAACTGGCTTTAAAAAAAGCCACAACCAGCCAGCTAACGCAGAAGTTTTTCCAGATAATATTAGGAGGTTGAGAAATGAATAAATCCTTGCCAGGGGTATAAAAAAGCTCAATTAAGCTTTATGCTTGAGCTTTATATAATGAGTAGGCCAAAACTTAATTAAGGTTTAGGCTATTCACTTTTTTTTAGAACACTAAGTTGAGTAATGTACTCTTTATGATTCTTTTAACAAGAGGTAGATTTTAGACAATAAATAAAATCACATTGCCTAAATATTAAGTTACAGTATAATACTTCCGCTTGAGCCAAAAAGAAATCTTAACCAACATAATTAAGGCAGGCACTTCTACCAAAGGTCCAATTACACCTGCAAAAGCCTGTCCAGAGTTTAAGCCGAAAACTGCAATTGCTACAGCAATAGCCAACTCAAAATTATTACCGGCTGCCGTAAAAGCAACGGCTGCGGTTTTATCATAACTTGCACCCATCGCCTTGGTAAAAAAGAAACCGATAATAAACATTAACGTAAAGTAAATGAGCAATGGAAGGGCAATAATCAGCACATCCTGCGGAAGCTCAACAATTAACTCTCCTTTTAAAGAAAACATGACCACAATAGTGAAAAGCAATGCAATTAAAGTAATTGGTGAAATTGTAGGGATGAATTTATTAGTGTACCAATCCTCGCCTTTTAATTTAACCAATATTACACGACTTAAAATCCCCAATAAAAAAGGAATTCCTAAATAAATGGCCACACTTTCTGCAATGGTTGCGATAGATATATCTACAATAGCCCCTTGAAAACCAAAATAAGGCGGAAGTACCGTAATAAATAACCAAGCGTAAAAACTGTAAGCAAAAACCTGAAATATACTGTTAAGCGCAACTAATCCAGCTCCGTACTCGCTACTTCCTTCGGCCAAATCATTCCATACCAAAACCATGGCTATGCACCTTGCCAAACCAATTAAAATAACCCCAACCATGTATTCGGGATAATCTTTTAAGAAAGTTATTGCCAGTAAAAACATTAAAACCGGACCTAAAATCCAATTTAATATCAGCGAAATAGAAAGTAATTTAACGTCTTTAAATACTTTTGGTAGTAGCGCATAATTTACTTTTGCCAAAGGTGGGTACATCATTAAAATTAAGCCTACAGCTATTAAAACATTAGTTGAACCGCTACTGTATGAGTTAACTGTTTCTGGAAAAGATGGAACAAAATACCCGATTGCAACGCCCAGCGCCATAGCTACAAAAATCCATAATGTTAAATTACGGTCTAAAAATCCTAGTTTTTTACTGGCCATAATTATTTTTTTATTTGTGAGAATATGTAAAACAATTCTGTTGCAATTTGTAAGCTTCTTTCCTGATACTTTTCTGCTTTTTGTGGTGTATTATCAAAAGCTTTGGGGTCTTCAAAAGGTAAAGCAATTCTTTTTTCAGCACCAGCTATAAAAGGGCAAGCGCCATCAGCTTCTGTACAAGTTAATATTGCAGCAAAACCTGACGATGGATTAAATTCATCATCGTACTTTTTAGAAAAAGCAATAGCCGGGTGATGATTACTATCGTATTTAATACTATAAACTGGGTTTGTTTGTTCGCCAAGTTTAGTAACGCTAAAACCTGCACTTTGCAATGCCACTAAAGCTTGTGGAAAAACTGCTGTAGCTTCTGTACCGCCAGAGTAACAATACACATTGTTGATGTTAAAATGACTAGCCAAAGCTTGCGCCCAAACCTGCGATAAGTGGCTTCGGCGGGAGTTATGGGTACAAATAAAATTTAAGCTGATTTGTTGCTGGCTATCAACCTTTGATTGGATAAAATTGATTAAGGCTTGTAGTTTTTCTTTCCTTTCCGCTGTAACAGATTCTGTATTAAGCGTGGAAATTGTATTTACTAGTTCTTTAAACATGTTCATTTCTTTTAAAGGCTTGACCTATTAACAGCATCCACCGCCTGGTGTACAGCTATTTGATACTTTAATATCTAAATGTTCAACCTTAGGACTTATTCCACAGGCATCTAAAGCTAAACAAGCAGTTTTCTTGTTCTCTAACACAAAATTTCCGTTGTTAAAACCAACACCATATCTTCCAATCGTTTCTGTCTGATATTCGGCTTCTATTTCTAAATTATCGCCCGAAAAAAACTTTTCCGAAATTGCAATAATGTTCAATAATTTTTCCGGCACTAGTCTATGGGTTAAATCATTATCTACCCAAAGCTGAAATGTGATCAACTTTTCTTCTCGCACCGTTCCGCCACAATCTATAAAGTGTTTGGTACTTAAACCCACTTCCGTAACATGGAAATGCTGTGGAATTGTATTTCCCTCTGGAGTTACAAAATCTATTTCAGTAATATTTTTTAGGTGATTTTTAAATTCAGATAATTTCATATTTTCTTTATTTTAATTAGCGCTTTATTAACAGCAACTTGCTTTATTTTTATTTACAATTTTGACCAACACATCTTTAAAAAACTGATGCAAAACATCGATAGCCTGTTCATTTAAACAATAACAAATTGCATTTCCTTCGATGTTTCCTTTGATAATACCTGCATTTTTCAGCTCTTTTAAATGTTGCGAAACAGTAGGTTGCGAAAGTGGAAGTTCATTTACAATATCGCCACAAATGCAACTTTCAACACTTAATAAATACTGGATAATTGCAATCCTTGCAGGATGCGCAACGGCTTTAGCCAAAATTGCCAAACTGTTTTGCTCATCGGTAAAGTGATCTGTTTTAGAAGCTCCCATTATAAATAATTTTAATATTGCAATATTACGATATTAAATTAAGACTAAGAAAAGTTTCTAATTTTTATTCCTTTTAAGGGGAAAAGATAAAATTGATTGGTTATTAATGGCTCACCTCAAAAAGAGCGTGTCAATACGAATGTTTACTATCGAAACATGAATAAGCTTAAAAAAAGTAAGTTTTCTGAGAATTAAACAAAGCCTAAAACTCGAAGCCTAAATTTAACAGAGCAGTTGCATTGATAGCTTTGCTATCATACATTCGTTGCTCCTTTGGGATAATATTTGCCAAACCCGGAGCAACACTAAACTCTAAGAAAAAACCTTTCCGGAACTGATAACCTACAAAAAAATTAAGCCCATAATCAATGGCTGTATAATCATCACTAACTGAATTCCCGATTTTTATCTTTTCCTTATTTACGGTATCACTATTATCCGTAGTCATCTTTACTTCTTTTACTTTTCCGCCAACAGCATAAGCAAAATATGGCCCGCCTCCCAAACGTACATTACCTTTTCCTAATGGTAATTTTAAAACGGCATTTACCGGAATTTCAATATAAACCGGCTTGTAATAAGTCACTGTTGAATTTGCGTAGTAATTATTCTGACCATCTAAATAGGCAACGAGCTCAATTGTAGCATAGCCTTTGTTTAAAACAGAAATACCTGGTTGTAGGTAGAACTTATCGGTTATACTATAATCAATAAAAAAACCTGCCCCTAAAGTATTAGTACTGGTTATAGCAGTTTCCGGATTTAAGTAATAACTACTCCCAACGGTAGAAGAACCGCCTACAAGTTTAGCACCAAATTTCACCATCCTTGTGTCTTGTGCAGTTGCTAGTTTTATTGAAAACAGCAAAATTAGGGGTAATAATTTTTTCATATATAAAATCTACCCTAAAGTATAAATTTCTTAAATATGTGGTACGGAAAATTATTTTTTCTGTTCTTTTTTAGGAAAAGCTAAGGATGCTACTACGCTAACAGTTAAAATACCTAGTATTATAAACAAAGAATGCATGGTAGTAAACCCCCATTCTTTTAGCCAAACATGTGTAAGCATTTTCACACCGATAAACATTAACAATACTGCTAAGCCGGTTTTCAAATAGTGGAATTTATCAATTACGTTAACCAGTAAAAAAAACATGGAACGTAAACCTAAAATGGCGAAGATATTAGAAAAGAACACAATATAAGGGTCTTTGGTTACCGCAAAAATAGCGGGGATAGAGTCAACCGCAAAAATTACATCTGTAAACTCGATAACCAATAACACTAAAAAAAGTGGAGTAATAAATAACTTTCCGTTGATGCGGTGGAAGAAATTATGCCCAACATATTCGGGGTGTACCGGAAAAAACCTAGATGCCAGTTTCACCACTTTATGGTTTTCAGGATCTATTTTTTCTTCTTCGTCTTTGGCTAAAAACATCATAAACCCACTATAAACCAAGAAACCTCCAAATACGTACAAAATCCATCCGAACTCGTTAATCAAAGTTGCACCTAAAAATATGAAGATAAAACGCATCACCACTGCTCCTAAAATACCCCAAAACAGTACCCGGTGATAGTATTTTTCATTAACGCCAAAGGCAGTAAAAATAAGCACCATTACAAAGATATTATCGACAGAAAGTGCATACTCAATTACATAGCCCGTAATAAATTCTAAACTTAAATTATCATTATATCTATTCAGGTTTTCGTGAAAATTAGCCGAGCTAACACTGATATTATGTTGATGGTCTTGAACAATTTGTTCTAAATGAGCCTGATCTTTAATATTATGCAATTCTTGACCTTCAGTTTTTAAGAAAAAGTAAAAGCCAATTGCAAAAGACACCCAAATAGCGCTCATTATTGCCGCTTGCTTAAAGCTAACAGGTTCATCTTTTTTATGGAAAACACCCAAATCAAGTGCTAACATCAAAATAATAAATAGTGCAAAAGCACCAAAGAAAATCAGTTCGTGACTCATTTTATTTTTTTCTTTCTGTGGTAAATCTCACCAAGTTTTCTAATCCTTTTTTAAACTCTGATTCTGGGAAACTCGCTAAAATATCAAAAGCTTGTTGCTGATATATAAGCATTTGTTCCTCGGCGTAAGCTAAACCGCCACTCTCTCTCACAAAATTGATGATTTGATTAATCTTATCTTCGTTATCTCCGTGATTCTTAACCAAATTAATCATCTGCTTTTTATCAGACTTTGACGCTTTGTTGAGCGCATAAATTAAAGGAAGCGTAACTTTCTTTTCTTTAATATCCAATCCTTTTGGCTTGCCAACATCGTCGACTCCAAAATCAAATAAATCATCTTTTATTTGAAAAGCTATACCAATTTTCTCGCCAAAGTTTTTCATCATCTCAATTACTTCTGGCGTAGCACCAGATGAAGCTGCACCAGCGGCACAACAAGACGAAATTAAAGAAGCTGTTTTTTGGCGGATGACTTCGTAATAAATAGCTTCGCTAATGTCCATTCTGCGGACTTTCTCTATCTGCAATAACTCACCCTCGCTCATTTGCTGTACCGCATCAGAAACAATTTTGAGCAAAGTAAATTCTTGGTTGTCAACCGAAAGTTGCAATCCTTTTGACAGCAGATAATCACCAACTAAAACGGCTATTTTATTTTTCCAAAGTGCATTTACAGAGAAGAAGCCTCTTCGCTCAAAAGAATTATCTACCACATCATCATGAACCAAAGTGGCTGTATGTAAAAGCTCAACCAAAGCTGCACCGCGATAGGTTGATTCTGTTATTCCTCCACATAAACCAGCAGAAAAAAACACAAACATGGGGCGCATTTGTTTCCCTTTTCGCTTAACAATATAATGCGTAATACGATCTAATAAAGGCACACTGCTTTGCATAGACTCTCTAAACTTTTCTTCAAAAGTATCAAGTTCTTTAGCTATGGGTGTCTTTATATGATCTAGCGTAAGCATTATTTAACGAAACAGTTTTAATTTTGGATTGCAAACATAATGTAAAAAACCCGATTATTGAACACAATTTTAGGCTTAAAGGCTTTTGTTGGTAGCATTTGGCTATATTTGAATTACAAAAATTACACCTTCAATGAAAAAAATTTTATTCGGTTTTGTTTTTCTTCTTATTTCGGTTTCAGCGCTAAATGCACAAGAAAAAAAACAGAAACTCAATGAATTCAAAATGTTTAGTCGAGCGGAAGTCAGCTACTTGTTTGGAATTAACGATGCTGGCATCAACGAGAAAATAAATTCGCTACATATTAAACTAGTGATTGGAACAGCAAACCCATTTGTTGGTTTTGGAGTTGGCCTAGAGAACGCATCGTATAAAGCGGCTGATGGCAATGGAGCTAATTTTCAAATGCTTAATTTAAGTGCTAACGCCCATGTATTAGCCAAACCCATTAGTACAGATGAATTAAATTTCTTTTTGAAGGGGGCTGTTGGTTATGCTCCAAGGGTTTTTAGAGAGTATAACAAAGGATTTAATTATGAGATTGGTCCAGGAATTTTGCTGACTACCAAAAAAAAATCTAAATACTTTTTACAGGCTATGTACCAGTTTCAAGAAATTGCAGGTTTTACAATTAATAACAGTCATCCCAAAATAAAAGCAGTTGGTTTGGGGATTGGCACTTGGTTTTAAGTTTTAGAATAAACCTTACTTTTCTAAATCAAGCTCTTCGGCAGGGTTCCAATAAAGTTTTTTGAAGTCAATTATTTCATCATCCACCACTTTAATCCCTTCTAAAGCCAACAAATCTTCCATTTTAGTAGGACTTTCAAAATGGAATTTACCCGTTAACAAACCATTTCTATTAACCACCCGATGTGCAGGAACTTCCGGTTCAACACCGCCTGCTCCGTTCATTGCATAACCCACCATCCGAGAAGAACCTTTAGTCCCCAAATAACTAGCAATTGCCCCATAAGACGTAACCCTGCCTTTCGGAATTAACCGAACCACTTGATAAACTTGATCATAAAAAGAAGCTTTGTCCATTGTTAAAGGTTAAAAGCAGAAAGCTAAAGGCTTAAAGCTGATTTGCTATGTGGTAAAACAAATATTATTAAATCAGTTACTTTTTACTTGCTACTTGCTACTTGCTACTTGCTACTTGCTACTAAAAACAAACTTCACGTAATTAATATTTTTATCCTTTGCCAAGTAAATTCTTTCGTAATGCGTTTTAATAGCTAAAATTTCATCTCCTGGAAAGTCTTTGTAAATATCTGTGGATTGTTGAAGAATTGGGAGGTTCAGTTCTGCAATCTTCTCTAAAGTATATTCGTAAAAACCGTCGTTGTCAGTTTTTAGGTGCAGTAAACCGTTCTCCACCAATACCGTTTTGTATTTCCCTAAAAACATAGGATTGGTCAAACGTTTACGCTCCAACGGACTTTGCGCTTGCGGATCTGGGAATGTAATCCAGATTTCTTCTACCTCGCCATCTGCAAAATATTCCATTATATTTTGGATTTGGATTCGTAAAAAGCCCACATTTTTTATCCCTTCATCAATCGCCATTTTAGCACCAACCCATAAACGATTACCTTTATAGTCAATCCCTACAAAGTTTTTATCAGGAAATTTCTTTGCTAAATTCACGCTGTATTCGCCTTTACCGCAGGCCAATTCTAAAATCAGAGGGTTATCGTTCTTAAAAAAGTTTTTCGACCAATTACCTCTAAACTCTTTTCCTTCTTCTAACTGTTTAACGTTGTCAAATGTGCCTATCTCTGCAAAACGTTGTAATTTTCTCTTCGCCAATTCTTTAAATTTTCTGTAAAAATAAGATTTACACAGCAGTTACCACAAAATTTAATTTTAAAGGGGTTTTAAAGCAAATCTATAATTTTATCTTTGAGCACATTTTAGTTTAGCATTTTGGAAAAATCATCAAAAATTTATGTTGCCGGACACCGTGGCATGGTAGGTTCTGCAATTGTAAGGAAGTTAGAAAAAGAAGGTTATACAAACATTATTACCCGAGTTTCTAAAGAGTTGGATTTAAGGAATCAGGTGGCTGTAGCCGATTTTTTTGCAACAGAAAAACCTGAATACGTTTTCTTGGCAGCAGCAAAAGTGGGCGGAATTATAGCCAACAATACCTACAGAGCCGAATTCCTGTTTGATAATTTGCAGATCCAAAACAATGTTATTCATAACTCGTATTTAAACAACGTTAAAAAACTAATGTTTTTAGGTTCTAGCTGTATTTATCCAAAAATGGCTCCTCAGCCTTTAAAAGAAGAATACTTATTGACCGGGTTATTGGAAGAGACTAACGAACCTTATGCAATAGCGAAAATTACAGGAATTAAAATGTGTGATGCTTACCGAGCACAATACGGCTGTAATTACATCTCGGCAATGCCAACTAACTTATATGGCTACAACGATAATTACCACCCACAAAACTCTCACGTTTTACCAGCTTTGATTCGTAAATTCCACGAAGCTAAACAGAACAATGAGCCAAACGTAACCATTTGGGGAAGCGGAAGCCCAATGCGTGAGTTTCTTTTTGCCGATGATTTAGCGGACGCCTGCTACTATTTAATGCAAAACTATAACGAGCCAAACTTAATAAATGTGGGTACTGGCGAAGACTTAACTATTAAAGATTTAGCCTTATTAATTAAAGATATTATTGGTTTTAAGGGCGAATTAGTTTTTGACAGCAGTAAACCAGATGGGACACCTCGTAAATTGATGGATGTAAGTAAGCTTCATAGCAAAGGTTGGAAGCATAAAATTGAATTAAATGAAGGAATTAAACTGGCTTATCAAGATTTTTTAGAGAAACACGGATAAGATGTTTGAGAGGTTACGGTTTCAACAACTATACTGGCAAAGAGTCTAATAATTCCTTTATTTCATTATCAGTTAACGTTTCTTTGTCAGTTTTATCATAGATAGAAAGTAAATAAATCGTTTCTTCAGAAATTAAAACATGGGTAATTATTCTTGCACCACCAGACTTGCCCTTTCCTTTAGAGCTAATTGCAAGGCGTATTTTATAACAGTTTTTGCTTAGTGCAGTTCCTTGCTTAGGATCTTTTTCTAAACTATCGAGTAAGACAGAAAAATCAGCTTTTAGAGAAGGGTATTTTTGTGTTAATTTCTTAATCTGCTTTTTGAACTTTGGAATTGCAATAATATTATAACTCATCTAAAAGTTCCTTAGCAGAAACACCCTGCAATTTACCCTGACGTATTAAATTTACTTCCTCCACCGCTTCTCGTATATCGGTAATTAACTCTGCTTTTGCATCAGTAAGGGGCTTCGCTTTAACAAACTTTAAACTGTCAAGCAACTCCATCACAAACGGAACTTTATTATCTTGTATATCTAATAAAACTTTCATAATTCGATTTGCTTTTAATTAATATTTCCAATTTCTCAGATGAACAAAGATAATCAATAAATGACTTGAAAAACTAAAGCCCTTCCAAATTAGTAACATCCCCAATTACAATAATTGCCGGATGCGTAATTCCATGTTGCTTAGTTAATTCTTCTAGCTCAACAATAGTTCCTTTAACCATTTTCATAGTAGGTAAAGATGCATTTTGAATTACAGCAGCAGGCGTATTTGGTTTGCCGTATTTTATTGCTTCTTCTACTATAAAGGGCAGGTTTTTCATTCCCATATAAATTACCAAAGTAGTTTTGCTTTGTAAAGCGAGTTCGATATCACGAGATAAACTTCCATCTTTTTTAGTGCCTGTAATTACCCAAAAACCTTCACTTACACCACGGTGAGTCAGTGGTATTTCGCTTAAGCCGATGGCCAACATGCTGGTAATACCAGGGATATAGCTGGTTTTCATTCCGTATGATTTAGCAAACATGATTTCCTCCATGCCTCTACCAAAAATAAAGGGGTCACCACCTTTTAAACGAACCACTACTTCATGTTTATCCGCGTACTCTTTAATTAAACTGTGAATTTCTTCCTGACTGTTATATTTCTGATAAGGCGTTTTACCTACGTAAACCAACTCACAACCCTCCTTTTTGTAATCTAACAACACCTTATTTGCTAAATTATCATAAAGGATAGCATCTGCTCTTCTTAAAGCATTTATAGCTTTTAAAGTAATCAACTCTGGGTCTCCGGGTCCCGCACCTACTACAATTAACTCCATGTTTTTTGCCACAATCTGATAAACTTATAGCACAAATATAATTTATTGAAGCTTTTTTATAGACAAAACCTGTTCTCAATTTAGAATAAGCGTATTTTTAGCCGTTAAACATATTACAAAACGTATGAACCAAAAACCAACCATCACTATTACCTACTGTCCAAAATGCGGATGGATGCTCCGTTCTGCATATATGGCACAAGAGCTATTACATACTTTTACAGAAGAAGTTCATGGTGTTTTACTTTGCCCTGCAGAAACTGGTGGTGAGTTTACTGTAAAAATAGACGGTAAAATTGTGTTCGATAGAAAAACAGAAGAACGCTTTCCAGAAATTAAAGAGCTGAAAAAACTGGTACGTGATATTGTAAGTCCTCAAAAAGACTTAGGGCATACAGATAAACACAAATAACTTCCGCTTTTTAACGAGATTTAAGTTTATCTAAAACCGTATCAAACTCTTTTTCATTATTGGTGTAAAATTCAAGATTCTGCTTTTTCCCGTAAACATAAATTGCAGGATAACGCTTCGGCGAAAAATTGGGCACAAAATAATAAGCAGTATCTCTTAAAATTTTAACGTTTTTATCGTTCGGAATAAGTGGCGCATAATTTTCCATAAATAATTGTATCGATTTATTCTCATCCATCGTAACGAATAAAACATTCGGTTGCTTTAAGTCTTTCAGGTGTGAATTAAAAAAACCAGCAGCTTTTTGGCAATGCGAGCAGGTTGCATCAAAAAAAACAATTAAAGTTTTATGGCTTTTTTTTAAGTCTGCTTTTTTGAAGCTTTCGCCTTTAGTGTTGATAAAACTAAAGTGTGGTAGCTGTTTGGCAGGCTCTTGCGCATAAGAAACATTAATTGTAAGCAAAAGAATTACAAATGTTTTTAAAATTTTCATCATCAAAAATTGAGGCATCAAAAAAAAATATTATTTCCTTTATGGAATTGGCACTAAAATTACATCAACACTAAAACAAAAAACAATAAATTATGAAAAAGTTACTCTTTATTGCATTAATAGCATTTACAACTTCAAATGTGCTTGCACAAGACGCAGATCTTCGTAAAAAAATCGAAGTTAACGGAAGCGCAGAAACCGAAGTTACCCCTGATGAAATTTACATTGGTATTTCTTTAAAAGAATACATGAAAGATAGCAGAAGAAAAGTAACCATTGAAGACCTAGAAGCACAGTTACAGAAAGCCGTAACCAAAGCAGGTATTGCACCAGAAGATTTTATGATTAACAATATTAGCGCATACACCAACTATTGGGATAAAAAGAAAGACCCAACGTTTTTAGCATCAAAACAGTACAGCATAAAAGTTAAAGATTTAAACAAGTTTAATACGGTGATTTCTGGTGTTGATGCTCAAGGAATTGCTTACACTAATATTGAGCGTTATGCTTACTCTAAAGAAGATGAACTGAAAAAAGACCTAAAAATCAAAGCTCTAAAAGAGGCAAAAACTAAAGCGACTTACTTAGTTGAAGCTATTGGAGAAAAACTTTGGGGTGTTTTAGAAATCAACGAGTCTGAGAACAACAACTATCCACAACCAGTATACCGTACCACAATGATGAAATCAGAGTCCTTCGCTGATAGCGCTCCTCAGATTGATTTCAAAAAAATTAAATTGAGTGTAACTATAAGGGCGGTTTTTCAGATTAGATAGCTTTAAGTAGAAAGGGAGAAGTCACAAGTAGAAAGACTTACATTGTTTATAGCAAGACTTCACGTTGATGTTTTTCAAGCGGTTGGTGTTATCAACAAAGCACAAAAAGAGTTCCTCATAAAAATGAAATTAGTTATTTTGATTAGGGCGTTTTAACACGCTTTACACTAAATCTTTTTTTGTCTTACCCTTCTACTCCGCCAAGGATGACAAAAAAAGGATATCGCTTCAATCGTTAACGCAAGACCTAAAAACAAAAAAGCAACGAGAAATCTCGTTGCTTTTTTATTAACCTAGTATTTTATTTCCTTAGAAACGTTCTGCTGCTGTGAAGTAGAAATCGCCTTCAATCTTAGCGTTCTCGTCAGAATCTGAACCGTGAACCGCGTTTGCATCAATTGATTTAGCATATTTTTGGCGGATAGTTCCTTCTGCTGCATCAGCAGGATTAGTAGCACCAATTAATTTTCTAAAATCTTCAATTGCATTGTCTTTCTCTAAAATCGCAGCTACAATTGGCCCAGAAGACATAAAGCTTACCAAGTCTCCGTAAAAACCACGCTCTTTATGCACTGCATAAAATTCGCCAGCTTTTTCTGGAGTTAATTTCAAATATTTCATGGCTATAATTTTGAAGCCAGCATTTGTAATATCATTTAAAATTGCTCCAATGTGCCCGTTAGCTACAGCATCAGGCTTAATCATTGTAAAAGTTCTGTTAGTTGTCATGGTTCTATTTTTAAAATTGGGGCAAAAATAGCTTTTTAAAATCGTAACAAAAAGTATTGGTTTAATTTTCAGAGGATTTGTTTAACTTCGTCAACTTATACAAATTGATGATTGATTTAAGCACTTTAAAAGAAAAATTAGCACAGCCTTGCAAAATTGTAATCACTACGCATCATAAGCCAGATGGCGATGCAATGGGTTCTTCTTTAGGACTGTACAACTATCTGATTCAAAAAGGTCATTACGTAAAAGTAGTTTCTCCAACAGACTATCCTTACTTTTTACAGTGGTTACCAAATAACCCTGAAGTAATTATTTACACAGAAAAAGAAGCTGAAAGCAAAGTTTTAGTTGCTGAAGCAGAAATTATTTTTTGTTTAGATTTTAACACGCTAAGCAGGATTAACGAATTAGGCGAGGAAGTACGTAAAGCCAGTGCAATAAAAGTGATGATTGACCATCATTTGGAGCCTGAAGGTTTTGATGATTTTAGACATTGGAACATTAACGCTTGTGCAACTGCCGAACTGATTTATGATTTTATTGTTAATCTTTTAGAAGATGGCAAACTGATTAATAAAGATGTAGCAACTTGTTTATATACTGGTATAATGACGGATTCTGGTTCTTTCCGTTTCCCAAATGTAACTGCAAACCTACACCGTATTGTTGCAGGTTTAATTGATGCTGGAGCAGAAAACTGGAGAATACATCAACATGTTTATGATAATGCTACAGAAGGCAGGCTAAAGTTCTTAGGCTATTGCCTAAGTAGCAAACTCGAAGTTTTAAGAGAGTTTAACACCGCGTTAATTACGGTTAGCAAAGAAGACATCGCAAAATTTGATATTAAAACTGGCGAAACTGAGGGAGTGGTAAACTATGCGCTTTCTATAAGTGGCATAAAACTGGCTGCTTTTATTGTAGAACGAAAAGATAAAATAAAGCTATCTTTGCGCTCTGTTGGTACTTTCCCGGCAAACGAAATTTGTAAGAAATACTTCAATGGTGGCGGACACAGAAACGCTGCCGGTGGACAATCTGACGATTCGTTTGAAGAAGTGGTAAAACAATTTAAATCAATATTGCCTGAGTATAAGAACTTACTTTTAGAGTAGTAAATAGTAAATAGTAAATAGTAAATAGTAAAAATACGTTTTTGAAATCAATAACAACTTACTTAAATAATTAATAAACACTTGTCTGTAACCGCCCAAACGATGGACTATCGACCGCGGACTATGGACTAAAACAATGCAATTAAAAAAACAATAAATAAGGAATGAAAACATCCCATTTCAGGGATTCTTGAATGCAATTAAAAAACAATAAATAAGGAATGAAAAAAGGATTATTAATCTTATCAGTTGCAGCATTAGGTTTTGCTGCTTGTAATGGAGGCTTCAAAAAAGGACCTTCTGGTTTACTTTACAACATCCATAATGATGTTAAGGGAGATTCAATTGCCGATGGCGATTTTATCAGCTTGAACATTATCGCAAAAACAGATGGTGACTCTGTACTTTACAATTCTTACGAATTAGACAGACCATCTCAAACTTTTGTATCTAAACCAGCTTACCCAGGTGATTTATTTTATGCTATTAAATTATTAAGCAAAGGTGATAGCGCTACTTTTAAAATCGATTTAGATTCAGCAGAAGCTAAAGGCCAGCCAAAACCAGCTACTTTAAAAGGGAAATACGTAATCTACACAGTTAAAATTGAAGAAGTAATTCACAAAGACACTGCAGATGAACAAGGTTTCCAAGCTAAAGTTGAAGCTTACTTTAAAGCAGAAGGCGATAGAGCAAAGAACAACGAAGACAAAAACATCAAAAAATACGTTGATGACAATAAAATTAAAGCAACAACACTTCCATCTGGTTTATACGTAGTAACAAACACAGAAGGTAAAGGCGTTCAACCTGTAGTTGGTGATAGCGTTGTAGTTAATTATACTGGTAAATTATTATCAGGAAAAATATTTGACACAAGCGTTGAAGCTGATGCTAAAAAAGCAAATATTTTCAACCCTGCTAGAGCACCTTACCAACCATTAAGTTTAATTATTGGTAAAGGAAACGTAATCCCAGGATTTGATGAAGGTGTAATGAAAATGAAAAAAGGCGAAAAAGCAACCATCATTATTCCATCTAAATTAGGTTACGGCGAACAAGGTATGCCAGGTGGCATGATTGGCCCATTTACTCCGCTAATTTTTGATTTAGAATTAGTAGATGTAGTTCAAAAAAATGAAGTTCAAACTGCTGTTCCAGCACCAGTTGAGCCAGCTAAATAAGCATAAAGCCAAAGGCTGAAAGCATTAAGTTGAAATCCCCTTCCTTAACTGGAAGGGGATTTTTGCTTTACAGCTACTTCGCAAAATTGCTTCAAATTTACTCTACATCCCCTATCATATAGAAAAGCCCATATAACTCACTAAGTATAACTATTTAACCAAGCTTACTAAGGATTATGCTAGAAAGAGTATAGCTCTTTTTTTATGTCTATACCCTATTAATTGTATCTTGGTTTATTCTAAAAACACTTTATCTTCGTTTTGCAAAAACCTAACATTTAAACATGAAAAAAATTTTCATCCTAATACTTTCAACAATCACTTTAGTTGCTTGTAGAAAGGATAATTCAACGTTTTTGAATGTGGTTCCAAAAACTGGTAATAATGGCGATAAATGCTTGGTTACCGGATCCGATATAGATGGATTAAAAAACGTGGCAACATACCAGTCTGACTCTGTTATTAAATCTGTTACGTACGCCGAAACACCAGAATACAATGATTACCTTATAAAAGAAACAGAAACAACTTATCTACATTCTGATGTTTCTGCGAATTTAGAGGATGCAAATTACCGGGTTTACCTCAATAGTTTTGGTGCAGTAGCAAAAGAGGTACAAGTAGTATTAAACGCTGATAAAAAAACCTTTACAGAGGTAACGGAAAACGCAAATATTTATACCTACAATGCACAAAAACAGGTAATAAATGTAAATGGGAAATTAGACCCGGATGATTCATCTTATTTTGAGATGTTTTACGACGAACAAAATAGAATAAAACAAATTTTGGTTTATGATGAAAAAGGTGGTGAGGTTTACTATATATACGATAATTTTAAATTCTCTACGCAACCAAAAACAGATAATTTTAGTCAAATAGGTATATTAAATACCGTTGGTCATTATTTTATGCCATCATTTAGAAACTTTTACATTACACATTATGAAACCAATTATATTGGTTTTGGCTTGCCTCCCGATACTTATGATTTTGACTTTAAGTTTAATAACGGAAAAGTATCTCAGATTGATTTTACTTACGTAATTTTTGGAATAAAGAGTGAGTTCACCTCGAAGCTAACGTTAAGCTGTAATTAAAATGAGAAAAACATTAATGCTAGTCATAATCTTTGGTGCGTTCTTTTTCAGTAGCAAAGCTCAAATTATAGTTAACGGAAAAAACACTTATCGTCCCTATTTTAACAATGCCCAATCTTCTATAAGCTTATCTTATGGTGTATTAGTTTGGGTTGATGCTAAGCAGAAAAGTTTAAATGGTTATTCAGTAACTCGAGAAGCTTTCCACAATGATTCTTTTACTAATAGTCTTAAAAAGTTTAACGTCAACCATTCGCTTAGGTTTGGTTTCGAAAAAGGAATTACTGATAAAATTTCCATCAAAACTCATGTGTTAAGCGGTAAGCTAATAACAGGAGCATCTTTAAGATCAGATTTAAGTGTGGTTGAAAAATCTAATATCTTTCAGCTATCAACATACGGTAATTTAATATTATCACGAGCTAACAAAAAATTCAAAGTCCATTATATGTTTGGTCCAGAATTTATGCTAGTGAATAAAGATGTACTTATTGCCGAATATGTTGAAGAAGCAGGCGACACGCCAAATGACTATCATGAGAAGGAGACTATATTTGAAGTAGGTTTAACTACTGGTCTTGGTTTTAGTTACAATTTCAGCAAGCACCTTGGGATATTTACAGACGGATTAATTGGTATTTCATTACCTGGCGGAGGATTCAAACTAACAAGCTCTGGTTTGGGTGTTAAATATATTTTTTAAAAGGGGTGTGTAAAATAAACAGTTATTCAACTGTAAGGCACACGTTTAAAAATCAGCTTGCCAACAATTATATTTTAAGAATGATTAAAAAAGGCTTTAAAAAAGCAAAGCTCCAACGGGGAGAAGGAGCTTAAACTAACCAATTATAAACCTTATGAAGATAAGAGTTGCAGAGGAGGGAGTCGAACCATCTATTGCTGCCAACCAGCGCTCTGCCTTTGGTTAAATCCTTATAACCACTGCAAATATAAACCACGTTTTTTAATTTCTATCCTGAATGTTGTTATTTAACGAACTCTTAATAATTTGTTATTATTAACGGTAAATATGAAAGAAATCATGTTGACGTATGTTTTTCTTTAAAAAAAATTAACATAAAAATAATCTGTAATAAAGAATAAAGAGCTTTTAAACCAGTTTATTTATTGTTTTATTTTTAAAAATTAAGCTGATGATAAATTACACCCTTATAGGTCTTGTAGTACTAGTTTTAATTATTTTATTAGGATTATATCTTATAAAAAACAGAAGAGACAAACAGCGTTTAAACGAATCCTTAAACGCGAATGAAGCCCAAGTACCGCGTCACCCAAAAGATTAATATTGTTGCTTCTATTATTATTGAAGCCTTACATTTTAAAACAAAATACCTGCCTTTTTATTTTTAGGAGAGCTGGTTGAACATAGTGGTAAACCAGAAGTTTTCGGGAATTCTAAAGATGAATGAACAGAAAGTTATATGATCTGCACAACTTGCAAAAAGATTTTCAGATAGCGAAAAAATGGATGAAAGGTGCAGATTTTAAAAAACTTAGTTTTTAACAAGCTTGTTTTCAGCATTTTAAATAAGAGTGCAAATCCATATTTCTCCGCAGATATTCATATAAAAAGCCTGTTTAAAAAAAATATTTGAAAGGGTCTCTCTTTTTAATAAATACTTTATTTCGCAATCATTTCCTCTTTCATTAATTCCCTGTTGAATTTCCTAATAATTACCCGCGTTCCTCTATCGTAACTGAAGTAATTAACAATCCAATTCATTAAGGTAACTGCTTTGTTTCTAAATCCTACCAAAAACAATAAGTGGACAAACATCCAGGTTAACCAAGCAAAAAATCCTTGAAACTTCCAATATTTTAAATCTACAACGGCTTTGTTTCTACCAACAGTTGCCATTGAACCTTTATCATAATAATCAAAGTCCTTTGGTTGCTCATTATTGATAACTCTAATTAGATTTTCACCTAACTGTTGGCCCTGCTGAATAGCTACTTGTGCAACTCCGGGGTGACCGTAAGGGTAATCTTTAGTTTCCATATAAGCTAAGTCTCCAATGGTAAAAACATTGTCGTAACCCACAACCTGATTATAAGAAGTGGTTTTAATACGTCCACCTCTAACAATTTCAGCCTTATCTAAACCCGGAATCATTGCGCCTTTAACTCCAGCACTCCAAATAACCCCTTTTGTGGTGATTTTTTGACCTTCGTCATAAGTTATCACGTTACCATCATAACTTTTAACTCGGGTTTCCTCCATCACAATTACGCCCATGTTTTCCAAAAACTCTTTCGCTTTCGTTGATGCTTCCTCAGAAAATGGGGCTAATACCCTTGGACTTCCTTCAATCAAAATTATTTTCAAATTTTTAATATCCAATTCGGGGTAATCGCTTATCAAAACATGGTTACGTAGTTCGGCTAAAGCTCCAGCGGTTTCAACACCAGTCGGTCCACCACCAACAACTACAAAAGTCATCAACCCTTCTTTTCTTACTTTATCTTCTTCTATAAGTGCTTCTTCTAAATTTTGAAGAATTAAGGATCTTAAGTTTAGCGCTTCTGGAACAGTTTTCATCGGCATAGAATAATGCTCAATCTCATCCTGTCCAAAAAAGTTAGTTTCAGAACCTGTTGCAAGCACTAAATAATCATAGCTATAATCTCCAATATCTGTGATTACTTTATTTTCTGTAGGAACAATTTCTAGAACATCCGCTACTCTAAAATTTAGGTTTTGTTGATATCTAAACACTTTTCTTAACGGAAAAGCAATAGAGTCGGGTTCTAAACCACCAGTTGCTACTTGGTATAGCAATGGCTGAAAAGTGTGGTAATTATGCCTATCCAACATTAAAACATCGACCTCTTTTTTATTGAGCTTTTTGGCTAGCTGAATACCTCCAAACCCACCACCTATTATAATAACCTTTGGAAAAACTGATTCCTTATTTTTCATTTTATGATTTTAAATATTTTGCAGAATTGTTAATCTTAAAAGTAGAAAGTTAAAAGTAGTAAGACTTATAGCATTAATTAAAGCCTAACTAAAAACTAACCACCTAACAAACTAATTTAAGCTAATTCACCTTTTATCCTGATCACAATTCCTTCTAACTGTTCGTTAACTCTCAATTGACATGCCAGCCTACTTTCTGTTTGGGCATCTGGCAAAGTATCCAACATATCCAGTTCTTGATCTTGTGGAGTTGCTAACTGTTCCAATCCCGATTCCACATCAACCCGGCAAGTTGCACACAAGGCCATTCCGCCACATGTTGCTAAAATATCGTATTCAGAAGCTTTTAAAAGCTCCATCAAATTAAGGTTGATATCTTCGGGCACTTCAACTTCTTTGCTCTCCCCGTTTCTATCTATTACTGTAAACTTAATCATTGCTAAAAACTGTTAACACCGTAAACGGTGGTGTATTTAAAACTTAATTTTTGATCCGGAAAAACATATTTAAAAGCACTTTGTGCCATTAAAGCACCCTCGTGGAAACCGCTCAAAATCAATTTAAGCTTACCCGGATAAGTATTTATATCACCAATAGCATAAATACCCTCAATGTTAGTAGAGTAATCTGCTGTGTTAACGCTTATCGCAGATTTATCAATATTCAAATTCCATTCTGTAATTGGACCTAATTTCGGGCTTAAACCAAATAAAGGGATCAAATAATCGCTTTCCAATTTAATTTCTTCCTTGGCTTTATTTAATAAATGAACACTCTGCAAAGAACCATTTCCATTAACTTTCATTAAATGAGAAGACAAAATCAAATTGATTTTACCCATTTCCGCTAATTTAAACACTTTTTCAGCACTATCTGGCGCACCTCTAAAGGTATCCCCACGATGCACTAAAGTAACTTCTTTTGCAATACTGGCTAAAAAGATTGTCCAATCTAAAGCAGAATCTCCACCACCAGCAAGCACTATTTTTTTATCGCGATAAAGCTCTGGGTCTTTAACCATATAGTTTACACCCTTACCTTCAAATTTCAAGAGGTTCTCAATTTCAGGCTTACGAGGTTCAAAACACCCTAAACCACCTGCAATGACTACCGCCTTGCAATGGATAGCTGTGCCGTCATTCGTTTTTACACTAAAACCTCCTTCGGGTAGCTTCTCTAATTCCTCTACACGTTCTCCCAAAGTAAAACCTGGATCAAAAGGCTTAATCTGCTCCATCAAATTGTCCACTAGCTCCTGTGCTTTTATTTCAGGAAAACCCGGAATATCATAAATAGGTTTTTTTGGATATATCTCTGAAAGCTGCCCACCAACTTGAGGTAAAACATCTACTAAATGGCAACGCATTTTTAGTAAACCAGCTTCAAAAACCGCGAATAAACCTACTGGACCTGCGCCAATGATGCATAAATCTGTGTGTATAGTATTATTTGTCATGATAGTGATTCGTATATGGTGTTTAAAATTCTTTTTAAGTCCCGGTAATCTTGTTCACTTAAGTTCTCCCAGGCCTTTGCTCTTATTTTATCAACTTTTGGCACCCACTCTTCTTGTTTTTGCTTACCCAGCTCTGTTAAATGAATTATAAAACTGCGTCTGTCATCGGGCGAAGCTTTTCTTTCGACCAAGTTCTTTTTGCACATCAAATCCAAAATACGCGTTAGCGTTGGGTGATCTTTCCCGGTAAGCTCTGCCAATTGACTTTGGTTTTGGTCATTTTGATCGTTTAGATTTTTTAAAACCAACCACTGATCTACTGTAATATCAAAGTTTTCATCTTTAAACTGCTTTTGAGCATACTGCTTAACCTTTTTTGAGGTTCTATCTAACAGCAAGGAATAAGCACCAAATTCTTCCATTGTTTTAATAATAATTAGCACAACAAATATAAGGGTAATAATCTTTTTATTGTAATCTATTTTTGATAACCACAATTGTTTGACATTTGCCTTTAGGTAGATGCAGGGTTGAAAATCCTTAACTATTGCATCGGGATTACAAATCCTGATAAGCTTGTGGACGCTGGTCGGGATTTTCAATCCCGACTTTTATAATATTAGATTTTTAATCTAACTTAACCCACATAATTTGGAAGAATTACAATCATTAAATCCATATTTTAATGGGAATAAAAAACAAAATCAATACCGGCTACATTTATTTTTTAACCTTAACCGTTGTTGATTGGGTAGATATTTTTACCCGCCCTATTTACAAACAAATACTTATTGAATCAATAAAGCATTGCCAAAAGGCCAAAGGTTTGGAGGTTTATGCTTGGTGTTTAATGAGTAATCACATTCATTTAGTTGCAGGTGTTAAAGAAGAAAACGAATACACCTTATCAGAGATTCTACGCGATTTCAAGAAGTTCACCAATAAAAAGATACTTCACGAAATTGAAACCGGAATCGAAAGCCGGCGTAAGTGGATGTTGAATCAGTTCGAATTTGCAGGGAGATACAATCCGAAAATTACAAATTATAAATTCTGGCAGGATGGTAATGAAGCAAAAGAAATTCATACTGCTGATTTTTTACAGCAGAAATTAGACTACATTCACATGAATCCTGTGGTGGCGGAGATTGTGGAAGAGCCACACCATTATCTTTATAGTTCTGCCATTGATTATTCAGGAGGGAAAGGTTTAATTGATGTAATTTTGGTCTAATCCGGATTGAAAATCCTTGGCTATTACATCGGGATTACAAATCCCGACGAGCGAAGTTTTACAGGTCGATATTTACAATCTCGACTTGATGCTGGGCGGGATTTGCAATCCCGACCTTTATAATATTAGATTTATAATCACACCGTTAAATTTAGAATCGTAGAATGATTTTTGTACTATAATCACGATGCAGAAAATAAAAAAAACACACCAACATTGTTGCGACAATGATAGCGATGAAAAAAAATCGGAACATACAAACGAAGAACACGACCATAGTCATGATGACCATAACCATGGAGAGCCAAATCATTGGCAATTAATCACCGCTCTGGCTATACTGGTTATCATGTTAACCTTGGAATTTGGATTCCACTATATCCCAAGCTTCTATCTTTCACTTACCATTTACTTAACTGCATACCTACTAGCGGGCTTTGACGTTTTAAATTTAGCCTTTCGCAAAGCGATTAGGTTCGACTTTTTTAACGAGTTTGTTTTGATGAGCGTTGCAACTATTGGCGCTTTCAGCATTGGCGCATTTAGCGAAGGTGTTGCTGTAATGGTTTTTTACTCTTTGGGCGAATGGTTTCAAGATGTTGCGGTTAATAACGCTAAAAAAAGTATCAAAAGCCTTTTAGATAGTCGTCCTGATATGGTGACTTTGATAAAAGACAATCAAAATATTCAAACTCAAGCTTCCGAAGTAAAAATTGGCGATGTTATCAGTATCAAAGCAGGAGAAAAAGTAGCTTTAGATGGCATCTTACTCAATGAAAAAGCAAGTTTTAATACCGCCGCCTTAACCGGAGAAAGCAAACCAGCATCTAAATATAAAAACGAAGAAGTACTTGCAGGCATGATTAACACCAATGCCGTTGTGAATATTGAAGTTACCACACTTTTTAAAGACAGTAAGCTTAGCAAAATTTTAGAATTGGTACAAGATGCTACCGCCAGAAAATCTAAAACGCAATTGTTCATTTCAAAATTCGCGAAGGTGTATACGCCTATCGTTTTTGGATTAGCTTTGCTGGTAATTTTAGTTCCGATACTTTTTGTGGACGATTATGTTTTTAAAGAGTGGCTATACCGATCATTAGTTTTTCTGGTAATCAGCTGTCCTTGTGCCTTAGTAGTTTCTATTCCTTTGGGATATTTTGGCGGAATTGGCTTAGCCTCAAAAAATGGGATTCTATTTAAAGGTGCCAATTTCATAGATGCCATTACTGAAGTAGATACTGTGGTAATGGACAAAACAGGGACGCTTACCCATGGCGTTTTTGAAGTTCAAAAAATTAAAGCTATCGACGTTAGCGAAGCACAATTATTGAATTATACCGCAGCAGTTGAAAATCATTCATCGCACCCTATTGCCAAAGCAATCCTTAAAAAAAGTGGCTCTGATTTTAAAAACTTAGCTATTACAGATGTGGAAGAAATTGCAGGCTACGGTTTAAAAGCTAAGGTAGAAGGCGATGAGGTTTTGGTTGGAAATGCCAAATTGCTCAGCAAATTCAATATTGGTTTTGATGATGAAGTTTCTACAGTTGAAGATACTATTGTGGTGGTTGCCATCAATCAAAAATACGCAGGATATATTACCATTGCTGATAAAATTAAAGACGAAGCTTTTACCACTATTAAAGGCTTACACGCATTAAACATCCGGACTTTAATGTTGAGTGGCGACAAACAAAACGTTGCTGAACGCGTTGCAAAAGAACTGAATATTGACAAAGCATTTGGAGATTTATTACCTCAAGACAAAATCACTAAAGTAGAAGAGTTACAAAATGCTGGTAAAAAGGTGGCTTTTATGGGCGATGGCTTAAATGATGCGCCCGTAATTACCCTTGCCCATGTAGGTTTAGCGATGGGTGGCCTAGGAAGCGATGCCGCTATAGAAACCGCCGATGTAGTAATTCAGAATGATAATCCTTACAAAATCATCAGCGCTATAAAAATTGGAAAAATAACCAAAAACATTGTTTGGCAAAACATTGCCCTTGCTGGTGGAGTAAAAGTTTTGGTTTTAATTTTAGGAGCAGGCGGAGTCGCTACACTTTGGGAAGCTGTAATAGCTGATGTTGGAGTTGCACTATTGGCTATTTTGAACGCAATAAGAATTCAGGGAAAGAAAGTTTAAATGCTCTTTAAATAAAAAACGAGGCTATTCCAATTAGGCATAGCACTCGTTCTAGTATGATTATCAATAATTCTTACTTATAAACCTCATTCAATAGACCAGCTAACCTAATCCCAGCTTTTTGAATGCGTTCTTTATAAATTGAAGCATGTTTTGGATAATAAGTGTAATCTAACTCTTGTCCATCCACTACTTCTGTATATAACTGACTAGAGATTTGGTATGATTCAAATAACCATTTCGTTACTTCACCGCTTTGCCATGCCTTAATTTTAGTATCGCTTACTTTATCTAAAGCGGTTGCCATTTCTGTATACGTGAAGCCATTATAGTCAATTAAACCAGTATCCCATAAAGAATGTAGATTGGTTGTTTTCCCCATAAATTTTAGGCTAATTTTATTTCCCCCCATATCTTCTGCCCTACTTACATGCATAGGCTGATGTAAATCGCCCACTAGATGAATTACCATTTTTAAAGCAAAAGTTTTTTCAGCATTGGTATTGGTAGTACTTTTCAAATTCCTTAGGTTAAACAACAAAGCTTTATATATATTTAAAGAGTTATCATCTTTTATATATTTCACAAAAGCATCATAGTCTAAACCTAATGGCAAGTTTACATAATGCCATTTCCCGGTACTCCTATATTCATCGCTATATCTAACTTCGTCTGAAAAAGTACTCACCAAAGGAAAATCCTCATCTCCCAAAAGGTTTTTTATGGCACCAGCTGCTTTTGTTGTCAAATGGTTTTCGGCTATTTTAGCAATAGTACGGTGGCCGGTAACACCCCAAGAAATTAATAAGAATGCACCAAGAATAGTTACAATAGGAAAAAGGATTTTCGACTTCATCTTTTAAAAATTTAAACATCAAATATAAAACTAATAGCGACTAGTTGTTTGCTTCTTTTGTATCAGTATTCTGACAATAAACTAAATACCTCTTAAAATCCAAAATCTTATCTTTATCATAAACGATAAGGTTATGCTTAAAGGATTTTTTAAAGTACCCACACCTAAAAATGAACCAATACTAACTTACGCTCCCGGCACAAAAGAAAGAGCCTTGTTAAAACAGGCTTTGATGGATGCTCGTAGTAAACAAGTTGATATTCCGATGTATATTGGAGAAAAGGAGATTACCACCAAGAACAAAAAACCTATTTCCCCTCCGCACCAACATCAACATATTTTAGGTCATCTTAATTATGGGGACAAAAGCCACGTTGAAAAAGCTATTTCAGCAGCTTTAAATGCGAAAGCAAATTGGGAGAATTTAGTTTGGGAACATAGAGCTGCAATCTTTTTAAAAGCGGCGGATTTAATCGCTACAAAATATCGTTACCAAATTAACGCTGCTACCATGTTGGGGCAATCAAAGAATGCTTTCCAAGCAGAGATAGATTCGGCTTGCGAAATCATTGATTTTTTGCGGTTCAACGTGAGTTATATGGCAGAAATTTATGGGCAACAACCTCCAATTTCTCCAGATGGCGTTTGGAACCGATTAGAGCAACGCCCATTAGAAGGATTTATATTTGCTTTAACACCTTTCAACTTTACCGCTATTGCGGGTAATTTACCCACTGCCTGCGCTATGATGGGCAATGTGGTGGTTTGGAAACCTGCCGATACCCAAGTCTATTCGGCAAATCTCCTGATGAAGGTGTTTAAAGAAGCAGGTGTACCAGACGGAGTAATTAATTTGATTTACGCTGACGGCCCTGAAGTTGGCGAAGTGGTTTTTAATCATCCAAGTTTTGCTGGAATACATTTCACTGGCTCTACCGCAGTTTTTCAACACATTTGGAAAACCATCGGTAACAACATCCATAAATATAAAAGCTACCCTCGCTTTGTAGGGGAAACCGGCGGAAAAGATTTTATTTTAGTACATCCATCTGCTGACTGGGAAGCCGCGTCAACCGGAATTATACGTGGTGCATTTGAATATCAAGGACAAAAATGTTCGGCCGCTTCACGAACTTATATTCCAAAATCATTATGGCCAAAAATTAAAGAGAAGATGTTGGCGGATGTCGCTTCATTTAAAATGGGCGGTGTTGAAGATTTTAGGAATTTTGTAAGTGCGGTGATTGATGAAAAATCTTTTGATAAACTAGCGAAATACTTAGATCAAGCAAAAAAAGATAAAAACGCAGATATTATTTGTGGTGGCTCTTATGATAAATCGGTAGGTTATTTTATTGAACCTACAATTATTGTTGCCAGTGACCCAAAATACACTACCATGTGCGAAGAGCTTTTTGGTCCGGTTTTAACCATTTATGTCTATGAGGACAAAGATTTCGAAAAGACATTATCATTAGTTGACCAAACTTCTCCGTATGCCTTAACAGGAGCAATTTTTGCACAAGACAGATACGCCATTGAACAAGCTTCTGTGGCTTTGCGTAATGCAGCTGGTAATTTCTACATCAATGATAAATGTACTGGCGCTGTAGTTGGTCAACAACCTTTTGGCGGTGCTAGAGGCTCTGGAACTAACGACAAAGCCGGATCTATGATTAATTTATTACGTTGGGTTTCGCCACGTACCATTAAAGAAACTTTTAATCCACCGACAGATTACAGATACCCGTTTATGGATGAAGAGTAATGGTTGAATTTGATGCGTAAAAGTTCATGCGTTGATCTTTTGTTTTTCTAATTGCTATTTGAATTCAAAAATTGCACAGTTTTTGAAACAACAATTAATACCTAACAAAAGAAAAACATTTTAATCATGAAAACATCAAAAAAATATATCTTAACAGGTATTTCATTACTTATTCTCATTGTCTCTATTTCATTTAAGGCTTCAAACCCTGATGCAATTCTTGGTGTTTGGAAAGAAAAAGACGGGACAAAAACTATTAAAATATACAAAGTTGAAAATAGTTATTTCGGAAAAATCACTGAGAACCTAAGTGAAGAAGAGAATAAAATAGAACCCGGAACAGTAATCATGAAAGACTTTGTTTACAAAAATGAAGAGTGGAAAGGCACTATTGATATCCCATCAAGGGATCTCACTTTAAAATGTAAAATTATTTTAGAGAGTGAAAACCAGATAAAATCTGTTGCAACTGTTGCTTTTTTCGGGAAATCGAAAACTTGGGTCAGATCAGAGTGAGGTTAGCTTAGTATATCTCTCAAGTCTAATCTTTTTTCGATAAATTTGCATCGATTTGAAAGATATACTTTTAATTACTCCGCCGTTTACTCAGTTAAACACCCCCTACCCGGCAACGGCGTATTTAAAGGGTTTTTTAAATACCAAGGGCATCAGTGCCCATCATGCTGATTTAGGTATCGAGGTAATTATCTCCATATTTAACAAAAACAGTTTAACAAAAATATTCCAATACGGTTCAAAAAATCAAAGCACATTTTCAGAAAATATTCAGCGTATCTATGCTTTAAAAGACGAATATATCAAAACCATTGATGATGTTATGCTTTTTCTCCAAGGCAAAAACCAAACCTTAGCAAGGCAGATTTGTAGCGATGACTTTTTACCCCAAGCCTCTAGATTTGCACAATTAGATGATTTAGATTGGGCTTTTGGCAACATGGGAAACCAGGATAAAGCAAAACATTTAGCCACGCTTTACCTAGAAGACTTATCAGATTTTTTGGTAGAATGTGTGGATGAAAACTTTGGCTTTAGTCGATATGCCGAGCGTTTAGGCAGAAGTGCCAACCAGTTTGATGAATTATATAGCTTTTTACAGCAAAAACCCACTTACATTGACGAGGTTACTTTAACGCTGTTAAAAGATAAAATTGAAGCGCAACAACCAAAATTGGTCTGTATTTCTGTTCCCTTTCCAGGAAACCTATACAGTGCTTTTCGTTGTGCACAGTTTATCAAGCAAAACTACCCCGCTATAAATGTGAGTATGGGCGGTGGTTTCCCTAATACCGAATTACGAAGTTTAAAAGATGTAAGAGTTTTTGAGTTTTTCGATTTCATCACATTGGATGATGGCGAATTACCTGTGGAGATTCTACATTCAAACATTATTGAACCATCAGCTAAAAACCCAAATCACAAAGCTTTTAAACGCACACTTTTACTAGATAATGGGCAAGTTTTTTACAATAATTTCTCTTTAAGGCAAGACTACAAACAACTAGATGTTGGCACTCCAGATTATTCGGATTTGTTATTGGATAAGTATATTTCTGTAATTGAAATAGCTAACCCAATGCATAGCTTATGGAGTGATGGCCGTTGGAATAAATTAACAATGGCACATGGTTGCTATTGGGGGAAATGTACTTTTTGCGATATTTCTTTAGATTATATTAAAAATTACGAACCGGTTGCCGCGGGAGTTTTAGTTGACCGGATGGAACAACAAATTGCCCAAACCGGAGAAAAAGGTTTTCATTTTGTGGATGAAGCCGCTCCACCTGCTTTAATGCGTGAGGTTGCTTTAGAAATCATCAGACGAAAACTGGTGGTTACTTGGTGGACAAACATTCGCTTTGAAAAAAGCTTTACACAAGACTTGTGTTTATTACTAAAGGCATCTGGTTGTATTGCCATATCAGGTGGCTTAGAGGTAGCTTCTGATAGGTTATTAAAATTAATAGATAAAGGTGTAACCGTTGAGCAAGTTGCAAAAGTAAACAGCAATTTTACCGAGGCTGGCATTATGGTACATTCTTACCTAATGTATGGCTACCCTACCCAAACTGTACAAGAAACAGTGGACAGTTTAGAAATGGTAAGGCAAATGTTTGAGTTAGGCATTTTACAATCGGGGTTTTGGCACCAATTTGCCTTAACGGCACACAGTCCTATCGGTTTAAACCCAGCAAAATTTGGCATTATTCCAGATCAAAAAGAAATCGGTTTTGCCAACAACGATATTGATTTTAAAGACAAAACAGGGCTCAATCATCAAAAATTTAGTGAAGGCCTACGCAAATCACTTTTTAATTATATGCATGGCATCTGTTTCGAGTTTCCTTTACAAGATTGGTTCGATTTTAAAATTCCTCGCACCAGCATCAAAAAAGATTTCATACAACAAGCCTTAAATACATCTACTGATTTTACCGTTAAAAGCAACGCCAAAATTATTTGGTTAGGCAACACACCCGAAAGCCAAGTCTTCACAAAATCAAAAAAGGGCCAAACTTGGGAGTTAATGTCACTTACTTTTCATCAGAAAAAAGAAAGCTTTATCATCAACCTCGATAAAGAAAAAGGAGAATGGCTTAAGTCTAGGTTAGAGAATTTAAACCCCACTTCAGAAAAACAGACCAACTTTAGTCAGCTTAAACAAGATTTTGAAACCACATTTGAAGATTTTGAGCTCTTTTGGTTTAGCAAACCCATACAGCAGTTAAGAAATAATGGATTGTTTGCAGTGTAATAATTTCTCTAAAAAGAATACACTTCTACTTCATTCACTTTGTGATAAAAAAACCTTACCTTTGCGCCACTAAATTAAACTCTCTCGTCATGAAAATCGCTAAAGAATTCCTTAAAATGTTACCGGGATTTTTAAAATTTGTTTACAACAAAGGAATGCGTCCTTTATAGTAAAGTCCTTTTCTAATTTTACTTTTTCTATCAATTCAAAAGTCTAATTAAATTTAGACGCCAGTACAGCAGTTTTCTTATATTTCTTTACGTTACCGTTTAGCTCGAAAATCTCAAAGTATAAAATATAAATTCCCGTTTTTGCTTTTGTACTGCTATCATCCAAACCGTCCCAAATCCATTGCCCTTCTGTATTTAAAGTTTGATTGCTAATCAGCTTTTTAATTAATCTACCTTCTGTATTATAAATGGTGATATTAGCTACTTTGCTTGGCTCCGCAAAATGGTATTGAATGCGCAAAATATCTTCAAAACCATCATTATCTGGCGAAAATATTTGAACCGGTAAAGAAATTTCTTCTGTGGTATTTGCCAAATCCTCTAAATATTGTGAATTTTTATCGGCAGGAGTTGCATAACCTGAAGCTGCCGTAGCAGATCTAAAATTACCTATAGCATTAGTTGGAGCTGTAAAGCTAGTACGCTCTAAAGAAACGCCCTCCACATCCTTTAGCAGGGCAAAATGCATACTCTTGTTATAATCTAATTGATCTAACCTAGTGGTGTCTTTTAATATCACCACTTTACCTTTATCATCAGCATAAGATGGTAAAGAGCTCAATTTTATAAAATTATTAGGGTGAGCAGTGTAATATTGTGATTTTATTGAATCTGGATTAGTAGTAATTACCCAATAACTTTTGGGTTGAAATAAAATAGTAGTTGCACTAACGTCTTTTATACTTACCACTGAATCTTTTGTTGAAAAAATAGTAGAAATTTTCAGATTTTTAAAGTCCAAAATCTTATCCGAAACATTATAAACTTCCACAAAGTCAACGCCACCAGATTTAGGATTAAACAGCACCTCATTAATTAATATATCCCCTTTAGCAATCAACCCAGGGTTCACAAAGTTCAGAGTTTGGTTGGTAATTGTATTACTTCCACAATCGGTTAAACCATTTACAGTGATCGTATACGTTTGATTTCTATTTAAAGGCTGACCGTACTTAATCTCAACAGTTGAAAATGCTGGTGCTAAAGGACTAATGGAAACAGGATTTCCAACGCCGTTATTTACGCTGTATTGAGAAGGCAAAGTAGCTCTTAAACTATCCAAACCTTTGTTAAACGTCAACGTTAAAGTCACGCTATCTTTAATAGTTACAGAAAGTAAGTTTAAAGGTTCCGTAGTT
Source organism: Pelobium sp. (assembly GCA_037968815.1). Lineage (GTDB taxonomy): Bacteria > Bacteroidota > Bacteroidia > Sphingobacteriales > Sphingobacteriaceae > Pseudopedobacter. The sequence goes on along the minus strand of JBBKWF010000022.1, from coordinate 4,021 downwards.
TTATTGCTCAAATAAATGGAGTTCAATTTACCCGGTGTTCCGCCACTTACATCTTTACTTGCCGAGTAGTTTTGCGATGGCTTACATACTGAAAGTGGATCAATCAACTCTAAAGTCCAACCGCCAGACTTTTTAACATTGTCCTTATACCATGTATCACTATAATCAACTGCAGATAAAGTAGTACCGTTTTGGTTGGTAAGCTTTAAGTTATCACTTGAATTATTAAGAGAAGGCCATGGCGATAAGCCAATCACCTTACCATATTTCTTATATTCTGAAGTATCAGATTTAGCACATAAAACAATGTATTCATTGGCTTTAATACTATCGCCAGTAAAAGTATAGGTAGTTGTTGCGTCGCTATATTTAAACCCAGCTAATGCAATATCTTCTGTGCTTCTGTTCCAGATTTCAACAAATTCTACAGAAGGTAAATCTACCTGCGGAGATGGATCTGCAAAAATCTCATTAATTACAATGTCGTTAAAGCCTGCCGTGTAGGGCTTTTTGTAAGTAAAGCCTTTGCTTTGGCTAGTCGCAGTATTCCCTTTTAAATCCTTAATACTACTAACTGTAGCTGTATAAGTTGCAGTAGCTAATTCTGTAGCTAAATTTAAGGTAACAATTGACCCGCTAACCGTAACGCTTGTTGGCGCTATATTACCCGGAGTAATATTGTAATGACTCAAAACAGTTGCATCGCTTGCATCTACAGCTTCATCAAAATTTAATACAATTGCTTTACCATCACTTGTACTCGCTTTTGTAAATACTGGAGGCGTAACATCTAAAACAATATCTTTTACCACAACATTATCAAAAAAGTGCTTTTGCACAAATGAAGCGGTAGATTGTTGGATATAAAAACCAAAAGCAGTTGTTGTTGTAAAAGTATTATCCGTTACCGTTCCTTCTGTAAAAAATGAATTTCCTGTTCCGGTACTATCTCTTTGTAAAGTAAAGGCGCCGTTACTTTCTCTTGAAATTTTAAATTTAAACTCATTATTAGAGCCACTATTCACAGAACCGTCTCTGCCGTCTATCAGTTTTACACTTGAACCCAAACTTCCTGATCTTTTATATAAAGATATTTCATCGGGAGTATCTCCCATCCTTACAAAGTAACCGTTGATGTTTGTGCTTTTTAAATCAGCCGTGTTACTCACTAAATATATATCAACATAATTGGCACCTGATGTACCAAATTTCAAATTAACATCAAACTCCCAAGTACAACCTAAAGCTTTAGAATTATTTGTAGAAATATAAAAATTTGAACTTAATGTTGTAGAGTTTGACTGTAGCTGACCATTAGTAACCACAAAATTTGTGGAAACATCAGCTTGCCAAACGGGGTTTTGCGTAAAATCCCCGTCATTAAAACTGTCATTAACCTGACAAAATGCAGCATTTGCTATAAATAGACTAAAAAACAATAAAAACTTTCCCATATTTGCGGCAATAAATCATCACAATATATTAATAATTAATTATTTAAAATTAACTAACAAACATGAAAGTTGCAGTTGTAGGCGCTACCGGCCTCGTAGGTACGGTAATGTTAAAAGTTTTAGCAGAGCGCAATTTCCCAGTTACAGAATTAATTCCAGTTGCCTCAGAAAAAAGCAAGGGTAAAGAAATTGATTTTAAGGGAAAGAAGTACAAAGTTGTAACTGTTGACGAGGCAATTGCAATGAAACCTGATGTAGCGCTGTTTTCTGCTGGTGGTGACACTTCTAAAGAACAAGCTCCAAAATTTGCTGCGATTGGCACTACTGTTATTGACAATTCTTCAGCTTGGAGAATGGATCCTACAAAAAAGCTAATTGTACCAGAGGTTAATGCAAACGTATTAACTGCCGAAGATAAAATTATTGCAAACCCTAACTGCTCTACCATTCAAATGGTTGTGGCTTTAAAACCTTTGCATGACGAATATAAGATCAAACGTGTAGTAGTTTCTACCTATCAATCTGTTACTGGAACTGGTGTAAAAGCTGTAGACCAGATGATGAATGAGCGTAAAGGTATTATGGACGGACCAATGGCTTACGCTTACCCAATTGATTTAAATGTAATTCCTCAAATTGACGTTTTCCAAGACAACGGTTATACCAAAGAGGAAATGAAAATGATTTTGGAAACTAAAAAAATCATGGGTGACGACAATATCGCAGTTACGGCTACTACAGTTCGTATTCCGGTAATGGGTGGTCACTCAGAAGCGTTAAATATTGAGTTTGAAAATGATTTCGATTTAGCTAAAGTTCGCGAGCTTTTGGCGGCTACCAGCGGTGTAATTGTAGTTGACGATCCGGCAAATGCAAAATACCCAATGCCTAAAGATGCACATGAAAAAGATGAAGTATTTGTAGGTCGTATCCGTAGAGATGAGTCACAAGCTAAAACTTTAAATATGTGGTGTGTTGCTGATAACTTAAGAAAAGGCGCTGCTACTAATGCTGTACAAGTTGCAGAATACTTGTTGAGCAAAAATTTAATAGGATAAAATTTGGGCGTTTCCCCGAAGAAAAATCGGGGGCGGGCTTTCCATTACAATCTTTTTTGCCAACTCTTCGACTCCGCTCAGAGTGACAAAAAAGGATTTTCATTGCAATCCCTAACGCAAATTATGTCTCGTCCTGAAATAACGTTACAGTTATACAAGGATAAAAAAATTAAATAGCATTGTGGATTTCCATGATGCTATTTTTTGTTTTATAATTTTTGATTTTAATTTTTCTTTGCTGATGCATTGTCTCCGGTGTAGTCATGCTGCAGCTCCAATGTGGTCTTTCTTGATTGTAGATATTGATTGACTGAGCGATTAATTTTTCCATTAGCTTTATATCTGTTATTTGGATTCCGCAAATAAATTCCTGTTTTAGAATACCGTTGACACGTTCTGCAACTGCATTCTGATAGGGGTCATATTTCTCTGTCATGCTGCACTGCACTTTGTGTTCTATTAAAACTTGCTGATAGGCATCGCCACAGTACTGTAGTCCCCTGTCTGAATGGTGGATCAGTTCTTCATTTATATAAATACGTCTTTTTAACGCATATTCTAGTGCAGCTACCGCTCCGGTGGCATTCAGGCTGTCAGAAACATTGTAGCCCATGATTTTCTTTGAATATGCATCAGTTACCAACGATAGGTACATCGGGTTCTGTCTGGTCCCGATATAGGTAATGTCCGATACCCAGACCTGCTCAGGTCTGATCACTTCCAGATATTCCACTAAATTTTTATGCTTACGGAATCTATGATGGGAATTCGTAGTGATCTGGTATTGTCTCCTGGGTTTAATATCCAAGTGGTTTGCTTTCATTATACTGAACAGCCTATCTCTTCCGACCCCTAAACTTTGTAATTCTGGTCTGAGTTTATGGTAGAGTTTCCTGGTGCCTAGCCTGGGCATACGTAGACGGACTTGTAAAACCATTTCGACAACCTTCTGTGCTGTTGCCTTTTTCGCTTTTAATGAATTTATGGCTCGGTAATAAACCTGTCTGTTTATCCCAAACAATCTACAGACACCTGTTAGCGATTCTTTTTGTTCTGACTGGAATCGCTGGACTGTTTGGGTAAATACTTTTTTCTGATCGGTATCTTGAACTCTTCCTCGGCGATATCTATCATCATATCGAAAAAAATAGCTTTCTTGTCTGTGAAATCAAGCTTCTGCTCTAGTTCAGCTTTTTGTTTCTCAAGTAGTTTGACTTTTTGCTCCAGCTCTAAAAGCTTCTGTTCCGGACTCTTTGGCATAGTTTGATGGGTTTTGTTCTCCCAGTCAAAGTTACCATGTTTTCTCAGCCATGTCCTAATTGTTGCATCACCCTGGATCCCATATTTGTATTGGGCTTCTTTTTTTCCTAATAAACCCAACTCAATTTCTTCAACAACCTTCAGTTTAAAAGATAGGCTGTAATCCTTTGAGCTTCTTCTAACATACTCATTCTCTGTTTCTTCTTTCATAACATTACTGTTTGTGTAACGTTATTTCAGGACGAGACA
>JBBKWF010000021.1:0-188150 GCA_037968815.1 Pelobium sp. | reverse complement strand
AAATGTGTAGCCCGTAGGGGAATCGAACCCCTGTTTCTAGAATGAAAATCTAACGTCCTAACCCCTAGACGAACGGGCCATTAATTGGAAAGCTTGCCTTGCTTTTAGCATTACGCCTTAAGCCTTTAGCTTTCTTAGGTAGCGGGGACAGGACTCGAACCTATGACCTTCGGGTTATGAGCCCGACGAGCTACCAACTGCTCCACCCCGCACTATATTTTCAATTTTAAACTTTCAACTGCATAATAGAAAAAACTTTCTTTTTTCTAACCTTTTTAAGAACAAATGATCTTTCTTAATTGGTCTGCAAAGATATAATTCGTTTCTTTGTACTCCAAATCTTTTTTACAATATTTTACATGACACATAAAGCAGGTTTTGTTAGCATCATTGGTAAGCCAAACGCAGGTAAGTCAACCCTTATGAATCAGCTAGTTGGCGAGCGAATGGCAATTATTACACCTAAAGCACAAACTACTCGCCATCGTATTTTGGGCATCGTAAATGGCGAAAATCATCAAATTGTTTTTTCAGATACGCCCGGAATCATCAAACCAAACTACAAATTGCAGGAAAATATGATGCATTTTGTAGATAGTGCCCTGGTTGATGCCGACATATTAGTTTTTGTAACTGATATTAATGAGAAGCAGGACGAAGAAGATGTGTTAGAGAAACTGAAGAATACAAGCGCTAAGGTTTTAGTAGTCATTAATAAAATAGATGAATCAACAAATGACCTTATCGAAGCTAAAATTAATTACTGGAAAGAAAAGCTAAACCCAGAGGGGATTGTCGGCTGTTCGGCTTTGCATTCCTACAATACGGAGCCTGTAATGAGCTTTATAATGGAGAACCTACCCGAACACCCTGCATATTACGAAAAAGATGAACTTACGGATAGGTCCGAGAGATTTTTTGTTTCGGAGATGATCAGAGAGAAAATATTTAAGTTTTATAAAAAAGAGATCCCATACAGTACCGAGGTAATCATTACTTCTTTTAAAGAAGCAAAAGACATCATCAGGATAAGTGCAGAGATTGTGGTGGAGCGTGATTCACAAAAAAACATTTTAATTGGTACAGCCGGCTCTATGCTTAAAAAAGTAGGTACTTATGCCCGCCAGGATATGGAAGAGTTTTTAAAGAAGAAAGTATTCTTAGAAATGTTTGTTAAAGTAATCCCAGATTGGCGTAACCGAGAGAACTATTTGAAAAGCTTTGGGTACGCGGAGTAGACTAAACGGTCAAAGTTCCCAAACCATTTATTTAATCAATTTATCATTAGCGCAAAGTTTATTAAATCGAAAAGCATTTGGGCGTTTTAACAGGCTTTTCACTATATCTTTTTGTCCGCCAGATCTTGGCGGACAAAAAGGATGTCGTTTCAATCCTTAACGCAGAATATCCGGTTAGAAGGTAATTATCGAAAGTTTGATTTCCTCGAAATTAAATGTCACGAAGATCAGTCAGTACCAATACACCTATACGAACGTTTCCTCTTATCGTTTTTATCCCGACAATTAGAAAACATCACTCGTGAAATCACATCAGCCCCTTAAAAAAGGTGTTAGATGCAATTACTTCCCTCCTTTTAACTTCATTTTAAAAGCTACAGAAGGCTCGCTTTCATTTTTAACACGATCCAAAGCTGTAACCACATAAGTATATGTTTTTCCTTTTTTAGCAGTAGTATCTTCCCAAGAGGTAATATCTCCGTAATAGATTTTTTTGATCGCAGTCACATCGGTTAAATCAATTGGTTTTTGATCATCAAAACGATAAATTACAAATCCGTAAGCCTTTTCCCCTTTATTATCTGGTAAAGGGAGTTTCCAACTCAACAAAACACCATTACCTCCTTCAATCCCTAATAGGTTTTGAGGCTTGTTTGGCGCTACAGAATCAAGCCACAACATTAATGGAGGTAATGCCGGGTACTTATAGTAATTCTGGCTTAGCGTGTCAGATACACCCAAAGGATTCCTTGTTAAGGATTTAGAACTAAAGTAAATGCTTCCCTGTACCCTTGGATTTGCTCTATTGTAAGTAATTTGCTTACCTAGTTGGCCTGCATTTTTCCAAGCCAAATCGCGACCCGAATTAACTCTGTATGCTCCTTGACCAATATACAAATGTCTACCATAAGCGTTATCACTCCACCAGTCGACTAAATTTGCATATGGCGCTGCTCTTGTTTCAAAAGCCCAATAAATCTGCGGATTAATATAATCTACCCAACCTTCTTTTACCCATTTCCTAGAGTCTGCGTAAAGCCCGTAATAAGAATCTCCACCATATGTTACCGAACCTGAAGCATCTTGTGATTTATTTTTCCAGATACCAAAAGGACTCACCCCGAATTTCACATAGCTTTTATGAGCGTGAACACTATCGTTTACCGCTTTAATTAACAGATCAACATTATCTCTACGCCAATCCTTTATATTTTTTATTCCTCTGCTCTGCAAACGAAAAGTTGCTTCATCATCAATAATTTGGCCTTTAATTGCATATGGATAGAAGTAATCATCAAAATGGACACCATCAATATCATAATTATCTACTACGTTCAAAATGACTTGATTGATATACTCACGCACTTCTGCTAAGCCCGGATTAAATAATTTCTTACCATCATATTTAAAAAACCAATGTGGTTTTATTCTCGTGATATGATCTTTCGCAATGTTTTCATCTTTTCCGTCAAAAGTAGCTCGGTATGGATTAAACCAAGCATGCAGTTCCATTCCTCGTTGATGACATTCTTCTATAATAAATTGCAGAGGATCATAAAAAGGGCTAGGTGCTTTTCCTTGCGTTCCGGTTAGGTATTGCGACCATGGCTCAACTCCTTTTGCATAAAAAGCATCTGTAGCAGGTCTAACCTGAAACATAATTGCATTAATGCCTTGTTTTTGATGTTTATCTAACAATACAACTAGCTCGTCTTTCTGTTGTTGAGTACTTAAACCGACTTTGCTTGGCCAATCGATATTGACTACGGTTGCTACCCAAACACCACGAAACTCTCTTTTAGGAGAATTATCTTGTGCTAAGGAGGTTAACGATATGCTTATGAATAAAATAGAGAGGAATAGGTATCTGAACTGCGCCATTGAAATATTGGGTTTCTAATTTGAAAACGCAAATATATGGAATTTGGTGTGGAAGAAACGTAATATACCTTTTACGTTTAATGGTTTATCGTCCCCGTAGTGAAAATTATCATGAAAAAAGAAAGCCTCCATTATCTCTAATAACGGAGGCTTTCAGTAAAAAGTAACTTTCTAATTATACCCAGGGTTATTAGGTAAAAGCAGATCATTTGTATTAATTGCAGCTTGAGGAATTGGATACAACTCATCATTAACCGTTCTTCCTTTTGCTTCCAAAAATACAGTTGCCATAGATTTAGAAGGCGTTGTAGTTGATGGATAACGTTTCATATCAGTCCATCTTGTTCCTTCAAACGCTAATTCTACTCTTCTTTCCTGAGCAATAGCACTTAATGATAAAGTTACCAAAGGCAAAAGCCCTCTCTTGGTTCTTACATCATTGATTCTTCCTAAAGCAACTAAGTCTACAGGATTTTGATTCCCCGCACCCATAAATTGAGCTTCTGCTGAGATTAAATACATTTCAGCAATTCTTAAGATATTGAAAGGTAAAGCTCCGTTTCCAGAAGCATCTTGATATTTTTTACAATACCAATTACTATTAGCTGCTGGTGGTGCGATAAACTGAACAGACGCAGCTTTACGCTGGTCATTAGCTTCATAAGCGTTCACTAGAGATATATCTGCTGGTAATTCCGCTCTTCCACCACCTGGCATATCAGGATGTTGCAAAAAATAATCTAATGCTTGTTCTCCTTCAGTTACTGTAAAGTTAACTTTAAAAATCTGTTCTTTTGAAACATAAGGAGTCTTAAATATTGAAGCATAGTCACTTGTAAGCTCAAACTTACCAGAGTTTATAACCTCATCAGCATACTGTTTTGCCAATGGATAATTTTTCCTTATAAGATACACTCTAGCTAATAAAGCTTTAGAAGCCTGGAGTGATGCAAATTTGCTATCCGTGAATACTCCACCACTCGTAATACTCAGTTCTAGATCATCAATTATCTTAGCATAAACATCATCAACAGTATTTCTTGGAACTTTTACTACATCTCTATTTTCAACGATTGGAACTGGACCAAATAATGTAACTAATCTATAGTAACCATACGCTCTTAAAAAGTATGCTTGAGTTAGTAGAGGGTTTTTGACATCATCTGGTATAGAAGTACTCGTGTTTAAGATTTCTATTAAATCATTAGCTCTTTGAATAAAAGCATAAGGACCAATAAAGAATCTAGAAACCAAGACATTACTTGCTAGGATTGAATTATTATCAACTTCACCATGTTGAAAAAATGTTGCTCTATATACCAAGTTATCTGCGGAAAGATCTTCCATTGCATAACTTAAGTAGTAAAAACTAGTATTTCCAGTTTGCAAAGCATCATAAATACCATTAAGTAATTTTGGTGCATCTGCAGCCCCAACTATCTCTGGAGATAGTGATGCTCTTGGATATACCGCATCCAATGACTTTTCACAGGATGATGCAAAGACAATACAGCTTGCCAGTAGTATATTTTTAAATATTTTCGTTTTCATAATAATAATTTATAAACCTATGTTTAATCCAAATGAAAATGTTTTAAATTGAGGTATTGTACCTTGATCAACACCTGTATTAGCAATACTAAATGTTGAAGATACCTCAGGATCAAATCCAGTATAATTTGTAAAAGTTAAAATGTTTTGGCCAGTAACATACACTCTAGCGTTATTAACCTTTAATTTAGAAATTAAACTTTTTGGTAAATTATATCCTAATGTTATATTTTTCAACCTTAAATAACTTCCATCTTCCAAATATCTGGAAGACCTCTGAGTATTATAAATACCTTGAGTTCCACCTACAGCCCTAGGGTATTCAGCATTGGTATTAGTTGGTGTCCATCTATTATCGTAAACATCCTTAAAGATATTCGCCGCTGGTGAAGTTGCTGAAGCTTGACCTCCTAAACTTGCACTACCTCCAACACCTTCTGCATTCAAGTTATAGATGTCATTTCCATAAGAGAACTGAAAAAACACGCCCAAATCAAAATTCTTATAAGAGAAATTATTAGTTATACCTCCATAAAAATCAGCAAGAGGATTTCCTAAAAACTGTCTGTCTTCTCCACTTATAGAGTTTGAAGTGTTCAGGTCTTCGAACATCATATCACCTGTAGCAGGATCTACTCCTAAAGATTTAACTAAAAAGAATGAACCCAATGGCTGTCCTACGGCTGTTCTAACAACAAATCCTGCATCAATAGGCTGCTCATCAAACAACTCAGTAACTTTGTTTTTATAAGTAGATAAATTCAAAGAAGTGTTCCATTTGAAGTCTCCTACAAAATTTCTACTGTTTATAGAGAAATCAAATCCTGAACCTTCTAAATTACCCACATTTTCTAGTATAGAAGAAAATCCAGTTGTGGAAGGAATAGGTTTGTTTTGTAAAAGGTCTGAAGTTTTTTTCTTGTAATAATCTGCAGAGAAATCTATTCTATTATTTAGTACTGATATCTCAAAACCAATATCGAATTGTGTTGTTGTTTCCCATCTCAAATCAGGGCTACCTATAGTACTTAAAGCAAAGCCAGGACTATCATCGTAATTGAATCCACCACCGATCAACCTTCTAGAAGAAAAGTTACCAATACCTTCTTGATTACCCGTTTCACCGTAACTTCCTCTTATTTTTAAAAGATTGATTACATCAACATTACTTAAGAAACTTTCATCAGAAACTACCCAACCTGCAGAAACTGATGGGAAATAACCATATCTTCCTTTATCAGGAAATTTGGTAGAACCATCTCTTCTAATAGAAGCACCTAATAAATACTTTCCATCCCAAGCTAAGTTCATACGAGCTAGCATAGATTCTATTCTAAACTGAGTTAAGCTGGCTGTACCTGTCGCAATTTGTGCAGCTGAAACTACATATGGAGTTAAATCAGAAGGAAAGCTTGTTCCTGTTACTCTATTATTCTCTCTGTCGTTCCATTGAAATTCGTAAACAGCTGTACCGTCAACATTCAGTTTGTCTTCAAAAAAGTTCTTGTTATAAGAAAGTGTTTGAGTGGTAAGAATATTCTGCGTTTGTGCATAACCTGAAGAAGCTGCACCATTAGAGCCAACCCCTGGTAAAGAAGTTATAGGGTCATATGTTCTTTGATCTAAATAAGTATAATCTATACCAACTGCTGTTTTAAAACGTAATTCTGGTAATATTTTAATTTCTGCAAATGTGGAGTTAAATATATTTGAGAGATTAATAAAATCATCCGATTGAAACATGTGAGCAGGGTTACCAAAGCTATTTGTTGCAAAAGTCCCATCTGCATTTAGAATAGGCTGGTCTGGTCTAGCTATTAAAGACCTAGGAAACGGAGAGAATATGCTATTGTCTATTGGAGTTTCATCTCTCAAAGTTTTAGAAATTGAAAGATTCGAGCCAAATGTTATAAAGTCATTAACCTCATGAGTAACATTCGTTCTTAGTGCATACCTGTCAAATGAACCTTTCTTTAAAGCTCCATCTTGGCTAAAATAATTTAAGGAACTGTAAAACTGCGTCTTCTCATTGCCTCCAGAAGTCAAAGAAAGTTGAAAACTATTTACCCTTGAGTCGTCTGAAACTACTTGGTCAATCCAATTTACATTATCACCTGGATTATCAATCTCAGATTGAGTAAATAAAGGTGCCAAAGAAGGAGTTCTGTTCACCAAAGCCTCATTATACATTGCTCTATACTCAGAAGCACCTAGAACGTCTCTAACATTAGTTAAAGATTGAAAACCAGTATAAGTATTAACATTAATAACAGACTTTCCGCCTTTTTTCCCTGCTTTAGTTGTAATCAAAACAACACCATTAGAACCTCTCGATCCATAAATAGCAGCAGCAGCAGCATCTTTCAATACGTCAATTGACTGGATATCTTCTGGGTTTAGATTTGCCATGGGAGAAATATCTTGATCAGGGCTACTAACAGGATCACCAGGGATAAAGTTATTGTTACTTGGCATAATTACTCCGTCAATTACGTATAACGGTTTATTCCCAGCCAACATAGAAGACCGCCCTCTAATCGCAATATTTATGGGCGCTCCTGGCCTTCCAGAACCTGCTGAAACTTGCACACCTGAAAGCCTACCCTGTAAAGCTTGAGCAATGTCAGGCACAGGCTGTTCTTTGATATCGTCAGCACCAACGCTTGAAATAGCAGATGTTACATTTTTCTTAATTTGAGTTCCATAACCTACAACAACCACTTCAGAAAGTGCTTTTGTATCATTCTTTAAAGCAACGTTAAAAGTTGTTTTTGAACCAATCTGTAAGATTTGATTAACAAAACCGATGTAAGAAACCTCTAATGTTTTAGCGGAAGCAGGTACATTGATAGTAAAATTACCATTTGCATCAGTCTGCGTTCCTTGATTTGCCCCAGTTACTTTAACTGAAACACCAGGTAAAGGAAAACCATCTTCGGAGGCCGTCACCTTTCCTGTAATTCTTCTATCTTGAGCAAGCACACTAGATGCTATCAGCAACAAGACGAATAAACTTTGTACAAGTTTTTTCATACAATTTAAAAATAAAGTAAATTAGTAATTGTGTTAATTGATTTTAAATATAGCAAGTACTTCATGTTAAAAACAAATTAATATTTAACATTTTTTAACAAAACAACGCAATTAATTGATCTACAGTTAATTAAAAATTTAATAAAAATTACCCTAATTTATATCATATTTGTTACATAAACAAGTTCTTACTTTAACAATTTTACAATAAAATACAATTTATAGTGCCATATTTTCATTTATAGTAATTTTATTATGCTAACATAGTAAATTTTGTAGCTAAAATTTACTTTTTTTTGTTACAGAACAATTTTACTTTTTTCTTTAAAAAGGCAATATTCATTAAATGATTTTTTCAAATAAGCACTAAAAGAAAAAACCATCCTAAAGTTTAGGATGGTTTCAATATTTAAAGTGTAGACTCTCGGTTTATAAAACCAATAGCTTTAGAATTACTTACTCAAATACATTGATTTCTCTTTAGAAAGCTGAATAAAGTATGGATCTTCTAGATCTTTAATGAAACGGATGGCTTCACCAGTTGATTTCATCTCAGGACCTAACTCTTTCTGTATCTCAGGAAACTTGTTGTAAGAGAAAACAGGCTCTTTAATAGCGTAACCTTTCAGCTTTCTAACAATTGTAAAGTCTTTCAACTTCTTAGTACCCAACATCACCTTTGTAGCAATGTTAATGTATGCTACACCGTAAGCTTTCGCAATAAAAGGAACCGTACGTGATGCTCTTGGGTTTGCCTCAATTACATAAACTTCTTCGTTCTTAATAGCAAACTGCATATTCATCAATCCACGAATATCTAAAGCTTTAGCAATTTTAGCTGTGTATTCTTCCATTTTTCCAATAACAGCATCGGATAAACTAAAAGTTGGCAATACTGCGCTTGAATCTCCAGAGTGAATACCGGCAGGCTCAATATGCTCCATTAAACCAATGATATGCACATCCTCGCCATCAAAAATACAGTCAGACTCTGCTTCTTCTGCTCTATCTAAGAAATGATCAATTAACACTCGGTTACCTGGTAAATCTCCTAAAAGCTTTACTACGGCAGTTTCTAAATCTTCATCGTTAATAACAATGCTCATTCCTTGCCCACCTAAAACATAAGACGGACGAACCAATACTGGGTAACCTACTTCTTTTGCAACAACAATCGCTTCTTCCGCAGTTTCGGCAACACCGTATTTAGGATAAGGAATATCTAAATCTTTCAATAAATCAGAGAAACGACCACGGTCTTCAGCAATATCCATATTTTCGAAACTTGTTCCGATAATCTTGATACCTTTCTCGTGAAGCTTTTCAGCCATTTTTAAAGCAGTTTGTCCGCCTAATTGAACAATTACACCTTCTGGTTTTTCTAAATCGATTATTTCACGAACATGCTCCCAGAAAACTGGCTCAAAATATAATTTATCTGCCATGTTGAAATCGGTAGAAACCGTTTCTGGGTTACAGTTTACCATAATGGCTTCGTAACCTTCCTCATGTGCTGCAATTAAACCATGTACACAAGAATAATCGAACTCAATTCCTTGTCCAATTCTGTTTGGCCCCGAACCTAAAACAATGACTTTCTTTTTATCAGATGGTTTAGATTCGTTTTCACCTTCGTAAGTAGAGTAAAAATATGGTGTTTGTGCTGGAAATTCCGCGGCACAAGTATCTACCATTTTATAAACTCGATTTATTCCCAACTCTTTTCTACGGTCGTAAACTTCGTCCTCAGTAACGTTGCCTAAAATCCAAGCAATCTGTACATCAGAGAAACCTTTTTGTTTAATGGTGTAGAAAAAGTCTTTAGGGATATTGTTTAAAGCATAGCGTTTCAACTCTTGCTCTAATGCTGTTAGTTCCTGAATTTCATTTAAGAACCACTTATCAATTTTAGTGACTTTACGGATAGACTCCAATGGTACGCCCATACGCATAGCATCTTTGATAGCAAACAGTCGGTCCCAACTTGGGTGCTCCAACTTGTACATAATATCTTCGATGTTACGGTTTTGCTTTCCGTCTGAACCTAAACCTGCTCTGCCAATTTCTAAAGACTGACAAGCTTTTTGTAAAGCTTCAATAAATGAACGCCCAATTCCCATTACCTCGCCCACAGATTTCATCTGTAAACCAAGTTCGGTATTAGCTCCTTTAAATTTATCGAAATTCCAGCGAGGGATTTTAACAATAACATAATCTAAAGTAGGTTCAAAATATGCTGATGTTGTTTTTGTAATCTGATTTTCTAACTCGTCTAAGTTGTAACCGATAGCCAATTTAGCTGCAATTTTTGCAATTGGGTAACCTGTTGCTTTTGATGCCAAGGCAGATGAGCGAGAAACACGAGGGTTAATTTCGATAGCGATAATGCTTTCATCTTCCGGGTTTACCGAAAACTGAACATTACAGCCACCTGCGAAATTACCGATAGCTCTCATCATTTTGATAGCTTGGTTACGCATATCTTGGAAACAACGGTCAGACAAGGTCATTGCCGGAGCAACCGTAATTGAATCTCCGGTATGGATACCCATTGGATCAAAGTTCTCGATAGAACAGATAATAATTACGTTGTCCTTATTGTCACGCAATAGCTCTAACTCGTATTCTTTCCAACCAATAACGGCTTGTTCTACCAAAACCTCGTGGGTTGGGGAAGCTGTTAAACCGTGAGAAAGTGCCGCGTCGAAATCTTCCTTTTTGTGAACAAATCCACCGCCGTAACCTCCTAAGGTGTAGGAAGGACGAATTACTAATGGGAAGCCGATATCTTGTGCCGCTTCTTTACCTTCTAAAAAGGAGTTGGCAATTTGTGACTTTGCAACACCAATACCTATATCAACCATCAATTGACGGAAAGCCTCGCGGTTCTCTGTTTTCTCGATTGCAGCAGTATCAACACCAATAATTTCTACTCCGTATTTTTCCCAAATACCGCGTTCTTCTGCTTCTATTGCTAAGTTTAAAGCGGTTTGACCGCCCATTGTTGGCAATACTGCATCAATTTGGCGTTCTTGTAAAATTTCTTCTAAAGAAGCAACAGTTAAAGGTTTTAAATAAACGTGATCTGCAATTACCTCATCCGTCATGATGGTTGCAGGATTGGAATTGATGATAGAAACTTCGATTCCTTCTTCTTTTAAAGACAAAGAAGCCTGAGAACCGGCGTAATCAAATTCACAAGCCTGACCAATGATAATAGGTCCTGAACCGATGATTAAAACTGATTTAATGGAATTATTTTTTGGCATGGCGTAATTTTAAGGGGATTTTACGCTTTGTAATAAAACAAAAATCCCGAATGCTTGTTCGGGATGCAAAGGTAGGAAATGTAAAGTTTTTTTTGTTATCTTTTTTTAGATTTATTGTTTTGATACATTAGCGCCTGAACCATTTAATAAACTTATTTAGAAGTGGGTTCTTATTTTGGGCGTTCCCGCGGAAAGCGGTCGGGCTATCCGTTACAAGTCCTCGCTCCGTTGCACCCCGCTGTGGGCTTTTCACTTTTATCCCTAACGCAAATTCCCTATGGTCGGTGTTCGCATTGTGCCATCATCTTTAGTTTCATATTTTCTTTTAAGCGCTACGGCGAGAACACCAACCGAAAAATACAGAATGAAAATCGACCAGATTATGTGGTTTCCATTCCAATTATTTTTTGGAATTGGAAGTGCTTAACTGAAAAAAGATGGGAAGGACATAACTCACCCTAACAGGTCTCCCTCTTTGTGTTCCCGGATTCCATCTTGGCGACTTGTTAATCACTCTTAAGGCTTCTTCATCACAGCCGGAACCGATTCCTCGAACAACCTTAGCCTCTACTAAAGTCCCGTCTTTCTCTATCACAAACTGCAAAAATACCCGGCCTTGTATATTGTTGTCACGAGCTTCATCTGGATAGCGCAAATTACTAGACAAAAAAGAACCTAAAGCCGATAAGCCTCCTTTAAATGTAGGTAATGCTTCCAACTTATCGTATTTTGTTGTTTTGCCACTGGCGTCAATAGTTTTTCCTTGAATATATTTTCCGCCATCGTACTCGTCAAAGTAGGTTTCTCTCTTTTTGATATTGACTGTCTTCCAAGTTTTATCCTTTAAACCGTTGGTGTAGGCTCCTTCAACTAAATCTCCGGCTTCATCTGTTATTTTAAAACTTCCTGTACCTGCTTCGTCTAAAAAGTGATTACCTAGCGAATCATTAAGCACTGACACTTTTTCTATAGTCCCCGTTTTATCCGAGTCATATCTCACAACTTTTCTTATCTGCTTATTAGAAAAATAATAGGTAGAAACGCCTTTACGTTGACCTGTAACAAAAAGCTCTTCGGATGCTTTATTTCCATTTTCAAAGTAGCTAATAACATTTCCGCTGTATTTAGGCGTAAAATCATTGGTGAGCGAGTTGCCAATTCTTCGAATGCTTTTATCTAAATAGTACTCCGTAACATCATATAAACTCTCATTGTTTTTATCTAAACCTACCGTTCGTGTATAGTCTGCACTATCAACTTTTTCTAATTTCTTTTCTTTAAAAACGGTAGAAAAACCATTTCCTTTAACAAAGTAAGTTTTCACAGCCTTTTGCTCTTGCGCTTGGCAAAAAAACACATTCAGAATTAATACTGATGCAATTAAGGTTTTCATTGTTTATGAATTATTAAACAATAATAAAGAAATGCTTTTATATTTTTTATTTAAATGTGTGCCCACATTTCATTGCTTTATTTTGTAAAACTTTAACTGTTTTTAAATAAGTTATGGCTGTTTACTTATCATTATATTTGTAGCATAACCGGTAGCAATACATATTTTAACAAAGCAGGTATTATTGCTAATTGCATATGAACAAAAAACTCATTAAAATAGCCATAGTTGGCCCAGAATCTTCAGGGAAATCCACCGTATCTCAAGCTTTAGCAAAACATTACCATAGCAATTGGGTACCAGAATATTCTAGGTTTTATTGCGAAGAACTAAAACATGAAGCTACTTTACAAGATGAGTTGAACATGTTTTACGGTCAGCTTGCTTTAGAAAAATCTGTAGAAAGTGTATCTGAAAACAACTTGCTAATTTGTGATACCACCATTTTAACCGTAAAAATTTGGTGCGATGAGCTTTTTGGAAAAACACCACAATCGGTTTTAGATAAGCTAAAATCTCATCCTTACGATTTTTATATTTTATTGAAAAACGACTTACCTTGGCAGGATGATCCTTTGCGAAACTTTAAAGGTCGTGGAGATTATTTTATGGATGTTTGGCGCAAAGAACTACAAACACTAGATGCTTCTTATACAGAAGTCGGCGGTTTAAAAGACCGGATAGAGAACGCAATAAAAGCCGTAGATGATTTTTTAATATCAACGGATTTGTAATAAATAGATTGAAAGCAACTCTTAATAAAAAACATAAAGAATATGAAAATATCAGGTTTAACACTCGCCACCATCATCTCGGTGTTTATATTAGCTTGTAGCCCAAAGGTGAATCAACAAAGCACCGATACCGCAAACGTTCCAATTCCAAAAGACAGTAGCGTTATTATTGGCACACTGCCAAACGGTTTAACTTATTACATCCGTAAAAATGTGGAGCCAAAAAACCGAGCAGAGCTTTACTTGGTAAATAAAGTTGGTTCTATTGTAGAAAACGACGACCAACAAGGTTTGGCGCATTTTACCGAGCACATGGCTTTTAACGGAACACGTGATTTCCCTAAAAATGAATTGATTAGCTACCTGCAAAAAGCAGGTGTACGTTTCGGTGCAGATTTAAATGCTTATACGGGTTTTAACCAAACAGTTTATCAATTGCCTTTACCCACAGATAGCACTGTTGTTTTTGAAAAAGGCTTCGATATTTTAGCAAACTGGGCTGGTTATGTAAGTTTCGACGACAAGGAAATTGATCAAGAGCGTGGAGTAATTGTAGAAGAAGACCGTCAACGCGGTAAAAATGCTCAGGAACGGATGAGCAAACAATTACTACCATTTTTATTGGCAAACTCAAGATATGCAGAAAGATTACCCATCGGTAAATTGGATATCCTGAACAATTTTAAATACGAAACCATTAAACAGTTTTATAAAGATTGGTACCGTCCAAATTTACAAGCGGTGATTGCCGTTGGCGACTTTGATGTTGTAAAAGTTGAGCAGTTGATTAAAGATAATTTCTCTGACTTAAACAATCCGGATAACGAAAGAAAAAGAGAAGCTTACGGCATCCCAGACAACACCGAACCTTTGGTAAAAATAGTTACCGACCCAGAGTTTCCTTATAATGTTGCAGCAATTACCTACAAGCATCCAGAAGTAGTTGAGAACAATGAAGCAGACTTAAAAAACAAGATTTTAACCAACTTAATTAACACCATGTTGAGCAATAGGTTAACCGAAATTGTACAAAAAGGGAACGCTCCGTTTGTGTTTGCCCAAAGCAATTATGGTTCTTTTCAAGGTGGTTTAGTCAATTTAGATGCTTTTAACAGCGTTGCTGTTTCTAAAGACGCGAAAGGTTTGGAAGCTGCAATTAAATCCGTAATTACTGAAAACGTAAGGATGAAGAAATACGGTTTTACCGCCACAGAATTGGAGCGGGCAAAAACTAACTTACAAACCGCTATCGAAAAACAATTTGCAGAAAAAGACAAAACTAAATCAGCTGTATTTGTTCAAAAATATGTGGATGCTTTTTTGAAAGGTCAAGCGATACCTAGTATTGATTACACTCATGATTTCTACACTAAAAACCTGAGCAGTATTTCCGTGGAGGAAATTAATAAACTGGCTTCAACCTTTGTTACGGAGAATAATATGATCGCCATTATTCAAGCTCCGGAGAAAGAAAAAGAGAACCTACCGGATGAAGCAACTTACCTAACTTGGATTAAAACCGCTGGGGAAAACGTACAGCCTTACATTGACAACGTGGTTGACAAACCTTTAATGGCAAACAAGCCACAAGCCGGGACAATAATTAGCGAGAAAAAGGTGGATGAAATTGGAGTTACAGAGCTTACTTTTTCTAACGGTGTAAAAATAATTTTAAAACCTACCGATTTTAAAAACGACCAAGTCCTATTTACTGCAAGTAGCAAAGGCGGTACTTCTTTAGCTTCTGATGAGAATTTCCGTTCGGCGCAGATGGCTGATCAATTGGTGAGTGAGTCTGGTATTGCAGACTTTAACGAAAGCCAACTAGGAAAACTTTTGACGGGAAAAGTTGCAAGTGTAAGTCCTTATATTGGTACTTATAGCGAAGGCATCAGAGGTTCAAGTAGTCCTAAAGATTTAGAAACTGCTTTACAGTTGGCTCATTTATACTTTACTGCGCCACGAAAAGACGAAAGTGTTTTAAAAACACAGATAGAGAGTATGCAAACGGTTTTAAGTAATCGTTTAACGCAGCCAAGTGCCGTTTTCCAGGACACTGCAATCGCAGTTTTAAACAGCTATAAAAAGCGAGCACAACAAATTACAATTCCAGAACTTAGTGAGATTAATTTAGATAAAGCAATCGCCTTTTATAAACAACGTTTTGCCAACGCTAGTGATTTCACTTTTACCTTTGTAGGTAATTTTAAAACGGAAGAAATAAAGCCTTTACTTGCTACCTATTTGGGTAGTTTACCATCAAATGGCGATAAAGAAACGTTTAAAGATTTAGGCTTAGAACCGCTTTCTGGTGACATTACCAAAAAAGTTTATAAAGGTTTAGAGGACAAAGCAAACGTATCTTTAGTTTACCACGGCAACTACAATTATTCGGATAAAGAAAACCTACAATTAGATGCTTTAAAAGCGATTTTGGAAATCAAAATTTTAGAGCGCTTGAGAGAAAAAGAAAGTGGAGTTTATAGTCCGCGAGTAAATGTGAGTTACAATAACGAACCGAAGCCAAATTATAGCGTAAGTATTTCTTTCAGCTGTTCATCTGCAAACGTAGATAAGCTAATTGCAGCAGCGATAGATGAAGTAAATCAACTTCAAAAAGATGGTGCTTCTGCAGATGATATTCAAAAATTTAAAGCAGAAGAAGTGCGCCAGTTAGAACTACAGTTGCGTGAAAATGGTTTTTGGTTAGGTTATTTACAGAATAGCTATACTGATAGTGAAGACCCTAAAAAGATATTAACTTATACCCAAACCCTTAGCGAGGTAACTAATACCAGCACTAAAACAACAGCAAGTAAATATTTAAATAACAATAATTTTATTAAGCTGATTTTATTGCCTGAGAAAAAATAGAAAGGTTAGTTAAGCATACGATTTTTAAAAAATCGTATGCTTATTCGCTTTCACACAATCGGTAAATATCCGTTAAGTTACGACCTAAACCATCGTAATCTAACCCGTAACCAACCACAAATTCATTTGAAATTTCAAAACCTACATAGTTGATCTCGCCTAAATCAACTTCCAATGCATCGGGTTTTAGCAATAAGGTTGCAATTTTAATACTCGCCGGCTTTAAAGCTTTTACCTGTTTTAATAGGTAATCCAGCGTTTTACCGCTGTCAATTATATCCTCTACAATAATAACATCCCGGTTTTCTAAATCCATGGCAATGCTCAACTCCTCGGTAATACTTCCTGAAGTTTTTAAACCGCCGTGGTACGATGCCAGTTTAACAAAAGTAGTTTCGCAGGAAATATGAATTTCTTTCATCAAATCTGCCATAAACATAAACGAACCGTTCAGCACACCCAAAAAAACAGGTACACGATTTTCGTATTCCATATTAATCTCAATACCAATCAGTCGAGTACGTTTTTCAATCATACAATACTCTACTAGTGGCTCAAAAACCTTGTCTTTTATGGTGATATTCATGGGTGTTAATTATTTTCTTCGGGACTGTAAAGCAGTAGACTCAAACTATCTTTATTAAACACATGATTTGCAATAGTAATCAGTTCTTCGGCACTTACTTGGTTTATTTTGGCGTAAATCTCTTTTAAAGAATCTATCTTATCATAATCCAACAAACTTTTTGCCATGGATATTAAAACGCCCATCCGGTTTTCTTCGCCTAAAGCAATTTGCCCAATAAACCTTTTTTTAGCTTGTGATAGCTGAATTTTCCCTAGCTTATTTTCTTTAACTTTTTTTAGCTCCTTATCAATCAAGCCTAAAGCTTTCTCTACTTTTTCAGCATCTGTACCAAAATAAATAGAAAAAAGTCCGGTATCAGTTAATGGCGTATAGCTAGACTCAATGGTGTAAGCAATGCCATGCTTTTCGCGGATTTCTAAGTTTAAACGAGAGCTCATCCCTGTACCGCCTAATAAATTATTAAGCAGTAATAACCCAGGTTTATGCTGGTGATGTATGCTGTATGCGGTTGAACCCAACATACAATGCGATTGATTAATAGGCTTAATTACATTTTTATTTTGAGCGACACTCTCTATTGGGGCAGTTCTTATTTTAACAGTGGTGTTTTCAGGGATGATTCCGAAATATTTATCAACCAGTTTTTCAATTTTGGTTAAAGTGTACGAGCCAGAAACTGCAAAAATAATCTCGTGGGTATTATAGTTTTTAGCGATAAAGTCTACCAGATGCTTTTTTTCAAATGCTTTAACAGATTTTGGTGTACCTAAAATATTTTCGCCCATGGTATGCCCACTAAACAACATCGATTCAAAGTCATCATTTATAGCTTCTTCGGGTTGGTCTTCGTAGCTTAAAATTTCATCTAAAATCACTTCTTTTTCTTTTTCCATCTCCTCTTTAGGGAAGGTGGAAAAAAAGGCGATATCCTGCAAAAGCTCCATCGCTCGCTCTAAATGCGGTTTTAAAAAGGATGCTTGTAGGCAAGTATATTCTTTGGTGGTATAGGCGTTTAAATCACCTCCAACAATCTCTAAACGATTTAAAATTTGATTGGTATTGCGCTTTTCGGTTTCTTTAAATAGTAAATGCTCAATAAAATGAGCCAATCCAGGTTCACCAACTTCTTCATCACGCGAACCCGCATTTATAATTAAACAGCAATGCGCAATTTGTGACTTTACAGGCTTCAGTAGTACGCGAATGCCGTTTTTAAGGGTTATAATTTGATGGTCTCTCATTTATGTTGGCAAAGATAAGTTTTTAAATTGCTATGAAAGCGGAGTTTGGGTAAGGTGTATTGGATGTGATTAAAAGATGGCAAAACTAGGAGATTGATAGCTTATAGTTTGTGAATGATTTTCAACCTCAGAGGACACGGAGTTCACAGAATTGAGTGGTGTTTACAAATTTGAAAAATCAGTCTTGATTCTTGATTCTTATATCTTGGTTCTTAACTCTTGGTCTTTACTCTTAAATTCTTTTCACTAAATCAATGGCTTAATTTTTGCCCCAAAACCAATCATAATCAGTAATTTTAAATCTTTAACAAAATAAATTTAGAAATCATGAATTTAAAATTTAGTTCTCCGTTTTTATTTTCTGGCTTAATTGCTTTAGCAAGTTTAAGCGCTTGTAATCAAGACGGTAAAAATTCTGCAGACACACAAGACAGTGTAGCACAAACTGCAATGAGTATTGAGCCTTTAGTTGAGGCCGACGAATTCCCGAATGCAAAATTGACTATAGCGGATGTTAAAACAGAGAAAGTTGGTACAGATTCGGTAAAGTTGATGTACACATTTAATGTAGCAAACTACGAGTTAACTAAACAAACAATGGACAACCACTCTGGCGAATGTGCAAACTCAGACAAAGGTCAACACATCCATTTTATAATGGATAACAAACCTTACCAAGCTTTATACAAACCAGAAAACACGGTTACTTTGCCTGTAAATTCTGAGCATTATTTATTAACTTTCTTATCACGCTCTTACCATTTATCAGTAAAATCTCCTGAAGCTTCTGTTTTGGTACACTTTAAAATAGATAAAGACGGAAATTATGTAGAAATGGAAAGCGTAAAAGAACCAATGTTATTTTACAGCAGACCAAAAGGCGAGTATGCGGGTAAAGACACCCAAAACGTACTTTTAGATTTTTACGTGAAAAATGCAGCTCTTGCAGCTGATGCTTATAAAGTAAAAGTTGATGTGGCCGATACTACATTTACCGTTGACAAATGGCAACCATATTTTATAAAAAATGCTCCGATGGGAGATTTAAATCTTAAAATAACTTTGCTTGACGCGGAAGGAAAAGAATTAACTGGAGACAATACTTCTGTAGAAAGAAGCGTTACCTTAACACAATAAAATTTAGATTATTATAGTAAAAGTCATTGTGGGTTTAAGCCCACAATGACTTTTTTTTATGCTACTAATCTTAGTTTCGACCAAGAACGCCCTCCTATCTCTATTAGAGAGAATCGCTTTAGCCCTCTCTAAAGCCCTAAAATCTTCTTATTTAAACTATCGTCTTTCCCTACGGCTACAAAGTCATCAAATGTTCGATCGGTAACTCTGATGATGTGATCTCTAATAAATTCGGAACCTTCTTTTGCTCCGTCTTCCCAGTGTTTTATAGCGCATTCCCACTCTAAAACAGCCCAACCACTAAAGTCATATTGTGCCATTTTACTGAAGATAGACTTAAAATCAACCTGTCCATCACCAAGCGAACGGAACCTACCAGCCCGGTCAACCCAGTCTTGGTAACCACCATAAACACCTTGTCTACCATTTGGATTAAATTCGGCATCCTTAACGTGGAACATTTTTATACGTTCATGGTAAATATCAATAAAGGCCAAATAATCTAAACATTGCAACACAAAATGCGAAGGATCATAAAGCAAACAAGCTCTAGGGTGTTGGTCTACATCATCTAAAAATCTATCAAAAGTAACACCGTCATGAAGATCCTCTCCTGCGTGTAACTCATAACAAAGATCTACATCGCATTCATCATAAACATCTAAAATTGGTTTCCAACGTTTAGCTAATTCTTTAAAAGCATCTTCTACCAAACCGGCAGGTCTTTGTGGCCAAGGGTAAACAGTATGCCACATTAAAGAGCCACTAAAAGTTACTGAGGCTTTTAAGTCTAAGTTTTTTGAGGCTTGAGCAGCATATTTTAACTGCTGTATTGCCCATGCTGTTCTGGCTTTAGGGTTTTTACGAACTTCTTCTGGTGCAAAGCCATCAAAAAGCTCATCAAATGCAGGGTTTACGGCTACTAACTGTCCTTGTATATGGGTAGATAGTTCAGATATTTCTAAACCTGCTTCTTTTACAATGCCTTTTATTTCATCGGCATAAGCTTTACTTTCTGCAGCTTTTTTTAGATCTAAAAATCGCAGATCATGTGTAGGTAACTGTACGGCTTTGTAACCTAAGTTAGCTGCCCAAACACAAATATCTTTTAAGTTGTTAAATGGTGCTTCATCACCAATAAATTGAGCAATAAAAATTGCAGGTCCTTTAATAGTTGTTGCCATTTCTTAAATTTTAAACGTTGTCCATTTAGTTTCAGATTTACCCGAGTTAATTACGTTTTCTATAAACGCCATTCCGCGTATACCATCTTCAATCCCTGGAAAATCGGATATTGCTATTTGCTCATTTCTTTCTTTTTCTGAAGCTTTTAAGTACAAAGCAAAGTTTCTGTATAAGTTGGCAAAAGCTTCTAAGTAACCCTCGGGGTGACCAGCAGGCGTTCTACAGTTTTGTGTTGCGATATCGCTTAGGTAACCTGTTCCGGCTCGGTAAATTTGAGTAGGTTGATCAATCAATCTCACTTGTAAAGTGTTTTGATCTTCTTGTTGCCAAACTATCCCGCCTTTATCTCCGTAAACTCTAATTTTTACATTGTTTTCTTCACCTGCTGCAATTTGTGTAGCCATTAAAACGCCACTTGCACCATTATTAAATTTCATTAGAACCGATCCATCATCATCTAACCTTCTGTTTTCAACAACGGTGTTTATATCGGCACAAATCTGTGTGGCTTGCAAACCCGTTACATATTCAGCTAGGTTAAATGCATGAGTTCCTATATCTCCCATTGCACCAGCAATTCCACTTTTACTAGGGTCGGTTCGCCAAGCGGCCTGTTTATTATCACCACTTTCTAGGTTTTGACTTAACCAACCTTGTGGATATTCAACATAAACTTTTCTGATTTTACCTATAATCCCTTTTGCTAGCAAATGCTTAGCTTCTTTCACCATCGGGTAACCAGTATAGGTATGAGTAAGCATCAGTGATTTCCCACTTTTAACTAAAATTTCTTGAAGTTGTTTTGCTTCTGCTAAAGAAAAGGTAATTGGCTTATCTAAAATTACATGAAAGCCATTTTCTAACGCAAGTTTTGCAGGCTCAAAATGTAGGTGATTTGGAGTAACAATACTTACCACTTCCATACGCTCATTAGCTGGCAGATTCTTTTCTTTTTCAAAAAGCTCATTATAAGAAGCATATATCCGTTGTGCATCTAAGCCTAAGCTTTTCCCACTTTCTTTAGATTTTTCTGCATTGCTACTAAATGCACCGCATACCAAAGTATATTCATCGTCTAAGCGGGAAGCAATACGGTGTAAAGCGCCAATAAAAGCACCTTTACCACCACCTATCATTCCAAGTTTGAGTTTTTTATTCATAATTGTTCTAAAACCTAAATCTACAAAGATATTTTATTAACCATAGTCGAGTAAGTAGGAAGTCATGAAAAGAATGGAATCTTTATTGCAAAAAAGATAGATGTAAATCAAAAAAAGCGACCTAAAGTCGCTTTTCTGTTTTCTCACTTACAATACTTTTGCATCTTTTTCTTGATCAGATATCTTGAGCATACTTAACTCTAACCCTGCATCGGCGAAAGCTTTTTTAGCTTCGGAGTGGTCAACTTTAATGTATCCAAAAGTATCGTAATGCATGGCAATGATGTTTTTGCATTTGATAAAATCGCTGGCTATAATGGCATCAGAAACGCCCATTGTAAAATTATCGCCGATAGGTAAAAAAGCATAATCAATATTAAACAGTTCACCGGTCAACTTCATATCTTGATTTAAAGCGGTATCGCCAGCATAATAAATGGTTTTTCCACCTGTTTCAATTATAAAACCCGCCGCTGTTCCGCCATAAGTACCATCAGGTAATGAGTTGGAATGAGCTGCAAATATCATTTTTACTTTTCCGAAGTCAAATTGCCAACTTCCGCCTAAATTCATTGGGTGCCCATTATCAACACCTTGCTTTTTTAACCACTCAATAATCTCGAAAGAGCTTACCACTTTAGCTTTAGTTCGTTTTGCAATTGAAACTAAATCGGCAACATGGTCCTCATGCCCGTGACTTACTAATATGTAGTCGCAATTAATTTGTTCAACGTCAATATCTTTTGCCAATTCATTTGGCGTAATAAATGGGTCAAACAGAATCTTTGTGTTGTCAATCTCTAATAAAAAACAAGATTGCCCAAAATAATTTACCTTCATCATTTATTTACTTTTTTCCGAAAAGGCTTCCTAAATCACCCATTCCGCCTAACATTTGATTAGTCATTGCAGACATTTCTGCTTGCGATACGTTTTCTGCCTGTGCTAAAACCTTGTTGATAACAGTCACAAGCACATCTTCAACACCTTCAGCACCATTTTCTTTCAAAAAGTCCTCGGCAATACTTATACTTTTAATGGTTTTACCAGCAGTTGCGGTAACTTTTATTGCACCACCTTCAGCTTGTTCGCTTAGCGTAATGGTTTCTAATCTTTTTTTAACTTCTTCAGCTTTTTGCTGTGCTTGTAATATTTTATCAAACATTTTTAAGGTTTTTTAGTGGAATACAAAACTCGCTTATGTTTTTGGTAATTAAAAATAACATTCGAGATTGACTGTAAAACAATGATTTCTGTAATTCATCAACAAAATTTACACCAAACAAATAACATTTGGCATACCTCTTGTAAATAGCCATCTAAATTATAATGATTATGAAAAAAATTACTTTCAGAGGAATCATCGCAGCAGCTGCGATAACTCTAATAACTTTTACAGGAGCGTTTGCACAAAGCAATACTGATCGATCAATTAGATTAAGTGGTGCTTTAGGGATTGGTGTTCCAACAAAATCATACATGGGCGATGTAGTTATTGCACCAGATTTAAGATTACAGAAAGATTTAGCGGAAAGAACATCATTAACTTTAACAACCGGTTACTACGGTTTTGTTGGTGGCCCAGAGGGAAATGTCCAAAGTGATTTAATTCCTTTAAAAGCAGGTGCTAAATTCTTTTTTGGAGACACCTTTTATGTACAACCAGAAGCCGGTGTTGCATTTGGATTAAGAGACGGAGCAGGAACTGCGTTTGCTTGGGCGCCAAGTTTAGGTTATGCAAACAACAAATGGGATATCGCTTTACGTTACGAAGGTTTTGAATATGATGCAGGAAGCAACGGAATGGTTGCAGTACGTTTAGCTTACGCTTTCAAAAGACCAAATAAATAATTTTTCATCTACCTATGAAAAATTCAAAAGCCGCTTTTTAGCGGCTTTTGTTGTTTAAAAAACTTCTTGAAAATAATTTACAATTAGGGATTTCATCAGCATTTCCTGCTCTAATACATTATATGCTGGTATAGGTTTCACCTTATTCCAATGTGGCCAACCATCCTGATCCATGCCTTCTAATTCGTAAAAACCAAGCTCAGAGAATAAACGACAATTTGCTATATGCATTAATTCTTCTTTTTGGCGTTTACTGAACTTTTTTGGACCTTGTCCCAACTCCTGTACACCTATTAAAAATAAAATTACTTTAATGTCCGGAAGTTCATTGTCAAAATCATCAGCTAATTTCTGTTGAAGTTCTTTAAACTTTTTGTTGACTTCTGATGGTTTCATAATGGGCAAAGATAGCTTTACATTCAATAATTTCATCATGAGTAAGCTTAAAGAGTTTCATAGGAATGTTACTTTTTATTGACGCAAAGTATTTATAGCTTTGCGCTTAATGCTAAAGCAGTACCTACGTACATTATTATTATTCTGTGTTGCATTCTCTATGTTGAGTGCCGCAGTGCCTCTGCATACAATTATTCACGATCATTACTTTGTACACAAAGACGACTGTGGAAGTAGTTGTGAAAAGCATTTAAAAAACTATACAAAACCTTGTTGTACTACTTCAGATGCTGTTTTTGTTGGCGGATTACCTCTTGAACCTTTTACGTTTACGATCATCCTATCTTCAACTACCCTAGAAACTGCTTATCATACTGATAACTATTTCCAGTTTTTCCATCGCACCCGTAATAAAGCACCACCTGTGCTTTCCTAAATTTATTCCTACAATTTATTTAGGTTGCTGAGCAACATTACATTTTAAAATTAAACAATGAACCGTATTATATACAGTCTTGTCCTTTTACTTTGGGCAAGCAGTAGCTATGCAGCTGATGTTATTTTCAGCGGAAGAATAATTGACGCACAAACAAAAGAAGCTTTACCTGGCGCAAGCATCACTATCCAAGATTTAAAAGTAAGTACCGTGGCCGATATCAACGGAAAATTTACCTTTAACAGAATCCCAGAAACTGGTAAATTTTTAGTCCAAGTTTCTTATTTGGGCTATAAGTACCTTAACAAAACTATTAACTTTTCAACCACCCAATCTTTTGTTTTTGAGTTAGAAGAAAGCCGAATTGAAGCTAATGAAGTAGTAGTTACCGGAACAGTAACAGGTGCAGATAGCAAAAAAAATAGCACTTCTGTCGGTGTTTTATCTCACGAGGAAATGCTGAACAGACCTTCTACCAATCTAATTGATGCAGTTTCTAAAGTTGCTGGCGTTTCACAAATTTCAACGGGACAGGCAATTTCCAAACCGGTAATTAGAGGGCTTTCTTTTAATAGGATTGTAACCGTAAGCGATGGGATTAAACAGCAAGGACAACAATGGGGCGATGAACACGGTGTGGAGATTGACCAGTTTTCTGCCGACAGAGTGGAGGTTTTACGCGGTGCCGCTAGTTTACTTTACGGAGCCGATGCTTTAGGTGGAGTAATTAATATTTTAGAGCCTTTAACCGTTTCTGACGGCACTATTAAAGGAGAAATATTAAGTAATTATTCTATTAATGGAGGTTTAAGCAGTAACTCGGCAATGCTTACCGGAAACACCAATGGTTTAGTTTGGAGAGGACGAGCCACTTATAAAAATGCTTACTCTTTTAAAACTCCAGATTATTATTTCCCTAACTCTGGCTTTAACGAAACTTCTTTAAGTGGAATGATAGGACTTAATAAGGCTTGGGGTTATAGCCACATTAACGTTTCTTCGTTCAAAAACAATATTGGTTTTTATGAGCCCGAGCTTGATGGAAACGGAAACTTCATTGACGAAGATGGAAATGCGTTTACTCAAAGCGACTTAAAATCGAGGGATTTAGCTTTCCCAAATCAGCAAATAGCCCATTTTAAAGTAGCATCAAACAGTAATATCTTAACGAATAAAGGCAATTTAAAGTTGGATTTAGGGTATCAAAATAATATCCGTAAAGAATTTGAAACTACTGACCCTTCTTTGTTTTTTGATTTAAACAGCTACAGTTTAGATGCTAAATACATTCAGAATACCACAAATAATTGGCAACCTATTATAGGTTTAAGTGCCGATTATCAGAATAGTTTAAATAAAGGAGAAGAGTTTTTAATCCCCGACTATAACAATTGGGGTTTGGGCGTATTTTACTATGTAAAAAAAGAACTTGATGCATCTAGCTTTAATTTTGGTCTACGTTATGATTACCGCAAAAATACCGGCAAACAACTTTTTGATGATGGAGTTGAGAAATTCTCTGCTTTTAGTACTGATTTTTCAAACCTAAGCGGTGCGGTGGGTTACACCCATCAACTCAGCGAAAAACTAAACTTTAAAGCCAATTTAAGTTCTGGTTTTAGAGCTCCAAATCCGGCAGAACAATCATCAAATGGGGTGCATGAAGGTACGTTCCGCTACGAGAAAGGTAATAACAATTTAAAATCAGAAAAAAGTTATCAGGCAGATATCAACTTGCAGTACAGCGTTTCTAGTTTTGACTTTAGCTTAAGTATCTACAATAACTATATGAAAGATTATATCTATTTGGCCCAAAACAACAGTGAAACCATCACCGTTGATAATAATGGAACAATGGATCTTTATCCTTTATTTAGATACCAACAAGATGATGCTAACTTTTACGGCTCAGATGCAAGCTTAATTTTCCATCCTTTTGATTTTTTACATTTCGAGAATACTTTTAGTTATGTACACGCTCAAAATTTAGGTTTAAATGAGGCTGTCCCTTTTATCCCTGCAACCAGTTTAAAAAATGAGATTCAGATAGAACCAAATATTAAGGGACTAAAGCGTAGTTATATTTCTATCGGGTTGGAGAGTAATTTTGCACAAAACCGTATTGCAAGTTTCGAAACCAAAACTACTGGTTATACCCTTTTACAAGCTGGTATCCGTACACAAATAAACATAGGCAAGCAAAACATCAGGCTAAATGTAACCGGCAACAACCTTTTAGATAAACGCTATTACAACCATTTAAGTCGTTACAAACCCGGCAGACTAGATGAAACCGATCCAAATTTTGGTATATACAACCCCGGCAGAAACATCACTTTTGGTTTATACGTACCTCTAAACATTAAGTAGAATTGTATTCGTTTATTAACTAATACTGCAAATATTAGCTATAAAATGCTTGCCTAACCGGCAAGCATTTTTCTTTTAAACTTTATTAATTGTCATTTAATCATCGTTTTATAGCTTAACTCCTCAAAATGGATACTAACCTAATTTATTTTGATATTTTTAGCCAGATAATGTAACTTATCAATTATTAATAGCTCAGCCAATGTTGAGCTATTTTTTTAAAATAAGATTATGAAGAAAAGTGACGAAAACATTTTAGTGATTGATATTGGAGGTACTAATGTAAAAGCAACTATTTTGACTACAAAAGGCAAAGTAGTGCAGGAGTACCAGAAAATAGAAACGCCAGAAAATGCTAATCCTAAAAAGTTGATGGCGGCAATTAAAACCTTAACTAAAAAGTTTCCGCCATTTGATAAAATCGCTATCGGTTTTCCGGGCTTTATTAAGCAAGGTGTAGTTTTTACTGCACCAAACCTAGATAGTAGAGCTTTCCGAAAGTTCAACCTCAGTAAAGAAATTGCAACTGAACTTAAAAAACCAGTACGTTTAGTTAACGATGCTGACTTACAAGGACTAGCCTTAATAAAAGGTAAAGGTTTAGAAATGGTAATTACTTTAGGTACTGGATTTGGCACCGCCTTATTTATGGATGGCAACTTAATGCCACATTTAGAGCTAGCTCATTTACCTGTTAGAAAAGGACAAGATTACGATGATTTTATTGGTGATGCCGCTTTAGAAAAAGACGGAGAGAAAAGATGGAATAAAAAACTAAAAGAGGTTTTAAAAACTTTTAAAACAGTTATAAATTACGATCATTTGTATTTAAGTGGAGGTAATACCAAGCACATCAGCTTTAAACTTGATGACAATATTAGTATCGAAAATAACCGCGAGGGGATTAAAGGAGGCCTAAACTTATGGCAAATAAAAGAGAGTTACAGTGTGAAAACTGTAAATCCCTAAACCGTTTGCGTAGATTTTCAAATTAAAACACACAATCAATTGAAACTATTGATACTTTTGAAACCACTAAAGCAAAATAAACAATATATGAGTGCCAATAATCATATAGAAAAGATATTCACTACAAAAGTATTAGGAGGCAAAATTGCCTTACTATTCTTGTAGTCAGTAATTATTTGCAACAAAATAGAACCAATCATTTTAACAGCACATATTATAAATCGTTAAAACAAAAGAACAGTTTAAATGAAATCTAACATTAAAACCAAACCAACAATCTTCATGATTTTTGGTGGCACAGGCGACCTTGCAGAAAGAAAATTGATTCCTGCGTTGTACAATCTATTTTTAGAAGGGTACATGCCAAAGGAATTTGCAGTTATCGGTTTAGGTCGTACTGATTACGATAATGAAAGCTTTATAAAAAACTTATTAGGTGGCGTAAACAAGTTTTCTAGAAGCGGAAAAGCTGATAAAGAAAAATGGGCAGATTTCTCTAGCCGGATTAGCTACTTAAGAACTGACGTTAACAACGAAGGTGATTATAAAAAAATGGATGAAATTATTCAGAAACACGAGGCCGAATGGGCTGAGTTACCTGTTATAATTCATTACTTGGCAGTAGCGCCTAATTTTTTCCCAATTATTGCTAGCAATTTGGCTAAGCTGAAATCTGCTAGCGATGAGGCAAGAACCAGAATTGTTATTGAAAAACCATTTGGAAGAGATTTAAATACAGCAAAAGAATTAAATGTGCTGTTAAAAAATATTTTTGCTGAAAATCAGATTTACAGAATTGACCATTATTTAGGTAAAGAAACTGTACAAAATATGCTGGCTTTTAGGTTTGCCAATGCTTTGTTTGAACCTATTTGGAACCGTAACTTTATTGAACACGTACAAATTTCTGTAACAGAAGATATCGGTGTTGAAGACCGTGGGGGTTATTATGATGGCTCTGGTGCTTTAAGGGATATGTTACAAAACCATATTTTACAAGTGCTTTGCTTAGTTGC
Organism: Pelobium sp.; assembly: GCA_037968815.1. Lineage (GTDB taxonomy): Bacteria > Bacteroidota > Bacteroidia > Sphingobacteriales > Sphingobacteriaceae > Pseudopedobacter. The sequence goes on along the minus strand of JBBKWF010000021.1, from coordinate 159,827 downwards.
GATGGAACCTCCTGTAAACTTTGATGCAGAAGAAATCCGTAACAGAAAAGTAGACGTATTGCGAGCCATGCGCCAGTTTGGTCCAAATGAAATAAGATATAATACGGTACGTGGCCAATATGGAGAAGGCTGGGTAAAAGGAGAAAAAGTAGATGGCTACCGCCAAGAAGAAGGTGTTGACAAGGAATCAAACACTGAAACTTTTGCAGCCTTAAAATTCTTTATTGATAACTGGAGATGGCAAAATGTTCCGTTTTATGTTAGAACTGGAAAAAGAATGCACCAAAAATCCTCTATCATCAGCATCCAATTTAAAGATGTTCCACATTTAATTTTCCCAAATCAATCATCAGAAAGCTGGCAACAAAACAGGTTGATTATTAGTATTCAGCCAGAAATGAGTATCCGTTTACAAGTGCAAGCAAAACGCCCAGGTTTAGATATGACTTTAAACCCGGTGGATATGGTTTTCAATTACGACGGCACTTACGAAACTGACACCCCAGAGGCTTACGAAACCTTATTGCTGGATGCAATGAAAGGTGACCAGACCTTGTTTATGCGTGGTGATCAAGTTGAGACAGCTTGGGATTTAATTATGCCTGTACTAGAAAGCTGGGAATCTAAAAAAAGCATCAGTTTCCCTAATTACTCGGCAGATAGCTGGGGTCCAGAAACAGCGGAAGCATTAATTGCAAAAGATGGCTTCCATTGGTTTACATTGCCCATGAAAAAAGGGGATAAAAAAGATAAAAAATGAGTTTAAACGTATTCAAAGAAAGTAACGAAGCAATTGAGGCATTAGCAACACTTTTTATTAAGGACGCAAAATTAGCGATTGCAAAAAACGACAGGTTTTCGGTAGCACTATCAGGTGGAAGTTCACCAAAAAAACTTTACGAGTTACTAGCTTCAAAATATAGCAATGACATTGATTGGAAAAAAGTTTATTTCTTCTTTGGCGATGAGCGGTATGTAGCGCATGACCATCCAGACAGCAATTATTTAATGGCGAAAACCGCTATGCTAGATAGTTTGCAAATAGCTGATGCACAGGTTTATAAAGTTGACACTACTTTAGACCCAGCTAGTGCGGCTTTAGCTTACCAGCGTTGGATTGGTGGCTTTTTTGATGATGAGCCCATTTTTGATTTGATACTTTTAGGTTTAGGAGACGATGCGCACACTGCATCAATTTTCCCTGGAACAGACTTAGTTTGGATTGATGAAGAACTAGTAAAAGAGGTTTACCTGAAAGATAAAAACGTATATAGAATTAGTTTTACTGCGCCTTTAATTAATGATGCTAAGCAAATTGCTTTCTTAACTTTTGGAGCCAACAAAGCTGATGCAATAAAGGCTGTATTAGAAGGTGAAAGAGATGTTGCAAAATACCCAGCCCAACTAATTAAGCCAACAAACGGCAAGTTAGACTGGTTTGTTGATGAAGCTGCAGTTAGTAAGCTAAAACAGAATTAACTTGTAGTTTTCGTAAAAACACAAAGAGCTTCATTTTTCAATGAAGCTCTTTTTTTGTTAAGTACCTAGTGAAGTTTCATTTTACTTATCCCTATACTTTAATAATAATGTTCTTTTTATACATAAACCAAAGAATAATGTACCAAAACAGCACAAAGGTAAATGCATAAGCTAAAGAAGCATTATAAGGAGAAAAGTAAGGCGTAAAAGCGGTCTCATAAATAAATCCCTTTAAGCTAATTTGCTGGTCACCTGCACCAACTTTAATAATGCTTAACAGTCGGCCAATAATACCTGACATAAAAAACACTGTGATTGCATTTACTCCGTAAACAACAAAAGGTTTGGTGAATTTTGTAAATCCCTGCACATCAATTAGCCAATAGCATAGCGCTAAAAACATACTTGCTATTCCACCGCTGTACAGCACAAAAGAGCTACTCCACAATGACTTGTTTATCGGAAAAAACAAATCCCAAAACAAGCCTAACAACACTCCTAAAAAACCATAAACAAATAGCCAGATTACTTTATTTTCTTGGGTTCTAAGTTTTGATTTAAGTATCGTCCCCATCAAAACCCCAAATAAACCTGTACTTAATGCTGGCAAAGTACTTAATAACCCTTCTGGATCCCATGTTTTTGCTCCTTTCCAAAGGTGAGCCTCGCTAAACACCAACCTGTCAATATAGGCAGCCATATTAGTGCCTTTATCAAGGTTTGCTACTCCATAGTCTGGTACTGGAATCAACACCATTACCAACCAATACACCAATATAAAAGCTACAAAAAGTCTAAATAAAGTACGGTGGTTCACTTTAATAAAAAGAATAGCACATATAAAAAACACTACGGCTATACGTTGCAACACTCCAGGAATACGTACTTCACTAAAGTTAAACCAAGGAAAAAGCGAAAGAAGCAGTCCTAGTATAAACAGCGTTAAGGACCTTCTAATGATAGATTTTAATAGCTTCCCGTGATTTTCATGAATCTGCTTTGCCGTATCCATTGCAAAAACTATCGACACACCTACAATAAACAAGAAAAAAGGAAATATTAAATCGGTTGGTGTACACCCATTCCAACTAGCATGTCCAAAAGGTGTATAAATATGTCCCCAAGACCCGGGATTATTAACCAAGATCATGGCGGCAACCGTTAATCCTCTAAAAAAATCTAAGGAGAGTAATCTCTTTTTTTCTGTAGTTGTTTGCTGCATCAATTAGGTTTTAGAATAAATAATCCGTTCAAGTTCTGCATTTTCTTTTAAAAAAGCACACAAAACTGAAATACTTTTACTTCTTGAAAAGTATGTTTTATGTAAATCTTAGAAAGCTGGAATAGCTAACAAGTTTCGTATCAACAGAACACCCGCAAACCATAAATAAGAAAAGCGACTAAAAGTCGCTTTCCTTATTTATATTATTTTTTAAACTTGCTACAAAGGGCAAATCAGCTCAGAAAATTATTTTTGTATCAAACAAACTGCATAAGCAACCACACCTTCTTCTCTGCCAATAAAGCCCATAGTTTCGTTAGTGGTGGCTTTTATAGAAATATCTTCTTCATCAATTGACATGGCTAAAGCAATATGCTTTTTCATTTCTGGCACATGTGGATTAATTTTTGGAGCTTCAATACATAGCATTGCATCAACATTGTTAACACTATAACCAGCATCTTTTAACATTTTTGCGCACTCTTTTAATAGTATTAAGCTATTTATGCCTTTCCAGCGTTCATCAGTGTTTTTAAAATGATGACCTATATCTCGCATATTAGCTGCACCTAAAAGTGCGTCACAAATTGCATGGACTAAAACATCAGCATCTGAATGACCAAATGCACCCTTATGATGTTCTAATTGCACTCCGCCTAAAACAAATGGATGTCCTTCTTTTAACTGGTGTACATCAAACCCAAAACCAACTTTTATTTTCATTATCTTCCTGGTATTGTACTTGGTGCTGCAAAATTAAACAATAAAGAAAAACGCAAGGTATTTGCCAATGGTGACGTTTGCTGATTTGCTAGCAGATAAGAAAAATCTAAATCAACAATATTGTAACGCAAGCCTAAACCTAATGTTAAGTATTGACGATTTCCTTTATTAGGGTTTTCGTAAAAATAACCTGCTCTAATAGCAAACTGGCGGTTGTACCAATATTCTGCTCCAACAGCATAACTTATCTCCTGAAACTCTTCTTTAGCCCCACCAGGTGCGTCAGAAAATGAACCGAAAATACCAGCTGGTACAGACTTATCTGGGTCTTCCCCGGCAATAATCACTCCCTGATCATAAGTTGGATTGGTTGGAACCAATAACTTGTTTAAATCTAACGAAAATGAAAAGTCGTTATAATCATCAGCGTGGATGGTTGTTGAACCACCTAAACGCATATTGGTTGGTAAAAAATATTTTGGACCACCATCAGTATAGCTCATCTTAGTCCCAATATTTGATATATTTAAGCCTCCAGAAATTTCTGCATTTTTACTAAATAAAGTAGCTTCTGTTGTATAAAAAGCAGAAATATCTGCAGCAACTGCAGTTCCAGGTTGTGATTCTTGTCCATTCTGACTAAAGCCATTTGTTAAATCTGAATTGATAAATCTTAAAGCAGTACCTAAAGAGAAATTTTCTCCAAAACTACGAGCAAAAGAAACATCAACTGCCAACTCATTTGGATTTGCCGAACCTGTTGATATTTGATTTACATCAACAAACTCTATGTTTCCTAAAGAAAAATAACGTAAAGACCCTCCAATGGTGTTTCTATCATCAAGTTTATAATAACCATTTAAATAAGCCAAATTGATGTCTGGCACTAGTTTTTGTAACCAAGGACTATAGGAGAGGCCAAAGCCATAAGGATCCTTAACAAAAGCTAATTTAGCCGGATTAGAGTGTGTTGCATTTACATCTGGTGAAATTGCCGCACTAACATCGCCCATTGAACCAGAGCGGGCATCAGGTGTAATCAATAAAAAAGGTACTGCAGTGGTAATGGTATTTCCTTGTCTTCCATCTGTAGAATTCTGTGCAAATGCATTGTTAAATAAAGTTGTGCTACAAATAACAGTAACTATATATGCGTAAAGCTTTATTTTCATTTCGTAAAACTATAATTAATATATGATATATAATATTTTGATTAAAGTATAAGTAGCTTTTCTATCTTTTTTGCTACAAAATCGCCAGTTGTAGAACGTACTTTAAGCTCATAAACGTATACACCCCTAGCAACTTTTTCGCCAAAATCGTCTTTTGCATCCCAGAAAATATCATTAACACGGTTACCGGTGGTAAAAATACTTTGATTTATGGTCTTTATTAAACGTCCAGTTATCGTTTTTATAATGACTTGTACTTCTAAATTTTCATTAGGGTAATTATGCTCAAACTGAAAACTTGTTCTACTGCTAAACGGGTTTGGGTAATTTAAAACATGAGATAAAGTAAGCTGTTCGGTTTGTTTTACGTCAAAACTTATAATTTGTTCTGTTGAATTATTGAAAACATCCCAAGCTTTAACTTTTAAAGTATATAGTCCGGGAGCCAAGTTTTCTATTGGATATTTTACAGTTCCGGTTTGGTACGAATCTAAATTGGACTGGTAATATTGATTTAACACAATACTTTTATCATTCATATTAGCTGAACTAAAAGTAGCCACAATGTCATGACCTATACCTATACCGGTAGTATTGATACCACTTTCATCATTCAAATTAACCAATAAAACTGGGTTAGCATTGGTAATTCCGCCCGAAACAAAATTTTCGTCGTTTAAATAAACCCTTACTAATGGACCCGTTTTATCGCTTTGTGCATCTGTGGAAATTGCCCCAACCTTTATATTGGTATTAAACCCTGTGGCATCCAAATTTTGATTATTGGCGTAATAACTAATTTTACCTGCCCCCACTTTCAGGTTTATATCTCTCGGCACAATAAAATCGAAACTAAAAAGTCCATTACTTACCGTTGCTTTACCTTTATAAATGATGTTTTTTTGAATATCGAAACTTTGCGAATAGCTACCGTTAAGACCTACGTCCTGTCCAAGTGTGCTAATAACTGAAGGTTTATCATAAATAGTTGGATAAATTATCCCATTAAACTGATTAAGAATTTGTCCGTTAGCATTGTTAACAAAACCCTTTATAATCACTTTTTCGCCTGCTTTTAAAGTATCAGGTAAAACGGTAGTGGTTATGCCATTAACTGGTATTGGAAAAAGAGCTGTTGGATCACCCAAAAGAGTAAAGTTTCTTGAATTAATATTTAAGCCCCCAACATTATTGTTTTTTGCTTCTCTAAAAATCTGCCCAAAGCTTATTCGTTGGTTTTGGTTCAACGGATTAAAAAGTGCTTTTAAAAAGCTCTGATTGAGGTCAAAATTATACGATGAAAAAACAATCCTTGTAGTGCTAAAAATAGAGGGTACTCCGTTATCTTTTCTAATCAAAGAAAGCTCTCCTCCCGAAACAGTTTCTGGATCGTCCCAACGACTAAAAGAGCAAGTTGCCGTAAAAATAACCGCTAAATTTTCTTTGTTTTGCCAAGAGTTGACATCGTTTAAGGTTAAAACCCGCTCTTGTGCCCAGCCACTTTCGCCACCATGCCCCGTGTAGTTGATCAACAAAGTACCCGCATTAATTTTTTGGTTGATGGCTTCCTTAGCTTTAGGGTACGATGTTCCGCCTGCCGCACTTTCTTGCTGAAAAGCATCAAAGTATATTTTATCAATATTAAAATTCTTATTGTTTTGGCTAATTAAGCTTGCGTTTGCTTCCGCTTGATTAAGATGGAGGTTACCGTCCTCGTCATCTGCGACAATGGTTATTTGGTTACGCCAATCCCCAAAACTTACAGCCCCATCATAAGTAATTAATTTATCTACCACATTTTTGGCCTCTGTTAAAGTTTTAGCTGGAATCCTTCCAACGGCAATATCTAACAAACCGGGGCTGTTGGTATAGTCTTCCGGAAACTCACCTTCGTTATCATCTAAAAGCGCAAAATAATCATCAGAAGTGTAGCTTTCCGTTGGCGATAATGAATTTTTGGACTGGTAAGTAACTACAAAATTATTTTCCTTAAACTTTAGCATTCTATTATCAAAAGAACCTTTTCCAAACAATAAAAGATACTTGGGCATTAAGTTAGGGTTTCCTCCTGCCCTATCGTAAAACATTTTAACAAAATCACGAATAGCACTTGCATCTCTTTTCCCAGACGAAAACTCATTAAATACTTGATCGGTGGTTACTATGTGATAACTTAAACCTTGCGTAGTTTTTCTAAACTCTGCCAGCCTTTTTGCTTCACTAAAAAATTGTGATGCGGTAATAATTAAAAAATCTGCTTGTGCTAGGCCGTGTAAATCTTGATTGACAACTTTACCTATTGCATCGGGTAATTTTAACGCAGAAGGTTCAAAGGCAACAAACTCTTTTAAAGTTGAAGTTGGCGTAATAAAGTTACTATTGCCTCCTATGGTATTTATTTTTTTTGCCTCAGGCTCTGTAAAATCACTTACATCCCAAATCTTAGCATCAGCCGAAAGGCCCCCTAAATTAAATTGAGTAATATTTCCGTTGACGACGCTGCTCTTATCGCGAAAGCGTAAGTAACCTTTAAAATCGGTATAATTTCTTTTATAGTTAATCTCTATATAATCTAACCAAGCATTTGAAGTGGAGTTAACTTTACCATAGTTAATATTTACTTTGGCCATACTTCTACTTAAACCTGTGATGCTATTAATGGCTACCACCGGTTTTGCGTAATCAGTTTCAAAAGTAAGTGGCAATCCGCCTGCACTTAAAGTGTAAAGGTTTTGGTTATTCACACTCACTTTTGCGCTTGAGCTAGTGCTAGCCCGAATTGCCATTTTAGTTTTCACCCAAACCGGCTCGGCAGAAAGTAAACCCGACACATCAAAATCAAAATCACGGCTATTGTTAAACTCAAAATCTTCGCCATACCACTCTCTGCCCGATTTTATATTTGCAGTAATTAAACTGTAGTTATCCTTTTCGTATAGTTGGTAATCATCAAAACTGTTACTCACATAATTTGGAACTTGTAATGGGTTAGATGCTTGGGTTATACGTTTCCCTGCCCCTTTATCAACATTGATATAATAATATGCACTATCGGTATACACATTTTGTTGATGTTCAAAATTTTGTTGACTACTTAATGCCCAACGAGTGTTGCCAGAATTGTAGAAAACCAAATAGTCATTTGCATCAAACTTACCATCGGCTTCACCTACAACTTCTATTGCATTTTCTTTCAAGTCGTCTACTCTTGGCTCACTATTTTTTTGAGGCAACATAAAACCTCCGTTACCATAAAGCCTAATGTTTTTTGGGTTAATTTGATCAATATCAAGCCCTAATTTCTTTAAAAAATTATAATCAATTTTATAAACGCCTTCCTCCTTAACCGCAATCTTATACCAGTTTCCATTTGCTAATACCGAGTTACTCTGATATGTTCTGGCAGTAACAGCAGGAATAGTAGCGCTATTTTTTATAGGATTAATTTGTAACCTAAAGCTGTTTACCTTTCTTAAAGCACCGGTTGCATCCTTATAAATTGGCAAAAAACTAATTAAAATATAGGGCTGTTTATTCTCTATAGAAGTGAAGTATGTTAACTGTAAATCAGAAGTAAAGTTATTTCCCAAAGCTTGGTTTTTACCGATTATAGCACTTGAACTTTCGTTCAATAAAACCTTTAAGGCATTATTAACACCGTTAACCGGGATTTTTAAGAATACAGAAGGTAGGTCACCAAAAAGTACTGGCTGAATTCTAGGGAAATAATTTTCAGCATTTTTTAAAGATGAAACGTTAAAGTTAACGGTATCAGAGGGCCAATTTAATACATATAACTGTGTTTGATTTTGGGCGTAACTTTTTAAAAAGCAAATGCCAAAAGCAAAAATTAGCGTAATTTGCTTATATACAGTTATTTTCAAACCAAAATTTTTATTTACCTTTATTGTAACTATTCTGAAGTTTAGCCGTTTCAATATATACAAATTATTGATAAGCATTTTAATTTATATTAATCGTTTTGATTAATCATAATTATTATTTTTAGCTTTGGAAACACAATAAAGCACAATGAGAAAAAATATTTTACCTGTACTTGCTCTATGTATTGCCATAACTATGGTAATATCTTCCTGCAAAAACTCTGGTAAGGCTGGTTCTTCTAAAAAAACCGGTGCTGCATATAATGCAAAAAGACCAGGGTCGCTTCAAGTATCAAAAAAAGTAAAGCCTACACCAGGACCAGGCCTAGTACATATAGAAGGTGGTACCTTTGTAATGGGTGGCTCTAGTATTGATGATATTGGTTTTGATTACGCATCACCAAAACGCCGAGTAACCGTTCCAACCTTTTACATGGATGAAACTGAAGTTGCAAACGTAGATTGGTTAGAGTACTTAAACTGGATTCGCGAAGTTCCGCAAGACCAAAGATGGTATTACGAAGCTTTACCTGATACTTTGGTTTGGAGAAGCCCTTTGGCTTACAACGAGCCTTATGTTAACAATTACCTAAGACATCCAGCTTACCAGGATTATCCTGTTGTTGGTGTAACATGGGAACAAGCAGTTGCTTATAGCGACTGGAGAACAAATGTTGTTAACGAAAACTTATTAAGAAAAGACGGTATTTTAAACGACTGGAAAACTTATTCTGAAGCTAAAAATGGTACTGCAAAAAAAGGTGGCGCAGGTGCTAAAGGCGCAGGGACACCTGTAAGTACAGAACCTTTTGATTTAGATTTATATTTAAACGGACAGTATGACGATAAAGGAAAAAACGCTCCTAAAGTTTTAAACCCGTCTACAGGGACTACACCTCCCGCAAAAGGAAAAAGTGCTACTCCACAACGTTTTGCTAAAATTGAAGATGGTGTACTTACTCCAGGAAAATATAGATTACCTACCGAAGCAGAATGGGAATATGCTGCTTTAGCTTTAATTGGTACTGCAAACAATAACATTGTTAATAATAGCAAAATTTACCCTTGGTATGGTTTAGGGATAAGATCTGCTCAAAAAAGCACACGTGGTTTAATTTACGCCAACTTTAAAAGAGGCGAAGGTGATAACATGGGTGTTGCTGGTTACTTAAATGATGGTGCCGATATTACCGCACCTGTAAGAGCTTATATGCCAAATGATTTTGGTCTGTATAATATGGCTGGTAACGTGAGCGAGTGGGTGTTAGACACTTACCGTAAAGGTTCTTTTGATAAAGTTGAAGATTTTAGCCCATTTAGAGGTAACGATTTTGAAAACAACAAATACGACAGTAACGGAAATATTGAAACCTTAGGTAAAGCTAATACACCTGTGAAAATTAGTGCAGAGTCTGGTAAAAAAGACCCGTATGCTGACCATGCGAACAAATATGGAAACGTAACTACGCTAAGTCCTAGTACACCAGACCAAATTGATACTACTAAAATGCCTGCTTTAAAACCTAGTTTTGATGCTGATCAACGTGGTTATTTAGATGAACAAAATTTAGATTTGTACGGCAAAATCACTTTGGTTAATGACCGTTCTAAGGTTTATAAAGGTGGTTCATGGAACGATAGAGCATATTGGTTAAATCCAGGTACAAGAAGATATTTAGACCAAGGTGAAGCAAGTGCTGAAATTGGTTTTAGATGTGCCATGAGTAGTGTGGGAGATCCACAACTCAACAAGAAAAGCACCCCTCAGTTTAGACAACCAAAATCAAGGGTTGGATTTAGAGGTAAATAATTCTAACTAAAAAATGTAAAAAGGGCTAAACTTTTAAAGTTTAGCCCTTTTTTGTTATTACAAAATCAGCTTTAAGATTTCAGGTATTTATAAATTAGTTTAGCTGTTTTTTCTGATGCACCCGCATTTCCCATTTTTTCTGCTAGAGCATCATACTTGCCTAACATTTCTGCTCTTTTTGGTGTGTTTAAAACATCATCTAGTTCTTTAGAAATCATAGTAATGTTGCAGTCTTCCTGAATAAGTTCTGTTACGGTTTTGCTATCCATAATTAAGTTAACTAAAGAAATAAACTTAATTTTAACCAACATACGGGCAATACCAATAGATATTTTACTGCCTTTATATAAAACTACTTGTGGAACTTTAAATAAAGCGGTTTCTAAAGTCGCTGTACCAGAAGTTACCAATGCGGCTTCTGCAGTATTCAACAAATCATAAGTAGCATTAAAAACAACAGGAATAGTTAAGCCTTTCGTATATTTTTGATAAAAATCTTCGGTAAATGAAGGTGCGCCCGCAATTACAAACTGATAGTCTGGAAACGAAGAAATCACCGAAAGCATATCAGGTAAAATGTAATTCAATTCCTGCTTTCTGCTTCCCGGCAATAAAGCCACAATTGGCTTCTCTGACAAATTATGGTCTTTACGGAAATTAGGATTTGGTGTAAATGCCTCTTTTGCATCTAACAAAGGGTTGCCGACATAATCAACTTCCATCCCCCATTTTTGGTAAAAATCAACCTCAAAGGGTAAAATACAGAACATTTGATCTACATCTCTTTTAATTTTAAGCACTCGTTTTTGGTTCCAAGCCCAAACTTTTGGCGAGATATAATAGTAAACCTTAATTCCTTGTTCTTTCGCAAATTTTGCGATTTTTAAGTTGAAACCCGGAAAGTCAATTAGTACCAAAACATCCGGACGGTGCGCCAAAATATCTTCTTTACATTTTTTAAGGTTTTTTAAAATGGTAGGTAAGTTCATAGCCACCTCTAGAAAACCCATAAAAGCCATATCGGCATAGTGCTTTACTAGGTTACCACCTTGCGCTTGCATTAAATCGCCACCGTAAAACCTAAATTTTGGAGCATTGTCTACCTTTTTTAAGGTTTTCATCAGGTTTGATCCGTGTAAATCACCGGATGCTTCACCGGCTATAATGTAGTATTTCATCTTAGATTACTGTTGAATAAGGGTATAGAGGTTTGCGACATCGCATCTATTACACTTAAACCATTAATTACTGATTAAACTTATAAAAGAAGAAAGCAAAAGCACATAAAAATGTTGCCGAAATAACCCCTTTTGCAGTTGCTTCCATATCTTTTTTATAAAAATATTTTAACAACAACATATTAAGTGCCACGCAACCAATGTACAGCAAATCGTCTTTTTGCATAAACACTATATTTTTTTTAATGACCTCGACCACAAAATAAGCTAGAGCCGGAAGCACTAAGCCCAAGCCTAAACCTAGCCAAACGCTATCCTTTTTAAACATTGAAATTCCAGCCATTTAATGTAGAGATTGCGTGGTGTGCAGTCATATCAAACTGAACAGGAACCACTGATACATAATTATTTTTTAGCGCCCAAACATCGGAATCTTCGCCTTTATCATTGTTTTGAAAAACACCCGTTAACCAATAATAGTTTCTATTGTGCGGATCTTTTCTTTCGTCAAATTCTTCGGCCCACTTTGCATTGGCTTGTCTACAAATTTTAATGCCTTTTATTGGTTCAGCACTATTAGGGAAGTTTACATTTAGCAGTACACCTTGTTGCAAACCATTTTCAAGAGTTTGCAAACAAATATCTTTAATGTACTTTTTGCAAGGCTCAAAGTTGGCCTCCCATGTAAAATCATCCAAAGAAAACCCAATAGATGGAATACTTTCAATTGCCCCTTCAACGGCGGCAGACATGGTGCCAGAATAAATTACATTGATGGAGTTGTTGAGTCCGTGGTTAATGCCAGAGATACATAAATCTGGCTTTTGACCTTTAAATATTTTGTTAACTGCCAATTTTACACAGTCAACCGGTGTCCCAGAACATTTATACATCTCCACACCTTCGTATAAACTCACCTTATCTAGGCGCAATGGTTTACCAATAGTAATGGCGTGGCCCATGCCAGATTGTGGGCTGTCTGGTGCTACAACAGTAACATCGCCAATTTCTTGCGCTACTTCTATCAGTGCTTTTATGCCGGGTGCGGTAATGCCATCATCATTAACCACTAATATTCTTGGTTTTTTGCTCATTGGTATCTATTTTGTGTAAAATACGTTATGCCTAAAATCAGCAATCATTATTCTACAAAGTTAAAAAAGCTTAGGATAAAACTAGGGCATATTGCTGGTAAGCAAAAAGACAAGAATTTAACCATCATTTTGTTAAGTGCAGTAGTTGGCTTAACCGTTGGTTTAGCCGCTATTTTAATCAAAAAGGCTACTTACGCAGTTGAAAATTATGCAGTTAGCTATTTTCCAGGTTACGTTTTATTTTTAGCACCATTAGCGGGTTTACTGTTGGTAACCCTACTTAATCAAACTGCTTTTAAAAAAACCACCTATTTTAAAGGAATGCGCAACGTGATTGATGCGATAGAAAACCATCAATCGTATATAAAACTCAAACTTATTTACACCAAAGTTATCAGTGCCGCCATTACTATTGGCTTTGGCGGAAGCTCCGGCATGGAGTCTGCCGTGATTACTTCTGGTGCTTCCATTGGCTCAAACCTGGGGCGCAGATTAGGCTTAAGCTATAAAATGAGAACCTTGTTAATTGGTTGTGGAACGGCATCGGGCATTTCTGCAATGTACAATGCGCCTATTGGTGGATTTTTATTTGCGTTAGAGGTGGTTTTGCCCAGCTTTAGTCCTGCTCTATTAATTCCTTTACTGATCTCTTCGGCTGCAGGGAAGATTTTGTTTGAGCTAACTATGGGCGAAAACCTAAGATTTGACGCACACATCAACGAATTCTCTTACCAAAGTATGCCTTATGTTATCATTATTGGTATTGCAGGTATGCTTACGTCAATGTATATGGTTAAAGCTTATGCATTTTGCTACCGAAAATTAGCCCGCCTTGGCAACCCATGGATAATTGCTTTGGCCGGAGGGTCTATTTTAGGAGCTTTGATTTACTTTTTTCCAGCTCTGTATGGCGAAGGTTACGTTTCTATTAATAAACTACTACATGGGCAAGAGCCTATGCTCTGGCAGAACTCATTATTAGAAAATCCAATTTTTCAGCCTTTTAATGGCCTAATATTAATTTTCATTTTATTACTATTACGCCCAATTACTACCGGATTAAGTTTGGCTTCTGGTGGTGAAGGAGGTTATTTTGCGCCATCATTAGTAGCTGGAGGCTTAGTTGGTTATTTAGTTTTTAAAACTGTATTTGTGGTTTCTGGCGATTTAGCCGGACTTGCACCAAACACTTTTGTTTTTTTAGGGATGGCTGCCACTTTTGCCTGTGTAATGCGAGCGCCCGTAACTGCCATTTTTTTAATTGCCGATACTACCGAGAGTTATACCATTATTGTCCCATTGATGATTGTTACTGCAGTGGCTTATACCGTAAAAAATTACTTCGATAAAATTAATCCTTTGGTTTCAGCAGGACATGGAACGTTAAAAATGGAGAAATTTATCATCAACCAAATTAACCTTAATGACATTATTGAGCCTGTTAAAGATTTTGTGAATGAGGATGATAAGCTGAGAAACATCATCGAACATTTCTCTGTTTATGAGTTTGCCCTTGCTCCCGTAGTTAATGCTGAAAATAAAATAATCGGAATTATTGAACTGAAAACCTTACGGACACTTTTAAAGGATTTTGACACTTACGATGTGAAAACTGCATCAGAAATTATGGATCCCGATTTTGAAGTGGTAGAATTTAATGCGCTTCGAAAAAAGTTATCTAGCAAACCTTCTATCATTAACGAGGAACATATTTTGGTGAGGAAAAATGATGAGGTAATAGCCTATGTATCTCGGTATAAGTTATTGATGATTTATAACCAGTATTTGAGTAACCCGGATTTGTTGTTTAGTAAATAAGGGTGGAGAAAACTCAATCAATTCGAGAGCAGAATCTTTTATAAGACTCTCAATGTTATCAAGGTAAGCGTTCGTCATGTTGAACGATAGTGAAACATCCCACAAATAAAGTCTGCTCGTAGCGTTATATACCTATTTGTGAGATGTCTCGTGTCCTCGACATGACGTGGCGAAGAGAAAAATTTCTTAACTTAATGACATTGATAAGACTCCGCTTAGACTTACCCCTTCATCATCCCTATATGTCCACCATCCCAATCAGGGAACAAAATACCGTCTTTATTGATACCAAGATGTTTATCCGCAACTTCGCTAAACACACTACGGAAATCGGTAGTTACAGCCAAATCTCGTCCGTCTTCTAGGTTTTCTTTTGCCAGTTCGTCCATTTTACCGTGAACTTTACCTCCAAAAACATCGTTTCCTAAAATAAAATTACACGATGCCCTGCCATGGTCTGTTCCACCTGTACCATTCTGCTTCACTGTTCTACCAAACTCCGTCATGGTCATTACTGTCACATCATCCTGAAGTGTTCCCATATCTGCCCAAAAGGCTATCATACTTTCACTTAAATCATTTACATTTCTGGCAAAAATCCCTGTTTCTGTACCTTGATTAAAGTGTGTATCCCAACCACCAGACTCTGCAAAAGCAACTTCTAAGCCTACATCCATTTTAATTAGCTGTGCTATTTGTTTTAATGAATTCCCTAAGGACGAATTTGGATATTGAGCATTATTAGCAGGTTTGTAATTTTTAGTGTCAAGCTTCTTCAACATATTCATGGCTTCAAAACTATCTTTCCCAGTTTCTTTTAATAAGCCTTGTGCGGTTGTATCATATAAATCTTCAAAGCTTTTGGCAGCCATGTTTGCTCCTTTAGCATTTCCGCTCATTTTGATGTTAAAATCCTGCAAATTATTAATTGCAACCGAAGGATTATCTCCGTAAAAAGAACGTGGTAAAGAAGAAGTAAGACTTACTGCTTGAAAAGGAGTTGCCGCATCATGACCTAATAAGCCCACTGCCCTATTCAACCAACCGCTCGATGTTCCCTTTTTAAACGGAGTACCAGACTCCATATAATCTTGAGCGTCAAAATGCGAACGTGTACTATTTGGAGAGCCTATGCCATGCACAATACCTAAACGTCCATCTTTAAACACTGACTCAAATGAAACCATAGATGGGTGTAAACCAAACTTTCCGTCTAAATCGATTAGAGATTTTCCTGTACCGGTTTTTGCGGCCGACATAAATAGAGTTGGCCTAGCGGCCGCTAAATGCTTATCTGTAAATGGAGTAACAGCCATTAAGCCGTCCATTGCGCCACGTTGAAAAATGCATACTAAGGTTTTTCTTCTTTTAAATAAACCTGGTTGCTTAATCTGAGCTGCCGCTTGGGTTACAAAAGTTGGCAAACCACCTAAACCAATACCAAATACAGCTAAACCGCCTGCTTTTAAAAATCCTCTTCTAGATGTCATAATAAATATTACTAAAAAATATTACCTTTTTTGAAACTCTGGAGCGCCAATAATAACTCCTACTACCTGTGCCAGCATCATATTATTTGCAAAAGATGGGTTTTTAGTCGAATTATTTTGCACTTTTTTCACTTGCTTTTCCGTCATCATTTGTTCGTCTTCTGTATCTTCCATAGCCATAGTGGGCTTCACATTATCAACCGCCTTACTTACTTTCTTAAATAAATTTGGATCAGTTAAAAAAGGATTTAAGCGATCTATAGTTGCTGACAAATCACGTTCAGGTAAAATAATTTTACCATAAGTTTTTAATGCCGCATCGCTACTTTCTGGCTCATGATTATTGTTTAATGCCGCTAAATTTATTTTTACACCTTTGATTTTTTGTGATGCAAGGGCTAATCCAAAATTCATTCGGTTTAATAATGCACCGGTATTAATCCAATATTGTCCTTTGTCTGGAAAGCCAGTTGGTGCTTGGTAATAATATATTTTTTGACCCATTTTAATAATCCAGCTGTAAAGTTGATACGGCTGTTGTACATCAGCATCTAAAGCTCTTACGGCACTAATTGCAAGTTCAAATGGTGATTTTGTTTTTTCTCCTAGTGCATCCTTTGACCAAAACTCTGGAGAATTGACCATTGTTGATAGTACTAAACTTATATCCCCATTATTATCTAAAAAAGTTTTAGTCATCTTATCTATGATACTTTGAGGCGGATTGTCGCTTATAAAACGAGTGGCTAATTTTGTTGATATAAACTTAGCTGTAGAAGGGTGATGGGCCAATATGCTCAATAAATCTGCACCTTCTTGATAACCTCCACTGCCCAAAAACTTATTTCCTAAAACAACTTTATCATTAGTATCATGTTTACTTGGGGTGAATAAAAAATCTCCATCATGTACATACCCTCTTTTTTCTAAGTTTTCTGGTCCAATTTTATCCAGCGTTTTTATCATATTGGCTCCGCCATTGTAATTACTAATTGGATAAACTGTCCAACCGGTTAATACTCTGGCTGCTTGCGTAACATCATCTTGGGTATAACCACCGTCTACACCTAAGGTATGTAGCTCCATAACTTCCCGAGCATAATTCTCATTCAACCCCTTATTCTTTTGATTCTTATTAAATCTTTCTAATGCAAGCTTTGGGTTTTTTGAGTTTCTAGCTTTAAGTTCCATTGCTTTAATATTGGCTTCATTAACCCCTACGCTTGAGAAGTTATCTAAATAAAAAAGCATAGCCGGAGACTTTGCAGTAGCTATAAGTAGTTTTTCAAACTTGCCATAAACATTTGGACGAATTACATCCCGCTCATAAGCAGGAATAAACATTGCAGAGTTATTATTGGTAATAGATACGTTAAAATGATTAAACCAAAAATCAGTTAACACCTCTTGTAATTGATTTTCTGAATAGGTTGCTCTTAATATTTTTTGACTGATAAACTGACGGTAGAGTTCTTGTTGTGGACGTAAACCCTTTTTTTTCATATAAGCTGAGAAAAGCTTACGATATTCTTTCTTATCACCGGCATTGACAGAATCTTTATTGATAACGCCATCGTTTATTGCCATTCTGCGAACTTGTGGAGGCTTGGGAAAAACCTCAGCAACCTGCTTATTACTAAAGTTGATGGCATCATAACCTGCAAGTCTATTCTCTAAATTCTTATCATTTAGTTTTGCCTGCAACTGTTGAGCAAACCATTTATCCAAACCAATTTTCAACAATTCGTCAATATCATTTGGCTTAGGGCCGTAAGTAAACCTGTTGAGTAAGTGTATTGCGGCTTGTCTATCGGTTAATCCTGCTTTTTTGTAGGCTTTTTTAATTCCATTTTTATCTTTTTTTATAAATGAAGAGAAGATTAAAATGCTGATCAACAAAAAAAATGGGACATAAAAATATCTTAAAATCGTTTTCATGTAAATGGGTTTATGTCTATATGACTCATCACCAGCCATAAGGATTAAACCTTCCTTAAAAAAAATATAAATGCACAAAAAAACTCAGCATTTTTTAACGCTGAGTTTCAATAGCTATTGAATAACATGAGCTTACTTTACCCTCAAATTCTCTAAGGTAATATGAGACAAAGTGTTCAATTTATCTTGTTCAAATAGGATATAATAGTCTTTTAAGTCTCTTTTTTCAGTACTATCGCTCTCCAAATTAATATAGTTTTGTAAGTGTAAACCATCAGAACTAATTAAACCATTTTTAGCTCTAAAGCGATTACCTCCTTTGCTGTAAGCAAAATAATCCATGCTTGAATCCTTGGCGTCAAACCAATAATAGTAAATATCATCATAGTGGCTTCCTCCGTTTTCTGTATCAAAACTTACCTCTATTTGATTATATTCTTTGCCTTTAACTTGTACCGATTGTAAAAACTTGGTTTGCACCGCATCATCTTTAAGTTTTAGTGGCAAAAAAGCAAAATATACTACAGAGTTTAGCGCTTCAGCGTATTTAACAGAGTCTTTTTGCGATAGCGGAACCACTAATCCGTTTTGCTCTCTCACAAAACCGTGGTTGCTCAGTTGATCCTTAATTAAACCTAAACTATCGTCTTTAAAAGTGCTTTCGTAAAAGAAATCGCCTTTGTTAAATTTAACGGTAAAGTGTCTTTCTCTAAAATCAAAGTCGATGGTTTTTCCATCTAGCTCATCCATTCCGTAAAAAGCAATTGATTTTTTAATGATACTATTTGCATTACCACCACTAGAACAGCTAGCTAAAAACAATGCAGCAAAGGCGATAAAGAGGATTGAAAGTTTCTTTTCCATAAACACAAAGTTAGAAAATGATTTGTAAAGGAACTTGCAACGCATGCCATAACTAGGTAACAATTTATGAGCTTTAAGTAATTTTTTAGACTGCAAAAATGCTAAGCAGTTTAAATTAGTAAATTGCTGCTTCAAATTTTAAAATTGGTTTCTCTTATGAAATTTAAGGTATTAAGTCTATTTTTTGTTTTCATCACCTCATTATCAATTGCGCAAACATCGCCACAGCTAAATTCTTCTGAATTATTATTGGCCATAAAAAAACTGGGAGTTACTGGCAGTGTTTTGTATCTGGCTGCGCATCCAGATGATGAAAACACAAGGTTATTGGCATATTTAGCAAAAGAAAAACTATATAAAACGGGTTATTTAGCTTTAACGCGAGGCGATGGAGGCCAAAACTTAATAGGTAACGAGCAAGCAGAAGATTTAGGTTTAATTAGAACGCAGGAACTTTTGGCTGCTCGCAGAAATGATGGAGCTATGCAGTTTTTTACCCGAGCAAATGATTTTGGTTACTCAAAAACTCCCGAAGAAACTTTTAACATTTGGAACAAGGATTCTATTTTAGCTGATGTAGTTTATACCATCAGAAAATTTAAACCCGATGTAATCATCACCCGCTTTCCGCCAGATGCCAGAGCCGGACACGGACATCATGCCGCTTCTTCTATTTTAGCACAGGAGGCTTTTACCAAAGCAGCAGATCCAAAAATATTTCCAGAGCAATTAAAAGAGGTTTCTGTTTGGCAGGCAAAACGCATTTTATGGAACAATTATAATTTCGGTGGAAACGATAACACTTCAGAAAGTCAACTAAAAATTGATGTTGGTGTTTATAATAACTTACTAGGCAAAAGCTACGGCGAAATTGCTGCCGAAAGTAGATCAATGCATAAAAGTCAAGGTTTTGGTAGTTCTAAACAGCGAGGAAGCAATATCGAATATTTCAGTTCTTGGAAAGGGGCATTGCCAAACACCGACTTGATGGACGGTATTAATACTGATTGGTCTAACATTAAAGGTGCAGAAAAAATTGATGCGTTGGTGGCTTCCTTGATCAACAGTTTTAATCCGCAACAGCCAGACAAAAGCACTGCGCAACTGCTAAACCTATATCAGGAACTATTAAAGTTGCCTAAAAGCGATTTAGTAAACAGCAAAGTAAACGACCTTAAAACCATTGTTTTGGCTTGTAGTGGCACTTGGTTCGAGGCTTATGCTACCTCTGCATTTAATGCTGTTAATAGTCCTTACAAAGTGAAAGCGGAGTTAATTTCGCAAAGCGCAAATATTAAAATCACTATTAAAAACTGGAATAAAAGCATTGCTTTACAGTCCAATAAATTAGTAACTATTGATGGCGAAAAAACATCCACAAACATTAGTCAGCCTTATTGGTTAACCGAAGCACATGATATTGGCAGGTACCATATTGCAAATCAAAGTTTATTAGACTATCCGGAAGGTGAAGCCGCTGATTCGCTAAATTTTTCAGTAAATATTAATGGGATAGATTTAGATTTTCAGCGACCTATAGTTTATAAATACACCGACCCAGTTCGTGGCGAAGTTTATCAACCTTTGGCAATTACGCCAGCTGTTACTGCAACTCTCACTACAAAAGCCTTTGTTTTTAACGAGGAAAAAGCAAAAAACATCACTATTAAGCTAAAGGCGTTTAAAGATCATTTAACAGGTACGTTGAGTTTTAAAACCCCGAAAGGCTGGAAACTTTCTCCTGAAAAAGTAGATTTCAATTTTGAAACAAAGGGCGAGGAACAAAGTTTAAATTTCACGCTTTTACCACTACAAAGTGCAGAAAATGGCACATTAAAACCAGAAATTTTAGTAAACGGGGAAAGCTTCAACAAAGGGATTAAAACCATCAGTTATGAGCACATTCCTACTATAACCTACTTTCCTACCACAGAAGCCAAACTGGTAAAGCTTACTTTAAAAAGTGCCGCTAAAAACATAGGTTATATTGTTGGCGCTGGCGATTTAGTACCCGAAGCTTTACGTGAGATTGGTTTAAACGTAACTTTACTTACCGAAGATGATTTAGCGAACCATAACTTAAGTGCTTATGATGCAATCATCGCCGGCATTAGAAGCTATAACGTTAACAGCAGGATGAAGTTTGTACAGCAGAAACTGATGGACTATGTAGCAAATGGAGGAGTCTATTTAGTGCAGTATAACACCAACCGACCTTTGTTAATTGATCAAATTGGACCTTATCCTTTTAACATTACCAGAACTAGAGTTACAGAAGAAAATGCAAAAGTCAATTTTGTAAACCCGCAGAGCAAAGCCCTAAATTATCCAAACAAAATAACTGCTGATGACTTTAACGATTGGATACAGGAACGTGGAATTTATTTCGCTGGCGATGCTTCCAAAGAATACGAAAAACCTTTGAGCATGAAAGATACCAACGAAAAAGAAAGCGATGGTTCTTTACTAATTGCCAACTACGGAAAAGGGAAGTTTGTTTATACGGGCTTGGTGTTTTTTAGAGAATTGCCAGCAGGTGTACCGGGAGCGTATCGGTTATTTATGAATTTATTGGCGAAGTAGGGTTTCTATCTTCCTTTTTAAAAAGCTGGGACGAGCTTGTAGCTCGTCCCAATTATTTATTGAAAGTTTGACTGTTGTACGAGCTACAAGCTCGCACCAGCGAGAGTTCAATATGACGAATGCATTAAAAAGAACACACCAAAGACCGGCAATGCAGTAAGCTTCAAAATCGAAAATATTGCTTACGTGTTAGGGATTGTAGTGGATACCGGCCAAAAGCCTAAAGCCTGTGTGCGTATGAACGCAAAGCCCGACCCCAATTTTTCATTGGGGAAACACCCAAAAATCAATCATCATCATTCCCAACACCTCTTCTTACCACAGGCATTCCTAATATTTTATAAACCTCGTCAATTTGGTTTATGCTTCCGTTTACCATGTTACTCAAAATTACGATGGTGATGTCGCGTTTCATATCTCGTAGGTAAATATGACGGAAACCATGCCACCAGCCAGTATGGTAAACCACTTGCTCTTTTCTTGTAGAGTCAACATACATCCGCCAACCTAAACCATAACCAAAATAGGTGTTTCTAAGCTTGCTGTGTGGCGTATAAGCAGAGTCTAAAGTTTGCTGACTCAATAGTCTACCATCACGCAAAGCTCTGTCAAATAAAAACAAATCCTTAACCGTAGAATAAACACCTTTATCGCCAGTAACGCCATCTAAAAAATCCTGACGAACAGAACGACGCCAAACACGATCATGCCCTACCACATCAACCGGGATTTTCTCATATTTAGCTGTAGAATAAACCGCAGAATTTTTCATCCCAGAAGGTTTAAAAATATTTTGTTGCATAAAATCTTCAAACTCCATTCCGCTCACTTTTGCTACAATTGCAGATAGTAGCATATAATTAGTGTTGTTGTAATGAAACTGCCTGTTTGGCGGAAAGTAAGGTCCTGGTTTATGTTCGGCGTAAAGCTTAATTACATCCAAATTAGTCATCCCTTTGTACTTCTCTTTCCAAATATCATCAGTAAAATAAACGTAGTTATTTAGTCCAGAACGGTGCGAAAGCAACATTTCAACAGTAATGCCGGTGTAAGGAAACTCCGGAAAAAACTCATCAACAGTTTGGGATAACTTCAGTTTCCCTTGCTCCATCAACATTAAAATGGCTGTGGCTGTCATCGGTTTTGAAACTGATGCCAACTGAAATTGAGAGTCAATTTTTAAAGAATCTCGGTGCAAGTAATCGGCCCACCCAAAAGTACCTTCATAAATAATTTTGCCTTTTTTTGCAATCAGTACGTTTCCGTTATAATTACGTTTTCTGTGGATTTCTTTAAAGTACTCATCCAGCTTTTTATCATTATTTCCAGCATCAAAAATGATGGATAAACTATCTTTTTTAGCGGTATCATCTATCTTTTTCTTCTCCTCTTTTTCTTTTGAATCTTGGGAAGAACAGGCAGCTAAAATAAAAACAGGAATCAACAAAAAATGGAGCAAACGTATCTTAATCATTGTAATTTTTAAACATTTTTAACGAGCGTTGAAAATAGAAATTATATAGCGATAAAAACAACGAGAGTTTTACACATTAGTAGGTTAATAATTGGACTTTGCGTGTAAAAAGGCTTAATTTTGTCTTCATAACAAAAAGCAAACAAATGGAATACAGAATAGAACATGATACCATGGGCGAGGTTAAAGTTCCTGCAGAAAAATACTGGGGAGCACAAACCGAGCGTTCAAGAAATAATTTTAAAATTGGACCAGAGGCTTCAATGCCTATAGAAATTATACATGCCTTTGCTTATTTAAAAAAGGCGGCCGCTATGGCTAATGCCGATTTAGGAGTTTTAGCAGTTGAAAAGAAAGATTTAATTGCAAAAGCTTGTGATGAAATTTTAACCGGAAGTTTAGATGACCAGTTTCCGCTAGTAATTTGGCAAACAGGTTCGGGCACACAGTCTAACATGAATGCTAACGAAGTTATTGCTAATTATGCCCACGTAATGAACGGTGGCGCTTTGGCTGACGATAATAAAGTTTTGCACCCTAATGATGATGTAAACAAATCGCAATCATCTAATGATACTTTCCCAACTGCCATGCACATTGCTACTTACAAGCAAGTAATGGAAGTTACTATCCCGGGCTTGGTGCTTTTACGTGATACCTTAACTAAAAAATCAGAAGAATTTGCTGAAATCACAAAGACTGGTCGTACCCATTTCATGGATGCTACACCGCTAACTTTGGGTCAAGAATTCTCTGGTTATGCACAACAAATAACCAATTCACTTAAAACCATTAACAATGCTTTAGAAGCGGTAAAAGAATTGGCTTTAGGTGGCACAGCCGTTGGTACAGGTTTAAATACACCAAAAGGTTACGACTTTTTAGTAGCTAAGCACATAGCAACCTTAACTAAATTGCCTTTCATCACTGCGCCAAATAAGTTTGAAGCTTTGGCTGCACATGATGCCATGGTAGAAATGTCTGGTGCTTTAAAAAGAACAGCAGTTTCTTTAATGAAAGTAGCTAACGATATCAGAATGTTGAGCTCTGGCCCGCGTTGTGGTATTGGCGAAATCATTATTCCGGATAACGAACCTGGTTCTTCTATTATGCCGGGCAAAGTGAACCCTACACAACCAGAAGCTTTAACAATGGTTTGTGCACAAGTAATGGGTAATGATGTTGCGGTTTCAATAGGTGGCGCAACTGGCCATTTTGAATTGAACGTTTTTAAACCAGTTATTGCGTCAAACGTGTTGCAATCTGCCCGTTTAATTGGCGATGCTTGTGTTTCTTTCACTAACAATTGTGCAGCTGGTATTTTACCTAATTTGCCTGAAATTCAGAAGCATTTAGAAAATTCTTTAATGTTGGTTACGGCTTTAAACCCACATATTGGTTACGAAAACGCCGCTAAAATTGCTAAGAAAGCACACAAAGAAAATAAAACTTTACGTGAAGCAGCTGTTGAATCTGGCTTATTAACTTCAGAACAATTTACCGAATGGGTAAAACCTGAAGAGATGGTAGGTTCGTTAAAATAGATTGGTTTACCTGCATAATACTAAACTCACGGAGTGTCAAAAACTTCGTGAGTTTTATTTAGAACGTTTAATTATTTGGGCGTTTTAACAGGCTTTACACTATATCTTTTTTATTTACTCTTAGGCACTGCTCAGAATAACAAAAAAGGATGCCGTTTCAATCCTTAACGCAACGCAACCCTTCAAGAAAACATGAAATTCAAACAATCCATTGCTACTTCTTTAGTTATAGCTATTCTATTTATTTTAGGCTCCTGCAAATTCAATAAAATTGAAAGCTCAGATGGCGAAGCATTTCTGCAAGGAAAATGGACACAAGATTCTACTGAAAATAAAAGTCAACTGATTTCTTACCAAGGTTTCAACTTCACTTTTACTTGCGATTCTTTTTATACCGTAATTAGTAATTACTCAAAAGTAGATTTACAAGGAGGCTCTTGTTACGATAAAAGTGAATGGAAAGAATATGCAAAAGGGTATTACCAGGTAATTGGCGACACCTTAAAATTCAATGGTAACTTTGTAGATTTTGAGTTTAAATATAAAACCCAAGGAAGTTGTTACCGAAGCGGAAAATTCACCGACTCCTTTTTAATTAACAGCAAAACAGATAGTATTCTTGTTTTGAAAAGCTTGGAGTCAGGCGCATTACATCAGTTTTCACTAGTTGAAAAACTAAGCTGTAAATAGCTTAAGTTCAAATAACTATTTATTAGCCGCCATTTCAGAGAAGTACCATTTATCGATCACACTTTGGCGTTCCTTTGCTGTAAGTTGATAAAACTCCGGGTTTTTTTTGATGAATATTTTTAATGCATCCATTTGCTTGAACCACAATTCGGCATATTCCCCCGAGTTTTTCATGCCATACCTATTTAGAAAATCGGCGTAGGTATTTACGTTTCTAAAAATTTTCTTCTCGTTTCCTTCTAATTCTGCTACAGCTTCTTTAGATGATGGTAAAACAAAGTCATACTTTTTAGCATCAAATAATTTTCGAGCGTCCAAGTAATCATTAAAATATTTGTCTTGATTGGCGTAGTAGTAATAATAGGTTAAATTTTTCTCTACCTTTTGCGCATACACACTTGCACTTAAAAGAACAAAAATTAAAATAAATAGCTTTTTCATTTACTAAAGGAATTATTTATTCTAAAATTAAGCCTTTCCGTTTTGCAAATCCGTCAAAAGTTTTGCACAATTGGTTTCAATAAGCTCAAAAACAGGCTCAAATAAGTTGTCGTCATAATAAGGATCGGGTACCATATCATTATCAATTAACAGCCTCACCTTTTGTTTTTGACTCTCCGTTTCGGCCAATGCTACCACGTCTTTATAGTTTTGTTTGTCCATAACAACAATACAGTCAAACTGATTAAAATCTGTAGCACTAAACTTACGAGCCGCTTGTGTTGATATGTTAATACCGTTATTTTTTGCTACTCTAATAGAACGAGAATCTGGCTTACTACCAATATGATATCCACCTGTTCCGGCAGAATCTACCGTCCAGTTTAATCCTTTATCTTTTACTAAATGTTGCATAATACCTTCTGCCAAAGGCGAACGGCAAATATTACCCAAGCAAACCATTAATATTTTCATTGATTATTTTTTAATAAAACCCCTTAAGCCATAGCTTAAAAAGAGTATTAATTTATTCTTGAGAAGTTGAAAGTTTAAGCAGAATGATCTATAGCTTGTTGTTTTTCTGTCTCGATTTTTTGTAAAGCTTTACAGCCATCATAATAACCGCTGCAAAAATCACTAAACCCACTAAACCGTAAATCCAATCAACAGCGTTTTTTAGAATCACGGTAAAAACAATTGCTACTAAAAATATGGTCGCTAGCTCGTTCCATAAACGAAGCTGAGTACTTGTCATCCAAAACCTCCCGGCTTTCAGTTGTTTAATAATTCCGGCGCACATAAAGTGATAAATGAGTAAGCCGGTAACGAAGGCAAGTTTTACCCACATCCAATCTGTATGGAGTAATGCCGGGTTAAGGTAAAGCATTGTTAAACCAGCACCAACAGATAAAATCATTGCTGGCGTGGTGATGATGTTCCACAGTTTACCTTCCATCAGCTGAAACTGTTTTTGCAGAATCATACGCTCCTGCTCCGGCTTATCATTGGCTTCTGTATGGTAAATAAACAAACGCACAATGTAAAACAGGCCTGCCATCCAGCTGACTACAAAAATAATATGAATGGCAAGTACGTATCTGTACATGTTAGTTGGTTGGTTGGTTGGTTGGTTGGTTGGTTAGTTGGCTAGGGTGTAGTTAGGTGGTTAGTTTGTCGGTGCTTGGGGCTAAATAATTAACCACTTTACAAGCCTAAAAAACTAACTACCTAATCCCTATCAAACTAATTAATATCTAAACTCTTTTACTACCTCAATAGCGTACTTCACGTTATCGAAAGGGATGTCGGGCATAATACCGTGACCCAAATTAAAGACAAAGCCGTCTTCGCCACGCATACGCTCAAATAAGCGATGTATACGATCTTTAATCACATGTTTATCCGCATATAAAATATGAGGGTCCAAATTCCCTTGAACAGCAATATTTGAAGGAATTCTTCCTTTAATATCTCTTAAATCTGCATTCCAGTCAATGGAAATTACATCTGGTTTCGCTTCTGCCATTAGTGGTGCAAAAACAGAACTTCCTTTACAGAAAGAAATTACAGGAACATCTTTTCTATTTAATTTAGAAATAATATCTACGTTATACTGGTGCGAAAACTCCTTGTAGTCATCCCAACATAAAGCTAGTGCCCAACTATCAAACAACTGCACTGCATTAACGCCAGCTGCAATCTGTAGGTTCAAATAATCAATTGTAACTGCAGCAATCTTACTCAATAACTTATGAGCCAATTCTGGATGGTTATGGATAAAAAGTTTGGTCAACTTAAAATCTTTAGACGATCCTCCTTCTATCAAATAACTCATTACTGTAAAAGGTGCTCCTGCAAAACCAATTAGCGGAATAGAACTATTTAAACGCTGTTGAATTACTTTAATGGCATCGGCAACATATTGCAAATTACCCATCACATCAACATTTAAATTGTCGATGTCTTTTTCATTTCTAATAGGATTAGCAAACCTAGGCCCTACACCTTGAGTAAAACTTAAATCACCACCCATTGCTTCACCAGTCACCAAAATATCGCAAAATAAAATAGCGGCATCAATTCCTAATAAATCAACAGGCAACATGGTTACATCAGCAGCAATCTCTGGTGTTTTACACATTTCTAAAAACGAGTACTTGTTTTTAATCTCCCAATATTCGGGCATAAAACGACCTGCTTGACGCATCATCCAAACCGGTGGGCGTTCCGTTTTTCTTGAAAACGCCGAATCAATAAACAAGGAATTCTTCATCTAATCTTCTGTATTTCTTTTTCGATATTACTTAATATACTCTTGTATTTTGCCGTCAAGGGCAAGCTTTCTGACTGTTTAATCCACACCATCCCCTTTTCCTTTTCCTTATTTCTAAGGCTAATATTTGCCAAGTGCATTAAGGCTACTCCTAAATCACTAGCCCGCAATCCCAAAACAGAGGCTTGACCTAAATAGAACTCCGCTGACTCATAATCTCCCTCTGCTACGGCAATGCTCCCTAGCATGAAGTGGTAATAAGGTTTACGGCGTTTATTTAAAAGCTCAGGCTTTTTTACACTGTGCAATAATTCTTTTGCTTTACTGTAATTTTTAATCTTAAACTGCTGAGCAGCTAAAATTATAGGCCCTTCTTTAAAATACCCCCAAATTACCAAAACAATAAACATCCCGCTTAAAGCAGAAATTTCATAAACTTTTAGCCATGCAGCAAAACCGGCAACCAATACCAATAAAACGCAAACTAAAATTCTCGCTTTGTTGGTAAACATTATGAGGAATTCCCGTCGGTAAATTTATAGCCTACCCCACGAATAGAATGGAAAAAAATTGGATTCTTTTGATCTGGCTCAAAGTACTTTCTGAACGTAAGGATAAAATTATCAATGGTACGGGTTGATGGGTAAACATCATAGTTCCAAACCGTTTCTAAAATCTGCTCACGTGATACCGCCTCGTCTTTACGCTCAATTAAAAGCTTCAACAACATGGTCTCTTTCTTAGTTAAAGCAGTGATGGTTCCATCATCATTTTTAAGCTCAAATGAGTTGAAATAAATGGTTTTATCACCAATTTTATAGGAGTTGATTTCTTTTAAATCATCACCCTTCATACTTCTTTTTATCAGGTTATTGACTCTTAAAATCAATTCTTCTAAATTAAAAGGTTTAGTAAGGTAATCATCAGCACCCTTTTTTAAACCTGTTATTCTGTCTTCAGATGTGTTTTTGGCAGTTAAAAACATAATTGGCACCTCGCTGTTTTCTAAGCGAATAGTTTCGGCAACTTGGAAACCATCAATTTCTGGAACCATTACGTCTAAAATAATTAGGTTGAACTTCTCTTCCTTATATACTTTTAACGCCTTTTTACCATCAGTGACGGCTCTTACAAAAAAGCCTTCCATTTCTAAATTCAGTTTGATTGCTTCTAGAAGATGTTCTTCATCCTCCATCAATAAAATTCTTTGTTTTACAGACATGTTCTTTCTATTTAATTAAAAGAAACTTCAAAAACCGTTCCTTTTGGTTGGTTATTTTTAACTTTAATTTGAGCCTGATGATGATCCAATACTTGTTTTACAATAAACAAGCCTAAACCAGTCCCTTTTGTTTTACGTGTATCTTCACTCCCCACGCGGTAAAACTTCTCAAATACTTTTCCTTTTTCTTCGTCAGAGATTCCAATACCTAAATCGGCAACCTTAAAACACACCGTTCCGTTTGGTTTACGATGTAAATCAATATGTACCGGCACACAATCTGGCGAATACTTCACCGCATTTTCGATTAAGTTAGTCACTACAGATGACATTGCAAACTCATCGCCTGTAATAAAAATATTTGGGTCAATAGAGGTGATGATAGATTCCTTGCTACAAACATGAATTTGCAAACGAGAAACAATTTTTTCTACCAATTCTGATAAATTAAGCTCCTGTTTTGGGAAGCTGTATGATTTATTTTCAATTTTAGTAGCCAACAACATATTCTCTACCAAATCGTCCAAACGTTCAATATCTAGTAAACATTTAGATATAAAGCTACGTTGTTGCTCTTTATCTAACTCCCGCTTATTAATGGTTTGCAGGTAAAGTTTAATAGATGCCAAAGGCGATTTAAGTTCATGAGTAACAGAAAGCAAGAAGTTTTTCTGCTGATTGCTGATTCTTTTTTCGCGGTTAATTGCTTGGTGAAGCTTGTAAATACCGAAAGACATCAAGGTAATAAAAACAAAACCTTCCCCAATCACCATACCCCTACGAACAGGCTGTAGCTCAATTAATAATGCTGCCCACCAAAATAGCTGAGAAACAACATAAAAAACTATTGCATAAAATATGGTGAGGGGTTTTAAGCGCATTTCTATTTATTTTTAAAAACAATGTCCAAACACTCAAAAATCGCTCTTTTTGCTTTCTCTAAATCTATTTTACTATGTGCTGCAGATACAAAACCAACCTCGTAACCAGAAGGTCCAAAGTACATTCCGCGGTTCAATAGTTCACGGTGCATCAGTTTAAATTTATCCATACTTGCAGGATCAATAGCTTCTGATGTTTGTATTTTTTCGGCATCTGTAAATGCAAACCAAAAGATAGAACCAATTTGAAACACTTTAAATTGATAACTTTTAGAGCTTGCATAACGCTGAATAGCATCCGTAAACTGCTCTGTTTTGGTATTTAAATCCTTATAAAAGTTAGATTTTGCTAATTCACTTACTTGCGCAATACCGGCTGCCATAGCCACTGGGTTACCAGAAAGTGTACCAGCTTGATAAACCGCACCATCTGGAGAAATATTCGCCATCAAGGTTGCAGATGCTCCGTAAGCTCCAACAGGCAAGCCACCTCCAATAATTTTTCCGTAAGTAATAATATCGGGCTGAATGTTGTAATACCCAGCAGCACCTTCAAAACCTACTCTAAAACCAGAAATCACTTCATCAAAAATTAACAAAGCACCATTTGCTGTACAGGTCTCTCTCAAAAATTCTAGATATTCTGCATCTTGTAAAAGCAAACCGTTATTAGCTGGTACGGGCTCAATAATTACACACGCAATTTGATCTTTAAACTGTTCAAATGCAGCGTTCACGGCATCCTTATCATTTAAAGAAACTACAATGGTTTCATCAGCAAAGGCTTTTGGTATTCCTGCAGATGAAGTTTCGCCAAAAGTAACCAAACCAGAACCTGCTTTTACCAATAGTGAATCGCTGTGACCGTGGTAGCAACCTTCAAACTTGATGATTTTATCACGTTTGGTTGCCCCTCTTGCTAAACGAATTGCAGACATTACCGCCTCTGTACCAGAGCTGGTAAATCTTATTTTTTCAATGTATTTATTGTTTTTAATAATTAGCTCAGCAAGTTCTGTTTCTAATGCTGTTGGTGCGCCGAAAGACATTCCGTTCTGCATCACCTCTATCACTTTATCTCTTACTTTTGGGTGATTATGACCTAAAATTAGTGGGCCCCAAGAACAGCAGAAATCCACAAATTCATTACCGTCAGCATCCCATAAACGGCAACCATCTCCTTTTTCTATGAAAAGTGGCGTTCCGTAAACAGATTTGAAAGCCCTTACCGGAGAGTTAACTCCGCCCGGAAAATATTGCTTTGCTTTTTCGTAAAGCTCTGCAGATTTTTCTCTAATAATATCTGGCTTTTCACCGTATAAAAGAGGTGCTTCTTCGTTACCGTTGTTGAATATATTTTTAATCGAATCGAACATTTGTAAAGCATAAAGCTTAAGGCTTAAGGCCTAAAGCATAATTTAAATCCATTTATTTTTTAAAACTTCTTTAGCATGATAGGTCAAAATCACATCGGCACCAGCTCTTTTGATAGATAATAATTTTTCTACCGTAGCTTTCTCCTCATTTAACCACCCATTTTGCGATGCTGCTTTAATCATGGCGTACTCGCCACTTACATTATAGGCCGCAATTGGCAAATCAAAGTTATCTTTTAATAATTTAATTACATCTAAATAAGCTAATGCGGGTTTTACCATTAAAAAATCTGCCCCCTCTTGCACATCTAAAGCGCCTTCAATTAATGCTTCACGCTGATTTGCTGGGTTCATTTGGTAAGTTTTTTTATCACCAAACTTAGGCGCCGAATCTAGCGCATCTCTAAATGGGCCATAAAAAGCACTCGCATACTTTGCCGTGTAAGACATGATTGACACATTGCTAAAACCTTCTGCATCTAATGTTTCGCGGATGTATTGCACCCTACCATCCATCATATCTGATGGCGCTATAATATCTGCACCGGCTCTTGCCTGAGCAAGCGCCATATCACCTAAAATTTTTAACGTTTTATCGTTTACAATTTCGCCGTTTTCTACCAAACCATCGTGTCCATCGCTACTGTACGGATCCATTGCGACATCTGTAACTACACAAGCTTCCGAAAAACGAGATTTAACTTCTTTAATCGCCCTTAGGTATAAACCCTTCTCGTTTAAACTTTCGCTGGCGGTTTTATCTTTTAAAGATTCCTCAATATTAGGAAACAAATCAAAAGCCTTTAAACCTAGTTCTAAACAGCTTTCAACTTCATGCAAAAGGTTATCAATAGAGTATCTGAAAATACCGGGCATTGAAGCTACTTCTGTCTTCTTTTGATTTCCATCAATGATGAACAAAGGAAATATAAAGTTTGATGCTTGAAGATGAGTCTCCTGCACCATGTCTCTAATCACTTGTGATTTCCTATTTCTTCTCGGTCTGCTTAACATCTTTGTTAAATTTTATTCTAATTTTTTGGGCGTTTTAACACGCTATCCACTATATCTTTTTTGCTTACCCTTAAATTCCGCCCAAGGTTGACAAAAAAGGATGCCGTTTCTATCGTTAACGCGGATTCGTATTCTACTTCCAGCTCTGTGACCTCTGCGTCCTCTGTGGTTAAAAAACTATTCAGTTTGCCTGTATAGTCTGTCACCTATTTGTGAGATGTCTCGTGTCCTCGACATGACGAAGTTTTTTAGAACTTCTTTTCGCTAACAAGGTTCTCAAATCTCACTT
Organism: Pelobium sp.; assembly: GCA_037968815.1. Taxonomy (GTDB): domain Bacteria; phylum Bacteroidota; class Bacteroidia; order Sphingobacteriales; family Sphingobacteriaceae; genus Pseudopedobacter. The sequence goes on along the minus strand of JBBKWF010000021.1, from coordinate 127,369 downwards.
ACACATCAATACCGAAAACAACTTCAGCCAAGCCAATTTCATCAGGAGAGGAAGGCAAGATATAATCCACACCCATTTCTTCAAATTTCAACCCTGTTGATTTGCCTATCGCTACTACTTGCTGACCAGGTTGTAATAAATTATCAACAAAATAAGCGTCAACATTTGAAGGACTAGTAAACACCAGCACATCTGCATGAGTTGACTCTACTTCTTCTTCTAAAATTGTTTCGTAAATCACCAGTTCAACAACTTTTGTTTCTGCCGAAAGGCCTTTCTGAATGCTACGTAAGGAATCTTTTGCTAAAGGAAACAAGACTGTAGTTCCATTGGCAACAGCAGCAAACTCCTCAGAGATTTCTGCAGTATCACTACTTTCACCTACAAAAGACACTTTTTTTCCAAGCGCTCTTAATGCGTCTTCGGAACCACGACCAACCACACCAAACTTAATGTCCTTAGGTAAAACCGGATCCAATGAAAAGAAGTATTCAATTCCATTTTTACTGCTAAAGAAAATCCAATCCACTTGCTTAAAAATATATGAATCTAGCTTATGAATAGTAGGTACCGTTCTAATTAAAGATCTCGCATCAATTTCAATATCATGCTTGCGCAAAGATTTCCCGAAATAACTTTGCTCGCTTAACTCCCTGGAAATAAATACTTTTTTAGGAAGCTTACGATTTGCGACATCAAATTTCTTTAATATCGTTTCTGCTAAACCTTCTGTAGTTTTTGAAGTGGTGTATAGCCTATCCGGGAACTCATCCTGATCAATAGATTTGGTGGTCCAAACATGGAATAACCCATCTTCATCTTTCTCACAATAACAACCCAAAGGCATATGGCAACCACCATCAAAAAGGTTCAAAACTTTACGTTCAACACCAATTCTTTCGGCAACATCTTTATCGTGAATCTGTTGTAAAATATCAAACAGCTCTTTATCTTCTTCTCTAATTTGTAATGCCAAAACACCTTGCGATGGTGCAGGAACAAGCTCTGCTGTAGGCTCAATTTCTTCGATATAAAACTCGGATAAGTCTAATTTTAAACGACTTATTCCGGCTTTTGCCATAATAATGGCATCATATTTTTCGTCTCTTAATTTTTGGATTCTGGTATTTACATTTCCTCTTAGGTTTTCAAACTCCAAATCTGGACGAACTGCCAAAAGTTGAGACTGTCTACGGTTGGATGATGTACCAACGGTTCCGTTATGCTTTACAGAAAGCTTTTTAGAAGAATCTACACAATCTTTTAAAATCAAAATAATTTCTGAAGGGTCTTCTCTTTCTGAAACTGCAGCAATAATTAAACCCGGAGGATTTAAAGTAGGTAAATCTTTATGAGAGTGTACAGCTAAATCAACAGATTTTTCGAGCAGGTGCTCTTCCAGTTCTTTAGTAAAAAAACCTTTTCCCTCTAACTTATCTAACCTAAGGTTTAAGATATTATCGCCCTGAGTTTTAATGATTTTTAACTCCGCCTTAATATTGATTTGCTCAAGTCTGTCTTTTATGTAGTTTGCTTGCCACAATGCTAACTCACTACCTCTAGTTCCTATGGTAATTATTCTGTCCAAAACGTATGATTATATTGCAAAAATAGGATTAACAATCGTGTTTGCCCATTGATTTTCAGAAAATTGAAGATTTGTATTGATTATGACTTAATCGTTATTAACTAAAATATTTTTAGCCATAACCATTGGAACACTAATGTACTTTTTCTCCATATAGCTCATTACTTTCTCCAAAACTAACCTCGAGTTTTCATCTAAGCCGTTCACTTCATCAGCAAAAACAGACGTTAAAGCTCTTTCTTTGATTTCCTTTATCTTGATAGGCACTTCACTCATTGCAAGTTCAACCCTACGTTGCCTTAAAATTGGTTTAAACTCTTTGATATTTTGCTCTATAATGGCTTCACCATTAATAAGCTCGTGGTAACGCTCTTGCAGATTCTTTTGGGCAATATCTTTCAAAGACTCCACTTCTATGTATTGAACGCTATGGTCTATTAACACTTGTGGGTCAACATCATTTGGTACAGCTAAATCCACAATAACTTTAGGATTGGTACAGCCATTTAAAAGCTTAGCATAAAGTTCTGGAGTAATGATGGGTTCTGTTGCAGAGGTACAGGTAATAATTACATCAAAGCCTTTATCAAAATTTTGCAGTTCACTTAACTCGTAAGCCTCACCACCTAGCTGCGAAGCTAAATTTTGTGCTTTACTAAAAGTTCTGTTAAAAACTGAAAAGTTAGTGTAGGTATGTTTTTTTAGATATTTAGCGATATTCTGATTGGTTTCGCCAGCACCAATTATTAAAATTCTTGATTTAGAGCAAACATTAAGCTCTCTTAATCGTCGGTAAGCTAAAGAAACTACCGAAATAGGGTTTTTAGAAATATTTGTAAAGGTGTAAACTTCTTTTGCGGTTTTAACCACTCGGTTCATAACTAGACGAAGATAGTCACCCGTAAAACCTTTTAGTCTGCACTCTTCGTAGCTTTTTCTTACCTGGGCTAAAATCTCTTTTTCACCAACAACTAAGCTCTCTAAAGAACTAGAAACACGCATTAAATGATTTAATGCTTCTTCTTGCTCAAAAACCAGCGCATTTTCTACTACCAAATCCAACTGAGGACTCAACATGGTTTCACCATGTAAAGCCTCTAAGAATAGACGTACAAAATTCTTTGTTAACTCCTGACTTGCTGTAAAAATGAATTCAACCCTGTTACAAGTTGCCAAGTAAAAAATCTCGGGAATATCAAATTTAGATTTCACAAATTGAAGTCTCTCTTCACTTGCTTCGTTACACAAAACCAAACAACCCAATTCTTTCAAATCAATTTGCTTGTGCGTAAAAGCTATAACCTTTAAATCCTTCAATTAAGATATTTTTAGACAGCTACAAAAGTACTCTAGCAAGCTATACAATGTGTCAATTATTTGTCAATTGAAACAATTTAGAAGAAGTATAAATAGCTTTTTTGTGCTCTAAATCATTTTTAAACAGAAATTTAATTTACACAAACTAATTTTAACTTAAAACCTTATAAAGCTAATGCTTGAAAAGCTATTTAATCAGGTTATAAAGTTCATCCAGCTTTGGTGAAAGCACAATTTCAATTCTACGGTTTTTACTTCTTTCATTAGCAGAATTGCCTAATTCAATAGGTTGGTACTGTCCTTTACCCGTTGCAGTTAATCTTTCTGGTGAAATAGCTTGTAGCTCTGTTAAGTATCGCACTACAGAAGTGGCTCTTAATACGCTTAAATCCCAATTATCTTTAATCTGACCAAGGTTACCTACTTTTTGATTATCAGTATGGCCTTCTACAGAAATATTAATTTCTGGCTGTGTATTTAACACTTTGGCGAGTTCTTGTAAAGCAGACTTTCCTTTATCATCAATCACAATTGAACCCGTATTAAACAATAATTTATCTGTTAGGGAAACATACACCTTACCGTTCTTAATTTCAACTGTTAAACCACTCTCTTGGAAACCAAGTAATGCTTTTTGTAATTTTTCTTTTAGTGCATTGGTAGCCTCATCCCTTTTTCTTAGAATCTCCTCTACTTCTTTTAACCTTGCTTCCCGCACTTTCAAACTCTCAGCAAGCTTATCTAAATCGGTAGAAAGTTTATTGATTTCTGAAGAACTTTTAGAACTTAAAGCTGTATAATTGGTGTTTAAGCCCGTAAGTTGATCGTTTAAATTGGCAATTCTTGCATATAACTTAGCAGTATCTGTTTGTAAACTTGCTATTGTTTCTTCTAAAGATCGAACTTTAACATTTGCTTTATCCCAACCAATACTCAAAGAATCCTTTTGTGAAAGTAAAGTTTCATACTTCTTTTTTGAAAGTACTACACATGAACTTAAAAAAAGTAATATGCAAAATGCCATTAAAATATGTTGCTTCTTCATCTTGAGTTAAATTAATTTAAAGTATTAATATACAAATCTTTACTGTGTTGCAATAGCCTCTTGCAAAAAGTTGTTTAAAGGTGTAATTTCTTGTAAGCAGTTAACCATTTGCTCAATCACCCCATCCGTTTGCAAAGTTTTATTGTTAAAAGTACTACTTACCGTAAAACTTTTAAGTTTTAACAACTCAATGTTTGGGTGGGTAGCATCGTAGTTTTTTGGGGTGGTTTTTAGTTTATCGTTCTGTTGCAAGCCATCGCTAAAAAAAGCTTTGAAATTTTTATTTTCTAAAACGGCTAGCAGTCGGTCTGCATTGTAATCTATTTCTTGCCTAATTAACTTTATGTTTTCACCATCAGGCATCCACATACCACCAGCAACAAAACTTTGATTTGACTGCAGTTGGATAAAATAACCTGGACCGTGTATGCCTTTGGGGCTTGTAGAAATACTGATACCGAAATTAGTTTTATAAGGCTGTTTATTTTTGCTAAACCTAACATCGCGATAGATGCGCATCACAGCCTTTTTTCCGGTTAACTCTGGAGGTAAATTAGGGTTGCGCTCTCTAAACAAGTCGATAATATCCTGCGCAAAATTTTCTACGTTTTCTTTTGCAGTTAAATAGAGGGCCTTATTTTCTTGAAACCACTCGCGGTTATTGTTAAGTTCTAACTGATTAAGAAATTCAAAGGTTTGTGCATTAATCTTTGTCATAATCTGGATTGTACTTGATTCTAGGCGACATTAAATGTAATAAAATCACTCTGGAGTACCTAAAGTTTGCGGGCGCTAAAATTAAACTAAAAACAAAAATAGTAGCTACGTAAATCCATGGCGACTCTGTTTCATTAGTAATAAAAAAGGTTAGTATACCCACCGTTACTGCTAAAGCTACATTTATACCATAGCTAATATACATTGCCACATAAAAATAACCTGGTTCTAGCTCAAACTTTAATGCGCATTTTGGGCAATTATCATACATTTTTTGCGATGAGAACCCGTACATAGAGGTTTTAAATAAATCTCCCCTTCTGCAACGTGGGCATTTAGCATTAATCATTGCTTGCAAATGTGTTGTTTTTGCCATTTAGCGTTATATTTTAACCTATAAAAGAACTTAGTTCAAGTTGATTTTCTCAGCTCTCATATCCATTTCAACATTTTTTTTCCGGTACTTTTTATACCAAAGGAAGGCAATGCCTAAAACCATTAAATATGGGGCTGCTAAAAGATACATGATCCCACTGTTGAGGTTACTTCCAGTAGTTCCACCAGCATCTAAATTAGATTCAATGGTTGCTTGGCACATTGAACACTGAGCAAACGTAACATTAGTTACAAGTACCAAAGCCATAATACCAAAAACAGAAAAAATAACTTTTGAACGTTTCATGAGTGCAAACTTAAAAAATATAATATGGTGATATCATTAAATAAACAACCACACCAGAAATTGTTACGTAAAGCCATACCGGATAACTCCACCTTACCAGTTTTTTATGTCTTTCTACCTGCATTTTAAGCCCTCTGAAAAAGCTCAATAAAATCAACGGTAAAACTGCAGCGGCAAGTATAATATGTGTAATTAAAATCACATAATATACATAACGAAGATTACCAGCTATCAATTTTTCGCTTTCGCTGAGGATTTTATCACCGTTTAAATCGCCAAACTTAGTTTCGGGAGCAAAGTAATGAAATACAACATATGAAATCAGAAAAACAGCTGATAAGCAAAAGGTTAAAATATTAATACGCTTGTGCATTTTAATATTTTTTTGCTTAATAAAATATAAAGAAAGCAATAACAAAACAGTACAAGTACCATTAATAATTGCATTTAATTTCGGAAAAAAATAAATATACGATGGTGTTGGTATGGTTACAGGAATTATCTTTCTATTTAAAATAACCACTAAAACAAAAACCAGTATAGACGTACCAGTTATCAATCTCAATATTACTTTATCGCTCATTATCTAAATAAATTCTAAAACTCCGCTTTTATTTTACGTAGTTCTTCAGTAATTAAAACTTTAATCTCGTCACTTATCCTTCTAATTTCATCATTAGAAGTACCAGTATAGTATCCTCTAATTCTATTCTCGGCATCTAGCAAAATTAGCTTATCACTAAAAACAAAACCTCCAGATTCAGTTTGAAATGCATTTACAAAAAATTGATTTCTTGCTAAAGGGTAAGTTACCGATGTATCAGCAGTTAAAACTTCCCACTTTTGTGGGATTGCACCAATTTTAGTCGTGTACTGCTTCAGCTTGTTAGCATCATCATTTTCTGGATCAATACTTATAGAAACAAACCTAATGCGCTTATTATCTTTAAACTGTTCCTGTAAGTTTTGAATTCCCTTGTTAAGCTCGGGTAACACGTTGTTATTATTGGCGTAAAAAAAGTTTACAACGCTTAACATTTTATGCTCTGTAGTAAGCTTAACATCATTCCCTTCTGCATTTTGCAAATCTGGAAATGCTATGGTATGATAAACCGTATCTGGTATTTTAACGCCCCGCTTTGTATGAAAGGTTGATGCAACAACTTTTGGCCCGAAAATAGGCAAAGGTTTATACCTGTTTTTACCTTTCTCCTTTAGTAAATAATACAAAAATCCTGGTAACGCTAATATGGTTACCAGGATTAATATTTTAGCTAAAGGAAATTTATTTCCCCTCATATCGTCATGTGACTGTGCAAATAGTTTCCTTCAATCAACATTAGTACTATAAAGTAAATAATAAAAATAAAGGAAAGTAGAATACTCACTATAAGTGCGTATTTTTCAAATTTTAAGTGCATGAAATAAGCCACAATGTAATAGGCTTTCCATAGAGTTAAAGCAATGTAGATAAAGTTTCTAACCCCATTGGACATTGCTGTGTGTGGAATAGCTAAAGCAATAATAAACTCAACAACTGTAATTCCCAAAAGGATGAAAAAAACTTTCCAAATTTTTCCTTTTGACATTGCTGCATGCTCTTCAACATGTTCCACATTTGTATTTTGTAATGACATTTTTTTTTATTTTAAATTATACTAAATAGAAGAAAGTAAATACAAATACCCACACTAAATCTACAAAGTGCCAATATAAACCTACTTTTTCAATCATTAAATAATGTCCTCTGCGTTCAAAAACGCCAGCCATTGTCATAAATAGTATGATGATATTGATAACTACACCCGTAAAAACGTGGAATCCGTGGAAACCTGTAATGGTGAAAAATAAGTTTGCAAATTGTTGCGCACTCACACTATCTGCACCTACCGCGGCTACTACTTCTGGACCTGGGATTGTTCCCCACCAAAAACCTGCGTGGTGTAAATGTGACCACTCTAATGCTTGGCAACCTAAAAACATAAAACCACCAACAATAGTAGCAACCATCCACCAAACAACTTCTTTCTTTTTATTACGATGTCCTGCTTCTACCGCCAAAACCATAGTTACAGAGCTCATAATCAAAATAAATGTCATGATACCTACAAAAACCAAAGGGGCACCAGTATCGGTAATCCCAGGGATTGACTGGAATACGATATCCGGGTCAGGCCAAGTCATTTTACTAAAACGCTGTGCGCCATAATAAACTAAGAATGCAGAGAAAGTAAATGCATCTGATAAAAGAAAAAACCACATCATCAGTTTACCATACTCTATTGAGAATGGCGATCTGCCTCCGCTCCACGGGGTGGTTTTAACCTCGTCTAATTGTGCTGTTGTATCCATCAAATAATAATTTGTAATTTCCGAGTAAAGTTTTTATTGATTCAAAAGTAAGAAAAGGTATAAATATATCCATACAATATCTACAAAATGCCAAAAAATAGAAGTTATTTCCATTCTAAAGGTATTTTTAACATTAGGTACTGGTCCATAACTGCTTTTAATTGCCGTTAAGATCATTATTAAGCCAGCTAATATATGTATTATATGAAATAAGGTGAAAGCGTAAACAAAGCTTATTGTAGCGTTTGAGTTAACGAAGAAGATACCAAGGTTAGTCCAAACCGTCCATCCGTAAACTTGTAAGCTAATAAACGAAAGCCCTAAAGCAAATGTTACCCATAACCATAATTTCTGCTTTGCAAACTGTAATTTTTTTGTACTTAAAAATGCCAAATGCATAGTTAAACTACTAACTACAATAATAACAGTGCTATAAATAAAAGCTTTAGGCAAGTCAACATTTAACGATTTACCTACTCCATCACCAGAGTACACAATAAAGCCACTTGTTAAGCCTGCAAAAAATATAATTGAAGAAACTATATAAAGCCAAAGCACAAACTTTTTTGGCTGTAAGCTTTGTTTATCGAGGTTACTATTAAGTACCATATTCTTTAATTTAAGTTAAATAAAAGTACCAGTTGCACTACTGGTAAGTAAATAAAACTGCCAAACATTAATTTGCGGGCAGACTTAACATCTAGGTTTTTAGCCAAAATAAATGCCTGATAGGTAAATATTAAACCCATTATAATAGAAACAATAGCAATTAAGTTCCCTCCAAACCCAAAGTAAGTAGGTAAAAGACTTACGGGAATTAAGATAAACGTTGATATCAAAGTTATAATAGCACTTGTTCTGTCTCTATGGGTTGTTGGTAATAGTCGAAAACCTGCTTTTTTATAATCATCATCAAGTACCCAAGCGATTGCCCAAAAATGAGGGAATTGCCAAACGAACTGAACTCCAAACAGCACCAATGCTATGGTGTCAATTTGTCCATGCGAAGCTACATAACCAATTAAAGGAGGCAAAGCACCTGGAATTGCACCAACAAAAACAGCAATTGGTGATTTACGCTTAAGTGGCGTATATAAAAAAGCATATAGGAATATAGAGAAAACAGAAAGTACGCCTGTAAGTAAGTTCAAGCTACCTAGTAAGTAGGTTCCAGAAATACCCATTAATAAACTTAAAACTAACGCTTGACCTGTAGTCATTCTACCCGAAGGCAAAGGTCTATCAGAAGTTCTAGTCATTAATTTATCTAAGTCTTTTTCAATAATTTCATTAAATCCGTTTGCAGCAGAGGTAACCAAAAAACCACCAACTACTAATTTAATCCAATTTACCCAGTGAATTGACTCTTGATAATGCTCGCCAATTAAAAAACAAATGGAAGCAGAAAACACTACCAAAAGTGTAAGCCTTAGTTTTATTAAATTTTTAAAATCGTTAATAAACTCCCCCACTATAATCTTATTAAATTAGATTTTTTGCTGTAAAAAACAAACAAAATATAAGCTTGAACAGAAAACAGAACAATTGCCAAAAGCATATGTGCTGCTTGCCCCCATGCTACCATTGCAAAATATGCTAGAGCTAAACCGGTAATCACTTGAAGTGCAAAAAGCACTAACATCCAAAAAGCCAATTTAGAAACAAGTCCTACAATTTTATATCTCCTTATTACTATAAACAGCAATAAACTAACAGCCAAATATAACCAAGCTATCTGTTTATGATCTGTAAAAATTCTCCCAGCTTCTGTAAGCCATTCACTACGCATCAGCTCCGGAAAATTAGACCTCACTGCATCTACTTCTTCTCTAACTTCAGTACCTATTGTGATTTGCCACAAAGAAACTGCTATTGTAATTAGAGACATCATTCTTAAAAGAAACAATTGCTTGCTGTTAATTGATAGCGACACCTTTGGTAGTTTCACTAAAAAATAAGTGTACAAAGCAATTGCAACAATTAAAACCGCCACTAGCATATGAACTGTAATCATCCAAGCTAGAAGATTTGTTGAAACTACAATTGAGCCTAACCAACCTTGAAAACCAACTAAAATCAGATTTAATCCGCTTAACCAAAAAACAGCAGGTTTACTTTTAAATAACGGAATTGCTAAAGCAAAAGTAATCATTAAAATAAAACCAGTTGCAGCGCCAATTAGTCTGTTTATATACTCTGTATATGTTTTCCCAACATTAAACTCTTCGGGTACTTTTATGCTTTCATCATGGCGGACTTTATCTGCCAAGTCTGAATATCCTGTCTTATCTAAAAGTTTAGCAAAATGTTTATTCTTTTCAATCCTCTTTTGTACGTATTTCTCTTTATAGTGTGCTGGTAGTTGAGAAACGTCTGTAGGTGGAATATATTGATCAAAGCATTTAGGCCAATCAGGACAACCCATTCCAGAACCAGAACTACGTACCACACCGCCTGCAAGTATTAACAAGAAAAGAGCAATCAACGAAACAAAATTCGCAGATAAAAAACGACCTTCAGCCTTTGAGTACATTTCAGTTTTATAAAATTGGGGTATCCGTAAATAAACCGAATACCCCAATTACTTATTCAAATAACAATTTTATTTGAACTCTGTATCAGTAGTTCTGTTGTTATCTATATTCCATTTCTCCTGAATCTTCTCTGCAACTTCATTTCCTTCAAAATCGTGAAGTAAATTTGAGCTCATTGTTTGAGAATGTGGAGTGCTTTGTAAAATAAAATCTTCACCATGACCTGGTTTACTATAATCATAAGGCCAACGATAAACAGTTGGAATTTCTCCTGGCCAGTTTCCGTGAATACGCTCTACCGGAGTAGTCCATTCCAAAGTATTAGCTTCCCAAGGATTTTCAGTAGCCTTTTTACCGAAGAAAATTGAGTAGAAGAAGTTAAACAAGAAAGCTACTTGAGCTACTGCACCTAATATTGCAGACCAAGTTACAAACACGTTAACAGATAACCACTTATCCATAGATTCAAACTCAGTAAATGCATAGTATCTACGTGGAACACCATCTAAACCCATAAAGTGCATTGGGAAAAACACTAAGTATGCTGAAATAAAGGTTAACCAAAAGTGAAGATAACCTAACTTAGCATTCATCATTCTACCAAACATTTTCGGGAACCAATGGTAAACACCGGCAACCATTCCAAATATAGCAGCAGACCCCATTACTAAGTGAAAGTGAGCTACTACAAAGTAAGTATCATGTAAATGGATATCTAAAGCTGCGTTTCCTAACCAAATTCCGGTTAAACCACCAGAAATAAAGAATGACACTAAACCAATAGCAAAAAGCATTGCAGGTGTAAATCTGATATTTCCACGCCACAATGTAGCCAACCAGTTAAAAGTTTTTACCGCTGATGGTACCGCAATAATTAAGGTAGTGATCATAAACACCCCACCTAAAAACGGATTCATACCGGTAACAAACATATGGTGTCCCCATACAATAAAGGATAAAGATGTAATACCAATTAATGAATAAACCATGGCATGGTAACCAAAAATAGGTTTACGCGAGTTTACAGACATTACTTCGGAAGCAATACCCATTGCAGGCATAATTACAATATAAACCTCTGGGTGACCTAAGAACCAGAATAAATGTTGCCACAAGATTGGACTTCCACCTTCGTGAGACAAAGCTTGTCCACCGATAAAAATATCTGACAAATAGAATGAAGTACCAAAACTTCTATCGAAGATTAAAAGCACCACACCTGCTACCAATACTGGGAAAGATAGAATACCTAAAATAGCAGTCAAAAGAAAAGACCAAATAGTTAATGGCATTTTCCAAAGATCCATTCCTTTGGTACGCATATTTAATATTGTTGATACATAGTTTATACCTCCCATTAAAGATGAAGCAACAAAAAGTACCATTGAAACCAACCAAAGTGTCATCCCTAAACCGGAACCGGGCATTGCTTGTGGAACGGCTGATAACGGTGGATAAATTGTCCATCCACCACCTGCAGGTCCTGATTCAACAAAAAATGTTGACACCATAATTACTGATGCAATAAAGAACAACCAGTAAGAAAGCATATTCATAAATGGAGAAGCCATATCGCGAGCTCCAATTTGCAAGGGTATTAATAAGTTTGAGAAAGTTCCACTTAAACCTGCTGTTAATACAAAGAAAACCATGATGGTTCCGTGTATGGTAACAAGAGACAGATAAAAGTTAGGATCTAAACGACCTTCAGGTGCAAATCTTCCTAATAAAACTTCCAATAATGGAAAACTTTGATCTGGGTATGCTAACTGAATCCTGAAAAGAATAGATAAAAGCATGGCGATAACAGCCATAATAATACCTGTAATAAGGAACTGTTTTGCGATCATCTTGTGATCTTGACTAAAAACATATTTAGTCAAAAATGTTTCATGATGATGCTCATGTGAATGATCATCATGGGGAATTGCTGATGGGTTATTAATTGCAATTGTTGACATAATCTCCTTCTGTATTTTTAGTCTTAGTTGTTTAACGCAATTTTACTCTCTGAACCGGTAACATTATCCTTCATTGCCAGTTGATATTCTTTTTTCATATCTTCTGTAACTGCAGGTTTTTGTTCTTTAAGCCATTGTTGATACTCTCTGTTTGAAACTACACGTACTTTAAATTGCATGTTATAGTGAGAACCACCACAAATTTTAGCACAAAGTAAGGTATAATCAAACTTAGCGTTGTCAGTATCTTGACGCATTTCTTGAGTAGTTTTAGTAGGTGTAAATTGGAAATATGTCGTCATACCAGGTACACAGTTCATTTGCGTTCTAAAGTGAGGCATATAAAAACTGTGAATTACATCCTTTGAACTCAAAGTGAAACGCACTGACTTATTAACTGGCAGTACAATCTCATTAACCCTTAAATCATCATAGTTTGCTTTATCAGATAAATCTAAACCTGAACTGTTTAAACCGTTAAGACCACCTATCAATTTAAAGTTTTTTCTTCCGTTAACGTTATCCTTACCTGCGTATCTCACATCCCAAGAAAATTGCTGTGCAGATACATCAACCTGAATTGCGCTTTTCATGTCTTCTTTAGAAATATTGGTAATCCCTCTCCAGGTGAAAAAACCCATCAATACCAATACAGTCAAAACAATTGCTGGGATAACCGTCCAGTATTTTTCTAAGGTATTGTTGTGTGGATAGTAATATGCTTTTCTTTTTTTGCTGCTATTATATAGGTAAGCAAAAGAGAACAACGCAATGTGCGTTAAAACAAGAACAATGGTTGTAAGTATTAATGTTATGCTAAACATGGTATCAATTTTAGCACCATGTATAGAGCTTGCTGCAGGTAAAATTTGAGCACCATGAACTGTATAAGACCAGTACGTACCGTACAAGCCAACAATTAGGGTAACAGCAAATAAAACACCATTAATTTTGTCCCATTTGATACCGTTTCTTCCACCTTGTATTTTACGAGTTAAATCATAAACACTTAATATTTTACCTATGATGCCAATAAAAATGCAAAGCAGTAAAAATAGAAGTACATAATAACCAACTGTTTTACCAAGTCCGTCATTCTTAGCAACGTCTTCTGCGACTATTGCCGTTTCTTCCGCTATCGCTTGCGAAAAGGAGAAGAAAATAACTGCTCCGAGTGCAAGTAAACTCTTTAGATTAAAAAATTTCTTAATGTTCATTATATAGTTCAATTGAGTCCTATTTTTATATCTGATGATTCAAACTCTCTTCCAAAAATGGGTGATTTTTTGGAGCTAGAGGTGCTTTACTTAATGATGTTAATATTGAGAAAGTAAACAAACCTACAAACCCTAAGAAAACACCAATTTCAATTATACCAAAACCTGCTGCTTCAGCAATTGTACCTGGCATAATCATCATATAGTAATCTAACCAGTGTCCACAAATTAACAGAATACTAACTCCAAGTAAGATATTAGTTTTTCTTTTTGCATCTCTAGACATTAAAATTAATACTGGAGACAAAAAGTTAATAATTAGGTTTAGCCAAAATAATGGTAAATAAAAACCTTCCCATCTTTTAAAGAAGTAAACCGTTTCTTCTGGAATATTTGCATAGTAGATTAATAAGAACTGTGCAAACCAGATATATGTCCAAAAAATAGAGAAAGCAAAAACAAACAAACCTAAGTTATGAATGTGGCTATCTTTTATCCATGGCATATTACCTGCTTTTCTAAGTAAAATTACTACAATACTAATAGTAGCCATACCAGCTACCCACATAGCCGCAAAGTTATACCAACCAAACATAGTTGAAAACCAGTGTGCCTCTAAAGACATAATAGTATCAAAAGCCCATAATGGAGTAGTAAAACCAAAGATCACTAAGAAAATTGTAGCGTACTTAATACTTTTCTCATAGCTTTTTAAACCACCATGAATATCCTCATTAACAGAAAGTTTAGAAAGTAATAGTCCGAAGATGCTATATGCACCTAGGAACAAAACTAATCTTCCTAAAAAGAATAAAGGACTTAAATAAACCTCTTTACTATGGCTAAAATGGTGACCTCCTCCTTCTCCAGGAGCATGGTTCCAACTACCGTAAAGATTATGCGTATATAAACCTGCTGCAACTACAATAACTAATATTACACTTGCAAAAGGCAAAACCTTTGAAAAGGCCTGTGGTACTCGTAATAAACTTGCAGACCAGCCTGCTTGTGCAACAAACTGTATTGCGCAAAAGAATAATCCGGCAGCACAAACACAAGTGAAATAATAACTCATTAATAATAAGTTAAGAAAAGTGCGCTCTGCGTGACCTGTTAAAAAGCCATAAGCTATGGCTAGTATACCTATAACGATACCTATTAAGCTATATGTTTTAGCTTTTCCGCTAAAACTAAATTGCTCTGAAAAATTATATGAATGATGATGAGCTCCCATATTTTTATTTAATCGATTATTGTCCGTTTTGTAATTCGTGAACATACATTACAACTTTCCATCTTTCTTCAGGTGAAAGTTGAGATGCATAAGATCCCATTAAGTTTAATCCGTATTGGATTGTATGGTATATTTTTCCATCGGTTAAGTCTTTCATTGTACCGCCTCTAGAAGAGTTACCAGTAGGGAAAGATGGAGGAGCTGGGTATTTACCTAACTCAACAATATGACCATTCCCAGTACCTTTTTCACCATGGCATGGGCCACACATTGCTACGTAAAGTTGTTTACCTTCAACTAAGTTTTCCTTAGTAACTGGAAGTGGGTTTACTACAGAAGCACTTGCTGCCTCATAACCCTCAGTTGTATTAGGAAATTCATCAAACCTTGTAAAGCCAATTGGTGTTGTACCAGCAGGTGGAACCTGAGCTGTAATTCCATTTTCAAAATTTTTATTTTTTTGATCAGGATTATAAGCTATTGGGTAATACATATTAGGTGCAAATTCAAGACCTCTGCTCCTTTTATCCTGGCATGAGCTGAATATGGTAGCAACGGAGATTGCTATAAATGCTAATCCAAAAATACTTGTCTTATTCATAACTTACATATTTTCTATCGTTGTGCTTAACTTCTACAGCACCCGCTTCTTTTAATAAACTATCAACCTGCACACTATCAGTAATTGTACTTGCGTCAATAGCGATTACGAATCTATCAGAGCTAGCTCTAAATTCCATTACTCTTGGTGCTCTTCCTGGAAACAAATGAGTTCTAAAGAAGAATGCAGCCACCATACCCAATGCACAAAAAAGTACCGTTAACTCAAATGTAATTGGTATAAAGTTAGCTAGTGCAAAGTTTGGCTTACCACCAATATTCATTGGCCAATCATGAGCCATTGTGTACCACATTAACGTTAGGGCAGTAGCAGTACCGGTAATTCCGCAGCAAAAAGCAACAATACCTAATCTACTTCTTTTTACACCTAATTTATCGTCAATTCCGTGTATAGGCATTGGCGTATAAACATCGTATATACCAATTTTACTCTCCTGCAATTTATCGATCCCATGCATCATTTGATCAGGATCGTCAAATAGACCTAAAATATATTTTATTTTGCTCATGTTTAGTTTTTTACGTAATCAGCCTGGTCAACACTATCGTATGCTCCCAAAGAATCAATATAGTAGTCAGCTTCTTCTTTGTTCACTTTACCTTCTTCAATCAATTTCTTCTTAGCTTGTTCAGAAGAAGATTTAACCAATAACCTTACCTCTGCCATTGCAACAGAAGGCAACACTCTGATAAATAATAAGAACAAAGTGAAGAATAGTCCAATAGAACCGATAAATACTGATATATCTACCCAAGTAGGATAAAACATTGCCCAACTTGATGGCAAGTAATCTCTGTGTAAGGAGATTACGATAATTACAAAACGCTCAAACCACATACCGATATTCACCACAATAGATAAACACCAAGAGATAGCAATATTTGTTCTGATTTTTTTGAACCAAAGTAACTGTGGCATCAAAACATTACAGCCATACATTAAACAACCTGCCCACCAGTATGCTCCAGTAAAACGAGTTATAAAAGTATACTGCTCATACTCTACACCAGAATACCATGCAATAAAGAACTCCGATAAATATGCAACACCTACAATTGAACCTGTAAGTACAATGATTTTATTCATTGACTCGATATGGAACATGGTGATATAGTTTTCTAAGCCTAATACTTTTCTGGTTACCAATAGTAAAGTTTGTACCATCGCAAATCCAGAGAAAATTGCCCCAGCCACAAAGTAAGGAGGGAAAATTGTAGTATGCCAACCTGGAATTAAAGAGGTCGCAAAATCCATGGATACAATTGTGTGTACAGAAAGTACCAATGGTGTAGCGATACCTGCTAAAATTAATGACACAGTTTCAAAACGTTGCCAAGATTTAACAGAACCGTTCCATCCGAAAGAAAGAACAGAGTAAGTTCTTCTGCGCAAGCCTGTTGCTCTATCTCTAATAGAAGCGATATCTGGCAATAAACCAACATACCAGAAAACTAATGATACTGTAAAGTAAGTGGAGATAGCAAAAACATCCCATACTAATGGAGAGTTAAAGTTAACCCATATTGACCCGAATTGATTTGGAAGTGGCAATGGCCAGTAAGCTAACCAAGGACGACCCATGTGAGAAACAACATACGTTGCCGCACAGATTACAGCGAAAATAGTCATCGCCTCTGCAGATCTGTTAATGGAATTTCTCCAGTTTTGACGGAAGAGTAATAATACTGCTGAAATTAATGTTCCGGCGTGACCAATACCTACCCACCAAACGAAACCAGTGATATCCCAAGCCCAGCCAACTGTCTTGTTTAATCCCCAGGCTCCAATTCCGTTCCAAAATGTATAACTAACAGCAAATAACCAAAGGCAAGCGCCCATCGCTGATACGATAAACCCGATCCACCAAGCTTTGTTAGGCTTGTTTTCTACTGGCCATAAAACATCATCCGTAATTTTAGCATACGTGATATCTTTACCGGTAATTAGGGGTTCTCTTAATATTGATTCGTTATGAGATGACATATCTTAAATTATATTTTTAAATATTAAGCTTCTTGAGATCCTGTATTAGTAATTTTTGTCATGTAACCAACTCCTGGTTGTACGTTCAACTCTTCTAATACGTAGTAAGTTCTTTCGTTTTTCAACGCTTTTGATACCTCAGAGTTAGGATCGTTTGCATCTCCAAATACGATTGCATTAGCCGGACAAGTTTGCTGACAAGCAACTTTAACATCTCCATCTGCCAATACTCTCTTATCCATTTTAGCTTCTAACTTACCTGTTTGGATACGCTGAATACACATAGAGCATTTTTCCATTACACCACGAGAACGTGTGGTAACATCTGGATTTAATACCAATTGTGTGAACTCATTATTTAAATAGTTATCGAAACGAGAATCGTTCCAGTAGTTAAACCAGTTAAAACGACGTACTTTATAAGGACAGTTATTCGCACAATATCTTGTACCTACACAACGGTTATAAGCCATGTGGTTTAAACCTTCTGTTGAGTGTACAGTTGCTAATACTGGGCAAACAGTTTCACAAGGTGCATGGTCACAGTGTTGGCACATCATTGGTTGATGTACAACAGACACATTCTCCATTGTTCCTTGTATTTCAACGATATCGTGTTCCTTAGTTAATTTAGCACCCTCTTCTTCAAAAGTATAGTATCTATCAATACGAATCCAGTGCATCTCTCTACGACGACGAACTTCATCCTTACCTACAACAGGAACGTTATTTTCAGCATTACAAGCTACAATACAAGCACCACAACCGGTACAAGCATTTAAGTCAATTGCCATCACCCAGTTATGTCCTGGTTGATCGTATTTACCCCATAAATCGTATGTTGGGTGTTTCTCGTCGTTATTACCGCTTCCGTGTGCAGGATCTTTTTTGTATTCTGCAAAAGTAGTTTCGCGGATAATATTTCTGCCTTCAATAGTTTGGTGAGTTTGCGTTAAAGCCAACTCATCATATCTACCAGTATTACTTACGGTAACAGTGTTTGCGAAATTTGCAGAACCTTGATTGTAAGTAATGAAAGGGTAAACATTTTGACCAACGTTGTCTCCAACTTTACCTGCTTTTGTTCTACCATAACCAACCGCTACAGAAATAGTTCCTTGCGCTTGTCCTGGCTGATGCAATACAGGTAAATCAACACTATATTTATCAGTTTTGATGGTTACAACATCAAACTGTTTTAAACCTAAAGATTGAGCAAATTTAGGGTTAATAGCAGCGTAATTGTCCCAAGTTACTTTAGTTACCGGATCTGGCATTTCTTGTAAGAAAGGGTTATTAGCTTGCGCTCCAGTTCCGATTCCAACAGATTGGTAAATATGTAACTCAATATCTTTTGCAAGTGCTTTACTTTGCTTTAATACCTCATTAGCGTCAATTGTTCCACTAAAAGTATAAGCTCCGCCTGATTTAGCAGGTAAAGAAACAAAACCGTTTTGTAAAACATCATCCCACTTTTTGCCAGATGTTGCTAAAACTGATTTCTCCCAGTTATTTCTAACAAAAGCATAGTAATCTTGATTTGGATAATTAGCCCAAATCAACAAACTTAACTCAGCCTGACGGGTATTGTAAATTGGGTTGATAGTTGGCTGTACCAAAGTATAAAAACCTTCAGTTGCATTTTCATCGCCCCAAGCTTCTAAGAAGTTATGGTTTGGTGCAACAACTTTACATAGAGAAGCTGTTTCATCTTGTCTATCAGCAAACGATACTGTTAAATCAACTTTCTTAATTGCTTCTGCAAATTCTTTTGCTAAAGGATGACTATAAACAGGATTAGCGTCTAAAAACAAAACTGCCCCTACTCTATCAGCTTTAATATCAGCCAAAAGCATTGTGAAATCTTCATCTTTACCAGCAAACTGGTAAGAAGGATTGTCTAAATCTATTGTTGTTCCGTAGCTACCTAAGAAACTATTGATAGCATTTATTACTGTCTGTGTAGCTACACTGTTTGAACCAGCAACCACCAAAGCGACGCCTTTAGCTGCCAATAATTCTTTAGCTGCTAATTTGATTGCCGCATTAGCCGCGTTATTTGTTAAACTAGCACCGTTTACAGCTGTACCAGTTACCTCTGCATATAAACTCAAAATTGCAGCGCCTTCTTCTGATGGCTTAATTGCAATTCTTGAATCTGCGTTAGTACCCGTCATGCTTAATCCAGTTTCAAACTGAATATGTCTGGACATCTTCTTTTGACTTAAAGATGCCATGCTACGGTTGCTTACATATTGCTTAGTAAATTGCGTTGGAGAAATCCAGCTTCCTAAGAAATCTGCTCCAAAACTTACAATTACACTTGCTTTATCAAAACGGTATTGAGGTAAAACAGCTTTACCAAAACTCGATTCGTTTGCTGTAATCATACCTGAGTATGATACTGCATCAAGAGTTACTTGTTTTGTAGCTGGGTATTGCGAAGAGAACTCAGCAATAACTGCTTTTGTTGATGGGCTATTAACTGTTGAAGTAACCAAAGCGATTGCTTTTCCAGAAGCTTGTACTTTTGAAAGTTCGCGTTTTACGTAAGAATCAACATCTTCCCACAAATAATCTGCACCACCTTTTAAAGGGCCTTTTAGTTTAGATATATCATAAAGGTCTAAAACCGCAGCTTGTGCTTGAGCATTTAAACCGCCTTGATTAATTAAACAAGATGGGTTTCCTTCAACTTTAATTGGGCGACCTTCTCTGGTTTTAACCACAATACTTCCGCCTTTATAACTAGAAGCGTAGTAGTTAGGAATACCTGGAGTAACCTCTTCTGGCTTAATTAAATAAGGGATTGATTTTTGAACCGGTGCAACATTACATGCCGCTAAACTTACCGCTCCTAATCCAAAACCCATGGCCTTTAAAAAATCTCTACGAGGAGCAACAGAGTTTAACCCGCTACCTTCTAATAGTTCTTCTACAGGAATCGGCTCGGCAAATTCGTTTTTACTATGTTCCGCGAATTCAGGAGTATTGTTTACTTCCTCTAAACCTTTCCAATATTTCTTTGTGCTTTCCATTTAAGCTATATAAGACTGTAATTGTTTATTCTAATTATTAATAATGACACTTGCCACACTCTAAACCACCTAACACTGCAGCTGTCACTTTTTCACCTTTTTTAATCTGCTCATGTGCTGCAATCACCTTATCATAATAAGCGTTACCTTTTGAGTTCACTTCTGTTTCTTTATGACAGTTGATACACCATTTCATTGTTAAAGGAGCATATTGATAAACTTCCGCCATTTCCTGAATAGGACCGTGACATTTTTGACAATCAATACCCGCTACCTTAACGTGTTGAGAGTGATTGAAATAAGCTAAATCAGGAAGGTTGTGAATTCTAATCCATTCAATTGGACGGGTGTTTGGTCCGTACTTCTGAGTTTCAGGATTATAATCCAATGCTGAGTAAATTTTTTGGATTTCTGGAGAAATTTCTCCGTTGTAATTATCTGTTGCCTGTACATATTTGTGACAGTTCATACAAACATTTAAAGACGGGATAGTTGCATTTTTAGATTTCCAAGCACCAGAGTGGCAATACTGACAATCAATTTGATTAGTTCCTGCGTGTAATTGGTGAGAGAACTTAATTGGCTGTACCGGTTGGTAACCTTGTTGAATACCTGTATTCCATAAGTCCATGTAGCCAAATGATCCTAGAGTTACTAATAACGCTAACACCACAAAGAATACAAATTTTTTGTTTTTAGCTAGGTTTTTAACTACCGCAAACTTATCTTTTTCTTCGCCTACAACTTCTTCTTCAGTAGCTACTTCGCCTTGCTCTTCTCTTTTAATCAGTAAGCGCTCTAAAGTACCGATTACCCTGTTTAAAACTACAATTACTAAAAATGCAATTAAAACAACAGCAATAAGTCCTATAATCATAAAGCCACTTACACCTGTTTCAACAGGAGCACTACCAGCAACAACCGCAGTTTCTGCTTTTTTAGCACCTGCCTCTTTAACGTAAGTTAAAATATCGTCGATATCAGTATCACTTAACTGAGGGAAACCAGGCATTGCTACCTTGTTGTATTCCTCAAAAATAGCAACTGCGTCTTTATCTCCAGAAGCAATTAACGCTGAAGAGTTTTTAATCCACTTATGTAGCCATTCATTACTTTGTCTTTCGTTTATGCCGGCCATTGCTGGACCTAAAACACGTTTATCTATTGCGTGACAAGCACCGCAATTTGACTTAAACAATGCTTCACCAGCAGCAGCATCTCCGGAAGGACCAGATGATGGTGCTGCAACTGCAGTTGAATCTGCTGGAGTTGCCTGACCAAAAGTTAGATTAATAGCACTTACTGCGATGACAGTCGCCAGAGCTATCGGCTTTAATAAGCTTCTAAAATGAGATGAGAAGTTTCTCATATTGAGTTTGTTATACAAAAATTAAAATATTAAGATTATAAAAATGTTGACATTTAAACATACCTGTCCCATTTTTGAATCACAAAAGTATAATTATTTACGGTGTGGCTGACAATTTGATGACCAATTTTAATAATTTAGAAATATTCTAAATAATAAAAAGGATACTCTCTCAGCCGCTTTAAGCCTATATTTTTACCTTATACCATTTTGGATGTGCATAGTCATAAAAACATAAAGCTATACATCATTGCGTAAAAGGGTTTTATTGTTTATAAGGTATAAAACAGCTTATACTAAAAGCTTTTTTATAGCCTTCTCCACATCATCAAAGCCAAATTCACTAATTACTTTTTCCATCAACTGGCTAACATCAGCCAAGTTTAGGTTTCCAATGCTTCCTTCGTGTGTATGGTTGATCTCGTATTTTCCACCAAAATCACCTGCTTCAATATCCATCCCTACTTTTTTGTAAGCCTCCCTAAACGGAGTACCTGCCAATACTAGCTTGTTAACCTCTTCTACAGAAAATAGGTATTGATACTTTGCATCGTCCAAAATATTGTCTTTGATTTTGATGTTTTTCAGCATCAGTTTAGACATATCCAAGCAAGCCATTAAGCTTTGGAAGGCTGGGAATAAAGTTTCTTTCTGCAATTGCATATCACGATGGTAGCCAGATGGCAAATTAGTGGTAAGCAACATAATTTGGTTTGGCAATGCCTGCAATTGATTGCTACGCCCACGGATAAGTTCCCAAACATCTGGATTTTTTTTGTGTGGCATAATGCTGCTACCAGTAGTCAACTCATCCGGGAAGGTAATGAAACCAAAGTTTTGGTTTGTAAATAAGCAGGCGTCCATAGCCATTTTATTTAGTGTTGCAGCAATTGAAGACATTGCTTGCGATAGAATACGTTCTGTTTTACCACGACCCATCTGCGCATAAACCACATTATAGTTCAAGGTGTTAAAGCCTAATAAATCTGTGGTCATTTTACGATTCAACGGAAACGAAGAACCATAACCAGCTGCAGAACCTAGTGGATTTTTATTACAAATTTTAAAAGCGGCTAGCATCAGCTCTAAATCGTCAACCAAACTTTCGGCGTAAGCACCAAACCACAAACCAAATGATGATGGCATAGCAATTTGCAGGTGCGTATAACCTGGCATCAGTTTCTCTTTATGTTCTTCTGCTAATTTGGTTAAAAGGTTAAAGAGTTCTTGGGTAGAAAGTACCATTTCTTGTATTTGAACTCTAAAAAACAGTTTTAGATCAACCAAAACCTGGTCATTACGAGAACGACCGCTATGAATTTTTTTTCCTGCCTCTCCTAGTTTTTGAGTTAAAAGCATTTCTACTTGCGAGTGCACATCCTCTACCCCATCTTCAATTGTAAAATCACCGGACTGTATCTGCTGGTAAATATTTTTTAGCTCTTTTTGTATTTCCTTTAAATCCTCGGCGGTCATTAAACCAATACTTTCTAGCATTTGCGTATGTGCCAAAGACCCTAAAACATCAAACGGAGCTAATAATAAATCCATTTCCCTGTCTTGCCCTACGGTAAAATTATCTACTTGTTGATTGGTGGAGGTTTCTTTTTGCCAAAGTTTCATATTACTATTTGCTTTTTAATATTTGATTGCAAATATAGGTTTTTATAAAAATGATAGAACTGATTTGTTGGTTTTGTGCTATAATCAATAAAATAGTCTCATTTATAAGGATCAGTTATACTCAGGTAGCTTAGTCCTAAATGTTAAAATATTCTAAATTTTAATCTGACTAGAAAAGATTTGCCATCTTTAACCATCTTATGAACTCAAAAAGTCTTTTTACATTGATTAGTCTAATTCTGTCTGGCTATTTTGCCAATGCACAGCAGAGTTTCACAATAAAAGGCTTGGTGTTCCAAAAAGGTAGTGCTAGCAGAATTGAGCAAGTCAATGTATCTAATAAGAACAGCTCGGTGAATACTAAAACTGATGAATGGGGGAATTTTGAACTTGAGGTAAGCGTTGGCGATACACTATTGTTTAGTAAAAACAATTATGAAGAGACTCAAAAAGCTATTGTTGCGAAACAGAACTTAGTCATCTATTTAAGCAAAGCCATTGCTTTAAATGAGGTGGTGATAAAAGAGCAGAGCAAAGCGAAACAACAGCAAGAAATTTTAGACGGTTACCGAAGTAAAGGTGTTTTTTATAACGGCGACCCTCCAATTCTAGCCTATATTTTTTCTCCACTTACGGCATTACATGAACTTTTAGGTGCTGATGCCAATAATGCCAGAAAGTTTGGTAATTATATTGACCGGGAGAATTCACAATCTTTGGTAGATAGGCATTTTAACGAAGTCGTGATCCGAAAAGCTATAGAAATACCCGATTCGGAATTGGTGGAATTTATGTATTTATATAGGCCAAAGGCAGAAGATGTGCTTTATTGGAATTACTACGATGATATGAATTACGTAAAGAAGGCTTATGCAACATATCTTAAAAACAAAAAACTAGATAAAACCCTCAACCCCTAGTAACACAAAGTCAGTTGTCACCTAAATAGGTTTAGCTTTTGTATTCATAAATTAACTTACATTTTTCAAAGCAAACTTCTTTATCATTTCATCAATAATCTCGGCGGTTTGGTTAGGGAAGTCAATTTGTATCTGTTGTGCTGTATTTACCCATTGTTTTAAAAAAGGCACTAAATTATCATCAATTTTTTTAATCAAAGGCACACCTAAAGCTTCAGCTGCAGCAGCATTACAAGTTTGTTCAAACTGATTTTTCATCGGCATCAGTAATAACTTTTTTCCCAGATAAAGTGCTTCGGCCGGACTCTCAAAGCCACCTCCTGTAAACAATCCAGCACAGTTTTTCAAGCTCTTTTTAAAAACATGGTTGTCAATTTTTTGCACCAAAACGTTTTTGTATTGAAAACTCGATACATGTGTTTTACTAAACACCTGCCATTGTACATCTGGCAATTGATGCAAATATTTTACAATCAGCCTATCATCTACCGCGGGTAAATACACAGTATAGTAGCCATGGTTTTGTGGTTTAAGGTTCCTAATTTCTTCGCGGATTACTGGAGTGAAAATGAAATTATCATACCTTTTAAAATGAAAGCCAATATGATGGGTAGTTGGCGCATAATATTTCAATATCAATTCGGCAAATTTTTTCTTTTTGGCTGGGCGAGGCGTTAGCGGAGATAAAAAAGAAGCCTGATGGCTTAATGAAACACTTTTAATATTTTGCAGTTTGCAAGCCCAAGCCGTAATGGGTTCAAAATCATTGATAATTAAATCGTAATTTTTTAAAGGAACGGCCTGCATATCTTTCCAAAATTGTAGAATTTTCATTGTTCGGAGGGTTTTCCAATAATCTATTCCACCTTTTTTACCAAACACATAACTAAAACCATGAAACTTATAGGTTAATGCATCAGCTAATGACACATCGGCCTGCGAGCCACTTACCAATAAATCTAAATCACCGTACTTTTTTAATAAGGGGACAATTTCCCTTGCCCTACTAATATGTCCGTTTCCTGTGCCTTGTATAGCATAAAGTATTTTCATAGCTATAAAAATTTATGAGGTCTCTATCTTAAACTTCGCCAGTAAATCCTTCACATCTAGTAGCTGTTTAAGGTCTTCCGTTTCTTCCGGCTCATCGTCGTTTAAATAGTTTGGATTGTATTTATATTCCGCCCAATCTTCTCCATCATATTCAAGAGCAGTTAGACTTTCTACCCAATCACCAGAGTTTAAGTAAATTACCGACCCTTTATCGGTGGAAATATTCCTGATTTCTGAATGGTGGATATGTCCGCAGACTACATAATAGTATCCTTTTTCTATGGCAAGCTCTGCGGCAGTTTGCTCAAACTGGTTGATGAACTTTACAGCTTCCTTTACGCTAGCTTTAATTTTTTGGGAGAAGGAATATTTCTTTTTGCCCATCTTACTAAGCATCCAGTTTGTGAGGTTGTTAATCAGGATTAAAGTATCGTAACCAATTGCACCTAGTTTTGCCAACCATTTGGAATGTTGCATAGTAACATCAAAAACATCTCCGTGGAAAAACCATGCTTTTTTACCGTTTAAGTTGAGGATTAATTTATTGGCTAACTGAAAGTTCCCCATATTAAAGTCCACAAACTTCCTTAGTAGCTCATCGTGGTTTCCGGTGAGATAATAAACCTGTACGCCATCCGTCACAAACTTCAATATCTTCCTGATTACTTTTAAATGATCTTCCGGAAAGTAAGATTTGCTGAATTGCCAAATATCGATAATATCACCGTTAAGAATTAAAACCTTAGGGTTAATGCTTTTTAAATATTTCAGCAATTCTTTGGCGTGGCAACCGTAAGTACCTAAATGCACATCAGAGATTACTACGATGTCTAAATCTCTTTTAGTCATCATACCGGTTTTTAGTAGAATGATATGTAGGAATGGTATTAGAGCAAGGGGTTAAACGCTTAGTGGTTTGATGCATTAACTTTATGTTTAAGCAAAGCTAACTCCTTAATATTAACTAAGTTTTAACACATCATTAAGATATTGATTCATTTAAGATTTGGAACGAAAGAGGTTGTCTGAATATTTATTACTGAAGGCTGTGGAAAGCTTTATTCTAAAAGACACTTTCTGATGCTATGTTACCATCATATTACTATTAGCAGTTGGGGATAGTATGAAGGGAAAGCTAATATTACTAGGGGAAAAGTTAGATCATAAATCCCTTTCTGCTTTTAAAGCTTAAAAGCTCACCTTGAATCCTGCATCATTATTTGACTATAAGAACTTTCTTTTTTCAGCTTGGTTTAAGCCGTTATTTCAGATTAAAGCTCCCGTAATCTGTGGTTATATAATGTATTTAAAACAATGATCATTATTCAAAGATGTTCATCTTTTCATCATAAATAGGGCTTTCTATGGCTAAGAAGTTTAATACACTATGAAAAACGTGATTTTGGGTTAAGCTATTATTCGGTTTAAGTTTTTTATAATCATCTGATAGCCATACAATGAAAGGAATTTCAAACTGTTCTTTAGGTGCAATAGCGACAGGCAACCCATGCATATATAAATTGTTTTCACCTAAAGATTCGCCATGATCAGAAACAAATAACATTGTACTGGAGTATTCTTGCTTTTGCTTTAAAATGTCAATCAAATTAGAGAGAATATAATCCGTATAAACAATGGTATTATCATATGCATTAATAAGCTCTTCTGAAGTACATTTCCCTAATTCAACGCTATTACAAACTGGTTTAAACGTTTCAAATTTAGTAGGGTACTTCTTACTATAAGTTGGGCCGTGACTTGTGCTAGTGTGTAAAATGATGAGTATCTTATCTTTTTTACTTGCAGCAATTTGTTCTTGCAACCCATTTAAAAGAATTTCATCATAATTACACTCCTCTCCCACACAGTTCTTAGTTAAATCATCTTTATTTAAGAAGTTCTTAATATGAACAGGTGGCTCGCCCCAGTTTGTAGTTCTCCATATTACCTCTACATTATTTCTGTATAAGTAATTGGGTAAAATTTCATATAGCTTGCTCGTATTTGCATGCTCTAATATACACTTTACACCTGCTGTTGTATAGGTGGCACAAGAAGTGGCGTTAAAGGTGTAAAGATTTTCAGTTTTTGAAAGTAACGGGTTAGTGAGTTTTTCATAACCGTACAAGGAGAAATTTCGGCTTCTGGCCGATTCTCCGATTACCAACACCACAATAGATTTCTTAGTGTCTTTTATGGTGGCATTAGGCAATAAGATTTCTTTTTTATTTTCTTGGCTTTTAAAATTATAGTGCCTTATTGTATTGACTACATAAGACCAAGGCAATGCTAATGCACCTAATTTGGTTGAGCTCTTATCAATCCATAACCAATTACTACTATTGGCAAAAATTAAAATAAAAACAAAAACTAAGGTTAATGAAATGTTAATCAGAGATCTTTTGAGGGTATCTTTAATTATTTTTATTTTAACAATAAAGAAAGAAGGAATTATACCTAGCAAAAACAGATATAGGATTAAGCGAAACGAGAAGAAGCTACTAGCCTCTTCATAATCGGTATTTAAGATATTACCAACCATTGTAACGTCTACAATAGCACTGTAGGTGAATATAAAATAAAGTACAATAGAGTTGATAATGAAAAACAGAACTAATAAAGTTTTCCCTAAAACACGAGAAAGAGAAAGTAGAAGGTAAAAGACAAGAGCGTTTACCACTATCATTGCAATTACTAAACTAACAATGATGGTAATTCCGTTTAAACTTTTGTAATCTAAATTGTTAACTACAAATTTGAAAAATGGAAAATGAAATAATAAAAAGTTAAGAAAGCTTACTATGGATACAAAATGTATCAGTTTAACACTGTTTTTTAGCATATATATTGATAACTAGGGCTGATGCCAAGAGCAGACTAATTAATGAAAGATAGAATATTATCAAGTTTGTAGCTATTATTTTATTCATCAATACATAAGTGCCGACAGCAAACAACGCCAAAGATACAGGGTAATATCTTCTGTTTGTAATCCAAGAGAATATATTAAGTTTTCTATAGATTAAAATACCTAAAACAGCAGATACATAACCGAATATACCTCCTATTATCACATCAAAAGGGTAATGCGCCCCTACACCAACCCTAGAAAACACGATTATTATTGCTGGAATAAAGATAGAAAATGACCAAATTACTTTAGAAAGCATTTTTTTCGGCATAAACGCAAAAAACACTACGGTGAGTATAGTGAAAGTAGAAATTGAATGTCCGGAAGGTAAACTGTTGTTTCCTGTAAGGGTGGGGCCAATGATTACAAAATAATCATGATCAAAAACAGCGGCGGGCCGAGGAACAGCAAACAGTTTTTTTAATAGGGTTGAAATTACACAAGAAATAATTAGAGATGCTAATAAGGACTCCCAAAGTCTAGGTGCATACACCATCAGTATAGCCAAAAAAGATGAAAACACAAGAACATCCCCTAATTGGGTTAAGTTAAACTCTAAAGCAGGAAACTGCGATAAATTAGCGTTTAAGACTAGAAATAAATCTTTTTGAATACTGATATAAGCTTCTGTAGAAAGAGCATTCTCTTTAAATAAAAAAGCCAAAATCAGTAGTAATAAGAAACCAGCTAAAAAGAGAGGTTTTAAACTCAGTTCATTAAAATTTTTAACTACATAAGTATTCAATACCTGATTATTGGTTCTTAAAGGGTTTAATCTTTCCTTAATTCTTGAAAAAGCATCTCTCACAACTCCTGTAGCTATAATACGATTATTTAATGGTTAACTATTTATTTTATTGCATTATAATTGTTTCATTTAAGAATACCTAAGTTATAAAA
The DNA here is from genome assembly GCA_037968815.1 of Pelobium sp. Lineage (GTDB taxonomy): Bacteria > Bacteroidota > Bacteroidia > Sphingobacteriales > Sphingobacteriaceae > Pseudopedobacter. The sequence continues at coordinate 98,303 of JBBKWF010000021.1, read as the reverse complement.
ACTTATTAGCTATCATAAATATCAACATAATTTTATAATAATTTCACTTTTAAGAAATCGAAAGTAATATGTAGTGATATGCTTAAAAACAAAAAACTCAGAACGCACAGTCCTGAGTTTTTTGTTTTTAATAAGATTTTAGGAGAACTGAGGGCATTATCCCTTATTCTTTTCTCCAAGAATCCTTAATTTATTAACTTGTATTTTTTGAAACAGGGCTTTCTTATAAACCTTGTCAACAGAAGCGTTAGCATCTTTAGCTTCCTCTAGCCTAAATAAGTACTCTCCATCTTTTGGAATGACTTCATTCACCTTAGAACTGGTAAATTGAAAAGAATAAGTACCTGCACTTGATGAGTTAGCACCAGAGTATCCTACTAAACCTAGCTGCTTTAAGTCCAAGTCGTAAACTGCTAATACCACTGCAATTCCTTTTAAATAATTTGTAATTGTTGGTCTAACTCTAAATGGTGTAACGCTTAAATCTAATTCACTTAATTTAACATATCTATCAGATGATTCTAATTGCGTACCACTTAAAAAGGCAGTTGCATCTGAATCATAAACAACATAAGGAAGGTTATCACTATCTTCTACACTTAACTCTGTGTTACTTTCTTTCTCTAAAATAACCACTGTATATGTATCAGGCTCCATGTCTAAAGTTGCAATATCACCTTCTAGCTTGGGTTTGCTAATAGGGTTTGAAACCGATACAAAATCCTTCTTTGGATTATCTATCATTACCCCAGACACTGCTTTTAAAGTTACCGTGTATTCTTTTTTAAAGTTTTCCCCAGTTAATTTCAACTCATAGTTGTAGTTTTCATTATAATCATCTACTTCAACAATTGGTGTGTATTTAAAATCATATTCAGTATTGGCACTGTTTTCTACTTTTCCGTTAAATGTTCCAAAAGTTGCTTTGGTCATGCTTTGGTTCTCGTATTTTGGTTCTGCATTTTCTTTTTTAGAACAACTAATTAGTACAGAGAAACATAAAGCACTTACTAATAAAATTCTCGATAAATAGTGTGGTTTTTTCATTTCATTTTTAATTTTGGTTAAAATCAAAAATGAAAAAAAGGAAGCTATAATGCTTTATATTGTTTCCCAACAGTATTGTATTGTTTCTAAAAGAAACTTTATTTCCCTAAAAAGAGCTCTACATCATCCTTATATGTTTTGCTTACAGGAATTTCTTTATCGTTTATATGTATTTTTCTGGAAGTCAATGAGTAAGAATCTACTTTTGATAAATTTGCCACCCATGACCTATGAACTCTTTTAAGGTTTTGAGTTTCAAAAAACAATTCTTCGTAGTAATTTAGGTTTTTAGAAGCGATGTATTTCTCACCATCCAAAGTATGAATATAGCTATACATTCTATCTGCTTCAATACAAATAATATCATCGATATTTAAAACAACATAGTCGCTTTTATAGGGAATAGAAATTTTAGAAAGCTTTTGTTTATTTTCAGAAAAAGCTGTCATTCTATCTTGAAAACTAGCAATTACTTGTTGATTTTTAATTTTATCAACCGTTTCAATTAGTCTATCAATATCTATGGGTTTTAGCAAATAATCCAAAGCAGAAACTTCAAAAGCTTTGATGGCATATTGATCGTAGGCCGTGATAAAAACAATCTGAAAATCGAAATTATCACATTCTTTTAATAACTGAAATCCATTTTTTTGAGGCATTTCAATATCTAAAAAAACAACATCTGGATTATTTTTATCAATGCTTAACAAAGCTTCTTCTACATTGCAACAAGTGTCTATTATTGTAATTTCAGGACAAAAATCTTCTATCAAATAACTCAAATTCTCCCTAGCACTTAACTCGTCATCCACTATAATTACTTTTATTTTACTCATTACTTAGCATATAAGGTATTTTAATAATCACTTTAGTTCCTTTTTCTAAAGATTCATATTCAAAACCGATGTCTGTTTTATAATAATCTTTTAGCAAAATCAATCGTTCTCTAATAGCTTTGGTAGAAAACGACTCATGCTCACCACCATTTTGTTCATTTATTTTTTTAGACTCTTTAATGCCCACACCATTGTCTGTAATTACACAAATAAGCACTTCTCTATCTAGTTTAAAAACCACTTCTAATTTTTTAACTCCATCCATTTTATGCAATAAGCCATGTTTGATAGAATTTTCTATAAAAGGCTGAACAATCATTGATGGAATCTTAACATCTCCCACATCCTCAGTTCCTAACAATTGAAATTCAAAAACATCCTTAAATCTTAATCTCTCTAACTCCAAATATTTTTTTAGTAACGATAGTTCTTCTTTAAATAGCACAAAACTTTTCTCACTCATATTTAGATTTTCTCTTATCATTAAAGAAAATTTGGTTAAATAATTATAAGCTTCATTTCTATCTCCTTTTAATACCAAATTCTGAATAGAGTTCATAGCATTAAACATAAAATGAGGATTCATTTGGGCTTTTAATGATTTTAATTGCAGATGGGCTACTTCACTTTTTTTAGATTCCTCTAAAAATTCATAAGCCACTGATAACTTTTCTTCATTAGCCATGTTTAGTTTTTTAAAATAGCTTACTAAAAAATAAATCGCTAAAAAAAGCCCCAGCATAGCAAATACTTCTAATCTATCTACATATTCTTGCGGATATACTTTTATAAAATAATAAGGTATTAAATAAGAGATAAAACTTAATCCAGTACAAATAATGGGAATTGTATTTCTATTATAAAGAGATAAACTAATACCGGATAGAATGATAAAATAATATTCCATAAACGTTCCCGGAAGTACATATAAAGAAAATGCATTAAAATTTACAAAAGCAATTAGTAACCAAAGTAATCTTGCGTATTTGAAGTAATGAAACCTATTTAATACAAATACAAAAACGAGTACTACGAAAGTATAAAAATGTGCTAGACCTACTTTTAAAATAAATTTCCCCAGTATAAAATCTATAAATGGAAGTAATAAAGCAAAGTGAAGCCAAATTAAAGTATAGGTGTTTAAAAGTTCTATTCTTTTGTTTAGTGTATTAGAGTAGGCACTACTAAGACCCTGTATTATTATCTTTTTATACATTGATCTTATCATAATAAATAAATTATAAAAAATCAATATAACACTCTTAAATTATTTCCTAACAGCCTATTTTAGTTTCCCTATCATATTCTGCAGTTATCGCTACTAATTAAAAAGTTATTTCAGACCCTAAGTCGGGTTTTTATACTAGTGAGAGGAGGTTTTGTGGTTCTATAAAACAAAAGACTGGTTCAGTTTACCCAATTCAAAATAATTTACATTGACCCAAGGGAACGAGGTTCCTTTTTATTTCGAAGCAAGAGTTGCGGAGGGTAAGTTGGAGGTTTAACCTAAAAAATTCAAACAATATAAGACAAGAAACTTCCCAGACTTTTAAATCACCACCGGATCCCGCATTTGCTCCAAAGCAAAAATAGCGTCATCAATACTTTTAATCCCTTCAATTGCAATGCGTAAAGTACTTTTCACCTCTTTTAAGTTGACGTTACGTGGGTTTTGTTGTGCAAAAGACAATATCCTTCCAAATGCTTCCGACTCAAAATATTTGGATTGCTTATCTGAGATAAAATAGCCTCTTAAAACGCCTTTTTTCCAACTGATTTTTTCCAGACCAATTTCTTTTCCAATCCATTGCAACTCTACGGTTCGTAACAAATCACGGACTTGCCTTGGCACTGGGCCAAATCGGTCATGTAGTTCCTTAGCGAAAACATCTAGTTGAGTTTGGTTTTCTATTTTAGATAATTCGGTGTATAAATTATAACGTTCCTGAATGTTGGTGACGTATTCATCCGGAATCATCAATTCCATATCGGTATCAATCTGCGTAAAGCTCACAAACGGACGAGGTTTGTCATCAGCAAACAAACCTTTAAACTCGTCTTCTTTTAATTCCTGAATAGCTTCGTCCAAAATTTTATGGTACATATCGAAACCAATTTCGGCAATGAAACCGCTTTGCTCAGCACCTAAAAGGTTTCCACTTCCACGGATATCCAAATCTCGCATCGCAACATTAAAGCCACTTCCCAAATCAGAAAACTCTTCAATGGCACTCAAACGCTTTCTCGCTTCGGAGGTTAAAGTAGATAAAGGCGGACTTAGCAAATAACAGAAAGCTTTTTTGTTGGAACGCCCTACCCGGCCTCGCATTTGGTGTAAATCACTCAAGCCAAACATGTGGGCATGATTAATTAACATCGTATTAGCATTTGGCACATCCAAACCAGCTTCAATAATGGTAGTGGCCACTAAAACATCATACTTGCCGTCAATAAAATCAAGCATAATATCTTCCAGTTTATCACCTTCTAACTGCCCGTGAGCAATCGCAATTTTAGCTTTTGGCACTAGCTTTTGAATGAGACCACCTAACTGACGTAAATCTGCCACTCGGTTGTGCACAAAGAAAACCTGTCCATCTCTGTCCAGTTCAAATTCAATAGATTCTTTAATCAGTTTATCGTTAAAAACGTGAAGTTCTGTTTGTACAGATTGACGGTTTTGTGGAGGCGTTTGGATAATGGATAAATCCCGAGCACCCATTAAAGAAAAGTGCAAAGTACGTGGAATTGGAGTTGCGGTAAGTGTTAAAGTATCAACATTGGCTCTAAATTGCTTTAGTTTTTCTTTTACGCTTACGCCGAATTTCTGCTCTTCATCAATAATCAGAAGACCTAAATCTTTAAACTTCACATCCTTGCTCACCAATTTATGCGTACCAATAATGATGTCCACTTTTCCGGCTTTTAAATCTTCTAATGTTTCTTTTACTTGCTTGGTGGTTTTAAAACGGTTGATATAATCGGTACGGACGGGAAAATCTTTTAAACGCTCATTAAACGTTTTATAATGTTGCATCGCTAAAATGGTAGTCGGTACTAAAATAGCGACTTGCTTACCATCTGTTGCAGCTTTAAATGCGGCCCTAATAGCAACTTCGGTTTTACCGAAACCTACATCACCACAAACCAAACGATCCATTGGGTGTGCAGATTCCATATCCCTTTTTACATCGGCGGTAGCTTTTTCTTGATCGGGTGTATCTTCATAAATAAAAGATGCTTCCAGTTCGTTCTGCAAATAGGTATCTGGCGAAAAAGCCATGCCTTCCTGAGCTTTACGAAGGGCGTAAAGTTTAATCAGGTCGCGAGCTATGTCTTTAACTTTTTTTTTTGTTGTTTTTTTTAGCTTGTCCCAAACATCAGTACCTAATTTATTCATTTTAGGCACTTGCCCGTCCTTGCCGGCATATTTGGAAATCCGGTTTAGCGAGTTGATATTTACGTACAGCAAATCATTATCGGCGTAAACCAACCTAATCATTTCCTGCACTTTATCGTTCACCTCCACTTTTTCTAGCCCTGCGTATTTTCCAACACCATGGTCAATATGGGTAATAAAATCTCCTGGTTTTAAATCACGAAGTTCTTTTAAAGTGATCGCTTGCGAGCGGGCATAACCACGCTTCAGCTTATATTTATAATACCTATCAAAAATCTGATGATCCGTATAACAGGCAATTTTTTGTTCGTGGTCAATAAAACCTTCCCTTATGGAAACGTTAATTGGCTGAAACTTTACCGCTTTATTTAAATCATCAAAAATGGCAAATAAACGTTCCTGCTGTTTTGATGAATCTGTTAATATATAGTTAACAATCTTTTGCTCTTCGTTTTGCTGAATATTATGCATCAACAACGTAAAATCTTTATTAAAAGATGGTTGCGGACGAGCATCAAAATTGACAACATCCGTAGCATGATAAAAAAACTGTTTTCCAAATTCTACCACTGGATAGTCACTCAGTTGGTCGGCTAACATTTTATCATCTGTAAAAGCAAACTTTGGGTCAATCCATTCCTGGTTTTGTTGCTTTTGTTGTGCTGATAAAGCCTTCCATAGTTCTGTAGCTTTTTTATAGCCAGATTTAATTACATCCAGCGTAAACTGAACATCCTTAAACCACACAACGGCATCTTTTTCAATAAATTCTAACAAAGAAATATTACTTTCTGTGAGGAATTTTGCCTGAACATTTGGTACAATAGTGATTGATTTTACCTGCTCAACAGAAAGCTGACTTTCAATTTCAAAAGTCCGGATGCTTTCAATATGGTCACCAAAAAACTCAATTCGGTAGGGTAAATCGTGTGAAAAAGAGAAAATATCAACAATTCCTCCACGGACAGAAAACTGCCCTGGCTCATAAACAAAATCGGTACGCTCAAAATCGTAATCAATCAAAAACTCATTGATAAACTCAATGCTCAGTTTATTGTTGATGGAGATTTCTAAGGTGTTTTTAATAAGTGCATTTCTGTCGATTACCTTTTCAGCAAGCGCTTCGGGGTAAGTAACAATCAAATTTCCGAATTCGGTGCTGTGACTTAATTCGTTCAAAACCTCAGCTCGCATTAGCACATTTGCCGAATCTGTTTGGGTAAAATCAAAAGATTTGCGGTACGATGATGGAAAAACCAGCACCTCTTTTTCCATCAAACTTTCTAAATCTGCCTGAAAATAATTGGCTTCTTCTCTATCGGGCAACACAAAAACCATATTTCTATGATTTAAAAAGTAGGCTGTAGCCACAGTAATTGCATCTAAAGACCCAATTAACCCTTTTAACTGAACGCGAGCTTGCTTACTTTGTAACGCTTTGGTTAAACTGAGCACTCGCTCGTCTGTTTTATATTGCGCTAATATGGATTTGATATTCATGAACACACAAATATAAACAATGGATTGGAAATTCTGTTTGAAGTGGTTTTGTTAAAGTCGATTCTTTAATTTTCAAGTTTTTATTTGGGCGTTTTCACAGGCTGTCCGCTATATCTTTTCGCCACTTGCTAAACGGCTAGAGCAAAAAGGATGTCGCTTCTATCCTTAACGCAGAATTCTGTTTATATCAAAACCCACATTCCTAAATTCCACCCAGCAAAAGCACTTACCAGGTAAACCGTTAATTCGCCCTTGGCGGTTGCGGTACACATAAAGAAAGTAAAAGCACTTCCTTCCCTAGCAAATTCCGCAGGCTGGACGACTGCCTGTGCGAGATTGCCTAAAAAGTTTGACACCTATCTGTAAGATGTCCCCTAACGTCGACATGACGTAATGAAAAAAACCTCTGTTATCTCCGTGAAAAACTCCCTAACTCCGTGTTTACCTAAATAAAATCACCAAAAATTTTGGTAAGTCATTTTTCTTTATAATTTTGCGAAGCAATGAATAACAAAAACAATACAAACAGATGGTGGTGGCAAGGTGAAAGCTTAGCTTCGGTAACTGTATTTGTATATTAAAAAGATTTTAACCCAAACTTAAACAAATATAAACCCGACGCTAATCCGTCGGGTTTTTTTATTTTAAGATTTGTAAAACATAAAAGATGAAAACATTTAAACTAAATGTATCCTATAAAAAATTATTAGCAGACACTACTACGCCGGTAAGTATTTACCTGCGCTTGCGTGATGTTTTCCCCAACAGTTTATTGCTAGAAAGTTCCGATTATCACAGCAAAGAAAACAGCATGAGCTACGTTTGTTGTGACCCTATCGCTTCTATTATCGTAAATAAAGGTGTTTTAACCAAAACCTATCCCGATGAAAGCACAGAGGTTTTAGAGTCTGGAAGCTTTAATTTAAGTGATGAGGTTTACAATTTTAGAAAGAGTTTTGAAAGCAACGCTAATACCGAATTAAAATTTATTACCGATGGCTTATTTGGATATTTTACGCATGAAGCAGTTGAATATTTTGAAGATATTAAGCTTAAAACAGATGAAAATGACGAACGTGAAATCCCGACTTTTCAGTATCATATTTACCGTTATATTATTGCGATAGACCATTTTAAAAATGAGCTTTACATTGTAAAGAACGAAACTGAATTTGAAAAAGAATTAAACGGCTTAGAGAAAATTGAATACTTAATCCAAAATAAAAATTTCCCAGAGTATAAGTTTAGTTTGCAGGGCGAAGAAACATCAAACCTTAAAGATGAAGAGTTTATTGCTTTGGTAGAAACTATGAAGAAACACGTTTACCGTGGAGATGTTTTTCAGATTGTTCCATCTAGGGCCTTCCAAACTTCTTTTTTAGGTGACGAGTTTAACGTTTACCGGGCATTGCGTTCCATTAACCCTTCGCCGTATTTATTTTATTTTGATTACGGAAGCTTTAAAATATTTGGGTCTTCGCCCGAAGCACAGCTAACCATTAAAAAAGACGTAGCTTCTATTTATCCTATTGCCGGAACTTTTAAACGCTCTGGAAATGACATCCAAGATAAATTGATTGCAGAAAAACTAGAAAACGACCCAAAAGAATCTGCAGAACACGTGATGTTGGTTGATTTAGCTCGTAATGATTTAAGTAGACATTGCACTGAGGTAAAAGTGGAAGCTTATAAGGAAGTACAATTTTACTCACATTTAATCCATTTAGTTTCTAAAGTTAGTGGTCAATTAAAATCGGGTGTAAACCCATTTAAAATTGTTGCAGATACTTTTCCGGCGGGTACTTTAAGCGGTGCGCCAAAATACAGAGCTATGGAACTGATTGACAAAAACGAAAAAAGTAAACGTAGTTTTTACAGTGGCGCCATCGGGTTTATGGGTTTTAATGGTGATTTTAACCATGCCATTATGATACGCTCCTTTTTAAGTAAAGCCAATAAATTACATTATCAGGCTGGTGCCGGAATTGTAGCAGACTCTGACCCGGTATCGGAATTAAATGAAGTGAATCACAAAATAGCGGCGTTAAGAAATGCGCTGAAACAAGCGGAAGGAATTTAAGCTGAAAGCAGAAGGCGAAAAGCTTAAAGCGTCTTAAAAGTTCGCTTGCTTTCTGGTCTTCAGCTTTCAGCCTTTAGCATTAAGAAACATGAAAATATTAGTTATAGATAATTACGATTCTTTCACCTATAATTTGGTGCATTTGTTGAACGAGTTAGGTCACGATACAGAAGTTTGGAGAAATGATAAGTTTAAGATTGAGGATGTAGAAGCTTTCGATAAAATTTTGCTTTCGCCTGGCCCTGGAATACCATCTGAAGCGGGTTTACTTTTAGAAGTAATTAAAACTTACGCAAAAACGAAAAGTATTTTAGGCGTATGTTTAGGTCAGCAAGCTATTGCCGAAGTTTTTGGTGGCGAGCTATACAACCTTGCAAAACCTGTACATGGAACCGCAACAAATATTGTAATCACCGACCCCGAAGAAGTTATTTTCAAAGGTCTACAAAACGGTTTCAAAATTGGGCGTTACCACTCTTGGGCTGTAGTGTCTGAAAACTTACCAAAAGAGCTTCTGATTACAGCAACAGATGAAAAAGGAGTGATGATGGCTTTACGCCACCGCGACTTAGATGTTAGAGGTGTGCAGTTTCACCCAGAATCTGTATTGACGGAAAACGGAAAAGAAATGATCTTTAACTGGTTGAACGCCTAAGTTGAGGGCTTAAAGCCGAAAACTAAATGCCTGTACGGAATTACAGGGAGAAATTTAGAATTGAAGAAAAATTTTTATTTAACCCAAATTAGTGCTTTGAGCCTTTTGCTTTAAGCTTTTTGCCTAACAAAATGAACATCCTAGATAAAATAGTTGCTCGTAAAAAAGAAGAAGTTGCATCGGCGAAAGCCAAAAACAGTGTTAAAGATTTAGAGTCTTTTCCAGCTTTTTCAAGAGAAACCTATAGTTTAAAAAGCTTTTTAACCGATCCTGCTAAGTCAGGAATTATAGCAGAGTTTAAGAGAAAATCACCTTCTAAAGGAATTATTAACGACAAAGTAACAGTCGAAGATGTAACCACAGGTTATGCAAAAGCAGGTGCTTCGGCATTATCTGTTTTAACTGATCATGACTTTTTTATGGGTCATGAGGATGATTTAATTGCTGCTCGTAAGGTTAACGAAATTCCTATTTTGCGTAAGGATTTTATGGTAGATGAATATCAGATTATTGAGGCGAAAGCCATTGGTGCTGATATTGTTTTACTGATTGCCGCTTGTTTAACACCAGCTGAAATTTTAACATTTGCCAAGCTAGCCAAATCTTTAGGTTTAAGCACTTTATTAGAAGTGCACAACCGTGAAGAGCTAGACAGAAGCTTAAATCCTTATTTGGATGTTGTAGGCGTTAATAACAGAAACTTAAAAGACTTTACGGTAAGCATAGAAACCTCTTTATCTCTTGCAGAAGTTATCCCAACAGAATTTTTGAAAATATCTGAAAGTGCTATTAGCAACCCTGAAACTATTAAAATATTGAAAAAAGCAGGTTTCAATGGCTTTTTAATTGGCGAAAACTTTATGCGTACTGCAAACCCTGGACAAGCAATGGCAGACTTCGTGAAGGAGATTTATTAAAAACTAATTTTCTGTTGGGCTAAAAACAGTGTCTAAAATTCTAGTTTCAAATTCTTCAACGGGGTATTTTGCTTCGATAAGGCTAATCAGCATTTCGGTTGCAATTCTTCCCATTTCAAAAGCTGGCTGTCTAACACATGATAAAGAAGGACTAAATAGTGAAACCACATCAGAGTTACTAAATCCTGCTACTAAAATATTTTCTGCTCCATGCTTTTTTATTGCCGATAAACACCCTATACTTAATCGATCACTCGCTACAAAAATAGCGTCTGGCTTTTCGGGCAAATTAAGCAGGGAAACTATCGCTTGTTCAACCTCATCTTGCTGACTTCCACCGTGGTCACAATATCTAATATATTCTTCGTTCAAAGGTATATTATACTTAGCTAAAGCATCCTCGTAACCGATTTTTCTTTGAGTGGTAATAGATAATTGCTCTGAATTAGCTAGATGAGCAATTCTTTTACATCCTTTTTTAATCAGGTATTCTGTTGCATCAAAAGCACCTTTTACATTATTACTGGTTACTTTATGGGTTTCCATGCTTTCCAAAATCCTATCAAAAAACACAATTGGTAATCCTTGTTTATGCAGCTTTTCTATATGTTCGTAATTTTTTGTTTCGGCTGCTAATGATATAATGATGCCATCAACAGACCTGTTGGCCAAATGTTCAATATTAATAACCTCTCTTTCGTATTGATCATGACTTTGCGAAATAATAGTGTGGTAACCTTTATTATAGGCTATTGATTCAATCCCATCTATAGCTTGAGAAAAAAAGACATTAGCAACCTCGCATACTATAATCCCAATAGAATAACTCTTCCTTTCTTTTAAGCTTAGGGCAATAGGGTTTCTTTTGAAATTGATACTTTCAGCATATTCAAGAACAATTTTCTTTGTTTCTTCGCTAATCTCATAGCCTCCTCTTAACGCTCTGGAAACAGTTGACGTAGATAAATTAAGGGCTTTAGCAATATCTTTTATAGTAACTGGCTTAAACATTTTTTCTTATCAATTCAGGGGTTGCTTTGCTAAATTAAGCATTATCACTCATATTTTCCTTTATAATTATAATCAATAAAAACCCTACATCGTTGCCGGCAACGATTGCACAGTTATTTACCTGTAAACGTTTTATATTAGAAGTCAAAGTGCTTATAATTGTTTAAACCAATTGATTAAACCGTAGAAATTTCTTTCAAGCACTTCCCAATATTTATTATTTCGAGGCTCTTTATGATGTTTTGCTGTTTAAATTTTAAAAATTCTTTTTTTAAAAACTATGACAAAAAAAATTCTGCTCTTGCTGGCTATTGTAAATTTCAGTTTTGGGATTTCATTTGCGCAGGAAAGAGTAATTACCGGAAAGGTAACCGATGCTAAAGAAACTTTAATAGGGGTTTCGGTCTCTATTTTAGGTACTACTAAAGGAACTTTAACTGATGTTAATGGCGCCTACAGTATTAAAGCAAAAACAGGACAAACTTTAGTTTTCACTTATTTGGGCTATAAAGCTAAGCAGGTAAAAATAACTGATCAAAAAACATTGAGCATTTCACTTGAAAGTGACGGAGTATTGCTAGACGAGGTAGTAGCGATAGGTTACGGAACCGTTAGAAAGAAAGACTTAACGGGTGCGGTTTCGTCTGTAAGTGCTGAGGTTATTTCAGCTGTACCTGTTTCATCTGCACTGCAAGCTATTCAAGGTAGAGTTTCTGGGGTAAGTATTGCTTCAACAGACGGTTCTCCGGATGCAGAAATGACTGTAAGAATTAGAGGTGGTGGTTCCATTACAGGCGATAATTCTCCCCTTTATATTGTTGATGGTTTTCCAGTAAGCTCAATCTCTGATATTGCACCTCAAGATATTGAGTCAATTGACATTTTAAAAGATGCCTCTTCAACTGCAATTTACGGTTCTAGAGGTGCAAACGGTGTTATTTTGGTGACTACCAAAAACAGTAAAAATGGAAAAACTGCTATCAGTGTAAATACTTTTGGAGGTATAAGAGAAATTACAAATACCTTAGATTTAATTACTCCCTTAGATTATGCTACTTGGCAGTATGAAAGGTCTTTATTAGCAAACAAACCAGAACAATACACTAAATACTTTGGCAATTTTCAGGATATTGATTTATATGCAAACATCCCTACCAACGACTGGCAAAACATAATTTTTGGAAGAACAGGTACTACGGTTAACCAAAACTTAAGTATCAGCGGTGGTGGCGAAAACACTAAATTTAGTTTAAGCCACTCTTTTGTTAAAGACAAAGCAATTATGGTGAGCTCAGGCTACCAAAGACAAAACCTGAACTTTAAATTAAATCATAAACTATATGATAAGCTAAGTTTAGATTTTGGTTTTAGATATGCTGACGCCGAAACAGAAGGTGGTGGTGCAAATGAGCAAAACGAAAAGTCGTCTGCAGATTCAAGGTTAAAGTATGCAGTTATTTACCCAGCATTTCCGGTTGGTGATTTAACAGACACTGATTTAACAGATGAAACTTTCAACTTGTATAACCCTTTAGAAGCTATATACGATAACGATCAGTTTGTAAAAAGAAAAACTTATAACCTTAACGGAGCTTTAACTTACCAAGTTGTAAAAAACTTGAAATTTAAATCAAATATTGGTTACGATTCTTATAAAAATGATCAAGATCGTTTTTATGGCCCAACTACTTATACTTCGAGAAATGTTTTACCTGCAACGGCACAAGGCTTGCCTTTAGTGTTTTTTACAAATACTACCCGTAACATCATTAGAAATACAAATACCTTAAATTATGACTTTAAAAAGGTAATCAGCAAAAACCACAATTTAAACCTATTAGTAGGTCAAGAGTATATTATAAATCAACAAGATGTAGCATCAAGCAGAATAGCTGGTTTTCCTAAATCTTTTACTTTTGATGATTCCCGTAATTTATCTGCACAAGGACAAGATGCTAAAACAGGGAATGTTTACAATCCGGATGATATTCTGCTATCTTTTTTTAGTAGAGCAAACTATGACTTTAAAGGAAGATATCTTTTAAGTGCAACGTTTAGAGCAGACGGTTCTTCAAAGTTTTTGGAAAATAACCGATGGGGTTACTTCCCTTCTATTTCGGGTGCTTGGAGAATTTCTGGAGAAGACTTTATGGCTAGTACAAAAAATTGGTTAGACGATCTAAAAATAAGAGCTAGTTATGGTACTGCGGGTAACAACAACATCCCTAGCGGACAAACCGTACAGCTATTAGAGCCAAATGATCCTCAAAAGACTGATGTTTATACTAATGGTTACAGTTACTTTTTAGCACCTTCTAAAATTCAGGCTAATCCAAATTTAAAATGGGAAACTACTATAACCAAAAACCTTGGTTTAGATTTCTCTTTATTGAACTCGAAAATTACGGGTACTGTAGAAGCCTATTTAAATAAAACTAAAGATTTACTGATTCTTTTCCCCGTTGCAGGAACAGGCTACGATAGCCAATACCGTAACATAGGTGAAACACAGAATAAAGGATTAGAGTTTTCTTTAAACTGGACTGCCGTTAGAAAAACAAACTTCGATTTAAATATTAATGCCAACATAGGCATCAATAGAAACAAGGTTAATTCTTTAGGCGGATTAGTTAATTACCCAGCAGCATCAAGCTGGGCATCTACAGAAATAAATAGTGACTATTTAGTAACACAAGGATCTGCAGTAGGACAAATTTACGGTTATGTAAGTGACGGTAGATATGAAGTTGATGACTTTTCAAATTTTGATGGTGCAAACTGGGTTTTAAAAACGGGTATTGCTGATGCAAGCGACGTTGTTGGAACACTTAGACCAGGTTCTATGAAATTAAGAAACATCTATAACGACCCAACTAAACCAGCAGAAGACAATAAAATCACCTTAGCAGATCGTACAGTTATTGGAAATGCATCTCCTTTAAACAACGGTGGTTTTTCAATAAGCTCAAGAATTTACAATTTTGATTTTGGAGCCTATTTTAACTGGAGCTATGGTAATGATGTTTATAACGCTAATAAAATTGAATATACTTCAACAAGTAAGTACAACTCCAGAAACATGATTGATATTATGGCTTCTGGCAACCGTTGGAATAACTTACGAGCTGATGGAACAATTAGCAACGATCCCGCGGAATTAGCACTTATGAATGAGAACACAACGCTATGGTCGCCTTATATGTCTAAATATGTATTGAGTGACTGGGCTGTTGAGGATGCGTCTTTTTTAAGATTAGGTACAGTTACCCTGGGCTATACCTTGCCAAAATCGATTTCTGCTAAGTTAAAGATGAAGAGTGCTAGAATTTATGCTTCGGGTTACAACTTGTTGTTAATCACTAATTATTCTGGTTTTGACCCTGAGGTTTCTACAAGAAGAAAAGATCCTTTAACACCGGGAGTAGATTATTCAGCTTATCCAAAAAGCAAGAGTTATGTATTAGGCCTTAATGTTAATTTCTAATAACTATTAAACAGACGAGATGAAAAAGACAATTTATACATTAATAATATTTACAACCCTAAGCCTTATTGGTGCTTGTAAAAACACTTTCGATGCGCCAAACAAATCTGCTTTGGATGCATCTGTAGTGTACTCTACACCAGCTTTGGCCGAAAACGCAATTGCAGGGATTTTACAGTCTTTTGGCGAACAAAATTCTTACAGAGCTAGGTACTTGGTTTATTATGGCATTAACACAGATGCTGAAGTAAATAATAGTTTAAAAAACTCAACAGACGATAAAGCTAGACTAAGCAATTACAACACAAATCCTGATAACGGGCAAATGAATAGTGATAATAACGCTTGGGCTAAGTTTTACGAGGGAATTGAAAGAGCAAATTTTGCAATTGAAGGTATTAGAAAATTTGGAAACCCTCAGGGCAATAAAGATATGGGTGCAATTTTAGGCGAGGTTTTAACTTTACGAGCTGTATTATATAACGACTTAATAAAAGGTTGGGGAAATGTACCAGCCCGATTTGAACCGACTACTGAAGCAACTCAATACTTACCAAGAAGCGATAAGGATGTTATTTACAAACAACTTTTGGCTGATTTAGAAGAGGCTGCAACTTTATTACCTTGGCCTAACGAAACTTCAACTACACAATCGGTAGAACGTATAAATAAAGCTTTTGCAAAAGGTTTAAGAGCAAGATTAGCACTTTATGCAGGGGGTTACTCTAAGCATTTAGATGGTACAACGCGTTTAAGCACCGACCCAGATTTGGATCGCGTTAAAATGTACACTATTGCAAAAACAGAATGTTTAGAAATTATAGAAAGTGGCAAACTAACGCTACCAGGTTTCGAAGAAACTTTTAAAACTTTAAATGCTGAAACAGGTAAAGCCGGTTTAGAGTCAATGTGGGAAATTCCGTTTGCAGACGGTAGAGGTAGAGTAATTTATGACTTAGGAGTAAGACACACCACTACAGATAAATATACGGGACAAGCTAAAGGTGGTACTGACGGTGTAAACCCAGTTATGTTTTTTGATTATGATAAAGACGATGTACGTAGGGATGTAACTGCTGTCCCGTACGAATGGACTAATGGCATACAGGTGCCCGTGGTTGGTAAGTTTTATTTTGGAAAATACCGTTACGAATGGCTAAAAAGAAGAGTAACATCAACAAATGACGATGGTTTAAATTGGCTGTACATGCGTTATGCAGATGTTTATTTAATGGCTGCTGAAGCGATAAATGAGCTTGAAACGCCAAGTGTAGCTGCACCTTATTTAAAAAAGATTCGCGATAGAGCTTTCCCTAATAACCCGGCCAAAGTAACAACGTATATGGCACAAGTTACGGCTTCAAAAGAAACATTTTTTAATGCAATAGTAGATGAAAGAGCATTAGAGTTTTGTGGCGAAATGCTTAGAAAAGCAGATTTAATTCGCTGGAATTTATTAACTGTTAAATTAAATGAGGCAAAAATTAAACTACAACAGCTAGAAAATAGAGAAGGCAAATACCTTACCCTGCCTAATAAGATTTATTTTAAAACTAAAGCAGATGGCGAAACAGTAGAGATTTACGGTTTAAACTATGGAGATACTGATGCTGCAGGTTTAGCCGGTGGTTACACAGAAAACAAAACTTGGACTATGGTTTCTAGTTCAGATGTAATTACCTATTGGGACGCACTCTTTGTAAGAGACCCTAGTACGCAACCGGTTTGGCCTATTTGGCAATATTTCTTAGAGAACTCTAACGGAAGCTTAAATAATGACAACTTTTAATTTTCTAAAAAAACAACGATGAAAACTAAAAACATATTTATTGCTCTACTCTTCATGATAAGCGCTTTCAGTTTATCAAGCTGTAAGGATGAGCTAGAAGAAATTACCGTATTAAAAGTAGACGGTGTATTTTCACCTACTGATTTAACTAAAAACATTGTAAACATTACACAAGTTCGTCTTAACTGGACGCAAATTGGCAATGCAGACAGTTATACTTTAGAGTTTTTTCAAAACGGAGATCTTGATTTTTCAGGTACTCCGTATAAGACGATTGAAGGTATTAAGTTTAGTGATTTACCTTATACCGCAGAAGGTTTTGAAGGAGATACAGACTATTCTGTTAGGGTAAAGGCTATATCTAATGGATTAGCAGATTCCAAATTTATCAGTACAACTTTTAAAACCGGTGTTGAGCAAATATTTTTGCCAGTTTACACTTCACAAATTACAGAAACAACTGTTTTGTTAAAATGGAAAGTAACTGCTGGTATTACCAGAATTGTATTAACCCCTGTTGCAGGCGGTACACCCATTACAGTCCCTATAGATGTAACAGTAGCAAACGCTGGTCAAATTAGCGCTACAGGTTTATCATCTAACACTAATTACGAAGCAAAAATTTATTCCGGTACAGTTTCAAGAGGTAAAATATCTTTCACCACACCCGGCGCAGTGACAGCAACATTAACCTTAAGCCCTACCGATGATTTAGCAGCAGCGATTATAGCAGCAGCTAACAACTCAGTAATTGCATTACAGCCAGGAACTTACGACTTAGTAACTGCAGGTGTAAATACAGAGATTCTTGGCAAAAGTATTACTATTAAATCTGTGTCTGGGAACTTTAGTAACACTAAAATAAATTTCAAACAGTTTAACTTAAAAGGTTCTGGTGCGGGTATTAAGTTCTCAGGTATCGAGCTTGACGGTACAACCGTGGCAGATTATTTTATCAACGTAGTAGGTATTGGTTCAGATGGTGAAGCCGCAACTTTAAAGTCAGTTGTGATAGAAAACTGCTCTGTTCGTGGTACAAAAAATTGTTTAATGAGAGCAAATAGAGGTGGAAACAATGCTCATAAAATGGACGATATCATCATAGAAAACTCCATTTTATACGATAATGGTATATCATCTTATGCTTATTTAATGTTAGATAAATCGGAGTTTAAAACAATCAGCATTACAAACAGTACAATTTATAGTTCTGCTAGACAGATAATAAGCTGGGCTACAAATATTACTGCTGGACAAACACCGTTAATTACAATAGATCATATTACTTTAAACGGATTTGGTTCTGGGGTAAGAAACAATATAATTTTAGATGCCAACACAAACCCGGTGAATTTTACCATGCAAAATTCAATTATTGCTAACACACCAAGAACTGGGCAAACTGTAGGTAATAATGCACTTAAAGGTGGAGGAAGTTTAAAATTCAACAACAACAATTACTTCAACCTTAATACCGGAGACGGTAATTTAGTCGGTCTTAGTAGTTCAGTAACGGAAGCAAATAACCAAACTATTGATTTAGGCTGGACAGTTGACACTACGACATATTTGTTACCCGCTAACTCTCCTTTGAGAACAGCAGGAACTGCAAATGACCCAATTGGTGACCCAAGGTGGCATTAATTTAAACAGTAAAAATTTTGTAATGGGCGGTATTTTATACTGCCCATTTTTAATATTAAGAAAATGACTACAACAGTAAAACACATCGTTATTTTACTTTATGCACTGGTAATTATCCCCTTTACTTTTTCTTGCAAAAAATCAAAAAAATTACCCGATAGCGTTCCAGTAAAACCAATTACCGAAAAACCAATACAGGTTACAGAAACAGCTTATGCCTTTGACGGTGCTGAAGGTGCTGGAAAAAACACTATAGGTGGACGCGGTGGTAGAGTTATTAAAGTAAGTAATCTTAATGATTCTGGTTCGGGGAGTTTAAGAGCCGCAGTAGAAGCAGTTGGAGCTAGAATTGTAGTGTTCACCGTTTCGGGAAACATTAAGCTAAAATCCTCGTTAAAAATAAAAAACGGTTTAATTACCATTGCAGGCCAAACCGCATCGGGTGATGGGATTTGTATTCAAGATTACGATTTTATAATTGAAGCCAACAACGTTATTATTCGTTACATGCGCTTTAGATTGGGTGATACTAACATTGCTAAAATAGAAAGTGACGCTATCGGAGGTAGAGAGGTGGAAAATGTGATTCTAGACCATTGCTCTATGAGCTGGTCTATTGATGAAACCGCTTCATTTTATCATAATAAAAACTTTACGATGCAATGGTGTATCATATCAGAAAGTATGAACGAATCTGGTCATGCGAAAGGGAAACATGGATATGGCGGAATTTGGGGTGGTAGCCCGGCTACTTTCCACCACAACCTTTTGGCAAATCACACCAGTAGAAACCCGCGATTTGATGGCGGTTTAAGATATAGCAAAGGTAGCGGAACTGGAGAAGGCAAATTTGGTATAGATAAGGTTGATTATCGTAACAACGTTATTTATAACTGGAGTAGCAACAGTGCTTACGGCGGAGAAAACGGAGAGTATAATATGGTAAACAATTATTATAAAGCAGGACCGGCCACTCCTACTTCTATAAAAAGACGCATTATGCAGGTATCTAAAGACAACACTACTGGAGCTACAAATCTAGCGCTTTATGGTGTAGGTTATGGTACATTTTATATTGATGGCAATTATATTGATGGCAACTCAACTATTACAGCTAACAACTGGAATGGTGGTATAGATTATGACTCGGGCATTAGCCAAACAATGGTTAAAAAGAGCACTCCATTTTCATCAACAGAAATTACAACGCAAACTGCTGAAAGTGCATATAACGCAGTACTGCTATATAGTGGGGCAAGCTTAAAAAGAGATGCAGTTGATACTAGAATTATTAATGATGTAAAAAATGGAACAACAACTTTTAGTGGTTCAAAGACCGGACTTCAAGGAATTATTGATACACAAAATGATGTTGGCGGATGGCCAGTTTTAACACAAACAACCGCTCCAGTAGATACGGATGCTGATGGTATGCCCGATGATTGGGAAATTGCTAACAAATTAGACCCTAAAGTTGCAAATGCTAACGGTAAAGATTTAAGTACCGGTTATGATAATATTGAAGTGTATTTAAACAGTTTAGTTAAAGGCACTACTGATAATCAATATAAGTAATTATGAAACTTTATAAAGCTTTAACACTTATACTTTTAATCGGAATTCTGTTTTCTTGCGCCAGCAAAAAAGTTAATACTAATACCGCTGACGACAGAGCAATTGCATTCCCTGGTGCAGAAGGATTCGGAAAATACACTACCGGTGGCAGAGGTGGCAAAATATATATTGTAAGCAATTTAGAGGATGACGGCGAGGGAAGCTTAAGAAAAGCAGTGGTAAGTAATAGTCCAAGAATTATTGTTTTTGCTGTTTCTGGTACTATCCACTTAAAATCAAAACTCAATATTAAAGGTAATGTTACCATTGCAGGGCAAACTGCTCCTGGCGATGGGATTTGTCTGGCAGATTATCCTATTTCCCTTTCAGGTGATAATATCATCGTTAGATTTTTAAGATTTAGAATGGGCGATAGGTATCAAAACAAAGGTCAAGTTGATGGTGCAGGTGGCGATGATGCTTTTGGCGGAAGTGGAAGAAAAAACATCATTATAGATCATTGTAGCATGAGCTGGAGTACCGATGAGGTTTGCTCTATTTATAGAGGCGACAGCACTACCCTACAATGGAATATCATTACCGAACCTTTGAATTACAGCTATCACTTTGAAGCGGGAGACGCGAAATTTCAAAACCATGGATACGGTGGCATTTGGGGTGGGCAACATTTCACAGCACATCATAACCTTTTTGCGCATTGTACCAGTAGAAACCCACGTTTTAATGGAGCAAGATTGGGCGCAACTCAAGAGTTAGTTGATTTTAGAAATAACGTGATTTACAATTGGGGACATAATAGTATTTACGGTGGAGAAGGTGGGCAATACAATTTAGTTGCAAACTATTACCGTTCCGGGCCATCAACTAGTGAAAAAGTAAAAAACAGAATTGTAAATCCATCCTTTTTAAAAGGAACCGGAACCGGCAAATTTTATGTGGCGGATAATGAAGTGGTCGATTTTGATGAAGTAACAAAAGACAACGTTTTAGGGGTACATTTAGACAAAGGATTTGCCGAATCTGACAAAAAAGAGGTATTGCTAGATAAACCTTTGGAGGTAATACAAATTCCAAAAGAACCAGCTTCGCAAGCTTATGAAAAAGTATTGAAAAATGTCGGAGCCATATTACCAAAACGAGATACTTTAGACCAACGTATTATTAAAGAAGTAATTAACAGAACCGGGAGAATTATTGATGTACAAGGAGGCTTTGCTCACGGCACACCTTATGAAATTTCAAACTCTGCTTGGCCAAGTCTACAATCAAAACCAGCTAAAGCAGATACTGATAATGATGGAATGCCAGACGAGTGGGAAACAAAAATGAAACTGAACCCTAATAAAAACGACTCGGCTTTATTCTCATTAGATAAGCAGTACACAAACATTGAGGTTTACATAAATCAGTTAGCCAAATGAAGGCTAAAGGCCAACCCTCTAAAGCACCTCTTGTTCAACATAAAATTAATAGAAGCTATATAAATGAAAAAACTTTTTGCTTTGTTACTCATCGGCTTTACGCTATTAAGTTTTACTCCGAAAGATAAAATTACAGTTTTCCTTATTGGCGATTCAACCTTATCTATTAAGGCAGTAAAAGCTTATCCCGAAACGGGCTGGGGAATGCCATTTACATGGTTTTTCAATAAAAATGTAAAACTGGATAATCGAGCAATGAACGGCAGAAGTACCAGCAGCTTTAATAATGAAGACAGATGGCAACCTGTTGTTGATTCGTTAAAACCGGGAGATTATGTGTTGATACAATTTGGACATAATGATGAAGTGCTAACTAAAAAAACATACACTTCGCCAGAAGATTATGTGATGTATTTAACCAAATACGTAAACGAAACGCAAAAAAAAGGAGCAGTTCCTATTTTAATTACTCCTGTTGCCCGACGTTCTTTTGATAAAAATGGTAACGTAATTGACACCCACAAACAATACGCTCAGCTCGTGAGAGATTTGGCAAAAAAACTGAACGTTCCGCTTATAGATTTATCAGAGAAGAGCATGAATTTACTTCAACAGTTAGGCGAAGATAAATCGGTAATGTTATATAATCACCTCAAAGCTGGTGAAAACCCAAATTACCCCAAAGGCAAAGAAGACAATACGCATTTTAATGAATTAGGAGCTAGAAAAATGGCAGAGTTGGTATTAAGTGGGATTAGAGAATTGAACTTACCATTAGCAACTTATATTATTTGAGTGGAAAAAAACAACTGAATAGCTTTTTTATACTATAATTAGTATAAAAGTTAAAATTCAATTTTCACAAAATATTAGCCCTCAGCTCAAAAGCTCGAGGGCTTTTTCTGCTCATTATATAAGTCAAAATATCAGGTATTCAAGAAAGCATAAATTCGGCATCGTTCCCGGCAGCGATTGCACATTTTTATATCCTTTAAAGCTTAATTATCAGTACTTAAACCGCTATTATTGATTAACCAATTTCAATTATTAACCCGGGTTTAACTGTTTATAGTTTATAAAAAACTAAAAAAATTTAACCTCACAAACCAAATTATTATGAAGAAATTATTACTTAGTACATCCTTTTTTTTGACTACAGTATTATTTGCTACTAACCTAAATGCACAAAACAAAACTTACTTTACAGAAAGCTTTGAAACCTTTAACAGTGATGCTGGAGGTAGTGGTGTAACTACAGAAACGGGATTTTGGAATGCTACTACTTACCCTTCAGAACCAGCTGATTCATTGAAATGGATATTTAAATATACTGGTACTTCTAACAGTAGTAGTGATGTATGTACTCCCGAAGTGAGAGCTATAAGGGTAAGAAAATCTGAAAATGGATATGCTATCACTCCGGTATTAAGTCAAGGTGTTAACAAAATCACATTTACTGACGGAAGAGGCAAGCCAATAGGAATTTATACATCTAAAGACAAAGGAGCTACTTGGACATTTTTGGAAAGTAAAGCTAATACACAGTGTGTTCAATCAGAAGTTACTATTAACGATGCTACTGTTAATAGAATTAAGTTCCAAAATGATGGAACAGCGGGTGACGTAGGTTTAGATAATATCAAAATAACTAGTGTGAACGATATTCCACTACCTTTAGATTTCCTTTCTTTCACGGCAAAAGCAGACGCTTTTGGTAAAACCGTAGCTTTAAACTGGTCAACTACTAACGAGATCAACACAAAAAACTTCGATATTCAAAAAAGAACTGAAGATGCCGATTTTGCAACAATAGGTACATTAGCTAGCAAAAACATTTCGGGTATTCATCATTACTCTTTTTCAGATAATAGTGCAAGTGCAGGAAACTCTTATTACAGAATTGTACAGTTTGATAATGATGGTGCTTCAACCCTTAGTAAAATACAAGTAGTAAGTACAAAAGCTTCAGCAAGTTTATCAATTTACCCTAACCCTACTTCTAGCACTTTAACGGTGAATCATGCTATAGCACAAGCTGGTGCGAGTGTCAAAGTGATTAGTATGAATGGTAAAACTGTATTGCAACAAGAACTTAGCTTAAATTCAACATCTACGCAATTAGATGTATCAAACCTTAACTCGGGAAGTTATCTACTGATGCTGAGCACACAGGATCAAAAATCATCCCTCAAGTTTATTAAAAAATAAAACTTAGAAAAAGAAAGGGAGATGTTAATCTCCCTTTTCTTTTGCATTAAATATCACTACCCTCCACCCTTTCCAAATATTAATCTCTACCCATACATGAAAGCTAGTCTAAAAAACATTAGCCTGTTAATCCTATGCCTTGGCATTTCTTTTTCACTAAGTGCACAAACCAATTTAATTAACACCAAGTTTGACACTACTGTTTTACCCAGTTTTGTTTCAAGTGACGGCATAATAAGCGCAACAAAATCTGCAGACGGTATTTGTAGCAAAGGGATGATACAAGTAAACTCTGGACAATACATTCAAGTAGATGTTGCAAGTTGTTCTTCCTTCGTCATCAATATGAAATCGACTTCTGGTTCTTATGCAGCCCGTAATGTTAACATAAAATATAAAAAAAATAGCGATGCAGACTATACCATTTTAACCTCTTTATCTGTAACCAGTCCTCAATCTTTCGATTTAACAAACACATTTACTGCATTAACCACTTCTGAGGCAATTAGTGTCGTTTTAGAACCTACAAACGGTAACATTGCTATACATGACATGGTTTTAGTATCTAACGGGTTAAGTTCCGAGGCGGCCATTACTTCATTCAAAATGCCGGGCCAAGTAGGAAATGAAATCATTAATACCTTAAATAGAACTATAGTTATTGATGTCTTAGTGGGTACAAATTTAGCTAACACGGCACCTATAAGTATAATTGTTTCTAGTTTTGCAAGCATTAGCCCTTTAGCAACTGCTCCCCGAAATTTCGCTGGCAACAATCCTGTTAATTATACAGTTACTGCAGAAAACGGAAGTACTAAAGTTTGGGCTGTCATAGTTTCAGAAGTAAGTGCTACACAAAAAAATATTACAGACTTTAAATTAAAAAATTCGCAGTTCGGCACATCAATTATTGACGCTACAGCTGGAACCATCACCGTCAATATTCCAGATACTGCACAACTCAATAATATAACACCGTACTATATTTATATTTCTGATGGCGCAAGCGTTTCTCCTAGCATAAACTCGGCGCATGATTTTAATAATGCTGTTGTATATACTGTAACAGCTGCAGATAACAGCACAAAAACATGGACAGTAAACGTTAACAAAATTGATGTGACAGGTTTTCCTGTGATTGATTTTAATAATGTGGTAGGCTTTGCGTCTATGACAGCTGATACTTTTACTGGACCAACAACCGGAGGCGGTGCTCAAATTTCGGGTAGAACCAATGATACTGTTTACGTTAATGGCCCGGCAGAATTTGCTAAGCTTTGCACCATTCTGCAAAAAAGGATAAAATATAAAACTTACAGCAACAACCCATTAACTATTGTTTTAGAAGCTGGGGTTTACACTGGTAGTGGCGGAATAGAATCCGTTTGGGCAAACCAAATGTTAACTATACAAGAGCAGGAAAACTTAACCATTATTGGGCGCAAAAATGTTACGCTTAACTT
This sequence comes from Pelobium sp., assembly GCA_037968815.1. Classification (GTDB taxonomy): domain Bacteria; phylum Bacteroidota; class Bacteroidia; order Sphingobacteriales; family Sphingobacteriaceae; genus Pseudopedobacter. The sequence goes on along the minus strand of JBBKWF010000021.1, from coordinate 73,273 downwards.
CGGAATTAACGTAAAACGCTCTTCAAACCTAATCATCAGAAACATTTCTATTCAAGATTATTATGATGATGGGATTAATATTGGCGAGCCAGAAACCCATCATGTTTGGGTAGACCATTGCACCGTAGGGCATCCAACAAGCTTACCCGCAGATAGTGAACATCCAGATGGCGGAATTGATGTAAAAGACGGTGCTAGTTATGTAACCATATCATGGACAAAATACCGTAACAGCTGGAAAACAGGCTTAGTAGGTCACTCAGACAATCCAACTCAAGGATTAACCGATGCCGGCAGACTAAAAGTAACCTACTATGCTAATCATTTTTACCATACCAACTCTCGTAACCCAAGGGTTCGTTTTGGAGAGGTTCATGTGCTTAATTGTTTAGAAGAACAAGTAATGCTTTACGGAATTGCTGCCGCAAATAGTGCGTCTGTTTATGCAGAAAACAATTTCTTTTTAAATACTCTTTGGCCAATGTATGCCGATAGATCAGAAGCTGACTTTAAAGCTGTATTTGGCAACAATACAGATAATAAATTCACATCAAAAACAGGGAATTACCCAGCTACTGGGCTAAAACAAGTTGGTAACCAATATGATGATAGTGGTCTTCCGGTTATAACTGCTCAAATAAAATCAGATATGCTAAATCCTGGAGGGCGTTCCATAAAATTTGATGAATTTAATCCATCATCAGTATTCACACCTTCATCATATTATACTTACACAGCTATGGATGCTGCTATAGTTCGTAAAATTGTACCGCTTTTAGCTGGTGCAGATGTGATTGAATTTTTCCCGAAAGCACCAACAAATAATTTACTTCCATTAACCTTGTTAGCTTTTGAAGCAAAAATTGAAGACCAAAACAACCCAACAGTAAAAATTTCTTGGACAAGCACAAACGAAGTAAACACCAAAGATTTCGATATCCTAAGAAAAGGAGACAATGGCAACTTTACTAAAATAGCCACAGTACTGGCTAAAAATAAAAGTGGCATACATAACTATCTGTTAATGGACAGAAATCCACTTATCGGCAACAATTATTATCAGCTACAACAAAATGATAGCGATGGGAAATATACTACTAGCAAAATTGTAGTGGTGTCTTTTAAAAGCAAAGTAATCTTAAAGGCATACCCAAACCCAACAAATGAAACCTTAAATATTTTACATGAAACCTCAGGTAAAAATACATCTATAAAGATTATAGACTCTAAAGGTGAAATTTTAGCACAACAAGTAGTTACTGAAGGAACGAATAGTTCTTCAGTTAATGTTTCTTCACTATCTCCGGGAGTATATTTTATGGTTTATGGTGACAATTCACTTACCAACTCGATTACATTTATTAAACAATGATTGCTAAAATGATAAAGCTTAATTAACCAAATCTTAAACTAACTAAACAATGTTTATGAAAGCACTAATTAAAAAACTACAATCAGTAGGACTAGTTACTTTACTGTTCCTTATAATCGGAAACTGCGCTTTAGCTGATCCTTCGTATAATGTAACTGTTGCTAAGGACGGCTCCGGAGATTACACTACAGTGCAAGCCGCCATTGATGCAGCGCCAACTGCACAAACCACATCTTACCGAATTTTTATAAAAAATGGCACTTATAAAGAAGTAATAGAAGTACCATCTAACAAGCCATTTATGCAATTAATTGGTGAAAGTGTAAGCAAAACCATCATTACTTATGATAATTATAGTGGTAAAGCTATTCCAAGTGGTGGTACTTATGGCACCTCAACTTCGGCAACTGTAACCATAAAAGCTACGGACTTTAGTGCCGTAGATATTACTTTTGAAAACACCACCGGAGAAGCTCCACAAGCTTTAGCCATCAATGTAAATAACGATAGAGCCTCGTTTAAAAACTGCAGGTTTTTAGGCGGTCAAGATACTTTATTAGCTAACAACAACGGATTAAGACAATATTATTTAAACTGCTATATTGACGGAACAGTTGACTTTATATTCGGTAATGCGAGAGCTGTTTTTGATTATTGTGTTATATATCCTAAAGATAGAAGCTCCTCTGGAGGCAGCTATATCACAGCAGCAAACACCAAAAGCCCCGAACCTTATGGCTTTGTTTTTAGAAACAGCCAGATTACAGCCAATACAGGTTCAACTTTATATGTTCTAGGAAGACCTTGGCAAAATGACTCAAACACAACTGTTGATGCCGATAAATCTAGAAACCAAACTGTGTTTTTGAATACCATCATGGGCGCTTCTGTAAACCCAGTGGGCTGGGCAACTTGGGATGCCGGAACAAATACCGCATATATTAATTATGCTGAGTATAATAGCAAAAATCCAAACAATACTCCTTTAGATGTTAGTCAGCGAGTTGCGTGGTCAAAACAGTTAAATTCTACAGAAGCTGTAGTATACTCAGATGCGAACCTCTTTGCCGGCTGGGATCCAACTGCGGTATTCTTAGATGGGGCAACTTACACAGCTCCTTTAGTTGTTTCAAACTTTAGAGGAACCAAAGGCAGTACAACTACCCCATTTAAATGGAACCTTAGCTGGCCAATGTCTGGTGTACAATATGATGTCTACAGAAGTACAGATAATGGAGCAAATTTCACCATTGTAAATACACAAACCTCAGCAGACGAAAACGTGAACTTTAATTACACAGATAACAATCCGCCTGCAAACCAAAGCTATCAATACTATATTAAAGCAAGTAAAGCTGGCTATACAGACTATAATTCTGATGTAATCACTATTTCCAGCATTCCTACCATTACAGTTAATGGCACTTTAAGTGCTTTTTTACAAGGATTAGGAACGCCGTCCAATTCGCAATCTTACACAGTTTCAGCGGTTGATTTGGTGAGCAATTTAGTAATTACACCTCCAACGGGCTACCAAATATCACAAGATGGAGGCACAAATTGGACTGACTTAAACAGCCCAATTCATTTGACACCAACAGATGGAAAAGTTGCAAGTACTACTATAACAGTACGTTTAAACTCAACTACTGTGGCAACTTATAATGGGGACATTAGCCATACCAGTACAAATGCTGTCACTGTTAATCAACCCTTAACTGGTACTGTGCAAACAGAGCCTTTAAAAGTATCTTTAAAATTAATCAATTGGCCATTAACTGCCGACAATGTAGCTACAAATGTTGCTACCGGTATCACCGCCACCACTCCTACTTTAAATGGACTCACCCTCTCTAACGGAACTTATAACGTTAACTTCCCTGCTTATTCAGCTACTCACGGACAATCTTTTGGCGTAAGCGCTGATGGTGGAAGTTGGGGAACATCAAAAGGAGGTCCCGGAAACTTAAACCGATCTTTTTATGAGGAATTTTCAATTAAACCAAGTGCCGGTTACTTGTTAAGAATAGATACCATTAGTTTTAATACTTCTTTAACATTAACAAGTGGCAGTTTTGCGGTAAGTTATTCTTTGAATGATTTTGCAACAACAGTTGATGTAAACTCAGGAATTGCCCCTACCGGAAATTCAATTACGTTTAATACAAACGGTACTTTTACGGGTACCGCAATCGATATGATAAGGGAAGACGCTACAAATATTTCTACATTTAAATTCCCTGTTACAGATTTAAACGTAGGGGTGGGTCAAACCCTAAAAATAAGATTATATTTTAGAACAGGAAGCAGTAGTGATGGTAGATATGTTAAAATCAAAGACTTTATAGTAAAAGGCGAGGCAACCAATACTTTGCCTTTAGATTTATTATCATTCACTGCTAAATTAGATCAAAGAATATCAACACAGGTAAACTTAATCTGGCAAACTACAAATGAAATCAACACTTCAAAATTTGAAGTAGAAAGAAGTGCTGATGGACAAACCTTTCAACAAATTAAAATAATTGCCACTAAAAACACCTCAGGCAACCATACTTATAACTTTACGGATGAAAACCCATTACAGGGCTTAACGTATTACCGCTTAAAACAAATTGACATTAATGGAGATTATAAATACAGTAAGCTACAGGTTATCAATAACCAAGCTGAGGGGAGTTTAAACGTTTACCCAAATCCAGTTGCCAATATTTTAACTGTAAACCACCCACAAGCAGGTCAAAATAGCACCATACAAATTGTGAATGTTAACGGTAAAACTGTGAAAATTATACAAGTAGATATTAGCTCTTTTAAAACTACTACAGATGTTAGTACATTACCAAGTGGCCTATATATTCTTCATTTATCAAACGGAAACAATCAATCCGTATTAAAATTCATCAAACTCTAATTTATCAATTAATATGCCTTGCGCTTTCGGGCGCAACGGTTTTTCAAGCTTCCTACCCGGCAACGATTGCACAAATTTAAAACCCAAATACCTTTTTTATACTTCTTGTTTTGGGTAAATTGTAATCATTAATTAGTTAATAATCTCTTTTTAAAGAGTGAAGAAACTCCTTTTAAACTATAATCTTAAAATGAATTTGATGATCAAACTAAAAAATATAACCGCTTTACTAACAATTTTAATGCTAACCGTTAGCTCTTGTTCTATAGCAAAAAGCAAGGATAGCACTGCCGTTAAACAAAGAGCTACAAATGAGATTAAAGTCTCTACCGCGGATGAGGTATTAGAAGCGGTTAAAAATGCAAAACCAGGTGATATAATTTCAATAAAAGGTGGTGATTACACTTTTACCCAACGGATAGATATTAAAGTTGACGGTACCGAAAGCGCACCGATTGTATTTAAATCAGACCCTAGTGATAAAAAAAGGCCAAAATTTGATTTTTCTGCTTTAAGCGAAGGCGACTCTAACCAAGGGATAATTTTAAGAACTAGCTATTGGCACATTAAAGGAATTGATATTGTGAAAGCTGGTGATAACGGTATATTGATTACCGGTGGGCATAATAATATTATCGAATTTTGTACTTTTTCAGAATGTTCAGACACTGGTTTACAACTGGTAGCTGGTGCGGCAGATAACCTTATCCTTAATTGCGACTCCTATTTTAATGCAGACTCAAAAATAGAAAATGCCGATGGCTTTGCCTGTAAAATAGATGTGGGTTCGGGTAATAAATTTAAGGGTTGCAGGGCATGGCAAAACTTAGACGATGGCTGGGATGGATATTTAAAAAAGACTGACAATATTACTACCTCATACGAAGATTGCTGGGCATTTAACAATGGTATGTTAAAAGACGGGAAGTTAAGTGGTGGCGATGGAAACGGTTTTAAAACTGGCGGAAGTGATGATAAATTAAAAAAACACAATGCGACCTATATCAACTGTATTTCTACCGGAAACACTAAAAATGGTTTCGACCATAATAGTAACAGAGGAGTAATTGCGCTACTAAACTGTGTATCTTTCTTCAACAAGAAAAAGAACTTAAGCTTTGGAAGTAAAAATCAGGTTTCTAAACTCATTGTACAAAACTCTGTGGTGTATGGAGAAGTTGGTTCTTTAGAAGCAGATCAAACAATAATTAAAGGTAATAGCTGGCAATTAGGCAAAGAGCTTAAACCTGCGGATTTTTTCAGTTTGGATGTTAAGGAACTATCAAAACCACGGAAAGCAGATGGTAGCCTGCCCGACATTAATATCCCTAAAAATTAAACATCAGCAAGTATGAAGCCTGCCACCATAAAGCAAGTTTTTATTTGTTTACTGCTTTTTCTCATTACTTCGTCTAGTCAAGCACAAGAGCAAGTTTTTACTTATACCGTTGCAAAAGATGGTAGCGGAGATTTTAAAACCATCCAAGAGGCGGTAAATAAAGTCCGGGATCACTCGCAACAAACGGTAACCATTCATATTAAAAATGGAATTTATCATGAAAAACTGGTTATCCCCTCGTGGAAAAAAAACATAGCTTTAGTTGGCGAAAGTAAAGAGAAAACCATCATTACTAATAATGATTATTCTGGAAAAGATTTCCCCACTAAAGATTTTACCGGCAATCCTAAATATAGCACTTACACATCTTACACTGTTTTAATACAAGCATCTGATTGTAGTGTCCAAGATTTAACCATTCAAAACACTGCGGGCAAAGTTGGACAGGCTGTAGCTTTAATGATTGAGGCTGATAGGGTGAGTATAAAAAACTGTAATATTTTAGGTCATCAAGATACTTTGTACACTGCTAAAGACGGACGCAACTATTTTGAAAACTGCTATATAGAAGGCACTACAGACTTTATTTTTGGCGAAGCAACTGCTGTTTTCCAAAGCTGTACCATTAAAAGCTTATCTAATTCTTTTATTACTGCAGCTTCAACTTCTCCAAATCAAAAATACGGCTATGTTTTTTTCAACTGCAATTTAATTGCGAGTGATGAAGTAAGTAAAGCTTATTTAGGTAGACCATGGCGACCTTATGCTAAGACTGTTTTTATAGCTTGTAAACTAGGTAAACACATTGTCCCACAAGGTTGGGATGCTTGGGCAGGAGACGCTATGTTCCCAAATAAAGAAAGAACTGTTTTTTACGCAGAATATAACAGCAAAGGCGACGGAGCAAGTATTGCAGAAAGAGTAAAATGGGCACATCAGCTTTCTAAAAAAGAGACTAAAAAATACACTCTAAAAAACATTTTTTCTGAGTGGCAACCTAAATAATAAAGCTTTTTAAATCCCCTATTTCGAAATAAATTTTAGCAATTGGATATTGTAAACAATGCTAAAAATCAAAAAAACTATTCCTAAAAATTCATGCAATCGTTGCCGGTAACGCTTGCATAAATAAATACATCAAATGCGTTCTCAACCATATTAAAAATCATTACAATTGTTTAAATCATTTTAGGTGAAGCCTAAAATTAACCGTTGATAAACCAAACTTTCGTATCCATACATGAAAAATTTACGCCTTGTGCTATTAATTGCATTTATTATTCCTTTAGCTAGTATTACTGGTAAAGCAGAGACTGTATTAAAAAGTCAATCACATACACAAATAGTTTCTGATTCCGCTGATTTTGAAAAATCTTTCAATGTTAAACTGCCTAGCATAAAGCTACCGATATTTAAAAAAGACACTTTAAACATAAAAAGTTTTGGCGCAAAACCAGACGGGCTTACCTTAAACACAAAAAGTATTAACGATGCTATAATAGCCAGCAATAAAAACGGTGGTGGTGTGGTCTTAATAGAGTCAGGCCTATGGTTAAGCGGACCTATTGAGCTTAAAAGTAACGTCAACTTACACCTAAAAGAAGGTGCTTTATTGCTTTTTACAGCAGACAAATCTCAGTACAAATTAGTTGAGGCTAATTGGGAAGGCCAAAAAGCTATCAGAAATCAACCTCCAATTTCTGGCACTAACCTACAAAACATTGCAATTACAGGCCAAGGGATAATTGATGGTAACGGGGACGTTTGGCGAGCAGTAAAAAAAGATAAACTTACTGATTCGCAATGGAAAAAAAGAATCCAATCTGGGGGGGTATTAAGTGAGGATAAAAAACTTTGGATGCCATCTGAAAGTTATGCAAAAGGCAACCAAACTGAACATGCTTCTTCCGTTATGCCAGGCAAAACCATGGCAGACTTTGAGGGAATGAAAGACTTTTACCGACCTAATTTATTAGTGCTTACCAATTGTAAAACGATTTTATTAGAAGGTGTTACTTTTCAAAACTCACCTGCTTGGTGTTTACACCCACTTATTTGCGAAGACTTAACACTTAAAAACCTAACTGTTAAAAATCCGTGGTACGCTCACAACGGTGATGGCGTTGATGTTGAATCGTGTAAAAATGTTTTGATAGAGAATTCAATTTTTGATGTTGGAGATGATGGTATATGCATTAAATCTGGTAGAGATGAAGACGGCAGAAAACGTGGTATCCCAACAGAGAATGTTATTGTACGAAATAACGTGGTGCACCATGCCCATGGTGGTTTTGTTATTGGTAGCGAAATGTCGGGTGGAGCAAAGAACATCTATGTTTATAACAACTCATTTATTGGTACTGATATTGGTTTACGCTTTAAAACTACCCGTGGTAGAGGTGGAGTGGTAGAAAACATCTACATCTCCAATATTAATATGATAGATATCCCCGGCGAGGCCATTTTATTTGATATGTACTATGCCGCTAAAGATCCAATTTTATTAGCAGGTGAAAAAAGAGAAGCTCCAAAAACTGTGTTATTACCCGTTACAGAAGAAACGCCACAGTTTAAAAACTTTTTTATAAAAAACATTTTTGTAAACGGAGCTGAAAAAGCCTTATTCATTAGGGGTTTGCCAGAGATGAACATCAAAAATATCAACCTAGAAAACCTAGTTATTCAAGCTAAAAAAGGGGTTGAGATTACCGAAGCTCAAGGTGTAAGTATCAAAAACATGACTTTGTTAACAAAAGATACTACACAACTCATTTCTATACAAAATAGCTCGGCCATCACACTAGATAGTTTTAAACCGTTAAATACCTACAACACTCTTTTAAATATTTCAGGAGATAAATCTAAAAACATCAAACTTTTAAACTCCAATTTAAAAGATGCAAAAGAAAAAACATCGTTCATTTTTGGAGCAAAACCAGCTGCATTAACCATTAAATAGATATGCTAAAGTTTAAACTACACACTTTTCTTATCATCCCTTTGTTAGTGGTGTTAAGTTCTTGCACCTCACAAAAAAGCAAAAAGTTGAGTACTCAAAAAAGCCTATCCCAAGAACTTTCAAGCACTATAATGGATAAGTATCCTTTCCCAATAGAAAATGAAAGTCGCAAACTAAAATGGACTTATGAAACAGGTGTTTACTTAACAGGAATTGGGCAAGTTTGGAAGAGGACTGGGAAAGGTGAATATTTCAACTACATACAGCGCAGTATGGATAGTTTTGTCGAGGAGGATGGAAACATTAAAACCTACAAACTAAAGGATTACAACATTGACAATGTACGTACCGGTTGCAATCTACTTTTACTGTATCAAGTTACCGGCAAAAAGAAATACTACAAAGCGGCATCATTATTAAGAAAACAGTTACAAGAACAACCACGTACTAACGGCGATAGTTTTTGGCACAAAAAAATATACCCTTATCAAGTGTGGCTAGATGGACTTTACATGGGAATGCCATTTTTAGCCGAATGGGCTACCGAGTTTAATGAACCGGAGACTTTTGACGATATCGCCGTTCAGTTTACAGATATTGAAGATCATGCCAGAGACGTAAGTACAGGCTTGATTTATCATGGCTGGGACGAGTCTAAAGAACAGGCTTGGGCTAATAAAACCACAGGTAATTCTCCTAATTTTTGGGGAAGAGCAATGGGCTGGTACGGTATGGCTTTGGTAGATGTCTTAGACTATTTCCCACAAGATCATCCAAAAAGAAAAGAGCTTTTAGCAGTTCTAAACAGGTTTGCTACCGCAATACAAAAATACCAAGATAAAAAATCTGGGTTATGGTATCAGGTTATGGATAAACCAGATGGTAAAGGTAACTATTTAGAAGCTTCAGCATCAAGTATGTTTGTTTACACTATTGCCAAAGCAGTACGTATGGGCTATCTCGATTCTTCTTTTGAGAAAATTGCAGTAAAAGCTTTTGCCGGGATTAAGAAAAAGTTTTTGGTTACTGATGAAAAAGGTGCTTTACACCTTAACGGAACGGTAAGTGTAGCTGGTTTAGGTGGAAAACCTTATCGTGATGGGAGTTATGAATATTACCTAAGCGAAGAAGTAATACAAGATGACCCCAAAGGTGCTGGTGCTTTTATTATGGCGAGCAATGAGATGGAACTAAGAGAAATCTCACAAGTTGGAGCGGGCAAAACTGTAATGCTTGATAACTATTTCAATAACGAATTCAGAAAAGATATCAACGGGAAACAACAAAGTTTTCACTATTTATGGAACGAGTGGGACAATAATGGCTTTGGGCTGTTAGGCGAACACATCCGCTATACAGGTGCAAAAACAGAGACTTTAAAAGAATCACCCACTGCAGCAAATTTGGCAGGAGCCTCGGTTTATATTATTGTAGACCCCGATACTAAAAAGGAAACAGAGTTTCCGAATTACATGCAGGCTCCAGCAATCCAAAACATTGTTAAATGGGTTAAAAATGGTGGAGTTTTATTGTTAATGGCTAATGATGTTAACAATGCAGAACTACCACACTTTAATGATTTAGCCAGCCAATTTGGTATCCAATTTAAAGACGAATTAAAGAACCCAGTAACTGGCAATCAGTTTGATATGGGCTTAATTAAAATTGATGCAGGCAACGCAGTTTTCCCATTAGGAGCTACTACTTACCTAAAAGAAATCAGCACTCTAGCTTTAAAAGAACCAGCTAAACCCATTGTTAATCACAACGGTGATGTTGTAATGGCAATATCAAAAATTGGCAAAGGAACTGTTTTCGCAGTAGGCGACCCATGGCTATATAATGAATATGCAGATGGCAGAAAACTACCAAACAAATTTGAAAACTTAAAAGCTGGGCAACAGTTGGTGCAATGGCTACTAAAACAAGCTAAGTAAAAGATAATACATCATGTATTTAAACAAAAAACAGTTAAGTTCTATTAGCAGTCAAAATTTAGAAATACCAGAAGCTTCTTTATTTAACCTGCCAGAAAAAGTGCTACAGTTTGGAACTGGAGTTTTACTTAGAGGCTTGCCAGATTATTTTATTGATAAAGCAAATCGCCAAGGTGTTTTTAACGGAAGAATAGTCGTTGTAAAATCAACAGATTATGGCACAACTAAAGATTTTGACGAACAAGATAGTTTATACACCTTGAGTATAAAAGGGATAGAAAACGGTAAATCGATATCAAAAAACATAGTTTCTTCTGCTATTAGCAGGGTTTTAACCGCAAGCACACAATGGCAACAAATCCTGGATTTAGCAACCAGTCCAGCGCTAGAAATTGTGATCAGTAACACTACAGAAGTAGGCATTACTTTAACAGATGATGATATTACGGCGTCACCCCCTCTATCCTATCCTGGCAAATTGTTGAGCTTACTTTATCATAGGTTTAAGTTTTTCAATGGTTCACAAAATAAAGGTTTGGTAATTGTACCCACTGAATTAATTGTGGACAATGGGACTAAACTAACCGAAGTTCTTTTTGTATTGGCAAGGCAAAATAACTTACCAACTGATTTTATAGATTGGCTTAAAAACTATAATGAAATCTGTAATTCACTGGTTGACTGTATTGTACCGGGCAAACCAGCAAAAGATGAGTTGGCAGAAATAGAAAATGAACTAGGCTATAAAGACAGTTTATTAATCATGTCTGAAGTTTACCGACTATGGGCAATTCAAGGAAATGAAAAAACAAGAGAAAAGCTATCTTTCGCTAAAGCTGATAAAGGAGTGGTAATTACTCCAGATATTGATCTTCATCGAGAGTTAAAGCTACGATTGCTAAACGGAACACATACTTTAAGTTGCGGATTGGCATTTTTGTTAGGGTTTGATACCGTAAAATCTGCAATGGACGATAAAACCATTGAAGCTTACATCGCTAATTTAATGCGGAATGAAATTGCGCCGGCCATCCCTTACAATGTTACTCAAGAGGAAACCAATGAGTTTGCATCAAATGTCTTAGATCGCTTTAAAAACCCTTATATCAATCATCAGTGGTTAAGTATTTCGGCAAATTATAGCTCTAAACTTAAAATGAGGGTATTGCCAATTTTACTTAACTATGCAAAAATATTCCAAAAAGCTCCGGAGCTTATCTCCATTGGTTTTGCCGCATACATTAAGTTTATGAAACCTGTATCCCAAAAAGGAGAAAATTATTATGGTGAAATAAATGGTCAGCAATATTTAATTAACGATACCATGGCCAGTCACCTTGCAGAATTATGGAAAAATCATCCTGATAATATTGTAGATGCAGTATTAAGCGATGTTTCACTTTGGGGTACTGCATTAACTAGCATTCCGCAACTTAGCGTGTGTATAGCAAAACATTTAGAGGCAATGGAAAACCCTCAATTAATTAAAGAAATAATAACCAAAGAAACCGGGCTCATTTTAGCGTAAAGCCATGCAAAGAGTATTAAAAGTTCATCCAAAAGATAATTTATTAGTTGCGTTAACAGATCTTGTAAAAGGAGAAATCATTATTTACAATGGTGAAAAAGTAACGCTATTAGATGAAGTTAAAGCGAAGCATAAGTTTCTGACTACCGACTTAAAACAGGGTGAAGAAATCACTATGTATGGCGTATTGGTAGGTAAGGCTCAGACCGATTTGAAAGCTGGTAACCGCATCACTACGGAAAATGTAAAACACGCTGCTCATGGTTTTGAAATTGGCGAAGAACGTAAAACAAGCTGGGAGAAACCCGATGTTAGCAAATGGGCAAACACAACTTTTAATGGTTTTTATCGTCCAGACGGAAGTGTGGGCACAGGAAACTACTGGTTAGTTATCCCTATGGTTTTTTGTGAAAACAGGAATCTAGAAGTATTGCAAGAAGCTTTAGTTGGTCCATTGGGTTATGGCAGAAAAAAAGCATACCAAAATCAGGCTTTAAAACTGATTGATTTATACAAAGCCGGTGCTGATAGTGGAGATATTTTAAAAGTAGATTTGTTTACCGAAAGTGACGATCAAAAATCTGCAAAGCTTTTCCCAAATGTTGACGGCATCAAATTTTTAAGTCACCAAGGTGGTTGCGGAGGTATCAGACAAGATTCTGAAACACTTTGCGCTTTACTGGCAGGTTACATTACCCACCCAAATGTTGCAGGTGCAACAGTATTAAGCTTAGGTTGCCAAAATGCTGAGGTTAATACTTTACAAGTAGAGATTGCAAAAAGAGACCCCAATTTTGCCAAACCATTATATGTTTTGGATCAACAAAAAGTAGGGAAAGAGTCTGATCTATTACCTTTAGCTATTAAACAAACTTTTGCAGGATTGGTAGAGGCTAATAAACAAACCAGAAAACCAGCACCCCTTAGCCATATTACTATTGGTTTAGAGTGTGGTGGATCCGATGGTTTTTCAGGAATTTCTGCAAACCCAGCAATTGGATACACCTCAGATTTATTAGTTGCATTAGGCGGAAAAGTGATTTTAGCAGAATTCCCAGAATTATGTGGTGTAGAACAAAACATAAGTGATAGATGCGTTACTGTTGACGAGGCAAAGCGTTTTTCATCTTTAATGAAAACTTACGCTGCCAGAGCAGAAGCTGCAGGCTCAGGTTTTGATATGAACCCTTCGCCCGGAAACATCAAAGACGGCTTAATTACCGATGCTATAAAATCTGCCGGAGCTGCAAAAAAAGGAGGTACTTCTCCTGTACAAGCTATTTTAGATTACCCTGAAAAAGTAACTAAGCCGGGCTTAAACCTGCTTTGCACACCAGGTAATGATGTTGAGTCTACCACTGCCGAAGTTGGCTCTGGCGCTAACGTAGTTTTGTTTACCACGGGTTTAGGTACACCAACCGGCAACCCAATTGTTCCTGTTGTTAAAGTGGCAAGCAATACCATTTTATTTAACCGCATGAGCGATATTATGGACATCAACACCGGAACTATTATTGATGGCGAGGAAACCATTTATCAGGCCGGAGAACGTATTTTAAACTATGTGATAAAAGTAGCAAGTGGCGAAATTGAAGTTTGTGCCGTAAAAAATGGGCAGGATGATTTTATCCCTTGGAAACGCGGAGTTTCCCTTTAGAAACTAGGCTTAGTATCTTTTTTATCGCAAAACCGCAAGTTTCGGGTTCTATTATCTTTTGTAGATGCTTACATTTACAGAGAATGGAAACAGAAAAAGGATTTAATTACCAAATAGTTGCAAAGGCAATTAGTTTCCTTGTTGAGAATTTCAAACAACAACCAAGCTTAGAGCAAGTCGCAACTCATGTAAATCTTAGTCCGTTCCATTTTCAAAAGATTTTCACCGATTGGGCTGGTGTTAGTCCAAAAAAGTTTGCCCAATACCTAAATATCAATTACGCCAAACAGCTTCTGAATAAAAATGAGGAAGTAACTCTTTTCAATACTGCTATAGAAACAGGTTTATCAAGCACCAGCCGATTGCATGATTTATTTGTAAAAATTGAAGGGATGACACCCGGAGAATACAAAAACGGCGGACAAGCATTGCAAATTAATTACAGTTTTGCTTCTTCTTACTTTGGTGAAATTTTAATAGCAAGTACATCAAAAGGGATTTGCTATTTAGCATTCTTTGATCATCAAGAAGTAGCGCTAGAGTTATTAAAAAATAGTTTCCCAAAAGCAAGTTTCGAAGAGTGCTTAGACAGTTTACAACAGTCCGTGATACAAGTTATGCAACAAGATTCTCCTAGTTCAAAATCAATTAAACTGCACTTAAAAGGAACTGATTTCCAACTAAAAGTTTGGGAAGCTTTGTTAAACATTCCATTCGGAGATTTAAGTACTTACGGAACTATAGCACAGCAAATTAATTCACCAAATGCAGCTAGAGCAGTAGGAACCGCAATAGGTTCTAATCCCGTTGCTTTAATTATCCCTTGCCATCGGGTAATTCAGAATACAGGAAAGTTGGGTGGTTATATGTGGGGGATTAATAGGAAAACTGCTGTTTTAGGATGGGAAGCTGCTAAAACTAATACAGAAAGGTAAAAACCTCAGGTAGATAATTTATCCACCTGAGGTTTTAAATACTAGTTACAATCTATTGGCTTAAATAAAAAACCGTCTTCAAATTTTATTTGAGAATGATCTTTAAAATACGTTTTACCCAAATAGGTTACTATTTCACCATAACCTTGTTTTAAATCGTCACCAGACTTAAGAAAAACCAATGGATTTTTAGAATCCACGCCTTCGGCTTTAAAAAAGTAATCTACAAATAAAGTATCCCCACTAAAAGAACCTCTTATTATACCATTAGAATCGTCTTTTTCGGCAAAGTTGAAAGCAAGGTTTCCAGTAACTTTTCCGTCAACAACTTCATAAGAAATTGAAGCAGAATCAGTTTTTACCGTAGCTTCATAGCACTCTTTAACAGTTGTACTATCTTGAGTTATAGCTTCAGCACTTTCTGTTGGCTTATTTTGGTTGCAGGCAACAAATAAAAAAACACTTGCTGATAATAAAGTGATAAAAGTCTTCATGTTATACAGTTTTTATAAAACCTAAGTTAGTGAAATTTAGTTGATTATGTAAATTGCTGAAGTCAATATTTAATTCCCTAACTCTTTAACCGTCATATAAGCCATTAAACCTGTACTTAGTTTTAAAGAGCTTTCTTCAATATCAAAAGTTGGCGTATGTACAGAAGAAGTAATTCCACGTTCTGTGTTACGAGTACCTAAACGGTAAAAACATGCATTACTTGCCTGCGAGAAATAAGCAAAATCTTCTGCAGCCATCCAAATATCTATATCTAAAACATTTTCCTCGCCTAAATAGTCAATTGCAGCATCTTTAACTCTGGCAGTTAGTTTTTCTTCGTTCACTAAAAACGGATAACCTTTATGGATATCAAAATCACAGCTTCCACCCATTCCCTCGGCAATGCTTTCTGCCATTTTCTTCATCTTCACATGGGCTTCTGCTCGCCATTTCTCGTTCAAAGTCCTAAAAGTACCTTCCATATAAACCTCATTAGGAATTACGTTGGTTGCACCATTAGCAATCACTTTACCAAAAGATAAAACAGAAGGAGAGCGTGGATCTGCATAACGACTAACAATGCTTTGCAAAGCCGTGATGATGTGAGCCATAATCACCACCGGATCTATATTTTGTTGCGGTTGCGCACCGTGGCCACCTTTACCTTTTATAGTTACATAAATTTCATCGGCAGAAGCCATGTATTTACCAGAACGAATACCAATTTTTCCGGCTTCTATCATTGGCATTACATGTTGTCCCATTACCGCAGAAGGTTTTGGATTTTCTAAAACGCCTTCTTTAATCATTAGGTTTGCGCCACCCGGCAAACGTTCTTCGCCCGGCTGAAACATCAGTTTTATAGTGCCACCAAAATCATCTTTTAGTTGCGATAAAATACGAGCTGTACCTAATAAAGATGAAGTATGCACATCATGTCCACAGGCATGCATTACGCCCACATTCTTAGATTTATAATCAACTTCATTAGCTTCTGCGATTGGCAAAGCATCCATATCTGCTCTTAAAGCAATTACTTTATCTGATGCTTTTGTACCTTTTAAAATACCAACAACCCCTGTACCAGCTATATCTTGATAAGGAATACCTAGTTTTTCCAACTCTGCTTTAACAAAAGCTGAAGTATTGTACTCTTCGAAAGAAAGTTCGGGATTTGCGTGTAAATGTCTTCTGTTTTGGGTTACATCAGCATGAATTTCTTCTGCTAATTTCTTTATCTTATCTATCAACATGGTATTATTCATCAGCTTTAAGCGGATTAATGCGCTCATTAAAAATAAAAAGTGTTGGGAAAGATGGACGCAGCTCGTTAACTAAACGTTGCGCTTCTGCTCTTGTTCTAAAATCGCCAACCTTAACCCGGTAATTAGGTTGAGTATAAGATATGTAGGTAGCGAATTCTGGATAATAGGAATTGAACCGAGCCTGCTCAGTGTAAGCCTCTTTTCTATCGTTACCAAAAAAAACTTGTACCCGGTAGCCCATAACAACAATAGGCGTACCGTCTTTGGTAACGCCTTTGTTAAGTGCTATTCTGCGAGCTATTAAACTATCTATTAAAGGATTTTTTACAACAGTTACCTTCCCAGCTTCTTGTGCAAACACACCAGTAGCTAAAAGACTAAAAACGATTGTAAATATGCTTCTTTTAATATTCATTTATGATTGTCCGTGGCAGCTTTTATATTTTTTACCGCTACCGCAAGGGCAAGCGTCATTTCTGCCTATTTTTACTTCAGCTCTAATTGGCTGTTGTTTTTGTAATTCGCGAGTGTCTTCAATTGGCACACCGTTGTTTTCTTGAACCGTGTCTGATTTAGAAGTTTTCAACTTGCTCATATCAATTTTTGGTTGAGGTTTAGCTTCTCTCAAAGGTGCATCGCCCTGTACAGGAATTACTCCTTTAAACAAGAAGCTTACTACATCTTTGTTTACAACGCCAAGCATTCCTTTAAACAAGTTGAAGGCTTCCATTTTGTAAACTACCAATGGATCTTTTTGCTCGTAAACTGCGTTTTGAACAGACTGCTTTAAGTCATCCATTTCACGCAAATGCTCTTTCCAAGTATCATCAATCAGCGAAAGCGAAATGGTTTTTTCAAAAGCTTTAATTACTTCTTTCCCTTTGTTTTCTACCGATTTCTTTAATGGCGCAGCAACTTGTATGCCATGAGAGCCATCTGTAAACGGAACAATTATACTTTCAATACTTTCTCCGCGTGTATCATACACATCTTTTAACACCGGATAAGCTTGGTTTGCTACGTCTTCTGATTTACGTTTGTAAAAAGCAGTTGCTTCAATAAAAACTTTATCAGCTAATTTTTCGATGTTGGTAGTAGTAAACTCGTCTTCTGTAATCTGGCTATCAAAAGCAAAAACTCTTAATACTTCTAGTTTAAAACCTTCGTAGTTATTAGCTTCTTTATAATCGATTACCACATCATCAACCACATCTAAAATCATGTTTTCGATATCCACATCTAAACGTTCGCCAAATAAAGCATTTTTACGTTTAGTATAAATTACGGTACGTTGCGAGTTCATTACATCATCATACTCTAACAAGCGTTTACGAATACCGTAGTTGTTTTCTTCTACTTTCTTTTGCGCTCTTTCAATAGAGTTGGTAATCATTGAATGCTGAATTACTTCACCTTCTTCAATTCCCATACGCACCATTAAGCCAGCAATACGTTCTGAACCGAACAAACGCATCAAGTTATCTTCTAATGAAACGAAGAATTGAGATGATCCTGGATCTCCCTGACGACCAGCTCTACCTCTTAACTGCCTGTCCACACGACGAGATTCGTGACGTTCTGTACCTACAATAGCTAAACCACCAGAAGCTTTTACGCCTTCGGCTAATTTAATATCCGTACCACGACCAGCCATGTTAGTAGCGATAGTTACCTGACCTGCTTTACCAGCTTCAGCAACAATATCCGCTTCTCTTTGGTGTAATTTTGCGTTTAATACGTTGTGTTTAATCCCTTTCATTTTAAGCATACGGCTTAATAATTCAGAAATTTCAACAGATGTTGTACCTACCAAGACCGGACGACCAGCTTGTGTTAATTCTACAATTTCATCGGCAACGGCATTGTATTTTTCACGAGTTGTACGGTAAACTTTATCTTGTCTATCATCACGTTGAATTGGGCGATTGGTTGGAATTTCAACCACATCCAATTTATAAATTTGCCAAAGCTCGCCTGCTTCTGTAACCGCAGTACCCGTCATCCCAGCTAATTTATGGTACATTCTAAAGTAGTTTTGCAAAGTAATGGTGGCGTAAGTTTGCGTAGCATCCTCCACCTTTACATTTTCTTTAGCCTCTATCGCTTGGTGTAAACCGTCAGAGTAACGACGGCCATCCATTATACGGCCTGTTTGCTCATCAACAATTTTAACTTTTCCTTCGTCAATAATGTATTCTGTATCTTTTTCAAATAAAGTATAAGCTTTTAAAAGCTGATTTACCGCATGAATACGCTCAGATTTTACAGAGAAATCTCTAATCAGTTCGTCTTTTTTAGTCGCTTTATCTTCATTGCTTAAACTAGATTTTTCTATTTCAGAAATCTCCACTCCTACATCGGGCATTAAAAAGAAACCAGCATCTTCACCAGAAGCAGTAATTAACTCAATACCTTTTTCTGAAAGTTCAACTTGGTTGTGTTTTTCGTTAATTACAAAGAAAAGCTCCTCATCTGCTTTATGCATTTCTTTGTTTTGATCCTGCATATAGTAGTTTTCGGTTTTGTTAAGGATTCCTTTCATCCCTGGCTCACTCAAAAACTTAATTAATGCTTTATTTTTAGGTAAACCGCGATAAGCTCTAAATAAAGACAAACCACCTTCCCCTTCTTCAGGACCATTTTTACCGTCTGCAATTAATTTTTTAGCCTCGTTTAAAGCGCTCAATACATAAGCTTTCTGCGCATTAACCAAACGTTCAATACGTGGTTTTAAATCATAAAACTCATGCTCATCTCCACGTGGAATAGGTCCAGAAATAATTAAAGGTGTACGAGCATCATCAATTAAAACCGAATCCACCTCATCCACAATTGCGTAATGTAATTTACCCTGTACCAATTCTTCTGGTGAGCGTGTCATATTGTCACGCAGGTAATCAAAACCAAACTCATTATTGGTTCCGTAAACTACATCTGCTTGGTAAGCTTTTCTTCTTTGTGGCGAGTTAGGCTGGTGTTTATCAATACAATCAACCGCTAAACCGTGAAATTCGAAAATTGGACCGTTCCATTCACTATCACGTCGAGCCAAATAATCATTCACCGTAACAATGTGAATTCCTTCGCCCGAAAGTGCATTTAAGTAAATAGGAAGCGTACCTACCAATGTTTTACCCTCACCAGTGGCCATTTCCGCAATCTTACCTTCATGCAAAACAACACCACCAATCAGCTGTACATCGTAATGAACCATGTTCCATTTTACCTCTGTACCTGCTGCTAACCAGCTATTGTGGTGCAAAGCTTTATCGTTTTTGATAACTACGTTTGGCTTGTAAGCCGCTAACTCTCTATCAAAATCTGTTGCTGTAACCTCTACCGCTTCGTTCTCTGTAAAACGACGAGAAGTATCTTTCATCACAGCAAACGCTTCTGGCAATAGCTCTAATAAAGTTTCCTCTAGTTTTTTGTTTCTGTCTTTACCTAAACGGTCAATTTCATCGTAAAACTCGGTTTTTTCATGCAAAGGCATCTCTGGGTTATCCAGCACATTGGTTTTTATCTCTGCAATTTTAGCATCAATATCTGCTAAAGAAACTTTAATTCGTTCCCTAAAATCCTGAGTTTTTGCTCTTAACTCATCATTAGAAAGGCTACTTAATTTTTCGTACTCTGCTTTAACTTTTTCTACAAGTGGTCTTGCAGCTTTAACATCACGATCAGATTTACTTCCGAATATTTTATTTATGAAACTTAACATTTTCTTTTTTTGGTTCTTCTTATACTAAAATCAACAATTAAGCCATCCGGAAATTTAAGCCAAAATGACAAAGTTGGGTTGCAAAAATAGGATTTTATTTAAGGCTTTCAGCTTATTAAGCATATGATTTAGGTTTTTTAACAATTTTGGTTTTTCATTAATAGATAGAAAAGATTTTTTAATTTGATTTGGGCGTTTCCGCTGAAAAAAGCGGTCAGGCTTTTCGCTGTACTCCGTTTATTTGCGACGGCAAATAATCCGGGGTGTCGCTACAATCCTTAACGTAAAATTTAATACTGCGAGCTCCTGAAATTGGTAAAGCCTAACAGATTTTCAAAGCCTGTTAGACTTATTTTCACAACGGTTGGACATCAGTGTTAAGCTAAAAAACTGAACAAGGATACGGTTATTACCAATTGCTGTTTTAACGTTTGTTACCTTACTAAACATCTCAACATTTAATAAAACTACATGATTTTACTAAAAATATTAGTAATTTTGTGGTGATGAAAAACTTTAAATCTAACAGTCAGGAGGCTTCAAAAACTCCGGAGAATGGTCGTACTTCTGGTTTCCCTTCTCCTGCGGCCGATTATTTGGCTGTTAATATCGATTTAAATGAACTGTTAATTCCCAATCCGTCCAGCCACATTAAAGCATGGTTACAAATAGATAAAAAAAAATATTTAGTAATTATAGATAGAGCTTTGCCATTAAAGGAAGGGTGCAAAGTTATCTTTTGGGAAAACGGACAATGGTGCTTAAAAATATACCGTATCCTCTCAAAAGAAGTCTGGTTATACTCTTTAAAAGACAAAAATGCACCAATTAAGCTAGAAAAAAATGAAGTCCACACTTTATTAGGCAGGGTAGCCAAATTAATTTTAATGAATCCATGAAGAAGCTACTTTGGGGTTTGGCAGATGGTAATAATTTTTACGCTTCCTGCGAACGGCTTTTTAGGCCTGATCTCATCAAAAAACCCATCGCTATTTTAAGTAATAATGATGGTTGTATAATTGCCCGTAGCGAAGAACTTAAAGCACTAGGCGTTAAAATGGGAACGCCAAAGTTCAAAATTAATGAAGAAATAAAAAACGGAACAATTATCCCTTTTTCTAGTAATTATGAGCTGTATGGCGAATTGCATAATCGCTTAATGCACACCCTTAGTAGGTTTACGCCTGATATTGAAATTTACAGTATAGATGAAAGTTGGCTGTTGTTTGAAAACTTTAATTACAATATGACAGATTATGCCGAGCATATTGTTGCAGAAACTTTTAAGCTGGTGGGGACTCCCATTAGTTTAGGCATAGCTCCTACTAAAACACTGGCAAAAGTTGCCAATAAACTAGCGAAGAAAGACAAACAAAGTAAAGGCGCAAAAGTTTTGCAAACTGAAGATGAAATTAAAGAGGCATTATCCGTGTTTCCTGTGCAGGATTTGTGGGGAGTAGGCAGGTCAAAGTTTAAAGCATTAACGCAGTTGAATATAAAAACAGCTTTAGAATTTAGCCAGTTGCCCGGTGAATGGGTAAGAAAAAACTTTAGCATTACCGGTTTTAGAACTTGGCAAGAGCTACGAGGTTTTCCTTGCCATCAATTATTAGAAGAAACAAGTTCAAAAGATGCTATTGCTACTGGCAGAACGTTTGGTAAATTACTTACGGATTATGATAGCATTAAAGAAGCCTTGGTAAACCATGCTGTAAGCTGTTCTCAAAAACTCAGAAAACAAAAGAGCTATGCCTCTTATGTTAACATTAGAATTGAAACCAACAGGTTTAGAGATGACTTACCCCGTTACGTTAATACTTTTACAGCTCGTTTGCTACAGCCTACCAACAACTCTGTAACAATTGCAAAAACAACTATTGAAGCTCTTGATAAGATCTTTAAAAAAGGCATTTTTTATAACCGATGCAGTGTAACCTTATTAGGTTTATCTGATGAACTTACCGGAATGCAAGAATCTTTATTTGAGCAACACGATAGGGGAAAAAGTAAAACTTTAATGAGTATTTTAGATCAAGTAAACATCCGATACGGAAAAAACACCCTTAAAATTGCTACTCAGGGCAATGGTAAAAGTTGGGCTTTAAGAAATGAGCACCAATCTCCAAAGTACTTAACTCAATTAGACGATTTCATTAATATCACTCTAGGTTAAAGCAAGGTTCGCTCGTAACAACGATATGGAGTTAACTCTAAGCTAAAATCTCTTTAATATCTGCCTCTGTTAAAGATTTAATAAAACTATCCTCTGTGGTAATCAAACTTTTAGCAACCCTCATTTTTTTATTCTGGAGGGCTAAAATCTTCTCCTCAACGGTATCTTTAGTGATAAATTTATAGATAAAAACATTTTTGGTTTGCCCAATGCGGTGCGTTCTATCAATGGCTTGTTGTTCTACCGCAGGGTTCCACCAAGGGTCTAAAATAAAAACATAATCTGCTTCGGTAAGGTTTAAACCTACGCCACCTGCTTTTAAAGAAATCAGGAAAATTTGGATATGATCCTCACTTTTAAATTCTTCAACCACCTTTCCGCGGTTTTGCGTACTGCCATCTAAGTACGAATAGTTGATATCGTTTTTATCGAAATATTTACGGTAAATATCCAGTTGTTTTACAAACTGCGAAAAAACTAAAACCTTATGTCCTGCTTCTACAACACTCTTCAACTTATGTGTTACGTCTTCAAACTTACCCGAATCGCCCGTATAGTTTTCATCAATCATAAACGGATGATTGGCTATTTGACGCAACTTGGTTAAGCCTTGCAGCATTTGTATCGGCGACTTACTATAATCCCCCGTTTCAAGTGATTTAAGCAGTTCATTACGGTAATCTGATTTTGTTTGCTCGTAAATATCAGCCTGATCTTCGGTCATTTTGCTATAAAACAAGTTTTCCGTTTTTGGCGGAAGTTCTGTTGCCACCTGTTCTTTAGTTCGGCGCATTACAAAGGGCTTAATAAGCACCTGTAATTTCTGTGCTTTTTCTTCGTCCTTTTTCTTTTCTATTGGCTGTACAAAATCTGTTTGAAAAAAGGTTTGCGAGCCTAATAAACCCGGGTTAATAAATGACATTTGCGTCCATAAATCATTCACCGTGTTTTCTACCGGAGTGCCGGACAAAATGAGTTTATGCTTTGATTTTAATGCCTTAACGGCTTTAAAAGATTTAGATGATGGGTTTTTAATATTCTGGCTTTCATCCAAAATAATGTAGTGGAAATACATTTCGCTTAGTAAATCAGTATCTACACGTGTAATGCCGTAAGTGGTAATTACTACATCATATTTACCGAAAACAGCAATATCTTTTTCTCTAAAACTCCCGGTATAAGTATAAACTTTAAGTGCAGGTGTGAATTTTGCAGCCTCATTAATCCAGTTATAAATTAAAGAAGTTGGCATTATAATTAAAGAGGTAGTATGTATACCTTCTGCCTCTTGCTCTTCTTTGCTTTTTTGTAATAAAGCTAACGTTTGTATGGTTTTCCCTAAACCCATATCATCTGCTAAGCAACCGCCAAAATTATATTTCTGTAAAAAGTGAAACCAATCATACCCCGCTTTTTGGTAAGGGCGTAATATTCCTTTAAAGTTAACAGGTGTAGCTACTTCATCAATATGGGCAAAATCCGAAAGTCTCTGCAACTTTCTGTCCATCGTAATGTTAGCTAAATCGCTATTGGCAAAATCATGTACTAAGCCTACATGGAGCTTTTTAAGGCGTAAATGCTCATCACCTTCTGAAAAGCTTAATAGATTACCATATTGCGAAAACCATTTTTCGGGAATAATGGCAATTTCGCCGTTGGGCAAAGTAAATTCTCTTTTTTTATTGAGGATGTGGTTCTTAAGCTGAATAAAAGGAATTCTGTATTGCCCAAACTGAACGATGGCTTCAATATCAAACCAATCGTTTTTCTCATTGATTTCTAAATCAATTTTACTGCTACCAATAACATACTTTTTAGCACTAACATCTTGCTCAAACTCAAAACCTTGTGCAATTAACTCATCATGGTGTTCACTGATAAAGTCAAAAACCGAAAACGAATGATCTACCTCGTCATTTGAGTTTGCGACTTCCAAATGCGCAACAAGGCTAGATTCTTGCTTTAAGCCCATAGCTAGCAATTCTTCCAGTTTCTTTTTTTCCCAGATTAAGGATCTTTTAATTCGGTGAAAAGCATAGTCATCACCATCTTTTTCCATCCTTACACTAACAGCTAAATCGCTACCGGCGGGAAAAGTATATGTTGCGTATCTAAAAAAAAGTTGAATTTCTGAAGTACCACCGCTTACATAAACCACTTTTAAAATAGCCGTTGCCTCATGCTTTTCTGTATTGATGGTAAAACCTTCGGCGTATACATTGTATTTTTCTATCAGTGGCGATACAAATTTTTCGAAATAGGTAGCTTCAGAAGATTTGGGTATAGAAATAAAGCGCTTATTTAAAAATGGCTGCAGTTTTTTGCCTTCCAAATCTTGCTCAAAATCATACAACGTATCTTCCAATAATAAGTATGCAGGTTTGTTGGTAATCACCTGAGCATCTTTAAACATAAACTCAATGCGATTATTGAGGTATTTAATGGTTGGGAAATAACGGGTTTCGGTTTCGCTTCTTCTAAAGTGGAATAAAACGGTGGAAGGTTGCTCTGCAAAATGGACTTGTTTTTCAACCGGCCAACCTTCTTTACTCATTACGTGAACTTCTTTTCCACGCACTAGTTTTAAAATTTCCGCAAGCTTTTTTTCTATTTTAGGTCGAATGAAATCATAAGATTTATCATCCCAAGTTTTGGCGAAGAACTCTGTAGCTCGTACTTTTTTCTTGAAGTGTTTTTTAATAAGCTGGTCCTGTTCAATCTCTTCACAAAGTTTAATTAGTTTGATGTCGGTAGCATCAATGCAGTGGCTAAACTCATCATAAGTATGAGAGAAAATTCTTTGATGGGTGAGCGAAAAACCTCCATCAGTATTTAACTGAACAATATGTGGTTCAATTAAAAATCCAAAATAATCATGCTTAGCCAATGAATAAACCAGCTTACAGGGTTTATCTGTTGCAACTCTTAACATCGTATCAATAAAAAAATTTAGAGAAGGTAGCGATAGAAAAAATCTAAAAGTATGAAGATAATTTGATGTTTGGAGGGAATAAAGGAATTTAATTTTTGTTTGCTTTTTCAGATTTTGTTAAGCCTGAAGAAGGAAGAGTTTAAGCACTAAGAACATCGCACCTATGTTCAGACTTAATAGTTAGTTTTAAAGCTTACGCAATTTTAAAACACTTGAATATATGGTTTAATGACACTTGTTTTTAAAAAAATCACAAAACGCGTGTAATTAAGGGTTTAATTCATTATTTTAGCTAACAAGCAGTTTAATATTTCTTTTTATCGTTGCTATTAATACATTTGTAATTGCAATTAATTATCCCATGTTAAAAGAAGAGCGTCAAGCGTACATCATTAAACAAATCAACTTACACAACAAAGTGCTTTCGTCTGATTTAAGTGAAAAGCTCAATGTATCAGAAGACACTATCCGTAGAGACTTAAATGACTTAGCCGATGGCGGAAAAATTTTAAAAGTACATGGTGGCGCTTTATCCAAGTCTTTCCATTTTCCGTTTCATGAAACGGATACCTACGCAAAAGATTCGAAGAAAGAAATTGCCCGTAAGGCTTTAAACCTTATAAAAAACGGAATGCTGGTATTGGTAAGTGGTGGTACTACCATGATTGAGCTGGCAAGGATGATTCCTAACAGTTTAGTATGCACTTTTTTTACAGTTAGCCCCTTAGTGGCAATTGAGCTGGCAGAGCATTCAAACGTAAATGTTATTTTAATTGGTGGTGCTTTATCAAAAAATGCTCAAATAAGTGTTGGTTCAGCGGTAATTAACCAATTAAATGATATCAAATTTGATTTATGCTTGCTAAGTGCAAGTAGTTTTTCAATAAAAGAAGGTGTTACCGATTCTGATTGGGAAATAGTACAGATAAAGAAAACTATGGTGAAAGTTTCTAACAAAACTGCCATAATAGGTATTGCAGAGAAACTGGAAACTACACAGAAGTTAAAAGTTTGTGACATAAGTGATCTTGATTATCTAATAACAGACTTAAAACCCGGAGACGACAAATATGATGTTTACGCTGAAGTAATCACTGTGGTCTAATCATACAAATTTCATTCGCAAGTTGGTATTAAATAGTAGCAAAATTTTCTCTTAAGCAAAAAAAGCTTAGCGCAGTGCGCTAAGCTTTTTTAATTAATATCTTATCTCTTCTTTGGTTCTAGTTTGATACCAAGGTCTTTTCTCCTCTACTACTAATCAGCAGTAAACAAAGAATAGTGATTACTGCATTAATAATAATAAGTTCGAAACCTACTGCGTAGCTAAACCAAGCTTTAGAATTAACATCTATCACAAAGGTAAGTGCAGGTGCAAAAAGACATATAAATGGAACTAATTTATCCTTAATGCTTCTTTTACTTAACATACCGAAAGCAAATAGCCCTAATAAAGGTCCGTAAGTGTATCCCGCAGCTTTAAAGATTGCATTAACTACTGAATCATCATTAATGATTTTAAACACTAACACAACGCAAAATATCAAGAATGAAAAAACAATATGCACTAAGTGCCTAGTGTTAATCAGCTTTTTAGAGTTATAATCTCCACCTTTATTAAAGCCTAAGAAATCTACACAAAACGATGTAGTTAAAGCCGTTAAAGCCGAATCTGTAGTTGCAAAAGTTGCCGCTGTTAAACCTAACATAAAAATAGTGGCAGGTACAACGCCTAAGTAGTTCAACGCAATCTCAGGAAAAAGATGATCTGGAGTTGCTAAAGCAGAAGCTATTATACCGTTAGCATCAGCATAAATATATAGCAATGCCCCAACACTTAAGAAAAACAAGTTCATCAGTACAAATATCCCTGTAAAGGTGAGCATGTTCTTTTGTGCTTCGCCAATATTTTTGCAACTCAGGTTTTTCTGCATCAAATCTTGGTCTAAACCAGTCATTGCTATGGTGATGAACACACCTCCCAAAAATTGCTTAATAAAGTGATTCTTGTTTTCAGAAAAATTATCCCAAAAGAATATTTTTGAATAAGAACTTTCTTTTACTGTTTCAAAGGTTTGTGCAATATTTAAATCAAGACTTTTAGAGATGAAGTAAATAGACAGGACAACAGATGACAGTAGAAAAACAGTCTGTAGAGTATCCGTGATAATGATGGTTTTTAAACCTCCTTTAAAAGTGTAAGACCAAATTAAAGTCAAACAAATTACAATTGTGAGCCAAAAAGGAATATCCCAAGCGTCAAAAATGAATTTCTGCAACACAATAGCAACTAAGTATAACCTAAATGCAGATCCAATAACGCGGGATATTAAAAAGATCATGGAGCCGGATTTATAGCTCCAAAACCCTAAACGCTCTTCTAAATAGGTGTATATCGAAATTAAGTTTAATCGATAATACAATGGCAACAACACGGTTGCTATTAAAATAAAACCAACTGCATTACCTAATACAAATTGAAAATATCCAAAAGCACTCTGCTCTACCGCACCTGGTACAGAAATAAAAGTTACACCTGATAGGGCTGTACCTATCATACCGAATGCAACAAAGTACCACTTAGAGTTTCTATTAGCTAAAAAAAAGCTAGAATTGTCTGATGAACCTCTTGATGTAAAATAAGATATCGCAATTAACGCCGCAAAATAAACGACTAAAAAGGCAAGCAATAAAATGGGCTCCATACTGAAAAAATTAAGCTATAATACTTTTTTTGAAGCCTTCAACTGCTTTTCTTACACTACCGTACTCTTTTAACAAAGTGCTTGCGTTAGCTTCATCTACATCAATTTCAGCCATAATCATTTTAACACCACGAGCAACCAGTTTTTTATTGGTGAGTTGCATATCTACCATTTTGTTCCCTTTAACTTTTCCAAGCTTTATCATAACAGCAGTGCTCAGCATGTTAAGAACCAGTTTTTGGGCAGTTCCTGATTTCATTCTGGTAGAGCCAGATACAAACTCGGGTCCAACAACTACTTCTACAGGAAACTTAGCTTCCTTAGCAACAGGACTATCGTTATTACAAACAATACAACCGGTAGCAATCCCGTTTAAGTTAGCTTCACGTAAACCACCGATAACATATGGAGTACCTCCAGAAGCCGCTATACCTACTACTACGTCTTTATCAGTAATATTGAACTCTTGCAAATCTTTCCAAGCCTGCTCCATGTCATCTTCGGCATATTCGACTGCTTTTCTTATTGCACCTTCGCCTCCAGCAATAATTCCAACTATTCGGTCAAAGGGAACTCCAAAAGTTGGTGGACACTCAGATGCATCTAGTACCCCTAAACGACCACTTGTACCAGCGCCAATGTAAAACATTCTACCGCCATCTTTCATTTGCGAAGCAGCAATATTCACTAAGGCTTCTATTTGAGGGATAACCTTAGCAACTGCAGCAGTTACTGAACTGTCTTCTTTATTGATATTTACTAAAATATCTGTGACAGTCATTTTATCTAAGTCCTTATAATTCGACTCTTTCTCCGTCGTAATATCCATTATATGTTTAAATTAGTGTGTTTAAATATTTTTAAATTGGTTATCTATTTATTGTTTTGGTCAAACGATTTTCATCATTTAATCTTTAACGCAACTTGATTAGACGGTCCACTTTCATTCTTCATTCTGTCTAAAGCAGTAATTGCATATTGATATTTCATTTTCTTTTTTACTGATTTATCTTCAAAAGAAACTGAATTATTATAAACAACTTTTAAAATATGGTTTGGGTTGTTAACATCTACTTTTTGTGGTGCCACTGATCTATAAATCACATAGCCGTACGCTATGTCTCCGTCTCTAACTTGCAAAGGTTTTTGCCAGTTTAATGTCACTGAGTTTATATTGCTTGTTGCTTTAAGACTAATAGGTACTGCGGGTGGAGTATCATCTATCCAAGCCATTGTTGGCGGTAAAGCTATGTTTGTATATAAGTCTTTACGTAATGAATCTTGAAAGCTACCCATATTTCTAGTTACTGACTTTGAACTAAAAAAGACACTTCCATGTATATTTTGATTTTTTCTAAGGTATCTAATTTGGTTTGGCATTTGTTGAGGGTCATCCCAACCGTTAGCTTTTTGGTTTAAACGGTAAATACCATGTCCGATATAAACATGCTTACCAAAAGAATTTGCTGCCCACCAATCAGTTAATTTTTCATACGCTGCTGGTGCATATCCAAAAGGGAAATAAATCTGTGGATTCACATAATCTAACCAACCTTTTTCTGTCCACTTGTAAATATCAGCGTAAAGTGCACTATAACCAGAAAAGCCATTAGAATCAGACCCGCGTGGATCGTCTTTTAAATTTCGCCAAATCCCGAACGGACTTACTCCAAACTTAACATGGCTTTTTGCATGGTGGATACTATCTGAGAGAGATTTTATCAATAAATCAACATTTTCTCTACGCCAATCCTCAATATTATTTTGCCCTCTTTTATTATTTACAAATATTAAGCTATCTGGCAATGGTGTTTTCCCGGGGTACGGGTAGAAATAATCGTCGAAATGAACACCATCAATATCATATTCACGTACTACGTTCATTACTACTTGATTAATGTAGTCTCTTACTTCAGGTAAAGCTGGATTGAAATATTTTTTTCCGCCGTAACTAAACACCCACTCTGGATGGGTATTAGTGATGTGGTTTTTACTGAGTGAATTAGAGTCTTTATCAACAGTAGCTCTGTACGGGTTAAACCATGCATGAAGTTCCATTCCACGTTGATGTGCTTCTTTGATAGCAAACTCAAGCGGGTCATAGAAAGGCATTGGTGCTTTGCCTTGTGTGCCAGTTAAAACTTCTGACCATGGCTCGCTACTTTTAGCATAAAGCGCATCTGCAGCAGGTCTTATCTGAAAAAACACTGCATTGATGTTATTTTTTTGATGCTCATCCAAAATGGAAATTAACTCTTGCTGTTGTTTTTCTGTAGATAAGCCGGATTTAGATGGCCAATCAATATTTTTAACAGTTGCTAACCAAACCGCCCGAAACTCTCTTTTGGGTTGTACTTGTGTTTCTTGAGCTATAGAAAAGCTTAAACAAGAAACCAAAAATATAAGCAATAAGAGTACGTATTTTTTTACCATAATAAAAAATCAGATTTTTATTTTTACAAATCTTTTATAGAATTATTTTTTTTGAAAGGCTTGTTCAGTCCTTTCTAAAGCATTATATGCAACTTTTAATAAAGATTTCTCTTCCTTAATATTTTGATAAAGTTGTTATATCATTACCTGTTTACACAGCTTTAACATAACTATATAAATACAGGGCAATTTGAAGAAATTGCCCTGTATTATATTATTTAAGTTCGATTAAATCAGATGGTTTACTTTCTTTACTATCCGTATTTAAGGTAGAAACAGAGTAAAAGCCTTTACTAGTAACCGAAAGAGTCTTTAGGTCAGTAATAGCAAGTACCTTTCCTACTTTTTTCGCATCAGAAAAATAGTAAACTACAGATTTTGCATTTCCAGTACTAGTCCATTTTAATTCTCCACTTACTATCCTAACATTAGTTGCAACAGTTGGTGCAGAAGCAACCTCACGTCCTATAAATGGCATAACCGCAGGGTCACTATAGATAGACTTCAACTTATCTGTAACCCCTACTTTATTCATGGCAAGATACTTAGCACTATACATTACGTTTCCTAGTACCTTTGGATTGTTTTTTGTGAGGTTAAACTGAGCTTCTAACTCCGCCGAAGATCGGAAAGCAGCAGTCCCTGAAGTTGATTCAAACTTGTAAAAACCATGACCAACCATTAAAGCTGCTTCAAAACTATTCGCAGACCATTGACTAAGTCGCAATGAAAAATCATTATACCGATTTCCTATATCCTGATATAATTGAGGCATCACTATGTCTATCCACCCTTCTTTATTCCATTTTACAACATCAGCATATAGGCTGTTGTAATTTTTAGAAATGTCTGGAGCTGGTGATACAGAAAACACAACACCCGGTTTAGTTGCTACAATTGCTTTGTGAACAGCTTCTATAGCTTTATCAACGTTATCTCTTCTGAAATTTTGGATAGTGCTAATGCCAGCACCATAAGTTTGATAATCTGCCTGATCTACAAACGTAGCACCCTCTGGGTAAAAATAATCATCAAAGTGGATACCATCTACATCGTATTTGGTTATCGTCTCTTTTACAATATCAACTAAACGTTGTCTAACTTCTGGCAAGGCTGGATTGTATATTCGTATAGTTGGTAGGTCCATCACCCACTCTGGCTTAACAGTAGAATGCAATGCAGGAAAATTGCTGCTGGTTCCAGAACGAGTTGCTATACGGTATGGATTCATCCAAGCGTGAAATTCGATATCTCTTGCGTGTGCTTCATCAATCATAAACTTTAACACATCATACCCAGGATCCTTATCTCTAGTTCCGGTTATCGCATTACTCCAAGGTTCGTAACTTGACTCGTAAAACGCATCACCCATCCCTTTTATTTGAAAATAAAGAGCATTCATGTTTAGCTCTTTCATCTCTTCAAGATAGTCGATATATTGCTGTTTTTGACTTGCAACGCTATAAATACCCTGTGGCCAATCTAAACCCCAAACTGAAGCCATCCAAACTCCCCTCATTTCTTTTTTAGGGTAAGTTGGACCTGTTTCTACCGGAACCTCAGGCTCCTCTGGTATAATAGGCTTAGTAGTATCTGCCTTTTTTTTATTACAAGCATTTAATACTAGCACCAATGCAAGTAAGAGTATTGTGTGTAAATGAATTATTTTTTTCATGATATGATGTTATATACTACCCAATTAAAGTTTCGCTCAGGTTCTATATAATTCTTGAGTTTGTATTTAATTGTGTTATTAAGGTTGGGTAGATAAGTTTATTTAATAACCATTGCGAATAATAATAACGCAACTGTTGATGATAAAATTATATATACCCAACCTCTTTGTGAAATTTTTGACTAATAATTAGTCATCTAAAGCCACTTTTTTTCCGAATTCAAATATTACGAAACCTGCATCGGTTTGTGCAGCATAAAGCATTAAAGATTCGTCTTTCCCGTCCACATCCTTTTTCACATAAAAACCTGTCTGCGATGATGGTGCTCCATTAGGAGGCCCTTGTAATGAATACTCAAATACAGGGGTGTTCGAAGGTCGATTTTCGAAAATTGTCAATGCCTCTTTTACAGTCTTACCCTGAGTGATATCGTACACATAAAAATTAGTTACATCTCCAGTTGCCGCATTTCTATTTGCAGTAATAAAAGTAAGGTAACGCTCACCGTTAAAGTAAACTATGCGAGGGCTAACTGCTCTTATAGGGAGTGTTGCTGTCTTCATTGTGAAGTCAGCTGCACCACCTTCTGATACTAAAACAATAGGCACATCAACACCTGAAAAAAGATACTCGCTTGTATTACCAATTCTGTTATAATTTGTCCAAGTACCATAAGTACCAGCAAGATAAGGCGCTGGAAACGTAGTTGGGTTGCTAACCGTTGTGTAATTGCTTACATCATACCTTAATATTATTTGACCTGGATTATCACCAAAAAACAAATAACCATCGCCTTGGTCGTTTAAACTAACAGAGAAATTATCTCCGTTTCTTGCACCAGCACCAGATATACCACCAGTAGTTACATCAAGTATTACATCTGCTGTTGCATTTGGATCTGTCCAATGATAAACTTTTAAAGGGTTAGTAGGACTTGTTGACAAACTTGCCAGATACGTATGTCCATTTACTTGAGCACCCATGTTATATGGGTAGGTTCCGCCAGCAACACCGGTCAAATTTATTGGAATTTTAGTAGTTACTCCATTTTTTAAGTCTGATACATTTAGCAAATGTGGTTCCTCACCAGCTTTTCTACTTACAATTAACACCTTTTCTCCATCAAAGCCTGTACCTCTTGTTGCTAAGCCTCCAAAAGAAGGATAAAGTGGGCT
The DNA here is from genome assembly GCA_037968815.1 of Pelobium sp. Lineage (GTDB taxonomy): Bacteria > Bacteroidota > Bacteroidia > Sphingobacteriales > Sphingobacteriaceae > Pseudopedobacter. The sequence goes on along the minus strand of JBBKWF010000021.1, from coordinate 40,057 downwards.
ACCTAAAGGATTGTTTGTAAAATCATACGTTTCGTAAGTTTCGAAATCAGCTCCATAAACAGGCACTTTCAATCTTAGCTTCACTAAGTATTCGCGGTAACGGGGGCTACTTTCTACTTTAACTACAATCACTTTTTCTGATTGTCCTTCTTCAAAAGTTACTGGATAAACTTCTTTATCCAATTTAGCACCATCAGATACAGAGGCTTCAAACTGTAGATTAGAGAAGTCAGTAAGTGTATCTATTCTTAAAAAACTTACTGTTTTGTTGTATTCGTCAACAACTCCCTCCATTACTACGTCACCATTTTCACCAGCATTGATAATTTTGATGGTATTTAGAACAGTAACTTTCGACTCAGTATCTAGTGCTGTTGGAAAATCATCTTTACATGAACTTAGCGCTAGAAACCCGCAAAAGGTTACTAGAAGTCCTATTTTTGATGTTATATATTTTAGTTTCATATTATTTTGTCTATTGTTAATAATATAGATTATAAACTTTTAATTCTGTGGCCAACCTTCTGTTTGTAACAACTCATATCCTCTTATAGCATATTCGTCAATTTGGACAATACCAATTGGTGCTAAATAAGGGTTAATATTAGGTTGATTTAAAAATGGTAAACGCGGGGCATTTACTGTGTTTTTGTAAAAACCTTTCATAGCTGATGCATTAGAACCACTATAAATAGTTTCTACTCCGCTTTCATTGACTACAGCAAGCTTACCAACATTAGCAGGTATTAATGCTGCAGAAAGTTGAGCTGGAAAATCTACCCATCCACCGCTAATCAAATCTGTATTAAGTGCATTGTCCATGTACTCTAATTTAGACCATCTTTTTAAATCTACTAGGCGAAGAGTTTCAAAAGCAAATTCCATTCTTCTCTCTCTACGGATTTCCCATAGTAATGGAGATACATTTGGATCTCTATCTGGATCTGATGGAATTGCACTAATATTAAGGTGAGCAGTTTTAGTTACTCCTCTTGTTACTGCTTCAGACGCTAAAGGTCTATCTCTAATCTTGTTTATTGACCTGTCTATATCATTTTGCGAAACAGCAGTACCGCCCAAACTAGCCAATTCAGCTTTCGCTTCAATCCAGTTTAACAAAACTTCTGAATAACGTAATACAGGCGCATCAGTCTCATTTCTATCTCCAGTAAACTCTGGTGGCATTGATTCTAAATCTACTTGTGTGGTTTTTTCTACGTCTCTAGGCAAAAACTTTGTAATGTAGTAGTAAGAACCTCTGTTTAATAAACTTGGCTTACTGTAGAAAGTTGCTTCAAATCTAGAGTCACGAGTAGTAATCAAATTATCTAAATTGAATGATGCATTTGCAGCACTCGCATTATTCCATACATTACCACTTGTAAGTAGATATGATTTAATTAAATCTGAACTTGGACCATTAAGTGTTGACTCTGCCAAATTACTTAAAGATGCAATAGAATGTGTAACCCCAGCTGCAGCATCGTAATTTCTATACAATACCATTTCTTTATTTCCACTCAAGTCATTAGAGGTAAATAATGACTTATAATCTGTATTAATGTCATATTTCCCACTAGAAATATCCATTTCGGCAGCTTCTACAGCTAATTCCAGAAATTTTTGAGCTTGTGCACTATTGTTGTAATAGTATTTTTGCCAAGTACCTTCATTTAACGCTATTCTTGAAACAAAGCCAGCAACAATATATCTATTTACATTCTGTGCTCCGTCGTTTAAACGAACATTTTGCATTGCAAATTTCAAATCATCATATACTCCGTCCATCACTTCATTACGTGGAGTTCTAGGCTTATACAGTTCATCAAGTTCTGTATTGCTTACCTCTCTTGTGTAATATGGAACATCTCCGTAAGCTTGAACCAATTCAGCATATCTCATTGCTCTAAAGAAACGGCCAATCCCTACCCAATGTGCTTTTTCACTTGTACTTAAAACATCGGACATTCTCGTTTCAATACGATCTAACATGATGTTAATTGAACGAATTGTACTGTAACCCCAAATACTACTATTTGGTACGGAACGCGTAAAATTAGGCTGATTCCCTTGCACAACCATATCATCACTATTAGTATAACCTACTAATGGTGCACCAGTTGTACTGTAGCCATTTCCATAGCCATCAAAAAAATCAGTATAATATTTATTGGCATATAGACGTAGCTTATCTTCACTTGTCCAAGCTGTTTCATCTGTTTCACTAGTTAACGGTGGTCTATCTAAAAGTTTCTCGCAACCTGTAAAAACGATTACAACAAAGACCAAAATTATTTTAGATGCTATTTTCATTTTCTTTCTTCTTTTAAATTAAAACCCAACTTGTAGCCCTGCAGAAGCTGACTTAAATGCAGGGTTTGATGTACCTGTACGACCTAAATTATAATTGGAACCAGTACGTAACGGCGAAACTCCTGAGATTGCTTCTGGGTCAATAGGCAGCCCTCTCAAATTATCAAACGTAATAAAGTTCTCTAATGAAACATAAAATCTTGCACTAGCTATATTGACTTTTTTAAGAATAGAAGTTGGTAGGTTATATCCTACAGTGATATTCTTAATTTTTAAGTAAGACATGTCTAGCATATATTTAGTTTGAGTTCTCATCACGTAACCTTGATCAGATCCACCCAAATTCCATGCTCTTGGATAAAATGCGTCTGTACGATCTGCTTTCCAGTAATCGCCAGCGATTGCCTGTGGCATTGCACCATCCTTAACATGGAAACCTGGTATAGCCAACTGCCCACTACCCCATATTTTTCTTTCTCCAACACCTTGGAAGAAAACTGACAAATCTATTCCCTTGAATTCTGCACCTAAGCGGAAACCATATTGATACCTCGGTGTTATATTTCCAATAACTACTCTGTCACCAGAATCACCATTTGTACCAGTTCCAGCATCGATATAACCATCGCCATTAACATCCACAAATTTTACATCTCCGGGGCTTATTAATAATGTTTGGTTACCATCTTCAAAATAAGTTTGATAAACAGGATTATCTCCTGCCAATTGATTAGTTAACTTACTAGTTCCGTTGGTCACAATATTTGTTTGCACAATATTACCAGCTACATCATAAACAAAATCTTCTGCTTGATACAAACGATCCGTTACAAACCCGTATACATCACCATATCTTCTTCCTGTAGAAAACGTTGTTCCTACACTTCTATTTTCCCAAGGAGTTAGGTAATCAGCAGACTTTGTAATAAAAGTAACAGCATCCGCAATATTTCCGTCAAAACTTAATCTAAGTCCATTGTCAAAATGATGACTAAAGTCTAGATTCAACTCCCATCCGCGAGTTCTTAAATCACCGTAATTACCCTGTGGTGCGCTTGCACCATAAGTAGATGGCAATGCATCACCAGAAATAATCATATTTCTAGTAAAGCGTTGAAAAACTTCAGCGGTAACACCAAGTCTTCCTTCAAGGAATCTAAAATCAGCTCCAAAATTTAGGTGCTCAATATCTTGCCATGAAATATCACTAGAAATTGGAGAGGGTGTACCTAATTGATAATATGGTACACTTCCACTACTTAACCAAGAGTTATTCACGATACCCATTTGCGCTAAATACAAGGAGTTAGATACAGACTGATCTCCGATTAAACCCCATGATGCCCGAAGCTTAGCGAAACTCAATATTGATTTTGTTCCGTCCATAAAGTCTTCTTTCGATAAAACCCAACCTGCAGATGCTGAAGGATAATTTCTCCATCTTAGGTCTGCTGGGAATTTAGATGTTGCATCTCTTCTCAAACTAGTTTCAAAGAGATATTTATCTTTATATGCGTAGTTAATACGTCCGAAGAAACCAACTTGTGAATCCCAGTTAGCCGTACCTCCAGAGTTTTCAGTTCCTACAGCAAAGTTGTATTGTGGGTTATCGTTATTTAAGAGATTACCACGAGTTGAGTACTGACTAGAGTAATCAAAAGCAACAATATTACTACCCACTAAAAACTTAAATTGATGATCTTTCAAATCTAAATTATAATTTGAAAGCACATTTAAAGTGTTTCTTGTAGATCTAAAATTATTTTCAGAAAAATAAGTATTTGCCTGTGAAGTATGATCTGTTAACGGAAAGCTGTAAGCCGGCATTCCACTAGCATCAGTTACGTTACCTGCATCATCCACATATACTTGTCCGTTTGAATCTGTTAATGGGTCAACACCATACCAATGCGTACGACCTTGTACATAAGGTACAGAAGATGTGGTCAGGTTGTTTTCAGTACTTTGTGCATAATCTGCTTGAATATCCCAATTTTTAGTAATATTAAGCGTAGCACCAAAGTTCATATTCAAATACTTTTCGGCTCTAATCTGATCATTTGACATTCTTGCTGAGAAAGCCGGATCAATAATATCTTCACCTTCCTGTTGTACACCAATTGGGAACAAACGACTCCAACGATACAAATATACCCACGGATCCGCAGCGAAAGCAGCTGAATTCAGTGAGTTTGGATTTCTTTTCGTTGCATCAGCATATCTAACTCCACCACGTACTGTCAAATAATCAGTAGCTTTAGTAGAAACTGTTAGCGATGGTGTAATACGTTTGTAATCATCATGAACAGCAGGTTTCATCATTCCTTCTTGACCCAAATAACCTATGCTTAAGTTGTAGTTAGTGTTTCCACTTTTACCATTTAAGCCTAAATTATGCATTTGCGAAAGGGCGTTATCCTTAATCATTGCATCTGCAGCATCGTATAATCTATATCCAAATTTTTGAGTACCATCCCAGATCCAATCACGACCATAAAGAACTGGATCGTTATTACCAACAGTACCACCGTAAAGTGTTTGCCATTCTTTAATCTTTTCTAAACTTGCTCTATCCACACGCCAAAATCCACCAGCAGGACCTGCTTGTTTCATGTTTTCATGTGCGTCTAAAGTATATTCTAAACCATCTACACCCGCAATATCAATAGGTTTAAATGGAGATTGAACTACAAAGTTATTTGAGTAAACAAGTTTATTTCCGTCTACCTTAGCTCCTTTTTTTGTTGTAATTAAAACCACACCAAACGCAGCTTTCGCTCCGTAAATTGAACTTGAAGCTGCATCTTTTAAGATACTTATGCTCTCAATATCATTTGGGTTTACGTATTGAATACTTGGTATTTCAACGTTATCAACCAAAATAAGCGGATTGCTATTACCAGAGATTGAACCTATTTGACCACGAATTTTTATAATAGGATCAGACCCTACTTCTCCACTAGGTACAACTACCGAAAGGCCAGGCACTACACCTTGTAAACCTCTACCTACATCTGGTAGTGGGCGGTTACCAAAAGCTTTTTCAATATTAACCGAAGTCACTGCCCCAGTTAAGCTTTCTTTCTTTTGTGTACCAAAACCAACAACCACTACTTCACCAAGAGCCTTAGCATCACTAAGTAAAGTCACATTAATTGTAGTTTTTGCTCCAACTTTTCTCTCCAAAGTGGTATAACCTATATAACTAAATACCAAAACATCATCTGTTGAGGCATTTACTGCATAAGTTCCATCGCTATTAGTTTGAGCTGCAGAATTTAGTCCCTTTTTTTTAATGGTTACACCTGGCAAAGGTAAGCCATCAGTGTCAGTTACTGTTCCAGTCACTTGCTTTTCTTGTGCGAAAAGTTGCATGGAGAATAACATGAGCCCAAAAGCTACGGCAATTAGTTTTAATCTCATAATTTGATTTTTTTTAAGAATTTAATTGAAAGAAGCCAATTATTAACATTATTTAACACAATATAAGGATAAAAATCAATACTTGCGTTTTTATGCGGTTTTTTTTTTAAATAAAACCGAAAAACGCAAGTATTGATTAAGAAAGGTTTCTTTTATTATTTTTTGATGATTTTGGTAGTTTGGATTAACTGACCATCTTTAACAATGCTTAAGATATAAATACCTGCATTTAAACCACTAACATCTAACTTATTTCCTTCAATAATTGAATTAACATTTATTTTAACTCCGCTTGTTGTAAACAGTTGTAAACTAACACCAGTCATATCACCACTAATTTCAACATAGTCAACAGCTGGATTAGGGTAAACGCTAAACTTGTTTCCACCGTTAAGCGGGTTGCTTATTGCTTTAATTGCAGAATAATCAAAATTACCATCGTAATCAACTTGTTTTAAACGGTAGTAAGTAGTATTAGCAGTAGCGCTTAAATCTCTGAAAGAATAAGTTGAAGTTGCTGAACTATTACCTGCATTTTTAGAAGCAACAAAACCAATTTTACTAAAAGTAACTCCATCAGTACTGCTTTCAATTTCGAAACCTAAACTGTTACTTTCTGAACTTGTAGCCCAGTTTAAAGTATTTTGATTGTTGGTTAAAGAAGCTGTGAAAGAGGTAAGTGTTACAGGAAGTGTACCGTCTGATTCAAACTGTAAAGTGTGTGAAGCCAATCCGTTATTATTAATTAATTGAAAAAACTGCATAGTAATAGTACCATCCCCATTCACTGTTTTCTTATATGAAATATCACCTGAAGGGTTTGTGTTAGCAGTGTAAGTTTTTGTCATCTTTGTTGCCTCAACCAATAACACATCATCTACATCTGTAACATCATAAATATGAAAAGCTAAACCTTCGCCAGTTAAAGAAGCATCATGAGAACCTGTAGCTGCCAAAAAACGCTTAGTGCCAATCTCAAAATACTCTATAAAACAAAACTTATTACTTATTGAATTCAACGCAGTATATACACCAGCGACCAAAAGACCATCAGCTAATTCTTTTATCACTGTACCTGTAGATGATATTTTTTCTTTCGGAATAGTTGATCCGCTTATCCATATATCAGAAGTTATACCAGTAGTAACAGGCGCAATACCCGTTCTTGCAGCACTTGCGGTAGACAAAGTAATATTATTGACTTTTACTAAATCACCAGATCCGTTTTTATTAACTACCTGTAAGTTTGAGGTTCCACTACCCCCAATATACAATACTACATTAGCACCAGAACCAGTTAAAGAGAATGAATCTCCAGCTCGTTCATCTGTTAACACAATAGTCCCACCTACTTCTACAGGAGGAGTACTCTCGCTTGCCCAGTAAATAATTGAACAGCCAGTTCCTCCAGTTTTTAAAGCCAAGGCATATATTTCACCCGTAGCCGTAACTCTAATTTTATTGAATCCAAGCCAACCTGGTGTGATTCCAGTCTCATCCAAAGTTCCGGTCTTAGCCCCTGTTGCTGGGTCGATAATATGAACATCAGTCCCTCTTTGAGTAACATACAATTTGTTGGTAATAGGATTATAAGCAACACCATTTGTATTACCTGCCGCAGAAAACCAAGCATAGTCTGTCACTGCAGTTTTTTCCCAATTGGTACTGAATTGAGCGTTTACGCTAACTCCTATAAAAGCTAGAAAAACAATAAGTAATGATTTTTTCATAATTTTTAATTTTCAATAAAAAGTAAATAAATAGTTAATAATAAATAGTTAAATGCGTACTAAAGCACAATAATCTTAATCTGCCTTTGCAAACTGCCCCCTATAAGACTTAAAATGCGTTTTTCTGTTGTTCAGGAATTTGCGTTTTTGCAGACCTGTCAAAAGAAATAAGAAACTCCACCTCTTTTACAAGGATTTTTTGAGTTAAAAACTCCGCAAAGCCAATAAAAAATAATAAAAGCATGGCGACAATTGAGATCATAAGCATTTTGATTACAGTGTAATATAGGAAGAATATTCTTTAAAACCGCAACATGTTGCAAGTTTTTAATAAAAAAACGTAAAAAACCGCATTCGATGTTAACTGAGCCATATTTTAAGCGAAAATTGATAATTCATTACAAAATGATAGAATTCATTGAAATAAAATGACCTAATTCAATGAATCACCTATTAAATTATTAATAATTAGGTAAAATTATTGATGATTTACTCAATCTTACAAAAACAGACATCGAACAAAAAAATTGGACAAAATAGCAGAACCTATAAAGGTTTGTTATACTTTTAACCTATGAGCATTTTTAAATGGAAAACAATTTCTTCTAAATATTTGGTTCAAAAACCATGGGCAACTTTACGTGTGGATGAATGTGAACTACCAGATGGCAGAATAGCTTCAGAATATTATGTTTTAGAATATCCAAATTGGGTTAATGTTGTTGCCATTACTGAGGATGAAAAAGTGATTATGGTAAAACAGTACAGACATAGTGGTGATATTATTTCTTTAGAGATTCCGGGCGGAGTAATTGATGGTGACGAAAAACCAGTTGATGCCGCAAAAAGAGAACTTTTAGAAGAAACTGGTTATCTGTTTGAAGATTTTGAACTAGTGAGTACCATTTACCCTAACCCTGCAACTTCTAATAATGTAACCTATTGTTATTTGGCAAAAGGCGGCAAAAAAGTGCAAGAGCAAGATTTAGACGAACATGAGGATATTGATATTGAGTTATACACCATCGCAGAAGTAAAAGATATGTTGGTGAATAATAAAATTCCACAAGCTTTACATGTAAGTGGCTTACTTTATGCTTTCTTAAAGCTGGGAGCGTTAAGTTAGTATTAAGGAGTCATTTAGTTATTAGTAAAAAACTCTTTTAGCTAATGAAAAACCTAATGAATAATTCAACCAATGAAATAACATTGCAATTTGGAAAGTACTAATAAACTAACTTACCTGTCTGAAAAGCCAAACAAACTAACCACCAAACAAACTAAAAACCTAAAAAAAATGTCAAGCATATTCACTAAAATAGTAAACGGAGAAATTCCGGCACATAAAGTAGCAGAAACAGAGCAATATCTAGCTTTTTTAGATATCAATCCGCTAAAGAAAGGTCACGTATTGGTGATTCCAAAACAAGAAACTGACTACATATTTGATTTGGACGACGAAACTTATGGCGGTTTAATGATTTTTGCAAAAGTGGTGGCAAAAGCGATTAAAAACGCCATTCCTTGCACCAGAGTAGGTATTGCGGTTATCGGCTTAGAAGTTCCTCATGCTCATATTCATTTAATCCCGATAGATAACATTACCGATATGGACTTCAGTAATCCTAAACTAAAATTATCTGAACAAGAATTGAGTGACGTTGCTTTAAGGATTTTAGGAGCTTTTTAAAAGATTTTAGCCATAATTACAGCAGTAGCACCAGTATTTTGCGCTACATAGCTTTTTGCTTTTTCCCCGGCTTCTGCTCTAAATTCCAGCTTATTAATTAACTGATCTAATGTTGAGTTAAGTTCTGGCTGGTTGGCAATTGTAAATCCGCCACCAACGGCTATCAAGTCTTTGGCTTCTTGAAACTTTTGGTAATTACTTCCAAATACAACTGGTAGCCCCCAGGCAGCAGCTTCCAAAGTATTATGGATACCAGCCCCAAACCCTCCACCTATGTAGGCAACTTCTCCATAAGTATATAAGGAGGAAAGCATTCCAATGTTATCAATAATAAGAGTTTCAATTTCTGGCGTCAGCTTATCGGGTTCTTTAACTAAGGATGAGTAACGTAAAGCTTTAGAACCTAACAGTCGTTGCAAGCCCGAAATTTTATCTTCACCAATTTCATGTGGTGCAAAAATCATTTTCCAGTTTGCCGGCAAGCTTTTAACGTAGTTAGCAATCAACTCTTCATCCGCAGGCCAAGTACTACCGGCAATAATCAACTGAGCGCTTCCCTTAAACTCGGCAATCAGCGGAAACTCCTTTTTATTCTTCGCTAAATCTAAAACACTATCAAATCTAGTATCTCCACAAACGGTATAATTAGTTAATCCTATGCTTTTTAATAAGTCCGCTGATTCTGTATTCTGCACAAAAAAGTGATTTACAAAACTTAAAATCTTACGGTTAAATCCTCCATACCATTTAAAAAATATTTGATTGGGCCTAAAAATGGCAGAAGTCACATAAACAGGGGTTTGCCTTTGGTTAAGCTCTTTATAAAAGTGATACCAATATTCGTATTTATTAAAAATTGCTATTTCAGGCTTAAATAAATCTAAAAAATCTCTTGCATTCTTGGCTGTATCTAATGGTAGATACAAGATATAATCGCCTAAAGGCGAGTTTTTCCTAATCTCATAACCCGAAGGAGAAAAAAATGTAATGATAATTTCCTTTTCAGGTTGTTTTTGTCTAATAGCTTGTAAAAGTGGCTTTCCTTGCTCAAACTCGCCTAAGGAAGCAAAATGCAACCATACCTTTTTTGTATCAGCTTTAGGGCTGAACTTCTGTCTCCAATCCCTTCTTCCGTCAATCCAGAGCTTTGCTTTTTTGTTGAAAAACGAAAATAATAGAACTAGTAAATAATAAACTTTAATCGCAATGTTATAAAAAATAGGCATTTATCTATTGAATGATTACTTTCGTAAAGTTTATAAAAATTTGATAAAAATACTCAATTTAATATGAAGATAGCAGTAATTGGGACAGGGTATGTGGGTTTAGTAACCGGTACTTGTTTAGCCGAAACCGGAAATGACATCATTTGCGTGGATATTGTTGAAGAAAAAGTCAACAAGATGAAGAATGGCGAACTACCTATTTATGAGCCAGGTTTAGACATACTTTTCCATAGAAATATTGAGCAAGGAAGGCTAAAATTTACTACTAATCTTGCTGAAGCTATTAAAGATGCAACAATTATTTTCTTAGCATTACCAACGCCTCCGGGTGGTGATGGTAAAGCAGATTTAAGTTACGTTTTGGGTGCTGCGAAAGATATCGCAGGCTTAGTTACAGACTATAAAGTGATTGTCACCAAATCTACCGTTCCGGTAGGAACAGCAGATAAAGTGAAAGCTGCCTTTACTGAAAACACTTTGGTAGAAGTTGATGTGGTATCAAACCCTGAGTTTTTACGTGAAGGTGTTGCCGTTGATGATTTCATGAAACCTGACCGTGTGGTTGTGGGAACAAGAAGTGACAGAGCTAAAAAACTAATGGAAGAACTTTATGCACCTTATGTGCGTTCAGGAAATCCAGTTATTTTTATGGATGAGCGTTCTTCTGAGCTAACAAAATACGCAGCTAATTCATTTTTAGCAACAAAAATCACTTTCATGAACGAGGTTGCAAACCTTTGTGAACTTGTTGGTGCAGATGTGGATATGGTACGTAAAGGAGTTGGTGCAGATGACCGTATTGGGAAAAGGTTTTTATTCCCAGGTATTGGTTATGGCGGAAGCTGTTTCCCAAAAGATGTTCAAGCTTTGGCTTTATCTTCAAAAGAATATAACTACGAATTCAAGATTTTAGATGCGGTGATGGAAGTTAACCAAACGCAAAAACTAAAAATCGTTGAAAAAATGATGAAATATTACGGCGGAGACGTAAAAGGCAAAAAGTTTGCGCTTTGGGGCTTGGCGTTTAAACCCGAAACAGACGACATTAGAGAAGCGCCTGCACTTTATATTATTGATGAGTTGACTAAAGCCGGAGCAGAAATTACAGCTTACGACCCAGAAGGAATGGATAACGTAAGAAAAATGAAAGGCGATATTTTAAAATTTGCGGATAATGCTTACGATGCTTTAGACGGTGCTGATGCACTGATTATTGCAACCGAATGGCAGGCATTTAGGAACCCTGATTTTAAACAAATGCAAGAAAAACTTAAAGCCAAAGTTATTTTTGACGGTAGAAATCTTTACGATTTAAACAAAATGATCGACTTAGGTTTTTATTATAACAGTATTGGTAGAGCAGAAGTTAAAGCGTAAATCTTAACGATGAAAAAAAGAGTATTGATTACCGGTGCAGCCGGATTTTTAGGATCGCACCTTTGTGATCGTTTTATAAAAGAAGGTTATCACGTTATCGGGATGGACAATCTTATTACAGGAGATTTGTCCAACATTGAACATCTATTTAAGTTAGAAAATTTTGAATTCCATCATCACGATGTTTCAAAATATGTTCATGTGGCCGGAAAGTTAGATTATATATTACACTTTGCTTCGCCAGCAAGCCCTATTGATTATTTGAAAATCCCTATCCAAACTTTAAAAGTTGGCTCTTTGGGGATCCATAATTTATTGGGTTTAGCCCGAGTTAAAAACGCTAGATTAATCATCGCTTCAACATCAGAAGTTTACGGAGATCCGGCAGTTAATCCACAGCCAGAAGAGTATTGGGGAAATGTAAACCCAGTTGGACCACGTGGTGTTTATGATGAGGCAAAACGTTTCCAAGAAGCTATTACTATGGCTTACCATACTTTCCATGGTGTAGAAACTCGTATCGTAAGAATTTTTAACACTTACGGCCCACGTATGCGTTTAAACGATGGTAGAGTTTTACCCGCTTTTATTGGTCAGGCTTTACGCGGAGAAGACTTAACAGTTTTCGGTGATGGTACACAAACCCGTTCTTTCTGTTATGTGGATGATTTAGTAGAAGGAATTTATAGGTTATTGATTTCTGATTATGCACAGCCAATGAACATCGGTAATCCAGATGAAATCACCATAGGTCAGTTTGCAGAAGAAATCATTAAATTGACAGGAACCAATCAGAAAGTAATTTACAAAGAACTGCCACAGGATGATCCAAAACAACGTCGCCCAGATATTACCAAGGCAATTGCAATTTTAAACTGGGAGCCAAAAGTAAACCGAGCCGAAGGTTTAAAAATCACATACGATTATTTTAAAACTTTAACCAAAGAACAGTTGGATAAAGTAGACCACAAAGACTTTACGAATTACAATAAATAAAAATGGGAAACAAGATTTTAGTAACAGGTGGAACGGGTTTTATTGGCTCGCATACTGTGGTAGAGCTTTACCATGCAGGTTATACACCCGTAATTGTTGATGATTTATCTAACTCATCCATAAAAATCTTAGATCAGATTGAAAAAATAATTGGTTACAAGCCTGAGTTTCATCAATTTGATTTATGTGACGAAGCTAAAACTGCTGCTTTTATCCAAGCAAATCCTGATATTAAAGGAATTATCCATTTCGCAGCTTTTAAAGCAGTTGGCGAATCGGTACAAAAACCGCTTGAATACTACAGAAATAACTTTTTCTCGCTAATTAACTTGCTAACTCCTTACAAAGGGAAAAACATCAATTTTGTGTTTTCTTCTAGCTGTACAGTTTACGGTCAGCCTGATGTATTGCCAGTAACAGAGGCCGCACCAGTTAAAAAAGCAGAATCTCCTTACGGAAATACCAAGCAAATTGCCGAAGAAATTTTGAGCGAAACTGCGGCGGTTCGCAAAAACTATAACATTGTAGCATTAAGATACTTTAACCCGGTTGGAGCGCATGCAACTGCTTTGATTGGAGAGTTACCTATCGGAGTTCCACAAAACTTAATTCCTTTTGTTACACAAACTGCCATTGGGAAAAGAGAAAAAATCACTGTTTTTGGTGATGATTACGATACCGTTGACGGAAGTTGTATCAGAGACTACATCCACGTAGTTGATTTGGCGAAAGCTCATGTTGCAGCCATCAAGCGTATGGAAGCAGGGAAATCTGCTGATAACTACGAGGTTTTTAATATCGGTACCGGAAAAGGGACAACGGTTTTAGAAATCATTAACGCTTTTGAAAACTCTACAGGCGAAAAATTAAAATATACTATTGGACCACGCAGAGAAGGTGATATAGAAAAAGTTTACGGCGACGTAACTAAATCATCAGAAGCCTTAGGCTGGAAAGCCGAATTAAATGTAGATGACATGATGAAATCTGCATGGGAATGGGAAAAATATATTAGTAAGAATCCTTTTTAGTAAGTAGTGAGATTTTAGTATCAAGTATCAAGACGCTTTTCAGACGGCAAGTATACGCACTTTAGGCTCTTGATACTTGATACTCGCTACTTGATACGCTATCACTTATTAAATGAAAAAAATACTCATCACCGGCGGAGCCGGATTTATAGGTTCACACGTTGTTAGGCGTTTTGTGAACACTTATCCAGATTATCAAATTGTTAACTTGGATAAGCTGACTTATGCCGGAAATCTTGAAAATATAAGCGACATAGAAAAGCAATCCAACTACAAATTTGTAAAAGGAGATATTGTTGATGCAGCTTTTGTTCAGGATTTATTTGAGCAAGAAAACTTTGACGCTGTAATTCATTTGGCAGCCGAATCTCATGTAGATCGTTCCATTTCAAATCCCATCGAATTTGTGATGACCAACGTTGTAGGGACAGTAAATCTGTTGAACGCAGCAAGAACAAGCTGGAAAGGCAATTACGATAAAAAACGTTTTTACCATGTTTCTACAGATGAAGTTTACGGTGCTTTAGGCGAAGGAACAGAGATGTTCACCGAAGAAACTTCTTACGATCCACATTCCCCTTATTCGGCTTCAAAAGCAAGTTCAGACCATTTTGTGAGAGCTTATTTTGATACTTACGGAATGGATTGTGTAATTTCTAACTGCTCAAACAACTATGGATCACACCATTTTCCTGAGAAATTAATTCCGCTTTCCATCCATAATATCCAGCAAAATAAAGCTATCCCGATTTACGGAAAAGGCGAAAACATTAGAGATTGGCTTTGGGTAGAAGACCATGCGAGAGCAATTGATGTAATTTTCCACAAGGCAAAATCTGGTGAAACTTACAATATCGGTGGTCATAACGAATGGACTAACATTGACCTAATCAGAACTTTGTGTAAAGTGATGGACAGAAAGTTAGGCAGAGAAGAAGGAAGTTCAGAGAAACTAATCACTTACGTTACAGATAGAGCCGGCCATGATTTACGTTACGCCATTGATGCTACAAAACTTAAAAACGAATTAGGTTGGGAACCAAGCTTACAGTTTGAAGAAGGCCTAGAAAAAACTGTGGATTGGTATTTGGCAAACGAAAAGTGGCTTAACAACGTTACTTCTGGTAATTACCAAAATTATTACGAAGGGCAATACCAAAACAGATAAATGTTCGGTCTTTTCAGCAAGAAGAAAAAAATACCAGATTTTGATTATAGCAATATCGGGACTGATATGCACTCGCATATTCTTCCTGGTATTGATGATGGTGCGCCAACGGTTAGGGAGTCCGTAATGATGGTGAAGCGCTTTCAGGAGCTCGGCTTTAAAAAGCTGATAGCTACGCCACACATCATGGCAGATTATTACCGCAATACACCAGACACCATCAATAAAGCGCTGGATGAACTGCGAGAAGAATTGGTAAAGCAAAATATTGACATGCCAATTGAAGCCGCTGCTGAATACTATTTAGATGAAACTTTCGAGAATAAAATCAACAAAGGAAACCTAATGACTATGGGCAAAGATTATATTCTGTTCGAGCTTTCGTACATCAACTACCCCAACAACATCAAAGACATTATCCAAAAACTGAATGATAAAGGCTTAAAGCCAATTTTAGCTCACCCTGAACGTTACCCCTATTTATACGGTTCTATCGAAAATTATTATAAAATCAGAGAATTTGGCTGTTATTTCCAGCTGAATACCATCTCACTTTCCGGTTACTACGGAAAAGCAGCTCAAAAAACAGCTGAAGAATTAGTAGATAATATGATGATTGATTTTATTGGATCTGACATGCACCATCTTAAACATGCTGATGCACTCCGCCAATCTCTTTTTACGCCACATTTAAAAACTTTGTTCGAAGAATCTTCTTTGCAAAATGTGATGCTGACTTCAAAATAGGTTATTTTATTTTGTCTAATATCTTTTTTAAAAGCTCTATTTGTTCTTGTTTTAGTCTTTGACTTTTCCTAAAATATCGGAAAATCACTACAATGATTATAAAAGGTATTACTATCCAAAGTAGAATTAAAGTGACTTCTGGTGTTCCAAGAACCATATCTTTGAATTCAAATTAGTAGATGATCCGTTATTTCTCTGCAATCTTTCTTAAAAGATCAACTTGCTCCTGTTTAAGTTTTTGACTCTTTTTGAAGTAGGAAACTATAACTAAAATAATTGCAATCGGTATTATTAGAGAAATAAAAAGAATGATAATTTCTGGTATGCCGAGTCCCATAAAGAGTAAATTCATGTTTAGGTTATTATTGGTTTGTTAAAGTTAATAACTTATTTTAAAAAACGCAATATCCTAATCTTAAAATGATTACGTCTCAAGATCATTTGCGTTAACGACAGAAATGATATCCTTTTTTGCAGTCGCCAACTTGCAGGTAGCAAAAAAGATTTAGTGTATGGCGTGTTAAAACGCCCTAAATCCTCTCACTTTCCACTCTTTTCAAAATAAAAATGGCTTGCTGGTTTTAAATTTTTATTTTCGCTGTTATATCATAAATCGTAGCAATGGATTATCAATTTAAGCAGATAGAGAAGGACTGGCAAAAATTTTGGGCAGCAAATGAAACTTTTAAAGCCGAGGTGGACGAAAGTAAACCCAAATATTATGTTTTAGATATGTTTCCTTACCCAAGTGGTGCAGGCTTACATGTTGGGCATCCGCTAGGCTATATTGCTTCTGATATTTTTTCGAGATATAAAAGACTAAAAGGTTTCAATGTTTTGCACCCAATGGGTTACGATTCTTTTGGCTTGCCGGCAGAACAATACGCTATACAAACTGGTCAGCACCCAGCAAAAACTACCGAAACCAACATCAATAGATACAGAGAACAACTAGATAATTTAGGTTTTTCTTTCGATTGGAGTAAAGAAGTTCGCACCAGTTCACCCGAATATTACAAGTGGACACAGTGGATTTTTATGCAGTTATTTAACTCCTGGTACAACAAAGACACAGATAAAGCAGAGCATATTTCTACCTTAATTGAAAAGTTGGAAACTATTCCTGCAAAAGAAATTAATGCCGTTTGTGACGAGGATGTTTCACCATTACTACCAAGTGACTGGAGTACATTTTCTGCCGAAGAAAAGCAAGCTGAATTATTAAAATACCGTTTAACTTTTTTAAAGGAAAGCACTGTAAACTGGTGCGCAGCTTTAGGAACTGTTTTAGCTAACGATGAGGTAAAAGACGGCTTTAGTGAGCGTGGCGGTCACCCAGTTGAGCAAAAGAAAATGATGCAGTGGAGTATGCGAATTACCGCTTACGCCGAGCGTTTATTGCAAGGGTTGAACGATATCGACTGGCCAGAACCATTGAAAGAAATGCAACGCAACTGGATTGGCAAAAGTGTAGGTGCGATGGTGAGGTTTAGTTTGGAAAGTCCGAAGTCCGAAGTCGGAGGTCAGCAGTCAATGGTCGACAGTCAAGCAACGGACAACGGACTTCAGACTTCTTCCTACATAGAAGTTTTCACCACTCGTGTTGACACCCTTTACGGTGTTTCATTTTTAGCAATTGCTCCAGAACATGAATTGGTTACGTCTTTAACTACTCCAGCGCAAAAAGCTGACATTGAAAATTATATTTTAGCTACCAAAAAGAAATCGGAGTTGGACCGTATGGCTGATGTTAAAACCGTTTCGGGCGCTTTTACAGGCAGTTATGCCATTAACCCATTAAGTGGCGAAAAAATCCCAGTTTGGATTGCCGATTATGTTTTGGCAGGTTATGGAACGGGTGCTGTAATGGCGGTTCCATCTGGTGATCAACGTGATTATCTTTTTGCTCAGCATTTCAACTTACCGATAGTTCAAATTTTAGATGCACAGGTTTGTGATAAAGAAGCTGATGCAACCAAAGAAGGACAATACGTTAACTCCGGAATTATAAACGGATTAGGCTATAAAGAAGCCACCAAGAAAATAACCAATGCTTTAGAAGAGGTTGGAATGGGTTACGCAAAGGTAAATTTCCGTATGCGTGATGCGATTTTTGGTCGTCAACGTTATTGGGGTGAGCCGGTTCCTGTTTATTTTAAAGACGGATTGCCATACTTATTGCAAGAAGAAGAACTTCCTTTATTGCTACCAGAAGTAGATAAATATTTACCTACCGAAAGTGGCGAACCACCTTTAGGCCGAGCAAAAGATTGGAAATACCAAGACGAATATGAATACGAATTAAGCACCATGCCGGGTTGGGCAGGCAGTAGCTGGTATTGGTACCGTTATATGGATGCTAAAAATGATTCCGCTTTCGCTGATAAGGATAAAATTGCTTATTGGAAAGATGTGGATTTATACATCGGCGGTAACGAACATGCAACCGGACACCTTTTGTACAGCCGTTTCTGGAATAAATTTTTGAAAGATTTAAGTTATGTGAACGAAGAAGAACCTTTCAAAAAACTGATTAATCAGGGGATGATTCAGGGACGGAGTAGCTTTGTTTATCGTTTAAATTTCATTGAAGATGGTAATATTATTATCTCAAAGTTTCTATCTAAAGGTCATTATGATGCTTGGGAAAAAGCTGATACTCTGGGAGAGCAGCAATTTTTATTAGACAACTGGGGTATTTCTTTTAGGTATAATAATTTAGACTTTCTTTCTGTAAATAATCAAGTTGTTCAAGCTGGGTCAATTCATGTTGATGTTAATATTGTTGAAAACGATATTCTAAACCTAGAGAAATTTAAAACTTCACGAGAAGAGTTCGCTAACGCAGAATTTATCTTAGAAAACGGGAAATACATTTGCGGTCACGAAGTAGAAAAAATGTCAAAATCCAAGTTCAACGTGGTTAATCCCGATGATTTGGTAGAACGTTACGGCGCAGACACCTTACGCATGTATGAAATGTTCTTAGGTCCGTTAGAGCAAAGCAAACCTTGGAACACCAACGGAATTGAAGGTGTTTTCAAATTCTTAAGAAAATTCTGGAAACTTTTCCATGATGATAGTTTCAACTTTGTAGTTTCTGATGAAGCACCTACAAAAGCAGAACTAAAATCTTTGCATAAAATCATTAAAAAAGTAGAAGAAGATATTGAACGTTTTTCTTTCAACACCTCGGTTTCTAGTTTTATGATTGCCGTTAACGAACTCACTGACTTAAAGTGCAACAAAAGAGAAATACTACAAGAAATGGTAGTTCTGCTTTCACCTTATGCACCTCATATCACAGAAGAGCTTTGGAAACAATTAGGAAATGCAGAAGGCTCACTTTCATATACTCAATTCCCGATTTTTAACCCTGCTCACTTAGTTGAAAATGAGTTTGCTTACCCGGTATCAATCAATGGAAAAACAAAAATGAATTTGCTATTGCCTTTATCTTTAGAACCTGCAGAAGTAGAAAAAGAAGTGTTAGCAAATGAGCAAGTGTTGAAATACTTAGACGGAAAAACGCCTAAAAAAGTAATTGTGGTAAAAGGAAGAATAATAAATTTAGTATTATAATAAACCTATTATTTAGACGTTATTTTAGTGTGCATTCAAGAAATCTTCCCAGATTCTCTTGTAGCAGACCAATAAAACTAAACGTAATAGGATATTTTAATACTATCAATCACATGAAGTTACAGTTACTTATTGTCTTTTTCTTTATAGGTGGTCCTTTTTTAAAAGCTCAAGCCCACAATTTAATCGAGTCTGACACTGATACCGTTAAAGATGTTCGAATTGAAAAATCGCAGATTATTTATAATAAAAATATCTTAGGTCGAATAAAAACAACACATCTACACTCTAAAAACTCGAAGTCCGAAAATTACAAAGTCGAGGTTTTTTGTAAGCAAGGCAGACTAGTTGCTGAGTATGAAGTTGAGGTACTAAATAAACATAGAAAAAACCAGGATGCGATTTTATCAGCTTATGTTAAAACCGTAATAGACAATGTGGTACATTATGGTTCTAATTTCATAGATTTTCATAAGAAATCAGAAGAGCACATTTCAGTATTACAAGTAGAAAAGGTGGTAAAGTACCTCTTCACCTACAAGTATCTGAGATAAGGAATCGCACTTAGTTTTTCCAATTAATTTGCATTTCGTCAAATTTTTTCTTTAAAATTGGCGTCTATGCAGATTTCTATTATAACGGCGACGTTTAATTCTCAGAGCTTCATTAATGATGCTATAAAATCTTACGCAAACCAAACTTTTGCAGATAAGGAATTAGTAGTTATTGATGGAAAAAGTTCTGACGATACTTTAGAAATTTTAGCGCAAAATAATCAGTACATAAACACCTTAGTTTCTGAAAAAGATAAAGGAATTTATGACGCCCTCAACAAAGGAACCGACTTGGCTCAAGGGCAAATTATCGGAATTTTGCATTCAGATGATTTTTTTGCTCATGATAAAGTTTTAGAAAACGTAGCACAAAAATTCATAGAAAACCCTTCTCTTGATGCTGTTTATGGTGATTTGCAATATGTAGACCGCCAAAATCCTGATAAAGTAATTAGAAATTGGATTTCGGGAGAATACGATATCAATAATTTCAAGAAAGGCTGGATGCCTCCCCACCCAGCATTATTTATCAAAACCAAATGCTTTAAAAATCTTGGCAATTATAACCTATCCTATAAATCTGCTGCAGATTACGATCTTATTCTTCGTTTTTTATTTAAGCATCAAATTAATGTTGCCTACATTCCAGAAGTTTTAGTAAAAATGAGAGTTGGTGGTTTAAGCAATAAATCATTAAAAAATCGTGTAAACGCCAACAAAGAAGACCGCCTAGCTTTAAAGTTAAACGGAGTTCCTAACGCGTTATGGGTTTCTATTATTAAACCTCTATCCAAATTAAACCAGTTTTGGAATAAAAATATTTAGATTTGTACTGTGAGTTTAGATTTTTCTTTTCTTGAGATTGAGTGGATTTATTACCTCGTTGTAATTGTAATTTCTAGTGTAATATCTTTTATAGCTATTCCATCTATCATGTTTGTGGCTCGTGAACGCCACCTTTATGATGATATTGAGAGTAGTAGAAAAGACCATGACCATGGCATTCCGCGTTTAGGAGGTGTAGCTATATTCTGTAGTTTCACTATTGTTTCACTCCTATTTGCAAAGTATGATGCCGTTTTGCCTACAAATATCCTTTTAACATCTTGCATAATTCTGTTTGCGGTAGGTTTAAAAGATGATTTAGCTGGCTCGGGTCCAGGAACAAAATTTGTGATGCAGTTTTTAGTCGCTTCAATTTTGGTTTTCTTAGGCGATGTACGCTTAACAAGCCTTTACGGTGTTTTTAGCGTATCAGAAATTCCTGTCTATATAAGTATTCCTGTTTCAGTTCTAATTATCATGTTTATTGTAAATGCCTTTAATTTAATTGACGGTATTAATGGTTTAGCAGGAACTATTGGACTAGTAGTTAACCTAACCTTTGCCATATTGTTTATACACATGGGGCAAATAGAGATGGCTTCTTTAGCCTTTAGTATGGTTGGCGCAATAATTGGTTTTTTATACTATAATTATACTCCTGCTCGTATTTTTATGGGCGATACAGGAAGTTTACTGATAGGCTTAGTTTCAGTTGTTTTAGCAATCAAATTTATTGAATTGAATAAATTTACAAACTTCGGTATTAAACCGTCGTTCTATGCGGCTCCAGCAATTGCAGTATCTGTATTAATTATCCCATTATTTGATACTTTTAGAATATTTACAATTAGGGCATTAAAGGGGAATTCGCCGTTTAAAGCAGATAGAAATCACATCCACCACAGGATTTTACGTTTAGGCTTTACGCACATCCAAACCACTTATCTATTAGCTTTCACAAATCTTTTGTTTATATACATTGCGCTAAACCTTAGAAGCTGGGGTAATTTTTTACTGATTTTTATGTTTATGGTTATTTGTGCGCTTATCAATTGGGGCACAACTGTACTTATAAGAGTTAAAGATAGAGGGCATTTTAAAATGCGGTTTCTTTATAAGTAGTTCCTATGTAAATAAGGAGTTCATTAGTTATTAGTGTTTGTAAGCTTTTTTAAGAATAAACTTGATTCTGGGATCCCCCCAAATGAACCAATAACTAATGAACTTCCGTAAGAACCTCGTTTATCGAGTGATTTCTAAAATCTCGAATTCCATTTTACCTACAGGCACATCAATGGCTATAATCTCGCCAACAGATTTACCTAATAAGCCTTTGGCAATTGGCGACTTTACAGAAATTTTCCCGGTTTTCATATCAGCTTCATTTTCTGAAACTAGCTGGTAACTCATTGTAGCGCCGTTTTTAACGTTCTTTATTTTTACTATGGATAAAGCCAAAACTTTAGAGGTATCTAATTTTGATTCATCAATTAATCTAGCGGTAGCCAAAATGTTGCTTAGCTGTGCAACCTTAGTTTCATGGTGACCTTGCGCTTCTTTTGCCGCGTCGTATTCTGCATTTTCAGATAAATCTCCTTTATCTCTTGCCTCTGCAATAGCTGCCGATATCTTTCTCCTGCCTTCGGTTTTTAAATAATGTAATTCTTCCTTTAAGTTTTCTAAACCTTCTTTGGTAAAATATGCTACATCTGCCATCTTCTTCTGTTTTATTAATCGGTTATTGTAAAAAAAGCTCGGCGATAGCCAAGCTCTAAAAAACAAACAAGACTATATCTGCTTTTCGCATACATAGTCTTGTTTTCTTCTGTACGAAGATATAAATTTTGAGTTTATATTTCCAAATTTTTAAGTTTTGTTGCCAACACCTCTGAAATTTTCCGGTACGAGTCAAAAGTCCATCCGCCAACATGCGGTGTTAAAAGCACTTTTGGGTGTGCGGTAAGTTCTTTATAAAAGTCAGCTTCACCCAATAAAGGGAATTTCTCTTTCTCTAAAACATCCAAACCGGCACCTATTATTTTACCCCCTTCAATAGCTTTAAGCACCGCATTCGTGTTCACAATTTCTCCACGAGCCGCGTTTAAAAAGAAAATTGGTCTTCTAAAGTGTAGCAGGTATTCCTCATCTACTAGCTGTCTAGTTTCTTTAGTTAACGGAATATGTAAACTTAAAACATCACTGTATTTTACAATTTCTTCCATGCTAGCTTCGGTAGCATATTGATCGCTAAAACCTGTTTTATACTTATCATAAGCAATGGTTTTTACACCAAATCCAGCTAAACGCTTTGCAAACGCCTGCCCCATATGTCCGTAACCAATAATCCCCACGGTTTTACCCATCAGTTCATACCCGCGATTTCCCTCTCTATCCCAAACGCCATTACGGATCTCTGTATCAGCTTTACGGAAGGTATTCATTAGTGATAGCAGCATCCCTAAAGTATGCTCACCAACCGCGTCAGCATTACCTTCTGGAGCATTAATCAACTGGATGTTTCTCTCATCGGCCAAAACCACATCAATATTGTCCATTCCTGCTCCTGCCCTCGCCACAAATTTAAGATTTGGCGCTTTGGCAAGCACTTCTGCATCTACTCTAAACTTGGTGCGTATAGCTAAACCTTCGTAATCTTTTAGTATCGCTAAAACTTCTTCTTTTTTTATAAGTGGTCGGTCGTCTACCTCGAAACCCATTTCTTCTGCGGCCAGTTTGAAAGCCGGGTGTAAATCATCAACTATTAATATTTTTTTCATTGTTATTGTTTGTATTGTTAAGAGCGAATGCTCTTTATTATTTGTTTAATAAAACTTACTAGTTTTTATTAAGTACTTAATTAACTCCCCCCCTCAATCAAATTCGTCAACTCCACAAAATCCTTTACACTCAAGCGTTCAGCTCTCAAAGCCCAAACGGCATCCTCATTTTGTTTCTCTTTCGGAATAATTCCTGACAAAGAGTTACTTAAAGTCTTTCTTCTTTGGTTAAACCCAGCTTTTACCACTTGCCAAAATAGTTTTTCATTACAGCCCAACTCTTTTATTTCGTTTCTGCTTAACCTAAGCACCCCAGAAAGCACCTTGGGTGGTGGGTTAAAAACTCCGGCTTTTACCGTAAACAAATACTCGCATTTAAAATAAGCCTGCAAAAAGACGCTTAAAATCCCATACTCCTTACTGCCGGGTTTAGCACAACAGCGTTCAGCTACTTCTTTTTGGAACATCCCAACTACCTCTGGCACTTGATTTCTGTTATCCAAAATCTTAAATAAAATCTGCGAGCTGATATTGTAAGGAAAGTTCCCTATAATGGCAAAACTTGATGGAAAAACATCTTTAAAATTTAGGTGCAAAAAATCTGCATTCAACAGCTTATCCCCCAATTCTGGGTATTTTTTATGAAGAAAATGAAACGATTCTGTATCGATATCAATTAAATAAGTTTCGTATTCTTTTTTCTGCAACAAAAAATCAGACAACACGCCCATTCCTGGTCCAACTTCTAAAACTTTATCGTACTTATCGTGATGCACTAGACTATTCACAATTTTTTCTGCGATATTTTTATCGGTTAAAAAATGCTGTCCTAAGTGCTTTTTGGCTTTTACCTGACTCATATTTTTGTAAAGATGAGCTACAAATTACGGAAAGTTTAATCTTTAAAATTAACATTCGTTCCAAAATCTTTATTTTGCAAGAAATTTATAAAAATTATCTTTTGTATGAGCGAGTTGTTAAAAGTAGGAATATCAATCGGAGATGTAAACGGGATAGGTTTAGAGGTTATTATCAAGACACTTTCCGAGTCTCAGATTTACCAATATTGCACCCCAATTGTTTACGGACATACCAAAGTTGCCTCTTTTCACAGAAAAGCGGCTGGCATACAAGAATTTATTTTCCAAGTAATTAATCAGCCCGAGCAAGCTCATGCAGGCAAAGCAAATATGATTAATTGCTGGGAAGAAGATGTGAAAATTGAACTGGGAAAAGCTAATGATATTGGCGGAAAATACGCCTTCCTATCATTACAAAGAGCCACACAAGATTTAATTGCTGGAAAAATTGATGCTTTAGTAACAGCACCAATTAATAAACACAATATCCAAAGTGATGAATTTACTTTTCACGGGCATACAGAATATATCCAAGCAATGGCTGGTTCGCCAGATTCGTTAATGTTTTTGGTAAGTGATGAGTTAAAAATTGGTGTGGTTACGGGACATATTCCGGTTAAAGAGGTTGCAGCTGGTATAACGCAAGAAGCCATCTTATCCAAATTACGTTTAATGAACCACTCATTAAAATATGATTTTTGGGTAGAAAAACCAAAAATTGCTGTTTTAGGATTAAACCCTCATTCCGGCGATAGTGGTTTAATTGGTATGGAAGAAGAAGAAATTATTCACCCAGCAATTGAGCTTGCACAAAAAGAAGGCATTTTTGCTTTCGGAGCTTTCCCGGCAGATGGCTTTTTTGGGAACCAAGCCTTTGCTCAGTTCGATGCAGTTTTAGCAATGTACCATGACCAAGGCTTAATTCCTTTTAAATCTTTAGCATTTCATCACGGCGTAAACTTTACCGCTGGTTTACCTGTAGTACGTACCTCGCCAGATCATGGCACCGGTTATGATATTGCTGGTAAAAATATTGCTTCTGCCAGCTCTTTCAGAGATGCTCTTTTTAAAGCTGTTCATATTGTAGAACGCCGAAGAGAGCAAGAGGAAATGGTTAAAAACACACTTCCTTTTAGCAAACACAGTAGAGATAGAGATTAAAACAATTAAGGTTTTTAGGCAGAAATAAGCGCATTTAAATTTACAAGAATTCAAATGCGCTTAACAGTATGCTATTTTATGGCTATTATAAAATAGTATCGATATTATTAAAAACACAGTCTATATGGCTAAAAATAAAGCTTTTTAGCTGTTGATGCTTTATAAGAAGATGGCTTAATTGCCTGTTTTTGTTTTTTTAAAAAAACCTTTAGGGCTTAATAATTTTTCCTAAATTTGCAGGCTTAATTGTCGAACTTTGAAATCGTTAAAACAATATTCAATACCCTTTACGGGATTAAAGATTGGTCAACATCAATTTAATTTTGAAGTTGATGGACGTTTTTTTGATGAGTTTGAATATTCTTTGGTAAAAGATGGCTTGCTTAGTGTAAGTTTGCTTTTAGAAAGAAGAGAAACTTTAATGATTCTCAACTTTCACATCAAAGGTAAAATACAATTAAGCTGTGATAAATGTCTGAGTAGTTTTCCTCACGAGTTAGATACCAAAGACAGGCTAATCGCTAAATTCACCGAATCTGATGATTTGGCAGACAGCGAAGAAGTTATAATTATTACAAAGAGTGAAAGTGAAGTTGACGTATCATCGTTTATATATGAGATTATCAACTTAGCGGTTCCATACATTAGTATTTGTGAGGATCCGGGAAACACACCAGCCTGCGATTTAGAGATGCTCGAAAAAATAGACGAGCTTTCTATAGAGGACGGAAACAGTGAAAGCGAAGAGCAAGACCCAAGGTGGGACGTATTAAAGAACATTAGGAAAAATTAAAAATAGGAAAAAATGGCACATCCAAAACGAAAAATCTCCAAATCAAGAAGAGATAAAAGAAGAACTCACTATAAAGCAACAGCTCCTTCATTGTGGCTTGACAAAGAAACTGGTGCAGTACACTTACCACACAGAGCTTACAATATTGACGGTAACCTTTACTTAAGAGGTAAATTGTTGATAGAAAATACTTCTATTGCATAATAATATGCATGTAAAAATCCTTGTGATGGTAAATAATTATTTATTACCTTACACAAGGATTTTTTTTAAACCCTCAAACCAACAATACCGTTGGTTTACAGAGCAACTTTTTTAAAAGCAACTTATCTCAATGAAAATTGGTTTAGATATAATGGGTGGTGATTATGCGCCAAACGCAACCGTACTAGGAGCAATTGCAGCACATCAAAACCTATCAAAAGATCAACACCTAGTATTATTTGGAGATAAAGACCAAATTACCCCCATCCTTAAAGAACATAGTTTTAACCCCGATCTTTTTGAGTATGTACATACTACAGAAGTAATTGGCATGGGAGAACATCCCACAAAAGCTATAGTTCAAAAAGCAAACTCAAGTATTTCTGTAGGCTTTCAACAGCTAAAAGCAGGAATAATTGATTCTTTTGCATCAGCTGGCAATACTGGGGCTATGCTAGTAGGTGCCATGTTCAGCGTTAAAGCAATTGAAGGCGTATTAAGACCCGCTATTTCAACTGTTATCCCAAAAGAAAAAGGTGGTTTCGGCCTTTTATTAGATGCGGGTGCTAATGCAGATTGCAAACCAGAGCATTTAATGCAGTTTGCAATAATGGGAAGCTTATATGCAAAATATGTTTATCAAATAGCTGAACCTAAAGTTGGCTTGATGAACTTAGGCGAGGAAGCAGAAAAAGGTAATATGCTTACACAAGCAACATACCCTCTATTAAAAGCATCTCCAAAGATAAATTTTGCCGGAAACATTGAAGGTAGAGATTTGTTTAACGCAAAATCTGACGTAATGGTTTGCGACGGATTTACCGGAAATATTGTTTTAAAACTAGCAGAATCTTTTTACGTTTTAACCCTTAAAAAAGGATTAAAAGATGAATTTTTTGATAGGTTTAATTACGAACAATACGGAGGAAGTCCAATTTTAGGAGTAAATGCACCTGTAATTATCGGACATGGGATTTCTAGCCCAGAGGCCATAAAAAACATGATACTATTGTCTAAGGACATGGTTGAAAGCCAAATTATTGAAAAGTTCAAAACAGCTTTCAATTCTTAATATATCAAATATATGAGCAAAATTCATGCTGCAATTACCGCTGTAAACGGTTATGTACCAGATTATGTTCTAACTAATCAAGAGTTAGAAACAATGGTAGATACAAATGATGAGTGGATTACCAGTCGCACAGGGATAAAAGAAAGAAGGATACAAAAAGGCGAAGGTTTAGCAACTTCTGATATGGCAGTGCCAGCCGTAGAAGGATTACTTAAAAAAAGAGGAATTAGCGCCGAAGAAATTGACTTAATTATTTTCTGTACCTCTACTCCAGATATGCCTTTCCCTGCTACTGCAAATATTTTAGCTGATAAAATTGGAGCAAAAAATGCTTGGGGATATGATTTACAGGCAGCTTGTTCAGGCTTTTTATTTGGTTTAAGCACCGGAGCTCAATTTATTGAGTCGGGCAAACATAAAAAAGTATTGGTTGTAGGTGGCGATAAAATGTCATCCATTATCAATTATCAAGACAGGGTAACCTGTATTATTTTTGGTGATGGATGTGGCGCAGCATTGTTAGAACCTAATGATGAAGGTAACGGAATTATCGACTCGATACTTAAAAGCGATGGTTCTGGAAAAGCATACTTAAATATAAAAGCAGGGGGCTCATTAAACCCTGCAACTCACGAAACAGTTGATACAAACCAACACGCTGTTTATCAAGAGGGACAAGCCGTGTTTAAATTTGCAGTAACAAACATGGCAGATGTTGCAGCAGAAATTATGGATAAAAATAACCTTACCGCAGATGATATTGCGTGGTTAGTACCTCATCAAGCTAACAAACGTATTATTGATGCCACGGCAAATCGCATGGGCGTTGGTTCTGAAAAGGTGATGATTAATATCCAAAAATACGGCAACACCACCAACGGCACTATCCCACTTTGCTTATGGGAATGGGAAAGTAAATTAAAAAAAGGAGATAATATAGTACTTGCCGCTTTTGGCGGAGGCTTTACTTGGGGTTCATTATACCTTAAGTGGGCATACTAATTTATTTTTATAGATAATTGTTATATTAGATTTCTAAATTAAACACAAAATTTAAAAACTCACCAATATGGGAATGGACATTAAACAAATTCAAGATCTGATTAAATTTGTTTCAAAATCAGGCGTGAATGAAGTTTCTATTGAAGAACAAGACTTTAAAATCACCATAAAAACAACGCAAGAACCTACATACGTAGCTGCACCAGCTCCTCAAGTTCATGCCGTTGCACCTGCTCCAGTTGCTCAACAAGCACCCGTAGCAGTACCAACTACTCCTGTGGTTGCTGAAGACGACAATAGTAAATACATCATCGTTAAGTCTCCAATGATTGGAACTTTTTACCGTTCATCATCTCCAGATAAGCCTAGCTTGGCCAACATCGGTGACGAAATATCACCTGGACAAACTTTATGTATTATAGAAGCTATGAAGCTTTTCAATGAAATTGAATCAGAAGTTTCAGGTAAAATTGTTAAAGTATTGGTTGAAAATTCTCAACCTGTTGAATACGACCAACCACTATTCCTGGTAGATCCATCATAGTTTATTTGTATTACAATTTGGGCTATTATTTGCCCTTCACACAAATTAACAGATAGATAAAACCGTTATTATGTTTAAAAAAATATTAATTGCCAATAGAGGGGAAATTGCACTGCGCATTATCCGCACCTGTAAAGAAATGGGTGTAAAAACAGTTGCAGTGTATTCTACCGCAGATAGAGAAAGTTTACATGTTCGTTTTGCGGACGAAGCTGTTTGCATAGGCCCGCCACCAAGTAAAGATTCTTACTTAAATATCCCTAATATTATTTCTGCAGCAGAGTTAACTAATGCAGATGCCATTCATCCGGGTTACGGATTTTTGTCTGAAAACGCTAAATTTTCTGCCATTTGTAAAGAATACGGCATTAAATTTATTGGAGCTACAGCAGAGCAAATTAATGGAATGGGTGATAAAGCATCGGCAAAAGACACCATGAAACTAGCGGGTGTACCCACTATTCCAGGTTCAGAAGGTCTGCTTACTGATGTAAAGCAAGGAATAAAAATTGCAAATGAAATTGGTTACCCGGTAATTTTAAAAGCTACCGCAGGTGGTGGTGGCCGTGGAATGAGACAAGTTTGGAAAGATGAAGATTTTGAAGATGCGTGGAATTCTGCCCGTCAAGAATCTGCAGCTGCTTTCGGTAACGATGGTATGTATCTTGAAAAATACATCGAAGACCCTCGCCACATTGAAATTCAAGTTATTGGAGATCAATTTGGTACAGTTTGTCACTTATCAGAAAGAGATTGTTCTATACAACGTCGTCACCAAAAATTAGTTGAAGAAGCACCATCTCCATTTATGACGCAAGAATTGCGTGAAAAAATGGGTGCAGCTGCAATTAAAGGCGCCGAAGCCGTTCAATATGAAGGTGCTGGTACAGTAGAGTTTTTGGTAGATAAGCACCGTAACTTCTACTTTATGGAAATGAACACTCGTATCCAAGTAGAGCACCCAGTTACAGAAGAAGTTATCAACTTTGATTTAATCAAAGAACAAATTAAGGTAGCTTCGGGCATACCAATTTCGGGTAAATCATATTTCCCAGAAATGTGCGCCATCGAGTGCCGTATAAACGCAGAGGATCCGTACAACAACTTCAGACCTTCTCCAGGAAAAATAACTCATTTCCACTCGCCAGGTGGGCATGGAGTAAGAGTTGATACTCACGTTTACGCAGGTTACGTTATTCCACCTAACTACGACTCTATGATTGCTAAACTAATTTGTGTGGCACAGAGTAGAGAAGAAGCGTTAAACACTATGGAAAGAGCGTTAAGCGAATTTGTAATTGAAGGCGTTAAAACAACGATACCTTTTCACTTAAAATTATTAAAAGACCCTAACTTTAGAGCTGGTAATTTCACCACCAAGTTTATGGAATCTTTTGAATTAGGCGAAGAAGTTTAATTGATATAATTTAAAACTAAAAATACCATTTTGACGTAATTCAAAATGGTATTTTTGTTTCGGATATAAATAACAATGAGCAAAGGAAGAAAAACAGATTTAGTACAATCTATAAAAGATAAAGGAAAAAGCATTGAGGGCGAAATGTCATTCTTTGATCATCTGGCAGAATTAAGAGTACACCTTGTTCGATCAGCAATTGCGATTGTTATAACCACTATTTTTTGTTTTGTTTACTACGATTTTATTTTCGACACCATAATAATGGGTCCGCATAAGCCTAGCTTTTGGACTTACCGAATGATGTGTAGAGTGGGTGAGTATTTCAACATGGGACCAGGCTTTTGTATAACTAACATTCCAGGAAAAATCATCAACACGGAAATGGCAGGTCAGTTTACCCTTCAAATTAACTCCGCTTTAATGACTGGGGTAGTTTTAGGCTTTCCATATTTACTATGGGAAGTTTGGCGATTTGTGAAGCCAGCACTAAAAGATAGTGAAAGAAAATCTGCCACAGGTTTTGTTTTTTATGCGACGTTATTATTTATGATTGGGTTGCTATTTGGTTACTTTATTGTTGCACCACTATCTGTAAACTTTTTATCAAACTATAGCATTAGTCCAGATATTGAAAACACCATCACCATTACTTCTTACTTTTCATCAGTAGCCACTTTAACGCTTTGTACGGGTGCAGTATTTGAACTTCCTATTGTAATTTACATCCTTTCAAAACTAGGTGTCATGACTCCTAAGTTTATGAAAGAACAAAGAAGGTATGCAGTAATTATAATATTGGTTATTGCCGCAATAGTAACTCCTACGCCGGATATTCCGACGATGCTAACAGTTAGTTTCCCATTATTCCTTCTGTATGAATTAAGCATTTATATATCAGCAAGCGTTGAAAAGAAAAGGCTAAAAGCGGAAAAAGAGTTTTTTGAATCTTAATTGATTATTCTATTTCAAGGAAAATTTTCCCCATAAACGACTATTAAGAGATATTTTTACCCTTAATACTTTTTAAAAAAACAGGCTTTTTAGAAGAGCCTGTTTTTTTATTAATGATTTCTCAACCGTACAAAATCATAAAGTTCACTTCAACGGCTATAAAGGTCTATTTAAGGTTAATCAAATCAATATTCAATTATAATCAATTGAGCTATACTCATTCTTGGTACAGAAATGGCACTTATAGTTCAAACCTTTCAATTTAAACATGAGAAAATCAGTTAATAAGGATCTTGTTTTAGCATTACGAAACTTCATCGTATTAACTTTTGTTGTGATTTGTTTTTCTACTTGCAAAAAAAAGGATGATTCACCATCCGTGGTTCAAAATGGTAAAAACATTGCTCCTAACGGCTTTAACTATAGTACTACAAAAAATATATCATTAAATATTCAATTGCTTTCTAACATTGGAGAGCCTTTAGTAGGTGTGCCAGTTACTTTCCATTCAGTAAGCGACACAACCGAACTTCTAAAATCCATTACAGATAAACAAGGTCGTATCACTACAAAAATTGAACTTCCAAGCTATTTCGATCAATTATTAGTAAAACCTCATTCAGTAGGTCTAATAAAAGATATAGCAGTTCGGTTCAACGATAACTCCTTAAATCTTATAATTGGTGGTATAGATGGGCTTAAAGGAGACTTTGTAAAAACCACAACTAGTAGTATTGCCAACAACAACCGAAAAAGTTTCAGTAGCGGTTTACCAGTAAACTTTAGTAGTTCTTTCTCTTATATGGGTGCTTACGATTTAACCGGTAGACCACTTTATTTACACCCTATTAAAGGTCAGGTAAGCAGTAACCTACTAGGATTTCTAAACTATTCGTTACCCGAAGAAAAAGATATTGTATCGCACCATTTAGTTTATCTATCCCCGGCGGCAAACAGAGATTTAGATGTTATAGAAACAAGCGAGATCTTCATTACATACGTATCAGAGGGAGCGGCAAATCAAAACTCTTTGGGCTATTACACTTACACAACAGGTCATAAGCCTACCTCTATTAATGATATTCCCGAAATTAAATATATATTTCCTAATACTTCTGGACTGGGTTCTGGAGGTGGATTAGTTTCTGGAGACCGAGTTAGTTTAGGCGTTATAGATGCTGGCACCTCAATAGGTTTGGTTTTATTTGCCAACGGTTGGGATGATAATGCAAAGAGCGTGACTAAAAAATACGATTCCTTTTTTTCAAATGAAATCCTAAACCCGGAAGTTGATGTCAATAAAAAACAGCATTCTGTTTTATTAGATTTTGAACAAGAAAATCTAATAGTGCTTGGCTTTGAAGATATCAACAGAGAATCAGGAAAATCAGATGATGACTTTAACGATGTGATTTTATACCTCAGTTCTGTAAACAAAAACGCCATCTCTCGTAAAAACATCATTAAATTAAGTGCACCCATAGATAGTGATGGCGATGGAATATCAGATGACAACGATGCTTATCCGGGTGATTCTAAAAAGGTTTATAACACTTTTTATCCTTCAGAAAATGGATGGGGCACCTTAGCTTTTGAAGATAATTGGCCCAAACAAGGCGATTATGACTTGAATGATTTAGTGGTAAGTTACCGCTACTCTTACGCTGTTAATGCCACTAATAAGATTGTTGAAATGAAAGCTGATTTTAAAATCAATGAATCATTGGCTTATTTCAAAAACGGTTTTGGTGTAGAAATGCCAATCCATCAAAACGTGATTGATGATGTGCGAGGATATATCAACAGCGGAAAGTATATTGAATACAACCCCAACGGTACCGAAGCAGGTCATACAAACGCAGTAATTATTCCATTTGACAATCAGCAGTTGATTTATGATGGCAAAGTAAATTACTCTGAACCAGTTAGAGTGATCATTGAGTTTTTAACGCCACAAACAATATCATTATTAAATCTTGCCCCTTACAATCCATTTCTGATTAGTAATGGAAAAAGAGCTTACGAAATCCACTTACCAAATCATTTGCCCACCAACAAAGCAGATCAAAATCTTTTCGGTTCATTTCAGGACTTAACAAACCCATCACAGGGAAAATATTATATCGGCGAAAACAACTGGCCTTGGGCTATTCATTTTGCAGAGCCTTTTAACTTTCCTGCAGAGGGACAAGCCGTAGATGAAAAGTTTACTCAATTTAAAGATTGGGCTAACTCTGGCGGAACCCTATTTCCCGATTGGTATAAATAAGTTGATTAATTAATCATCCCTCCTATTTATGTATCAATAAAAGAGGGTGTTTCAAAAACCAACTTCCTAGTAAAATACAGAAGTGTTTTTTAGTACAATCTAAATAAGGAAAAGCATAGTTGTATTTTCCACAAAATTCCCCAATTCTCCCTTTTCTATTTTAACTACAAGCCGATATAATTAATAACAAAAATGTTTATTGTTTCCCAAAAACATCAGTTAAACAGCATTTAAACCCCTAAATCCTTCATAGTCATCAATTAATCGTATAGCTAGTTATTGCTATGGTATGCTTCTAGCATATGTAGGTTATACGAAGGAAAACCTTTTAAACTTTCCTCCGTATAAAATCAAATAAACAACGCATATATGAAACGTTCAATTTTAGCTCTTCTAATTTTATCTTCAATTATCGCCTGTAAAAAGGATGGTACTATTGAAGTTGCAGATAGTAAAAGTCTAGAAGCTATCGCTCCAAACGGCTTTAACTTTTCGACAACTAAAAGTGTAAATATCCGCGTTAGACTTTTATCAAACTCTAACGAGCCAATCGCTAATATTCCGGTTACCCTATATAATGCGAAAAACGGCACTCAACTTTTGAAATCTTTAACAGATAGCGACGGAAATATTAATGTTGATTTAAATATTGCAAGTTACATTGAGCAAATTATCGTAAAAAATGATTTTGTCGGTTTAAACAATGAAGTACTTAGTTTTGTTGAAAACAATAAACTGAACCTTACCATTGGTGGCAAAAAAGGCTTAGAAGGTAATTTTATTGTTGAAGCATTAAGCAAATCAACATCAAGTACTAAGAAGACTCAGGCAGTTAAAACCTTTGATGCCAAATACAGCTATATCGGATCTTATGACGATAATGGCAAGCCTAAATACTTAACTCCACAACAGGGTAATGTAAGTGTAGAGCTATTAGATTACATTAATGCTTCTATTCCTAGCACTATAGATGTAAGAGATAATCACCCTGAATACTTACATGATAATGCAAAGCAGACTTTAGACTTGATAAAAGACGGCGAGGTTTTCTTAACATTTGTTACAGAAAGTGCTGGATTCACGAATACAGTTGGTTATTACAGCTATCCTACCAATAACCCTCCAACAAGTGAAGCAGAAATTGATGAGATCAAATTTGCTTTCCCAAACTCTTCTTTATTGGGTTCTGATGGTGGTTTAATATCTGGGGATCGTGTGAGTTTAGGAAACTTTAAAGCGGGTACATCCGTAGCTTTTATGATTTTACCTAATGCATGGGATAGCGGAAGCAAAGTAGTGAAAACTGATGGCGTAAAATACTACAGTAACAAAAATTTAAATCCAGAAACTGCTAACGACCTTAAGAATCACACTGTACTTTTAAATTTTGCAAAAGAAGATTTATTCGTATTGGGTATTGAAGATTTAAATCGTGAAGAAGCTGGTTGTGATCATGATTTTAATGATGTTGTTTTATATGCAGACTGCTATCCAAAAGACGCTATTTCTAAAGTAGGAGTAGTTGGCTTAGAGAAACCAACTGATACTGATGGTGATGGTGTAAAAGACGAATTTGATGAATATCCAACTGATCCTAAAAAAGCTTATAACAACTACTTTCCATCAAAAGATAACTGGGGTACTTTAGCATTTGAAGATAGATGGCCTTTAAAAGGTGATTATGACATGAATGATTTGGGTATCAATTACAGATACACTTACGTTACTAATGCAAAAAATGAAGCTGTAGAAATGACTGCTGATTACAAAGTAACCACTGCCTTAGCTTATTTCCATAATGGTTTTGGTGTAGAGTTACCTTTCAGCTCTTCAATTGTTGCTTCTACTAAAGGTCAGGTTATTTCTAAAAGTTATATTAAAACTAACCCAAATGGTACTGAAGCTGGACAAGCAAACGCAGTAATTATTCCGTTTGATGATCAAAAAGCAATGTATAATGAAGCTACTAAATCATCTGATGTGGTAAGTGTAAATATTCTGTTTACTAGTCCGCAACCAGCAAGTATATTAAAAAATGCACCATACAATCCGTTCTTAATTAGTGATGGTAGAAGAACCCACGAAATTCATTTACCGGGTAATACTCCAACTAAATTGGCAGACAGTGCTTTGTTCGGATACCAAGACGACAGATCAAACGCAGAGGTAGGTAAATATTATATCGGAACAAATAACTGGCCTTGGGCTTTACAATTTACCGAGACATTTAACTACCCAGCAGAAGGAAAAGCAGTAAATGAAGCTTATGCTAAGTTTGCTGATTGGGCTGCTTCTGGTGGTACTTTATTTACAGATTGGTATAAATAATTAAAAAAACAAACTCTTAATAAAAGGTTGTTCTCCTAATCGGGAACAACCTTTTTTGCTTTGAGCCAAACTAACTGACAAGCTGGCATTCTTTATTTTATTGCTTTGATGCTTGCTGACGTATGTGGTGAAAAATTGACACTTTTTTCCTTTGGCATATTCTATGTTGAATATCACTTTAGAAAATAAAAATTATAAATAATAAACAATTATGGCATTGAACATTAAACCTATCGCAGATAGAGTAGTGGTAGAAGCTGCTCCTGCAGAAGAAAAAACCGCTTCAGGTATCTATATCCCTGATACAGCAAAAGAAAAACCTCAGAGTGGAACTGTTGTTGCAGTTGGAAACGGTAAAGTAGATGAACCAATGACAGTTAAAGTTGGTGATCAAGTACTTTACGGAAAATATTCAGGTACTGAAATCACTTACGAAGGAAAAGAGTATTTGATTATGAAAGAAGCTGATATTTACGCAGTTCTTTAATACGTAGAAAGACTTTAGTAGTAAGTATCAAGACCTTAAAAACGGGTTAATACTTGTTACAGTTCATTAACATCAAAAGTAAAACGATAAATATCCAGTACGCAAGTCATCTTGCTACTAGATACTAAAAATCTAAAAAAATGTCAAAACAAGTTAAATATAATGTAGAAGCTCGCGACGCTCTGAAACGCGGGGTAGATATTTTAGCTAACGCAGTTAAAGTAACTTTAGGTCCAAAAGGAAGAAACGTAATTATCGATAAGAAGTTTGGTTCTCCAATCATCACTAAAGATGGTGTTACTGTAGCTAAAGAAATTGAATTAAAAGACACCGTGGAAAACATGGGTGCGCAAATGGTAAAAGAAGTTGCTTCTAAAACTGCAGATATCGCAGGTGACGGAACAACAACTGCAACTGTTTTAGCTCAAGCTATTGTTACTGCTGGTATTAAAAACGTAGCGGCTGGTGCAAATCCAATGGATTTAAAGCGTGGTATTGACAAAGCAGTTAGTACTGTTGTTGCTAGCTTAAAATCACAATCTCAAACAGTTGGAGAAGACAATAACAAAATCAAACAAGTTGCTTCTATTTCTGCAAATAATGATGATGTTATCGGTTCTTTAATTGCTGAAGCAATGGCTAAAGTTGGTAAAGACGGTGTAATTACTGTTGAAGAAGCAAAAGGAACTGAAACTGAAGTTAAAACTGTTGAAGGTATGCAGTTTGACCGTGGTTACCTTTCTCCATATTTTGTTACCAATGCAGATAAAATGGAGGTTGAATTAGAAAATCCTTACATTTTAATCTACGACAAAAAAATCAGCAACATGAAAGAATTGTTGCCAGTATTGGAAAAACAAGTTCAAACTGGTAAACCGCTTTTAATTATTGCTGAAGACTTAGATGGCGAAGCATTAGCTACTTTAGTAGTTAACAAAATTCGTGGTTCTCTGAAAGTTGCTGCTGTTAAAGCTCCAGGTTTCGGTGACAGAAGAAAAGCAATGTTAGAAGACATCGCAATTTTAACTGGCGGAACTGTAATATCTGAAGAAAGAGGTTACAAATTAGAAAATGCTGATTTAACTTATTTAGGTCAAGCAGAAAAAATAGTTATCGATAAAGATAACACTACAATCATCAACGGTATTGGTTCATCTGACGATATTAAAGCTAGAGTAAACCAAATCAAATCTCAGATTGAAACTACTACATCAGATTACGATAAAGAAAAACTACAAGAACGTTTAGCTAAACTTTCTGGTGGTGTTGCTGTACTTTATGTAGGTGCTGCTTCTGAAATTGAGATGAAAGAGAAAAAAGACAGAGTTGATGATGCTTTACACGCAACCAGAGCAGCGGTTGAAGAAGGCATTATTGCTGGTGGTGGTGTTGCTTTCATTAGAGCGGTTGCTTCTTTAGACGGATTAAAAGGCGCTAACGAAGACGAAACAACTGGTATCAAAATTATCAAAAGAGCTATTGAAGAGCCATTACGTCAAATTTGTGCAAATGCAGGAATTGAAGGTTCTATCGTTGTTCATAACGTAAAACAAGGTAAAGCAGATTACGGATACAATGCCCGTACAGATGTTTACGAAAACTTAATTAGTGCAGGTGTAATTGACCCAACTAAAGTTTCTCGTGTAGCCTTAGAAAATGCAGCTTCAATTGCGGCAATGTTGTTAACTACCGAATGTGTATTAGCAGATGAGCCAGAAGAAGCAGGTGCAGCTCCAATGCCTCCAATGGGTGGCGGCGGAATGGGCGGCATGATGTAATTCTTTTTTACTGAAAGCTAAAAGCTTAACAAGCCCTCAAAAACCCCTGTTCTTTAATTAGAGCAGGGGTTTTTGCTTTATAGTGTTTCCATTTTTTGATTTAATGTATCTTAAAGTAAGAAAATTATAACACCTAAACATGAGCTAAAAATTATCCCAATAAGCTCAAAAAAACAACACCCTTAAAAAAATGCTATATTTGCAAATTCAACTAAAATACTTAATTTAGTGTAGTTTTAACACTAAGTGTAAAATAGACAAAATAAATTCGAAATAAGATGAGTATAATTCTTGATGTACACGCAAGACAAATCCTCGATTCAAGAGGGAATCCTACTATTGAAGTAGATGTAATTACTGAAAACGGTATTCTAGGAAGAGCAGCAGTGCCATCTGGAGCTTCAACTGGGCAATACGAAGCCGTTGAACTACGCGATAAAGACAAATCTGTATATTTAGGTAAAGGCGTTTTAAAAGCAGTTGCCAACGTTAACGAAAAAATTGCTGAAGCATTAAGAGGTGTTGATGTGTTTGAACAAAACGCAATCGACCAATTAATGATTGATTTAGACGGAACAGAAAATAAAGGAAATTTAGGTGCAAATGCAATTTTAGGTGTTTCTTTAGCAGTAGCTAAAGCAGCAGCACAAGAAAGCCACCAACCTTTATACCGTTACGTTGGTGGTGTAAATGCAAACACGCTTCCAATCCCGATGATGAACATTGTAAACGGTGGTTCTCACTCTGATGCTCCTATCGCTTTCCAAGAATTTATGATTATGCCAGTTGGTGCATCTTCTTTCTCAGAAGCTTTACGTTGGGGAACAGAAGTTTTCCATAGTTTAAAAGCAATTTTACACGATAGAAATTTATCAACTGCAGTAGGTGATGAAGGTGGTTTTGCGCCAACTTTTGAAGGTACTGAAGATGGTGTTGAAACTATTTTACAAGCAATTGAAAAAGCAGGTTACAAGCCAGGTGTTGACATTTGTTTAGCTTTTGACTGTGCGGCTTCTGAGTTTTATGTGAATGGTAAATACGATTACAGTAAATTTGAAGGCGAAAAAGGTGCTATCCGTTCTAGTGCAGAGCAGGTAGAATACTTAGCTTCTTTAACAGAAAAATACCCTATCATTTCTATTGAGGATGGTATGGACGAAAACGATTGGGATGGCTGGAAATTATTAACCGAAAGAATTGGTGATAAAGTACAGTTAGTAGGTGATGATTTATTTGTTACTAACGTTAAAAAATTGAAACAAGGTATTGATAACGATACTGCAAATTCAATCTTGGTAAAAGTTAACCAAATTGGTTCTTTAACTGAAACCATTAACGCGGTAACTATGGCTCAAAATGCAGGTTATACTTCTGTAATGTCTCACCGTTCTGGCGAAACTGAAGATGTAACTATCGCTGATTTAGCAGTTGCTTTAAACTGTGGTCAAATTAAAACTGGTTCTGCTTCACGTTCTGATAGGATTGCAAAATACAATCAATTATTACGTATCGAAGAAGAGTTAGGATCTAGAGCTAAGTTTATTGGTAAAGATTTCAAATTCTTTAAGAACAGAAAGTAATATTTTAGAGTCAAGATGTAAGAATCAAGATTCTGTCTCGTCCTGAAATAGCGTTACAGTTATACAAGGATAAAAAAATTAAATAGCATTGTGGATTTCCATGATGCTATTTTTTGTTTTATAATTTTTGATTTTAATTTTTCTTTGCTGATGCATTGTCTCCGGTGTA
>JBBKWF010000020.1:0-245869 GCA_037968815.1 Pelobium sp. | reverse complement strand
TACTGGGTACTTTTGGAAATCAGCTAGTGGTTGTGATGGTTATGCCTTATTTAACGGCTTTCCGGCTCTGGAGCTGAACCCTTGTTCTTAAACCGGATGGAAATGGAGACCGGCCAGTGCGGTAGATATGTGCAATGGGCCGGGTTAATGCCGTGTTGGAGGCGGTGCGTGGTATGGAGTATGAATGCACAGCCGGACTATCGGCCGCCATAATCGGAAAACCTTCGTTTTTACTGAAAAAAAATATACTCCTATATATAGGAGCTGTTCTTGTTCAAGAAAAGAATCTGTTTTCTTCAAGTGGATATCATTTAATAAAATATATTAAAATGCTTGAGTCGCTTTTTCTTAAATTGCGTTATCAAAAACGTTATAACTTGAAAGATGAAAGCAATTGGTTTTAGAACATCATTAGATATTAAGGAAGAAAATAGTTTTATGGAGTTTGAGCTTGTTAAGCCCATAGCAAAAGCTAAGGATTTGTTGATTAAAATAAAGGCTATTGCAGTGAACCCTGTTGATTATAAAATCAGAAAAAATAGTGCAAAGGATACGGTTTTAGAAAACCCCAAAATTATTGGTTGGGACGCAGTAGGCATTATAGAAGAAATTGGCAATGAGGTTTCTTTATTTAAAGTGGGTGACGAAGTTTTTTATGCAGGAGATATTACAAAACAGGGTTGCAATGCGGAATACCAAATTATAGATGAACGTATAGTAGGTAAAAAGCCAAAGAACTTTAGCTACGAGGAGATTGCAGCGATGCCTTTAACAAGTTTAACCGCTTGGGAAATTCTTTTTGACAGAATGAGAATAAGCAAAGACAAGGATGCAGGAAAATCTATCTTGATTATTGGTGGCGCTGGCGGTGTAGGTTCTATAGCAATACAACTGGCAAAACAAGTGGCGGGATTAAAAGTTGTGGCTACAGCTTCGAGACCGGAAACTAAAGAGTGGTGCATGAACTTTGGTGCGGATGTGGTTATAAACCATGGTGATTTAGTGGAAGAGGCTAAAAAAGCTGGCTATGCTAGTTTTGATTTCATTGTAGATTTTGTTGATTTGAACACTTATTGGGATATAATTGTTGAACTAATAAAGCCACAGGGCCATATTGCCTCTATAAGTGGTAGTGACGAGCCTATTGCGCTAAATAAACTAAAAGCTAAAAGTGTTTCGTTTTCATGGGAGTTTATGTACACCCGGCCGATGTTTAATACTGAAGATATGATTGAGCAACATTATATACTCACAAAAATTTCGGAATTAATGGATAAGGGAGTTGTAAAAAC
Source organism: Pelobium sp. (assembly GCA_037968815.1). Taxonomy (GTDB): domain Bacteria; phylum Bacteroidota; class Bacteroidia; order Sphingobacteriales; family Sphingobacteriaceae; genus Pseudopedobacter. The sequence goes on along the minus strand of JBBKWF010000020.1, from coordinate 244,577 downwards.
TACTGTGAATACAGTATTAAAAGGTTTGAGCGTGGAGAGTTTAAAAGAAGCGCATAGTCAGCTAGAGTCTGGAAAGACTATTGGGAAAATTGCAATTGTGTTGTAAATAAAAAAGAGGCAAAACATATTTTCGCCTCTTTTATTACCTAATTTATTTAACACTACTGTACAATAAACAAGTTTGCTATGGCTAAAACTTGTGCAGTAGTTAAAGGTTCATCAAAACTTTCGACGGCTATTTTCTTAGAAACATTAGCACCAGTTGATAGTTTTAAATCTGTTATTGTTACATTACCGTGTTTGATGTTATCCTCTCCAGCATAATTTGGATCGACACTAGAACCTACTCCAGAATCATTGGCTTGTCCGCTAGCTCCAAGAGAAACCCATGGTGCAATTACGTCAGTAACTCCACTCCCTGGCAAAGCTCTTCTCATTTGACGAATATGTGAGGCGTGACGAGCTTCAACTGCATGAATACCTAAAGCTGCAGTTAAAACAACTTGATTTCCTAACAAACTAGGTGCTTGACCTTTGTACGCTCTAACACCTGTATCTTCTAATACCTGAGAAACAGCTAAGTATGTTGCATAATCTGTAAAAACTGTCGGGAAAACGCTTTCAAAGTCGAATGTTGGTTTTGCTATAGCTGCACTTCCTAAAACTTGTTTTAGGAAAGCAACGTGAGCATTTTCGTCATTTTCAATTTGTTTTAACGCCCCAGCAGCTGCCGCATTTGTAGCCGTACCAGAAGTAAAAGCTAAACTAGCATTACCTTTTGTGTAAAACTCTGCCTCTAAGTATTCTAATGTAAGTGCAAAGTTTAAAACATCATTTACAGAGCTGTTAGTTTGACTGTATGCTTTATTAAACAATGACCCTAAAGCAAATGGTAATGCAGAAAGTGCTACTTTAGAACCAAAACCAGCCATATTTTTGATTGCGGCTCTACGAGGATTTATTCTTTCTGTAATTTCAGGATCAATTTTTTCAATGTCCTTTAGTATATTTAAAAAGTTCATAATATCTTATTTAAGAAGGTAAATTACTTGCGTTAATTTCAGTTACGATGTAAGTTTTAGCAATATTTAAAACCTGGATAGGCGTTTTACTGTTATTGATTGCGTTTGCATCAAAAATATCAGTTCCTACAAAAGTTCCGTTGCTAATTAAGTCTCTAATTAAAGCCGCGTGGCGAGCCTCAACAGAAACAATTTTACCGGCCATTGTTAAATAATCAGCATTTTTAATTAAATAGCCTGCGCCATTGTATGCTTCAACTCCTAAATCCTCAAAGGCTTTCGCTGCCGCTAAAACTGAATCTCTACTTTGGAAATTTATTGAAGAAAAATCAACCTCTAATCCTGGGATTGCACTGTTACCTAACGCTGCTTTAAAATACTCTCTATGTGTAACTTCATGGTCACGTATAGCTGTCATATATTCTTGCTCTTTAGAAGACATATCCATGTATGGCGTACTTACCACCTTAATATAAAATGCCGCCTCTAATTGCTCAAGGGCATAAGCATAATTTAAAATACCAATATCTCCGGTACCTAAGTCTATACCTCTGTAATTTTCGTTGCGATCTTTTTTACACCCGGCTGCTACTAAAGCAATACCTGCTGCACTTGCTCCGGCGTAAGTCAAAAAATTACGGCGTTGCATTTTTTTAGACAAAAATGTATCATTTTCGGTCTGCTGTTCCTGGTCAGTGTTTTCAAAAATTTTCATAAGTAATTAAATTTAGTTTGAACAAATTGTTTGATGATTGTAAAAACGAGGTATTCTATTCCTTGGATTTCATTATTTTGAAATAACTCAATCTTGAGTTTAAATGAATTCTGAAACCTATAAAAAAACACCTATTAAGTAGCGATAAGAGTTGTTTTTGGCAAAAACACATCCAACAAAGAATAAAAATTACAGTCACAGACTATTAAGGCAATTCGACTAAAAAAATTTGAAACCTATAAATTCTGTTTAACTTGCAAACAATGGAGAACAAAGAAATTTCTAAACAATTTAAGCTGTTAGGACAGCTAATGGAGCTTAATGAAGAGAACTCTTTTAAAATAAAATCGATAAATAATGCTTCTTTTAAAATTGACAAGCTTCCTTTTAAATTAAAAGACAAGCCACACAATGAATTAGAAAGTATTGATGGAATTGGAAAAAGTACTGCCTCAAAAATAGTTGAGCTTTTAACTGTTGGGCAAATTGCAGAGCTAGAAGCTTTAATAGCTAATATTCCGGAAGGAATACTAGAAATGATGACTATTAAAGGTTTAGGTCCGAAAAAAGTTAAAGTTGTTTGGGATGAGTTAGGTATTGAAAACATTGGCGAACTATATTACGCTTGTAACGAGAACAGACTAATTGAGGCAAAGGGTTTTGGCTTAAAAACTCAAGAAGATATAAGAAAAGCTATTGAATTTAAGATGGCAAATGCTGGCAGATTTTTATATGCCAAGATTGAAAAAATTGCAGAAGGTTATCGGTTTCAGTTTGAAAAAGCTATTAAAAACTTAGACAAGAGTGCTGAGGTTTTAATTTCTGGAAGTTTTAGAAGAAAGTGTGAAATTATAGATTCTTTAACGTTTCTGATGGTAACTCATCAGGAATTAGCAAGCATACAGGAGTTATTTGATAGCGAGTTATTTGAAATTTCTAGTTCGGAAAATGCTTTAATACTAAAAGACCAAACCGGGCTAACTATTGAGCTTTACGTATGTAACACGACTGAAAAGGCATTTAAACTTTTTGAAACAACCGGTTGCGATGACCATGTGGTAAAAGTTAAAACATTTTTAAAAGGAGAAATTAATTTTAGAGATGAGGAAGAGCTTTATAAAGCTGCTGGAATGGAATTTATTGCGCCGGAATTAAGAGAAAACAGCAATGAGGTTGAAAAAGCCTTGAAAAATGAGCTTCCAGAGCTAATTGAGTTTTCAGATTTAAAAGGAGTACTGCACAACCATAGTACTTGGAGCGACGGCATACATACTATAAAAGAAATGGCTTTGTACTGCCGAGACACCTTAGGTTTGGAGTATTTAGGGCTTTCGGACCACTCTAAAAGTGCAGGTTATGCTGGCGGTTTAAGTATTGAACGAGTATTGCAACAGCATGAAGAAATTGGCGCATTAAATAAAGAGCTTGCCCCGTTTAAAATATTTAAAGGAATTGAATCGGATATTTTAAGTGACGGTAGTTTAGATTACCCAGATGAAATTTTAGCGAGATTTGATTTTGTGGTGGCATCCATTCACTCTGCAATGAAAATGGATGAAGAAAAAGCTACAGAACGTTTGATAAAAGCCATAGAAAACCCATATACTACAATTTTGGGACACCCTACAGGGAGGCTTTTATTAAGCAGAGCAGGCTACCCTATTAATTATCAAAAAATAATAGATGCTTGCGCTAATAATAAGGTAGTAATAGAAATCAATGCTAATCCGTTAAGATTGGATTTAGATTGGAGATGGCACCAATACGCATTAGAAAAAGGGGTTTTATTAGCAGTAAATCCGGACGCACACCGTAACGAAGGTTTTATGGATATGCAATACGGTGTTTATGTAGGCAGAAAAGGAGGATTAAGTAAACATAAATGCTTAAATTCTTTTAACTTAGTAGAAATCAACGAATTTTTCAAGCAAAAAAAAATAATCTAGGATCAAAAACTTATTTCTAATTTTTAGTATCACAAAAGATTTATATTTGCTTTAATAATCAAACAACATCTATAGTATGCTTCATGCAATTGCAATTACCCCTGTTAAAGACTCTATTGAAACTACTTTAGAAACTATTATTGCTATTGCTGATAGCGATTATAAAGTTCATCATATTGTATATAATGATTTCTCGTCGATTGACAGTAAAAAAGCACTTATTGAAGCCAGTAAAAAATATCCATTTGAATTAATTCATTTAGAAGACATTACAGATCAACCTTCTCCTAATTACAAATTAGTATTACAAAACGCTCAAGAAAGAGCCCTAAAAGAAAACCTACCATTAATCGTTATAGAGTCTGATGTTCAAGTTAAGAAAGACACGATTCAAAAAATGATAGATTTCAACAAAAAACAAGAAGATTCTGGATTAGTTGGAGCTGTTACTGTAGACCATAAAGGGGTAGTTAATTTTCCTTACTTAAAATTTAAAGACGAAACAGCTTCATTTTTAGATACCAAAAGAAGTTTAAGCTTTTGCTGTACTTTAATGAACTCTAAATTTTTAGAAACCTACTCTTTTCAAGACTTAAACAATAACAAGGACTGGTTTGATGTTTTTATCTCTGGAAAAACAATTGAGTTAGGTTTCAAAAATTATATTTTGATGGATACTCCTGTTTTACATCAACCGCATGGTAGTCGCCCGTGGAAACATTTAAAATACACAAATCCAATCAAATATTATTTCCTTAAGTTGATTAATAAAAGAGATAGAATATAAAAGATGATTCTTAAATCAAGTTTAATTAGGTCGGTTTATAAAAATATCATGTCTTAAACTCCAAAAGAATGCATCCATTAGTATCTATCATTATTCCTTTTTATAATTCCGAAGATTACCTTGCTCAAACTATTGATTGGGCTTTAGAATCCACTTATCCTCATATTGAAATTATATTAATAGATGATGGTTCTAAAGACAAGTCTCTTCAAATAGCAGAACAATACGTAAGTAAATACCCCAATTTATCTTTATACAAACAAAAAAATCAAGGTGTATCTGTAGCTAGAAACTTAGGTATTTCTCATGCAAAAGGAGTTTATATTATCCCGCTTGATTCTGATGACATGATTTGTAATGAATACATCACAGAAGCCGTAAAAGTGTTAGAAGAGAATCCTAATGTTAAGGTAGTAACTTCTGAAGGCGAATTTTTTGGTGATAAAACGGGAAAAAGAACCCTTCCTGACTTCGATATTAATTTACTTGCTAGAAAGAACATATTTCATGTAAGTTCCTTTTACAGAAAGTCTGATTGGGAACGAATTGGTGGGTATTGCCCTCAATTGCTTGGAAGAGAGGATTGGGATTTTTGGATTTCTATGCTCAAAGACGGAGGAGATGTTGTTAAACTCCCTATTATTGGATATAAATACAGAATCAGAGCTAATTCTAAAAGAGTTAGAACAAGGAATTTAAAACAAGAGATCAATGATATTTTAAACACTAAACATAAAGAATTTTATAAAAGAATTTTAGGGGGGCCAATACGTTATCAACGTACTTTATCTAAAGTCTATAATAAAACACTTTCTTTATTTGGCTTACTAAAGGATTAAATATTCAATTTTAAAACAAAGCACTACCTCAATAATTAATGAAAAAACTACTTATAGTAAGACATGCAAAATCGGACTGGGCCGATGCAAGCTTGGGGGATTTCAACCGACCTCTAAATGCTCGTGGATTGCGAGACAGTGTAGAAATGGCACAACGTATTACAATGCACAAGCTAATACCTACAAAGTTAGTAAGCAGTCCTGCTGTAAGAGCATTAACTACCTGCCAATTGATGGCTGAAAATTGGGAAATAGACGTTAAAGACATTGTTTTAGAAGCAAAGATATATGAAGCAAACCTAACAAATCTGTTAGAAATTATAAACGGACTTGACGATACTGATGATTACGTTGCTTTGTTTGGACATAATAATGCTATAACAGATTTTTCCCTTTACTTAACTGATGCAGATTTGTTCAATATACCGACTTGCGGAGTAGCACTAATTGAGTTCCCTTTTGATAGCTGGAAAATGGTAAGTAAAGATACTGGAGATTTACTGATGTATGATTCTCCTAAAAACGAGCTTTAATTTAAGCGATAAACTCTGCCCGGAAGTGCGATAATTACCGATTGCATTTCTAGATTAAGTAACAACATGGCTAATTTACTTTGTGGCATGTTCAGTTTCAATTGTAAATCATCAATTGCTATTGTTTCTGCTAATTTTATAAGCTCAACAACTTCCAACTCCTCTTTTGTTAAGTCTAAAAACAGTTTCGGTTCTTCCTTTTTTTGAGACCCGCTATCTATCTGCCAGCCCATTATATACTCAATATCTTCTGGCCGAGTAATTAAATTTGCCCGATTTGTTTTAATCAAAAAATTACAACCTTCAGAAAACTCATCATCAATTTTACCGGGTAAGGCAAACACGTCTTTATTATAAGAATTCGCTATTTCGGCGGTAATTAATGCCCCACCTTTCTTCGCAGCTTCAACAACAATTACAGCATCTGCTAAGCCAGCTATAATTCTGTTTCTTTTAGGGAAGTTTTGCCTATCGGGATTGGTTTGTGATGGAAATTCGGTTAACAAACCACCGTTAGCTAACATACTTTCTGCTACTGAACGATGCAATGCAGGATACATCCGATCTAAACCATGACCTAACACACCTACAGTAGTCTGCTTCATTGAAACCGCTGCTTTGTGTGCTGCTACATCGATTCCATAAGCTAGGCCGCTTACTATTAAAATATTATGTTGTTTTAAACCGTCGATCAATTTTTCGCAAAAAGCCCTACCGTAAGCGCTTGCATTTCGTGTACCCACAACTGCAATTACCTTTTGATTGTTTAAATCTGCTTTACCCTTAAAATACAGTAAGGCTGGGGAATCAACACAGTTTTTTAAACGCTTTGGATATTTTTTATCGGTATAAAATATAGGTTCTATCTTATACTTTTCTATAAAAGCCAACTCTTGTTCGGCTCTTGCAAATGCTTCGTGATTAACAATCAGTTTGGCTGTTTTAGGTCCAATTCCTGGAATCCGCTCTAATGCACTTTGCTTGGTTTTAAAAACTTCTTCAGCACTACCGCAATAACTAATTAAAGATTTTATGGTGACGTCACCAATTCCTTTAACAAAAGTAAGTGCAATTTTGTGCAACATATATTTTTACTGAGCCGGAAAATAAACTACATATTTAGTATCAAAAAACTCTTCTTTAAAATAATCTGCCAAAGGAAATAACTGAATATTTTTTAGTTTGGATGCTTCTAATTCTTCTTTTAAATCGCCACCTTTTAGGTACAACACGCCATTTTTAAATTTGCCATTTGCGCCTTTTTTAAATTTATTGCGAATCCATGGATAAAAATCTTTTAATTGAGTAACAGCTCTGGAAACTATAAAATCAAACTTTTGATCAATCTGCTCTGCTCTACTGTGTACCCCTTTTAAGTTTGTTAAACCAATAGCCGTAGCTACTTCGTTAACTACTTTAATTTTTTTACCAATGGAATCAACCAATAGAAAATTGGTCTCTGGAAACAGAATCGCTAATGGAACTCCCGGAAAACCGCCACCAGTACCAACGTCTAAAACGTCTTGTCCGGGTAAAAAAGGCATAACTTTGGCAATACCAATTGAGTGTAAAATATGCCTTTCGTAAAGCAAATCAATATCCTTACGGCTAATGACGTTTATTTGCGAGTTCCACGTTTGGTACAATTCAAACAGCATATCAAACTGCTTAATTTGCTTGGGAGTTAAGTTGGTGAAGTAATTTTGGATTAAACTAGAAGTCACTTTTTAAGCTTTTTTTTCTGCGGGTAAGTACGTTTGACAATAAATCTCTTCCTCTAAATAACTGTGCTTTAACGGTCCCTAAAGGTAAATCCATTTGCTCGGAAATTTCTTCGTAAGAAAGCTCATCAAAGTACCTTAATATAATTAATGTTTTATACCTAGGCGGAAGTTTATCAATTATTTCTTTAAGTTGTTCTGTTTGCTGCTTTTTTATAGAATGCTCTTCGGGGTTTAAACCATCACTTTTTATCTCGAAAACTCTATCCTCCCCCCCTTCGTAACTCATGCCGTCAATTGATGTGGTAGACAGTTTCTTTTTACGGATAAAATCTATACTTCCATTGGTTGCTATTCTAAATAACCATGTACTAAAGGCGTAATCGGGGCGGTATTTCTCTAAATTTTCGAAAGCTTTAGCAAAGGTAGTAACAGTGATATCCATGGCGTCGTCCTTATTATTCACCATTTTTAACACCATAAAAAATATAGAGTCCTTATAACGCTGCATTAATTCTGCATAAGCTTTCTGATTTCCTTCTTTTGCTTTTTCAACCAAAGAGAAATCATTTTTTGCATTATCAGAGAAATTCGGATTTATTTCCATGTCATTTTCTTAATAAAAAGATTAGCAATATTTACCGCTAGCAAATAAATATAGTAAAATGGATCTAATATTATAAACCACCAGGTTAAATCTTTGTATTTAAGCTTTTCTGAAGACCTATAATATACAAAGAACTGACAGAAAAACCGCAACAAAAAAACCACTAAGACTGCTATTAATTCTACTTTAAATGATAAACAAAGCACTAAAAATAAGTAAAATCCCATTGCAGAAACTGCTTGTAAGGATAGGTTTACTTTATGATCTTTTTTATAGATTTTAGATGCGCCCATATGTCTGGTTTTCTGCTTCCAGTAGCTTATCCAAGTATCTTTCGGCTCGCTCCAGGTGTGCGATCCTGAACTTACTTCTATAGCGATATTAGTTGGTGTAGCATTTTGGTTGACAAACAGATCATCATCACCAGACGGAATATGCATATGCGCTGCAAATCCTTTTCCGGCGAAAAAAAGTGATTTTTTATATGATAAATTTCTACCAACACCCATATAAGGCATTCCGTTTAACGCAAATGAAAAATAATTTAAAGCAGTTTGAAAGGTTTCGTACCGAATTACGGCATTTAAAAACCCTTTAGCTTTTTGATAAGGAGAGTAACCTAATACAATTTCTGCTTGTGGATTGGTATAATGTTGAACCATTAAACTAATCCAATCTTTAGATTGTGGCTTACAGTCGGCATCTGTAAATAGTAAGATTTCGTTACTTGCCGCCTTTACACCCAATGTTACGGCAAATTTCTTTGCTGTTTTAAACCGCGGATGTTCTGTAAGCTTTAGTACTTTTAGGTTTGTGTGTTGCGACTGAAAAACCCGTAAAACATCTTCGCTATCATCTAAAGAACAATCATTTACCACAATAACCTCGTAATTAGGATAATTCTGATTTAATATTTCCGGTAGATATTTCGTTAGGTTTTTGGCCTCGTTTCTTGCACAAATGATTACAGAAACAGGCTCTTGGTCTTCACTTTTAATAAAGTCTGGTATGAGATAACTACGAAATTTGTTTTGAACAACTAATAGGTAATAAAGCTGTATAATTAAACAGACCAGTAAGAGAAAAAAGAAAGCGTAGTAAATGTATATTTCCAATTAGTATGAATTGAGCGTTAATGCGCAAATTTCATAAAAATAGCTTAATATCAAATAGCGATTGTATAATTCTTTCTTTTTAGGTATTTGTAAATAAAATAATCTAATAACCTGTGCTAGGTTAGCTTAATAAAACAAGGCTGTTTTGCAACCACCTTATTTTACCCCCTTAAAGTCAATATCCTTAACAATATCGGTCCTATTTTCTTTTGCTTCAACGGTACAACTACCTCCAAAACAGTTTCCGCCTGCACAACCAAAAGCAAATAAACCCATCGAAGCAAAATAACCTCCAAATAAAACGCCTAACCATTGGGCTGAAATCACGGATTGAATAATTACAACTACTCCTAAAACTAAGTATACCCCTCTAGCAAATGTCCACCCACTTAAAATTCTTTGTTTCATATTAACTGATTTTATTTTGCAAACTTATCCACGATCCTCCATTATAAATTTCAGTAATCCCCTGAGATTTCAATATACTTTTTGCAGATGCACTTCGCATCCCTGATGCACAACAAGTTATAACCGGTCTATCTTTTTTTATTTTGGATAAATTACCAGACAAGGTCTGCAAAGGTAAATTTATCGAATTTTTAATATGCCCACCTTGAAACTCAGCTTTAGTCCGTACATCAATAACCTGTGCTCCACGCTGAATCAATTCTCTGTAATCTGTTTTAGGCCCAAAGCCGAATAAGCTTTTTAGTGTTTGTAGCATCTATTTAAGTATTTTGATTATAGTTTACACCCATCCAACTTCCGCCGTTCTCGCATTTAACACCACAGCTTTTTAAATAATTACTTGCTTGGTTGCTTCTGTTACCGCTTGCACAACATAAAACAATCGGCTGTTGCATCATTTTTATTTCATCTAGACGTTCCTCAATTTCCAATAAAGGAATATTGATGCTCCCAGCTACATTGCCTCCCATAAACTCTTCGGGAGTTCTTACATCTATTATATTAATTTTCATCTTTTTCTGTTTTTTGAGAAGTTTCCTTTTTATTCGAAATAAAGAGTATTCCGCCCATTAAAGCACCATACAAAGTGCTGTTTAAAGGTTTTGATGTAATAGAACAAGTGCCACTTACACATCCAACAAAATAATAATACGCGTAGCCTGCAATAGCACCTATAATTACCCCAATAAACGTAAATTTATATCTAATTAAAAATTCCACTCTAATTCGATTCAAAAGCCGATTCATTGGCATTATTAAAAATCATATTTCCATTATAGCTTACTTCCCAAGTTACAGGTATTGCTTTCTTTAGCATATCGCTAACTCCACAATACTTTTCTTGCGAATCATTTACGGCGTTTAAAGCGGCTTCTTGATTCTCAGTAATACCTTTAAACTCGTATTTTACATGAATTGCGATGTATTGCATGGGTGCTTGCTTGCTCAACTCCCCTACTACATTCATTGTAAAATCATCAACTTGTTTATCTGCCTTCCGCAAAATGGCTACAATATCCATCCCTGTACAGCCAGAAAGTGCTGATAATATAAAAGGTTTAGGAATGGGACCTTGGTCTTCTCCTCCTGCTCTTTCTGGTGCGTCCATTACAACTGTATGGCCATTGATTAATGCATTAAACTGCATTTTACCCATCCATTGGGTTTCAATCTCGTGATTCATAGCTTAAGGTTTTTTCTTTGTTGAAATACCGAAAGGGAAATACAGTGGGCAAAAACTCACCGTACTTGTTGCTACAAAAACTAAGGCTAAAACGCCAAATATTATAGCTGTAGTTCCAGTTATTTGATTGGTGAAATAAAGAATTACAATTAGCAGCGCCACCAGTATCCTGATTACTCTATCTGCAGTACCCATGTTTACTTTCATTGTTTTGTATTTATTTTTATTTACAAAACAAAGGTGCAACAATGAAAAACACTAGTCAGTGACTGTTGTCACACTTCTAATTGAATGTTAGCAGAAACCTGGCAAAAGTTTGATTTGGTTACGGTAAAGCAACAATTTATTCTCATTTTCTAACCTTTTTAAAAGCCTAGAGATCACTTCACGAGAGCTAGCCATTTCGTTTGCAATTTGCTCATGAGAGAGATTGATTAAAGCCGAGCCTGTTGTTTTTGATTTCTCTTTTAGATAGTGGATTAAGCGTTCATCTAGTTTTTGAAACGCCAATTGATCAATAGACCGTAATAATTCATTAAAACGGGTACGAATGGTTCTCATTACAAAGCTTTTCCAAGTGGGAAAAGTCATCATCCATTCGTCCATTGCAGTAATAGGTAGTGCTAAAAACTCCGTATCTTCTTCGGCAGTTGCTTTAACTTCGCTTGGAAATTGTTGCATACAACAAGTAAATGTCATAGCACAACTCTCCTTAGCACTTACGTAGTAAAGTAATAATTCTTTACCTGCATCATCTAATCTTGATATTTTTAAAGTGCCTGATAAAACTATTGGTATTACCCGAACAGTTTGCCCAAAGTCCAAAATAATATCACCTTCTTTTACGGAAACTCGTTTTGCTTTGCTATTAAACTCTTCCAGTAATTCTGGCTCAAAAGTATTTTCAAACAGTTCTATCATCTTAATATTTCAATGTTTTAAAACGGTTTATAGTTTGGTCTTTTGTAATTTCAAGAAAGGTTATTCATCAACACCTAACTTATACTTCCTACCCTTAATCTTTTCGTTTTTCAACAATTGAACCACAGAGTTTATCTTTTTACGATTTACAGCAACGTAAGACATGTGGTCAAAAACCTCAATTAAACCAATTTCTTCTTTTTGCAAATTAGCTTTCTTGTAAAGCAAGCCAACTACATCAATTTTATTTACTTTATCTTTTTTGCCTGCTGCAACATAAAGGGTTGCCCAAGGTGAAGCATCAAACATTTTAAAATCTTCTATAATCGCTACTTCTTCCACTTCCTCATCAATATAAGCAGGTTTGTACTCCTCGTCGCTTAAAAGCAGATAAGCCTTTCCGCTGGCTTTCATTCTTGCAGTTCGGCCATTACGGTGTGTAAAAGATTCTTCGGTAAACGGAATTTGATAGTGAATTACTTGCTGAACATCTGGAATGTCTAAACCTCGGGAAGCTAAATCTGTAGTTACCAAAACTGCATGAGTTCCATTTCTGAATTTTACCAAAGCTTTTTCTCTATCTGGCTGATCCATACCTCCATGATAAATCCCGTTAGACATTCCTTTATCCCACAATAAATCACTTACTCTGCCTGCCGCTTCTCTATGATTACAGAAAATCAAAGTTGGTCCTTCCGGATGTTCTGCAACAACCTGCATCAAAAGTTTTAATTTATCTTGTGAAGGTGTATGTAGTACTTTTAAGTCTAGTTCTGGTTTATTCGATTTGTCTTTCAAAAAGTCTACCACAGCCAAATTATCTACCCTTGCAAAGTTTGGAAGTTCATCCATTTTAGTAGCAGAAGTCAATATTTTTTGCTTTAAACCAGATAAACCTTCAATAATCGACTCCATTTCGTCTTGAAAGCCTAATTCCAAAGATTTATCAAACTCATCTAAAACTAAAAACTCTATCTCTGTTGGGTCAATATTTTCATTACGGATATGGTAGCTGATTTTACCGGGTGTACCGATAATTACCGAAGGAGTTTCAGAAAGACTTTGTTCCTCTGTTTTGGTAGAGTGACCGCCATAAATACAAGTTGCCTTAAAACCTGACTGTAATGATCTAAAAACCTGCTCAATTTGTAAAGCCAACTCACGCGAAGGAACGATTACTAAAATTTGAACTTTCTTTAAGTCCTTTTTTAGCTGTTCAACTAAAGGTAAAAAAAACGCAAGTGTTTTTCCGGAACCCGTGGCAGATAAAACCATCACGTCTTTACCAGAAGCAATTGCATTTTCTGTACTTAACTGCATCTCGTTGAGTGCCGTAATATTTAGTCGCTCTAAAAACTGAGCTTTGTTATTCAAGTCTTTCATTTCTGCAAATATCCTTAATAAAAATCACAATGAGCTTGTGAAATCAAATCGGCTTGTAAACATTATCTTATATTTGTAAATAAATATACTCAAATGACCCAGAAAACTCCGGAAAACTCACTAACCATGATGAACCAATTGGTGCTTCCTAACGACACCAATCCGTTAAACAACCTTATGGGGGGCAGACTATTGCATTGGATGGATATTGCCGCTGCTATTTCGGCTCAAAAACATTGTAACAGAGTAGTAGTTACAGCTTCAGTTGATAATGTTTCTTTTCAACACCCGATAAAATTGGGAGATGTGGTAACTATTCATGCTAGGGTAACACGAGCTTTTAATACTTCGGTAGAGGTTAGGTTGGTGGTTTGGGCAGAAAATATTCCTTCTGGTGAGAAAGTAAAATCAAATGAGGCATATTTTACTTTTGTTGCTTTAGATGAGAATGGAAAAACGGTTCCGGTACCAAGTGTTCATCCTCAATCGGAAAAAGAAGAACAACTTTTTGAAGGTGCTTTGAGGCGTAGACAACTTCGTTTGATTTTAGCTGGGCGGATGAGTCCGGATGATGCAACGGAGTTGAAGGCGTTATTCACTGCTGCTAAACAGTAAGGTTTGTTTTTCTCGAAGTAACATCCTCTTTTCGAGGACTCTGCATTTGTTTTATTCCATGTAAGAAATTTACTTGTTAATATAATGCTCAGGAAAGCACATAAAACTTCTGTAGCAGAAGCTCCAAAATAAATACGGTGCGTATAAGCTATTGCCTATACGCACCGTATAATTATTCAACATATCAATCAGTTTAAGCTAAAGAATATGTTGAGCCTTATAATTTAAACCTAACACCCACATATGCTTCTCTCCCTCTTGTAGGCCCCCAAACAGAAGAAGTATCAAAATAAGGACTAAATGGATTTTCCCAGCTAATGATTGGTTGTTCCTGTCTGAAATCAAAAATATTTTCACAACCGGTATACACTTCAAATTTTTTGAAGATGTAGGTAAACTGTGCGTTTACAGTAGTATATGGTTTTGAAAAATCAGGTCTTTGAAATTCAACCGGGTTTGATTGCGTATCCGGTAAACGTTGCTCACCATACCAATGCACATTCATATCAAAATGAAACTGATTAGTTAACGGCCTGTAGCCAAAAGTGGTGTTTACTTTATGCATAGGATTAAAGGGCAAACGTTCTTTGGTGTTTCCTGTTTTCCGGTAAACATCTAAAAAGTTATATCCCGTTTTCCATTCAAAACGTCTGTAAATTTTCAAATAAAGTTCAGTCTGAAAACCATTACCTGCACTTGTTCCCGTAAAGTTTTGGATAATTGCCTTTGTAGGATCAGTATCGTAGTCTGGGAAAATCTGATTTTGAAAATCTGTACGGTAATAATCAGCACTCAAATAACCAGATAGGTTATTTGTTTTTGTTTCAAACTTTTGAGTAAGGTTTATACCAAAGTTAAGCGCTTTTTCGGGTTGCAACTCTTCTGCAAAAACAATATCTCTTGAACTCACCAGTAGGCCGATATTTTCACTAAATAAGTTTACAGTTCTCCAACCTGTCCCTATGTTTGCTCTAACAATGGTTTTAGGAGTAATATCATACTTCAACAAAGTTCTTGGAGTCAACCTAAAACCGAATTGATTATGATGGTCGCCCCTAAGTCCTGCTATCCACGTCAGTTTATTATCAAAAAACCGCATGGTGTTTTCAGCAAATACCCCCGGAATGTTTTCTAAACGCTTGTAATTTCCTGCATAAGTACGTGGGATAAAGTTATCGGTAAAAGCAATGTCTTCATTTAAATCCAAGTGGCGGTAGCTCATCCCTGATTTAAAATCGTGATGAACGTATTTTAACTCATACTGAATGTTACCATAAAAATTGCTTTGTTGAGCATTGTATTTTACGGTTCCAAAAAAAGAATTTTGCTTTTGATGAAAAGCTGAAGCGTGTAAAACAATATTGTGTTTATCATTTATGCGATAGCCGGTTTTTGTCCATACTTCCGGCTGGTTAATACTTACACTTTGCCCGTAAACACTAGTGCTTCCTTTATCCGTTTCTGGATTGTAAGAAGTTTGTCCACCAATCCGCTCCTCGTTCACAAAACGTAAACCAACCTGACTGCTCCAGCCCCAGTTTTGTTCATTCCCGTATTTCCATTTGTTAGCCAGCATATAGCGGGTGAGCAAGGGTAAATCAAGAAAATCATCATTGTCGCGGTCAGTTTTATTGGCAGGCTGCACCGTATGAAAAGCCGTTAGGTTGCTCCACTTTCCTTTTTTAAAAGCATAATTTGCATTAATGTGTTTTTCTAAAAAACTATTGGTATAAGCATTCAATAACAAGCGGTCTGTATGGTCAGGTTGCTTGGTTTCAACATTAATTTGTCCGCTAATGCTCTCATAGCCTTGCAATACACTATTTGCCCCTTTCGCCACATAAATATTTTCCACCAATGTCCCCGGAATACTACTGATGCCATAAGTATAGGATAACCCTTGTATCATTGGGAAGCCATCAATCAGCACCTGGTTATATACTCCCGATAAGCCTAAAATGCGAAGCTCTTTGGAGTTAGTAATTACATTGGTGGTTTGGGGTTGCACTGTAATCTGCGTTTCAAAACAACCCGCCAAATCGCAACAGGCCGCTTTACCAAGTTCTGTTTGCGTAATCTGTTCTGTTTTTATCGGATTGAGATCCGAAATGAGGACACCGCTTCTTTGACCTCTTACTACCATTTCACTTAGCATTTGTTTTTCCGGTAAACGGAAAGCTACAAAAGATTGATTCGTGATTTTGATGGTATCAGAAGAATGGCCGACATAGCTTGCCACTAATTTTTTATTATTGATGTCTTTTGCGGAAATTTCAAACTCCCCATTGCTCCCTGTAGGGACGCCTATTGTTGTGCCAAGCCAATATACACTTGCACCAATCAATGGCTCTTTTTTATCGTTGGTTACTTTTCCTGAAATATTTTGAGCCGAAATACCAAAGGGAAACAGCAATCCAACAATGAAAATATACTTTTTCATTGTCATGATTTTTAAATATAGTGCAGGACATTAAAAATGCCTGCACTAAAAGAAGATTACTGTTTTATTTTATATGGTCTATCCTTCGGATTTTCGCAACCTGCTGTATCTTCAATGGCAGCAAAAATCCCTTTTTCTGCTATAACGTTCGGGTTGTATTTAACTTCAAAAGTAGATGTAGGGCCTTGTTTTAATGCTTTGCAACTGCTAACGCCTTTTAATTTCTCTACATTAGTTGCAATTGTTTTAAGGTCTGAGGAACAGGTTACGCCCTTAACTTTAACTGTGGCAGTTTTTACATCGCTCGCTTTTTGAGTAGGAGCCGTTTGTGAAAATGCAAAGTTTGCTGTGGCCACCAATACGGTGCAAGCCAATAGGAATGATTTTATAAATTTCATGTTTTTCTGATTTCTAAATTGTTTGACAAAAATAATTACTCCGCTTAAGCTAGAGCACTGCTAGGTGTTATAAACAATTTTTGGCGGTTGCCAAAAGTCAGATGCAAATTGAGAAGTAAAAGCCGAATGGTAAGTAAACCCTTTTTCTTGGAAAGATAAGGGCTTATAAATAAAATCAAACGGTATATTTAAACAAACTAAAACGCTGGAACTACAAACTTGAAAAGGGTTACAAGGTTTCCCATTACAATCATCGTCTTGTTGTTGTTCTTGTTTCTCTGAAGTTGGGGTGCATTGTTCGCCACAACAAGTGTGTTCGCTAAATGCAAGCAATGACAGCTCATCAATTCCAGGCTTAGCCACCAAGAAAAGAATGAAAGTAGTTAATATAAATGCTAAGTATTTCAATGCTCTGCAAAGATAATATTTGTTTCCGAAAATCTAATCAATAGTCGGCAATCAACTTTTAGCAATATTTCAAAATCATAAATAGAAGACTGCTTGGGGATACCGTAAACTTGAGAACTTAAACGACTTTGGCCATTAATTTAACATCTTTTTCATGGTGTGATAGGATGTTATCGCAATTGCAGACAATACGACTAACAGTATGGAAATACCTATGGAATCTTTATGTGCAACATGAGCAACAAATGCTGTTATAAAGAATAATAGGATACCCGCATAAGCCCATTCTTTCATTGCAATAGGTAAATTTGGAAGTAATAAAATAATCACTGCAAAAATTTTTAATACAGCTAATTGAACTCTAAAGAAACCCGGAAATCCTAATGCTTTAACGCCATCAATGGTGGCTTTATGAAAAACATAGGTATAAGTACTTAACAATAAAAAAGCACATGTTATGAGCGTTGAAATCCAATAGATTGTTTTCATGTTGCTAATTTACAGAAAACTCCTTTTGATACGGTTTAGTTTATAATGTTCTGGCTGGAGTTTCATTAAGGTTTAAAATTTTATTAGAGCTTAACATGCAGTCAAGTCCCCTACTCTTTTCTTATCCTGAAAACTAACTAAGTTAGTTCTTTTGTTAATAAACTATTCCATTAAATGTATGTGTACAGCAATTACAATAATGCTCTAAATCAGTTGATTTTACTGTCGGATTTGATAATCTCAAAATCCCTGCACCGTCAACATACATGCCTGAATAATAAGTGGACTCTCCTACTCTAATAATATCTTCTTTTTCATTTTGATTTAAAGCTACTAACCAAAAAATGGGATCAGTCTTATCTAATCTTGATTTTGCTTCACTGAAAATTTCATCCCATTCTGAACCAACTTTTGAAAGCAAAAATCTGAAAAGTGGAGTATAATCTAGTCCTCTTTCTTTTTTGCCATGCATAGCTCCTTTTGTTTGCTCTAATGTCTCTCTTTTTTTATTTTTCGAGTATTTATAGTCCCCACCGAAATCATGATGCACATTTCTTGCTCTCGTATTGACTTTTCTGTAAAGTGGCTCCTTTTTGTTGTTCCTATTCATCTCAAAGAAATTATTATACTATCATTAATGCGTTCTGATTTTCAGTTCGGACATACTTCAAAGAAAATTCTGGTCAGTTCCTCAAAGAATTACGATATAGAAAATATACTCATAAAAATTGTGTTGCATTTACAGTGACAAATTTAAAGATCGGCATCAGAGTATTTGTAAATGAAATCCTATAAATTTTGGTTTATCAAATAGAAACCGTCTTAACAAACACAGTCATTAAAGTACAGATTTAACCAACAAAAAAAGCCACCTATAAGGTGGCTTTTTTAATATAATCAACTCAAAACTTATAGTTTTGAACTTGCGTCTAAACAATTTAAATCAGCAAAAGCATCAGTTAATCTCTTAACAAACTGCTCCTCACCTTTTCTTAACCAAACACGTGGATCGTAGTATTTTTTGTTTGGAGAATCATCACCATCAGGGCTACCAATTTGCTTTTGTAAATAAGCTTCTTTTGCTTGGTAGTAATTTAAAACACCTTCCCACATTGCCCATTGCATGTCGGTATCAATGTTCATTTTAATTGCTCCGTAAGAAATAGCTTCTCTAATTTCTTCTTGTGAAGAACCAGAACCACCGTGGAAAACAAAATTGATAGGTTTTTCTGCTGATAAACTGAATTTCTCTTTCACATATTTTTGTGAATTATCTAAAATTACTGGTTGTAATTTTACGTTACCTGGCTTGTAAACACCATGTACGTTACCAAAAGCAGCAGCAATTGTAAACTTGTCGCTAATTTTGCTCAACTCTTCGTAAGCATAAGAAACCTCTTCTGGTTGAGTATATAATTTAGAAGAATCAACCTCAGTATTATCTACGCCATCTTCTTCACCACCAGTTACACCTAACTCAATCTCTAAAGTCATTCCCATTTTGCTCATGCGCTCAAGGTATTTTTTACAGATATCGATATTTTCTTCGATAGACTCTTCAGATAAATCAATCATGTGAGAAGAGAAAAGTGGAACACCATGTTGTGCAAAGTGTTTTTCACTAGCGTCTAATAATCCATCTATCCAAGGCAATAATTTTTTAGCGCAATGGTCAGTATGTAAAATTACCGCAACTCCGTAATGCTCAGCAACTAAATGTACGTGTTGTGCAGCAGAAATTGCTCCTAAAATACACGCTTGTAGTTTGTCATTCTGTAATGATTTACCAGCATAAAACTGTGCACCACCGTTAGAAAGTTGTACAATTACAGGCGAATTTACTGCTTTCGCTGTTTCTAAAACTGCATTCAAAGAATCAGTTCCAATAATATTTACCGCAGGCAAAGCAAACTGGTGCTTTTTTGCAACTTCAAAAAGCTCTTGAACTTGGTCTCCTGTAATAACTCCTTTAAAATCTTTTAAGCTCATTTTTGTTAATTGTTTCTAAGGCTCGAAGTTATAAAAAAATATCAATTGAGTAAAATAAGCCGTAAATAAAGCAAGAGACTATAATTTCAATAGTTAAAAAGAAGATTTCATCAAATTCATCATTTTTTTGTTTCTTTGTAGCCACACTATTATAATATATGGCTTGGTTTAAAAGAAATACAAAAGGCATTTCCACTTCTACAGAAGACAAAAAAGAAGCCCCTGATGGAGTTTGGAATAAATGTCCTAACTGTAAAAAAGCATTACATTACTCTGAACAAGTTGAAAATAAATACGTTTGCCAATACTGTGATTATCATTTAAGAGTTGGCTCTAAAGAATATTTTGAGGTACTTTTCGATAATAATAGTTTTGTTGAACTCTTTTCTAATTTAACTTCTGGAGATCCTTTAGACTTTACTGACTCTAAAACATACCCAGAACGCTTAGCAGAATCATACAAAAAAACGGGTTTAAAGGATGCTTTAAGATCTGCACATGGACAAATTGATGGTCAAGATTTAGTAATTGCCTGCATGGACTTTACTTTTATTGGTGGTTCAATGGGTTCGGTAGTAGGAGAAAAAATTGCTAGAAGCATAGATTATAGCATTAAAAATAAAATTCCGTTTTTAATGATTTCTAAATCTGGTGGTGCAAGGATGATGGAGGCAGCTTTTTCGTTAATGCAAATGGCTAAAACATCAGCAAAACTGGCGCTTTTAAGTCAGGCTAAAATACCTTATATTTCTTTATTAACAGATCCTACAACAGGCGGCGTAACAGCATCTTACGCAATGCTTGGTGATATCAACATTGCAGAACCCGGAGCTTTAATTGGCTTCGCTGGTCCAAGGGTAATTAAAGAAACCATCAAAAAAGATTTACCAAAAGGTTTTCAAACGTCTGAATTTGTTTTAGAACATGGCTTCTTAGACTTTATTGTAGATAGGCGACAAATGAAAGCAAAATTGGCATCCTTCATTAAGATGATGCATAACTAATATTACAGAAACAAGCTTCTTAAATCACTAAGAAGCTTGTTTTGTTTTAGGACAAAACACAATTCACCTGGTTATCTAAAAGTAAATCTTCATTTAAATTGATCATTTTCTTTTATAACCAAATCATAACATATAAATAAACGTTATTGCGTTAAAATTTGGGATTACTAAATTTATTATCCTTTATTTGCGTTAAAATCGAATCTAAATGGCAAAAAACTTACTGATTGTTGAATCCCCGGCGAAAGCCAAAACCATAGAAGGATACCTAGGCAAAGATTTTTTAGTGAAATCAAGCTACGGACATATCCGTGATTTAAAAAAGGATGACAGTGCAATAGAGGTAAATAATGGTTTTAAACAACATTATGAGATTTCACCAGACAAGAAAAGTATAGTAGCCGAATTAAAAAAACTAGCAAAATCTGCAGAGATGGTATGGCTAGCATCGGATGAGGACCGGGAGGGAGAAGCCATTTCTTGGCATTTATTTGAGTCTTTAGGCTTAAAAGAAGAAAACACCAAACGGATTGTTTTTCATGAGATTACAAAACCAGCAATCTTAAAAGCAATTGAAAATCCACGTCAGATAAACTACAATTTAGTAAATGCACAACAAGCCCGTAGGGTTTTAGACCGTTTAGTGGGTTTTGAGCTTTCTCCAGTATTATGGAAAAAAGTAAAGCCTTCTTTATCAGCAGGTCGTGTACAGTCTGTAGCAGTAAGGTTAATTGTTGACAGAGAAAGAGAAGTTAACGCTTTTGAAAGTACTGCTGCATACCGTGTAGTGGCTATTTTTTCTACAGATAAAAAGGAGCTTTTTAAAGCCGAGCTTTCCAGTAAATTTGATAAAGAAGCTGATGCACAGCAGTTTTTAGAAGATTGCGCTAAAGCAAGTTTTAAAATAAACACTTTAGATACTAAGCCTTTAAAAAGAAATCCAGCGGCGCCATTCACCACTTCTACCCTACAACAAGAGGCTAGTAGAAAGTTAGGTTTTTCAGTATCAAGAACCATGACGGTTGCACAAAAGCTGTACGAAACAGGTAAAATCACCTATATGCGTACCGATTCTGTAAATTTATCAGAAACTGCTAGAGACGGAGCCGCTCAAGAAATAAAATCAGCTTACGGCGATAAATACTTAGAGCCAAGAACTTTCAAAACAAAATCTGCTGGCGCACAAGAAGCTCACGAGGCAATACGTCCAACTCATTTTGAATGGCATAGTTTAACTGATGGCGATTCATCAGAAAAGCGTTTATACGAATTGATTTGGAAAAGATCTATTGCATCACAAATGAGTGAAGCAATTATCGAAAAAACTACCGCTAAAGTTGGCATCAGTACTCGTAAAGAAGAACTTACCGCTAATGGTGAAGTGATTAAATTTGATGGCTTTTTAAAGGTTTACCTTGAAAGTGAAGATGAAGATTCTGATGCGCATTTAGATGACAAATCTGATAATTCTTTACTTCCGGCTTTAAGCCAAGGACAAAGCTTAAACTTGGTAGAGTTAAATGCTACCGAGCGTTTTAGTCGTCCGCCAGCAAGATACAGCGAGGCCGCTTTAGTTAAAAAACTAGAAGAATTAGGTATCGGTCGTCCGTCAACCTACGCTCCTACTATTTCTACGGTACAAAACCGTGGTTATGTGGTAAAAGAAGAACGTGATGGAAAGCAACGTAACTATCAGGTTATTCAGCTTAAAAACGGTGAAATAAAAAAACAGACCAAATCTGAAATTACAGGTGCCGAAAAAGGAAAACTTTTCCCGACTGATATTGGTGCTGTAGTAAATGACTTTTTGGTTCAGCATTTTAAAGGTATCGTTGATTTCCACTTTACCGCCAACGTAGAAAAAGAGTTTGATGAAATTGCGCAAGGTTATAAAGAATGGACCACCATGCTTAAAAACTTTTATGAGCCTTTTCATTTAGAGGTTGAAGATACCTTAGCAAACGCAGATAGAGCAAGTGGAGAACGCTTATTAGGAGTAGATCCTAAGTCCGGTAAAAACGTTTATACTAGAGTAGGTAGGTTTGGACCGATGGTACAGATTGGTGAAGCTGATGATGAAGAGAAACCAACTTACGCCAGTTTATTAAAGTCACAGTCTATAGAATCAGTTACCTTAGAAGATGCTTTAGAGCTTTTTAAACTTCCGTTCTCTTTAGAAGCTTATCAAGAGAAAGAAGTTTCTGTAGGCGTTGGAAGATTTGGTCCCTACGTTAAGTGGGGAGAAGCTTATATCTCTATTCCTAAAAATGAAAATGCTTTAGAAGTAGACCAAAAAAGGGCTCAAGAAATCATCGATGAGAAAATTGAAGCCGATGCTCCAGTAGCTATATTTAAAGGCGAACCAGTTACAAAAGGAAAAGGTAGATTTGGTCCGTTTTTAAAATGGAAAGACTTATTTGTAAACGTTCCGGTACGTTATAACTTTGATAATTTATCAAAAGCGGAAATGGAAGAATTAATTTCTGCCAAGATAGAAAAAGAAGCAAACCGTTATATCCAACAATGGGAAAAAGAAAAAATTGCTATTGAAAACGGACGTTGGGGACCTTTTATTAGACTTGGAAAACAGATGCTTAAATTGGGTAAAAACCCAGCAACTGGAGAAAAATATACGCCAGAAGATTTAAAGCTAGTTTCTTTGGATGACGTTAAAAAACTAATTACGGATCAAGTGCCAGATGCTTTTACAGTAAAAGCTAAAAAAGCTCCGGCTAAGAAAAAAGCTCCAGCAAAAAAAACCGTAGCGAAGAAGAAAGCTTAATGTAGAAGCCTGAAGGCAACATTAATAATAAGATAAAATCACACAGCTAAAGCTTTAAAGCTTTAGCTTTTTTATAAAAAATGAAGAAAGATATTCCAGTTCATATTGTTGAGGATATAGCGGTTGCTGTTGTTTTAGAAGGCGAAACCCCCGAAAGCAAGAACTGGAATGTTTACGTAATTAATCTTAAAGAGACAGCGATAGAAACTGTTATGATAACCTCTAAAGGTTACGGCTTAAAAGATGGCGAGGAAGTAAAAACATCTACGCTACGCCACATGGTTGAAAAGATAAACCCTAATTCTTTTGCCAAGATTGAAGCTATTGATGAAGAAGTTTTTGGCTTAAACAACGAATATTGGATAAGCTATTATATCGGAAACGATATATTTGATAAGAAATTCATTTTTTTACCTGAAAGCATTGTCGAATCTAACTTAACAAAGGTTCCGGTTGTAAATAAACCTGGAGTTATTGTAGGAAAATAGCTAATTCTTAAAGATTTCGTAATTCAATCCTCAGCTAAAGCTGAATGATTGATATTTTACTTATAATTATTCAGTTTTTCCCAGAATCTGATTCAAAAATATACAAATCCATCATTCTTTTCTCTAAAATTTGATTTTTTACCCAAATCGTAATGATCTTGGTCATTTGTTTGTGAGAAACGTTTAGATATATTTATGGTAAATTAAAAACCTTCAAAATGAAAGACTTACAAGCAAAAGAGATTTTTTCTTTACTTAATAACAACTATATCGGTCATCTCGCTTTTATAGCTAATGGTAAACCTTTTACTATTCCTATAACCTATTATTTTGATCAAAAAGATTCGATTTTAGCATACGCTGGCGAAGGACATAAGGTAAAGGCAATGAGACAGAATCCTAATGTGTCTTTACAAGTAGATAGTATAAATGATGTAGACAATTGGCAATCAATACTGGTGCATGGGATTTTTGAGGAGATGGATGGTGCAGAAGCAAAGTTTTTATTACATGAATTTGCAGAGGGCGTTAAAGATGTGATCAATCAAAAAGAGAACAAACAACCTCAATTCATTAGCGAGTTTACCTGTGATGTTTACACCACTGGCGTAACTGTAGTTTACAGAATTAAAATCTCTGAAATGACAGGGAAGAAAATGGGGGACTAAATAGAAACTAAACAAAAAAGACAGCGTTAATTAACGCTGTCGTTTAAAATCATTTGCTACCCATAATAGAAATTAGGTAAACACAGTTTTATTTTTTTGTAGCTTTCTTTGCTTTCCAAACTTCCAGTAATAGATCAGGAGAATCTGTTGTAATATAATCTACACCTTTATCTAAGAAGTAAATCATATCCTCTTTTTTATCTATTGTCCAAACGTTTACAGACAAACCTAATTTTTGTGCGTCTTTTATCCAAGTATCATTTTCTTTATATTCAGACATACGGTAATCAATACCTGTTAGGTTATCGGCCTTAATTTTTTGTGGAGCTACAGCCTTTCTTTTTGGACCTAAGTAAGAAACTTCAGCATTTGGTATGATTTCTTTTATTTTTAATAATGCACCATAATTAAAAGAAATAAACTCTACCATTCCTTTTTTATCTAGTTTTTTCACCAAGTTAGCTGCAGTTTCAGCTGACTTCAATGTTCGTTCTTGACTAATTTTTGATTCTTTAAGTTCGAATATCAACTTAGTATAATTTTGCTTTAAGCCTTCTTTAAGATACTCTTCCGCAGTTGGAATAGATTCTCCGTTAGGGTGTTTTTTAGCTAACAGTTGCTTATAAGTAGACCTTTCCACATCTATTCCGTAAAAATCTTGGTCATGGGTTACTACCAAAACGTTATCACCAGTAAGATGGACATCAAATTCAGTTCCACCACATTTCAAATTAATTGCTTCCTTTAAAGAAGCCATTGAGTTATGAGGAAGATTTTTAAGTCTCCATGCACCTCTATGTGCAATTACCGGGTTTACCTCCGTATGATCACCTTTTTCCACTATCTGTTTTTTTTGAGCGCACCCTAAACAAAAGCCAAGCACCAAAAAACATGTTACTAAGCCAACTAATTTTCTATCGATTTTAAACATATTATAAAGTTATTATTTTTTTCAAAATGTTTCGTATTTTAAATTAAAAACTTTTATTAAGCAATAAAAAAAAAGTTAAACAAAGAGAGAGGTTTATTATCAAGCTCTTTATACACTTCGGCTAAGCACTTCTAAACTGCTACAGCTCCTTTAATATGCGGGTGTGGTTCATAACCTACCAACTCAAAATCTTCAAACTTAAATCCAAAAATATCTTTCACATCAGGATTTATTTTCATTGTAGGTAAGGGCTTTGACTCGCGGGATAATTGCAAATCTGTTTGGGTGATGTGGTTATTATACAAATGTGCATCACCTAAAGTGTGTACAAAATCTCCGAGCTCTAAATCACATACTTGCGCTACCATCATTGTTAATAAAGCGTAAGAAGCAATATTAAATGGTACACCCAAAAATATATCTGCACTGCGTTGGTAAAGCTGACAGCTCAACTTACCTCTTTTCTCTCCTTTTACGGGATCTGCCGGAGCAACGTAAAACTGAAAAAAGCTGTGGCATGGTGGCAAAGCCATATTTTCAATTTCGGCAACATTCCATGCAGAAACTATAATTCTACGGCTATCTGGATTGTTTTTTATCTGATTGATGATATTTGTAATCTGATCAATATGTTTTCCGTCTGGCGTAGGCCAAGAGCGCCACTGTGAGCCATAAACCGGACCTAAGTTACCGTCTTCATCAGCCCATTCGTCCCAAATTTTAACACCATTTTCTTTTAGGTATTTAATATTTGTATCGCCACTTAAAAACCAAATAAGTTCGTGTATAATAGATTTTAAGTGCAATTTTTTTGTGGTCACCATCGGGAAACCTTCTGCTAAATTAAATCGCATTTGATAACCAAAAACACTTAATGTCCCAGTTCCTGTTCTATCATGCTTTTGTGTACCTTCTTTTAGCACATGCTTCATCAAATCTAAATACTGCTTCATTTTATTTTGGTTTTAACGTACAAATTAAATTAATCTATATTTGCTATCCTATTAATGTTTAAAACTAGTTATTGTTAATATAATAGATGATTACTTTTCCATCGGCAAAAATCAATATTGGGCTAAACATCACCAGCAGAAGAGCAGACGGTTACCACAATTTAGAAACCGTTTTTTATCCAGTAAAAATCAAGGATGCCTTAGAAGTAATTGAAGGCGCAGAAATGAGTTTCGAGACTTCTGGTGTAGAAATACCTGGACATGCGAACGAAAACCTTTGCCTACAAGCCTACGATTTACTACGCAAAGACTTTGATTTGCCAAACATCAACATCCATCTACATAAAAAAATTCCAATTGGTGCAGGCTTAGGTGGTGGCTCTGCTGATGCTGCCTTTTTCATTAAACTAATTAATGAAAAATTTAATTTGAATATAAGCACAGAGAACATACAAAACTATTGTAGAAAACTAGGTGCAGATTGCGCTTTTTTTGTGGAGAATAAGCCGGTTTTTGCTTTTGGTAAAGGCGATGAATTTGAAGTTATCAATTTAGACTTAAGCAACTACTATATAGCTCTAGTAATGCCTAATGTTCATGTTTCTACTGGGGAAGCTTATCGCGGAGTACAACCAAAAATGCCTGAGCACTCTTTAACAGAGCTTATAAAATTACCAATTGAGGAGTGGCAGGGGAAAATCACTAATGATTTTGAAAAGCACATTCTAACTAGCCACCCATTAATTAGAGGCGTAAAATCATCTTTATTAGAAGCCGGAGCAATGTTTGCCTTAATGAGTGGAAGCGGTGCTTCTGTTTATGGAATATTTAAAAAAGCCGTTGATTTGGGCTTTTTAGAAAAAGAAAACTTAGTTTTTAAGAACATTTAATGGCACCTGAGCAACTTAGACTTTTAATTATTGGTTCGGTATGGCCAGAGCCCAACTCATCTGCTGCAGGTAGCCGAATGATGCAATTAATTGAGGTATTTACCAAAAACAATTATCAAATAACCTTTGCCAGTGCAACTGCCGATAGCGACTTTGCAGTTAATTTAGTCGATTACGCCATTGAAAAAGCTACCATACAGCTCAACCATCATAGTTTCGATGATTTTGTAAAAAATCTAAACCCATCAGTTGTATTATTTGATAGGTTTATGACCGAAGAACAATACGGCTGGCGAGTAAGCGAAAACTGTCCGCGAGCATTAAAAATTTTAGATACCGAAGATTTACATTGTTTAAGAGCCGCAAGGCAAAAAGCTTGGAAAACAAATAGCGCTTTCAAAAACGAGGACTTATTACGAGAAGAAGTTGCTAAACGAGAAATAGCGAGCATTTTAAGGTGCGATTTATCTTTGATTATCTCCACTTTTGAAATGGACTTACTCAGCTCTGTTTTTAAAATTGATTCATCACTGTTGCTTTTCCTCCCGTTTATGTTGAGTGGAGTTTCAGAAAGTGAAATAAAAAACCTACCCGACTTTGAGGAACGGAAACATTTTATCAGTATCGGTAATTTTTTGCATGAACCCAATTGGCAATCTGTACTCCATTTGAAAAATAATATTTGGCCGCTTATTAAGAAACAATTGCCTAAAGCAGAAATGCATATTTATGGGGCTTATCCTTCTGCAAAAGTATTACAGTTAAATAACACCAAAGACGCTTTTTTAATTAAAGGAAGAGCAGAAAACGTTTCAGCGGTAATGCAAAAAGCAAAAATATGCCTCGCTCCTCTCCTTTTTGGTGCAGGGTTAAAAGGCAAACTAATTGATGCCATGCAAAATGGAACGCCCAACATTACCACAACTATAGGCGCAGAAGCAATGCATCAAAACTTAGCATGGAGTGGCGCAATCACCGATAATTCAGAAGAGTTTGCAAACGTAGCCGTTCAACTTTACCAAGAAAAACAACACTGGCTAACAGCACAAGAAAACGGTTTCAGAATCATTAACGAGGTTTACCCGAAAGCTCATTACGCAAACCTATTTATTGAAAAAGTAAACAACCTGCTTTCTAGTATCGACAATCATCGTCAAAAAAACTTTTACGGTTCAATGCTACAACATCATACATTAAACAGCACCAAATACATGGCAAAATGGATTGAAGCTAAAAATAAGTAGTTATGAGTTAACGCTTAAACCTCTTATATTAGACCATATTTTTTTTCAAAAAACTGGACTAATAATTGTTTTACCTAAGAAATTAAATACCCCTATTAAAATATATGAAGAGCTTTTTTATTGTTGGAGATGTACATGGTTGTTTCTACACTTTACAATCATTGCTAAAAAACTGGAATCCTGAAACCCAACAATTGATTTTTGTAGGCGATATTATCGACCATGGAATACATAGCCCGCAGGTGGCAGAGTTAATCTCAAACCTTCAGAAAAAACATACAGATACTGTTGTTATTAGAGGTAACCATGAACAATTATTTTTGCAGCACTGTTTAGAAAAGTTTAATAAAGACTGGTACGAAAAATCTGGAGAGCGAACATTTAGTCAATACTTAATTGAAGGTAGAAAAATTGATGATGATGCAGAATGGTTTTCAACCTTCCCTTTATATTTTGAAACGCCTACTTTTATTGTTTCACATGCAGGTATTTCTGATACTGACGACCCTTTTAATGCGAAAAACCCTGAAGGTGTAGTGTGGCAACGTAATGAAACTAAAAAACTGGAACGTTTACAAATTTACGGACACACCCCAAAAGAAACTGCCGTATACGATGCCAATACACATTCTATAAATATTGATACCGGCGCTTATAAACGCAATAAACTCACAGCCTTAATGATTGACATAGCTGGGAACATTACAGACATCTACAGTGTTGATATGCATGATAAGGATATGCAACTTGAAAAGAAAGAATCTTTGCTTTAGTTTACTACTGATTTTCAATAGACAAAAAGACTAACGAAGTTTTAAAACTTTATCAGTGTAAAATCACCCAAACAAAAAGGCCCATTTTGAATTAACAAAATGGGCCTTTTATTTGATATGAAAACGTTATGCTTCCACTTCTTTCACTTTATCCTTATTTCTCCAATTAGCAATCCTATTCTTAATTTTCGATCTAATCAAGTACATAGAAGGCACTAAAATCAGTGTCAAAAATGTTGCGAAACTTAAACCAAAGATCATAGTCCATGATAATGGTCCCCAGAACGCAACGTTATCTCCACCAAAATAAAGGTGAGGATTTCCGGTAGTTAACAGAAGAGTAAAATCAAGATTTAACCCTACCGCTAATGGCACTAAGCCTAACATAGTTGCAGTTGCAGTTAAAATTACCGGAGTCATTCTAGTTCGTCCAGCTTCTAAGATAGCATCATACGGCGTCATTCCTTGCTCGATCATTAAATCGGCAAACTCCACTAACAATATACCGTTACGTACCACAATTCCGGCAAGGGCTACAATACCAATACCCATCATTACTACAGACATTTCCATTTGGAAAATAGTGATTCCTAATAATACACCAATGATACTGAACAAAATTTCGCTCAAAATAATCAGCGGTTTACCGATAGAGTTAAACTGAATAACCAAAATAATCAGAATTAAAAAGAAAGCTACTCCTAAAGCTAAGCCTAAGAAAGCAGAAGTTTCTTCTTGTTCTTCTTGCGCACCACCCATTTTTATCATCACATCACCTGGTGAGTTAAAATCGTTTAATGCATTTTCAATATTCTTATTTACTTCTCCGGGGTTAAAGTCCGATAACACATTAGAAGACAAAATCACAATTCGCTTTCCTTGCTTACGCTTAATACCTCCGTAAGTGTTTACATAGTGAATATCAACAAACGATGAAATTGGCACCTGACGAATTGCACCGCCCATTGCCATATCTCTAAAAGTGATTTGGATATTACGCAAAGCATCTAAACTATTACGTTGATCTTCTTTTGCTCTAACATTGATTTTATAATCCTCGTCCAAGTCTCTAAATTTTGAAACTTCCATCCCAAATAAAGCAGTTCTTAAGTTATAAACTACACTTTGGGTTGCAATTCCTTGGCGATTGGCTCTTTCTCTGTTAATATCAAAAATTATCTCCGGCTTGTTGTTCTGGAAATCTGACTTTAACTCCTCAATACCACCTATTTGTTTTGATACTAAGAAACTTTTTAACCTTTCGGATGTAGTTACCAAACTATCTAAATCATCACCTGTAATTTCAATACTAATTGGTTTTGCTGTTGGCGGGCCAGATTGTTCCTGAGTTACCGATATTTCTGCACCAGGAATACCTTTTATAGCACTACGTATAGCAGATAAATATTCGGTAGAAGATTTCCCAGTACGTTCTCCAAACTCTTTAAAAGCCACGGTAACTTTACTTTTATTTGGGTAATTTCCTTGATCCTCATCCTGAGGATCTGTTACACCAACGGTTACATTAGAGATGATAGAAGAAACATTCTGACTGCCTAAACTATCAACCACAGCTGTAACTCTTTTCTCTATTTTTTTAGTGACTTCGTTAGTATAAGCTTGATCTGTACCTACAGGCAAAGAAGTATATACATAAACAAAGTTAGGGTCCGATGAGGGGAAAAACACAAATTTTGGCGGGAAAATTCCGGTTAACACTACGGAGAAAATTAATAACCCTAAAGTGCTTCCTAAAATGGTGTACGGACGATGTAAAGCCCAATCTAAAAACCTGCCATATCTCGCTTGAACACGAGGCCATGTGTTATTTTGAAACCTACGTATCACTTTCTCTAACACAAAGTGTTGCAGCAAATAAAACAAGGCAAGTATTACCACAAAGTTTCCGAAACCAAAATTAATAAAGTAAGCTATCACCGCTACTATACCTAAGTACATTAAGGTTTTCTTAACCTTTTTATCAAAAGTTGGTTTATATACTTCGTCCGCATCATGCGATTCCATAAAATCGACCGCAAAAACCGGATTAATGATATATGCTACCACTAATGAAGCTAATAAAGTGATGATTAAGGTTATCGGTAAAAAGAACATGAACTCACCAATTACTCCCGGCCAAAATGCTAAGGGTACAAAAGGAGCAAGCGTAGTCATTGTACCAGAAAATACCGGCATAAATATTTCACCAGCGGCCATTTTAGCAGCATGTTTAATTTTCACTTTTCCGTTATCAAAAATACGGTGTGTGTTTTCAATCACCACAATGGCATCATCCACTACAATTCCTAAAGCTAATAGGAAAGAGAATAACACAATCATATTCATGGTAAACCCAAGCGTTGGCATTATTAAAAACGCCACACACATTGACAATGGAACCGACATTGCAACGAATAAAGCGTTGGTAATCCCCATGAAGAACATCAAAATCAAAGTCACCAAAATGAATCCAATAACAATGGTATTAATTAAATCATGTAGGGTAACTCTTGTTTTATCAGACTGATCACCTGTTGCAACAATCTCCAATCCTTTAGGAAATTGTGTTTCCTTCATCTCTGCAATAATCTCACGTATTTTATCAGAAGCTTCAATTAAGTTTTCGCCCGAACGTTTTTTAACATTCAGCGTGATTACGTTTTTACCGTACAATCTTGCAAAAGATTCCTGCTCTTTAAAGCCATCAACCACTTCGGCAATGTCTCTTAAATACACAGACCCTCCAATAGGAGTTTTAATAACAGTATTGGAAATTTCTTCGGCAGACTTGTATTCTTTTTTAATATTTAAGGTACGTCTAACCCCATCAATTGGCACTGTTCCGCCAGATGCAGAGATATTTTCATACCCTATTGCATTCTGTATATCCATGAAAGAGATTTTGGCAGCAGCCATCTTATTCATGTCTACATTAATCTGCATTTCTGGATCTAAAGCACCAACAATATCAACTCCTGATATTTCTGTCAAAGCTTCTATCCTATCCTGCAAATCATCAGCATAGCCTTTAATAGTTTTCAAATCATAATCACCAGAAATGTTTAAAAACATAATTGGAAGATCTGATAGGTTGATGTCCATTACTACTGGCTCATCTGGCAAATCTGTTGGCAAATCTGTTTTTGCTTTATCAACAGCGTCTTTGATACGTTGTTTCGCAACAACGATATCAACATTTGCATTAAACTCGGCAGTGATGATTGAAAAATCCTGATAAGAGTTAGAAGTCACTTTCTTTAACCCTTGGGTAGATCTAATCTGCTTTTCAAGTTGCTTAGTTACTAAGTTTTCCATGTTGCCCGGAGACGTACCTGGATAAACAGTTTGCACAAAAATCTTCGGAATAGAAATTTCAGGAAAATTCTCTTTTGGCAAACTTTTATATGCAAAATAACCAGCTACCAATAGCATAAAGGTTAAAACATATATTGCCGTTTTATTTTCAATTGCCCAACTTGATGGGCCAAATTCTTTATCTAAATCTTTCATTTAGCGTTTTTTTATTGATGATAATATCAAACTACTGATGGCAATTAATTTTTAACGTTATCGCCTTCGTTCAAACCGTTTAAACCAACAGTAATCACTTTATCTCCAGCTTTAATTCCGCTCAAAATCTCGGCTTGTCCGTTGTAAACATTCCCTACTTTAACTTCTACTTTTTTAGCTTTACCACCCTCACTAACCATTAAGTAATCGCCTTTTTCTGATTTTTGTAAGGCTTTAATTGGAACAGTTGTCGCATCATCGTGGGTATAATCCACAATTTTTAAAACAGCAATCATATTTGGTCTAAAGGTTTTTCTGCTCGGCAATTTAACCTCCACATTAAAGCTTCTGCTCATTGGATCAATTGTTTTTGAAGCAAAAGAGATTTTTGCTTTAACAGAATCAGCAGCATCTGGTAAAATCACCAAGACTTCATCACCTTGACTAATTCTGCCAGCATAAGCTTCAGAAACCTGCGCTTTAGCTTTTAAATCGTCAGCATTAACCACTCTAATACCCGGAACACCTGGTTGTACCGCTTGTCCAACTTTATAATCCATTTGATCTAGCGTACCAGAGATTGGGGATTTAATTTTATACATAGAAGCCTGCTCTTTTAAAACATTCATCTGCTTTTCTAACCCTTCTTTCTGCGATTTTGCATTTAAAAACTGAACCTCGGTACCAATTTTTTGATCCCAAAGATTTTTTTGACGATTAAAAAGATTATTAGCTAAATCTAATGATGTTTGTAGTTGCGCTATGTTTTGGCGAAGTACCGCATCATCAATTTGAGCCAAAACTTGTCCTTTAGATACATTTTGCCCAATGCTTGCATAAACCTTAGTTATTACACCCATTGCCTCGGCATTTACCTGCACATTTTGCTCGGCATCAACCTTGCCTTGTATCGAAATATAGTTTTTAAAATTGCTAGTTTCAACCGTATAAATCTCCACGTCTTTGGTTACCTCTTCTCTTTTAGAACCAATTTCGGCTTCTAATTCTGCAACCTTTTTATTGATATCTGCTTGCTCTTTCTTCAATTTTTCAAGCTGTGCTTTTTTATCATTCGGATTGCTTCCACAAGCTACCAGAAACAAAACCAGCGACGCTAATAATACTTTTCTCATTGTTTTATCTATTATAAAATTGTAATTCTCTATTTAATTAATCCTGTAGCTTTTTCTGTATCTACTTTAGATACGACTGCATTATACAAAGCATTGATGTAATTATTTTCTGCTTCTTTTAATGAAGTTTGTGCCTGCGTAACTTCTATGGACGACCCAACACCTTGCTCATACTTGATTTTAGTAACACGCAAAACTTCGTTAGCTAAATCCAAGTTACTTTGCTGGCTCTCTAAAGAATTAACACTATTAGTATAAGTGGTAATACTGTTCTCAATATCTAGATTGATAGAGTTTTTTGCTTGAAATAAATCGTTCTGAGATTTTTGTACTGCAAATTGTGCTTGTTTAACTTTTTGATAGCGCTGACCACCACTAAAAATTGGGACGTTCAATTGTAAACCAACCACTACCGATGGGAAACTTTGATCAAACAAATCCTTAAAATTATTGTTTTGATATTGGTAAGAACCTGAACCAAAAGCAGCTAAACTTGGTAGATACTGTGATTTATATCTTTTTAAATCAAGTTGGTTCAATTTAATAGCTGTTTGCGCTAAAGAATACTCAATTCTGTTTTGGTAGGTTGTAGTATCTAACCTAAAAGCTATTTTTTCTAATTTTACGTCCTCAATTTTACCTGATAAAGCTAAACGGTCTGTTACCGGCATCCCCATCTGAAACTTAAGCATGGTAATCCCTACCTTTAAAGAACGCTCGATGTTCTGCTTTTCCGTCAATAAGTTGTTGTAAATCACTCTTAACCTATCTGCATCAATTTTTTCAGCAAAACCATTGTCAAAAAGTGCTTGAGTTTGGTCTAATTGTGTTTTTAACTGTTCAACGTTTGCGTTTAATAAGTCTAGCTGTTTATTATTAACTAAAACCATGTAATATGCTTTAGTTACAGCAACTTTAGTTTCAATTAGGGTTCTACTCAATGATTTTTGAGATAGTTCTTTGTAAGTTCTAGATGCTTGTAAGCCTACTATATAACTTCCGTCAAAAATTAATTGATTTACTGATAAACCTACACTAGAGTTGTATTTCTGCTGAAAACTAAGTTCTTGAAAACCACCTTGGCCATCGGGAGGGCTAACCGTTAATTTATTTCCTGAAGCATCAGTTACATTATCATCCAAATAACCCGAAATTGCTGGGCCTATAAAATCAGGAAATAACACTTTTGGGACCTTCAAAAAATCCTGAAAATTTGCAGTTCCACTAATTTGCGGTAAGCCTATGCCAATAGTCTCTTTAACTTTAGCCTCCGCTATTTTTTGATCAATTGTAGCATTGAGTATCGAAGTTTGATGCTCATTGGCATAACTAATACATTGCTCTAGGTTGAAATCGTAAGTTTTGGGCGTTTCTGTTTGTGCCCACAAACTGCCAATTTGCAAACTTAAAACAACCGTAATTAACATTGTTTTTGTTTTCATTATATGGTTTGCTTTCTTTTGTTTGTGTAGTTATTAATTAATATATGACCGCTTAATGTGCTTATGCCGAATAAAAAATGGGTGGTAAGCTCCTGAATCACTTGGTATAGACTATATTTTCCGCTCCGTACCAAGTCAGACTGAAAAGTCCAGTTTACTTGTGCAACTCTTGATGTAGCAAGAATATCTATATTAATATCCTCTCTAAAAACATTTTCTTTAATCCCACGCTCCAGTCCTGCTTTTACCGAGCTATAAATTCTTGTTTCATGAAAATTCATCATCAACTTATAAGCTTCATTATGATATTTCTCTAAATCATAAAAAACGATTGGATTAATTGATGAAAGCATCTCTTTCATAAAGTCCATCAACAAAAAAATCTCGTCTATTGCGTCCTCTGCTTTTACTTTGCATTCTAACATACAGCACTCATCTTTGGTTAGCATATTAGAAATCATATTCATCACCAATTCATTTTTATCTTTAAAATTGGCATAAATAGTTTTTTTACTAATTCCTAAATGCTTAGCAATATCGTCCATGGTGACACTTCGCATCCCAAACTTCATAAAAAGCTTCTCCGCCTCGTCTAAAATATAATTCTCTACCTTATCCATACCGCTTATTTTATTTCGGGTGCAAAACTATGGAAACTTTTTTCATTTCCAAAGTTTCCATAGTTAAAAAATTATTTACTTATTGATAATACCAGTTAATAAACACTCAAACAAAAGCATAACAAAGTTTATAAAGCCACCCATTTTTGTATTTTTGCACCAAATAAAAAATTATGAATATTTCTACGCTAAACGCGATCTCTCCAATTGACGGACGTTATCATCAACAAACTGCAGATTTAGGTGCTTATTTTTCTGAAGCTGCCTTAATCAAATACCGCATATTTGTGGAGGTAGAGTACTTTATAGCACTATGCGAGCTACCTTTGCCAGCATTAAAAGGCTTAGCTCAATACAACTTTAATGCCATTAGATTGGCTATAAATGAACTTAGTGAGGAAGATATTTTAGCCGTTAAAGAGATTGAGAAAACTACTAATCACGATGTTAAAGCGGTAGAGTATTTTATCAAAAGAAAATTTGACGAGCTTGGCTTAACAGAATATAAAGAATACATCCATTTTGGATTAACTTCCCAGGATATTAACAACACTGCCATTCCTTATTCTTTTAAAGCAGGGATGATGGTAACTTATTATCCACAGCTACAAGAGTTATTAAATGTATTAAACGAGTTGGCTAAAGAGTGGAAACACGTATCTATGCTAGCACATACCCACGGGCAACCGGCATCTCCTACTCGTTTAGGAAAAGAAATTATGGTTTTTGTTGAACGATTAGAAAATCAGATTGAATTGTTAAAAGCTATTCCATATGGTGCAAAATTTGGTGGCGCAACAGGAAACTTTAACGCTCACCATGTTGCTTTCCCCTTAATCAACTGGAAAAATTTCGGAAACAACTTTGTAGAAAAAAGTTTAAAATTAAAACGTTTACAAAACACTACCCAAATTGAGCACTACGATTACATGGCGGCACAATTTGATGGGTTAAAGCGTATTAACAATATCATTTTAGATTTAAACCGTGATTTTTGGACTTATATTTCCATGAATTACTTCAAGCAAAAAATTAAAGAAGGTGAAGTAGGTTCGTCTGCAATGCCACACAAGGTAAATCCAATCGACTTTGAAAACTCTGAAGGAAACATTGGTATTGCAAATGCACTTTTTGAGCATTTAGCAGCAAAATTACCAGTAAGCAGGTTGCAACGTGACTTAACAGATTCAACCGTCTTAAGAAATATTGGAGTGCCAATAGCGCATACCATTATCGCATTAAAATCAACAATTAAAGGCTTAAATAAGTTATTGCTCAACCAAAAAGCAATTCAAGCAGATTTAGAAAACAACTGGGCAGTAGTTGCCGAAGCTATTCAAACTGTTTTAAGAAGAGAAAACTATCCAAATCCTTACGAAGCCCTAAAAGACTTGACGCGTACTAACACGCAAATAAATGTGCAGGTAATGAGCGATTTTATTGAAACATTAAATGTGAACGATAGCGTAAAAACCGAATTAAGAGCAATTTCGCCATCAAATTATACTGGAATTTAAAAAGTCATTAAGAGGTAAAAACAAAGTAGCATTTACTTTTTTACCGTAATGATGGTTACTTTTACAAAAAAAGATATAAAATGAACATCACAGTATATACAGAATCAACGCCCAACCCGGCAACCATGAAGTTTATTGTAAATAAGCTTTTAATTAATGGTAGCGTAGATTTCCCGACTAAAGAAAGTGCCGAACATTCTAAATTTGCAACAGAACTTTACAAATTCAATTTTGTAAACGGAGTGTTTTTTGCAAGCAATTTTGTAACTGTTACCAAAACAGAAGATGCTAATTGGGCAGATATTGAGCCATTACTAAAAGAGTTTGTAAAAGGTGCAATTGAATCTGAATACGCAGTACAAGAAAAAGAGCAAGAAGAAGATTTAGATTTCAAAGGAACTGAAACCGAAATAAAAATTCAACAGATTCTAAATGATTATGTAAGACCAGCTGTTGAACAAGACGGTGGAGCAATAAGCTACAGATCTTTTGAGGATGGTATAGTAACGGTAGAGTTAAGAGGTTCTTGTAGTGGATGTCCTTCTTCAACCATTACTTTAAAATCTGGTATTCAAAGTTTATTACAGAGAATGGTTCCAGAAGTTAAAGAAGTTGTTTCTGAAGCTTTGTAAACCATAAATAAAACCAAAAAAAAAGTCCTGAAATTTCAGGACTTTTTTTTTAACCAAAACTTTTCGAGCTTCGTATTTCTTCGTAAAGTTCAATAACTTTTTTCTGCAGATCTATCACCTCTGTTTCTCTCTCTTGTAGTTTCTTTGTGGCTACTTCTAAATCAGAAGCATTTTTAATTTCCTGCTCCGGATCATTGTAAGTTAACAGTTGTACTACTGACATTTCAAAAAGTGCAGAAACCTGCTCTAATCTTGATAAATTAACGTCTGTAATTCCAGTTTCAATCTTAGAAAAAGCAGGTATCGAAATATCAAGCTGTTTAGCAACATCTTCCTGACTCCAACCTTTTTGATGTCTAAGCAATCTAATTTTTTTTCCTAATAATTTCATGTCTTTTACCTTAGTTTATTCTTAAATAATGTGAACGTTAAATGAGAACGCACAAATCTAATTTTTTTATTTACTTTTAAGAAAAGATTTTGCCAATGTAACTAAATCAATACCTCCAAAAGTTCCTGAACTCATCATCAACAAGTTACAATTTGCCATTTTAAACGATTCAAGCTGTGTTCTTAGTTTATCCGGATTGTCATAAAAGTATAATTTTTTACCTCCAAAAGCTCTAACCACATCCTCTCGATTAAAAACGTCTATCTTTTTCTGTTCAAAAGTTTTCTTATCAATATAAACAATAGCAAAATCTGCACCATTTATTGTGTCCTTGTATTCGCTCAAAAAACCGGTATTTAAGCTACTAAACGTATGCAATTCTATACAAGCAACTAATACTCTATCCGGAAACTGTTCTTTAACAGCCTCAACTGTTGCTTTAAGTTTCGAGGGAGAGTGTGCAAAATCTTTAAAAACAATTTTATCTTCGGTCTCTCCTAAACGTTCTAACCTTTTAGCAGCTCCTTTAAAAGAAGCTATTGCTTTGTAAAAATCTTCTGACGAAATACTTGCTTCTGCGCAAGCCAACTTAGCGGCAGTTAAGTTCATTAAGTTATGTCTCCCAAAAACATTGATTTCAGCATAGTCATTATCAGTAATGGCTAATAATGTTTTCCCGTTTTCAATCTTATATAAAGGGGTGTGGTAAGCAATTTTGTTTAGTTTTTTCTTAAACTGATGGTTAAGTACCAATTCTCTTAACCCCTCATCTTCCTCACAGTAAATCAATGTACCATCATCCTCAATGGTATCAATAAATAAACTAAACTGTTCTTTATAACTCTCGAAAGTTGGAAAAACATTAATATGATCCCAAGCTACACCACTTATAACCCCTACGTGTGCTTTGTAAAGATGAAACTTTGGCCGTCTATCAATTGGTGAAGCCAAATACTCATCACCTTCTATAACAATTAGTGGTGCATCAGAAAGCTTTACCATATTATCAAAACCTTCAATTTGTGCACCTACTAAATAATCAAAAGATTGCTTATAGTAATTTAACACATGTAATATCATGGAAGTAATGGTTGTTTTACCATGACTACCCCCTATTACAATTCTTTTTTTATTAATGGATTGCTGATAGACATACTCTGGATACGAGTAAATTGGCAGACCTAATTCCTGTGCTTTTAAAAGTTCAGGGTTATCTACTCTAGCATGCATACCTAAAATAACCGCATCAAGCTCTGTACTAATTAAATCAGGAAACCAACCGTCAACGGCTGGTAAAATGCCATGAGCATTAAGTCTACTTTTAGATGGCTCATAAACAGCATCATCAGACCCTGAAACTTTAAACCCTTTTAAATGTAGCGCAATTGCTAAATTGTGCATTGCTGCACCACCTATGGCTATAAAATGGACTCTCATGTTTTAGTTTTTGATGAATTTTGCTGCAACCCATAAATCTTTTTTCTTGTGGCTCACATAATTAATACCGTACTTATTTGCTTCCTCGGTAATCATATTTAAATCAGGTTCTTCGTAAAAACCACTGAAAAATATTTCTCCGCCGTCAGCTAATACCTCAGCGTATCTTTCAATTTGATCTAACAATATATTGCGATTGATGTTGGCTAAAATAACCTCATACTTTTCATTAGGGATTACCTCCTTTGACCCACATAATGCCTTTAAGTTATTGATATTGTTTAAAGTGGCGTTTTCTAAAGTACTATCGTAACAAACGGAATCATAATCTATTGCCATTAAAGATTTAGCACCTAGCTTACTTGCTAAAATTGCTAAAATTGCTGTACCACAGCCCATATCCAACACTGTCTTATTTTGCACATCTGTCTCCAACAAATACTCCATAATCATTGCAGTAGTTTGGTGGTGCCCAGTACCAAAAGACATCTTAGGGTCAATTACAATCTCGTATTTAAAAGCAGGCTTCGGCTGATGAAAAGTCGCCCGCACATAAACTTGATCTTTAATCTCAATAGGTTCAAAATTGCTTTCCCATACCTCGTTCCAGTTTTGCTGTTCAACATGGTTAACCTCATAAGAAAACTCTAACTCGTCGCTATATACTTTTAACGAAGTTTTTAGCAAATCTTCATTAAAATCAGACTCGTTAATATAAGCTTTAAAGCCATCTTCTGTTTCTTCAAACGTATCATAATTGATTTCTCCAAGTGCAGCAATCAAAACATCTTTATGGTAACTTTCAGAAGATTTTATTTTAAAAACTAGTTCTTTATAATTCATTTTTATGTTTAGATATTAAAATGCAAATAACCGCAAATATTTGGGCAATTGGAAATTGCTTAATCATAAATATCCACCGTTTTATCAGGTAATAATTATTATAAAATATTAAAAAAGAAGCCCAAATGATTAAAATCATTTGGGCTTCTTTCATTAGCTCTAGGCTTTTGGCCTTCAACTTTTCTCTTAGCTATTAAATGCTTTAGCAATATCTACAAAGTCTCTAGACTTTAAAGATGCACCACCAATTAAGCCACCATCAATATCTGCTTGAGAGAATAATTCATCAGCATTTTTTGGGTTACAGCTACCGCCATATAAGATGGTAGTATTTTCTGCTACCGTCTCGCCATATTTTGCTGCAATTTCTTTACGGATAAAAGCATGAATTTCTTGTGCTTGATCAGAACTAGCAGTTACACCAGTACCAATAGCCCAAACTGGCTCATAAGCAATCACCAACTTAGCAAAGTCTTCTGCACTTAAATGGAATGTTCCTTCAGCTAATTGTGATTTTACTACATCAAAATAAGCTCCGCCTTCTCTCTCAGTTAAAGTTTCTCCGATACAAAAAATTGGTTTCAAGTTATTTTTTAAAGCGATATCAGTTTTCTTAGCTAACAAAGCATTGTCTTCGCCAAAATACTGTCTTCTTTCCGAGTGACCTAAAATCACGTATTCAACTCCTACAGAACTCAACATAGAAGCAGAAATTTCACCTGTATAAGCTCCCGCTTCTTCTTGATGTGCATTTTGCGCACCCACACTAACCTGTTGGTGGCCATTTGCTAAAGCAGCTAAGCTATGTAAATGAATATAAGGTGCACAAACAATTACTTGTTGGTTTCCTCTTACTTCGTCTTTCACCATGTTTACTACCTCAGAAAAAAGAGCTAATCCATCAGTGTAATTCTTGTTCATTTTCCAGTTTCCTGCTACAATTTTTTTTCTCATAATTCTAAAATCTTCTGTATTGTTCTGTATTGTTAAATATATTGGTTAAGATATTTCTTTCGGTTTCATCAAACATTTTACCACGGCGTTCAAAAACTTTGGTAACGGTTTCAAACATTTTGTTAAGCCTATAAACCTCAAAACCTTGTGCGCCACCCCAAGAAAAGTCTACTACAAAGTTTCTAGGAAAACCTGCTCCAAAAACATTAGCACCCACACCTACTACAGTGCCTGTGTTAAACATGGTATTTATAGCACACTTTGCATGATCGGCCATAACTAATCCGCAAAATTGCATACCTGTTTTACGGAAACCTTTTGTTGTATAATCCCAAAGCTTTACTTCGGCATAATTATTTTTAAGGTTCGAGTTATTAGTGTCAGCACCAAGATTGCACCACTCGCCAAGCACCGAGTTACCTAAATAACCTTCGTGTCCTTTTGCCGAATTGCCCCAAATTACTGCATTATTTATTTCGCCCCCTACTCTTGAGTTTGGTCCAATTGTAGTTGCTCCGTATATTTTGGTTCCCATTTTAATCTGAGAGTCATTACATAAAGCCAAACCACCCCTAATATGAGTACCTTCCCAAACCTGGCTATTTCTTCCTAAATAAATAGGTCCATTTTTGGTATTAAAAGTACAACACTCTGCTTCTACTCCTTCTTCAACAAAAATATCGTCGCCAATAATTGTGTTTGTGGCACTTAACTTTTGTGATGTTCTTCCTTTTGTTAATACATCAAAATCTAACCGTAATGCATCAGCATTATATTTAAATATGTCTTCTGGGTAGGTTATTTTCGTAAAAAATCCTTCAAAAGCTACAGTTTTAAACTCGATTAAATCAGCAACTTTTATTTTATCTTTTTTTGATTTTACAGCAATACAAACATCATCGCTCATTAAAGCTTCCCCCTCCTTTAAACCATCAACCGCGACTAATATATTAGCATCAGGACAAACTGAGCCATTAATAAATAAGTGATTATTGGTGGTTTTTAGTGGGTATTTCTCTTGTAAGTAAGATTGAGTTTGATAAAAACCTTCTGTTTTGTAGTGAAAAAGCCACTTCTCAGAAATTTTCATTATCCCAATTCGTAAGTCGGCAACCGGTCGAGTAGCAGTCAACGGTAGTAGGGTCTCACGAGATTGATCATCAAAAAAAATGATTGTCATACTGCAAAAAAACAAAAAAAGTCCCAACTTTCAAGAAGGGACTTCATATATAAATCTTTTTTTAGCTTATTTCTTAGCGTAACGAGTTTTGAACTTGTCGATACGTCCTGC
The DNA here is from genome assembly GCA_037968815.1 of Pelobium sp. Classification (GTDB taxonomy): domain Bacteria; phylum Bacteroidota; class Bacteroidia; order Sphingobacteriales; family Sphingobacteriaceae; genus Pseudopedobacter. The sequence continues at coordinate 201,495 of JBBKWF010000020.1, read as the reverse complement.
TGTATCTACCAATTTCATTTTACCAGTGTAAAAAGGGTGTGAAGTATGAGAGATCTCCAATTTAACCAATGGATACTCATTTCCGTCTTCCCACTTAACAGTTTCGTTTGTGTTGATGCAAGATTTAGTGATAAAAGAATACTCGTTAGACATATCTTTAAAAACAACTAATCTATAATTCGATGGATGCAAATCTTTTTTCATGCTATTTCTTTATTCTGTACCTAATTTTTAGGAGGTGCAAATATATTAAATATTTATTTGATTTTACAAAATAATCTAAAATTTTAAAATACTACTATCATTAATCACTTCCTTTACCGCCTCATCTAGCTTATTTACAGCAACCTCTAGCAAGTCAACATATTCCACATTATATTTTGTATTATCACTTTTTATCAAACTAATCATCCCCATAACAGAAGTTAATGGCCCCCTAACATTATGCGCATGAGTCCAAGCTATTTTATCCATGGTCTTATTAACACGAGTTGCAAAGTCGATCTGTTTTTTTAACCTTAAAATATGATTAACCTGAATTGCAAGCATTTTAAGACAAGATAGACCTTCATCAGATAATTCGTTTGGCCTCTGATCATAAACACAAATGGTACCTATTCTATATCCATCAGTGGATTCTAGATTAGCACTTGCGTAAAACCTTAAATTTAATTCACCAGTTACAGAAGGAAGATGTTTAAACCTTTCATCTTGAGTAGCATCAGGCACCACAGTGGCATCTTCCTGTTCAATTGCTTGTGTACAAAAAGAAGTTGCTCTGGGCATTCTCTCCAAATTAACACCTTCACTCGCCAAAATAATCTGATCTTCTTTGTCTAAAAGTGTGATAAGTGCTATAGGCATTTTTGTAAGTACGGAAGCCAACTTCACTATATGCGAAATTTCTTTTTTAACATCAAAAAGTAGATGCTCTCCTACAGCTTTTAAACGAAGTGCTTCGTAATCTAAATTCATCATTTTACCATTTTGGTCACATACAGTTAAAGTGTTCCAACTTTCGCTATTGACAAAAAATAGACCAATTAGTTATTAAACTGCATCTATCTTATAATTTCAGGACAAATTTCATTAGCACAATTAGAGGGCTAATATTCATTTTAGAACAACACTCCTAAAAACGATCTTCACAGCTAGGTCAAAATTGCATTATAGTGACTAATTTACAAAAAACTGAAGCAGTTATGCCACATCTCTGACAACTTTTTTCTTACATTTGCAATGTATTTAAATCAAATCTAAATAAGATGTTAAAAACCCCTATATATTTAGACAACAATGCAACTACTCCTTTAGACCCGCGAGTGCTGGAAGCAATGTTGCCTTACTTTACAGAAAAATTCGGAAATGCCGCTAGTAGAAACCACCCTTTTGGTTGGGCTGCTGAAGAAGGTGTTGATTATGCCCGTGAACAAGTGGCAAAATTAATTGGCGCAACAGAAAAAGAAATCATCTTTACTTCTGGCGCTACCGAGTCTGACAACTTAGCTATTAAAGGTGTGTACGAAATGTACAAAGAAAAAGGTAATCATATTATTACCTTAACTACCGAACATAAAGCAGTTTTAGATGCTTGTAAGCATTTAGAAAAATTAGGCGCTAACATCACTTATTTAGATGTTGAGTCTGACGGTTTAGTTGACTTAGCTAAATTAGAAGCGGCATTTACAGACCAAACTATTTTGGTTGCAATTATGTACGCTAACAATGAAATTGGTGTAATACAGCCAGTTAAAGACATTGCTGCATTGGCACATAAACATGGTGCTTTGTATTTTACTGATGCTGTACAAGCGGTTGGTAAAATTCCGGTAAATGTAATTGAAGATGGTATTGATTTATTAGCACTTTCTGCACACAAAATGTATGGACCTAAAGGTGTTGGTGCTTTATACGTTAGAAGAAAAAATCCAAGAGTTAAAGTGACCTCACAAATAGATGGTGGTGGTCATGAGCGTGGAATGCGTTCTGGTACTTTAAACGTTCCAGGTATTGTTGGTTTAGGTAAAGCTTGTGAGCTTGCTTACAATGAAATGGAAGAAGAAGCTAAAAGATTATCTGCTTTAAGAGATAGACTAGAAAGTGGTTTAACTATTTTAGAAGAATCTTACGTAAACGGAAACGTTGATAACAGATTGCCACATACAGCAAACATTTCTTTCAAATATGTTGAAGGTGAAGGTTTAATGATGGCAATGAAAGACATGGCGGTTTCTTCTGGTTCTGCTTGTACTTCAGCTTCTTTAGAGCCGTCTTACGTTTTAAAAAGCTTAGGTTTATCTGACGATTTGGCACATTCATCAATCCGCTTTGGATTAGGTAGATTTACAACCGAAGAAGAAGTTGATTTCGCTATCGAGAACACTTTAAAAGCAGTTAATCACCTTAGAGAACTTTCTCCACTGTGGGAAATGTTTAAAGAAGGCATAGATCTTGATTCTATAGAGTGGGCAGCGCATTAAGCTAAACCCGCCTAACAATCAGATAAATATAATACAGTATTTAAATAACATACGCTTCTTTTAAGAAGTATTAAATAACAAAGACATGGCATATTCAGATAAAGTAATTGATCATTACAGTAACCCAAGAAACGTGGGTACACTTGATAAATCTAAATCAAGCGTTGGTACAGGTTTAGTAGGTGCGCCAGAGTGTGGTGACGTAATGCGTTTGCAAATTGAAGTTGATGAAAATCACATGATTACCGATGCTAAGTTTAAAACTTTCGGTTGTGGTTCTGCAATTGCTTCTTCTTCTTTAGCTACTGAGTGGTTAAAAGGAAAAAGCATTGATGATGCTTTAACTATTGACAATATGGATATAGTTGAAGAATTAGCTTTACCACCGGTAAAAATTCACTGTTCTGTTTTAGCAGAAGACGCAATTAAATCGGCAATTAACGATTACCGCGTAAAAAACGGAATGGAAGCTATTGAGTTAGAGAAATCACATCATTAAGAAGCAAGTAACAGGTATCAAGTATTAAGACTTACTTTAAGTCTTGATGCTTGACACTAAAATACTTTATACTTAAACAAAATGGTAACAATAACAGATAAAGCAAAAAGCAAGATAGAAGAGCTAGTAAAAGATACAGGGCTGGATGAATCTCATTTCCTGCGTGTATCTGTAAAAGGTGGTGGCTGTTCTGGTCTTTCGTACAATATGGATTTCGATAACGAGACCCAAAAAGGAGACCAAGAATTTGAAGATAAAGGAGTTAAGATTGTTTTAGACATGAAATCTTTTCTTTATTTAGCTGGAACCGAGCTTGATTTTTCTGACGGCTTAAACGGAAAAGGATTTAACTTTGTTAACCCGAACGCATCGCGTACCTGCGGTTGCGGAGAGAGTTTTTCGGTATAGAATATTTTTATTTTTTTTAGTAAAAGGGCATCTTTTTAAGATGCCCTTTTGTATTTTTAGATATTTAGTCTAATATTGTTATTAGTTATAACGCCAATTAGCTTATTAAAAATGAATAATATCTCCGAATTCACTACTGTTCCTCAATTATTAAGAAACGTTGTCCAAAATATCCACTCGGCGGAAGACACCTTTTTAATCAAGAAAGTAAATGATGATTGGCAGGATATATCTTTTAAAACAACCTTAGAAAATGCAGATGCTATTAGCGCTTATTTTTTAGAAATTGGAATAAACAAAGGTGACAGAATTGGTTTTATTATAGAAAACTGTCCCGAGTATGTTTATTACGATCAAGCGCTACAGCAAATTGGTGCAATAAACACATCTATATACCCTACCCTTTCCGAAGCAGAAATAGAGTATATCTTAAATGATTCGGGTACTAAAACCCTTTTAGTCGGTAATCATTTCTTATTAAAGAAAATATTAAAAGTTGCTAATCGATGTTCTGATTTAATCAGAATTATTCCGGTTTTTGATGACTTTGCAAAAATCACAGAAAAAACTAGAATCAACGCGGGTATCATCAGCTTAAACAATGTAATTAGCGAAGGCAAAAATGTTTTGTCTAAATACGTTGAGGAAATTGATAACCGTCGTTCACAAGTTCATTCGTCTGATATTTCCGGCTTAATTTATACTTCGGGTACCACTGGCACTCCAAAAGGTGTAATGTTAACCCACTCTAACTTTGTTGAGAACGTAAAGGTATGTTTACAGCAAATTCCGGTGATTGGTAACCACGAAACGTTTTTATCTTTTTTACCGCTTTCACACGTATTTGAACGCACCGCAACCTATCATGTTTGTTGTGCTATGGGTTGTAAAATAGCCTTTGCGCAAAGTTTAGAGTTGTTAGCCAAAAACATGGGCGAAGTAAAGCCTACAGTTATGTCTTGCGTTCCACGGTTATTAGAGAAAATACACGATAAAGCCATCAAAGGCGGAACAGCTGCCGGTGGTACAAAAGCTAAAATATTTACTTGGGCTTTAGATACTGGTAAAACATATCGCGAAGTAAAAGAAGCTGGGAAAACTCCTGGTTTAATTCTTTCGGCAAAACATAGCATTGCCGATAAAATGGTTTTCAGTAAAATAAAAGAAAAAACCGGCGGAAGACTAAAGTTTATGATTTCTGGAGGTGCTGCACTTCCTAAAAATGTGGGTGAGTTTTTCGGAGACTTGGGTATCAAAATATTAGAAGGTTTCGGCTTAACAGAAACTTCTCCGGTAATGTCTGTTACCGAGTATCACCGCCAAGTTTACGGCACTGTTGGACGAGTAATCCCTGGGATTGAAGTGGGGATTCAGGATGTAGAAACAAAGAAGTTCATCAACATCCAAACACATGACACCTTTAACGAAAACTTTATTTGCGAAGAGGGAGAAATCTGTGTTAGAGGACATTGTGTAATGAGAGGCTATTGGAACAAACCAGAAGAAACCGCAGAAGTAATTGATGAAGACGGCTGGTTTCACACTGGTGACGTTGGTCGGTTTTTTAAAGGTAACTTACAAATTACCGATAGGATCAAAAATATGCTGGTAAATGCTTTTGGCAAGAACATTTACCCAACACCGGTTGAAAACACCTATTTAAAAAGCCCTAAAATTGAAAGCATATTTTTAATTGGGGATAAAAGAGAGTACGTTACTGCTATTATAACTCCAAACAGAGAAACCTTACAAGAAACATTTAAACTGGAAGATTCTTTTTTTGATATGCCTGATTTATTGATAGATAACGAAGACATTGTAAAATGGCTGGCTGAAGACATCAAAAAATTATCACCAGAATTAGCGAAATTTGAACGTATTAAAAGCTTCATTATCAAAAGAAACGCTTTTACCATTGAAGATGGAGACATCACTCCTACTATGAAGCCAAAGCGTAAAGTAATTGAAAAAAAATACACTGACTATATTAACCATATGTATAAAACAGCTGGTGAGATTGATTAAGTTGATTTAAATCAATTCTTTTTAATAGAAAAGCAGATATTTGCAAAAAAACAAAATGTCATCTGCAGCTAAACAAAGAGGTTTTATCGGTTTAATTTTCTTTTCTGTAGGCGTAGGTTTTGCCAGTTGGGCATCTCGTATTCCTGATATTAAAGCACATTTCAACTTAAATGACGCACAGTTAGGTTCTTTACTAATTTTAATGCCTATTAGTTCTTTAATCAGTTTACCTTTTTCGGGTTGGTTGGTTTCAAAGTTTAATAGTCGCAAACCGCTTATAATTTCCATTTTTGTTAATGCATGCGCTTTAATGCTTATTGGTAATGCTAACTCTATAGTGGTTTTATCCATCGGTATTTCCTTGTACTCTTTCACTACCCGAACGCTCAACCTTTCTTTAAATACGCAAGGCGTACACTTACAAAAGCAGTTCAGTAAAAATATTTTAGGCACTTTTCATGGTTTATGGAGTGCCGGTGGAATTGTTGGCGCAGCCCTGACAACACTTTTATTAAATTACCAAATTGCCATCCAGTTACATTTAATAATTGTTGCATCCTTTGTAGTTATAGCTTGTGGAACGGCCTATCCTTCTTTAATTAAAAAAGACCGACCGGCAACAGGTAATAAATTAATTATTGGCAAACCAGATCCTTACATATTTTTACTAGGATTAGTTGCCTTTTGCGCTGCCGTTGTTGAGGGCGGAATGTTTGATTGGAGCGGAATTTATTTTAAAGAAGTTATTAAAACACCCATCTTCACCTATGGCTATCTTACGTTTATGACGTTTATGGCTGGTTTCCGCTTTTTATCAGGAACTATCATTGCTAAAATTGGAATGCGCAAAAACTTCACATTAAGTGCTTTCAGTATTTTAACGGGTGTAATATTGGCAATATCGTTCCCAACGTTTTGGACCGGATTAATTGGCTTTGCACTAATTGGAATTGGAACTGCATCTGTGGTACCCATGGTTTATGCTTTGGCTGGTAAATCCGAGAAATATTCGGCAGGTATGGCCTTATCTATTATTACCACTTACACCATTTCTGGGATGCTAATTGGCCCGCCTATTATAGGTTATATTTCACACGCTTTAAATTTAAGGGTGTCATTTGCTTTATTTGCAGTTGCAGGGTTTATGATTTTCCCAATCTCTAAAATGTTATTTAAAAGATTTATTCCTAGCGAGCAAAATAATTAGTACTTTTTACCTACCAAAACCTAAATTAACACATGGAACAAAATAAAACCTTACCGATATTAAGTAGTACAGAAATAAGAATTTTAGGTGCTTTAATGGAAAAAAGTAAAACCACACCTGATTACTACCCAATGACATTGAACGGTTTAACCGCCGCTTGTAACCAAAAAAGTTCAAGAAAACCAGTGGTTGAGTATGATGAAGAAACGGTAGTTTTAGCTTTAGATAGCTTAAAAAAGAAAGGCTTAACCTCCACTGCAACGGGCGGAAGTAGTAGAGCCACCAAATACAAACATAATTTTGCTATTGTATTTCCGGTTGTGCCTGCACAAGTTGCTGTAATGTGTTTGTTGTTTTTACGAGGTGCTTTAACTCCAGGTGAAATAAACAGTAATTCAGCTAGGTTATATGAATTTGAAAGTTTAGATGATGTGCAAGAGGTATTAGAACAGTTAAGTAGCGAGGAGATGCCGTTTATTGTTCAGATACCGAAAAGGGCGGGTCAAAAGGAAGCTAGGTATGTACATTTATTTGCAGGCGAACCTGATTTAAGTTTTGAAGATGAAAGTGCAGCAGAACCAGCTAGAAAATCTGTTGGTGAGCTGGAAGCTAGAGTAGCTACTTTGGAAGAAAATTATGAGCAGTTGAAAGGTGATTTTGATAAGTTGATGAAAGAGTTGATGGGGTGACACTTTCTTATTTGTTAAATATCAAGTCTCTAATTAGTTCGAATAAGTTTTGTAATTGCAATTTTTTTAACTTTTCAGAAAAATTGCACCAATTGTGGATATTCAACATAACATCAAATTGACTGAATTAAATAATTGCTTTATGTATCTCGAATCGATCTCAACTATTATTTACATGTTAAAGGCCTAAAGAAAACAACAGACTATTGAGAGGTTTTCAACTAATTCAGGTCTCACTTTTCAGCGATCTCTTAAACCTCATTTAGAAAAAAGATAATTGAATTCTGATTTTGAAATACAAAAACCTAAACGAGAGTAATATTTACTCCTATCTTTTAAACGAGTGTAATTTTTTTGTATTTTTACTCTCGTTTAATAAACGAAGGTAATGTTTACACTTGAAGAATATGAGCACATTTAACCGCAAAATCGCATATAATAACCTACCTTCTCTGCCACCAACTGCAGATTTTGAAACGAAAAACATACTTCGTAAAACAATTACAGCGGGTAGAGCGCTGGCTCAGTTAAATGGAACTTTACTCAACTTGCCAAATCCAACCTTATTTTTGGATACTATTTATATGCAGGAAGCAAAAGCAAGTTCTGAAATAGAAAATATCATTACCACAAATGACGAGCTTTACAAGTCATTTGTTTCCGACAAAAAAAACGAGAACGTTGCCACAAAAGAAGTTTTAGGTTATAAAGAAGCGCTTTGGTTAGGTCTAGATCATTTAAAAACAAGACCTTTCGTCACTACAAATCTTTGTATTAAAATAGTTCAATGTATTAAACAAAATGACGCTTCTATCCGGACCACACCCGGAACAACTTTAAGCAATACACTTGGTGAAGTAATTTATACCCCTCCAAGCGGGGAAGAGGTTATCCGAGAGAAATTGGCGAATTTAGAAAATTTTATAAACGAGAATAACAGTATTGACCCCCTAATAAAGATGGCTTTGATGCATTATCAGTTTGAGGCTATACACCCGTTTTCTGATGGCAATGGTAGAACGGGTAGAATTTTATTGTTACTCTATTTAAAACTATCTGGTTTATTAGATGTTCCTGCAATTTATTTAAGTGAATATATTATCAAAAACAAAAGTGCATATTATGAAAAATTGCGAGGCGTAACTGAAAACAACGAATTGGAAGCCTATATTTTATATATGTTGGATATGATTGAGAAAACCGCTAATGCAGGTTTAGAGAGATTAAAAAAAATCACCACCGCAATTGATAAAGCGACAAAGGAAATTAAAGAAAAACTCCCAAAAATTTATTCTAAAGACTTAGTAGAAGTTTTATTTCGTTTACCCTATACCAAACGGCAACACCTTATAAATGAAAATATTGGAAATCTTAAAACAGTTGGAAACTATTTAATCGCATTGGAAAAAATAGGATTTCTAAAATCGGTAAAAGTTGGTAAAGAAAAATTATACCTTAACCAATCACTATTGGACATTCTAGAGAATAAATGATCTATTCAAACCAGACCATCCTAATAAAACTAATGAGTTTGTGAGTTATAACAACTCAACTACAAAAATCTGTGGACCAACTAATTTTGGCATCAAAATAGCGACCCTTCTAAAAATACTATTCCCAATTTTATGCGTTTAGCCTGTATGCTTTGCCAACCCAAATTCAACACCCTTTCTTTCTTAGTAATTACAACCGCATTTTTAGCTTCCTGTTCTTCGGTTTATATGCCTAATGTGCCTAATAGCCCAATGTTGAGTGCAAAAAATGAAATACATGCTTCGGGGCATCTTTCGTTAAAAGGGAATTTGAGTTTTAACACGGCTTATGCCGTCTCAGACCATGTTGGAGTTTTATTTAACGCTGCTTTTATTGATCAGTCAAAAAAGAAAAAAGATTTTAGTCAAGATTTAGTAGAAGCCGGAGCAGGTTATTACACCACTTTTGGTAAAGAAAACAATCGTATTTTTGAAATTTACGGTGGTTTTGGAACAGGCAATACACGGGTCAATTATCGCACTTTTGAAGATAATGGATCCATTACTTCAGATTTACAGAAGGTAAAGTTTAACAAATCATTCTTACAAGTAAATTATAGCACCAAAGAAAAAAACTCGGTTACTCTGTTTTCAAAAAAGTTCCCCCTTAATTATGGAACAATTTTTAGAATTAGCCATATAAGTATGACAAATTTCGACGAAAACAACATTGCTCAACCATTAGAAGACAATATATTTATTGAACCCGTTTTTTTCACTCGCCTAAAGCTGAACCAAAACTTACAGTTGCAATACACCTCTGGAAGTAATTTCGGTTTAAAAAATCGTGATTTTATGACGGCGGGAAGCTCCGTGTTTACTGTGGGAGTAATTGTTAATTTGGGTGGAACTAAAGTATTTTAATTTTTTTTTTAACGCAGAGAGTTAAGAGTTTATTTTTAGCTGACTCTGAATAGTCTGGTAAGTTTTTAATCACAAAGATCACAGAGCTGGGCGTAATCTGTGCATATTAACTTCTGTTTAACATATTGCTCTCTTTACTTTGAGGTTTACTTTTATTCATAAATGATTTCAGTGTTAAATATTAACTTATACTCTACAAAAATTTGCGTTAACGATGGAAATGGATACCGGCCTTGCGAATAATGCCTTGTGGCGTATGAATGTACAGCGTGTTAAAACGCCCAAACAGTATATTATAAACAATTTTTCCCTCCTTTTTACAAAATATATACAGCAAAAAAGCTAAAAAATTTAAATAAAGATTTAAAAGCTTAAATTTGCGCAAATTTTAAAATTTCATGAGCGCACTTTCAGAACAGGAAATACAGAGACGCGAGTCTTTAAACGAACTAAGAAAATTAGGGATTGACCCTTACCCAGCAGAAGCGTATGACATAAATGCCAATGCAAAGGATATTTTAGCCAACTACGAAAGAGAGAAAACTGCTTATAAGAACATTAGTGTTGCTGGCCGTATAATGACCCGTAGAATTATGGGAAATGCTTCTTTTTTGGAAATACAGGACGCTACTGGCAGGTTACAGGTTTACCTTAGACGTGATGATGTTTGCCCAGACGAGGATAAAACTTTATACAATACCGTATTTAAAAAGTTATTAGATATTGGCGATTTTATTGGTGTTAAAGGTTATGTTTTTACTACCCAAACCGGTGAAATATCTTTACATGCGACCGAATTTAAAGTACTTTCTAAATCATTAAAACCGCTTCCTATTGTTAAACGTGATGAGGAAGGAAATATTTATGACGGTTTTACCGACCCAGAAATGCGTTACAGAATGCGTTATGTGGATTTAACGGTTAACCCCGAATATAAAGAGATTTTTAAAACCCGCTCTAAAGTAATTAGCACTATGCGTAATTATTTTAATGAGCAAGGTTGGATGGAAGTGGAAACACCAATTCTACAAGCTATACACGGTGGAGCAGCCGCAAGGCCTTTCAACACCCATCACAATACTCTAGATATGCCTCTATATTTGCGTATCGCGAACGAGTTGTACCTAAAAAGACTAATTGTTGCGGGTTTTGATGGTGTTTATGAGTTCGGTAAAATGTTTAGGAACGAGGGAATGGACCGTACCCACAATCCAGAGTTTACCGCAATGGAAATATATGTGGCCTACAAAGATTATATCTGGATGATGGGCATGGTAGAAGAGTGTTTAGAAAAAGTAGCTATTTCAGCTACTGGAGGCTCTGCTGTTAAACTTGGCGAACACACTATTGAGTTTGCAGGTCCTTACACCAAACTATCCATGTATGATTCTATTTTGAAGTATACTGGAATTGATGTTTCTGCAATGGACGAGACCACTTTAAAAGCTACTTGTGCCAGCCTAAATATTGAGGTAGATGAAAGTATGGGTAAAGGTAAATTGGTGGATGCTATTTTTGGAGAAAAAGTAGAACACGAGCTTATTCAGCCTACATATATCACCGACTACCCTATTGAGATGACTCCTTTAGCTAAAAAGCATCGTAGTAAAGAAGGTTTGGTAGAGCGTTTTGAACTTTTTGTAAACGGTAAAGAAATTGCCAACGCTTACTCTGAGTTAAACGATGCGATTGATCAAAAAGAACGTTTTGAAGACCAACTAAAACTTGCTGCCCGTGGTGATGACGAAGCTATGGTGATGGATGAGGATTTTATTAGAGCTTTAGAGTACGGAATGCCTCCAACATCTGGTTTAGGAATTGGTATTGATAGATTAGTGATGATGATGACCAACCAACAGAGCATTCAAGAGGTGTTATTTTTCCCTCAGATGAGAGCTGAGAAAAAAGCTAAAGTTTATTCTGATGATGATTTTGTTGCTTTAGGAATTCCGGCAGCATGGGTTCCGGTGTTGCGCAAAATGAATATAAATACACCAGAGGATTTAAAAACAGCTAACCCAAATAAAGTGTTTAATGATTTAGGCGGAATGCGTAAAAAAATGAAGTTAGATATTGCTATGCCTCAGAAAGAAGAAGTAATGGCTTGGTTTAATTAGGTTTTCAGGTGGTTAGCTTGTTGAGCTTACTAAAACTACAGGAAAACACATTTTAAAAATCACAAAAAAACCTGATCGAATCGATCAGGTTTTTTTATTGATAATGATTAATCTTATTTCTGATCGTTTTGTCTTAAATATTCAAAAATCTGATGCGTTTCGTCATCAGAAACATTTTGGAAAGTCATCTGCATTAAATACTCCTCAAACAAAGCTTTAGCAATAGGGTCTTTCTTCGTCATTTCTTCTGGATTGGTGATCATATTCATAATCCATTCTGGCGTACGTAAATTGGTGATATTTTTTAAACCTGGACCTACTAGTCTTTCTTCAGACAGTTTATGACAAGGCGTACACTTAGTTTCAAAAATAGCTTGGCCTTTTGCCGCCATATTTTTATCAACAGTCTCAGCAACCTCTACATTTGTAAATTTACCAACACCCTTACTTTCGCTTTTAGCATTTGTATCAATTACATCGTCTTCAACCGTAGCTTCGGTGTTCACTTCAGATTCATCTGTATTTTCTGAACTATCATTACCACCACAAGCACTTAGAAAAGTAACTCCCGCACAAAAACTAAATGCAGCAAATAATAACTTAACTTTTTTCATGATTCTAATTTTTATGTTTAAGGTTAGCATATTTTGAGACAGCTAGATATGTCATCAATATGTCACAAACATAGGAACTTCTTTTGTCTTTTTATAAAAAAAAGATTTCTACACCTGACAGCGCAATATTATGATTTTCAAAGTAACTGTTGACAACAAAAAACTGTTCGTATTTACAAGCACAGTGTTTAAGGTTTATGAACCTTATTTTTCCATAGAGCTTTATTCCAAAAGCTAAGATTCATAAACTTTCAATCGATTCTTCAGCGCTAAAACCTCTGCCTGTAAATCGTCAACTTGATTTAATAAATTAAAAACGGCATCAATACCCGCAATATTAATTTGCAAGTCTTGGTGCAAGCGTAACATTTTTTCTAAGTAAACAACACGTTCTTGATGGATACAGGGTTCGGTTTTCAGGAAAGTGATTTCCAATAAATCATTTTCGCTTAACTCATAAATAAAATCCATCTCAACTTGGTAATGCGTACAAAAAGTTACCAGCGGAATGTAGTTTTCTTTAATCATGGTTTCTGTATTTAGCCAATTTCTCTACCAATTCCTTTTCTTCTACGGATAAGTTTTTTGGTATCGTTAATTGAAACGTAATAATTAGATCTCCAAAGCTTTCCTCCTTTTTATAAACAGGAAAGCCTTTTCCTTTAAGTTTTACTTTTGTTCCATTTTCGGTTTCGGGAGCCACTTTAAGCTTCACCTTTCCGTTAAAGGTATCCACTCTAATATCGCCACCTAGCATTGCAGTATAAATATCTAGATCGGCAGAGGCTAATAAATTATCGCCATCTCTTTTAAAGTTTGTGGAGTTTTTTATTGAAAACTTAATATGTAAATCTCCAGCTACTCCACCGCTTACTCCCGGACCACCGTAACCTTTGATTTTGATGACTTGCCCATCAGTAACTCCCGCAGGAATAGTAAGTCTGATGTTTTTTCCGTTAACGGTGAGTGTTCGCTTATGTGTTTCATAAACGTCTTTTAAGTCAAGCTCAAACTCTGCATTAAAATCCTGTCCCCTATATTTGACTTGCCTACCCCTGCCACCCGAAGCACCACCGAACATAGATCCGAAAAAGTCTGAAAAATCATCATTATCATATCCCCCTCCTTGATAAGTTTGCTGTCCCCTTGCTCCATTATAGCTACTTTGTTGACGCTCTGCTTGCTCATACTTTTCAGCGTGTTTCCAGTCTTTACCGTATTTATCATACTTTTTTCGGTTTTCTGGCTTACTAAGTACTTCGTTAGCTTCATTAACTTCCTTAAACTTCTTATCAGCATCCTTATTATTTGGGTTGATATCTGGATGGTATTTGCGAGCCATTTTCCGATAAGCCTTTTTTATATCCGCTTCGGTTGCACTTTTATTGATTCCTAAAACACTGTAATAATCTATAAAATCCATTTACTGTATGTTGTAATATTATTTTCAATATTGCATTGGTTTATATTATGCCCAATATTTATACCAAATGACACTTAGCAGAAAACTTGCTAAAAATGATTGTGTAATATAGTCTTTTTAAAGACGCCCCCATTTTGAAACGCTTATTTAAGACAACTATTTGTAGTTGGTTTTATTCTTTGGACTAAAAAAATCAATGTATTTTTATTCTTTTCAAAAGTATTAATCACCATGACTTTACTACCATTCTAATTTAATAAATTGCATTGAATATTAGTAGCGTAAAATAAAAACAGCCCGACTTTTGAGCAGAATATTAATTAAAAATCAAAACACATGAAAATCACCTTGATAGCCATAGGAAAAACCGATGACGATTATATTATCGAAGGGATTAATAAGTATTTAAATCGACTAAAACACTACATTAAGTTCGAGATAAAAATCATTCCTGACCTAAAGAAAACTAAAAATTTAAGTCAGGATGAACAAAAAACTAAAGAAGCAGAGTTGTTTTTGAAAAACATTAACCCCACAGACGAGGTAATTGTTTTGGATGAACGTGGACTTGAGTTAAGTTCGACCCAATTTGCTGATGTATTAAATAAAAAAATGATTGGAAGTGTACAAAACTTGGTTTTTTTAATTGGTGGCCCTTACGGCTTCGACAACTCCATTTACCAAAGAGCACAGTCTAAACTATCTTTATCACGTATGACTTTCTCACATCAAATGATTCGGTTGTTTTTTGCAGAACAAGTTTACAGAGCATTTACCATATTAAAAGGCGAACCTTATCACCACGAATAAAATGGACTTATTTGGCAATAAAAGACATTATTCCTTTAAAGGAGGAAACAACGGCAACGAAAAACGTTTGTTTTGGATATTAGTTATTTTAGTGAGTGTGATCTTCATTATTATTGATAAGTATTTATAAAAACTTCATGCTTCTCTCCCATTCCACTTTTTTCGGTTAAAAAATCAAAAAACGGTCACCGTTTTATAAATGGAGCTTGTAAACCAAACGAAAATTAAAAATTAGCTGTACTTTTGAATATGAATATTCCTGAGCTATTAAACAGGGCCTTAAACTTCGAGTTTTTAAGCTTAGAAGAAGGTCTTCATTTATACCATAACGCCACCACTCCGGAGTTAATGTACGTTGCCAACGAGTTAAGAAAAATTCAGGTTCCGCATGGAAAAGTTACTTGGCAAATTGATAGAAATGTGAACACTACCAATGTTTGTATTGCAAATTGCAAATTCTGTAATTTTTACAGAAGACCCGGACATGAAGAAAGTTATATCACTGATATTGAAAGCTATAAACAGAAAATAGAAGAAACTATTAAACTAGGCGGAGACCAATTGCTATTGCAAGGCGGGCACCACCCAGATTTAGGACTTAAGTTTTATTCAGATTTGTTTAGAGAACTTAAATCACTTTATCCAGATATTAAACTTCACGCTTTAGGCCCCCCAGAAATTGCTCACGTAGCAAAACTGGAAAACATGAGCCATTATGATGTTTTAAAAGCAATGCAAGAAGCTGGTTTAGACTCCTTACCGGGTGCAGGTGCTGAAATTTTGAACGATAGAGTGCGCAGATTGATTTCTAAAGGGAAATGCGGTGGTCAAGAATGGCTAGATGTAATGCGAGCGGCTCATCAATTGAATATCCCAACCTCTGCTACCATGATGTTTGGTCATATTGAAACTCTTGAAGAACGTTTTGAACACTTAATATGGATTCGCGAAGTGCAAAGCGAAAAACCAGAAGATAATCATGGCTTTATTGCATTTATTCCTTGGCCTTTTCAGGATGATGGAACTTTGCTGAAAAAAGTACGTGGGATTACCAATAACGTAAGTGGCGATGAATATATCAGGATGATTGCATTAAGCCGAATTATGTTGCCAAATATTAAGAATATACAAGCTTCTTGGTTAACCGTGGGTAAACAAGTTGCCCAAATTTGTTTACACGCAGGTGCAAATGATTTTGGTTCTATTATGATTGAAGAAAACGTAGTAAGTGCTGCGGGTGCTCCTCATCGCTTTACATCAAACGGAATTCAAGAATCTATTAAAGGAGCAGGCTTTGAGCCTCAATTGCGTACGCAACGCTATGAGTGGAGAAATGAAGAACAAGAGTTGACTCAACAGGTGATTGATTACTAGTTTTAAGGAGAGTGTTTTTAAAGAGTGAGTTTGTGAACGTTAGAAGGATTAAGTAGTCTTTACTTACAAAGTGTAATAAAAAACTAAAACAGTCTGCTTTAGAAACTCTCTCTATTACTGCCTACAAACAGCCAATTGCTAAACTATAGATTATATAAATTAAAGGTGTTAATTGCGATTATACGGTACAAAAACTGCTAAACAAAGATTTAATTAGTATTTCTAGCTAGGCTTATAGCCCCGTCGAACCACTTTTATATACGCTGAATCAGTTTTTTTTGATTATTTTGACATCAACTTTATAACGGATTAGCCTCATTTAAAAGCCATTGAAGAAAGCCCTCAGTTAGAGATTGGTGTTTAGTCAAAATAATTTGAAATGAATTTTTTGAAATTCAAATTTCCTTATATTTTTGCTCTATAAAACCCACAAAAAATATTTTTTTATTAGATTTTTAAAAGTCATAAATTAGAGGAGTAAAAAGAAAGCACCATGGCAAAACAAACTAAACCCACCAAAAGCGCTACTAAAAAAGTCAAGGACACTGATGAGGATGCTGAACTTGAATTGGATTCAAAATCAAAAAAGAAATTTGCTGATGACGATGATGATTTTGATTTACCAATGGATGACCTAGAAGATTTAGATTACGATGAAGATGATGATTTTTAAATCATTATTAATATAGCTATTTTAGAAGCATCCAATAATATTGGATGCTTTTTTCATTTTCCACATTAATAATTTATATGACGATTTTAGAGGTTGACTCTCCAAAAAGAAAAAAAGATTTTTTAGATGTTGCCCGCATAGTTTATAAAGATGACAATGTTTGGGTTTGCCCTTTAGATAAGGATATTGATACCGTATTTGATCCATCAAAAAACAGCTTCCACTCACACGGAAAAGCCATAAGGTGGATTTTATTAGACGATAACAATAAACTGATAGGTAGAATTGCTGCATTTATAAACGATAAAAAAGCAAACACTTTTGATGTACCCACCGGCGGCGTTGGCTTTGTTGAATGTATTGATAATAAGGATGCGTTTAAACTTTTGTTTGATACTGCAAAGGATTGGCTTAAACAAAACGGAATGCAGGCTATGCTAGGGCCTATTAATTTTGGAGAAAACGATACTTTTTGGGGACTGCTAATTGAAGGTTACACCCATCCATCATATGGGATGAACTATAATAAGCCTTACTACTACCAACATTTTAAAGATTACGGCTTTGAAACCGAATATGAGCAACTTACCAACCACTTAGATCTGCACAAAGAGTTTCCTGAGCGTTTTACTAAAATTGCAAAATGGGTTTCAAATAAACCAGGCTATACGTTTAAACCACTTGATCCAAAAAATTTCGACAAGTTTGCTGCCGACTTTATGGAGATTTACAATGATGGTTGGAAAAGCTTCGCTAATTTTTCTCCAATCAAATTATCAACCGTTATGGAGAGCTTTGAGCAGATGAAGCTGATTATGGATCCAAAACTGATTTGGTTCGCTTACATCAACGATGAACCTGCTTCATTTGTGGTAATGTTACCCGATGCTAATTTGATGATTAAGCCTTTAAACGGTAAGCTTGATTTAATAGGCAAGCTAAAGTTTATGTATAAGAAAATAACAGGTGTAAACCGAATGAGAGCAATTGTGATGGGAACAAAGGAAAAGTTCCAAAAACATGGCTTAGAATCGGCGATATTTATAAAACTAAAAGAATATGTTATACCTAAAAACCAATATGACGAATTGGAGCTTTCATGGGTAGGCGATTTTAACGATAAAATGTTGGCCATACACAGCGCAACTGGTTCTGTTTTCGGAAAACGACACGCCACTTTAAAGTGTGTGTTTTAACAATCCAAAAAAACAACTCAAACAAAAAGCGTCTCAGATTATAATCTGAGACGCTTTTTTTATAATAAAACCTTTTTAGCTTATGGATTTTTACTTCCGCCAGCTTTTTTAGTTGCAACCGATTTAGTATTGGTTTTAACGTTTTTAGGTTTTGCTGTTTTAACAGTATCCTGTTTTGATGCAATAGATACTTCTTTTTTAGCATCTAATTTCTCAGATTTTGCTTCATCAGCAACTGGTTCTGCTTCGCTAAACAAAGGCATATCTTTGATGATGTGAAACCAGCTTACAATCTTTTTAATATCCGATGAATAAACTTTTTCTTCATCATGATCAGGTGCAACCTCAAAAAAGAAAGTACGTAAAACCTTACCGTCAGCTTTAGCATCAGGAACGTTTTTAGCATCACTCATTTTTGCAAAAATATCTTTAAGCTTTAAATCATCATCTTCACCATAAACCGTAATATCTTCTAAAGAAGCTAGTTTAGCTGTAGAAATACTTACAATTGTTTTGGATTTTTGATCATCCAAACTTTCTAAAATATAGCCTGATTTATTTTGGCCAATTAATTTGTGCAACCCAGGTTTACCAGATACCGCAACAATTCCTGTTAAATTCATAATATTATTTACTAAGCTTCAATTAGGTCAATACTAATAATTTTATCGCCTTGTGTAATTGCATCAACAACGTCAACGTTTTCAATTACTTTACCAAAACAAGTATGGTTTCTATCTAAGTGTGCAGTGTTGTTTCTGCTATGGCAAACAAAAAATTGTGAGCCACCTGTATTTCTACCAGCGTGTGCCATAGACAAAACGCCTCTATCATGATATTGGTTTTCGCCACTTACTTCGCAGTCGATATGGTAACCTGGACCACCAGAACCTGCTTTGTGTGCTGTAGCCTCTTCTTTAGACCAAGGACAACCACCCTGAATCACAAAATCAGGAATAACACGGTGAAAAGTTAATCCGTTATAAAAACCTTCTTTAGCTAGTTTTTTAAAGTTTTCAACAGTTTTAGGGGCGTCGTTATCGTAAAACTCAACAGTCATGTCGCCTTTGGCAGTTTTTATTATTGCTTTGCTCATCTTTATTTGTTTTGTTAAGAGTCGCAAAATTAACAAAATTTTCTACGCCGCTAAACGTTTTAATGCATTATCCTTATTTTTAGAGAAATCACTACAAACAATTTTAGATTTAGTAACCTAAAAACACAATCCACTGACTGATAAGGGCGATTTGACCATAAACTTCATCCTCATCTCCTTACCTATATTTAATGTAAAGAGTGTACTTTGAGTAATTTTTAACCAGTGTTTCAAAAGTTCTTCCTTTTTCACCCCAGTTCTGATTTCAACGACTATATATCGAAATCCATTATTGGGTAAAATCAAATACCTATCAGTGATTTGTTACCCGTATATTTTTGCCTAATTACCCTAATATAAGTTCAAAAAAAAAGTAAGCCGTTAAGCTTACTTTTTTAAAGTTTAATGAAACTTTTGAAATTATTTATTCAGTTTAGGGTTTAAGTTTTATACGTACAAAAACTAAACACTTTGCAGTTTAAGCTCTAGCTCGTTCTGTAAACCAGTATATTCTTTCAACAGTCCGTCTATACCTACTTTAATATTTTGATCAAATGAACCAACACCTGTTCTTCTTGTAAAAGTAGAAATATCTAATCCTCTTTGTTTCAAAGCATACTTAGAAATAATAGGATATACATTATGCATTACATCCATATGATCTATAAAGAACTGCTGAACTTTATCTACTTGTTGCTTTAATTCAGGCTTATCGAAATTATCACAAAGCCAAACAACTAGTTCTGGAAAAAAGTTTCCTTGAATACATGATAATCCTGCTGAACCTGCTTTTAAAGACTCAACTGCATGTCCCATATAAGCATCATACAAACCAAACTTATGTCCCTGCGTTAAAGCAATTTTTTCTTTGATTTGGTTGATATCCAAACAGGTGTCTTTATGGTAGGTTATTCTTCCTGTAGAGACCAAGTTTCCTAACTGGTTAGGTGATATTAATCTTTTGTAAGGCACTGGGCATTCGTAAAATCCTAAAGGAACCTCGTCAGTTAGATCTAAAAGTTGAGCAACATTAGCGTCAAACACTTCATCTCCTTCATTTTCGTCTGCCAATAATCCAGTAATACCAATTACCGCTTCAACACCTTTATCATAAATCTGCTTTACAAAATCTGCTTGTTTTGTTATAGCGCCACCAAAAGTACCTGTAGCTACTACTGGAACAGCACCATTTGCAACTTTCACCACGTGATCAACAAGTTCAAGTCTTTCTTTTTCTGAAAGTTCAAACATCTCACTTGATAAACAGTTAGCAAATAACCCCGCACAGCCTTTATCAATATATAGTTCGGTCAGCTTGCTTAAACCATCGAAATCTATACTGCCATTGTCTTTAAACGGCGTTAACATTACTGGTATAAAACCTTTTTTTGATTCGCTCATTATATTAAATTATTTTAGAAAAATCTATTATGTTGTTTTTTTGAATTTGGTAAGTAACGTTCCGATAAGGAAGATTGAAAGTGTACCTACCACAATAATCATGTTAGCATGTAGTGGGCTTTTTAGGTATGAATATTCATCCGGAATGAAGTTTGAAAGTGATAACCAAAGGATGATTAAAATACCTACAGTTACAGCTGAAAAAGCTTCTAAATTTCCTGTTTTTTTACTGATAAGGCCTAATAAGAAAAGACCTAACATACCACCTGCAAATATCCCTGATAATTGCCACCAAACATCTAAGATGCTTTTAACACCTATCATGGCAATTCCGCAAAACATACCGGCAAGACCAAAAACTACGGTCGCAATATGTAATACACGCATATTTTGTTTCTCAGTAATGTTAGATTTATAGTAGCGTTTATAAATATCTTCTGAAAACACTGTAGCAGATGCATTCATACCAGAACTAATGGTACTCATTGCTGCAGATAAAATACCTGAAATTATTAAACCTAAAATACCAGCTGGAATCATATTTACCATAAAGTATGGCATTACCTTATCTCCATAATCACTAGCGTGAAGTGTTGCCGCTAAATTGGAGATATCAATTGATGATGCTCCCGCTCCAAGACGTTCCGCCGCTGCTTGTAGTTTTACCGGTTCTATCAGATCTGGATTAACTTGGTAATAAGCGTATAAGCTAGTTCCAATGATAAAAAAGATTAAAGATGCCGGAGCGTAAATCCATACACATAACCATACTGATTTAGCCGCTTCTTTTGGAGAAGATGCCGTATGATAACGCTGTACATAATTTTGGTCCATCCCAAAATTATTAAGGTTGATAAAAAAGCCGTAGAGCAATATCACCCAAAATGTTGATTGTGTAAAGTCTAAAGAAAGGCTTCCCAAGCTAAATTTATTATCAGCTTTACCAATTTCAATAATTTTTGAAGCGCCGCCCGGCATATTATCTACTAGTAAGTAAACAATGATTACAGCTCCAATAGTGATCAAAATTCCTTGAAAAACTTCAGTCCAGATTACTGCTTCAATACCACCTAAAACGGTATAAAAAACAATACAAACTCCAGTTACCAGCATTATCAGTTCCATATCAAAACCCGTTAGCGCCTGAAGGGTTAAAGAAATACCGAAGAATATTGAGCCCATTCTGGCCAACTGGGTAAGTAAGAACATACTTACTGTATAGGTACGAGCCCAAGGTCCAAAACGTTTTTCTAAGTTAGTGTAAGCTGAAACTTCACCTGTAGCTCTATAAAATGGGACAAAATACTTTGCAGCAACCCATGCCGCTAAAGGCATCGAAAGACTAAAAACAAATACATTCCAATCACTACCAAAAGTTTTTCCGGGGACACCTAAGAAAGTATTACTACTTAAGAATGTAGCATAAAGAGAGATACCAATTGCCCATCCTGGTATTTTTCCGGATGCTTTTGTATACTGATCTGAGCTTTTATTTTTTCTTGAAAAATAAAAACCCACCAATACCATTGCGACTAAGTACAAGGCAATTATTGTTAAGTCTAAAACAGGAAGATTTTTCATTTAAATAATATCTATAATTTAGGGGTTGGTTTGCTAAACAATATCTCTATTATTTTTGCTACAACAAATTTATGTGGATTATGGGTAATTACTCTGGTGAATTTTACCAAGAGTTTCCACTATTTTATCCAAAAAAGGTAAATCTTATGATAATATCAAGAAAATTAATGCAATTTAATTAGTTTCAGGTAAGGGTATATTTATCCCTAGATAATAGCAAAGCCCTTTTATTCATTAATAATAGCATATTTTGTTAATTTCCAATCGGAAGACTGCGTTATAAATTTTTATTTATCTCCTAAATATTATCATAATCCAATTATCATGAATCTTGCCACTCAGATTTGGCAGGATTAATTATACTTTTTAACAGTGTGAAGAAAACATAATATCAACTAGTTTGAACATTTAATTCTAATTTTGAATTGCAAAAGAAAAAGACACAAGCCTTTTTTTGTATATTATTCCTTGAACATCCCTTTTAAAGAAATGAAATCAAAATACATACTTATCCTCCTCCTGCTTTTATCAATAAAGACTTTTGCTTCGTCTATTCTAATACCGATGGATGAAAGCCAAAGAAATCATTTAAAAGCATATGGATTAGCATTTTATGCTCTAACAAACAATTTAGAAGTAGATTGGCTTCTAAACTATAAAGGGGGTAGCTTTTTAATTAGCTATAATCAGAAAATAGAATCGGAGCTTAAAATAAGAGGTATTAGTTACGATGTAATGGCAGATGCAAAAGTTAATGCCATACTTACAGAAATTAGCCAAACAGAGGTTAATATGGATATTGTAAAGCTGGAAAAAGCACCGAAAGTCGCTGTTTACTCACCAAAGAGCAAGTTACCTTGGGATGATGCCGTTACCATGGTTTTAACTTATGCCGAAATTCCGTACGATGTAATTTATGACGAAGATGTAATTGGAGGAAAACTACCGGAATATGATTGGTTGCATTTACATCACGAGGACTTTACAGGGCAATATGGGCGTTTTTGGGGGAATTACCGGGGTGCAAGTTGGTACCAAGATGATGTTCGTAACCAAGAAGCAATGGCTAAAAAACTGGGTTTTAACAAGGTATCCTTAATGAAGTTAGCTGTAGCAGAAAAAATAAGAGATTTTTGTGGTGGTGGTGGATTTTTATTTGCGATGTGTTCTGGTACTGATAGTTTTGACATAGCCTTAGCCGCAACTGGTCTTGATATTTGTGAAAGAATGTTTGATGGGGATGCCGCAGATCCACAAGCGCAATCTAAATTGGATTATAGCAAGTCTTTTGCTTTTCAAAACTTTCAGTTGGACTTAAACCCTATGAATTATGAGTTTTCTGATATTGATGTTACACAAACCCGACAGGTAGAAAGAACCAGAGATTATTTCACATTATTCGATTTTTCTGCAAAATGGGATGTAGTGCCCACCATGCTTACCCAAAACCACGAAAAAGTAGTTAAAGGTTTTATGGGGCAAACTACTGCTTTCCGTTCTTCACTTTTAAAACCTGATGTTTTGGTGATGGGAGAGTTAAAATCTGCAAGCGAAGCAAGGTACATTCATGGGCAATATGGTAAAGGTCAGTGGACTTTTTACGGCGGTCATGATCCAGAAGATTTCCAGCATTTAGTGGGCGACCCTCCTACTGATTTAAACTTGTACCCAAACTCGCCAGGTTACCGCTTAATATTAAATAATATTTTGTTTCCGGCTGCTAAAAAGAAAAAGCAGAAGACTTAGGGTGTTAGGGGCTGGGCTTAAAGTGAGAATATTTACTTATTAAACTCAAACTTTTCATTTCCGAGGGTAAATGTTGTATTGACACCTTTAAGCATTAGGTCGAATGCCAAATCATAAGGCTCTTTCGATAATTTAGGTTTATAGGCTATGTAAACTTCTGTTTTTCCGTAAAAAGTGAGCTTTAGACCAACAAATCCCAATTTATCTGGCTTTTGGAACTCATATTTGAATACTTCTGGATTTTCTCCTTTTTCAGTTAGTTTAAGCAATTCTTCAACTTCAAATCTTCTCTTAATAAATTTTTTCAGTGTTTGAAGCCTTTCTTCAGAATATTCTAAAAACCCAAAAAAGATTCTTACTTCCCCGTCAAAATTTAACTTGTATTCGTAATAATATAAACCTCTAGCAATATGATCGAAACAAAGTTCAAGCCTTTCGATATTTGGAGTGCCAATAGAAATAGTTTGAAATTCGCGATCAGATATTTTAATGTTTTCGGTTCGGTAGTTTATTAAAACTTGCTTGTCAAGAAAGTCTTGGCTTTTTCTACGGATAGCTCTTGTTGATTTTGTTAAAAAATGAAATTGACCGACAACATTGTTAGTAATGATACCAGAGAGTGAAATCATCAGAAATTCGTCGTCTTTGGATTTTGAACTATTATGAGCTTCACATGATGGAACAGTAATTAGGTTTTTTCGAAAATCAATTCCTTTCGTATCTTTTTTTTCAGGAAATAGACATTTAGGAGGAACATGCTCGTCAGATGTCGAAATATTATCACACATGTAACATTTTACAACAATGTTTCTCATACTTTCAACTCTACTCTTTCAGTTGCTTATATTTACGAAACCAACTCCTCACTTTAAGCTCAATTACCCCTAAAAATGCTTCCCTAAAAATATGGGTGCTCATTTTGGAGGTTCCTTCTGTTCTATCTGTAAAAATGATGGGCACTTCTACAACTTTAAAACCGTGTTTAATGGCGGTAAATTTCATTTCAATTTGAAAGGCATAACCTACAAATTTCACTTTTTTAAAACTGATGGTTTCTAATACTTTGGCTTTATAACATTTAAAGCCCGCAGTGGCGTCCTGAATATCAATACCTGTAATTATGCGGACATAAACAGAAGCAAAGTACGACATTAACACACGCCCCATTGGCCAGTTAACTACATTTACACCTTTGATATACCTTGAACCAATCGCTAAATCTGCTCCCTGCTCACAAGCGGTGCGTAGTTTTATTAAATCATCTGGATTGTGCGAAAAGTCCGCATCCATTTCAAAAATATAGTCGTAATCATGAGCTAATGCCCATTTAAAACCGTGGATATAAGCAGTTCCTAATCCTAACTTGCCTTTACGTTCTTCAATAAAAAGTTGTCCGTCATATTCTTGCTGTAAACTTTTAACAATAGTTGCTGTACCATCTGGCGAGCCATCATCAATTACTAAAACATGAAAACAATGAGGAAGCGAAAATACTTTACGTATAATTTTCTCTATATTTTCCTTCTCATTAAAGGTTGGAATGATGACTAAACTATCCGGCACTTGCTAAAAATTTATTTGGGCGCAATTTAGTGTTTTTAGTGGATTCCATGCATCCATTTGTTTAGTTTAGGAGTTAAAATCAAAAGAACGACAGCAAAAGCACCTACTACAAACACACCCCATATCAAATAGGTTTGTGTATAATTGAGTAAAGTTTCTTGTGTGGTCAACACTTTTCCGTTTCCTTCTGCAGCTGTTAAAGTACCGATTATACCCGCTAATTTATTTCCTAAAGAAATAGAAAGAAACCACGCTCCCATTACAAAACCAACAATTTTACCTGGCGAAAGCTTAGTAATCATAGACAAACCAACTGGCGATAAACAAAGCTCTCCGACAGTAACTAATAAGTAAAGTAAGGCTAAAAAACCCATTGGTACTAAGCCACTTGCATTTGCAAAAAACTTACCTCCTAAAACAATCACTAAAAAACCTAATGCTAAAAATACCAAGCCCAATACAAACTTCATTGTGGTACGAGGCTCTTTATTCTTGCTACGTAATTTTATCCAAATCCAAGAAAACAAGGGTGCTAACACCATAATGTAAAAAGGGTTGAAACTAGTAAACAGAGATGCTGGAATAACGCCACCACCAATTGTACGGTCAATGTTTCTTTCAGCAAAAAGCGTTAAAGAACCACCTGCTTGTTCAAACAATGCCCAAAATATAGCGTGGAAGAAAAACAAAACAATCACCACCAGTAAGCGCTGACCTTCTATTTTATCAGGGTTTCTTAATGCTTCGTAAAGCAAATACGCTATAATCACCGCACTAATAGCAAGCATTAAAGTACTCATTAGCTCATTTTGGTTGAGCAATAAAGCGCAAATAGGAATCATTATCAAAGTACCAATATAAACTATTGTTTCCCATGATAAACCCAAAGGTCTTGCAGGTTTTAAGGTGATTACTTCTGGCTTTAAACCAGTACCATTAAATACCTTACCACTTAGCAAGAAAACAATTACACCCAATGCCATTCCAATTCCGGCCAAACCGAAACCATAATGCCAACTAATTTGTTCGCCTATATAACCGCAAGTTAAGGTTGCTAAAAAAGCCCCAATATTTACCCCCATATAAAAAATGGTAAAAGCACCATCTTTACGTGGATCATTAGCTTCGTAGAAAGTCCCTAAGTAACTGGATATATTAGGTTTAAAAAAGCTATTTCCTACAATAATTAAAGCCAACGACATAAAAAACAGTGTATTACTGCCTTCAAAAGCCAATGTTAAATGCCCTACCATCATCAATACCCCACCCAATACAATTGCTTTTCTAAAGCCAAAAATTTTATCGGCTATTAATCCACCGATTATAGGAAAAAGGTAGACCATTGCAGTATAAGAGCCGTAAATACTTAAAGCCTTAATATCCCCGCCTTCCACGCCTTTAAATAGCACTTTCACCATGTAAAGTACCAATAATGCTCGCATTCCGTAATAACTGAAACGCTCCCACATTTCAGCAAAAAACAAAATAAACAACGCTTGTGGATGCGTTTTTCTATTGGAAAGTATAACGAAGGGAACCCAGATTAAAACGAAAATCCAGCCTATGATTAAGGTCCATTTTGCAATATCCATTTTGTAAAACTATACGGTTTCTATTTGTTCGGTATTTTTTAAAGGGTTGTTTCTTGGGTCTTCCACAAGATCTTCTGCGCCATGAGTTAATCTTTTCAGAGGTTTTAGAATTAATAACACTATAATTCCAAAAATTGTACAGAAGATTGCGATACCTGTGAAAATCTCTAACTCACCAGCAGTTTGCGAGTATTCGCCTATCCAACCGGATAAGTAATTCCCCATTCCTGTGGCTGCAAAGTAAGCTCCCATCATTAATGAAGCATATTTTAGTGGAGCTAATTTGGTGATAAATGACAAAGCAACAGGAGAAGCGCAAAGCTCGCCAACTGTATGGAACAGGTAAGCTAAAACTAACCAATACATTGCAGATGAACCATCAGTTTGAAACTCCATAGAAGCAGCACTCATAAAAAAGAAACCCCAGCCCATAATTATAATTCCTATGGCCATTTTCATGATTGATGAAGACTCTTTTCCTTTTCTTTTACGTTTGTACCAAAAGGCAGCAATTGCAGAACCTAAGGTGATAATAAAGAAAGAGTTAACCGACTGAAACCAAGGTGCAGGAATTTCAAAATCTATAAAAGAAAGCATCCTATTTGTTTTTTCACTGGCGTATAAATTCATTAAACCACCTGCCTGCTCAAAAGCACCCCAAAAAACAATAATCATAATGAATGATAAAAACATTACAATCATTCGGTCTTTTTCAACTTTAGAAAGTGGTTTATTAACTGCTTGGCGTTCTGCTTCTGGTAAAGAAGTAGTGGAATCACCCACTCCTACTAAATGTTTTTGTCCGAATAAAAACACCAACTGACCTATCGCCATTCCTATTCCGGCTAAACCGAAACCATAATGCCATCCGTAATTTACGCCCACAGATCCTACTAAAATACCGGCTATTAAGGCTCCAATATTTATCCCGATGTAAAAAATGGTGAATGCTTTATCTCTTCTATCGTCGTTTTGTGCATATAAGCCACCAACCATTGTAGAAATATTTGGTTTTAAACAACCAACACCTGCTACAATTAAACCCAGACCTAAGTAAAAAGCCCACTCGGCTTGGATAGCTAGAATACCATGTCCGGCAACTAATAACCAACCGCCAAGCATTACTGTTTTTTTCTGCCCCAAAAGCTTATCTGCAAGAATTCCACCAGGGATTGAAGCGATATAAACCAATGCGGTGTAAGTACCATACAAACTTAAAGCTTCTATTTTTGACCATCCAAAGCCTGGATTTGCACCGCTGGCAGATGCTACTAAGAACAGGACCAATAAAGCCCGCATTCCGTAGTAACTAAACCGTTCCCAAAGTTCGGTGAAAAACAAAATGTATAAACCCACGGGATGTCCAAATAGCTCTTTTCGATTGTCCATATAATTAACGGTTAGTTTTTTTATTACGATTTAACTTTCTTCAATATCAATATTAAAGATTTTTTCTTTTAATAATAAAAAAGCAAATAAATTTTTATTGTTTGTTATGGATTTATTACAAATGATTAATTGGTTTGGTTATTAATAACTGGTGCTGTATTCTGTCCGTCTTTAGCTGGATCTATAAAAAATTCATCAGCTTCATCGGGTAAGTTAGCCAGTTTTAAGTTTTCTTGAAGAAACCATTTACCTTGTTTAAGTTTTAGCGCATCGTAAGATAAATCTGGTGCATAAAAATCTGTCATCCCTTCTGATTTTTTATCTGGAGCTACTAAATGGTCAAAAACAATTAAGCTCTCGCTTTTAACGTAGCGCAACATCATTGATGCGTCTTTGATATAATCGAAAATCATTCGGTTGGCAAAGTTTTTTGATTTCACTTGCGTTTCTAACACTTTTGACCCGAAAACAGGTTTGCCGTCAACAAAGCTCAAAGTTTCTATAATTTTACTAGACGAAAGAGCCGATTTCCCTTTCCACCCTAATAAAATAAAGTAAGGTTCACGCACCTCTGTTACTGGGATAATTTGATAGTAAACAGCACCTAGCCACTTATTAGGGTTAAGGGTAGTATCATTAAGATTGGTGAGTTTAGTTAAAGCTTGTGTATTATCTAAAAGCGGATAAAGCTCTAATTCTTTAGGGTTATTAACTTGTATTGCACCAAAGTAACGATAAGCACCGTCATCATACCGGGTAAACCAAGTAAATATTCTGAATTTATTATCGCTTGACTTTTCAACCGAGATAAAATCTTTTAAATTTTTAAAGGGATAGTAAAATGAGTTTTTCTCTTTTAGCGCATCAACCAAAGTTTTAATAAACTTATAGTTTGCTTGCACTCTATTTTCTTGAATGGTATCACCAGTTACAATTACCCCCAAGTTCTTAAGAGAATCTTCATAAAAAGTAAATTTATTTTGAGAAAAAGAAAAGGTTGTTTGTAAGGCAACAACTAAAAGTAAAATGATTTTTTTCATTAAAAATATTAACGCAGATTTTCGATTACAATTGTTATGCACCACCGCCGTAATTGCAAACAGCATTATTCTGTTGGAGCGCAATAACTAAGGTAGTAATAATTCTGGCACTGTGTAGAGTTAGGTGGTTAGGTGGTTAGGTGGTTAGGTGGAATCTAAAACTTATTTACATTTTAAAAAAGGTTTAAGTCAGAAATATATCCGTTGTATTAAATGTAAAATTGCGTTAACGATAGAAATGGATACCGGCCTTGAGCATAAGGCCTTGTGGAGTATGAATGCATAGCGTGTTTAAACGCCCGAATCAAATAAAACCTTTTAAAACACGTCATAAAACAACAAAACGCTCAATAAATAATTTATCTTTAAATTTGACGAAAAACTTAGACTTATTACGTGGCTGATATTAACAGAAATTCGCATAAAATTATTTACAGAAAATACACTTCTGTAGTAAAGTATGTTTTAATGGCACTTTGTGTTATTATTATAACTTCCGTTTTACCCAAACACGCAAAGTTTAAATACGAGTTTGAAAAAGGTAATGTTTGGCTACATGACGACTTAGTTTCGCCTTTTAATTTCCCGATAAGGAAAACCACTGACGAGATTAAAAAAGATAAAGAAAGCATATTAAAAGCCATTTTACCGGTCTATGAGCTTAGTGACAAAGTTTTTCAGGATCAAGCTTTGCAGTATGAGTCGGACTTTGAAGCTAAATGGAGGAATGCTGGTTTAAAGGATGATGCTTTTAAGGTTGAAAATTTTGATTTCGGTTATAAAATTTTAGAGAATATTTATAAACGAGGGATAATTGGTTTAAACAAAAAATATCAGCGAGACGGCGACCAATACACTGTTTCTTTGTTACGAGACAATGTAGAAACCCAAGTAAGCACCGCCACACTACTTACGCAATCAACGGCGGTAGGTAAAGTTGCCGATGAATTGGTGAATGCTAAGAATATTCAATCGGATCTATTGCTAGGTATTATTAAGGACCGGATAACACCTAACGTTATTTACAATGAATCTTTTACCGATAAAATTGAAAAGCAGGCGATAGAAAACGTTTCATCGACTAGGGGAATGGTGCAAAAGGGCGAATTAATTGTAAGCAATGAAAGTACGGTAACTGAGGACATATACCAGAAATTAGAGTCTTTACGGCTTACTTACGAAGAAGATATTACCACCCCAAGTGATCGGCGTTTAACCTTGGCCGGGCAGTTTATTTTGGTGGGAATGGTCATTTGTTTATTGATGGTTTTTCTTTTTCTTTTTAGAAAAGACATTTTTAGTGATAACAGGCAAATTTCTTTGATTTTAATGGTGGTAACAGGTATGCTTGTGGCTTTATCTTGGGCCATAAGTATCAAAATGCCGAGCCTCTATTATATTCCGTATTGTATTGTTCCTATTATTATAAGGATTTTGTTTGATACAAGGTTGGCAATGAATATCCACTTGTTAGTGGTGCTAATTGCTAGTTTCTTTTTACCAAACAGCTTTGAATTTGCCTTTTTGCAGATTACTGCGGGTATGGTGGCTATTTATAGCATCAAGAACTTGGTGCGGAGAGAGCAGTTCCTAATTTCTGCCCTGCTAATTCTCGTTAATTACTTTGTAGCGTATTTAGGTATCTCTTTGATTAGAGAAGGTACTATTGGCGCTATTGAATGGGCTAAGTTTTTACCTTTTATTTTTAGCGTATTGCTTTCGCTGCTGGCTTATCCTTTAATTTACTTGTTCGAAAAACTTTTTGGAATTACATCTGATATTACGCTTATTGAGCTAACCAACACCAATTCTACCCTTTTGCGTGAACTAGCCTTTAAAGCTCCTGGTACTTTCCAGCACTCTTTACAAGTAGCAAACTTGGCAGAATCGGCAATATTTAAGATTGGAGGAAATGCTTTATTAGTTAGAGCAGGTGCTTTATACCATGATATTGGTAAAATGGATAACCCTCAGTTTTTTATAGAAAATCAAAATAAGGGCCTTAATCCGCATGATAAACTTCCATATGAGGAAAGTGCTCAGATCATCATTCGTCATGTGGTTAACGGGATTGAAATGGCTCGTAGACATAATTTACCCGAGGTCATCATCGACTTTTTAAGAACACACCATGGTAATACTAGGGTTGATTATTTTTATCAGTCTTTTTTAAAGAATTTCCCTGAGAAAATTGTTGATGAAAACACTTTTAGATATCCGGGGCCAATTCCTTTTACTAAAGAAACTGCGGTTTTAATGTTGGCAGATTCGGTAGAAGCAGCGTCAAGAAGTTTAAAAGAACCAGATGCGGAAAGTATAAATAAGCTAGTTGAACGTATAATTGATTATAAATTAGAACAAAATCAATTAAATGACAGCAACATTACTTTGAAGGAAATTGAGACTATCAAGTTGATTTTTAAGACTATGCTAATGGGGATTTACCATGTGCGTGTAGATTATTTAAAATAGTTTTAAAATTTATTTTCGTAAATGTAAAGGATTACTATATTTGCAGACCCTTAAGGAAACGGTTAGCTGAATAATTAAGGTTTGGAGAGATGCCTGAGTGGCCGAAAGGAACAGTTTGCTAAACTGTCGTACTGGCAACGGTACCCTGGGTTCGAATCCCAGTCTCTCCGCTGAAACATTCAATAAAGCCTTGTAAACTAATAATTTACGAGGCTTTTTTGTTTTAAGTCAACACTATTCATTTTAAATCAAATTAATACTGCCTTATTAACACCATCCTATCCTTTAGCATTCGTTAAACATTTACTTGCTAAGTATTAAATTATGGAAAAATAGAATGTAAAAATTTCATATCATCCTTTTTTTTTAATAAAATGCTTCCCTTTTAAAATTATCTTTGTATTTTAAAACATATTTAAAGCAGCAGATACCTACTTAATATTTTCAGCCATGTCAGACAAAAAGATCACGATACTCTATGTAGATGATGAAGAAAATAACCTCATTTCATTCAAAGCGAATTTTAGACTTAAGTATAAAGTTCATATTGCAATAAGTGGGGATGATGCATTAGCAATCATGGAGAAACATCCTGTTGACGTGATTATCACAGATCAGCGGATGCCTAAAATGACAGGTGTTGAATTTCTAGAAAAAGTAATTGTAAAATATCCTGACCCAATGCGAATATTACTGACCGGATATGCAGATATGAATGCAGTTGTTGATGCTGTAAATAAGGGGAAAATATTCCATTATTTAACTAAGCCTTGGAACGAAGAAGAACTAGACATGACTATTAATAGAGCATATGAGGTTCTGTTAGAAAAACGAGAAATAGAAAGCATGAATGTAAAACTTGCCACTTCAAATGACCAATTTGAATTTCTGTTGCGTCAGAAACTATTATCTTAAATCTTCAGGCATAGTTTCTATGGCCGTGATCAATTCTTGATAAGTATAAGGTTTTCTTAATACCGCAGTTACGGATTGGTAATTGGAAATCTTACTAATGTCGTTTTTGTTTAAAGACGTGGTGATAGGTATAATTCTATAATTTTTTTTGACTTCTTCGGATAGTTTCTCAAACTCCTCTATAAACTCAAAACCAGTCATAACAGGCATCATGATATCTAAAAGAATAACTGTGGCAACGTCAGATTCATTTGTATTCTGAATGTAGTCTAAACCTGAACAAGCATCGTAAAACACTTTATTACCAAGGCTCAATCCTGTTTTCTGGATAAACTTCTCCGCAATAAAACAATCTAATTTCCTGTCGTCAATGATTATAAATGATAACTTCATACGTTCTATTTATGAGGTATAACGACTGTAAATGTAGTCCCTTCGTTCAAAGTTGAGTTTACGTCTATTGTTCCGTTTAGTTTTAATATCGCACTCTTAACATTAAACAACCCCAATCCTGACCCCGATTCTTGGACATTTGCCCTAAAGAAAAGGTTATAAACTTCACTTATATACTTTTTATCTATTCCTGTGCCATTATCACTAACCACTATAGTGGTTGAACCTCTAAAAACCTCGATACTTAATGCTACTTTTTTATCATCAATATCCTTTTTCTGATATTTAAAAGCATTGGTAAGCAGGTTGTGTATGATTAAATTAATGGATACTAAATCATTCCAAAAAGATTCATTTTGCTTTACCTCAACTTTAAAATCTATTTTTGCAGTTTTGGCATATATGGCAAATATGTTTTCAATCTCTTTTACAACTTCATTAAAATCAATAGCTGTGATTTTCAACTCACCTCTTTCAAGACTGTAATAATCATGCATATTCAAAATAAAGGCATCTAATTTATTAACAGATTTATCCATTAAGATTAAAATCTCCTTTATTTCATCAATATCAGAAGTTTGCAATGCCAAATCAATACCTCCCGAAATCCCTACCAGCGGGCCTCTAATATCATGACTCACGCTGTAAGCGAATTTATCCAGCTCTGTATAAGCTTTTCGTAATTCTTCGTTTTTAACACTTAACATAGAGTTTGTCAAGTAAAACTTATTGGCTTCCTCTATGGCGCTAATAATATCTGTATCTACCCATGGTTTTTTAACATATCTAAAAACATGACCTCTGTTAATTGATTCTATTACAGATTCAATATCAGTATAAGCTGTTAAAAGAATTCTTATAGGGTGCGGGTGTAAGCTTCTAATTTCTTCAAAAAACTCGACACCAGTTTTTTCTGGCATGCGCTGGTCGCAAAAAACGACTCTTATATCCGGGTTTTTATCAAGATACGCTAAAGCTTCAGTAGCATTTTGTGCGGTAAAAATGGTATAGTCTAATCTTAATGAGGCTTTGAATCCAATTAAGTTGTTAAGCTCATCATCCAGATATAGTATTTTAATTTTTTCTGACATTAAAGGTTCAATATGTAAAACTGTAACAATAAATGTGCGACATTTTTTTTATGTGGCAATTATTTTATGGATTATTGGGATTTGGATGATCATTTCGGTTCCTTCGCCAGGCTTGCTATTTATAATTATTTCGCCACTGTGGTTTTTAATCGTGTTATAAGCTATTGACATACCTAAACCTGTGCCTTCTCCTACATCTTTAGTAGTGAAAAATGGATCAAATATCTTACTCATGGTAGCCTCATTCATACCTAAACCATTATCCTTTATACTAATGTAAACCTTGTCATCTCTGCTTTTGGTAGAAATTTTAAGCTCTCCTTCACCACTTTCGGCGTGAACTTTAGTAATGGCATGGATGGCATTGGAAATTATATTGAGAAATACCTGGTTAAGTTTTCCGGGGTAACATTCAGCAACAGGAAGCTCGCTATATTCTTTAACAACCTTGATTTTACCGTTGCTTAACGCACTATTCATGATAATTAAAGTAGAATCTAAGCCCTCGTTAATGTCTGCCTTTTTTAAATCATCTTCATCTAAACGAGAGAAAACTCTTAAGCCTTTAACAATCTCTGCTGTTCTGGAAGCTCCATCTCCAATTCCTTTAAGCAAGTGGTTAATCTCTATCTTCAAATAGTCAAAGTCCAGCTCTTCTTTATAGTCTTCGATTTGCTGAAGCTTATCAGATTTAGATTCTTCGGATAAACCAATACTTTCAATATGATCTATGGCTTCTAAAAGCAAACTAACATCCCTGGTAAGCGGAGAAATATTAGAAGTCACGAAATTTATAGGGTTATTAATCTCATGCGCAATACCAGCTGTCAACTGACCAAGAGATGCCATTTTTTCAGAAGCAACTAATTGCGACTGTGCTTCTTTAAGGTCTACTAGAGTAACGCTTAGCTCGTCATTAGTAGCCACAAGTTCTGTTGTTCTTTCTTGAACCTTGTGCTCCAATATAACGTTCTGTTCTTTTATAATTCGCTCATTTTCTTTTAATGCATTTAGGGTTTCTTCTTGAGATTGTTCTTTTTCTGCTTTAAACACATTTATCCTATCTGCCAGTGCAAAAGATATCATTATAGCTTCAAAAGCAGACCCTATTAAAAGCGCAGAGTTTGTAAGGTTACTATAAGGCACTATGCCAAAATCTTTAAGTCCATAAATAACCACACAAATAATAAATACTGACCAAGCAATAAGAAAAAAAGTAGCGGATCGAGAGCCTTTTAGAAAGATACTAATTGCCATATACAATACATATATAGCGCTAGTCATTCCAGCCACGAGCATAACATTATAGCTTTCGTTATATAAGCCTTTCAAAGCAAGCAATACTTGAACACTATATAAAACCCAAAAAACATACGAGATTTTATGTAAGATTGGCGTCGCTGTTTTTGAAGAAAGAAAGCTTTTAGAGAATTCTATTGCCGCTATTCCAATTAATGCGGTACTTATGTAAATGATAATATCAGCATACAAAGGAGAGTTCGGTAGAAAAAATCTAAAAAGATACCCTTCCATTGAAGCTTGGGCGAGTAAAACAGCAATAAGGTAGGCTATATAATAGAGATAATTTTTATCTCTTACAGAAACAAAAATAAATAAGTTATATAGTAACATTACCAGTATTATCCCTATATAAATACCAAAAGTAATATCCTTTATTAACGCATTTTCAATGACCTGCTCTATTGAACCTAAATAAATAGGTAGCATTAATTGTTTACCACTTTTTACATGAAAATAAAATGTTCTTATATCATCTTTAGCAATAGATGAAGGGTAAATATATGTTTGATGGCTTATTAAACGATTATAAAACGGCCTTCTCTGTCCACTAGAATTAAAACTAATTAAAGAATCACCCTTTAATTCATAACATTCAATATAATCTATTGTAGGTTGAGCTACCTGAATTGCTAAAGAATTATTATCTGTACTGTTTTTAACGTTAAATCTTACCCAATAAGAAAAATCTGTAATGAGAAGGTTTGGGAATTGCTTTTCTGTCTTCTTAAAATCGTTAGAATTTATTACAGATTGAATAGAGAAAGTAGAATTACTATCAACTAAAACCTCTAATTTGTCACCTATAACATCAAAATCGCCAGTGAAGTTTACCTGACTTTGAGAAAATGAGGATTGATTTAAACCTAAGATAAAGAAAAGAGAGAGTATAAGTGTTTTTAGATTCATATCAATATAACGATATTTAGTTAATAGGTCGTTTAACGTAAATAGGTGTAATAAGGTTACTCCTATCTAATATTTATAGTGTATAAAACAGTTCGCTTTTATCTTTTCTTAATGATCTAATCCCTATATCTTCGGCAATGCTTAGTTTCATGATAAACACTTCTTTGTTTTGATCGATAGGGAAAATTTTCAAAAAACGAGATTTTAATAAAATTAATTTTTGAACTTCACTCTCCGTAAGTTCATTTGCTTCTCCATGTTCTAATCTATTAAAAAAGAAAGCGGGCGAAAGCATAGGATGAACAGATACATGGTGTTGGTTTGCAAATATCCACGCCTTTTGAACCACTTTTCCAACCTCAATTAATTGATGATGATTAAAGTCTTTTATAGTAAAAAGCACCATGGCAGAGGCAGACGTTACGGCCTTAACGGATAGTTTTTTAAATGCATCACCCTTATTCCACTCAGATAAAAGCTCAACAGCTTTCCAGTCTTTTGCAACTCTAAATCCAGCTTTTTCACCCATACTAAGGTCAACAGCTTCCAACTCAATCCCATCCTTTGTTTTTTCAGCCTCACTCCTATTCCATCTTACTTCATGATAAAACTCCTCGTGTCCTAATTTATTTAATAACCGAATTTTATCACATTCTGCTATGATATCTCCCAATTCAATTAAACTTGCATCATCTTCTATATAATGAATATCAATATCCGGATAATCGCCAACAGCTAACTTAAATTCTGAGAAAAATTGAGGATTTAACTGTTGTTTTTTAGCTAATTTCCGATTGGTGTATCTATTATATAAATCTTTTGCAAATTGTATTTGAATAGCGTTTGCATCAACACCTGAAGGGTTAAATTGAATACTCGCTATTAATGAAGGATTATTTTTCAGAGGAAACAGTTTCACCTCAGTTCTAAGACCTAAAGCAGTAGCTTGTACTTCCACATTTTTCAAAGCAGTTCCTAAAGCCATATGAGCTCCCATCTCATAATAATCTCCCCAAGACCATGACTTATGCTTATCATGAAAAAGGAACAATAATCCGCTATTGAATGCCCATTTCCAAGGTTGGTTGTTGCCTGCAGATGGTGCCGCTATTGCAGCATCAATAATTTCATCAAGCTCAGAACTTGTTATTTCATAATTCTCTTTACTGTTATTTCCAAAATAAAGATTAATTAATCTATTCATTTCTTCTTTTTTAAGAGAAAGAAATGGATTGCTTATTTGAACATATTTCTTTTCAGGTTGTTGTTCATCCTCAATAAGTTGATCTAAATCAATGTAATATCTTCCCGAACTATGGTGTTGACCTAATAAAATTCGACGACAGATATCTGTTGTTATTGCACCGCCTAATGTTACTGAAGATGCAAGTTGGGGCCATGTATTTATAGACTGCTCCACTTCCATCATTGATGCTTTTAATCTCGTAGAAAGAGTTTCTGCACCTATCATCTTAAGTATGTAAGGTATTTTTTCTTCGTTAGTAAGGCCTTTTATATTGTCAGGGTCAAGACCATCTGCAAGACCATGAAGTATAGGTCTTTGTGGCTCTAAATCAAACCTTTCAATGTCAAGCATTCCACGATCATTCGTATCCATGACAACCGGAACCTTTAGGTCACGAGCTTTAAAACGACTTTCTATTTTAATATCCAGCCCATCGCATACTTCAATAAATAAATCAAGCTTTCCACCTTCGGTAAAAAAATCATCAATATTTTCTTTATTTAAGCCATCATTAAATATCCTTACTTTTAAAAATGGGTCTATCTCGTAAATCTCCCTAGCTGCTAAAACTGTTTTACTAACTCCAAGATTATGTACACCAGTTCTTATTCTATTAAGGTTACTTAGTTCAGCTGTATCAAAATCTGCCAACCTAAGCTCCCCACAGGTTCTTTCCATTGCTAAAGTTAGTGCAATAGACTGCCCTACAGAGAGTCCAACAACTCCTATCGTTTTAGACTGTAATATGATTCGCTCTTCGTCTGTGATTTTATTTTTATTCCTGTTAGTTCTTACTTCAATAAACTCATCTTCACCTAATAAGTGAACTAATTTTTTACTCCAAGGATAAAATACCCAAACCCCGTAATCGTCTAATTTTACAGCATTAAGATGAACATCAATTAGCTGTTTGATTTCTTCTTGTTTGAGTTTTTTTGAAGGATTTTTACATTTTATGAGTTCTTCTAACTGACTATAGATTTCATCATAAATAACAGTAACTTTTTCTTCTGCTATTAGTTTTTCTAAATTTTGTTTTTCCGAGGGGTTTTGGAAATCAAAAAAGATAGGCTGATATTTTATTTCTGATTGTTTAGAATGATAAAGTGTTTTCGCAAAAGATGACATCATATTTCTAATTAAAGGAGATTAGGACTTGTAGCGCCTTGTACATTAATAGTGGCCTTTTGAAAATTATTGTATGCTTCGTTAATCGTTTCAGCTAAGCTCCATTCACTTAATTTGGGGATTTCAGTTTCATAATGAATTTCAATCTCTTTTCTTCGCAAGACTTCAGTTCTAACGATATTAAGATCTTCTCTGATTTTAATAATTGCGTTTTTATCTTCTTCAAATGCTTTACTTAAAACGGGTACGTCTTTAAGAATCATAGTTGTTGCTACAAGGTCTAATTTTGGGTAGTAAAACGTTCCTTCATTTCCAACGCTAGCTTCTAACTCCATACCAACATGTTCACCAGGCTTTATAGTATAAGGTGCACATAGTGCAAAAAGTGATTGTATTCCTATCTGGAAAGAAATTGCCGCGGCAGCTCGTATCAAAAATATACTTCCAATCCCAAATCCTGCAATTTCTCTGGAATTCCATAAGCCACATAATTCACCTGTTCCATGCTGGGCATATTTCCAAACAAGTTCAAATATGGAAGGATCTAAAGCAGAAGTAGCTTGTTCTATAGGCAAAGGCTGATTTCCACCAGCCACATGCACCCTTGCTCCTCCATAAACCTTTTTCCCGTCTAAAGACTCTACAACCAAAACAAAAGCAGCTGGATTATACATCCAATCATTTTTAGAAGAAGTGACTTTAGTAATACCAATACTTGTAAGTACATGTGTATGCCCTTCAATAAAAAGCTCACAGGTCTGTGGATCGTCAATTGCTCTAAAAGCTCTTAAACGAACAACAGGTTTTTCTTTGTTTAAACTAGATTCCATTAAAGTCAAAAAGGTGTTCTACAAAAAACACTAATATAAGTGGTAATTACAACAAATAACTCACAATTTTAAATCAATAAGCGGGGTTTTGTTTTTTTATTGCGTTACCTAAGTGTAGGTTTTGTTTTCAAAAAGGGAAGGCTCAGCTCTAGTTCTTACGATACAATTACCTCATTTCTAAAAAAAAATTAAAAAAAACCGAAGATAGGCGAGTTACTATTTGAAATAAAACCAGTATAAAGGTTGAAAACGGCATGTGTATTTTATCGACTTTTCACCAATCAAGAACAAACCAGTTTTAAACTGGTTTGCAATTCATACGAATTTAGTAAGTTTAAAAAAATGAATACTTATAACAACCCAAAACACGAAATAATCAACTGTGAGCGTTGCAAACAAAAAATTGAGTGCAAGGCAAACAACTATACCCAATGCCAGTGCAGTAAAGTTTATTTAAATTTAAATGAGGTACAGTATGTTTCCGAAACATATGAGGACTGTTTGTGTGCTAACTGTTTGCTGGAACTGAAAGATGAGTATCAAAAAACACTTTCAGAATAAAACAGTACTCTTTTAGTATATTTGGTTATAAGTATTACAATCAAAGAAAATAAGATGGAACTAAACAAATTAACCCCGGAAGAAGAATATGTAATCTTAAATAAAGGAACTGAAAGACCTTTTGTAGGAGAATACACCAGTTTAAAAGAAGCGGGAACTTATATTTGCCGACAGTGCAACACTCCTTTATATCATTCAGCAGATAAATTTGAATCACATTGTGGTTGGCCGAGTTTTGATGATGAAATTGCTGAAGCAGTTAAAAGAATTCAAGATGCTGACGGAAGAAGGATTGAGATTGTTTGCGCAAACTGTGAAGGTCACTTAGGTCATGTTTTTGAAGGCGAACGCTTGACAGAAAAGAATACCCGTCATTGTGTAAACTCTTTGAGTATGCGCTTTATTCCTGAAAAGTAAAATCATCATTTAGATACAAAGCAATAGCTGAAGACAAATGGGTTTTCGGCTATTTCTTATAAAACACCAATCTAAAGCCAAGCATATTAATTGCGTTAAGGATTGAAGTGGATACCGGCGAGTGCATAAGGCCTTAGGCGTATGAACGGAAAGCCTGTTAAAACGCCCAAAACTTATCAATAAATTCACTGCAACCACAATCTCCTACATACAAGCCAAGCCTCTCGCAAAAAATACTATATTTGGCTTCATTCAAAAAAACCAAAATCAAATCATGCAAATCAACGAGGACAACGAAGTCCCTCTTGGCAAGCTTAAAGGCTTATCTCTTATTGTAGCTACCGACCAAGAAAACGGAATTGGTAAAGACAACCAACTATTATGGCGCTTACCAAATGACCTGAAATTTTTTAAAAAAGTAACTTCTGGGCATAGTATTATAATGGGTCGTAAAACTTACGAATCTGTAGGTAAACCTTTACCCAATCGCAGAAACATAGTAATTAGTCGCCAAGCGGATTTAAAAATAGAAGGTGTTGAAGTTTTTGACAGCCTTGAAAACGCTATTAACGCCTGCAAAACGGAAGATGAATACTTTGTTATTGGAGGTGGCGAAATTTACAGACAAGCTTTAACAAAAGCCGACCAAATTTATTTGACTAAAGTAGATGTAACTTTAAATGCAGATACATATTTTCCGGATTTGGAAGCGTCAAAGTGGAAAGTTGAATGGAAACAGAAGCATCAAAAAGACGAAAAACACGCTTACGATTACACTTTTTTAATTTTAAAAAAACATTAGCTAATAAATTAGTGATTAGGAATTTTATAAATTAAAAATTTAATTAGCTTTGCCCTCTTGAATAAAAACACCAATATTATACACATCAATTAAAAAAAATGCAACAAAAAGGAATTATTAAGTTTGCAGCAATTGTATTAACACTTTTATGTTTATATGCGCTTTCTTTCACTTTCGTTACCAACAAGGTAGAAAACGATGCTAGAGAATACGCCAATGGAGACCCTGTAAAAGAAAAAAGATACTTAGACTCGGTTTCTAACCAACCTGTTTATCCTCTGTTTGGCCATACTTACCAGTATGTTAAACAAAAAGAAATTCCATTAGGATTGGATTTAAAAGGTGGTATGAACGTAACAATGGAGATTGAATTATCTGCATTGATTAAAAGTTTAGCCAACAACCCAAGTGACGACAAGTTTAACCAAGCTTTAGCAAATGCTGAGCAGAGATTAACTACTTCACAAGACGGTTTAGTTTCTCTTTTTGTTGAAGAGTATGTAAAGTTAAACCCTAACGGTAAACTTTCTATCTTTTTTGCAACTAAAGAAAACGCAGAAGACATTAAGTTAAACGCATCTAATAACGAAGTTAAAACGTTTTTAGATAAGCAGGCTACTTCAGCTGTTGAGCGTTCTTTTAATATTTTAAGAACTCGTATTGATAAGTTTGGTGTAACACAACCAAATATTCAGTTACAAGATGGTTCAAACCGTATTTTGGTTGAACTTCCAGGTGTAACCGAAAAAGAAAGAGTTCGTAAACTATTACAAGGTTCTGCTAAGTTAGAATTCTACGAAACTTTTGATAACCAAGAGATTTTCCCTTTGTTGCAAAACATCAACAATATTTTAGCTGCAAAACAGCCAAAAGCAGAAACAAAGGTTGTTGCAAAAGACACTACACAAGCAGTTGCTAGTAAAGACAAACCAGCTTTATTAAACGCGAAGAAAGACAGTACTTCTAAAGACTCTACAAACATTGATGCTTTAGCAGGTTCAAATCCTTTATTTGCAGTTCTATCTCCTGCAACTTTCCAAGGACAAGATGGTCAACAAGGCTTACGCCCTGGTCCAACTGTAGGTTATGCTTTAGAAAGTGATACTGCAAAAATCAATAAACTTTTTGCTGAAGAAGATATTGCTTCTTTAATCCCTAGCAACCTTAAATTACTTTGGGGAGTTAAATCAACTGCAGCAGACAATAAAGTTTTCGAACTATTTGCTATTAAGTCAACAGGAATTAACGGAGAACCAGCTTTAGCAGGTGATGTAATTTCTAATGCTCGTGAGGATTTTGACCAACGTGGAAATCCAGAAGTAGTAATGGTAATGAAAACCGACGGAGCTAGAGAGTGGAAAAGAATTACTGCAGCTGCTGCGGGTTCACCATCAAGCGAAGACGATAATAAATGTGTGGCCATTGTTTTAGATAACATGGTTTACACTGCACCACGCGTTTCTGGCGAAATTCCTAACGGAATCTCTTCAATTTCTGGAAACTTTACCGTTGAAGAAACAAAAGATTTAGCCAACGTATTAAAAGCAGGTAAGCTACCGGCTCCAGCTAAAATTGTTCAAGAGGCAGTTG
Organism: Pelobium sp.; assembly: GCA_037968815.1. Taxonomy (GTDB): domain Bacteria; phylum Bacteroidota; class Bacteroidia; order Sphingobacteriales; family Sphingobacteriaceae; genus Pseudopedobacter. The sequence goes on along the minus strand of JBBKWF010000020.1, from coordinate 158,523 downwards.
TAGGTCCATCTTTAGGTGCCGAAGCAATTAGCTCTGGTTTAACATCTGCTGTTATTGGTTTAATTGTAGTATTGATATTTATGATGTTCTATTACAATAGAGCAGGTACAGTTGCCAATATTGCCGTATTTACCAACGTATTCTTTTTAATGGGTGTTTTAGCCTCATTAGGTGCAGTATTAACTTTGCCAGGTATCGCCGGTATAGTATTAACATTAGGTATGGCGGTGGATGCTAACGTATTAATTTATGAGCGTGTCCGCGAAGAGTTAAACCTAGGTAAATCTTTACGTCTGGCTATCTCTGATGGTTATAAGCATGCAATGCCATCTATCTTAGATTCGCAAATCACCACTTTATTAACGGGTATTATTTTATACGTATTCGGTTCTGGACCAATTCAAGGTTTCGCTACAACGTTAATTATTGGTATTGTAACTTCATTATTCTCTGCAATTTTAATCTCAAGATTAATTTTTGAATGGATGTTGAAGAAAGAAATGCCAATCAAGTTTTCAAATGCTTGGAGTGATCATACTTTCAAAAATGCTAACTACAACTTTGTTGGCAAGCGTAAAATTTTCTATATCTGCTCTAGCATTTTCATAGGCTTGGGTATTCTTTCTATCATTGTTAGAGGCTTCTCTTTCGGTGTAGATTTTAAAGGTGGTAGAACTTACGTAGTTAAATTTGAAAAGGCTGTATCTACAGAAGATGTAAGAAAGTCTGTTAATGAGTCTTTTGGTGTTGCATCTGAAGTGAAAACTTTCGGTAGTGATGACCAAGTAAGAATCACTACTCCTTACATGATTGACAGTCAAGCAGACAATGCTGATCAACAAGTTGAAGCTAAGTTAAAAGAAGGTTTAGCTAAAGTAAGCGGTAATGCGTCTACAATTGAAAGTTCTCAAAAAGTGGGACCAACCATTGCAAACGACATTAAGATATCAGCAATTTACTCTGTATTGCTGTCTATCGTTGCTATCGCCCTTTACATCTTTATCCGTTTCAGGAAATGGAGTTACAGTATTGGTGCATTGGTAGCCCTGCTACATGATGTATTATTAGTACTTTCATTCTTCTCATTATTCAACGGAATTTTACCATTCTCATTAGATATTGACCAAGCATTTATTGCTGCGATATTAACTGTAATTGGTTATTCTATTAATGATACGGTGGTAGTATTTGACAGGGTTAGAGAGTACTTGGGTAATCACCACGCAAAAACCGATAATATGTCTGTAGTAATTAATGACGCCATCAATAGCACATTAAGCCGTACTACAATTACCGCTATTACAGTGATATTCGTATTAGCAGTATTATTCATCTTCGGTGGAGAAGTAATTAGAGGATTCTCTTTTGCTTTATTAATAGGTGTAATCTTCGGAACCTACTCTTCTATCTGTGTGGCTACACCAGTAGTAGTAGATTTAGTAAAAAGCAAGAAAGACAAAATTTAATCTCTTTCTCATTTAAATATTCAAAGGCTTTTGAGTTAACACTCAAAAGCCTTTTTTTATGGATAAAAAATGAGTGTTCTGAGTTTTACATCATGGTTTCGGGCTATACACTCATACGCCTGCCCTACCCTTTTTATCACCCTATAGGTCATTAATTCCAAAGCAGATATATTTTACCTTTATTTAAATAGGCTTTTACGGGCTAAGAAAACTAGATATTTAGGATAAATATTTTTGAGATTTAATAGAAAGTCAAATGCCCAACATCACAAAAAACAACTTCCTTTTAAAAATAAAAAACAAGCCCCCAATAAAATAGCTAAATTGCAACTTTTAATACCCACAGTACTACATGGCTCAAAAAAAACAAAAAAGAAACGCTAAGGCTAAAACCAAAGCAAAATTACACCCGCGTAATAAACACCACGGAAGATATAATTTACAAGAACTTATAATTGCCAACCCCGATTTAGAATCGTTTGTGAAAATTAACGAATACGAGGTGGAGACAATAGACTTTGCTGACCCTGATGCAGTAAAAGCCTTAAACAAAGCGCTCTTACTACATTATTACGAAGTTAAAAACTGGGATATCCCCGAAGGCTTTTTATGCCCACCAATTCCTGGTAGAGCAGATTACATACACAACGTTGCAGATTTATTAGCAAAAAGTAACGAAGGGCAAATCCCTAAGGGTAAACAAATAAAATGTTTAGATATTGGTGTAGGCGCAAACTGTGTTTACCCATTAATTGGTACGCATGAGTACGACTGGACTTTTATAGGCTCTGATATTAATGAACAAGCCCTAGCATCAGCAAAACTGATAATAGACTCAAATCCACAACTTGAATCAAAAGTAAAGTTTAGACTACAACCTAACCCTCGGAATATTTTCCCAGGTGCGCTTGAAAAAACGGAACGCATACATGTAACTATTTGTAATCCGCCATTTTACGCAACATTTGGCGAAGCACAAACAGCTTCGTTAAAAAAGCTTTACAATTTAAGTCCAGAAAAAGTAGTTGAAGAGAAACGAAACTTTGGAGGACAAAACCATGAGATTTGGTGTCAAGGTGGTGAAGGTAAATTTGTTAAGGATATGATTTTCCAAAGTCAAGAGTTCGGGAAATCTTGCCTATGGTTTACCACATTAATTTCTAACCAGGCCTATTTAAAAAACGCTTACGCTTACCTTAAAGATGTTGGTGCTGTAGATGTAAAAACTTTACCAATGGGACAAGGCAGTAAAATAAGTAGAGTTTTGGCATGGACTTTCCATACTCCAGAAAAACAAAAAAACTGGTTCCCTAAATAATTAATTTTTAAGGAGTGAGTATCCGTTTTGAATGATTGAGGGAAAATCACTGAATTCCTTTCAATTTTGAATGCTAAAGAAAAAGAATGGCTTATAATTTGAAGAAAGAATTAATGGCTTTGTTATTTTTCACTTAAAACTTACTACCTAAAAAACAATGATTAGTAAAATAAAATACTGGTTTATCAACCGTTATAAGCGAATACTAAATAGTATTTCTTTTTACCCGGCTGTAATTGGTATTTTATTTTTGGTTGTTGCGGTGTTTATGTTGGCTTTTGATTTATCAATTCAAGGCAAGCAAGTCAAGTCTCAACTATCATGGTTAAGTATTAAAGACGCATCTACCGCTAGAAGCATTATTTCTGCCATTGCAGCTGGCATTATATCACTTTCGGTATTTAGTTTTTCGATGGTGATGATTGTGCTTAATCAAGCTGCATCGCAAATGAGCAATCGGGTTTTGGATAAACTCATCGGAAACCGCTTTCAACAGATCGTACTAGGGATTTACATCGGAACAATAGTTTATGCCTTTTTCCTGTTAAGTACCATCAGAGACATTGATAGTGGCTTATATATACCATCCTTAAGCACCTACTTGCTTATTGTAATTACCATTTTTGATATTTTTCTGTTCATTTATTTTCTACACTATATTACCCAGTCTGTAAAATATGAGGTAATTATTCGGAGAATTTACGAAAACACTTTTGATGTTTTAAAAAAAGAAACGCTACAAACAGAACCTCCTCATTTAGAAATTCAAATCAATAGCGAAAACTATATTTATGCCCCCAAATCTGGTATTTATGAGGGTATTGATTCGTCAACTCTCATAAAACTATGTAAAAAACACGGTTTGCTAATTCAGGTTCTAGTTATGCCAGGATTCAACTTTTTAAAAGGTTACCCTTTGGCTAAAATAGATAAAACACTGTCTGAAGATGACCAAAAGGAATTGGCTGACTCTTTCTATATCAATAATACAGAGTCTATTGAGTTTAACTATTTTTATGGGTTTAGGCAACTCACAGAAATTGCCATGAAAGCGTTAAGCCCCGGAATAAACGATCCAGCGACAGCTATCATAGCTACAAGATCATTATTTGAGCTTTACCACTATAGACTAACCCATTTCCCAAAAAGGGTACTAAGTGATGACACCGGGAAGGCAAGAATTATTTTAGAAGAATTAACTTTCGATAAAATTTTTGCAGAGACCATTGCCCCAATATGGAATTACGGCAAAGACGACTGTATGATACAGAAAGAGCTTTTAGTTTTAATTCCGCAATTACAAAAGATCTACGACAAAGCTATTTTCAATACTTTACTTGAGAACGTTAACCTACAAAACAAAAAACAACTCCTTTAATGAAAAACATCATTCTAATTGCAGTAATAGCCATCTTTTCAACAATTACTTCTTGTTCTAACATTGCGAATAAACCGATACAAAGTGATACCGTAGCAAAATTTACGCTCATAAATTCAGAAACATTAAAAGATACCGCTGTATACTTTAGCGCTACCGGGACTGAGCCTTTTTGGAACTTAGATATTTCTAATGAACAAATTACATTAAATTTGATGGACGATTCTCCAATTACAGCAAGTCCGGAACTCGTAAAGGCAGTGGATGCAAATGTTAAAATGTACCGCGTTAATACTGAAGATCTAACTTTAAATATCCAACTTATACAAAAAGAATGCACCAACGATATGTCTGGTAAAGTGTCGCCTTACTCTGTAAGAATAGAGTACAAGCGAAAAACAGACGAGAAGCCTAAACAATTAGCTGGCTGCGGAAGTTACTTAATTGATAAAAGTCTTGTTAAAAATTGGTCACTTATTGAGTTAAATGGTAAAAAAACAACTAGCTCAGAAAACAATGAAGTCCCTTCATTAGTTATTGGCAACGATGGTAAGTTCTCTGGTTTTACAGACTGTAACCAAATGAACGGCGAAGTATTTTTTGAAACAGGATTATTGCGATTCAAAAATATAGCAACTACCAGAATGTTTTGTGGTGAAGAGAACGTAGAACAAGAATTTTTAAAGACGATAAAAAGCGTTACAACTTACAAAGTTGAAGATAACGAGCTAGAGCTATCCAACCAAAATGGAGATTCACTTATCTTCACCGCTTCAAAATAACCTTTAGCCAAATTTAATTCTACAAAAAAGGGAAAGCAAGACCTTCCCTTTTTCTATCTGATGCGATAATCTGTTTAAAATTCATTTGATAAAATGAAACAAAACATTGATTATAGTGTATCCTGTCCTTTATGAACTCCCTCTTTAAATTCCTCAATCATTTTTCTATTGAACGCAGGAAGATCTTTAGGTGAACGACTAGTTACTAAACCTTTATCAACCACCACTTCACTATCTTCCCAATCGGCACCGGCATTTATTAAATCAGTTTTGATAGATGGGTATGAGGTCATCTTTCTACCTTTTAAGGCACCAGTTTCAATTAATAATTGAGGTGCATGACATATAGCAGCTATTGGCTTGCCAGTTTCAAAAAAGGAGATTACAAAGTTTACATAGTTTTTATCCGCTCTCATTTTATCTGGATTCATAATGCCTCCTGGAATCATCAAACCATCATAATCCTGAGGGTTTGCATTTTTCAAACTCACATCCACGTCAACGTCGACTCCCCAATCTTTCTCATCCCAAGCTTTAATTTTACCTTCTTGTGCAGAAACTACATGTACGGTTGCACCTGCTTCGAAAAGAGCTTTTTTGGGTTCTAATAATTCTGACTGTTCAAACCCATTATCACTTAAGATGGCAATTTTTCTGTTTTTTAAATTTTCCATGGTAATTATATTTTAAAAATTAATTAAGTAGATATATAGGTTTTAGCAAACACCAAACCATAAATAAAGTATCATTAGAGTATTCTCGACTTTTTTAGGGCAAATTTGTAAAATCATTTCCTTTAAACAATCAAAATTTTATCTTTGAACAAACACAACCAAAGAAATCAGTTTTGAAGAAACGTATCGCTATTTTCGCATCAGGCTCAGGGTCTAACGCTCAAAAAATAATGGAGCATTTTAAACGCAATAAAGATGCTGAGGTAGTGCTGGTCTTAACAAACAATCCCGATGCATATGTTTTGCAAAGGGCAGACAACTTTGAAGTTCCATCCCATATTTTTGACCGTAAAGAGTTTTACGAAACCGACAAAGTGGTTGCCTTGTTAAAAAACCTGGATGTCAACTTGGTGGTTTTAGCCGGTTTCTTGTGGTTAGTCCCTCAAAATATTCTAAAAAGCTTCCCAAACAAAATAATCAACATTCACCCCTCCTTATTACCAAAATACGGTGGAAAAGGGATGTACGGAGAAAAAGTTCATTTAGCTGTTCTTGCAAATAATGAGCAAGAATCTGGTATTACCATCCATTTTGTAAACAGCGAATTTGACGAAGGTGAAGTGATTCATCAGTCAAAATTTAAAGTTGATAAAGGTGATGATTTAAAAATGATGAAATTTAAAGTACAGCAGTTAGAGCATTTGCATTTCCCTAAAGTGATTGAAAGCTTGTTGAAGAAAATGAAATCATCGGATTAAAACCCGATGGTAGAACATTAGGCGAAGATCTGAATCTCCATCGTTAGAGTAAAAAACATCCCACAAAAGCCAGCGCTCCACTCATTTCCGATTATAGGATTAAAATCCGACAATCTCCCGAAAAAATAATTCATTTTTTCTATCTTTGCGCCTTTAAATAAATACAATTTCATGAGCCATCCAGTAAAGATTAAAAATGCCCTAATTTCTGTTTATTATAAGGACAATTTAGAGCCTATTATCCATCAGTTAAAGCAATTAGGCGTAAACATTTATTCTACTGGCGGTACAGAAAAATTTATTACAGACTTAGGAGTTCCTGTAATTCCGGTTGAAGATTTAACCTCCTACCCTTCTATTTTAGGCGGACGTGTTAAAACATTACACCCAAAGGTTTTTGGCGGTATTTTAACTAGAAGAGGCCATGAAGGTGATCAAAACCAAATTGCTGAGTATGAAATCCCTGAAATTGACTTGGTAATTGTTGATTTATACCCATTCGAAGAAACCGTAAAATCGGGAGCAGCAGAACAAGATATTATAGAAAAAATTGACATTGGTGGAATTTCATTAATCAGAGCGGCAGCAAAAAACCACAAAGATGTAATCATCATTGCTTCTAAAGATGATTATTCAGAACTGAATACTTTATTAGAAACTCAAAAAGGAGAAACTACGTTAGCGCAACGTAAAGCTTTTGCTCGTAATGCATTCAATGTTTCTTCTCATTACGATACTGCAATTTTCAATTGGTTTAACCAAGGTGATGATGCTTTAACATTATTCAAACAAAGCGAACAAAAATCTTCTGTTTTACGTTACGGAGAAAACCCACACCAAAAAGGTTATTTCTATGGCGATTTAGAAGCCATGTTCGAAAAACTTAACGGTAAAGAATTATCTTACAATAACTTGGTAGATGTTGACGCTGCAGTTGCTTTAATTGACGAATTTACAGAGCCTACTTTTGCTATTTTAAAACATACCAACGCTTGTGGAATTGCTAGCCGACCACAAATATTAGATGCTTGGAATGTTGCATTAGCTTGTGACCCAATTTCGGCTTTTGGTGGAGTATTAATTTGTAACGGTGAAGTTGACGAAGCTACAGCTACAGAAATCAATAAATTATTTTTCGAAGTATTAATCGCTCCTTCTTACTCGCCAGAGGCAGAAAAAGTAATTACTTCTAAAAAGAACCGTATCATTTTAAAAAGAAAAGAAGTAGCTCTACCGGGTAAACTTTTCAAAACACTATTGAACGGTGTAATTGAGCAGGATAAAGACAATACCGTTGAGGGTCCAGAATTAATGAAATCGGTAACCGACAAAAAACCGACTGAACAAGAATTAAAAGATTTATATTTCGCTAATAAACTGGTAAAACACACCAAATCAAACACCATTATTTTTGCTAAAGACAATACTTTGATAGCAAGTGGCGTTGGACAAACATCAAGAGTGGATTCCTTAAAACAAGCTGTCGTTAAAGCTGAAAGTTTTGGTTTCGATTTAAAAGGCGCTGTTATGGCTTCAGATGCATTTTTCCCTTTCCCAGATTGCGTAGAATTAGCTTCTGAAGCAGGGATTACTGCGGTATTACAGCCAGGTGGCTCTATAAAAGACCAAGACTCTATTGACATGGCAAACCAAAAAGGAATTGCAATGGTAACTACTGGAGTTCGTCATTTTAAACATTAATATCAGTATATTAGCCTCGCTAAAAAAAATTGACGCTCAACATTTTAGTCACACACATTTAATTAGCCTCGCTAAAAAAAATTGACGCTCAACATTTTAGTCACACACATTTAAACAAAACCGCAAGAAAACATCAATGGGTTTATTCAACTGGTTTACACAAGAAATAGCAATAGATTTAGGTACTGCCAACACCTTAATTATTCATAACGACAAAGTAGTGGTGGATGAACCATCTATCGTTGCAATTGACCGTACCACTAATAAAGTGATCGCAATTGGCAGGCAGGCCATGCAAATGGAAGGTAAAACTCACGAGAACATCAAAACTGTTCGTCCGTTAAAAGATGGTGTAATAGCTGATTTTAACGCTGCGGAGCATATGATTCGTGGGATGATTAAAATGATTAACAATGGTAAAGGATGGTTTTTCCCTTCTCTGCGTATGGTAATCTGTATTCCTTCTGGCATTACCGAGGTTGAAAAAAGAGCTGTTCGTGACTCTGCTGAAATTGCAGGCGCAAAAGAGGTTTATTTAATTTACGAACCAATGGCTGCTGCTGTAGGTATCGGTATTGATGTGGAAGAACCGATGGGCAACATGATTATTGATATAGGTGGCGGAACCACCGAGATTGCGGTTATCGCACTTTCGGGTATTGTTTGCGACCAGTCTATCCGTGTTGCTGGGGATAACTTCGATTCAGATATTGTGAATTATATCCGCCGTCAGCATAATATAATGATTGGTGACCGTACTGCCGAAAGGATTAAAATTGAGGTCGGTTCTGCCCTACCAGAATTGGCAGATGCTCCTGCGGATTTCGCAGTTCAAGGTCGTGATTTAATGACTGGTGTACCGAAACAGATTACCGTTTCGTATACAGAAATTGCTCATTGCTTAGATAAGTCGATTTCAAAAATTGAAGAAGCAATTTTGAAAGCTTTAGAGATTACCCCTCCAGAACTTTCTGCTGATATTTATCAAACTGGTATTTACTTAACCGGCGGGGGAGCATTATTACGTGGTTTAGATAAAAGAGTAAGCTCTAAGACTAAATTACCTGTCCATGTTGCCGATGACCCTTTGAGAGCGGTAGTTAGAGGGACAGGAATCTCCTTAAAAAACATTCAAAACTTTAAGTTTTTGATGCAGTAAGTTAGATTTGAGATATTAGACACAAGATGTTAGAACTTGTGTTATGGGAAAGCAAGGATTGAAAGATTCTTGCTTTTTTTTGTGAGGTGCTGTGCAATAATTATTATAATGTAAATTCATCGAAAACAAACTCTTTTTAAAAATTGCAATGCATAATCAGACTAAAAAAGTTCGTCCTACTAATGAAAGACATAAATCCCGGCAGGGAGAGTAAATCAAGCGTCCTATGAAATCACATGAAAAGTTTAGCTAAATAGACCCAAATTCAATAATTTAAGGAATTTCCAAATTCTTTAATCCCCAACATAAAGTCAGACAAATCTCAGAATCATTAAACATTCACCTTTTCGGTTCAACAAAACTCCAACTTTTCAAAATAACATCTTGATTTTCCTTAAATTCCCAACATGAACTTCAGAACACTAGGTAAAAGCAATTTAAAAATTTCAGAAATCAGTTTAGGAACTTGGCAAGTCGGCGGAAAATGGGGAGAACCGTTTAACGCTCAAAATGCGGATGAAATCCTGAACAAAGCAATTGATTCTGGAATCAACTTTATTGACACCGCTGATGTTTATAGTGATGGAGAAAGTGAAAAAGCAGTTGGCCGTTTGGTTAAATCCAGATCAGAGAAGATTTATGTAGCAAGCAAATGTGGCAGAAAACTAAATCCTCATATCAATGAAAGCTATACTGTAGAGGCATTAAGAAAGTCTGTTGAAGACAGTCTTACAAACACAGGTTTAGAGACCTTAGACTTAATTCAGCTGCACTGCCCTCCTACTGAGGTTTTTTATCGCCCCGAAATTTTTGAATTATTCAACCGATTAAAAGAAGAAGGAAAAATCCAAAATTTAGGCGTAAGTATAGAGAAAATTGAAGAAGGCATAAAAGCGATGGAGTACCCTAATGTTTGCTCCATTCAGTTTATTTATAATATGTTTAGGCAAAGACCCAATGAATTACTTTTTGAGTTGGCTCAGAAAAATAATATTGGATTAATCGCCAGGGTTCCTTTAGCTAGTGGTTTATTGACAGGAAAATTCACTAAAGAAACAACTTTCGAGAAAGAAGATCACCGCAATTTCAATAGAAACGGTGAGGCGTTTGATAAAGGGGAAACTTTTTCGGGAGTAGATTATGAGAAAGGCTTAATAGCGGTGGAGGAGTTGAAAAATGTCTTCCCTCATTCAGATCTTCCTCAAATCGCATTAAAATGGATTTTACAATTTCCAGAAATTAGCTGTGTTATTCCCGGAGCTTCAAAACTAGCTCAGCTAGAAAGTAATTTAAAAGTTGAAGAATTGAGTGATTTAAAGCCGGATGAACTAGAAGCTGTCAGCTTAATTTATAATCAATACATCAAACAAGAAGTTCATCAAAAGTGGTAAACTGTTCACTCCTTTATTGCTAATTTCTATTAACTATATTGAGTAATTCATATTTCTTACTTATCCCAATTACATTTAATCAATATTGAAATGTTAAAAACAATCTCTCAAATACTCATTGCCTTTGTGGCAATCGAACATCTATACATTATGTATTTCGAAATGTTTGCTTGGGAAACTATCGGAAAAAAGACTTTCAGTTTTTTGAGGGAAGACTTATTTAAACCTACAAAGGCACTCGCTGCAAATCAAGGCTTATATAATGGTTTTTTAGCTGCCGGCTTAATTTGGACTTTTTTTATCACAGATAGTTCATGGTCAACAAATGTTGCTATATTTTTTCTGTCTTGCGTAATTGTTGCTGGGATTTATGGGGCGCTAACCGCCACTAAAAAAATATTCTTTACCCAAGCGATACCTGCTATTCTAGCACTTATTTTTGTTTTGCTGGCGAGTAAATAGTTAGTACTAATTAGGTTTTTAAAATCTAATTGTTCTATAATTAACGCTCAACTGCTTTTAATTGCTAAAAAGGGTAAAACTAGGGTTATAACATATCCTTAATTTTAGGACGGGTTTTTGTTTTGATTTTTTAAACATCAAATCATGAGAAATCCATTTATAAAAACAGTAATATTAGGCTTAAGTGCCGGAATGCGTAGCATGGCTCCATTATCCATCCTTAGTAGTAAATTCAATAAAAACAAACAGATAGGATTAACGAATAGTAAATTAAGTTTTATCCAATCGGGTATAACTTCTTCTATTATGAACGTTGCCGCTTTAGGAGAGCTGGCAGGGGACAAAAGTACTTATGCTCCAAACCGTACAGAGCCTATGGCTATTTTAGTGAGGTGTGCTTCTGGTGCACTGGTCGGAGCTTCAGTTTATAAAGCCGCTTTTAAAAATCCAGTAAATGGTGCAGTAGTTGGCGCTCTGTCTGCTTTGGCATCCACTTTTATTTTTTTTAAACTCAGAAAAAAAACATCCACTAAAACCGGAAAAGGAAATTTGGTTGCAATAGCAGAAGATTTATTGGCATTTTCTCCAAGTGCTCTAATTAGATAGTAGTCATCAATAATGATGGAAAAACTCTCTTTTAAATGTGCTGTTTCTTTCTATTCCTTTACATTATCACAAAATTGACGAATTAATTAAAGCTTATTCAAAAAAAATCCGTTAGAATGAATCTATCGGATTTTCTTTTTTTATGAATAATCAAGCATTACAAAATGCATCTGCACAAGTGAAATTTATTTCTAAAGCTTATTCATAAACAGGACTAGCTTTATCATTTTACTTATCTGCACAGAAAACAACACCTGCCTCAGTTTTCAAGAAAAAGTATAAAAATTGATATTTCTTTCAGAATTAAGTAACAAATTAATTTTTCATACGTAAAAAAAATAATCTATTAGAATTATCATTTTTTGGTGTACGCAACTTTTACACAAAATTTTTCTTTTACACTAAACAAAAACAACCTTATAGTTAAATTTAATTACAGAAAATTTCCATATCATAATTTTAAAAAAAACACCTATTCGTGGTCATCTAATTCAAAAAAATCAATTCATCTCTCAATAAGTACCCTATCTAATTAAACTATGAAATCACTCCTACTGAAAATTACATCGCTCGCTTTTTTATGTTTCTTTTTTGCGACACCAACCATTCAGGCTGCACCACCCATCACGTCGCCAGTCATTACTTCATTCGCCCCTTTAAGTGCTGAAGCAGGAACAAGTGTAACGATTAGTGGTTCGGGGTTTAATGCTACAGCTTCTTCCAATATTATCTACTTTGGAGCGGTTAAGGCAACCATTACTTTGGCAAGCACCACATCTTTAACTGTCACCGTTCCTTATGGAAGTACATTTGCACCAATCACGGTAATCAATACGGAATTCAATTCGACCGCAGTGAGTGCTAAATCTTTTCTACCAGTCTTTTCACCTAATAAAAGTTCGTTTATTGAAACGGATGTAGCTCCTGTTCAGGTTTTTGCTGCAGGAACTAATACGGTGGGTGCCGCTTTTGGCGATTTAGACGGGGATGGTAAACCAGAAATTGTTGCCGTTAATCTGGGATCTAATACGGTAAGTATTTTGCAGAATAATTCAACTCTCGGTGTAATTACAACTGGAAGCTTTTCCAACGCTGGTACATTAACTACGGGAACAAGTCCGGAAGAGGTTTACTTGGGCGATATGAACGCAGATGGTAAATTAGACATCGTGGTTAATAATTCTGGAGGTAATAATGTCAGTGTCTTTCTAAACAACAGCTCCGGTACCGGGAATTTTACTTTTGCTACAAAAGTTGATTTCGCTACTGCTACAAACCCTACACGTATGGCGCTTGGAGACATTGATGGAGACGGACGCTTGGATGTTGTAACGACTAGCAAAACGGGTAATACACTTTCAATATTACATAATATTAGCAGCGGAGGCACTTTAAATTTAGGTGCAAATGTAGATTTTGCTACAGGTACAAATCCTTTAGCTATTTCCATAGGTGATTTAGATCAAGATGGAAAAATGGACATTGCAACAGTAAATCACATAAGTAATACGGTATCAGTTTTTCATAACACCTCTACATCAGGAACAATAGATGGTTCTAGTTTAGCGGTAGCACAAAGTTTTGCTGTTGGTGGAAAACCTCAAAGTATAGCTATTGGGGATATTGACGGAGATGGTAAACCAGATATTACAACAACATACTGGGCAGGTAGCGGGATTCAGATATTACCAAATACCAGCAGCGGTTCAGGAAATATTAATTTTGCAAGTTCCGTAGGATTTTCTGTAGGAAGTAGCACCTATTGGGTTTCTTTAGGTGATATGAATGGTGATGGTAAACTGGATATTGTAGTTACTGATGCTAATGGGTTTGATGTAATATCTAATAATACCAGTATCGGTAATATTACGGCTGCTGGTTTTTCTGTTAAAACACGATTTTATGCAAATAGTTATCCTAGAGCTGTTATTGGGGATCTAGATGGTGATGGTAAGCCCGAAATAGTTGCTACAAATTCAACCGTTTCGGTGTATAAAAATACGGTCAGCGTGGCACCTACCATTAGTGCTATTTCAGTTTTAAGCGCAGCACCCGGTACAGTTCTTACCATCACAGGTACTGATTTTAACGCTACTGCTGCTAATAATATCGTTTATTTTGGCGAAGCTAAAGCAATACCAAGCGCTATTAGTGGAACGACTACGCTAACGGTGACTGTACCTTTCGGTGCCGGTTTAGGGCCTATAAAAGTATTTAACAAGACAAATAATACCATAGCTTATAGTTCTCAGTTTTTTCAGCCTGCAATTTCTCCTTGGAAGAGTTCATTTACTTCAACAGATTTGGCTACAAAACTCGATTTTGCAGCTGGATCTACTCCAAATACCGTGAGTTCAGCAGACATGGACGGGGATGGTAAGCTTGATGTTATAATAGCTAACAGAACATCTAATAAAATATCCATTTTGCTAAATTCAGCCTCCACAGGAGCTTTTGATATTAGTAGCCTCAGCAAAACAGAAATAGATCCGAGTGTTTCTTTAAGACATGTCACCATTGGAGATGTAAATATGGACGGAAAACCTGATATAGTTTTTTCATTGGCAAATGATGATTACGTAAAGGTCATGATTAATACAAGCACCATGGGTAATTTAAGCTTTTCAACAAGCACTAATTTTTATGCAGGGCATGATAATGATGATATTACCAGTATTTCAATTCATGATATAGACTCTGATGGTAAACCTGATATTATTGCTACCCTCAATGCAACATCGGGTAACCTCAGAATATTGCGAAATACAAGTATTGCGGGTTCAACAACAGTTACCTTTACAAGTGGCAGTAGTGCCTCTTATCACCTAAGCGGAACAAGAGCTAGAAGAATAGCCATTGGCGATTTGGACGGAGATGGTAAACCTGAAATCATTGCGGCTTTTTATACCTTAAATTATACAGAAGGAGGAGGCTCTAAGGTCTCTGTATTAAAAAACGAAAGTAGCCCTGGTCTTATTAAATTTAACAACACACAAACTTTTTATACAACGGGAACTGGTCCGTATGATGTCGCATTGGGAGATGTTGATGGGGATGGTAAGCTCGATATAGTAACCAGTAATTTAGCAAATGGCGCTGGAAACACAGTTTCTGTACTGCGTAATACAGGTGCCGGATTTGCTACTTTTGAAAGTTTCAGTACAGGTGGCAAGCCAAGTGGAATTGCCCTTGCTGATATGAACGGCGATGGTAAACCTGAAATTATTACATCCAATGTTAATCCCGCTGGCGGTTCAGTTTCAATACTTAACAATAACAGTACTTCGGGAAGTCTGGCTTTTAGTACAAACATAGAATTTACTACAGGAGCCTTACCAAATGTATTAATGGTTAATGATTTGGATGGTGATGGAAAACCAGAAGTTATTACCGGAAATTATACAGACAATAGTATCTCGGTATTAAAAAACACATTGGTAATCCCTGCACCAGTAATTAGTTCTTTTACACCTACTAGCGCAAAATCAGGAGCTACTGTAACCATTACAGGAACTGATTTTTTACTCACATCATCTGTAAAGTTTGGGGGAGTTGAGGCTGATTCGTATACCGTAGTATCATCAACCAGTATCACCGCAGTTGTAAGTTCTGGTGGTTCAGGCAATGTTACTGTCACTACACCATCCGGGACAGCTAATCTCGCAGGTTTTAGTTTTATATCAAGCGATGCGAAGCTATCTGCATTAGCAATTAATGTGGGAACATTAACCCCCGAATTTAATCCAACTACCAATACTTATACGGCAATTGTAGGATTAGCCACAAGCAGTATTACCGTAACTCCAACAACAGCGGAGTCCAACGCAACTATTAAAGTAAACAGCACTAATGTTACAAGCGGTTCTGCTTCGGATCCTATCGTGTTGGCAATTGGCGAAAACACAATTACCACAGTGGTAACTGCACAAGATGGCACCACTACAAACACTTACACCCTTACAGTGACCCGAGAATCTACATTGCCAGTAGCGCTGAATAATTACACAGCAAAGCTACAGACCAACGGATCAGTGCTGTTAAATTGGGACACCTTTTCTGAAAGTAACAATAATTATTTCGAGGTGTTACAATCAACCGATGGAATTAACTTTACTACTTTAGGGAAAATCACCGGAAATGGTACGAGCACCCAACGTAATCAATATAGTTACGTAGATAAATATCCATTAAAGGGAGATAACTATTATAAATTGGTACAAGTAGACCTAATCAACGGATCTACAAAGGAATTAGGTATCAGAATCGTTAAGGTAAATTTGTCTTACGAAACTGTAGTATCTGTATACCCAAACCCAACTAGCGATGTGGTAATAATAAGCTTCGTTAAAGGGAAGTTTGACACAGCTTATTTATTAGATTTATCTGGTAGAACGATTAAAAAGAATACAATAAACAGTTCGCAAGAAAGCTTGATTTTCAATCTGAGTGACTTAGTTAGTGGTGTTTATATTCTAAAAATAGAAGGTCTCGCAAAAGTAGAGACTAAGTGGATAGTTAAAAATTAGGAATCACTAAAAAAAAGATGGCTCGAGCAGATAATGTTCGAGCCATCTTTTTTTATATGATATTAACTCCTACCTAATTGATTAAAAACCGCAATACTTTACCTTTAAGTTTTAACAAAGTCTTCCTCAAACTCAACACGAGCAACAATACTCCTCATCACCAAGCAATTACGGCTTAAATTTTGCTTCACTTCCTGTATTAAAATTGTCTAAAATTTAAAATTATGGAACGTTCAGAACTAGAGTCAATAATGAAAATCATCAATCAGCAACAACATTCATCTATTTTAGGCGGAATGCAAGCCGAGTATGAAGAATTAGAGCGCTTAGGGTATGTTAAAATAAACTGGAACGAAAGTAAAATCACGGCTACTATCACTCCCGAAGGAAAAGCATTCGTTGATTCATTGCACCATTAAATATATACTTTTTGATGATTTGTGGATAGCATTGTAGACTTGTATGTCTTTCCATACATATTCTAAAAAATCAGACAATAAAAAAGCCTTCAGGCAACATCTATAAATAACTGTAAACCAAAATCTTATTTTCATAAAACAAAAAATCACTTGTTTTGGTCTGTTCATTGGATAAGGCAAACAAACAATTAAAATAAATTATGAAAAGACTATTCTTAGTAGCTGCAGCCTTAGTATTTGGAGGCGCTACATTTGCACAAACAGCAACTTCTACATCAACAACTCGTTTTGGTTTAAAAGGTGGAGTAAACTTACCTAGCTACAAATATGTAAATGATGATGCTAATACATCAACTGAAACAGAATCCACCGTTAACTTTAATTTAACAGGATACGCTGATATACCAGTCGGTTCGTACTTCTCTGTTCAACCAGGGATATCTTTACAAGGCAAAGGAGCTAAATATTTTGATAATGGCACAGAAAAACATGAAGACAATGTTTTAGCTCTTGAAATCCCAGTGAATTTATTGGTGAATCTACCAGCAGGTCCAGGCAATTTTTATTTAGGTGGTGGTCCGTATGCAGGTTTTAACATTGCTGGTCAAAAGAAAATTGACATCGCAGGCGTGGAAACAGAAAGAGATTTAGAAATTGGCGACGAATCAGGAGATAACCTTAAAGCCCTAGATTTCGGTTTTAATGCATTAATTGGTTACCAATTAACTTCTGGTTTAAACTTTGGTGCAGGTTACGGATTTGGTTTAACCAATTTATACCCGGGTAGTACAAGTACAACCAATCGTGAACAAAACAACAGACTTTGGTCTTTCACCGTTGGTTTCGCATTTTAAGGTTAACCAAAAAAAATCTAAAAAGAGACTGTTTCAAAAAGGCAGTCTCTTTTTTTTGAAATTATAATTTAGGATTGTAAAAAAATATGCTTCACCACTCCTCTAATTTATTTGATTTTAGCATTTAGCTGTTATCTTTAAAAGAATAAAGAAATATCTTTTTTAAAGATTTCCTACTATGTTGATAAAAACCACCTTCAAAACATTAGTTCTTTTCATTACTCTTTTGATATCAAAAGCAACATTTGCGTATGGTAATATTGATAGTTTAAAAAATCTTTTAAAACATACAGACCAGCCAAAAGAAAATGTTTTAGCAGAACTCTGTTGGGCTTACAAGTACAACCAACCTGATAGTGCAAAATATTATGGATCCGAAGCGGTAAAACTTGCAGAAAAAAACAAAAATCTACCTGCATTATCAATCGCTTACCACAACCTTGCAGTGGTTTATGAAGCACAAAGCAATTTTGACGAAGCGATTAAGCTTAATCAACAATCAATGGAAATCAAAAAGCAGATTGGTGATGACATTGGTGTAGCTAATAGCTTAAATAATTTAGGAGGTATTTACGATCAAAAAGGCGATTACCCCAAAGCTACAGAGCTTTATAAACAGGCTTATACTATTTATAAAAGTAAAGGTGATCGAGAAAAAATAGCGCTCATCAACTTAAACTTGGGGATTGTTTTAAAAGCGCAAAAAGAATATAAAAAGGTTTTAAACTATTACCGAGAAGCACATCAGATATATAAAAGTTTAAATAAAACCTTTGAAACAGGCGCAAGTGAGGCTAATTTAGGTTCAGTTTTTTTGAAACTTAATCAATATGACAGCTGTATTTTTTACTCGAAACTGGCAGAGCAAAAATTCACTGAACTCAAGATAGATAAGTTTTTACCAGTTGTGCAGGCTAATATTGGTGTTGCTTACGGCAAAAAAAATGATCTAAAACTTTCAAACCAATATCTACAAACAGCAGCGAAAGCACATCAAGCTTTCAATAATAAGAAAGAATTATCCTTTACGCTTCTTCATCTATCGAAAAACGCACAGCCTAAAAACCATGCTTTAGCATTACAATACGCTCAACAAGCTTTAAAAAGCGCAAAAGAATGTGCTTCCTTACCAGAAATGATGGAAGCCCGCAAGCAACTGGCTACACTATATCAAATAAAGGGAAAAAGTGAATTGGCTTTACAAAACTTTAAAGTTTACAGTCAGCTTAAAGATTCACTTTTCACCATCGAGAAAAACAAAGAACTCAACCAATTTAACGTAGCCTTTGAAACCGAAAAGAAAGAAAGGAAGATAACAGAGCTCAACCAACAATCAACCATCCAGGAATTAAAAATAAAAGAGAAAAACATATTACTATACTCGGCATTAGTGTTGATCGCTTTCAGTATTTTTTCTGCTTACTTAAGTATAAACAAGCGTAAAATTAAAGCACAAATTAAGTTGAAAGAAGAAATGGCAAAACAGCAGGAGTTACGAGTAATGGAGGTTTTTAATGCCGAAGAAAGAGAAAGAAGACGTATTGCCGAAGACTTACACGATGGTGTTGGGCAAACACTTTCCGCAGCTTTAATTAACCTGAACGGCTTTATTTCAAAAACAGACATAAAGGATGGCCAACATAGTTTACTTGCAGAAAGATCTGTTACGCTTTTAACAGAAAGTTATGATGAGATGCGTTCCATTTCGCATCAGATGATTCCAAACGCATTGTTAAAATCTGGCTTGTCATCTGCCGTAAGGGAGTTTATCAGCAAAATAAATCAACAAGAATTAAAAGTTACGTTAGCTGTAAATGGTCTACAAGAAAAGTTAGACGATAATACGGAAACTGTAATTTACAGGGTAATTCAAGAGGCTACAAATAATGTTATCAAATATGCGAAGGCTACTAAATTATCCATACAGATAAATAGAGACGAAGACGGCATTTCTGTTTCTATTGAAGATAACGGTGTCGGTTTTGATGCAAAAAAACTAAAAGACATTCAAGGCATCGGTTTAAAAAACATGTATAACCGAATAACCTCACTTAACGGTAGTTTAGAAATTGATAGCCAACCACAAAAAGGGAGTTTAATCAACTTTTACCTTCCGGTAAAAGCATAAAAAAGGCCGGAATATAATTCCAGCCTTTTCAATCGTATTAAATAACGAGTTTATTTTTTCATCAACTTTGCCATAGCCGCTCCAATTTCAGCAGGAGACTCTACAACTGTGATTCCACATTCTCTCATGATTTTCATTTTAGCAGCTGCAGTATCATCAGCACCGCCAACAATAGCACCAGCATGCCCCATTCTACGTCCCGCAGGTGCAGTTTGACCAGCAATAAAACCAACAACTGGTTTAGTACCGTTTTCTTTAATCCACAATGCAGCTTCTGCTTCCATGCTACCACCAATCTCACCAATCATAATAATTCCGTGAGTTTCTGGATCGTTCATTAACAATTCAACCGCTTCTTTAGTTGGTGTTCCAATAATTGGATCGCCACCAATACCAATTGCAGTAGTAATTCCCATACCAGCTTTAACCACTTGGTCAACTGCTTCGTAGGTTAAAGTTCCAGATTTTGAAACTACACCAATATTACCTTTTTTGAAGATAAAGCCTGGCATAATACCAATCTTAGCTTCGTCGGCAGTAATAATACCTGGGCAATTAGGGCCAATTAAACGGCAATCTCTGTCAGAAATATATTCTTTTACCTGAATCATATCCTTTGTTGGGATACCTTCTGTAATACAAACTATCACTTTAATACCAGCTTCGGCAGCTTCCATAATTGCATCTGCAGCAAAAGCAGGAGGTACAAAAATAATTGAAACATTAGCACCAGCCTTTTCAACTGCCTCTTTAACTGTATTAAAAACTGGTCTGTCTAAATGGGTTTGGCCACCTTTACCCGGCGTAACACCACCTACAACATCGGTTCCGTACTCGATCATTTGGGTAGCATGGTAAGTACCCTCATTTCCGGTGAAACCCTGAACAATAACTTTTGAATCTTTATTTACAAGTACACTCATGGTTGTTTTTTATGTTAGGCAAAGCTAACAGAATCAGCAAGAATCTCAAAAAATAACAGCAAAAAACAGGGATTTAATTTGCCTATTTTATACCTAATAGTTGTTTCTTAAGCTTTGGGGTTTTTAACTGGGTAGATAGTTAGTAATTTGATAGGGTATTTTTTTAAAAAGTTAATAAACCACTTAAAAGTCGCCTTGCTGATTTAATACTTTTTGAATGTGATGTTTCACTAACGTTCAACATGACGAAACTTATATTTCAATCTCGTAATGCACAGGAAGTATCTCATATACAAAGTCAACTGGTTTAATACTTATAGTCTGATGTTTCACTCAGTTCAACATGACGAATCTTAAAAAAACTAATCTTTCACAATCCCGGCAGAACTAAACTGCAAATCGTATAAGCGTTTGTAATAACCATCAAACTTCAACAGTTCTTGATGTGTTCCTGTCTCCATAATCTCTCCTTTTTCTAAAACGATAATTTTATCGGCTTTTTGGATGGTAGATAAACGGTGAGCAATAACAATTGCTGTTCGACCTTGCATCATTTTATCAATAGCTGTTTGAATTAAATGTTCTGTTTCCGTATCAACAGAAGATGTAGCTTCATCTAAAACCAAAATTTTTGGCTGATGCACCAACGCTCTTATGAAAGAAACCAACTGGGCCTGCCCTACTGATAAAGTTGCCCCACGTTCTTGAACATCATATTGGTAACCACCCGGCAATCGCATAATAAAATCATGAGCGCCCACATCTTTTGCAGCATCAATAATTTGCTCCAAAGTAATATCTGGGTTATTTAAACTGATATTATGTGCTATCGTATCAGAAAACAAGAACACATCCTGTAATACGGTTGCAATCTGAGAACGCAGGTAACTTAATTCAAAATCATTGATATTAACACCGTCAATACTTACTTCTCCTTTACTTATTTCGTAAAAACGGTTCAATATATTAATAGTTGATGACTTCCCTGCTCCCGTTGCCCCTACCAAAGCCAATGTCTCACCTTCTTTTAAACTAAATGAAATATTCTTCAATATCCATTCGTCATCCTTAGGCATTTCATCGGTTTGCTTATAAGAAAACCAAACGTTTGAAAACTTAATCTCGCCCTTCATGGCTGGCAAAGTCACTTTACCGTTATCAATTGTTTGTTCATTGGTATCTAAAACTTTAAAAATCCTATCTGCCCCAACCATCCCCATTTGTAGGGTATTAAATTTATCAGCAAGCTCACGGATTGGTTTAAAAAGCATATTGATATACATAATAAAAGAAACCACTACACCCGGCGAAACCTGATTGGTTAAAATACTTTTTGAGCCATACCAAACCAATAATCCTAAAGAAATTGCTACAATTAGCTCCACAACCGGAAAAAATATAGAATAATACCAGTTAGAACGAATATGCGCATCCCTATGTTCGGCATTGATATGGTTAAACTTATTATATTCCTGTTCTTCACGAGCGAAATATTGAATGATACTTACACCGCTAATGTGCTCTTGCAAAAACGTATTCAAATTAGAAACCTGGGTACGCACATCCTGAAATGCAGATTTTATAGCTTCTTTGAAAACGTAAGTGGCAATCATTAAAAAAGGCATTGGCGTTAAAACAATCAGCGTCAAGCGCCAATCTGCATAAAGCATTACCGCAATAATGGTAATTACTTGCAAGCTATCGCCAATAATAGATATTAACCCTTGACTAAAGATATCGGCAATGGTTTCTAAATCAGAAACTGTACGGGTAATCAACTGACCAATAGGTGTTTTATCGAAGTACTTTAGACGTAGCTTGGTGATATGATTAAAAATATCAATCCGTAAATCTTTAATTACAGACTGACCCAAAGTATTGGTTAATAATGTTTGAAAATACTGGACAAAAGTTTGCAAAAGCAACAAACCAATCATCAACAAAGTCATATTTAACAAACCCGTGGTATCGTTAAAAAAAATGTACTTATCTAAAGTAAGCTGTATCAAATAAGGCCTTACCGGCGCTAAAGCCGCTAAAGCAAGTGTTAAAAATATAGACCAAAAAAAAGCAGACTTATAAGGCTTTGCATACGCAAAAACTCTTTTCAGCAGGCCCCAATCATAAGTTTTCCCGGTAATATTATTTGCCATTTAGAGGAATGTATGGGTATTGAATTTGAGTTAAAAACAATCCACAAGCGGGAACGGAAGCTCCGGCAGCAGATCTGTTTTGGCTTTGAATAATTTGATGCATACTTTCTGCTGATACTTTCCCTTTGCCAACATCAATACAGGTACCAACAATGGCTCTCACCATATTTCGCAAAAACCTGTTTGCACTTACATGGTAAATTAATCCGTTTGGTATTTCTTCCCATTCTGATTTTTGGATATGACAGATATTGGTATAATTATCTGCGTTCGATTTGCAGAAAGCACCAAAATCTTCATATTCCTTAATAATTGAAGCTGCTTTTTGCATTGCAGGTAAATCCAACTCGTCTTTTATCAACCAACTAGAGTCTGTTTTAAACGGATCTTTTTGAAAATGAATATGGTATTGGTAAGCCCGTGATGTGGCATCAAACCTTGCGTGTGCATCGTTATGGACCAAAATTAATTCTGATACTGCAATATCATAAGGCAATAGTGAATTAATTGATTTCAAAAACTTCTCTTGGTTAATTTCGATTTTTGCAGGCAAGTCTAAATGTGCGTAAAAAGCTGTTGCATGCACACCCGAATCTGTTCTGCCACAACCTAAAGTTTCCACATCAAACCTAAAAAAAACTTTTAAAGCTTTTTCTAACACTTCTTGTACTGCCAAGGCATTTGGCTGAGACTGCCAACCATGGTAAGCTGTACCCTTATAGCTTAAACTTATAAAGTATCTATTTGTTTGTTGCACCGCACAAATTTAATGCTTAAATAATTTATCAAAGAATAAGATTGTTGTTTTAACTTTGGCAGATATTTAAAGCGTTAAATCAAATAAAAAACAACATGATACAAAGAGTACAGACCATCTATCTTTTTTTAGCTTCTTTGGCTATTTATGCATTATTTCTGTTTCCAGTGGTAAACATATTTTCAGCATTTGGTGCAAAAAAAATAATGGTTACCGGAGTGTATGAGCTTATTAATAATCAACTTGCACAAACCGAACCCTTTACTTTACTTACTATTGCTACCGGTGTTATAGGACTTATTCCTATTGTACTAATTTTTCTGTTTAAAGACCGAAAAAGACAGGCTACTCTAGTTTATTTAAATGTGTTTTTGGTAATTGGCTTTAGTTTTTGGTTAGCACAAACAATTAAAGGCGCTGCTGGCAAAACCTTAGAAATCACTGATTATAGTATTGGCGCTGGCTTAACATCTGTTTCCATTCTATTTCTGATTTTAGCAGCAAAAGGAGTCTTAAGAGATGAAAAATTGGTAAAATCTGCCGATAGATTAAGATAAAGTTAAGAATTTATTAATTCTAGCACTATTTTATTAAATAGACAGTAAATATCTTCGATTTAAAGAGTTTTATTTCGTTAAAACTCTTTAAATCAGTAATTTTACAACTTATTAAAACCCCATCTTATGAAAAAAATCTTACTTCTCGTATTTCTGACTTGCTTCTATTTTGAAGGACAAGCACAATTATTTTCACAAAATTTCAGTTCTTCATCAACTGTAGCGGACTATATCAGTGCAACACCTACTACTGCGCAATTTACTAGCATAAATAACGCAACTAACAACCCTACCTCTATTACAGGGGGAGTATTAAGGTTTTCAAAATCAGGAGGTAGTACTGGTTATTTTGCTAGAACTACAGGTTTTAGTAGCACTCCAACTCTAATCCAAATAAAATTTGACTTTCAAATTTCATCACAAGCCTCTGCTGGGTCTAACGAGGCTACTTTTTATGTAGGAGATGGCTTAACTGACAATGCATCTGTATCGAACTCTAACTTCCATAGCAGGGTATCGTTTAACTTCGAAGCCACTTCAGGAGAGTTTAGCCTAAGAGATGTTGGAGCAAGTACTAATGGAGCTAATACTTACTCTGGGAAACAAACCATTACTTTTGTTGTAAATAACTCTGACGCCACCCAAACCTATACCCCACCTGGAGGAGGTACTGAGAGTGTTGCAAAGGACACTTACGACATTTGGGTTGGCTCTACAAAAGAAATTAATGATGGCGCAGCTACGACCGCTACGGCTGAATTGAAACAAATTAAATTTTTGTATCCAAGTGGCTCTGTAAATGCCAATTTAGATTTTGATAACTTTGTTATTACAGAGCTTTCTACCCTACCAATCTCTTTAACTTCATTTACTGCAAAAGCTGTTGATAAAACTATTTTATTAAACTGGGCTACTGCATCAGAAAAAAACAATCAGAAATTTGAGGTTTTAAAATCTGCAGATGGTGAAAACTTCAAAGTGATTACTACAGTAGATGGCGCAGGAAATTCAGACTCAGAGAAATCTTATTTTTTCACTGATGAGAATCCTTATTCTGGAGCAAATTACTACAAGTTGAAACAAACCGACTTTAACGGTACAACGACCGTTTCTAATGTGATTTCTGCAAATGCAAAAATTGAAGATATCAAAATCTCTGCTTTTGCGTCAAATAGTGCGGTAACAGTTTATGTAAATTCGCCAAACCAAACTGATGGTCAAGTAGCATTGTTTGATATGAATGGAAGAAAATTAGCTCATAAAGGCTTAATCTTAAACAAAGGTTATAACCAACTCAATTTAGATCAAGCTTTAACACCTGGAACTTACTTTATCAACCTAATAAGTGCAGGAAAGTCAACTAGTGTGAAGTTTATTAAATAAGCTTTAATACTCTACAAAAATGGCCGAAATGAAAATTTCGGCCATTTTTGTTTTAAAAGATATTCCGATACTAAATAAAGTGAGTTTAAAAAGAGGTATTTACCCTACAGCAATCTTAACTTTCTGTTTATTTTCGTCAATTGCTACCAAAGTAAACTCACCATTAACTGCTTTCTCCCGACCTTCAGAGTACATTTGTTCTATAAATATCTCCACCTTTACCTTAATGCTCGTGTTACCCACATAAGAAACCCTACCTACTAACTCTACAATTGTCCCGGCCGGAATAGGCTTTTTAAAATCAATTTTATCACTACTTACAGTTACCAATATTTGCCTGCAGAAACGTGTTGCAGTTATAAAAGCAACTTCGTCCATTAAAGCCATCGCTGTGCCTCCAAAAAGTGTATCGTAATGGTTTGTGCTACTTGGAAACACCGCTTTAAAAATACGTGTTTCTGATTGTTGAATTTTTTCTTCTAAGTTCATCTTTACAGTTCTAATGAATATTGAATAAAGGTAAATTGACCAATTGGCTAATTGAAGAAAAATTATTGAGAGTTTTTTAATTAAAATGAGTCTGAGAAAGCAAGCGAAGCAACTGGTTCAACCAGCCTAAACTTTAAACGGGTAAAAAAATGGAATTGTAAACACCAAAATTATCATCAACACTAAAGTTAAAAGCCCTCCTACTTTAACAAAGTCAAAAAACTTATACCTTCCAGGTCCATATACTAATATGCATGATGGTTCAAACGGAGTAACCATTGAAACCGATGCTGAAAGCATAATGGCAACAGCAAAAGTTAAAGGGTTGAGCCCTAATTGCTGAGCCGTTTGCAAACCAATTGGCAATACTACTAATGCTGCGGCCGCATTACTTAATGGCTGGGTAAGCAAAACAGTTAAGAAGATAAACCCGCCTAAAATTCCGTAAATCCCTAAGGGCTCAAATATTGCAATTACATAACCTGCTACAAATTCATCAGCACCAGTTTTTGTCATCGCTATACCAAATGCACTCATTCCACCAATTAAAATCAGCAAACGCCAATCAATATCGTCGTACACTTCGTCGGGATTTATACACCTAAAAGCAACAGTAAGCAAAGCCCCAATTAAAAACCCAATTGACAAAGGAACAATGCCTGTTGTACCCAAAATGATAGATAGCACAAAAAACAGAAGTGTAAAAACCCCTTTTCTTTTTAAATTTAAATTCGGTTTGTAATCTTCTAAAATTATAAAATCATTATCCCTGCTTCTTATTAAATCAATGCTTTCTTTTTCGCCTTGTACCAATAACAAATCGCCCACTTTTAAACGAATTTTACCGATTTTTTCACGCATAGTTTTTCCTTTGCGATGTATTGCCAAAATCCCAACACCATATCGAGTTCTAAAATTGATGTTTTCTACAGTATTTTTTAAGGTGTCAGATCCACCAACAACCATTAACTCTGCTAAATGAAAATCGGCTTCTTCTTTGTTCAAGTCAAGCAAGTCTGCTTTAATATCAACCCCTTTTAAGTCTTTAATTTTCAATAAATCATCAACATTTCCTTTTATCAAAATCTCATCGCCAGCGTTTAGTTGGGTAAAACGAGTAGGGATAAAGTTGTATTTATTCCTGATTATAGAAACAATGGTAAAGCCTTGTTTAGCAATATCAGACTCGTTTACTTTTTGCCCTATCAAATCAGAATCATCTGCTATTACAGCTTCACTCAAATATTTACGAACAGCATAGTCATCTTCTAAATTCTCTTTTGAGTTTACAGGTAATAGTTTTTGACCAATCGTCATCATGTAAAGCATTCCCACCCCTAGTAATATCAAACCAATGGGCAAAAAATCGAACATTCCAATTCGAGGCAGACCTTGAGAAACGATATAACCACTTACCGCAACGTTGGTTGAAGTTCCAATAAGTGTACAAGTCCCTCCTAAAATAGAAGCAAAGGAAAGTGGCATCAATATTTTAGAAGGCGCAATTCCCGAAATTTTGGAAAGCCCAATTGTAGGGTTCAACATTAGTGCTGTAATGGTTGTATTGTTCATAAAGCCTGATGTAAGTGCAGAAGCCATCATCACAAAAAACAGAATCAATTTTGGTGGTTGCTTTTTAATATTTACCAAGCGGGCAATAAAAGTATCAATTACTCCGGTCTTTTTTAATGCTCCAACCATGATAAATATGGCAGCCAAGATGATGATAAAATCACTCGAAAAACCATCGAAAGCCTCTTTAGGGGTAATTACATTGGTTAAGCAAAGTACAATCAATATAAAAACTGTAACAACATCAACAGATACTATTTCGGAAGCAAACAAAATGATTGCTAAAACTAATAACCCTAATACTATGGCAATACTCATATTTTAAAAGAATTGGAAAAATTCTTAAACTGTTACAATCAATTTAACATCCATTATACGAAATTAAACCAACAAAAAACATAACTAACTACTAACAAGATTTTTAAATTAAAAATCACAGCGTATAAAATCAATTATTAAAGAGTGTTTTGTAATTAAAATGTATTGAATAAAAGATAAACACTTGAAATTTGGAACATGAGAAATTGAATTTTACATTTGGCGAAAAGAAAATCATTATGGCTACATCAAAAGTATTATACAACGGTGGTTTAAGAACCACAGCTACACATTTACAATCATCAACAGACATTATTACTGATGCTCCTTTAGATAATCAAGGAAAAGGAGAAGCGTTTTCTCCGACAGACTTATTGGCTACTTCTTTAGCAAGCTGTATGATGACGATTATGGGAATTGCAGCTCGTACTCATGAAATTGATATGGATGGGGCTAGCGCAGAGGTTACAAAAGTAATGTCAACCGAACCAAGAAGAGTATCAGAAATTCATGTCAACTTTACCTTTCCTAAAAAAGATAGTTATAGCGATAAGCAAAAGAAAATTTTAGAAAATGCAGCACTAACTTGTCCTGTACACTTTAGTTTACATCCAAATATTAAGAAACCAGTAAATTTTGGCTGGTAAATAAAAAAGCTTCCCGAAAATATTTTCGGGAAGCTTTTTAACATTCTATTATACGATTAGAGCAGTGACCAATAGTTGTACTATTCTAATATGGGTGACTATACATAATCTAATAGGTATACATCATTCTTAATGTCCGCCTTCTGCTTCAATTTTGTTTACATCAAAGCCTTGTTTTTGTAGCTCTTTACTTACTTTCCAAGCGAAGAACAATAAATACACAAAGCAAATTACTGGTATAACATATGAAAAGTGGATACCACTCTCATCGGCCAATATCCCCTGAACCGGAGGAATAATTGCTCCACCTAAAATCATCATAATTAAAAAAGATGACCCTTGACTAGTGTATTTTCCTAATCCGGTAATAGAAAGTGAGAATATAGATGGCCACATAATTGAACAACAAAGACCACCGCTAATGAATGCATAAGTCGCAATTCCTCCATCAGTTAATAAGCCTACAATCATAGCCAAAGCACCCAAAGTAGCAAATACTGCTAAAGTTTTTGCTGGTTTTTCTTGACTGTAAAAGAAACCTACAATTAATATCGCGACACATATTACATAAATATACATCTGAGAAATATCTGTTCCGGTAACGTGGTTGAAAAACAAAATCACTCCAAAAGCTATCAAAGGGACTATTACCGTTAAAATTCGTTTTACATTTTTTGTAAGGTTAAACGCACTTACCGCTCCAGTCCAACGACCAATCATTAAACTACCCCAATACAAAGATATAAAAGGGGAAATTTCTGATTCGTTGTAGCCACCGAAACTTGGCAAATGTAAAAGTGCGCCCATATTACTTTGGATAGTAACTTCAACACCTACATAGGTAAAGATAGCTAGCATACCCAATACTAACTGTGGATATTTCATAGCACCCCAACCTTCAGGAGATTTACTTGCAGATTTAGAAGCGAAAAGCAGTGTAAAAACAATGATAATAAGAGATAGATAAACAAATACGGATTTAGATAAACCAGTAATATCAGATAAAACATCTAATGCTAAAATCAATAAAAAAGCAATAAACATAATAAATAGAGGCATATTAGTTTTATGACTAGCCTCAATTTGCTCATCACTGGTTACTTTAGGCAGTTTTGAAACTGCAAAGAATATTGCAACAGCAATAAACAAACCTGCTAGAATATAATAAAGGTTATTAATAGATGCAATTTCAACCATTTTTGGAGATGCACCTGCCGCACTTCCAAACAAAATCACACTCACTATAATAGGTCCTAAGATAGAACCAAAATTATTTACCCCACCTGCCAAGTTCAACCTGTCAGCTCCAGTTTCTGGCGTACCTAAACCTACCGCAAAAGGATTTGCTGCTGTTTGTTGCAAAGAAAACCCGATAGCAATTACAAAGAAGGAGATTAAAATAAAAGTGAAAGAACTTGAGTTAACCGCCGGAACCATGGATAAAGCTCCAATTGCAGAAATTATCAAACCATAAACAATACCGTTTTTAAAGCCTATTTTATTTAAAATATCGACTTTGAAAATCTGTGAAGCGTAATACAGCACTAATGAACCTATAAAATACCCACCATAAAAGGTAAAGTCAATCAGTTGCGATTCAAACTGAGTTAGGTTAAAATGTGTTTTACAAAATGGAATAAAAATTCCATTACTTGCGGCTACAAAGCCCCAAAAAAAGAAAACTGTAATTAAGGTGTACAGTGCAGAACTATAGCTTTTTTGCTCAGTCATTTTTAAATTAGATTAGGTTGTTTTTATTTGAAGTTTCAGAAGCTTTAGTTACACTTCTAAAAGATGTCGCAAAGTATGAAAAAAAAATACTGCTTTTAACAACTTTTGTAAAAAAGCAATCACAAACAGATTTTTAAAGTTGATTGTAGAAGCGAACGTGAAAAGTCCGAAAACAGTATAAAAATGCGCTATAAAATCTACTTAGAATTAAATCCTTCAAACTTATCCCAAAAACCGTCCTTGGGTAGTGGTGCGAAAATTTTTACTGGTTCTTTTTTTACGGGGTGGATAAACTCTAGCTTTCTGGCATGTAAACAGATTGATTTTTTCCGGCTTCCGCGAGGATAGCCATATTTATTATCGCCAACAATTGGACTACCCAAAGTTGATAGCTGAACTCTGATTTGATGTGGACGACCAGTAATTGGATCGACTTCTATCAAATAGTAATCGTTCAAAAAGCCTAAAACTTTAAAATTTAATTCGGCCCGTTGGCTCCCTTTAATTTCAGTGTTATAAGCAGTGGTTATATTTTTTTTAGGATTTTTAATCAACCAATGTATTAGGTTTCCTTCCATCATACTAGGCTTTTGTCTCACCACTGCCCAATAAGTTTTGTGCATTTCCCGCTCCTTAAACATTTTATTGATGCGATCTAAAGCTTTTGAAGTTTTAGCAAACAAAATCACACCGCTTACTGGTCTGTCTAAACGATGCACCACACCCAAAAAAGCACCGTTTGGCTTATTGTATTTTTGGGCAATATAAGTTTTCACCATTTCATCCAAAGATGGATCATTGGTGTCGTCCACTTGCACAATCCAACCGGCTTTTTTATAAACCGCAATTAAATGGTTATCCTCAAAAAGAATATCCTTATCGGTTAGTTTATAAAAATTTGGATCTGGCTTTTCGTTGAACATGTGATTAGTGGGTATTGAGCAGAGGGTATTGAGTCTTAAGTATCAAGATATTAGCAACTTGCTCTGCTATTTTTGCTTCAATAAATAATTTTATCTTCCGTAAATATTTTTTAGTTGTATAATAAGAGCATTTACTAATGAACTCCTTTTGAATTCTAACTAACTAACTAACTAACTAACTAACTAACTAACTAACTAACCCAGCCTCTGCCTAACTGCTTCATACAAAATCACTCCGGCAGAAACCGAAACATTTAAAGACGCAATTTCACCTACCATTGGTATTTTGGTTAAATAATCAGAATTACGCATCAGATCAAAACTTATTCCTTCATCCTCCGCTCCCATAATAATACAGGTTGGTGCAGTATAATCTGGTTTATAAATTAAATCCTCTGTTTTTTCGGTACAAGAAACAATTTGCAAACCCGAATCTTTTAAAAACCTCATGGTCTGCAACAAACTATCGTGGCGACAAATTGGAATTTTATATAAAGCTCCTGCAGATGTTTTTACTGCATCCGGATTTACTTGAGCTGCTCCTTTTTTAGGAACCACAATAGCATGAACGCCAGTACATTCCGCAGTTCTGGCAATTGCGCCAAAGTTCCGTACATCGGTAACACCATCTAAAATCAAAATCAAAGGAACTTCACCGCGTTCATAAACATCAGGTATAATGTTTTCTATTTTTTGATAGGTAATTGGAGATATAAAAGCGATAACACCTTGGTGATTTTTAGCGGTTATGCGGTTCAATTTTTCAATAGGTACCAACTGCGAAGGTATATCATGCCCTCTTAGCACTGCTTTAAGTTCCGACATTAAATCGCCTGCCAAACCTCGTTGCAAAAATAAGGACTCAATATCTTTACCAGAACTAATGGCTTCCATCACTGCCCTAATTCCAAAAACCATCTGGTTTACCTCCTTCGGCTCGCTTTTAAATCTTCTATCATTCATACGCCCGCAATTTAGCCAAAAACTCTGTGAATGGTTAAAAAAATTACGTGGATTTGCAAACCGCAAAACCTTATTAACAAACTGAAATTTTATTAACACACGTTCTAAAGACAATTAAAGAATCAAAAATCAGATTTCACACATTTTTTAAACATTAATCGTTGATAACTAGATTGATAAACGGCGATAGCTCCCTTTATAAAAATCGCAAATAAAATTCTGTTTAAAACTCTTGGATATAGTCGTCATTTTTTGCATATTTTTGTAGTTATGAGTTCTGAAGTTGAAATTAAAAAAACCGGATTTTCCAAAGACAATAGAAACAGATTAACCAGTATGGTTTCTGGTTTAGGAAAGCTACCTCCTCAAGCTTTAGATTTAGAAGAGGCAGTTTTAGGTGCTTTAATGTTAGAAAAAGATGCACTTTCTACCGTTATCGATATTTTAAAGCCAGAGGTTTTTTATAAAGATGCTCATCAAAAAATTTTTCAAGCTATTCAAACGCTTTTTACAGCGTCATCTCCGGTAGATATTTTAACTGTTTCAGCACAATTACGTCAACAAGGCGAATTGGAAATTATTGGAGGTGCATTTTACATTACAGAATTAACAAACCGAGTTGCTTCTGCAGCAAATATTGAATTTCACGCTCGTATTATTTCTCAAAAATTTATTCAACGTGAACTAATCAGGATTTCAACCGACATCATCAATCAATCTTACGAAGACACCAGTGATGTTTTTGAGCTATTGGATTATGCCGAAAAAAACCTTTTTGACATTGCCCAAAACAATTTAAGAAGAGATTCCCGTAAGATGGATGACATTATAAAGGAATCTTTAAAAATGTTGGAGTCTTTAAGAGGGAAAGAAGATGTTTTAACTGGTGTGCCATCAGGCTTTACTGCTTTAGATAGGGTGACTAACGGTTGGCAAAAGTCAGATTTAATTATTATTGCAGCTCGTCCGGCGATGGGAAAAACGGCTTTCGTTTTAACTTGTGCCCGAAATGCTGCTGTACAATTTAATAAACCAGTTGTTGTTTTCTCTCTAGAGATGTCATCCGTACAGTTGACCAATCGTTTAATTTCTGGAGAAGCTGAAATTGAGCAAGAGAAAATAAGAAAAGGCCAACTAGAAGATTGGGAATGGCAACAAATGCACAGTAAAATTGGAAAATTAAGCGAAGCCCCATTAATTATTGATGATACACCTGCTTTAAATGTTTTTGAGTTTAGAGCAAAGTGCCGAAGACTTAAAGCGCAGTACGATATTCAAATGATTATTATTGATTATTTGCAATTGATGCAGGGAAAAGCCGATAGTAAAGGCGGAGGCGGCGGCGGTAATCGTGAACAGGAAATTTCCAGTATTTCACGAGCGCTAAAACAAGTAGCAAAAGAATTAAGCGTTCCCGTTATTGCACTTTCGCAGTTAAGTAGAGCGGTAGAAAATCGTCCGGGTGGTTCAAAAAAGCCAATGCTTTCCGATTTAAGGGAATCTGGTGCAATTGAGCAAGATGCGGATATGGTGTTGTTTTTATACCGTCCAGAATATTATGGTTTAGATCAGGATGAAAACGGAAACCCAACTGCAGGAGTGGGTGAGGTAATTATTGCCAAGCACAGAAACGGTGAAACTTGTACTGTACCATTAAGATTTATTGGTAAGTATGTGAAGTTTACAGATTTAGAAGATAATTTTGGTGGTATTAGCGCATCAGAAAACTCTGGTGCAGATCCATTCTCAAGCTTAAGCCCGTCAACACAGTTTGAAAGCATTACTTTAAAGCCTAAGAATTGGGATGTGGAGGATGACGAACCTCCTTTCTAGCTTGTTAGGTGGGTAGGTTATTAGATTATGGTGTTTTTGCTATATTTAAAGCTTTTTGAACTACCCATCCTCATCAAAAAACTCAATTCTTATCCTACTCTTACCAAATTTTCCTATTTTTGCCCAAACCACACGAGCTGATGCAAAATTTAACACTTCTTGACGGTCAGAAATTCCAAATTACATTACAACGGCTTTGCCATCAATTGATAGAAAATCATAATGATTTCTCTAATTCGGTAATCCTTGGTATACAACCACGCGGTATTTATTTATCACAAAGAATTGCCACCGAACTAAAGCAAATTATCCCTAATGCCCATATTAAAAGTGGCATACTTGATATTACTTTTTATCGTGATGATTTTAGACGTGGTGAGATTCCACTAGTGCCAAGCAGTACCGAAATTGACTTTATTATTGAAGGTAAAAAGGTCATTTTGGTGGATGATGTTTTATGGACGGGACGGACTATTAGAGCGGCAATGGACGCTATTTTAGCTTTCGGCCGACCAGAAAAAGTAGAGCTTTTAGTTCTAGTAGATAGGCGTTACAGCAGGCATTTACCAATTGAACCTAATTATATAGGCATAAAGGTAGATTCAATGTCGTCACAAAAAGTAGTTGTAAGTTGGAATGAGACAGATGGAGAAGATAAAATTGTTTTAGTATCTGAAAGCGTTTAAAAAATGGCAGAATTAACACACAGATTAAGCAGTAAACATCTTTTGGGAATTAAGGATTTAAGTACCGAAGACATCAATTTAATTTTAGAAACTGCAGATACTTTTAAAGATGTAATTAATCGTCCTATAAAAAAGGTTCCTTCTTTAAGAGATATCACCATTGCTAATATATTTTTCGAAAACTCAACCCGTACAAAGCTATCTTTTGAGCTGGCTCAAAAACGTCTTTCGGCAGATGTAGTGAATTTTGCCGCATCAAGTTCATCGGTGAGTAAAGGCGAAACTTTAATTGATACAGTAAACAATATTTTATCAATGAAAGTGGACATGGTGGTGATGCGCCACCCCTACCCTGGCGCTGGTGTGTTTTTGAGTAAACATATTGATGCACAGATTGTAAACGCTGGAGACGGAGCTCATGAACACCCAACTCAAGCACTTTTAGATGCTTTTTCTATCAGAGAAAAATTGGGTGAAGTTGCAGGTAAAAAAGTAGTAATTGTAGGCGATGTTTTACACTCCAGAGTTGCACTTTCTAATATATTATGCCTACAAAAATTAGGTGCAGAAGTAATGGTATGCGGACCTACTACATTAATTCCTAAGTACATTCAAACTTTAGGGGTAAAAGTTGAACACGATTTGCGAAAAGCTTTAAATTGGTGCGATGTTGCCAATATGTTAAGAATACAACTTGAAAGACAGGATATTAAGTATTTTCCTTCTTTACGAGAGTACTCTATGATGTACGGCTTAGACAAGAAAATACTAGACTCATTAGATAAGGAAATTATCGTTATGCACCCAGGTCCAATAAACCGTGGTGTAGAGATTAGCAGTGATGTTGCCGACAGCAAACAATCCATCATTTTAAACCAAGTTGAAAACGGCGTAGCAGTTAGAATGGCTGTACTTTACCTTTTGGCAAGCCAGAAACAATCTTAATAAAAGGCCCGAAATTCAAAAACCCCATATTATTAGCACACAAATTGCGTTCTATTGATTTTTTATTAACACGTGTTAGTTAAATACTTAATCAATAGTAAATGTAAACGTTAAATTTATGACATTCATTTTAAAGACATTATGCGCAAAGTAACATCTATATTCTTCTCTTTATTTTTCATCACGGGAGTGGTTTTCGCTCAATCGCCAGCGTATTTCCAGGTAAATGAAAAGTATAAAACCGCAATGGAGTTGTTATCTCAGGAAAAATACGCTGCAGCTTCTTCTGTTTTTTACGAAGTTGAAAAATCTAAGCTTATTGAAACGCCACAATCCGTACGTAATTCTGAAATTAGCAACCTTAAAATCAATAGCGAATATTACAGAGCTTATTGCGCTTTAGCTTTAGATAACGACGATGCAGAACAGCTTTTTAAACGTTTCATAAAAAACCACCCAGAAAGCCCAAAAGCTAAACAAGCTTTTTTTCAAGTTGGTAAATATTACTTTAACCAAGGTGCATACCAAGAAGCTTTAAGCTGGTTTACCCAAGTGAGTTCTATAGATTTAACTGGGAAAGAAGATACCGAATACAAGTTTAAAACAGCCTACGCCTACTTTGAAACTAAAGAGTATTCAAGTGCAAAACCACTTTTTGGTTTAGTAAAAGATGTACAATCAAAATATGCCGAGCAAGCCACTTACTATTATGCTTACATTGCTTACCTTGATAAAGAGTATCCCTTAGCTTTAAAAAACTTTGAAAAACTTAAGAATTCAAAAAACTACGTTGCTAGTTACCCTTATTATATTTCGGCAATTTACTTTTTAGATAAAAGATACGAAGACGTTTTAGCTTATGCAGTTCCAATCGTGGAAAACACGAAACAGCTAAACGAAACCGAATTATTACGAGTTATTGCTGCATCTTATTTCGCCAAAGCTGATTACCCACAGGCATTAGCATATTACGAGCGTTTTATGAAGCAGGATTTGGGTAAAACACAGAATAACCAAGATAGCTACCAAATTGGTTACACTTATTATAAGTCGAAAAAATACGACCAAGCTATTGAACAGCTAGGGAAATTGATTAATGACAAAACAGCTTACAGTCAGGCCGGATTATACACTCTAGGCGATTCTTATCTAACTACAAAAAACAAACAAGGTGCAAGAAATGCTTTTCAGTTTAGCTCAAAACTAAATTTTGACAAGCAAATTGAAGAAGAAGCATTATTTAACTTCGCTAAGCTTTCTTACGAATTGCAGTTCCATAGCATTGCATTAGACGCTGCACAAGAATACCTAAACAAATATCCATACTCTAAACATTTAAACGAAGCTAAAACACTTTTAGCCAAAGTTTTATTGAGCACCAAGAATTACAGAGATGCAATTGATATTTTAGAAGGTATTGATAATAAAACGGAAGATGCAAAAGAAGCTTACCAAAAAGTAACTTATTACAGAGCGTTAGAGTTTTATAACGAAAGAGCATTTGAAAACTCTATTGGTTTGTTTTTACGCTCCAATAATTACCCTGTAGATAAAGAAATTTACGCATTATCAACCTACTGGTGTGCAGAAGCGATGTATGAAGTTAGAAAGTACAGTGAGTCTGTTAGCTACTTCGAAAATTTCTTGGGGATGAACGCCTCTAAAAAAACAGATTTATATAATTACGCAAATTACGCACTAGGTTATGCTGCTTTAGAAGGAGAAAACTATCCGAAAGCTGCAACATACCTTGCTCGCTTTTTAAACGGTAGTGAAAAAGATCCAAAAACTATTAAAGATGCTACTTTAAGATTAGCCGATGCCTATTTTGGTGCTAAAAACTACGGAGCTGCTTTAGGTTATTATAACCGCATAATTGCACAACACGGCACTAGCGAGGACTACGCCCTTTTTCAACGCGGAATTATTGAAGGTTTACAAAACCAACCCGAAGTTAAAATTGCAACACTACAAGCACTGTTAGCAAGGTTCCCGAACTCTAACTATTCTGATGATGCGGGTTTCGAGATTCCTTACACTTACTTTTTAATTGGTCAGGGAGATATAGCAAAAGCAGATTTAACTGCGTTTATTCAAAAATACCCACGAAGTTCTTACGTTCCACGAGCATTGGTTACGATTGGCTTGGTTAATTACGACCAGAAAAATGACCAAGTTGCTTTAGAAACTTTTAAAAGAGTGGTTAGCGAATATAAATCAACAGACGAAGCACAACAATCCCTGAAAATTATCCAAAAAATCTATTTGGATATGGGTAACGCAACTGACTTCATTAATTACGCAAACACCACCTCTATTGGCAATTATACTACTTCAGAGCAGGACAACATTATGTTTCAGGCGGCAAACACTCAATACTTAAAAGGTAACTGGGATGCGGCAGTAGAGTCTGTTAATGCTTATTTCGATAAATTTCCGAAAGCAATTCAAGACAAACAGGCAAAATTTATTAGAGCAGAAAGCTATAAAAACTTAGGTAAGTTTGCTCCTGCAATTATTGATTACGAATACATTTTGAACGATTGGACCAGTGAATACACTGAAAGAGCGCTCATTAGTATTTCTAAAATTTACCTGAACAACAAACAGTATAATGAAGCCATTGTACACTTAAAGAAGTTAGAGATTGCATCGGAATATAAAGCTAACTATACCTTTGCAATTAACAACTTAATGGTTGCTTATGCCGGTATTAAAGTACCAGACCAAACCTTACTTTATGTTGATTTGGTGAGAAATTACGAAAAATCATCAGAACAGGACAGAAACAAAGCTGGTTTATTTGCAGGTAAAGCGCAATTATTAATGGCCGATACTGCAAAAGCTAAAAAGGAATTTGAAAGTGTTGTTAAGGCTACAAAATCAATTATCGGTGCAGAAGCTTTATATAACTTAGCCGAGATACAGTATTTAAAGAAAGATTATAAAACATCACAAAAAACCTGCTTTCAGCTAATTAATGATATGCCTAGCTACGATTATTGGGGGGCTAAAAGCTTTATTTTATTAGCAGATAATTATACCGCTCTAAAAGATAAAGTACAGGCTATTGCAACTTTAAAAAGCATCATTGATAATTACGATGGTGATGATGAAATATTGGAAATAGCAAAGAAAAAATTAGACGCAATCAACAGCAAATAAAACCATGAATAATAAAACATCATATATAAGCGCTTTTGTTTTCTTTAGCTTATTTGCAGTAAATGTTTCGGCACAAACGCAAGACAAGCCTAAAGAAGCCGCAAAACCCGTGGTAACTAAACCTGTAGCAACCGTTAATCAAGATACCAGTAAAAGAAATGCTGTAACTGAAGAAGTTGAAGTTATCCGTTCATACAAACCGGTTTTGGCAGATGCGGTAAAAATTAGAAGAAGCCCGAACTTAAATGACACCAAACCATTTAATCCGCAGGTTAAATATGATTTAATTGACAAACGCTTAGAACTTAACAGTGGAATTAGAGAGTTAGAAGCACAAAAATTAGCCGAAGAAATTGCAGAACAACGTAAAAACAACTTTGCTAAATTGGGCTTCGGTAATTTAGGAACTGGTTTGGCGCAATTAAATATTGCAACCGGGCAAGACCCTGCTTTGCAAGCTGGTTTTAACTTTAATCACTTATCTATGAGTGGCAAAGAAAACCAACAAAAAATAAGCAAGCAAAGTTTAAGTGGCTACGGCAGAAGTATTGGCGACGTTTTAGCATTAGAAGGTAAACTGGGTTATGATAGACTTGGAACTTATTTTTACGGCACAGACCCTATGGGGTCTTTTCTAAACTTGAACCCTCAAAAACAACGTTTCAACCATTTTAACGCAGAAGGTTTATTATTTAATAGAACAGATGCAGATGACGAAACAAGCTTTAGTTACGCAGCAAAAGCATCAGGTTACATTTTCAACAATGTATTTAATGGCAAAGAAAATGCGATAGTTATTTCTGGTGGTTTAGGTAAAGATTTAAATAAATTCCATTTAGGGGCTAACGTAGCGGTTGATATTACCACTAGCAAAGACTCGGCGTACAGCTTTAATAACAACCTTTTTAAATTAAACCCATATATCAAAATACAAACAGAGGTTTTAAAGCTTACGGGTGGCATTAACTATGTGAATGAGTTTGGCAACAACCAACGTATCCATATTTTCCCTGCGATAAGTTTAGATTTCATGTTGATCAAAAATTACCTAACCATCTTTGGTAATTTCGGTGGCAACGTAGAAAAAACAACTTTGAAAGGCTTATCAGATGAAAATCCTTATATCAATCAAAATGTACTATTAAAAAACACGGTTGATAAAATTGATGTTTCTGGTGGTATTAGAGGAACTTTTGCACCAAACGTTGGTTATAAAGCAATGGTTAATTACAAAACAATTGGCGATTTATCTTATTTCGTGAACGATAGCACAGAAAGGAATAAGTTCAATGTAGCTTATATGACTGGCAATACTAACGTTATCGGTTTTGATGGGGAGCTGAACATTAGCTTTTCCGAAGCTTTTAACTTAGACAGTAAAATCTCTATCAAACAATATGATAACGATAATGAAGATCATGCGTGGTTGCGTCCGGGCTTTACTTTGCAATCAACCGCATCATTTAAAATAGTTGATAAAGTTAAAATCTCTGGCGATTTACTATTCCAAGGCGAAACAAAGGCTAAAATATTTGATATTCCAAGTAATTTTCCAGCATCTACTTATACTGTTAAAACTATGAAAGCTTTCGCCGATATTAGCGTAGGTGCAGATTATCAATACAACAAACAAATCTCTGCATTTTTTAGAGTAAACAATATTTTAGGAAACGACTATCAACGCCTACCCTACTATAATAATTATGGGATAAATATTTTAGGCGGAGTTAGTTATGGCTTTTAGATTTTTTTAGGCTGCTTTGGTTAAAAAAACTATTTTTACGGATTGATGGAGATTTCAAATTATTTAGTAGAGCTTATAACAGAAAAAGATCAGGTAACTGTACCTGGTTTGGGTCGTTTTTTTAAAAAGCGCAAGCCCGGCTATTATGATGATGCTACTAAAACTTACTTCCCACCAAGTGGCGAAATAGTTTACACCACGGAGTATATGCATGATGATAAATTGGTGCATTTAATCCGTCAGAAAACAGAGACTTCATTAACATCTGCATACGCACTTTTGGATGAATACATCCGAGAAATAAAATTAGCTTTAAAAAACAGCGAGGTAAAGTTAAAGGGTATTGGTATTTTAAAAGATGAAGACGGACAACTTATCTTAACATCTGAAACTGAAACCAACCTTAACAAAAACTTCTTTGGCTTACCTGCCGTTGACACGCTTTCACCAAAATTAGTTGGTTTAGAAACTGAAACTTACAGTTTAGCGCAACAAGCTTTAAGTACGTCTTTACCAGATGAACTTTTTGAAGAAGAACCTAAAAGAGGCGTTGTTGCAATTACAATGGGAATTATAGCTGTCATTATTTTGGCAGGATTTATCGGCTTATACTTTGCTAAACCAGGCATTTATAAAGACATGGTAAATCAGATACAAAGCTATATGCCAAAAAACAGTCCGACACCAGTTGCCCCGGTAGCTCCAAAGCAACCGACGCCAAGTGCTGTAGCCTTACAAAAAGCAGACTCCATTTATAAAGAAAACGACATAGAATCTAAACTAAAAGCAGAAGGTTTTGATGTTGAAAAAATTAGAGACTCTACAAACGTTTCAGTAAAAAAGAACGTTTCACCAAAAAAAGGAGATATTAAGTACGAAATTATCATTGGCTTATACACAAGACGCGAAGATGCCGTTAAAAGAGTAAGCCAGTTGAAAGCAAACGGAATTGATGCACACATTGTTGATGATGCTGATGGCCCAATGATTAAAATTAGCTGTGCAACTTTATATAGTGATGCTGAAGCAGAAAAAGAGCTGAGTAGAGTTAGAGAAGAATTAAATCCAGAAGCATTTAAAAAAGCAATTAAAATATTAAAATAGAATATGTTTTTACAAGACACCCTACAACCACTAACAGACACTGCTACCAACGCGGTTTCTGCATTACAAGCTAGCCCTAATCAGGAATTAAGCTTATTTGAATTGCTAACTAAAGGAGGCTGGGTAATGATTCCGCTTACTGCTTTAGCATTGTTGGGTTTAGTGATATTTTTTGAGCGCTATTTAACCATTAGAAAAGCAAGTCGTGATGAATCACAACTAACTATGCAAGTGCGTTCAAGCATTAAAACGGGTAATTTAGATTCGGCAATAGCTATTTGTAAAAGTAGCAATACCCCATTAGGGCGTATGTTGCAAAAAGGTTTACTAAGAATTGGCCGTCCTATTAAAGATATTGAAGGTGCAATTGAAAACATTGGCCGCTTAGAGGTCTCTAAACTGGAAAAAAATTTAGGTATTTTAGGCGTTATTGCTGGTATTGCACCCATGTTAGGTTTCGTGGGAACAATTATTGGTGTAATTACTATTTTCCATGATGTTTCTGTAAAAGGGGTGATTGAGATTGGCACTATCTCTGGCGGATTATATGTGAAAATGATTTCTTCTGCAACGGGTTTAATTATCGGGATTGTTGCTTATATTTTATATAATATTTTAACTGCCATGGTTGATAAAGTGGTATTAAAAATGGAGACAGATTCTATTGAATTTATTGATTTATTAGAAGAGCCAGGCCGATGAATTTAAGAAAAAAACAAAGACCACATGTAGAAGTGCATACTTCTGCATTAAATGATATTATGTTTTTTTTATTACTCTTTTTCCTTTTGGCATCAGCGGTAGTAAATCCAAACGTAGTTAAACTGTTTTTACCAAGGTCTAGTTCTGGGCAAGCTTCTCCACAAAAAACAATTAACGTTTCTATCACTAAAGATTTAGTGTATTACGTGGAAAAAGAACAAGTTCCTTTTTCGGCGTTACAGCAAAAAATAGCTACATACCAAGAAACAAACCCTGATTTAACCGTTATTTTATATGCTGATAATACAATC
The DNA here is from genome assembly GCA_037968815.1 of Pelobium sp. Lineage (GTDB taxonomy): Bacteria > Bacteroidota > Bacteroidia > Sphingobacteriales > Sphingobacteriaceae > Pseudopedobacter. The sequence goes on along the minus strand of JBBKWF010000020.1, from coordinate 115,995 downwards.
GCCATACAAAATGTAGTGAGTTTAACAGATATTGCAAATAAGCTAAAAATTAAATTGGTGCTAGCCACCGAACCACAAAAATGATATCCATATTAAAGAACAATCCCGACAATAATTACCCTAAAGCAATTGCCATTTCTGTTGGTTTGCTAGTGGCGTTTTTGTTGTTGAGCATCTTTTATATCATAAATAAAGCACAACCCCCAGAAGAAGTTGGTATTGGTGGAATTATTGTGAATTACGGTACTTCTGACGAAGGTATGGGTAGCGATTACATGAGTGTTGAAGAACCTTCTGTAGATCCGAATGCAAACGGTAAAGCGCCAGATAAAATAACTCCGAACGAAGAGGTTACCCAAAGTACACAAGCTGTAAACGCGGATAATAATATTGTTACGGATGACAATTCTGATGCGGTAAGTTTGAATACTAAACCAAACCCAACTAAGAGTGCCCCTACTCAAAAAACAGAGGATAAACCGGCAACACCCGTAATTAACCAAAACGCACTTTATAAAGGCAACAAAAATAAAGGGACTGGTACTGGTGATGGAACTGGAAACGTTGCTGGAAACCAAGGCAAGCCAGAAGGTGATCCTTTAGCAAGTAACTATGATGGAACAGGTTCTGGAAATGGTGGTGTGGGTCTAGATTTGAAGAGTAGAAGGTTTGTGAACCTACCTGTAATTAAAGATGATGGGCAAAAATCGGGTAAGGTAGTGGTCAAAATTATGGTTGATAAAAATGGGGTGGTTATTCAAGCAACCGCTGGTGCGAGTGGAACAACATTTGGCGACATTGCGCTTTGGGAAAAATGCGAAAATGCTGCTTTAGGTTCAAGGTTTAACAAGCTAGATAACGCTCCTGACACACAAGTTGGAACGATTGTATTTAACTTTAAGGTGAAGTAAGTATCGGAAGGGTTGATTAATGATATTCTCATTTTTTGGCTATAAAGTACAGTTCATCCATCATTTAATAAAAATTCATTATTTTTACTAAAATTTCTGATTATGGAAAGTATAAATATTAAAGCCTACACATCTGACACATCCCAAATAGATGCTTTAAAAGCATTCATGAAAGCTTTGAGGATTAAGTTTGAGCTTACTAAAGAGCAACCATACGATCAGGAATTCACAGATAAAATTTTACAAGGAGACAAAGATTTAGCTGAAGGAAAAGGCGAGAAAATAACATTAGACGAGCTAAACAGCTTATGGAAATAATTTTTTTACCAAAAGCAAAAGAAGATTTAAACTTTTGGATCAAATCTAAAAACACAAATATCCTAAAAAAAATATCCCAGCTTACGGAGGCTATCATTCAAAATCCCTATCTAGGAATTGGCAAACCCGAAGCATTAAAACATCAATTATCAGGTAAATGGTCTAGGCGTATTTCACTAGAACATCGTTACGTTTATCAAATTGAAGGAGACCAACTGAACGTTTATTCTTTAAAAGGTCATTATTGATTTGGTTAACAATTGTTGCGTTTTGGATTTTATAATTCATCTCTCCCTAAAAACTCGATCCCTATCATTAAAACAAAATGACCTACCAACAAACACTAAACTACCTTTACGCCAAACTGCCTATGTTTACTAGGGTTGGTGCAGTGGCTTATAAAGAAGATTTAGGCAATACCATTAAGTTCTGCAAGCATTTAAACAACCCCGAAAAGGACTTTAAAACTATTCATGTAGCAGGAACTAATGGAAAAGGTTCTACCTCACATATGTTGGCTGCTGTTTTACAAAAAGCAGGTTATAAAACCGGTTTATATACTTCACCTCACTTAAAAGATTTCCGGGAACGCATTAAAATTAATGGTGAAATGATTTCGGAAGATGAAGTGATTAGCTTTGTTGAGTCAAGTCAAGATTTTATTGAAGAAATTCAGCCGTCTTTTTTTGAAGCAACCGTTGCCATGGCATTTCAGTATTTCGCTAAAGAAAAAGTAGATATCGCAATAATTGAAGTGGGCTTAGGTGGTCGTTTAGATTCTACAAATGTCATTTCTCCGGAGCTTTCCGTAATTACCAATATTGGGTATGATCACATGAATCTGTTGGGTAACACCTTAGCAGAAATTGCTGGAGAAAAAGCAGGAATCATTAAAGCAAAAACGCCAGTAATTATTGGCGAATATCAAGAAGAAATTGCTTCTATTTTTACAAATAAAGCATCGCAAAATAATGCAGAGCTAACATTTGCAAGTAACGAATGGTGCTATGATAATAGCCAGGTTGTTGACGGAAAAAGAGAAATCACCATACATGGTAAAGAAAAAAGTTTTCATCTTAAATTAGATTTAACTGGAACTTATCAAGTAAAGAATGTTAAAACGGCTTTATCTGCGGTACAACAGTTAAACAAAACAGAGTTTGTTATTTCTGATGAGCAAATTATAGCCGCTTTAAGCGAAGTAAAAGATCTAACGGGTTTAATGGGACGATGGCAAACTTTACAAGAAAAACCTTTGGTAATTTGCGACACAGGGCATAATGAAGATGGTATAAATGAAGTTTTGTACAATATTTCACTTACTCCCCACCAACAATTAAGAATGGTAATTGGAATGGTAAAAGACAAAGAAATTTCTAAGATATTGAAGCTTTTGCCTAAAAATGCTATTTATTATTTCTGCGCACCAAATATAGAAAGGGCAAAACCCGCAGATGAGCTAAAAGATGAAGCGGTTCAATTCGGGTTAACCGGAGAAGTCTTCCCTAACATCATTTCTGCCTTAAATAAAGCTAAAAATGATGCTGAGGACGACGATTTAATTTTTGTTGGTGGAAGTACATTTGTAGTTGCAGAAGTAGTTTAAATCCACAAAACATATTCACCGTTTTTATTTAGTTTGTAGGTACAAACTGTAGCTTAGTTTGTAGCTGATTAAGCTGTAACCTATACTTATCATTTTTCCTTTGTAACTTCATAATGCTTTTTTGCTTCGATTCTATTTTTGATTTGTATTTAGAAACATCTTTAGAAGCTTTATTTGCATCACTATAAGCTCTTTTAGCTTTCTTAGCTAGTTTCTCATCACTGCTATTCTTTTGAACCTCATTAGACATTTGACCTGCCTCTTCAGCTTTTATTGTTGCAGTGCGCTCAGAGTTCGAAAGTTTTGCCTTATAAGAAACGATGTCGTTTTCATCATCAGCAATGTCTTGGTTATTATCATTGATTTTAGCATTGAGAGATAATATCTTCTCTCTAAGTTTTAACACCTCAATAGAGTCTTTTGACACACCTTGGGCATATGAAAAAGACATTACTATTGAAAAAATAAGGGTTGCTATCAGCGTTTTCATTTTATTATTTGTTATTGTGGTTTAAATCTTGAAAATTTATAATTCATAATAATTACTCCCAATTTACTTTGGTAACCCATTACTGGGGCTATCACTCGGGCAACAGAGTCACTGGTATTTAAAACTTGAATACTATCTACTACTAAATAGTTTTTATAAATATCAGATGCAACACTGCCTTCTAATTTTTTATTGGTAGAATTAATAATTATTCCGCTTGCATTCAGTAAACTGATATCTAAAATACTTTTCTCTTTTACCAGGTCAGTAGTTAAAATATTAATCTCATCTAAGTTGTTGCGTAACATTTCGCCCCTAATTGCCCAAACTAAAGGCTTAGCAGTTAACATTAACGCTCTTTTATTTTGGTTTATAATTAAAGAGTCTGCCTGTACAATCAGACTTTCTTTTATTCCTTTAATCTCGTAAGCTTTATAGAAATAAAATATTAGACCTGCCAAAAGCAATATGCCTATAATGATGAACCTATAATCAATCTTCTTTTTTTTAATGGGTTCCATGTTATTTTTGTTTATCAATTATTTTAATCACCAAACGTCTTTCTTCCGGATTTATACTTTCAGATGATTTAGACTCACCATAGCTTTTAGACACAACATCCGTTGGCTTTACGCCCAACACCAACAAAAAGCGAACGGCATTTTTTAACCTAAGGTCCGAAACCTTTTTATTATAATCTGCGGGTCCAGAACTATCTGTATAAGACTCAATAGAAATACTTTTATTACTACTTTTTAAATAGCTTTTAAACACATTACTAATAATTAGGTTCCTTTGTGCATCATTCAAGTCTGTTTTATTTACAGCGTATGTAATTATACAAAAGCTGTTATCTAAACTTGTATTTGAAGCTGTATCTACCTTGCTAATATTTTGCATTTCATTTAAACGACTTTCAAGGTCATTTATCCTGCTTTTCAAGCTATCAATAGCTGTTACACTTGTGATAGCCACAGGAGCGATATTAGATTTATTTGCAACTGTTTGATTTAACAATGCCAACGTTTGGCTTTGCATTTCAATCAGTTTTGCTAGCTGAGCATTAAGGGTAACACTACTTGCTGTCTCGGCAATTTGCAAACCAGTTGTTGCAGCTGCTGGGCTTGTTGCAGTAATTTGCAAAGGTGCTGGTGTAGCTTGATAAGTATAATTTACTCCCTGATTAGGTGCTGTATATGGCGCAGAAGCAACTGTAGGTGTTGTACTGTTATAATTATACGGTTGGTTTTGTTGCCCCACCGGGTAATTTACAGTAGCAGGAACTAATACCGTTTTAGTTTGGTTAGTGATGTAAACCGTATCTGTTTTGGTGTTATCAGTAAAGTCATTTAAACTAAAACCATTACTCACTGGTGCTTGAGCTAAAGAATCCTTTGATATTGGTTTTTTAACTACCAAAACCTTTTTAACACTATCCATAGGTTTAGCTAAAGAAATGCTGTCTACAGATTTATTTAGAGCTACTTTATTCAAAGATACGCTATCAACGGCTTTACTAAGAGATACGCTGTCATTTACAACATTCAGTACACTTTTGTTCACTAACTTAATATTACTTGTACTATCGCTTAAAACCATCACAGAATCGCTTACCAAAATGGGTTTCAATACTTGCATTTTAGTAACAGCAATTGATGTATCTTTTGTTGATTTTATATCCCCGGTTTTAACAGATTCAGTATTTATCACTTTAAAATCTACCCTTTTTACAGTATCTACTTTTTGAGTTTTAGCATCTTGATAGCTTTTTAATCCTTGAATAGTAATTAAATCAGCAGGGTTAGCACTCCAGTTTGTTTCTGGATAAACTGCTTTTTCTTTTGTTTTAGAAAAACGATAAGCAAGACTAAAACCGGCAGTATTGTTAGGTAGTATGCTTCCTTTATTAATAGCAATATCATCCACATCAAAACCATACCTAAACTCACCAAATACACCTAAAGCAATGCGCTCTGATAAATCTATTTGGATACCTACATTTACGGGTATAAATAATAATTGCTGATAAGAGCTGTTACCAGCAAGCGTGGTTTTAACTTCCTCAAAACCTAAACCAAAGCCTATCTGTGGTTTTAAACGGTTCAGTAATCTAGCATTATTGCGTAAAAAAAGTAAGTCTTGAATACTATAACTGCTATTATTAGCCCATTTATAGGTATTCACACCAATAGAATTTGTAAAAGCTTTACTTAAGTTGCTTTGAAACTGTAAACCTAATGAGAAAGGAGTATCAAATGGCTTCTTGATAGATTCACTGCTTTCATCATTATAATTAAATACTCCGTAATTAAACTTCAAAGCATAATCAAAAGCTTGTGATTTAACTTGGTAAGAAACACTAAAGAATATGAAAACTAAACCTAATGTTTTGTAGAAAGTTTTCATATTAACGTTTTTTAAGCCCCAACCATAAGTCAAGTTCAATTCCTAAACCTACAAAAGGTTTAAACCTAATATTACTACTAGTACTGGTTAAACTATATTTTTCTTGCAGAATGCTAGTCCCAGCTGATATTTTAACAAAATTAAGGAAGCGATAGCCTAAAGCCACATAAATAGGTTTGTTTACCAATGGACCAGTGATTGTGGTGTCTTGTCCTCCATCAAAATCTTTCAAAAAGATTCCTGTAGAGAAAGACATTTTACTAACAAATGAATTATTAGTAGCGTAATTTGCCAAAGGAAAACTTACTCCTACAAAAGGTCCGCTAGAGTAATTTAAGCTTCTGTAAGTTCCACTATTATACACTGCACCATAACCCACATTTACAGAAAGAAAGTTCATGGTTTTTTCTGACTGATAATTCTCCACCTCAACAACGTCTGTTAAAACATAGGTGTAAGAATTCACCATTTGTACAATCTCATTATCAATTTGGTTGGCGATATCTGTTAAGGCCTCCGCATAATTAGCATTGGTAGAATCTTCTAACAAGCTTCTATACTTTACACCTTCCACATTTTTAATCATCACTTCCAAAATACTGCTATAGCTATCTTTCCCGACACCATAACTAGGTCTAACAGCTCTTAAACCTGTACTAGAAATATCATTAAGGGCTTCTATAATTTTATCATATCGTTCTTTAAAATCATAACCGTTTTTCCCTTTAACAATAACTGATTTTAAATAATTTTTGCTCGATGCAGAAATTTGATCCGCTACCTTAAACTTATCCTCTTGTTTAAGCAAGCGATAACTCTTAACTCTGAAAGCATAATTTGCGTCTGAATTTAATTTGTAGTTAACAGGCAAAAGTACATACCCTCCTATTTCTGTTGCTAGCTTTTGCCAAGAAGAAGTATAAAACGCTTCTTTATCTAGTTTTCTTGCTATTTCTAACTCTACCAACTCTACATTTGATGCTGACTTTACAGCGATATTGAATGTTCTTTCAGCTGGTAATAAAGCTCCGTTATCAAACTGCTTAGTCCTAAGATCTAGGTTTACAGTTTGCTTTTGCGCAAATACTGCGCTACTCCACATTAAACAGACAATTAAGTATTTAGTTATTTTCATTAAGGATTAATTAATTTTTAAACAAGTTGCTATTTGATTTAGCTTTTCAAGAATTTACAAATAGTATTTTATTGACATTATTATAATCGCAAATATAAACAATATTTAGCTGTTTTGGCGCCTTTACCAATAGCTGAAAGGCTTGGCTAATTCCAAAGTTGGGAAATAAAAAAACGCTATTTAAAACATAAAAAGCACCAATTGCTTTTAAGTTTTAAACTAATGGTTAAGTCTGATTTAAAAGGCAGAATTACTTTTCTTTTCTTTTAGTCTCCTGTGTCTTAACGTTAAAAGCTGGCACCTCATAATCTTCAGGTAAGTATTCGGCAGGAATCGTAGTCAGGTTGCCATCTCTGGCTGCTCTATAGTGGGGCGACATAATCTCTATACCCGCCTCGTTACACGCATCTTGTATATTTTGATGAAGTTCTGAATAGATGGATGCTTGTTTGCTGGCATGTTTAGTATAAGCATTGATTTGATATGCCCCGTAAAAATCCTCTAAACTTGTCTGTAACACAAAAGGACTAGGTGTTTGTTCTATCAATTCTGTTTTAAGCGCTGCTTTTATTAAAACCTCATAAAGGGTTTTCCACGGAACATCATAACCAATTGTGATAGTTGTGTTCAAAATTAAACCTGGAGAGGATTCTCTGGCGCAATTAGCCGTATAATTTATAGTACTACCAGAAAGTACCGCCGAATTAGGTACTGTAATATCTTCGTTCTTGATGGTTTTTATACGTGTAACCAGCATGGTCTTCTCCATCACATCTCCCACATACTCGCCAATTTTAACCCTATCTCCTATTTTAAACGGACGCATATAAGTAATTACCAAACCGGCTACCATATTAGTTATTGCACTGGATGAACCCAAAGAAATTAAAACACCCAAGAACACGGAAACTCCTTTAAATACCTCTGAGTCTGACCCCGGTAACTTAGGCCAAATAATAACCAACATAAAAGCATACAATACAAACTTTAAGATGTTAAAGGTTGGATAAGCCCAGTCTTGATGAAAACCCGCTAATTGAATATTTCCTCTGCTAATTTCAATTACAAAATAACGTAAGCCCTTAATTGTGTATTTAAAAATAAAGTAGATTACTATAATGGTAATTAAGTTAGGTAAGAACTTTACAATTGCTTCCAATGAAGAAAACAGAGGCGTTAAAAACCACTGGATCAACTGTCCTGTTAGATTTTTAGTTTGAGGAAAAATACTAAAGAGCAGTGGTAGAGAAAGGTAAATCACCAGCAAAATCACCAACATGCGGACAATGTTATAGGCCTTTAGAATAATAGATTTCACTTGTTCTGGAGAAAAAATCTTTATCTTTTTACTGGTCAGGTAATCAAAAAGTTGCTGGTTTTTAACCTCAAAAAAATGTTCTCCTCTTTTAAAGAATCTATTAATAAGTTTAATCAACAAGGTTAAGCCCAAAATTACAGCTAATGCAATCCCTATTTTTTTAGCCCAATTGCTTACACTGTTCTCTTTCTTTTTAAAAATTACCTCTCGTTTAATAACCTCAAGGTATTCTTTCGAAACTTCTGTCGCAGGTTTATCAAACCATAGTGCATCTAAATCACTTATAGCCATAATTACAACATCTTTGTTGTAAACAATATCATAGCTATCTTCACTTTTTTGCACCATTAAAGAATCAGCTTTAAAAAAAGGATCTTGGTACAAGCTTTCTATCTTTTTAGAAATAGACTCCGCTCTATCCTTTGCTTTAAATGAGCCTACACGCAAAAAAACATTAAATAAAGTATCATTTAAAAGTGTTACGGGGTAACCTTGTGTACTGCTTTTTAGTTCTGCAATCTTTTTCTTCTGTTGTAAGCGTCTAACAGAATCTGCTTTATTGATTGCCGTTAATTTCGCTTGTAACTCTTCTGTTTTTGCTTCATTACCCTCTACCCCTTTTAACTGTTGCTGTATCTGTATCTTAAGCAAAGAGTCTAGTTGACTTTGTTGCTGTTGCCTAATTAATATACTTTCTGTAACATTTAAAGAATCCCTTAAAAGTGAGTCTACTTTTACTACATCACCAGAATCTACTAAAAGGCTTTTAGCATGGCTAGTAGAAATGCTAAAAACAAATACAAAAAGAAAAAAACACCTTAGGCCCTTACTCATGAGAATTAAAAAGTTTAAACAATAAATATAAATAAAGGTTTGGGTATTTAAGGTGCTATTTTATGCCAATGCATTTTTTCTTAAAAAACTTTAAACATAAAAAAGCCCAACAAACTTAAGTTTGTTGGGCTCACTTTAACTAATCACGTTTAGCTAATCCTTTTTATCTCCGCTAAAAAGCTTGTCTTTATCCATCACTTCAACCTCCATTTTATCTTTTAAATCTTTGGAGATAGCCGCATAAGGTGCACTTACTACCTGTTGCCCAGCTTTTAATCCCGATATAATTAAGATATTCTGATCATCCTGAATACTAGTTTTTACTTCCACCTGCTTCACAATGCCGTTTTCAACTACAAAAACATATTCCTTAGCTTTAGATTTAACCTTTTTCTTGTCTTCAGATTCTGTTTGAGACTTTTCAGCCTTGCTATCTTCAGGCTTTTCTTCTTCACGTACTGTTACCGACTGAATTGGAACTACAAGTCCAGATTTTTGCTCTGTTTGGATATCAACCGTGGCAGAAAGTCCCGGCTTAAACGGCGAGTTGGTTTGTCCTTTATTGCTCAAAGTCGAATAAGATTCTGGTAAAATACGCACCTTAACCGCAAAGTTGGTTACCTCATCAGTTCCAGTACCAACCACATTTGCGGAGCTGGCAATTTCTGTAACCACACCTTTAAACTTCTTATCTAAAAAGGCATCCACTTCAATAATTGCTGTATCGCCTAAACTTAAACGGTTAATATCGTTCTCATTCACATCAACATTAACCTCCATACTGTTCAGGTTAGCAATGGTCATTATTTCGGTACCGCTCATTTGTGCTGTACCTACTACGCGTTCGCCTTTTTCTACTAAAAGTTTAGAAACTACTCCATCAACCGGAGCAAAAATATTGGTACGGGCTAAGTTATCACCAGCTTCTTTAACTGCTGCACCAGATTGCTCTAAACCAAATTTAGCACCTACTACATTCTGCTTTGTAGCTTCTAAACTAGCTTTCGCAGATAAATACTCGGCTCTAGCGGCATCAAACTCTGATGCTGAAACCACTTTATCTTTAAAAAGTTTTTCGGTTCTACGGTATTTAGCTTCAATGTTTTTGAAATTTGCTTCAGACTGTATCAATTGTTGCTGACTGCTTGCTACCGAAGCTTTTTGAGCATTATAAGATGCCACACTACGCTCATAACCTGAAACCAAAATATCGGGTTTTATTTTACAAAGCAGTTGCCCTTTTTTAACCACATCCCCTTCTTTAACGTTAAGTTCAACTATTTCACCAGATACTTCCGGACTTAGCTTCACCTCAACCTCTGGCTGTATTTTTCCGCTAGCAGAAACCGTTTCTACAATGTTCTTTTGCTCAACTTTAGTTACCGCAACTTTCGTGGTTTTGCCTTTACCAATCCAGCCCATTTTATTTGCAACCACTACAATCACCACCAAAACTGCGGCTATTATCAGTACGTTTCTAAGTGTCTTGTTCATATATTTATGTTCTTAATTTTTAGCTTATAAGGTTAAAGGGTTTCCTAAATAAAAGTCGATTACTTTTTTTCGGAAGATCACATTGTATTTTGCCTGAATAAAATCAAACTCGGCTTTGTTATAATTTGTTTGCGAAATATTGAGTTCAATTACGTTGGCCAAGCCGACATCATAACGTTGATTAATTGCATTGAAAGCATCTTTTGACGAATTGAAAGCACTTTGTGTTGCGTTATAACTTTTAATGGCAGATTTTAAATCCTGCACCGCTTGGTTGATGATTTTGTTGAGGTTATTTTTAGTTAACTGCTCACTTGCTTTTGCGTTTTCGTACCGGATTTTAGCAATATTATAACTGGAGCGAGAGCGGTAATTATTAAATATCGGAATAGAAAGACTAAAACCAATAGCCTGACCAAAATTGCGGTTCATTTGTTCATTAAAAGATAACTTTCTTTGTCCGATAGGCTCGCCCGTATTGTCAAAAATTATTTCACTAGCATTATTTGAATAGTTATTAAATATCTGACCTCCAAAGCTTAATGATGGGTATAAATTCCCTTTAGCTACTTTAACTCCGTACTTAAATGCTTCTGTATTATATTCCGCCACCTTAATATCAGGGTAATTGATTACTGCCTTGCTATAAACCTCATAACCGCTGTATTCACTTTCAATAGTTTCTAAATTCTCAATTACCGGAACCTGTAAAGTGATATTGCGTTCTGGGTCCATTTCCATCAATTGCTTCAAGTCAAGCATTGCAAGTTCAAAAGCATTTTGCGCATTGGTTAAACTCAGCTCGTTATTGGCCACTTGCGCTTGCGCTTGCGAAAGATCTGCCTGCGTATTATTTCCTACTTTAAAATTCTTATCTGCCACACCCAACTGCTGTTTAGATAAAGTCAATTGTTGCTCGCTTGCCTTAATTAAATCCTGGCTGTTTAAAATCTGTAAGTAAGTATTTACCACAGAAAGTGAAAGGTCATTTTTAACTTTTTCCACATTGCTTTTATCTGATGCTAAAAGTGCTTTGTTCTGTAATATCTGATTTTGCAAACGAAAACCACTGAACAGGTTTATATCAGAAGATAGATTTCCATTAGCGGTATTGGTGCTTTCGTTCGATTTAGTAACTAAACCACCAGAAGTTTGATCAAAGAACAACCCGAAACGCTTGTTTGCAGAAAAAGAGCTATTTAAATTTGGATAAAGCTCAAATTTAGATTGTTTTAAGCTTTCATCTGAAATGGCCGATTGAAACTGTGCCTGCTTAATCTGCAGATTGTTTTGTAAAGCGATGTCCACCGCCTGTCTTAATGTAATGGTTTCTCCGCTTTGTGCAAAAACACTTGCCGAAACAGTAATACCAAGTATCACAAACAGCGTTAACCTTAATTTAATGTATTTCATTTGATCAAATTATCTTCAAGTCTAAATTTATATATACTTTAGTTGTTACATGCTGTTTTTATCAAAAACCCCATATTTACTAAAAAAGTTTTACCCTAAACAGCTCATCTGGAATAAAAGCAGGGCCGAAAAGGTAATTTATTTAACGTTTGACGACGGCCCCATACCTATTGTTACACCTTGGGTAATAAAAACCTTAAAAAACTTTAATGCCAAAGCTACTTTTTTTTGCATTGGCGATAATATAGTTAAACATCCTGAAATTTTCGAACAGCTTAAAGCCGATGGACACGCCATTGGCAACCATACTTTTAATCATTTAAAAGGCTGGAATACTGACGATGAAACCTATTTAGCCAACTTTTTAAAATGCCAGCAATTAACGCAAACAAATCTTTTCCGTCCGCCTTACGGAAGAATTAAGAAATCGCAGATTGTGAAATTGAGTAATGAGTATAGCGTATTGAGTAATGAGTACAAAGTCCCTAGTAATGATAAGTCGATTCCAAATAAAGAAAACTTTCAAGACTCACTACTCACTACTCACTACCCACTACTAAAAATCATCATGTGGGATGTTTTAAGTGGTGATTTTGATCCAAGTTTAAGTCCTGAAAAATGTTTACACAACGTTATAAAGCATACAGAAAATGGTTCTATTGTGGTTTTTCATGATAGTTTAAAAGCTTGGGATAGGTTAAAATTTGTTTTACCGAAAGTGTTGGAGGTTTGGAGGAAAGAAGGCTTTGAGTTTGGAGTGTTGTGATTATTTTTCTGTGTTATTTATAAATTAATTTTCTAGATTAGAAAACTAATTTTTTTTCGAAAAACTTAATTAGACTAATAAAAACCAACTAACCTTTAAGATTTATGAATGTTGAAATTTACAAATGTTTTATTGGCTCTCCTGGAGACACTTTACAAGAAAGAAAAAGCTGTAAAGAAGTTTTTAATCATATAAATAAAACAATTGGAGAAAAATTTAATTTCCGTTTAGAGTCTTTAATGTGGGAAGATGATAGTAGACCATCTTTTGGTACTGATAGTCAAGATGTAATAAATAGGCAATTACTTCTTCAAGAATACAATGTGTTTATCGGAATTATGTGGTCTAGATTTGGAACACCGACAGATAGAGCAGAATCTGGTACAATCGAAGAATTTGAAGATGCCTTCACAAAATTTAAGGAAAAAAAACCAGTAGAAATATGCATGTATTTTAACAAAGAGTCATTTCCCCAAGAAAAAATTGATCCAGATCAAATAAGTAAAGTTTTTACATTTAAAAAAAGAGTTTCAGAATTAGGAGGGCTATATAAAGAGTATAATGGTTTAGAAAATTTTATTGAAAATCTCCGTCTACATTTAACTAAGTTTTTTTTAGAAAAATATAATGTTAAAGATCCAATACACACGATTCCAGATACTCCTTTTATAAACAAGGAAGAAGTTATAGAATCTTTTCTTAAAAATCGACTTAATAAATCATTAACAATGTTTAATGGTCAAAAACCATTTTGGATTGAACCAATTTTAAGTAAAAGAAATTTAATTTCTTCCAACTACAATGAAAATTTTGAATCTCGGATTAATTTGGAGGATCTCATCGACAACCCAAAGTCAATAGTCATTAAGTCTCCCCCTCAGTTTGGATTGACATGTTTATCCCACTACTTAATTTTAAAGTCGTGGAAAAGAAATAGAGTATGGGTTTATCTAGACGCCGAAAAAATAAACAGAAACGATTTAAGTAAATCGATATCAATTGAACTTAATAGTACTTTTAAAAAAGAAAATATTGGGGAATTAGAGTGTATTATTCTAGATTCTTGGAAAAATACCATGCATGGCGGTATGAAAATCCTTAAAGGTCTTTCTAATATGTTTAAAGAAACACCAATAATCGTCATGCAGACTATTGATGAAAGCAATTTTTTACAGGAACCTGAAGTAGAAAATATCGAGAGAGAATTTGAAACTTTACATCTTTTAGCTTTACCTAAAACTGAGATAAGGAAAATGGTTTCTTCTTATAATGAAGAAACATACATTGATGAAGAAGATAAAGTTGTCAACAAAATCGTGTTAGATTTAGATACTTTAAATATACATCGAACACCTATGAACTGTTTAACACTGTTAAAAGTATCAGAAAAATATTTTGATGAAAAAACCGTAAACAGAACAGATATGTTAGAAAAGGTTTTGAATATCCTATTTGACCTTCATCATTTACCTAGTTATCAAACCACACCTGACGTCAAGGATTGCGGATTTGTACTTGGTATTTTTTGCGAAAAACTACTAAAAACCGAGAAATATAGTTTTAATAAAAAGGATTTCATTTCGTTCTCACAAAGCGTATGTGACGAAAATTACATTGATCTCGATATAAATGCTCTCTTTGATATTCTTTATATTAATGGCATCCTAATAGAAAGATATTCTGAGTTTACATTTAGAGCAACCTATTGGTTATTTTACTTTGCGGCTCATAGAATGCATGCTGATTCGGAGTTTTGCGAATATGTTTTTAAATCTGGTAAATATATAAATTACCCTGAAATCATCGAGTTTTACACGGGAATTGATCGAAGAAGAACGGACGCCTTGAATGTACTTAATGATGACCTACTAAAAACATATAGAGAAGTAAACGAAAAACTTGGTCTTCCAGAACATATTGATCCATATTTAAAAGTAGAATGGAACCCATCAGATGAAAGTATCGAACAAGCAAGAAATGAATTGAGTGAGAATATCCAATCATCAAAGCTCCCAACTCAAATAAAAGATCAGCATTCTGATTCGCAACAAAACCAATTAAGACCTTACGATCAAGGCATAAAAACAATCTTAGAAGAATATTCATTATCTATATTGATGAGGAAAATCACAGCCTCGTCTCGGGCATTAAGAAATAGTGATTATGCTAAGGCAAGCACAAAAAAAGAATTATTAGATTCAATAATTTTAAGTTACGAACAAGTAGCAAAGGCATTAATGATTTTGGCTCCTGAACTAGCTATAAAAGGTGAAGCAGCTTTTGAAGGACAGTCATTTAATTTAGAGGGTAATTTTGGAGACACAGTTGATAGAAGAATAAACAATATTTTACAGGAAATCCCTAGTAATATAGTGAAGTTTTTTAAAGATGACATAAACAGCGAAAGATTGGGAACTTTGATTATTGAAAAAATTAATTTAGAGGAAATCCCATTAAATAGGCATCTTTTAGTTGTGTTACTTTCTAATATAAGATCAACAGGATGGAGGAAATCAGTAGAGGCTTATATTAATAAGTTATCTAAAAATTCTTTTTACCTATTCGATATCATGGGGCAACTTAGATTTTTATATTTTTATGATTATACTAAAGACTCTGAGATTACGGAACTTAAGTACTTAATTCAATTAGGATATTCTAAGCATCGATTTGGGAACAGTAAGCCCTCTAAAAAAGTTCTTACTGAGTTCACTCATCAGCTTTTGAAAAAGCCAAAGATTGAGGAATAAACCGCCTTTTGTCACTTACAACAAGGGAACAAGTAGGCATAGCATTGGCAAAGGCTATATACTTTCACCAAACTAGGGGTGTTTTAAGTGGTGATTTTGACCCGAGTTTAAGCCCCGAAATATGTCTGAAAAATATTTTGAAGCACACAGAAAATGGTTCGGTAGTAGTTTTCCATGATAGTTTAAAAGCTTGGGACAGGTTAGAATTTGCTTTACCTAAAGCACTCGAAGTGTGGAAGAAAGAAGGGTTTGAGTTTAGATTACTTTAACCGATGTTTATTAAATAAAAATTTCTAAATTAGAAAATAATATATTTTAATTAAACCCCGACAAGCCAACTATATTTGGGTGTAGATGTGTTTTTTGTACATCTATACAAGTTAGCGGTCATTTTAAGGACTACAGAAACGATGAAACATTTACTTTACATATTGACAATATTTTTTTTGACATCTTGCTTAAACACGAGAGGAAAAAAATCAGACAATTCACATGTGGACACTATTCCACATGTGGATACTATTCCAGAAGTAGCACTATCGACAGACGAATACAATGAATCAAACGAAATCCCACCTAACGGGAAATATCGGTTTGACATTGCATTTGCAGAATGGCAAGGAAAATCAATGGGTGAAAAAGTGACTGTTGTAATAAATGACAGATCAATAAAAGTAATTTATGAAGGTGACGGAAAACTTACGCAAATAAAAAAAGGTGATATCATTGACGAGGGAACAATAATGAAACATAAAACAGGTGTTTGGATTATTGGCAAACATCCTTCTGACGCTCAACTTGACGTAATTAGTGGCTGTACAGGTGGACCTGCAATTATTGACTTTAAAGACAAGAAATATTGGTTTTGCTAACAAAGAAAAAACGAACCAGTTGTTCGACATGTTCGGCAGAGCATCTCGAACCCCAGCTGGTGCGAGCTTGTAGCTCGTTCCAATGATGTTTCACGGCAATAAAAATGAACGAGCTGCAAGCTCGCACTAGCAAACCTGGGTTTAAATGTATAGCTGTTCGACATGTTCCGGGCATGTCAAACTCATAAACAAAAGAATTGCTCCCTTAAGCAAAACCTTAGCTTCAGTTTCCCCTAATCAAACTCGAATCAGCTTATTTCAATTGGTTTAACCTCATTTTGTTCCTTAAACTGTAAGAAATCACTCAAGGAATAATCAGGGCAAGCGCCTTCACTAGCAGTAACAAAAGCGCCCAGTGAAACTGCATTGCTCATAATTTCTTGTGCGGTGCTATTTTTCTCTAATCTCTTAGAAATAAAGCCTGCTAAAAAAGAGTCCCCACTGCCTACGGTGTCTTTCACAGAAATGGGAATAGTTGGATAATTATAAATATCGTCACCATAAGCATAAAGTGCTCCTTTACTTCCTTTAGATACCATCACTTCCTTGATTTCAAATTTATCTTGAATGTAGCGTATGCTATCTACTTCATCTTGATAAGTTTTACCCAAAAAATCAAGAATTAACCTAAGTTCTGCTTTGTTAAATTTTGCTAATTGAGTTTTATGGAGCAATTGTTTAATTAAAGAGACATCAAAGTGTGGAGGTCTTAGGTTAATATCAAAAACATTATACGGGCTTTCTTCTACCAGTTCAAATAGTGTGTTTCTAGAAGTTTCGTTTCTCGCTGCTAAAGAACCAAACACCAATGCATCCATTGTCGCTACTTTTTTTTGATCGCTTGCCAAACAATGGATATAATCCCAAGCTACACCTTCCACAATTTCATATTGTGCTTCATTGTTTTCATCTATAGTCGCTAAAACCTGACTAGTAGGATATTGATCGGAAATTTGGATTCCATCAGTAGCTATCTCCCAATTTTTGATTTTATCTAACAACTCATTTCCTAAAGAATCGTTGCCAACGCTACTAATCATATAGGCTTCAACACCCATTTTAGAAAGGTGATAAGCCACATTAAAAGGAGCTCCCCCGGCTCTTCTTTCCCCATCTGTAAAAGTATCCCAAAGAACTTCTCCAAAACACGCTACATTATTTTTTTTACCCGTCATTTGATAATTGCTTATAAAGATTAAATAGGTTTATTATAATTTTAGTTTCAGCTTCAAGCTTTCCGCCTTGAGCTTTAAGCTTTCCTCTTTTAAATATCAATCATGTCCTTTTCTCTGATGCGAGAACCGAACAGCGCATAAGATAACATCAGTAATTCACAAACTACTGTAATAGTCCATGTCCATCTCCAAGATCCAAATAAATCTGCTAATCCTCCTTGTAACAAGGTAAATACGGCACCACCAAAAACAGCGGAAATAAACACGCCCGATGCTTTTGAAGTGTATTTTTTCAATCCTCTAATGGATAAGGAGTAAATACAACTCCACATGGTAGAGTGTAATAAGCCAATAGCGACTAGAAACCAAAGGTTTTGAGTTAGCATGGCTATAATTGCTAATACCGCAGAAATTGCAGTGGTTACGGTGAGTTGTGTTCTTGCGGATATTTGACTAAAAAAGCTTGATACTCCCCTACCTAAAAAGAAACCGCCCCAATATAAAGTAGAAAGCAAAGCATGAATACCAAGATCCATTCCGCCAATAATAATGTCTGTCTTCCCGAAAAAAGTCATCGGACGACCACTGTCTGCCAATTCAAAAGCATGTAAATTAATATTTGCGCCAATAGCCACTTCAGTTCCTACGTAAAAGAAAATTGCCACCACGCCCAATACAAAGTGCCTGAAAGACCAAATTTTTCTTTCTAATTTTTCTCCATTTACCGCTCTGGTATTAGCTATATCTGGTAAGTGAAGTTTTTTTGTGATTAAGGTAACCACTAGTACAGTAACGATAAGGAGACCTATAGGTAAAAGTAACTGGCGTATTTCTACATTAAGTATAGAAACCCCACTAAACATCACAATGGTTACAAAAAACGGAGCCGTTGTGGTACCAATGGAGTTGATAGCAGTGGTGATATTTAGCCTTTGAACGGCTTGTGTCCCTGGAAGTTCATAAGAAGCTACATATGGGTTAACTACCACTTGTATAATTGCAGCTGAAGTCCCCATCAGGTAAGAGCCAATTATGAAAATAATAAATCCATAAGGCAGAAAAACATCTGCAAAGTGAATTCCTAAATCAGGAGCGCTATAACCAAAATAAGAGGAACAGAAATACATGGAAAGTCCTGATATCATAAAAAACAAGCCCCTTAAAATTGTGGCTTGATAACCATGCTTATTTACCCATTTACTGGCTATAGTGCCATTAACCAAGTAACCTAAAAAGAAAAAGAAGGAAATCATTGTGGTTAACGTGTTTTTAAAGCCTCCTGCTTCAGAAAGAAAAGTAAACTTTAAGGGCGCTTGTAACTGTTCATTAACTGTAGTCAAAAATCCAACTATAAAATAGATAAAAGTAACAATGGCAAAAGGAAGAACACGATTTTGAGATTTTGTTTCCATGATTTTGTGGATTAGGCGCTTAAACTAATTCTTGAATAGTATAGACTTTAGTGCCGTTCTGGTTCCAAAGTTTTTAATGCTATTTACATACTCCAAATATGTAGCTGTAAAATCGTTATAATTTAAAAGTGAAACACTTTTAAAAGCAGAAAGTGCTAAAAAGTCAAGAGGTTCATCACTGGTAATTAACGTTTTATCCGTAGCAGTTAGCCAAGGTTCTGCAATTTGGAAAGTTACATTTTTATCGTCTTTCTGATATTTAAGGTAATGCCTATAAGCAGCCATTAAAAAAGCTACGCGTTGAAGTTCTTGACCATTATTAATCATTTTAGCTAAATTAGGCATGATGTATACCGGGAATTTAGAAACTCCATCAAAACATAAACGGCTCAACTGATCACTCACTGCTTTATTAGCAAAACGCTCAATAAGCGTTTGTTTGTATTCTTCAAGATTGATTCCTGCAGGAATAGGAACATTTGGAGTGATATCTATATCCATGAAATTACGTACAAAATTCACGATATCTTCATCAGCCATCGCTTCATCTACTTTTCTATAGCCTAAAAGGAAAGATGGATACGAAAGTAAAGTATGAGAAGCGTTCAATAAGCTCAATTTCATATTTTCGTAAGCAGTAACATCATCCGTAAACTGAACACCAACAGTTTCCCATGCAGGTCTTCCGGCAATAAAATCATCTTCTATCACCCATTGTATAAAATCTTCGCAATAAACAGGAGCTTTATCATTGCTTCCACTTTCTTTATTTAACCGCTCTATGTCTTCTGCGGTTGTAGCCGGAGTAATTCTATCCACCATGCTATTCGGAAAAGTCACATTATCGGCTGCCCAAATGCTCAGTTCTATATCTTGAGCACCTATAAAGCTCATAAAAGCGGCTTTTGCAGTATCGCCGTTGTGCTGTAAATTATCACAAGAAAGTATGGTAATACCACCAGCTCCGTTTTCCTTTCTTCGGCGAAGCCCTTCTGCTACAAAACCAAATACAGTTTTTGGTGCTGACGGATGATATATATCATGAATAACATCAGGATGATCTAAAATAAACCTATTCGTAGTTTTATCTAAGTTATAGCCTCCTTCAGTAATGGTAAGGCTAATAATTTTGATGGTTTTGTCTGCTATTTTATTTAAAACACGTTCAGGTTCTTCAAAAGCTAATATCAGCTCATTTATAGATCCGATGGTGTGAGTTTCATTTTCACCATCCCTTCCGCAAACAGTTAGGGTGTAATCAAGTTCTTGACTGCTTAGTTTTGTAAATAAAGCTTCATCAGAAGGTAACATTCCTACACCGCAAATTGCCCAATTATTAGCGTTTCCATTTTCTAATAATAAGTGTGTGTAAAATGCTTGGTGCGCTCGGTGAAAGTTTCCTACACCAATATGTAAAATACCAGCATTGCTATCCTTACGGACGTAACTGTAGTTCTGTAATTTCATATTTATAATTGGTTAACTGTATCAAACATATGGTATTATCATTGGCCTTACCGCATTTTACATCGAAAAAATGACTTGGGAACGCTACCAAAATTTTGGTAGCGTTCCCAGAAGTTTAATTTTCACTATTTTTGAGTTGCACCAATGCTATTTTATGAAAAGAGTAACAGTAAAAGATTTGGCAAAACACTTATTGCTTTCTACTTCAACAGTATCAAGAGCTTTGCTAAATGACAAGAATATTCATTGGGAAACAAAAAAAAAGGTTTTGGAGGTGGCCAAGGAGCTTGGCTATAAACGCAACTCGGCGGCAGCAAGCTTAAAATACGGACAATCGAAAAACATAGGTTTTGTAGTTCCAGAAATGGTCACTCCGTTTTCATCTAAAGTTTTACGTGGCATACAGCAGGTTCTTTATCCATTAGGTTACAGGGTAATTATTACAGAGTCTGATGAAGATCCTCAACGAGAGAAAGAGAATCTATTACTTTTAGAGGAGTTTAATGTAGATGGAATTATCATTAACCTATGCGATGAGCGCCAAAACCATGGTGTTTACCAGCAACTATTAAAGCAAGGGGTTCCTATGGTTTTTTTCGACCGTACCCCCGATGATTTATTGGATGTATCAAAAGTTTTGGTAAACGATGCTTTACACGCAAGCGCTATAATGGAGCATTTGGTTTCCACAGGTAAAAAAAAGATTGTCCATATCATGGGGCCACCAACGCTACGTAATTCCAAAGAACGATTAGCTGGTTACCTAACGGTAATGCAAAAGCATGGCATTTACCAAGAAGCTTTGGTGATAGAGGCTGAAGGGTTAAGTTTTGAGGACGGTAGAAAGGCAATTGAAGCATTAATGAAAAAGCAGCTCGCTTTTGATGCTGTTTTTGCGTTTACAGATACATTGGCCATTGGAGCAATGAATTTTTTACTTGAAAGTGGAGTAAAAATCCCTGAACAGATTTCAGTAGCTAGCTTTTCGGGAACGGAGTTGGCCACCATGATTTATCCGCAGTTGAGTAGTGTAGAACCCCCTCTTATTCAAATGGGAAAAGAAGCCGCCTATTTAATACTTGAAAAAATCAAAGATTTTGAAACCGATAATAGAACAGTTTTTTTGGATGCCGAAATAAAAATACGTTCTTCTTCGCAATAGTTTAACCAGAGCAGATTTCTATCATTAAACAAAATGCGATTTATTAATCATGTTCTTTAGAAACTGCTCCGCTCCTCCCCTAATAAAAAAAGTTTATAGACCAGGAAATTTGCACCAAAATGGAGATTCTTTTTAAAAACAACAGTACAGCGCTTTAATCTATAGAATCAATAAAAATCCCGTCGGTAAAATAAGGGCTTCTATATAGAGAAACCGCCCAAACATCTATTACAGTTCAATAGCGTCGCATATAATTCCACTTTTATAGTGTTCCATCTAAAACACTATAAAATGAAACTATACATTATCATAGCTAGCTTACTATTTGCGCAGTTTGCTTCTGCACAAACAGCTCCAAGCACTCCTCCAAAAGTTTGGTCTTTAGAAGACTGCATTGCTTACGCAATCAGCCATAACATCACTTTAAAAGATGCATTGTTAAATACTAGCATTGCAGAGGTAGATTATAATAAAAGTAAATCTGCTAAGCTTCCCAATTTGTTTGGTTCAGCCTCACAAAATTTCTCCAGTGGAAACAGCATTGATCCTATTACCAGCGATTTTGTGACCGATCAGATCCATAATACCAATGTAGGTATCAGTAGTGCTGTAACCCTATTTCAAGGAAATCAGTTAAACAATCAGATCAAACAAAATCAACTGCTCTTAAAGCAAAGTATATTTCAAGGAGAGATAGAAAAAAATAGCATTGTCTTAAATATTTTAGAAATCTACTTACAGACCTTATACACTAAGGAAAGTATTTCCATTGCAGAGAATAATTTAAAAGCTTCAGAAAAAGAAGTGTTAAGAGCTAAAGAACGTTTAGATGCCGGCTCCATTGCTTTAACAGATTATACAGAAGCGCAAAGTCAGGCCGCAACCAATAAATACAATGTAATTGTGGCTAAAAATAACTACCAACAGTTTATCATTCAACTGAAACAATTATTGGAATTATCGCCGACGGAAAGTTTAGAAATTGCCAGCATTCAAGACAATTTGGATTTTGTAAACTTAGAAATCAACAGTGTTGAACTGTATCAAAAAGCTTTGGCTTATTTACCAGAAATGGAAGCCAGTAAGCTTAACATTGCGGCTAATGAAAAACAGTTGGACATCGCAAAAGGAGCTTATTTACCTACAGTCTCTTTAGTAGGAAGTTTAGGGTCTGGTTATACCAGCATCAACAACGATGCATTTTATGATCAGTTCAATTTCAACTTTAACCAAAGAGTAGGGCTTTCTTTAAGTATCCCTATTTTCAATAGAAACCAAACTAAAGCTGCTGTAACAACTGCGAATATCAATATTGAGAAAGCTCAAATACAACAACAAAACGTAGAGAAAGAAATCTACAAAAGAGTAGAAACGGCTTATCAGAATGCATCATCAGCACAACAACAAGTTCTTGCTGCTAAAGCTTCTAAAAATGCAGCGGAACAAACCTATAAGTTGGCACAAAAGAAATACGAATTAGGGGCTTTAAGCACTACCGATTTAATCATCAGCCAAAATACTTATACCAATGCACAGCAAAATTATTTGCAAGCAAAATACATGAACATTTTATACCATCAATTACTTCAGTTTTATCAAGGAAACGACATTAAACTTTAATCCATTTCAAAATGAAAAATAACAAAAAAATCATCCTGACTAGTGTCGCAGTTATCTTAATTGCCGTTGTCGCCTTTGTCTTTTTTAAGAGCGATGATACCCTAGTGATAGAAGCTAAAACAGTTTTAGCCAAAAAAGCGAATGTAACCACCATGGTTACTGCAACAGGAACAATTGAACCCATTACGCAAGTAGAAGTAGGTACACAGGTATCTGGAGTTGTAGAAAAAATCTATGTTGATTATAATTCGGAGGTAAAAGAAGGACAGCTGATTGCCGAACTAGATAAAACCAATTTAAATGCATCAAAAACACAGGCACAAGCAGTTTATGATAATGCCGTGAGTCAAAAAAATTATCTGCAAACCATTTATGAGCGTCAGAAAAGTTTATATGATAATCAAGTAATCAGCAAATCAGAGTTTGACGATGCGCAATATAATTATCAAACAGCAAAAGGCACCGTAACACAACGCCTATCCGATTTACAACAAGCAAAAACCAATTTAGGTTATGCTAATATTTACTCTCCTATTGATGGCGTGGTATTATCAAGAGCGATTGATGAAGGACAAACAGTTGCAGCAAGTTTAAGCACACCTACCTTATTTACCATTGCGCAAGATTTAAAAGAGATGCAGGTAGAGGCAGATGTAGATGAAGCTGATATAGGCCAAGTAAAAGTAGGGCAACGTGTAGAGTTTACAGTAGATGCTTATATCGGCGAAACTTTTACAGGGGAAGTTACACAAGTAAGGTTAGACCCTACAGTAACTTCGAATGTTGTGACTTATACCGTAGTTATTAAAGCAAACAATCCGAGTTTAAAACTAAAACCTGGTTTAACGGCAACCATCTCTATTTATACTTTAGAGCTAAAAGATGTTTTAACTGCCGAAGCAAAGGCCATTAATTTTAAGCCAGAAGCAAGCACTTTAGCTAGCTATAACCAACAGCACCAACTGACTGCAAGCAATGAAACAAGCAATACGGAGGGCACTACGCTTTGGGTATTAGAAAGTAACGGAGCCATCAGCCCAAGAGCAGTCACATTAGGTGCAAGCGACGGGGTAAATGTGCAATTATTAAGTGGTATTAAAGAAGGAGAAAAATTACTATACAGCTTAAAAGGCTTGAGTAAAGCTGAAGCAAAAGCGAGTGGCACAAGTGAAAGTCCTTTTATGCCACAACCACGAGGTAAAAAATAAATCAGTAGCCATGAGTAAAGAAATCATTAAAATAGAAAATTTAAAGCGAGAGTTTATCATGGGCGAAGAAACCGTTCATGCACTAAGAGGCACCTCCTTTACTATAAAAGAAGGCGAGTTTGTGACCATTATGGGCACAAGTGGTTCTGGGAAAAGTACGCTATTAAATATTTTAGGATGTTTAGATCAGCCAAGTTCCGGTATTTATGAGATTGATGGCTTAAAGGTGAAAGACCTCAGTAAAAATGAGCTGGCCACCATTAGAAACGAAAAGATTGGTTTCATTTTTCAATCCTATAATTTATTAGCAAGAACATCTGCTATTGAAAACGTAGAACTGCCTTTACTCTATAACAGTAAGGTATCTACCGAGGAAAGAAGAGCAAGAGCCATCAGTGCATTGGAGAAAGTTGGTTTAGGTGAACGATTACACCATACCCCTTCACAACTTTCTGGTGGGCAACAGCAACGTGTAGCCATTGCTCGCTCTTTGGTGAATAATCCGGTGATGATTTTAGCAGATGAAGCTACAGGAAACTTAGATACCCGCACCTCTTACGAGATTATGGCTTTGTTTCAAGAGTTAAACCAGCAGGGCATCACCATAACATTTGTTACTCACGAGCCGGACATAGCAACCTTTAGCAACAGAACCATTGTATTGAAAGATGGAGCCGTGATACAAGATAAGCTTAACCTTAATATCCAATCTGCAGCAACGCAATTGGCACAATTACCCAAACAAGAGGATTAATTATGAGACTATTCAATTTATTTAAAATTTCTACCAAAGCTATTGTTCTCAATAAAACCAGAACCTTACTTACCATGTTAGGGATCATTATTGGGGTGGCGGCAGTAATTGCCATGTTAGCCATTGGCGAGGGCTCTAAAGAAAGTATCCGTACCACTATTTCTAGTATGGGTTCCAACATGATTACCATTAAAGCAGGTGCAGATGTACGTGGTGGAGTGCGACAAGAAGCAAGCGTAATGGAATCGCTGACCCTGAGTGATTATGAGGCGATTAGAGAAACGGCAGACCTGCTCAGTTATATTTCACCCCAGGTAGAAAGCAGAGGTCAAGTGATCAATGGTTCCAACAATTGGCCTTCAAGCATATACGGTGTAAGTCCGGATTACCTGAACATTAAAATGGTTGATTTACAAAGTGGAAGTATGTTTACCGAAGCCGAAGTACAAACAGCAGCAAAAGTAGTTTTAATTGGACAGACCGTTGTAGATAATGTATTCCCTGACGGGGCCAACCCGGTAGGACAAATGATCCGTTTCAATAACATCCCCTTTAAGGTGATTGGTGTTTTGGAAGAAAAAGGAGAAAACACTTTCGGTCAGGACCAGGACGATGTGGTGATTGCTCCCTATACCACTGTTCAAAAACGTATTCTGGCCATTGATCACCTCAATCAAATCATCGCATCGGCTGTAAGTGAAGAGGATGCGCCAAATGCAGTAATTCAGGTAACTGAAATCATGCGCAAGCAACATAAACTAAGCGATACCGCCGAAGATGATTTTAGCGTCCGGTCTATGGAAGAACTGATCTCTACCTTTAGCTCTACCAGTGAAATGCTGACTGTTTTATTAGTGGCTGTTGCCAGTATATCTTTATTAATTGGCGGAATCGGCATTATGAATATCATGTATGTATCGGTAAAAGAAAGAACTAAAGAAATTGGTTTACGCATGGCCGTAGGTGGTAAAGGTTCCGATATTTTGATGCAGTTTTTAATAGAGGCGATATTAATCAGTATAACGGGCGGGGTGCTCGGTGTTTTATTAGGCTTAGGCGCAACAGTTTTTATTGAAAAGTTCTTAAATTGGCCAACAAGCGTTGCGATGTATTCTATTGTGATATCATTTGCAGTATGTGCTGTTACCGGGATCTTTTTTGGATGGTACCCTGCAAGAAAAGCCTCGGTATTAGACCCAATAACCGCTTTACGTTACGAATAGTAAATTATGTATAAGAATATTAAGATCACTATCCTTTCGCATATTTTAGTGTGGTTTGCACTTTTCAGTATGCCTTACTTATTGTCTTATGGGCAAGAGCAAGAGATGTACAGGGTAATCGCTCGTTTTTGGATACCCCTTCTATTTTCCGCAGTGATTTTTTATCTCAATTACTTCGTATTAATAGATTGGTTGCTTTTTCCAAAGAAAATGGTGCTGTTTATTCTGATTAATTCAGCCATCATCATTTTCTTTTTAATTCTAAAAGAATACATTGAAAATCAGTTCTTCCAATCTATAATAAAAACTCGACCTAAAAATGAAGGTGAACCAGGACCTCCATTCAAGATGTCTATTTATATACAAATGCTTTCGTACTTAGCACCTTTACTTTTTTCGATAGCTTTAAAAGCTACACAAAGATGGACAAAGATAGAAGCCGAACATACGGAAGCCGCTAATATGAAGCTACAGTCAGAACTTCAACATTTACATTATCAATTGCAACCACATTTTTTCTTTAATTCATTAAATAACATCTATTCTTTAGTTGATCATGCTCCGGAGCAGGCAAAAACATCCATCCATGGCTTAAGCAAGCTGATGCGATACATGCTTTATGAAACCAATATGGAAAGGGTCCCCCTCTCAAAAGAGATCGATTTCATGAAGAAATACATCGATTTGATGAAGCTGAGGGTTTCAGATAAAACAACAGTTAATTATGACTTCCCCAATGAGGGGTCTGATATTTTAATTGCTCCCCTATTGTTTATATCCCTGATAGAGAACGCGTTTAAGCATGGAATTTCTGCCAGCAAAGCGAGTACGATAGAGATAAGTATCCGTATAGAGGAAAAGAAGGTGATGTTTACGACAGAGAATGACAACTTCCCGAAGAAAACAGAAGATAAAAGTGGTTCGGGAATTGGGCTTCCTAATATTGAAAAACGATTAAAGCTTTTGTATCCTAATAGCTATAATTTCAACACAGCTATCAAAGACGATCGTTTTGTAGCATCTTTAGAAATTAACACCCAGTAAAAACCATGAGCAACTTAAAAATCAGCTGTGTAATTGTAGATGATGAACCAATGGCGCTCAGTTTAGTAGAAGGCTATGTAGAAAAAACTCCTTTTTTGGAGTTAAAAAAGAAATGCAGTAGCGCCATTGAAGCGATGGAATTTTTAAATAATGAACCCGTAGATTTATTATTTTTAGACATTCAGATGCCTGATTTAACGGGACTAGAGTTTTCTAAAATGCTAGCTAAAGGTACACGTGTTATTTTTACTACCGCTTTTGATCAATATGCTTTAGATGGATTTAAGGTAGATGCATTAGATTATTTATTAAAACCCTTTGACTATGCCGAGTTTTTAACCGCTGCCAATAAAGCCAATGCTTGGTTTTCATTAGTGAAAGAGAAACAGCAAAGCATCGTTTCAGAAGAGAAAGAATTCCTTTTTGTAAAGTCAGAATACAAACAATTACGCATTAAACTGGCTGATGTACTCTACTTTGAAGGCTTGAAAGATTATATAAAAATATGGTTAAAAGATAACCCAAAGCCTATTTTAACTCTAATGAGCTTAAAATCATTAGAAGAAGAACTCCCCGAAAAGCAATTTATGCGTGTCCACCGTTCTTTTATTGTTTCTTTAAAAAACGTAGACGTAATTGAGCGTAGCCAAATTATTATCAACGACCAGCGCATTACAGTTTCAGAGCAATATAAAGCGCAATTCTTAGAGTTTGTGAACCGAAATTCTTTTAATTTATAAAATCCCTTAAGGGATTTTTAGTCGATATGATTTCTGAAAATTTATATATTTAGAAAAAAATAGGTGTATATGAAAACTGCACAAATACAGCGTTGTTGTATATAACTGATTGAGCTGAGCATATATAAGGTATGCCTTACCTTAAAACGACACGAACGACACGAACGACACGAACGACAATAAACAAACTGACAAGTGAATGACCAAATAATTCTTTAGAAAAGCCAACGAACGTCTTAATCAAAAATTAAGATACACATTCAATAAAGTTGATAAGAGGTAAAATAGAATTAACTTTGTAAACTATTAGAACTGATGCATAAATTTGAGAAAATAGATATAACCGTAATTGATTCTTTTATCAAAAAGTTCGCTGAGAAGTATTTGGAGCAACGTTCTAATACTCAATTTGACTATACTGCAATTAATGAGTCTGTTTTATATAAAAATCTTGGATTTGGTACTGGTGCATTAAAACAAATAATTACAAAAAATGCTATCCCAATTGACAAAAAAAGAGAACAATCTCTTCAACCTGCTATATTGAATGACATTTATCGTAGCGATTTAGGCGAATTGCTAATGACCTATTATTTTGAAGAGAAACTTTCCGAAGGAGAAAGATTTATAATACCTTTAAAAAATATCACATTCAGAGAACGTGCCGAATTGCCGGGTAGAGGACTTGATGCTATCGGTTATAAAAAAATAGGTGATAAAAAAGTAGAAATACTCTTAGGTGAGGCTAAAGTATCTGCTGAAAAAAAATCTCCTCCTTCGGTAGTTGACAAAACCGATGATTCCATTTTTAACACACAATCAAAGCATAAGAATGAAGTACCAGTAGTTATACAACGGCTATCGGATTATGCCCGTAGATTAAATATAAAAGATGCCGAAATTATTGGATTTGCAATTGTTTGCTTAGAAAGAAATCTAACAGATCATTTCGATATAACATATGGTTGCACCTTAATAAGAGATCATACTTGCGTGAATGACCCCTCAGATTTCGGAAAGATTAAGACAAACAAAAAGGATTTTGAACCAGGGAAAGTAAATTTCTCTATCCTTTCTTTTAGCGATAAGAGCATCAAAGATACTGTTGATTTATTTTATAATAAAGTACAAGAGCTGATAACGAGCTAATATGAGCAATATTATAAATACCATATTGCAAAAAGAATCTGTCATTTCACTTTTTAATAAAAGTGAGAAAAGATACATATTGGGGCAATTAAAACTTCCTTATACATCCGAAGTAAATGAAGTTGAGATTTTACGCCTTTCATTTTTTTTAATCAACTCTGTTTTTTTAAACGATGAGGATGTGTCAGCACAAGCTAAAACGACAGCATATAAGCTTCTAAAATCCATAAATATACATTCAGACAATGATACTTCATCTTTTTATGAAGTATTTGGAATAGACGGCATTGACAGTACAACGCTTTATTATTTTTATTTAGCTAACATAGCTTTAAAGTCAGATAAGCAAATCAGCATTAGGATTGATTTAAAAGAATTTAGCCCAACAACAGAAGAGAGCCTAAATTGGAAATACAAATTACTTAGCAAAGCTATTGAGGCTTATATTTTATTAGTACGGAAGCAAGATGGTTTATCGGATGTTGAAAAGGCTTTAACTATTATTGAAAATTTGAAGAAAGACCAACAAGTCTATGAAGAGACCTATTTAAAACAATTTTCTACTGCAGGTGAAGTTCAAGAGGCTTATGTGCTACTTTCCTTGTATCATTTGTCTAAAGCAGTTGTAGAAACTGCGAATTATCTGAAGAAAGGATATGATTATAAAGAACGTTTAGACGCTGTTATAAGGCAACATTTGGATATAGCAAAAAAGCTAACTAAAAATGAACCAAGGCTAAATAGTGTAATCCAACTTTTTGAATTTGGGTTGAATACAATGTATAAAAATGCTATCTGGACTCAAACAAAATTCAATGATAAAATAAAACTTCTTTGTAAAAGAAAGGCGGAATTAGGCATTTTAGAACTATTGCCTTCTCAAAGAGAAGCTTTATCAGATAATTTACTGGATGTTGCTGCGAATGTTACAGTTTTACAAATGCCAACAAGTGCAGGTAAAACACTTTTGGCAGAATTTAATATTATTGTAACGAAAGCCTTAAGGGCAGATGCAAAAATAGTTTACATAGTACCTTCAAGAGCCCTAGTAAACCAGGTTTATTTCGACTTGAAATCAGATTTAGAGCCCCTTGAATTTACAATAGAGAAAACATCTTCTGCGATAGAAATAGACCCAACTGAAGATTCATTTTTAAACGGAGATGAAAAAATAGATGTACTTGTTTCAACTCCTGAAAAGTTAGATTTACTCATTAGAAGAAGACACCCTTCTGTTGATGACGTTTCAATGTTCATTATTGACGAAGCACATACCATTCAGAATGGTGAACGAGGAGCTAAATTAGAATTGCTTTTAGCAATTTTAAGAAGAGAAAGACCAAATGCGAAGTATATGCTACTTTCTCCTTTTATTAAGAATGCTGATAAGGTTATTACTGAATGGCTTGGTGGCGGTAACTCTATTTCCGTTGACTGGAAACCTTCAGAGAAATTAATATTAGGTATTGATACCAAAATCACTCCAAAAAGAACTAAAAACGAAATACATTTAGAGGTACTTCCTTCTCCTTATGAATCAATCCAACCGATTGATAAAACAATTATTAAAAATCCATACTCAATTGAAAGTACGGGAGACAAGGATAAAATCCTTGAATTTTCAATCAAGCATTTCTCCGAACCAGAAAAAACTATGATGGTTTTATGTTATGGCAAAGGCACCGCTAATAGCAGAGCAAATTTTATCTATAATAAAGTTGATGATTATACTTCAAATGATGATGTAAAGCTTGTCAAAAAATTTATTGAAGATGAAGTTGGAAGGAGTACAACACTTTCTAAAGTAATAGACAAGGGAATTGTTACACATCATTCTGGAATGTCTGATGAAACAAAATTACTTGTAGAACATCTAATTAGACAAAAACAAATACAATACGTTTGTGCAACTACAACAATTGCAGAAGGTGTAAATTTCCCTGTTTCAACAGTTTTTTTTGATGATTTTAGAAGAGGGCAACATAATAAACTTGATGCAAATGATTTTTGGAATATTGCGGGGAGAGCAGGTAGGACTTTGATTGATAATTATGGTAAAATAATCTTACCATTTAACAGTGAGGCAAATATTCAGAATGCGAGGGGATTAATTGCTGATAGTGCTAATGTATTAACTAGTGCACTTTCTGAACTATTCGAAAATGCGGATTTAATTGGACAAAAATTAGGTGAAACCAATGGATTATCAGAATTATTTAAGCACTATTCTAATTCATTATCGCCTCTAATACAATACTTTGTTCATTTGCTTACAGTTGGAGAAAATCAATATTATGCTACAGAAATAGAGGACCTATTTAAGGATTCATTGGAATATTATTTACTGGATACTACTGAGAAAAAAGAGAAATTCATTTCTATCTGTAAGGTCATTTATTTACACATTCAATCAAAATATCAAGACAAAGGAGTTTTAAGTTTTGCAGATAAAACTGGATTTTCTGTTCCTTCAGTTTTAAGCGTGATGTCTGCTGCATCACAAAATCCAGATATTAAAAATTTAAACTCTTGGTCAAAAGAACAACTCTTTGATTCACAAAATTCGGAGAATCTTGCAGAGAAAATAAAAGTAATTGCAGCTCTTAGAGAAACAAACTTAGGAATTGAATCTAGCAATATTCCATTTAATCCAGAACTTTATGCAAAAATTATTATTGACTGGGTGAAAGGACAAAAGCTCGGAAACATATCTGATTTGCATCCTGCATATAATTCTATGGGTAAAGATGAAAAGGAATCAGAAAAAAGAATGACAGAGTTTGTAAAAAAAATGAATGATATACGTTTTAAAGCTTCTTGGGGTTTAAGTGCTTTAGAGGGTATTGTAAGAGGAAATGAAGACATAAAGGATTCGCATATTCCTTCATTGGTATATTTTGGAGTAGACAATAAAGAAGCATTAGCCTTTAGAATGATTGGAGCTCCAAGAGCTTTATCATTTTCATTACAAAATATTTTGGACAAAAACTTAAATGAATATTCTTATAAAGGTTTAAGAAAGAGGGTTAACAGTTTAACCAATTCTGACTGGGACGGTTTAAAACCCTCAAATTCCTCGTTAACTGGCATGGAATGGAAAAGAATATCGGAAATCTTAATTAAGTAATTAATCCCAATCTGGCGTAAGAATGAAGAGAGGGTAAAGCGGATAAATGCTTCTTGTGCGTTATATGTTAGAAATGTGTAGGCACATTAGCTAAACATAAGCAAAGGTTTTCATACTTACGCCAAATTGAGATATTGGTTCTGTAAGCAATGTCGTGTTTGCCCCTCAGCTGGTGCGAGCTTGTATCTCGTTCTCCTTCAATAAAATAATAAATGAGCAGAAAGTATAAGTTTTACAATAAAGAAGGGTTATACTTTGTGAGCTTCGCCACTGTTTACTGGCTGGATGTTTTTGTAAGGGAATTATATTTTATCAAGATGCTTGAAAGTCTTGATTATTGCAGGAAGGAAAAAGGCATGGAAATTTATTGTTGGTGTATAATGTCTAGCCATGTACATTTAATATTTAGAGCAAAGGATAATAATCCGGGAGAATTAATGAAGAGCCTAAAAACATTTACATCAAAAGCTTTACAGCATGAAATTGAAAACAATATGCAGGAAAGCAGAAAGGAGTGGATGCTATGGTTAATGGAGCGGGCAGGTTTAAAAAACAGTAATGTAAAGAGCCGACAGTTCTGGCAACAAGATAACCATCCGATAGAATTATGGAGTGCAAAAGTGATAGACGAGAAAGTAGATTATATACATCAAAACAAACCCAATAGTAGCAGGTTTTGTTAACGAAGCACACCATTGGAAGTATAGTAGTGCTATTGATTATAGTGGGGGAAAGGGAGTTTTAGAAATAGACTTCGTGTAAAAGATGAACGAGCTACAAGCTCGCACTAGCGGAGGACAAATGCATAAATTGGACAAGCAAAAAACGAACGCAAATTTGCAAAACGTTAGCGGTCATTGTAAAACAACATAATCATAAAATTGAAAAGATAGTAAAATGACACCCACTTTTTTTGCAAAACAAAACGATTTTAGAAAGTGGCTAGAAAAAAACCATAAAATCGAAAGGGAATTATTGGTTGGCTTTTATAAAGTTAACAGCGGAAAGCCAAGTATGACCTGGACTCAATCGGTTGACGAAGCACTTTGTTTTGGTTGGATTGACGGAGTTCGCAAATCCATAGACAAAGACAGTTATCAAATTCGATTTACGCCTCGAAAACTAACAAGTATTTGGAGTGCAGTTAACATTCAAAAAATTGTGACGTTGACAAAATTAGGACTTATGCAAACTGCTGGACTTGAAATTTTTGAAAACAGAAAAGAAAACGAGTCGCAAATATATTCTGATGAAAACGCAGAAGTGATATTTTCCATTGAACTTGAAAATCAATTCAAATCAAATAAAATAGCTTGGGAATACTTTCAGTTATTAGCACTATCATACCGAAAACATTCAACGCATTGGGTTATGAGTGCAAAGCAAGAGACAACAAAACTAAAACGACTTAACGAACTTATTGCCGACAGCCAAGCACAAACAAATAAATGGAAAGACAATAAATACAATAAAAAATGATGGACAAAAAAACAACGAACCCCGTTTGGCTCTAAGCATAAAAACTGAGGACTGTGTCCGGGGTTCAAAGAGATAAAGTGGTTTATACTGGACGGAGTCCTCAGCTTCTAAAAAGCATTTAAGTGATCCTGAAAAGGAACACTTAAACGAGTAAGCGGTTGTCGGCAATTAACACCATACATTAAAATTTGACATTTAACTATTCATAATTAAACGAATAATGCATAAACTGAAAGAACTAACTGACGCTAAAATTGCTTTAGGACGAAAAAACAATCCTGAGTTTATGAAAGGCGTTGATGATATAATTATCAAAGCAAAAGCTTTTCAACAAGGAGAAAAAGCTATTAAAATCGGAGAAAAAGCTCCGGGTTTTGTATTACCTGACCCTCTTGGAAACCCAATATCATTATCTAGCTTATTAAATAAAGGTCCGCTTGTCATTACATTTTATCGCGGAAGTTGGTGTCCATACTGTAATTTACAGCTTAGAGCGTTACAAAACAGAATAAGTGACATTCAAAAACTTGGTGCTACATTAGTTGCAATCAGCCCAGAAGTACCTGACTCATCAATGACAAAAAATGAAATTAGTGAAATGGAATTTATTGTATTGTCTGACCAAGATGCAAAAGTTGCTTCACAATATGGAGTTGCTTGGGAAGTTCCAGAATTTTTATTGGAGCATATGCGTGTAGACCGTAACCTTGATTTAAAAAAAATAAATAACGGAAACAGCAGTGTATTACCAATTCCAGCGACTTTTCTATTAGGAATTGACGGAATAGTTAAATGGAACTATGTAAATGTTGATTATAGATCTCGTTCAGAACCTGATGAGATCATCGAAGCTTTGAAAAACATCTCTAAATAAGTACCACGGATTACAAAACAAGCTATCCCATCTGGTTTAAGTGTTCCGAAGGGTCACTTAAATCTAAGCATAAAAACTGAGGACTGTGTCCGGCGTTCAAAGAGATAAAATGATTTACACCAGACGGAGTCCTCACCTTCTAAAAAGCATTTAAGTGACCCTGAGAAAGGAACACTTAAACGAGTAAGCGTAATGCTAGTTAAATAACAAAGACAGTTATTATAAAACTTGCTTTCCTAAGCCATTCTAATTTCAGAATGCTAGCGTACTTACCTCTTAATCAAATAGATTAGGCCTGAAATGATTGTTTGGCACTCCCTAAACTCTTAGAAATATCAGTACCTGTTGGCGACTGAAAAATCTCGAGATCAAAATAAAGTGCTGCTGCAAAAAGGTGGTCAAAAATATCCGACTGCACCTCTTCATACACTAACCAATCAACAGATTTGGTAAAGCAGTAAACCTCTATCGGTAAACCAAAGGCAGTAGCTTCTTGCTGTCGCACAAGTAAAGTCATATCCTGATTAATCTCAGGGTGGTTTTTTAAATAAGATTCAACATAGCTTCTAAACACCCCGATATTCGTCATTCTTCTTCCGTTGATAAGAGCTGTGGTATCAAAAGTATGCTTAGAGTTATACTTTTCAATTTCAGCCTGTCTGTCTTTCATATAATCGCCGATGATGTGAAACTTCTGGAAAGATGTTCTCAACTCTTCATCAACAAAACGAATGCTGGCGGTACTTAAATGGATGGTTCGTTTAATCCTACGACCACCGCTTTGTTGCATACCTCTCCAGTTCTTAAAACCATCAGTAATAAAATAATAGGTAGGTACTGTGGTAATTGTTTTATCCCAATTCACCACTTTCACGGTATTTAAATTAATGGCAACTACATCTCCATCTGCATTATACTGAGGCATTTCTACCCAATCCCCAACCCTAATCATATCATTGGTAGAAATTTGTATACTGGCCACCAAACCTAAAATGGTATCCTTAAACACCAATAATAGGACTGCTGTCATGGCTCCAAAAGCTCCTAAAAAATAAAAAGGAGATTTACCCAACAGAATGGATAAGCCTAAAATAAATACCGTAACATACAGAATAAGCCTACCAAGCTGGAAATAACTGGCAATAGGCTTCTCCATAAAGAGTTCAGATTCTGACAAGTATTCCTCAGAACCTTTTAAAAACACAACAATGATTCGAAGAATAATAAAAAGGAAATAAACTTCAACGGCTTTCTCTAAAAAAGGCTGTAGTTGTGGGAAATCCTGAAAAATGGCAGGGACCGTCGCAGTTAATATCAATACCGAAACCAAGGATGCGATTGCGGGGAAAAGTTTATGTTTAATCAACAGATCATCCCAACGTGTGGGTGTTTTCCGGAAGAACTTACCCACCACTTTTCGTAATACTTTACGGGTTATTTCCCTTAAAAAATAAATTACTACAAGTGTAAGTGTGAGTAAAATAAGCATGGATACATAAGGTACCAATGCACTCAAAACATCATAGCTAGATAGTAGTTTCTCTATCCAATTTCTCAAATCATTCATATTCACCAATCGCTAACTAGGTGGCAAACTTAATAATTATAAAAGGACTAGTGAACCCCAAACGGTAATAAAGCTGTCAAAAATGAATCTTATAAAAAGAGGCTAATAAATCACCATAAGCTACCTTTTGATTTAAGTTAAAACACAAATTATTATTTAATAACTTTGTGAACATGGGTAAACGAAAACAGTTAACCCACTTGATACAACAATAGCTTAACACAACTATATTGCAAGACTACTTTTTAGTTATTGATACTGAAACATCGGGTTTACCAAAAAAATGGAATGCACCTTACCATACCAAAAACAATTGGCCTCATGTTTTACAGATTGCATGGCTTATTTTCAACCGTGAGGGTAAGCTGGTAAAAAAACATAATCATTACCTAAAACCCGGGGATTTTAAAATTGGTAAGGCATCCACAAAAATCCATCATATTACTTTAGATTTTTTATCAGAAAAAGGGGAAGACAGATCTACTGTTTTTCAAAACTTTACAGCGG
The DNA here is from genome assembly GCA_037968815.1 of Pelobium sp. Lineage (GTDB taxonomy): Bacteria > Bacteroidota > Bacteroidia > Sphingobacteriales > Sphingobacteriaceae > Pseudopedobacter. The sequence continues at coordinate 79,174 of JBBKWF010000020.1, read as the reverse complement.
ATATATCCACTTACCAACCTTTAATTATTGCGCATTTTGCAGAACTTGATTTTTCTATGGTTGGGGCAGAGTATCATCGTTTAAACCTACCCAACCCTTTAATTAAAAGTAATTTCTTTTGTACGCTTAAAGCGAGCGCTCCTTATGTAAAAAACCCCACTTTCAAGTTTCTAAAACTGAATGTTTTTTACAAAACTTTATTCAAAAAGCGTCCGGAAAATCTTCATAATGCTTTAGTAGATGCAGAACTTACTGCCGAAATATTTTTCTATTTATTACAAAAAGGAGAAGTTACCGAGCAAATAATTGAAGAACAGTCTAAAGCCATTAAAACTATTAAACAAGACGCAAGCCTGCCTATATTTTATTATATAACATTTATAATAGCCCTAATTATTTTTATTGCCTTTTACTACTATGGAAAATAAACTCAACCTTTTACAAAACACTTCGCCTTTTAATACCTTGCCTATAGATGTATTAATTAGTCTTGTAGATGTACTTGAAGAAGTCCGTTATACAAAAGAAAAGGTGATATACAATCAAGAAATCACTAAAATGAAAGGGGTGGATATACTTGTAGAGGGCGAGTATGATTCATTTTTTTACGACAGCAATAACAATAAAAGAGATTTAGAAACACTGCAGAGAGGGAAGTTATTCGGCGGTATTTCTGTTTTACTCAACAGAAAAAAAGCTTTAAAAACGGTAATTGCAAAAAAGGGAACTTTAGTTTATATACTTCCACGAAAGCTTTTTAGAGAACTATGCCAAGCGTACGAAAGCTTTTTTCAGTTTTTCACCGATGACTTTGGCAAACGGATGCTAAATGAGGATTTTGCTCATTTTTATAAAAAACCAGCTTTATTCGAAGAAAGTTATATCGCCTCTGAGCAGATGTACTCTAGAAAAGTTGAAGGCCTTAACTACCAAGCCTTAACCATTTGTAACCGTAACACGCCTATTTTTGAGTGTGCACTAACAATGGCGCAACAAAAAGTTAGTTGTTTATTTATAAGTAATGATAAAAACCAAATTATAGGCTTTGTTACTGATATTACCCTCCGAGATCGTGTTATTGCTCAAAAATTAGATGCAAACAGCCCCATTGAACAAGTGATAGACAGCAAAATTATATCCATTTCAAAGGATGCGTATATATACGAGGCTATTTTATTGATGTTCCAAACCAAAAGCCGTTATTTATTGATAGAAAACGGTGGAGAGTTTGAAGGTTTTCTAAGTCGAAATCGTTTATTAAGCGAACAGGCAAAATCTCCCATGGTATTTATACAATCGGTAAAATCTGCTTTAAGCACTAAAGAGTTAAAAGCAAAGTGGGAGAAAGTTCCTAGTATTGTGTCGCAATTATTGGGGCGTGGTGTAAACGCTGAGATTGTAAACCAAGTGATTACCACCATTACTGATACCATTTCTAACAAAGTTATTGAAGAGGTAATTAAGGAGATAGGCCCCGCTCCGGCTAAATTTGTTTTTATTGTTTTAGGGAGCGAAGGAAGAAAAGAGCAAAGTTTAAAAACCGACCAAGACAATGCCATTATTTACGAAGACAAAGCCAATGAGCACCGGGAGCTTGTTAGAGCCTACTTCTTAGACTTTGCAACCCGGGTTTCTGATAAGCTAAACGAAATTGGTTTTGAATATTGTTCGGGTGATTTTATGGCGAAAAACCCAAAATGGACTCACTCTTTATCACATTGGAAACGTAATTATAAAGAATGGATTGAAGAAGCTCTTCCGGAAACGGCCATCAAATTCTCCACATTTTTTGATTGTAGGGCCATTTATGGTGATATCACAATTATGGATGAGCTAAGAGAGTTTCTAAACGAAGAACTTAATAAACCTCTAGTTACTTTTTTCATCTATATGGCTAAAAACGCTTTGCAGTATGAGCCTCCTCTAACTTTTTTCAAAAACATTAGAACTCAAAAAATCGACGAAAAAGAAGTTTTCGATATTAAAAGGGCAATGACTCCTATTGTTGATTTAGTACGTGTTTATGCCTTACAAAATAAAATTTTCAAGAAGGAGAATACCGGAGAAAGGTTGAAAGCATTAGCCAAACTTGGCGTTTTTAACGAAAAACAAGTTCAGGAGTTAATGCAGTCTTATTATTATTTAATGAGTCTTCGCTTAAAAAACCAGGCGCAAAACATCATTGATAATAATGCAGAACCCACAAATTACGTAGCCTTAACCTCGCTCTCTAAAATTGAGCAAGTAACCTTAAAAGAAATATTTAAAACTATTGAAAGCTTTCAAGATGGGATTAAGCTAAAATTTATGGGTAGCCTTTAAAAGACTGGGCGCTGTAAATAAGGAGCTTATTAAAACAAAAAAGCCCACTCAAAAAACTGAGTGGGCTTTTATTATAAAATCAAGTTTACTTACAGTCAACCATTGATAAGTTTATACCGTTATAAATAACTTCAAACTCTGTTCTACGGTTCATTTGTTGTTCTACTTCAGAACATTCAACTCCGTCTGTACAGCCGTTTACCAATCTGCTTTTGCCAAAATACTTTACTGAAATCCTGTTTGCAGCAACACCATTTTTAACCAAATATGCTTTTGCAGATTCTCCTCTGTTTAAAGACAAAACACGATTATAGTTTTCTGACGCTCTACTATCGCAGTGACTTCTAGTTATTAACTGAATATCAGGATACTGTTTCATTAAAGATATGATATGACTTAAATCATCAATAGCATCTGCCCTAATGAAATACTTATCCAAATCATAGTATATATTCTGTAGCGCAAATACTTTTTTAAGCGAATCACAATTATCTACAACAAACTTCTGTACATCATTTGCACCTTTTAATTTCAAGGGAACAAAAATCACCGAATCTTTGTTAATACCATCAGTACCTACATATCTTCTATCGGGTAAAAAATCATTTAGTTTACCGGTTAACTCATAACCAGTATCTTTTAATAAAGGTTTTTTAAACTCGCCTTTATCATTCAAAGTTAAAATCTCTTCTTTATCGCCGTTTCTTAAAGTTACAATAGCATTTTTAAGAGGTAATCCAGTAGTTGCATCGGTAACTACACCAGTTAAAATAATACCGAACTCCTTTTTAACAAACGAATAGATATCATCATTACCAGCTCTGTTCGAGCTTAAAAAGCCCGTTAACTCGCTAATTTTAGCAATTCCAAAATCATCATAAGACGAGTTGAAAGGTGCACCTAAGTTTAATGGAGTGCTAACTGGGCGTAAATCTTTAAGTTTAACTGTAAAAACATCCAAGCCACCTAAGCCGGCTAAACCGTTTGATGAAAAATACAACAAGCCTTCATTATCTAAATAAGGGAATTGTTCATCACCTTCAGTATTAATTTTGCGACCCATATTTACCGGACGTCCCCACTCTGTATCTTCATTTAAGCGTATAGAGTAGTACAAATCTGCTCCACCTGAACCACCTGGCATATCAGATGAGAAAATCAATAATTTCCCGTCTTTACTTACCGTTGGGTGTCCAACAGAATATTGGTCACTATTAAATGGATAAGGCTTTATTTCTGTATGATTAGGTCCTTTAGCTGTATACATTTTCAACTTTACAGTACCATCGCTACTTTTACCTTTTTTACCGTTTTTATAATTGTTACGAGTAAAAATGATTGAACCGTCTGGCATTAATGCAGATGTACCTTCATGGAATTTTGTATTGATACTTCCTTCGAATCCTTTTATACCTGCAGTGCTACCTTGTGCATTAACTGCTGAGTAAACAGACCTATCAAATACACCTATTATTTTAGTATCATTACTTGTAGGTGCTGTATTATCATCATTTATTTTCCCTAATGCAGTGCTTGAGCTTTCAGTTGAAGCACTTTTAGTAGAGTCTGCCTTTGTGTATGAAAGTGTGTTGATATCCTCCAAGTAATATAAGTCAGAAAATGGTGTATTGTTCCAACCAAAAACATGACTTACTGGTTTTGAGTAGAAACGGTTACTGGTAAAAACCAATCCGTTTTTATAAATCATTGGGCCATATTCAGATACTGGAGTATTGATATTAAGATACTTGATATCCCAACTAAAACCCTTTCCTAGTTTATCAAAATCTACTTCAGAGAAATACTCTCCCCTTCTATCACTTGGCACCATCAATAAGTACTTTCTGTACCAAAGTTCAGATTTTTCGTACTCTTTATTGTTTGCTAATGCTTCTGCATAACGTAAAACCCACTCGGGTTTGCTTACTTCTTTTTGCGTTAGCTTTTCGTAATATGTTAAGGCTTCAGGGTACTGTTTAGTTAAACGATAGCTGTTTGCCATAATTTCCAAGGCACTAGTATTCTCCTTGTCTTTAGCTAAAACAGGCTTTAAAAGTGCAATTGCATCTTTATATCTTAGATTTTCATAAGCGTTTTGCGCCGATTTTAAATCAACTGCTTTATCTTGAGCTTGCGCTACAATGCTACAAACCAACAATAAAGAAGTAAGGTAGGTGATTAAGTTTATCTTTTTCATGTTATAATTGGTTTAAAAGAAACGTGGTGAAATAAATTTGTTTTTCACGTAGCCAAATTCATAGCGTAACATAATCTCGTGGCTTCCGCTATTAAAGGTTTGCAGTGTGGTAATACTATGATCATAAGCATAACCTATTCTAATTTGTGGCGTAGCCTGTACTTCTAACAAACCAGAAACATCTGCATTTGTACGATATTGTGCACCAATACCTACTACATCTTTAATCCAGAACATTGCGTTTAAATCTCCTTCAATTGGTGCGCCTTTAACTTCCTTAATCAGGATGGAAGGCTTCAATTTAAAGTCGTCATTTAAATTAAACACAACACCAGCCGTTAAAAACAAATGAATTTCTTGTTTTGATAAAGGAGTTGAAGCTAGTTTACCAGGTACCAATTGTGGTGCAGATAAACCAACATAAAATTTATCAGAGTTATAATAGATACCTGTACCGATATTAAACATGGTCTTATTCACATTATCCTGAAAAGCCATATCTGTGTTAGTACCAGTTTGGTCTAATGCAACATTTTGGTAGTTTGCTCTAAAGTTAGCTAGGCTTCCTTGTAAACCAAAAGACAGCGTTCCTTTATCCATTCTTATTCTGTACGCTCCACTTGCAACAATACCAGTTGTGTTGGTGATTCCCAATTTATCATTGAAAACCTGCAAACCTAAACCAATTTTTTTATCGTTGATTGGGGCGTCAATTGTAAAAGTGGTAGTTTCTGGGGCTCCTTTAATACCAGACCACTGGTTACGATAAAGTGCTGTAGCAGAAACTACATTACGACTACCTGCAAAAGCTGGGTTTAAAGCCAGGGGATTAAACATGTATTGCGTATACATTGCGTCTTGCTGTGCTTTTGAAGTCTTTGTAAAGGCAAGTAACATTACAAAAGAGAGCGTTATATAGATGTATTTTTTCATGATTCTATCTGTTTAAAGTGATAAATCCAACGTATTTTTTTCCGTTGTAATTAACAACATAATAGTAGGTTCCAACTGGCAAATCGTTACCAATTGTGAGACCTTTATTTGACCTACCGTCCCAGTTGTTTAAATAGTCGTTTGACTTATACACTACATTTCCCCAACGGTTAAAAACCTCTAGAACTAATGGTGTTAAGCCTCCATTGACAATTACAAACTTATCATGGTCGCCATCGCCGTTTGGAGAAAAACCTTCAGGTATGTATATTTTATCAACAATAAATTTAACTGGTGTTGGAACTGCCGGAGTTACATCTTCTGGTGTAATAGGGTCTGGAACCAAGCCATCCGTAGATTGATCTTTAGCTATTGTACCGTCTGCAGAAGAAACACCTTCTGTAAAAGCTATGTTTTCAAAATTAAAAACACCTCTATCCAACTTAACGTTTATGACCAACTCAACTTTAGCTGTGGCACCAGCAACAAGCTGATTATTTGGCACCAATAATTGAGTGTTTGGGCTACCATTATAAGTTGGATTTACAGTTAACACCCCGTCTGGAGATGACAAACTAACGATACTGTATTTTGTGGTGCTGAAAGTACTCAACAAGTCATCTGTTAATGATAGGCTTTGTAATGTTACATTTCCGTAATTAACAACTGTAAAAAGGAATTTAACATTATAACTTTCATCCGCAAGCTCATCAATACTTACTACTGATTTTGCTAATCCAATTTTTGGAGGAATAGGTACCGAAATAGAAACTAACGCAGGGTTTGACTCTGCTCCTTTATCATCTTTAATAGTATATGTAAAAGTATCCGGTCCTGAGTAACCAGTGTTTGGAGTGTAAGTTACATTACCAGTAACTGGGTCAACTGCTACTGTACCGTTTGTTGGTTGATCTTGTATGGTAACCGTAGTTTTATCAATAGTTGCAACCCCATCTCTATCTGTATCATTATTAAGTACATTTATTACAGATGGTGTATTAATTTTCCCAACAACATCATCTTTTACAGCAACAGGAATAATATTTATAACAACTCTAACATCGGCAGATGAAACACATTGGCCAGGTAAAGTTAAATTATATGTGAATACATATGGTCCCGATTGTAAATTACTTACGGTTGTTGTTGCCGCAGTAGTGTTATCTATAATTGCAGTGGTTGGTCCTGATTTTTGAACCCACAATGCACTAAAGCCCGCCGGAGAATTCCCAGTAATAGTAGCCGTTGTACTTTGTGTAGAAATATGAATTAACTGTTCTGGACCTACATTAGCAGGTATTGTTGTTACTGGATCTTTAATCGTAAGCGTTGCAGGACTTGAAACAGCTCCTTTATCATCAGTAACAGTGTACCTAACTGATACAGGACCAGTTATACTCGTACTAAGTGGTGTAAATGTTACTGTACCATCATTATTTGCTGTAAAAACTCCTTTACCAGCAACTAAAAACGTTTTTTGTTCGCCACTTATAACTGGATCCAAATCCAATGATGTATTTACAATAGTACCACCAGCGTTTGTAGAAGCATCATTAGCTACAACATTCCATGTAGAAACTTTACCTAAACACTCTGTAAATTCATCATCTAAAGCAGTAGGGCTTGTTAACGGTCTGCGGTATATATCTATTGCCACATTTCTAATTTCGTGAAAGTTGGTTAAATCACCTGTTGAAGATGCTATACCGTAAGCGATATTCGCTGGAGCGGCGTCAGGATAATAAAAGTTATCAATAACAGTAGTGGTTTTTGTTGGTACACCACCTACTTTAATTCTTACCGATACATTATAACCACCGGCAGCCACTGGTCTAAGATCAATAAATGCTTGTCTGAAACCTAATCGTGTACTGTCAGGAAAACGCTCGTTAGCATCATTCACCAAATCCACACCTTTATCACTTGCAGTAACAGAGGTAAGGTATCTATAGTTATTAGGGTTTGTTGAATTACCGTCTCCTTTTCCTCTTAACACTACTGATTTAGTAGATATACCGTAAAGTCCGGGACCTACAATTCCACCTTGTCTTCCTTCACGCGGATTTGGAAAGTTACCAAATTCATCTAAAGCAACGCCTAAATAGCCATTACTTACACCCGGTAAAACAATACTTGAGTTATAAGGAAGGTACTGCGCATATCCTAATGAACCACCAAAACCACCAATATTAAAATTAGTAGTAGATCCATCAAATAGGAAGAAACATATTCCATCAGCGCCAGAACCTCCATAAGTATAATACTCAAATGAGATACTTAAACCCTGACTTGTGTTAAAGTTTTCCTTACTATATATATAGCCTTTTTGATCTGTTGTGTTATTTGTTAAGCGCAAATAACCGTTTCCAGGTAAATCAATCCCTTGTGCCGCCGTTAATATCGCAGTAGGTGCACCACCAAATTCAATATTTGACGCGGTGGTTTCTTTAAAACTTTGAAAATACGGAAGTGTGGTTTGTGCTTTTGACATACTTGCCATTAGCACTAGTACAGCCAATAGATAAAGGCTTGGTGTGAATTTTACTTTCATAATTGAGCGTTTATAGTCTGATATTTTAAACTAATACATCCCATTATCCAAATATCAATCCATTAAACGTAACAGTTAACACTCATCTACGTATATACAGCTACACGTACAATAAAGCGAGTTATTTAATTTTACAGACCTATAAAACATGAGTAACAACAAAAATACAGTCAGGCATTATATTCCACAATCAGGCATTATATTCCACAAGATTCCCACGCTTACTCAATAATTAAAAACCTCACCTATGCTAGTTAAAATATATATTTCCGCCCTATAAAGGCTTATCGCTACAAAAAGTAACCTTTTTATACATCCCCATTTTTTTGGCATCATTATGCACCATAACATATAGATTAACGTAGCTTAAAACATATGTTAACACACGCTTAAACTGAATTTATGAAACGTCCTCTCAACAAATTTTTATACCTACTGCTCGCAGTTGTGTGCTTTAGCACTTTAGGTAAGCAGGCGAAAGCTCAAGAATCAATGGTTCAAGATATTTCGTACTTATTTTTAGAAAAGCTAATTGCAACTGCAAAAGAAAACTATCCTATTATTAGGCAAAATAGAATAAAGGAAGAAATAGCAGAACTGCAAGTAGCCCATCAAAAATTAGATTGGCTAACCCCCTTCAATGTTTCATACGTATCAACTCCAAACAATACAATCAACTTTATTGACCCAAGTTATTTTAGTGGTTATCAGTTTGGAGTCAACATTAACATTGGCGGTATTTTGCAAAAGCCTAACAATGTAAAAACCGTTAAAAAACAATTAGAGTTTAGTAAAGAATTAACTGCTCAGTTTGACAACAACTTAATACTGGAAGTGAAAAGCCGTTACTTCACTTATATACAACAACTAAACAACGTAAAACTTTTCACAAAATCCCTACAGGATTCAGAAGGCTTATTAAACGATTTAAAAGCAAGGTACGAACGTGGCGAGGTTACTTTTCAAAATTATAGTGAAGGGTTAATTAGCTACAGTACCATCAGTCAATCAAAAATAGAATCAGAAGCTGGCTTATTAATAGCCAAAGCAGCAATTGAAGAATTAACCGTTACAAAACTAGAAGACATAAAATAATGGAAGAGTTAAAGAAATTTTACAACCTACTATACCGATTTAGATTTATCGTTATAGCTGTGCCTTTGGTAACGATTATAATCGCTTACTTCTTAGTGAGAAACCTAGCAGATCAATATGTTTCTGAAGGACAAATTGCAACTGGTATTGTTGATGAAACTAATATCTTAAACAACAGTGCTGATAAGCAAGAATCAAGTGTAATCAGAGAGTTTAGTAATTTAACTGAGATTATGAAACTAGAGAAGATTCTTAATCTAGTATCGTATCAATTGATTATACACGATTTAACTGCAACAAAACCTTTTAGAGAGTTAAGCCCTAAAATTAAAGACCTTGCTGAGGTTGATAGACGTAAAATATTAAATACGTTTAAAAGAAAGTATGTTAACAGAGAAACTTTAAACAGTTTTAACCCAGAAGACAAAGAGCTTTACGAAATTCTAGAATCTATGGATTACAACTCTGATTTCATACTTGAAAACTTAAATGCAGACAGGTTAGAAAACAGTGATTTTATATCTGTAAAGTTTGTATCTGAGAGCCCAGAATTATCTGCCTTTTTGGTAAATACCGAGTGTAAAGAGTTTGTAAGCTACTACACTTCTATTTTAAAAGAAAACCAAACAAAAGCAGTTAAGTTTTTATCTGAAAGAGCTAAAGAAAAAAGTGATACGCTTAATAAAAACGTAGCAGCGCTTAAGCAGTATAAAATCAAAAACAGAATTATCAACCTTTTAGAGCAATCTAGAAAAATGTACGAGCTTTCTGCTGAATATGAAAGACGTAAACAAGATGCTGAGAAAAGCATTATTGCTATAAAAGGTGCTATAAACAATATTGATAAGGAATTTGATCCGAACCAAAAAAGATATTTTGAAGCTTCTTTAGAAAAAATCAATCAGAATTTAATGCAGTCTAAAAAAGAGCTGAATTTAATTACCGAAAGATACATACAAAGCGGTTTTGATAATGATTATCAAGTGAAAATGGATTCGTTAAAAGCTGTTATCAACAAACAAATTTTAACACAGTCTAGTAAGTATATTGATAACCCATTGGTTCAAAAGCAAGATTTAATTTCTAAAAAACTGAATCTACAGATTGAGTATGATATTGCAAGGTACAGTTTGGCAAGTTTGAAAAGAGAACTTGCGGATATGAACCAAAGGTTTGATAAATTGGTTCCTCACGAAGCTGTAATACAATCTTTAGAAAGAAAAATTGACATTTCGAGCAGAGAGTATTTAGATGTATTGGAGAAATTCAACAGTGCTAGTTTAGAAGCTAGTTTATCATCACGCTTAAGACAAGTGCAAATTGCAAACCCTGGTATAGAGCAACCATCTAAAAAAATGTTGCTGATTATCATGAGTGGTATCATTAGCTTTGTGTTCTGTTTACTTATTTTCTTTATCATCTTTTACTTTGATAATAAAATTGGAACACCTAGAGAGCTTGCGCAGATTACAGAAATACCTGTTTTAGGAAAAATAAACCGTGTAAGTTCGGCAAGTTTAGCCCTCAAAGAAATTTGGAGCAACTTAAACTCGAACCCAGAAATGCAAGAGCTTAAAAAACAATTACGTTCTGCAAGATATGAGATTAGTCGTGAGATGTTACAGAAGCCTAATGACAGAAAAGGCCAAGTACTGAACATTACCAGTATGAATGATTCTGAAGGAAAAACATTACTGGTTGCTTGTATCGCCTACTCTTATGTAGTTATTAGCAAGAAAGTATTGTTAATTGACGGTAACTTTGATCATCCAAGTATTACAGAGAACTCAAACTCTACCTTCTTTATTGAAGATTACTTAAAAAGCGGAAACTTAGGTTCGTCTGAGTTTAGTGCCGGAATTATGGTAATGGGTAACCGTGGTGAAGACAAGTCTTTGTTTGAGATAGCTGATGAAGAAACGGTAAAACAAAGATTTGATCAACTAAGAAACGAGTTTGACATCATACTTGTAGAAACCCCATCTTTAAATACTTTAGGTAAAGCAAAAGAATGGAATTTGATTTCTGATAAGGTGATGGGTGTTTTTGAAGCAGACCAAAGTTTATCTGCAAGCAAAAACCAACACGTTAATTACTTAAAAGGATTAAACGGACAGTTTATTGGATGGGTAATAAATAAAGTATCAATTGATACTGGAAACAAATTAACTGGTAACTTTAACGCAAACTTACTAGAGTAACAATGCTGAAAGCCGTACATATTGCCTGGATTATATTGCAAATTGTAATTGGCTTTCATTTGTTTTTCCCATTGCTTTTGCTGTTTCTTAGTAAGCTAAGGTCTGCTAAGAAACAGCAAATAAGTAACAGTGATCAGGGTTTAGATTTCGCTATTATTATTACAGCTTACGAAGAGGTTGTTAATTTACCAGAGGTTGTTAATGCAGTTTTAAGTCAGCAGTACCAAAATTTCACAATCTATTTAGTTGCTGATAAATGCGATACTAGTTCTTTAATTTTTGATGATGAACGAGTAAATGTATTAACTCCCTCTACCGTAATTGGAAGTAATACTGGTTCTCATGCGTATGCTGTTGAACATTTCAAAAAAAAGCATGATGTAATTACCATTATTGATAGTGATAATATTATTGACAGTAATTATTTAATAGAGATTAAAAAATCGTTTGATGCTGGCTTTAAAGCTGTACAAGGTTTAAGAGCAGCAAAAAATTTAGATACCAATTATGCCTGTTTAGATGCGGCAAGAGACATCTATTATCATTTTTATGATGGCGAGGTTTTATTTAGATCTGGTTCATCGGCAACTTTAGCTGGCTCGGCAATGGCGTTTGAAACCAATATTTATTTGGACTTCTTAAAAAACTGTAAAGTGAGCGGTGCTGGTTTTGATAAAGTTTTGCAACACTACATTGTTAAACAAGATATTAGGATAGCTTTTAATAAAAATGCTATTCTTTTTGACCAAAAAACAACCCATGCAGATCAACTGGTTAAACAGCGCTCTCGTTGGATAAACACTTGGTTTAAGTACTTTAGCTACGGCTTTGGACTTATTGGAAAAGGGTTTAAAAATACATCTAGCAATCAGCTTATTTTGGGGGTTGTACTTTTAAGACCTCCCCTATTTATATTTTTAATATTAGCTGTATTTGCAACCCTTATAAACCTATTGTTAGGTTTTAATTATTGGGTTTGGCTATTAGGTTTTGCAAGCTTTGTTATAGGCTTCTTTATTTCGCTTAAGGCATCAAATACAGACAAAAGAATTTACGCATCGTTGGTTAACATACCCAAATTTGTTTTTTTTCAACTTTTATCTTTAAGCAAGGTACGTGTTGCAAATAAAATTTCGGTGGCTACAAAACATACAAAACAAGGTTCATGAGAGTTAATCCCGACATAAAATTAATTAAGCAAAAAGCATCTTATTTCATGCTTTTCAAAAAGTGGCTAGCTATTGTCATCTGTTTTGTAACGGTTTATTATTTCTTATTTCTAATTGTACTTTTTTAATGGAAAATTTTAAAATACAGTCCGAAGGGAGCGGAAAACCAAGTTATATAATTTTAATAGTGCTACTGGTAATGTCAGTAGCAACAGCTGCAATCTTCACCTTTTTTGGGTCAAGAATTGGAGTATTCCCTCTTTTGGTAACCTTTGGTTTAATGTTTACTTATATAGTAATTAAAGAGCCAAGGTTTGCGGTAATATCCATTATGTTGCTGGCATATTTCATTATGTTTTTTATTACCGCCATTAACACCACCTTTCCTTTAGGTACCGTGATGGATGGTATGCTTGCCATAATGATTTTAGGTTTTTTTATCCAACAAAAGTATAATAGAAACTACTGGATACTTAAAAATCCAATCTCGTACATTATCGCTATATGGGTAATATACAACGTGTTACAGTTTTTCAACCCTGTAGCAGCATCTAAACTGGCATGGCTTTACACCATACGTAATGTGGCAGCAGTAATGCTTTCTTACTACATATTTACGTATTACCTAAATTCAAAAAACTTTTTGCGCACCGTTATCTTTGTATGGCTAGGCTTATCTTTTATTGCTGCTTTATATGCAATTAAGCAAGAGTATTTTGGATTTTTCGCTTTTGAAGAACGTAACCATTATGACCCATCTTTTATTGGGCTAAACTTTATTGATGGGCAGTGGCGAAAAAGTTCAATTTTCTCTGACCCGGTGGCCTTCTCTTTTAATATGGCAATATCTACTATATTATGCTTAGGCTTAATGACAGGGCCATTCAAAACAAAATATAAAGTACTGCTATTTGCTTTAGGTGTTTTGTTCTCCACTGTAATGTCTTACTCTGCAACTAGGGCTGCGTATGTTTTGATCCCTGCCGCTTTTTTAATGTTGTTTGTTGTGAAATTTAACCGGTTGGCAATTGCAATTGCTTTACCCTTATTACTTTTCTTTTTAATTTTAATTAGGGTACCAACAGGTAATACTACTTTGGTAAGGTTTCAATCAGCATTTAAACCTACTCAGGATGCGTCGTTTAATGTGCGGAAAGCAAATCAAAAAAGAGTTCAGCCTTTTATCCAAAGTCACCCGTTTGGTGGTGGTTTAGGTGGTTCTGGTATTTGGGGAGTTAGATTTGCACCATATTCTTTTTTAGCGCAATTTCCACCAGATAGTGGTTACGTAAGGGTGGCAATGGAACTTGGTTGGGTCGGTTTGTTTTTAATTTGCACCCTCTTTTTTACCAGTTTGTATGTTGGGATAAAAAACTATTTCAACATTCGAGACCCCGAACTCAAGTCCTACTGTTTGACTATGGTACTTATTGTTTTTGCACTGGCAATTGCCAATTATCCGCAAGAAGCTATCGTACAATATCCCCTAAGTATTTATTTTTACTTGGTATTGGCTATCATTACGGTTACTAAAGTATTAGATAACCAAATAGATCATACCAAAGTAATTGAGCCAGAAAAACCAAAAAAGATAGATTCACGGGTTGTTTAGTTGTCTTTTAGATTAAATAAACCGGGAATTTGTTTATTTTAGAATCGGATAGAAAATCTAAACTAAGAAATGCTAAAAAATACTGTAGTATTTATACTGAGTAACGCCAAATATGATGCACCAATTGAATCTACTGGGTATACAATTGCGAAACATTTAGCACAGCATAATCAAGTTTTTTACGTTGAATATCCAGCTACGTTTAAAGATTACTATCGTTTAAAAAAATCTCCAGAATTCACTAAAAAGAAAGAACTTTATAGTAAAGATTCAACAGGGGTTTTAAATACCGAAATCCCAAACTTAAACATTGTTATCACCAGGCTACTTTTATCCATCAACTTTTTGCCCGAAGGCTGGTTATACCGAAAGCTTTTAAGTTATAACGAAAAGCGAATTGTAAAACGAATAAAAGAAGTTATCAAGCTTTTTGGTGTCAATGATTTTATTTTCATCAATTCTTTTAACATCCATTACCCAAATGTGGGTAAACTGCTATCCCCTACTTTAAACGTTTACCACTGTGTAGATCCCTTAGTTTCTGGTTACGATACCAAACACGGTTTACTATCTGAGCAAGAGATTGTTGAAAACAGCGATTTAATTATCTGTACCAGTAAAAAACTGTATAACATCAACAGCGACAGACACAGTAACACCCATTTTGTACCCAACGCTGCAGATTTTGAACATAGCCAAAAGGCTTGCTTAGCAGAAACACCTATATTACCGGCACTTAACAACATTAAAAAACCAATAGTTGGTTATTTAGGAAATTTAGAAGGAAGAACAGACTTTGAACTACTAAGCAGTGTTGCTGAGAAAAATCCGGATAAAAGTTTTGTTTTTGTTGGTCCATCCGAGTCGGTTTACCAACAGAAATTAATAAGTAAGGCTAGTAATATCCACTTGCTCAATGCAGTACCATATTACCAAATGCCACAGGTTTTAAAAGGATTTGATGTTGCTATTATTCCATTTAAAAAAGACGACTTTAGTGCTACTATTTTCCCGTTAAAATTATTCGAATATTTGGGAAGCGGAAAACCCGTTGTTGCAACAGACTTTAACACCGACTTAAACGAACAAACAGAAGGTACTGTTCCGTTTTGCGCTAATGCAGATGAGTTTTCCATTGCTATTAACGATGCCCTAAATAACGATAACGAAGAAAAAAAGGCAAAACGACTAGATGTTGCTAAAAACAACACTTGGGATAAAAGAGCAAATGAATTTTCTAATTTGTTGGAAACTAATTTTAAGGCAAAAAAGGACAAGTAGATGCAAAAAATATTCTTCGATCATCAAAAATTTAGCACTCAAAAATACGGAGGTATCAGTAGGTATTTCGCAAATATCATTGATGAGATTAAGAAAACTGATGATTTTGATTATCTGCTTGGTGTAGTTAACTCGAAGAACTTTTATATCAAAGACGAAAAACAATTTCTAAACAATCCTTTAGCAAATATTTTTTTAAAATCTGAATACGGGTATAGAACCTTTAAAACCAACGAGCTTTACTGCAAGTTTTTGTTGAAACAGAACAATTTCGATATTTTTCACCCTACTTATTACGACCCATACTTTATAAAACAGCTTAAGAAACCCATGGTAACCACCATCCATGACATGACTTATGAGCGTTTACCCGAGTATTTTTGGGTACAAGACCCACTAACTGCGCAAAAGCGAATAAGTGCGCAAAGAGCAGATAAAATTATAGCGATATCAGAAACTACTAAAAGAGATTTACTAACGTACTTAGAGGTTGACGAAAGCAAAGTACAGGTTATTTATCACGGAATTGATATTGATAGTCCATTACAGTTAGAAAAAGTTAAAAATTTACCCGCAGAGTATCTGTTTTTTGTAGGTGATAGAGGTGGTTATAAAAATTTTTATTTGATGTTGGATGCTTTTGCAACGCTATCAAAAAAACACCCAAATTTACATTTAGTATTATCTGGCGGTGGTAAATTAGTAGGTGCCGATGTGGAAATTATCAATCGTTTAAAACTGAACAGTAAAGTGCAGCATTACCAAGTTAACGATGCACAGTTAAACTTTTTATACCAAAACGCATTACTTTTTATCTACCCATCTTTGTACGAAGGATTTGGATTACCTATTTTAGAAGCTTTTAGAGCTAATTGTCCGATTTTATTGAGCGATACCGATTGCTTTGTTGAAATTGCACAAGATTCGGCAGCATTTTTTAACCGAAATTCTTTAGAAGATTTAACCCAACAGATTGATAATTTGATAGGCAATAAAAGTTTAAGAGATGAGCTAGTACAAAAAGGGAATACACGTTTAAAAGACTTCCCGATAGAAAATTCAATGAATCAAACCCTCGAACTATATAAATCACTAGCATAACACATGTTATTTAACTCGCTCTCTTTCGCGTTTTTCTTTGTAATAGTTACCCTACTATATTATATATTTCCGCACAAAAACCGCTGGTTTTTACTTTTGGCCGCTAGTTGCTACTTCTACATGGCCTTTGTGCCAATTTACGTCCTTATACTAGCGTTCACCATTGTAATTGACTACATAGCTGGTATCTATATTGAAAAAGCACAAGGAAAACAGCGAAAGCTTTTATTAGTAATAAGTTTAATAGCAAACATTGGGGTTTTAGCAGTTTTTAAATACTACAATTTCCTTAATGGCAATATTACGTTTTTAGCCGAAAGCTTTAACCTAACCAACAATATCCCATACCTGCAGATGCTATTGCCAATTGGTTTGTCTTTCCATACATTCCAGGCAATGAGCTACACCATAGAGGTTTATCGGGGTAACCAAAAAGCAGAAAGACATTTCGGGATTTACAGTTTATATGTGATGTTTTACCCTCAGTTGGTTGCCGGACCAATTGAACGGCCACAAAACATTCTTTCCCAAATGCATATCAAACATGAATTCAGCTATTTAAATATGGTTGAAGGACTGAAACAGATGGTTTGGGGATTCTTTAAAAAACTGGTAGTTGCGGATAGGCTTTCTATTTATGTAGATACCGTTTTCCCTAATCCCGAACTGCATAATGGTAGTACCGTTGTAATTAGCTCTGTTTTTTTTGCAATACAAATCTATTGCGATTTCTCAGGCTATTCTGATATTGCCATTGGTGCCGCCAGAACGTTAGGGTTCAACTTAATGACCAACTTCCGGATTCCTTATTTCTCTAAATCAATTTCAGAGTTTTGGAGTAAATGGCATATCTCGCTTTCCACTTGGTTCAGAGATTACTTATATATCCCGCTAGGCGGAAACCGAGTAAGCACTCAAAAAAGATATTTCAACCTTTTTATTGTTTTCATGATAAGTGGTTTATGGCATGGTGCAAGCTGGAATTTTATCATTTGGGGCTTTTTGCATGGCGTTTATCAAGTTATTGGTTTAATGTTAAAACCATTATTCTCTAAATTTGAAGACCACTTAAACAAACTAGCGTTAAGCTTTTGGTTCTTTGTAAAAGGATTTGGCGTTTTTTGCTTGGTAACATTTGCTTGGATATTTTTTAGAGCACACACCATTGATGATGCGTTTTTGATGATTCAAAACTTAAAGTCATTTGGAGAAGCACCTTTTTTAGGCAATGGAGTAAATCAATTTGGACATTGTTTAATTGCGATTGCGATGCTTTTCACCATTGAATACTTTATGGCATTTCACCCTAATGTGAAGTTGTTTAACAACCGTAACACCTTAGTAAGGTGGACATCTGTGATTGGTTTATTGTTTATCATATTAATATTTGGCGTTTTTAACGGCGGACAGTTTATTTACTTTCAATTTTAATGAAACTCAATAATAACGTAATTCCTTTTTTTAAAAAATTCCTACTATTTGTGGTAGTGGTTTTTGCGGTGGATTGGGTAATAGGTTTTGGATTAGAAAAACTATACTTCAGCTTACAGCGTGGACAGTTTGCACAAACTACCTACGCTTTAGATAAAGCCTCCCCAGATATTTTAGTTTTCGGAAGTTCAAGAGCACAACACCATTACTCGTCAGATATTTTGAGCAATGAGTTAGGGCTGTCAATATATAACGCCGGCAGAGACGGTCAGTTTTTACCTTATTACTGTGCTGTTCAGGATGTTATTTTAGAAAGAAAAACACCAAAAATCATCATATTAGATGTAAACATTTGGGAGTTGGGCCCTAACGAGCAAAAGTACATGAAACTAGCTCAATTACTCCCCTACGTTGCTGAACATCCTGTTTTAAAGAAGTACACTGCCGAAATTAGCGAGTATGAAAATCTCAAATTTATAAGTAAAACATACCCTTACAACTCTACCTTGTTAATTTCTGTTTATGACCATCTTTTCAAATCCGATGGCCCAATTGATGATAGAGGTTACTCTGCCTTAACTGGAAATGTAAGCGAAACAATGTTCAATAAATACAACACTGAAAAAGAGGTTTACGATAAAAAAAGAGCTACTCAAAATATAGAAATAGATCAAAATGCGGTTACGTATTACCATCAGTTTTTGCAAAAGACCAAAGACTTAAACATCAAAACCTATGTTATTATTTCGCCAACTATCCTTAAAGAGCCTAAAACCGAAGAGAAGTCACTTTTAGAGAGTATTTCCAAAGAATATGATAACGTTACGTTTTTAGATTATGCTATCGACAGCACTTACAACAGCCATTACCAGCTTTTTTCTGATGAGTTCCATTTGAATACAGCAGGTGCGGAAAGGTTTTCTAAGGAGTTAGCAGATTTGATAAAGTAAATTTAAACCCTTTCTAAAACCGTCTTAATCATCTTTTCTACTACCGCTTCAGGGTTAGCAGAGAACTTATATTTTAATCGACTAGCTAAAATTGCATTGATAGAAATTGCTTGATGTCCAAGCGCATTTGCCAAGGCATAAATTCCGGCAGTTTCCATTTCTAAATTAGTAATTAAATGATCGTGATAACGGAAGCTATTCAGTTTTTCAATCAGGTTCTTCACTTTTAGGCTTGCCCTAACTTGCCTACCTTGTGGTGCATAAAAACCTGGTGCAGTAGCGGTAATCCCTTTCGGCATATCAAATGCGATCTGTTTTAATAAACTTTCTGAGGCAGCAGTCAAATACGGTTGAGAATTTAAATCAGGTAAATGACTAGCAATTTGCCTTTGTAGATCTTTTTCAACCGCACTATTATTGATGTTATAATAATTCATTAAAGCATCCAAACCTAAACCAAAGGAAGATGCCAAAACCGTCCCTACATCAATACTTTCCTGAATGCTTCCCGAAGTCCCCACCCTAATAATATTCAAACTTTTCAGTTCTGTTTTAACTTCTCTGGTATTAAAATCAATATTAGCCAAAGCATCAAGCTCGTTAAAAACAATATCAATATTATCTGTACCGATGCCTGTAGAAATTACCGTAATGCGCTTTTTACCGATATAACCAGTCTGCGTTTTAAACTCTCGCTTACCCTTTTTTAGTTCAACACTATCAAAGTGTTTAGTTACTTCGCCCACCCTATCCGGGTCGCCAACAGTAATAATAGTGTCGGCAATATCTTCTGGCAATAGGTTAAGATGGTAAATGCTTCCATCTGGGTTAATGATTAAATCAGCTTCAGAAATCTGGCTCATAAGGTATAAAGATAATGGAGTTTTAAATCTTCTATATCCTCTAATTTAGTAATAATTTTATTGATTTCTGACTGGTTAACAGCTAATTTAAGTTCGCAGGCGAGATCAAATTTTTGATCAAAGCTCTCCAAAGTTTCCTCTTTCACCAACGTCATCACATCATTCATCTGCGGGTACTGAAATTCAACACGGTAAACATCTTGAACAGTTTTATCAATAATTTCAGCTTGATTAAGCGCATCTTCTGTTGCCATTTTATAAGCGTTAATCAATCCGGGCACACCCAATAAAGTACCGCCAAAATAACGCACCACCACCACCAAAATATTGGTTACATCTTTTGATAAAAGGATATTTAAAATTGGTCGTCCGGCAGTTCCAGATGGTTCTCCGTCATCATTAACCCTAAAAACACTTCGGTCTGGTGTAAGGCGATAAGCAAAACAATAATGACGGGCTTTTGGATGTTCGCTCTTTAAAGCTTCTAATATTTCTTTAAGATTTGTTTCATCCTTAAAGGGATAAGCAAAAGCTAAAAATTTACTTCCTTTATCTTTATAAACACCTTCGCTTTTGGCAGATATAGTTTGGTAATTATCGTTAAACAGCATTTGGTAAGTTTAAAATAACAATGGCTACAAGTGCCAAAACAAATCCAATGATATTTAGCTTAGTCAACTTCTCTCTAAAAATTATAATCCCGACTAAAGAGCCTAAAAATATAACGCCGATATCCAATGAAGAAAAAACAACTGATGGACGATGACTTTCTAACTTTAAAGCTTTAATGTAAAAATAAATAGAGCCGAAATTGAAAATCCCCAAAATTACTCCTGCCAAAGCTGCTTTTATTTGAAACTTTAAAACCCCTTTTTGATATTGATAAAACAATGATGCAAATCCAAAAAAACTGGCAATCACAAAAATATAAACCAATGAAGCAGTGAAGCTTATATCTTGGAGCTTGGTTAATAAGTTAAACAGAACGTCCAACACGCCAGTTCCTAAAAACACAATAATTGGGTACCAGTTTGTCGCTTCTTTTAAATTTGCTTTTCCGTTAGGTTTTGATGCATATAGAGCCAAAACACCAATAACTAAACCTAATAGCTTAAGGTTTGTGGTAGTTTCAGAGAAAATTAGAAATGCAGAAAGTACTGGAATTACCAAAGAAAGTCTTTGGGCAATTGCCGTTAAAACAATACCACTAGTGGCTATACTTTTACCGATGAAATAAAAAATAGAAAGCAGTAATGCAGCAACTATCACAAATAAAAGCCATTCTTGCGAACTTGGAGCTATACTTAAACTAGGCTTAAAACCATAGTAACATAGTAAAGCAGCAGTGGGATAATTAAAAACAATAGCTTGGTAAGCATTGGTATCGTAACGCTTAAATAGCTTGAAGTTAATGCTTACAATTACACTACAAATAACCGCAATTACAATATAAATCATTGTTTTATAGGCTTGATGACATGTAACTGATTGGAACCTATTTGTATAGTTTCTGTGGTTTCACCTTTAATTAGTGGAGCTTTAGCACCTTCTCCCCAAAATACTGGAGCAGTAAAAATCCGAGCTTCGTCCCAAAGATCAGCATCTATAAACGATTGTAAAGTTTTAGCACCCCCTTCAATAATTAACGATTGTACATCTTGCAAGTAAAGCTGATAAAGAATATACTGCGGTAAAAAATGATCAAAATCTTCTATCGCAACGTAGTAGGTATTCCCCTCAACATCCGTTTTTTGTTGGTTAAACACGAAAGTCTTTACGCTATTATCAAACACATAATGGCTTGCTGGTAGCTCTAAATTTCTATCAATAACAGCCCTTAGCGGGTTTCTTCCGCTCACCAAACGAACATTTAACTGTGGGTTATCTGCCAAAGCAGTACGTTTACCCACCAATACACAATCCTCTTCGCTTCTCCACTGATGAACCAATTGCTTTGCGTAATCATTACTGATCCACCGTTGGCTAGCATCTTTTGGCGAAAAGAAACCGTCTTGAGTTTGTGCCCATTTCAAAATAATATAAGGTCTTTGTTTTTTAACTCGGCTAAAAAACCGTTTGTTAAGTGCTAAACATTCTTTCTCTAAAACACCCACGATAACATTTAAGCCTGCTTCTTTCAAGCGCTCCACTCCTTTTCCGTTAACACTATCAAAAGGATCCAAACACCCAATTATCACGTTTGGAATTTTATGATTGATGATTAAATCTGCACAAGGCGGTGTTTTACCAAAATGCGCACAAGGTTCTAGCGTAACATATATAGTGGCGTTTTGCAGTAGTTCAGCTGCATTTTCAAAGTTTGCAAGAACCTGATTAACCGCATTAACTTCTGCATGAGCTTGCCCGTATTTTTGGTGATAACCTTCGCCAATAATTAAATTATCATGGACAATCACAGCGCCCACCATTGGGTTTGGACTTACGCTTCCTAAGCCTAAACTTGCAAGTTCCAATGCTCTTTTTATATATTTCTCATGTTGCACAATACAAAGTTAACAATCTGTACCACGTAGCTTTATTTAAGTATTAAAATGATGGAATTTTTACCGAAGGTTAATCAATTGCGATACAAATTGATTTTATACCTTTGAAAAGCTTTGATTTTGATGGATTATAAACAGAAATTTAAAACCGAATTAGCTCCTATTTATACGGATGGAGAATTAGATATACTATTTAAGTTGCTTCTCGCCGATATAAAAAAGCAAGAATTTAATCGCGTTTTATTAGATGGGATTAACCTAAATAGCGAAGAAGAAACTATTTTTCACGATGCTATCAGTCAGTTGAAGGCTTTAAAACCTATACAGCACATTTTGGGTAAAGCCGATTTTTACGAGCTACAGTTTATGGTTAGTCCACAAGTATTAATCCCTAGACCAGAAACGGAAGAACTAGTCCACTTAATTATCTCGGAATACAAAAACAAAGTAGTTGATATTTTAGATATTGGTACGGGTAGCGGATGCATTGCCATTAGCTTAAAGCACAACTTACAAAAAACCAATATAAGTGCTTTGGATGTTAGTGTTAATGCTTTAGCTATTGCACAACAAAACGCAGAAAGAAACCAAACCGACATCACTTTCTTTAACGATGATGCTTTAAATTTAGTTGCAACAGATTACCCTAAGTATGACGTAATTGTAAGTAACCCTCCCTACATTGCTGAAAAAGAAAAAGCCCAAATGGACAATATGGTTTTAGAAAACGACCCGCATTTAGCGCTGTTTGTGGAGGATGATAAAGCACTTATTTTTTATGATAAAATTGCTGATTTCGCTCTGACTAATTTAAAACCTAGCGGAACTTTGTATTTTGAGATTAACCAAAACCTAGCTTTTGAAACTAAGAACTTGATAGCAAGTAAAGGGTTTAAAGCGGAATTGATTAAGGACTTGAATGATAACTTTAGAATGATTAAGGCTCAACTCCTAGGGTGAAAAGCCTGAATAGTTTGCTTTAAAAAATCTCGGTCTAAATGCGTGTAAATTTCTGTGGTGGTAATACTTTCATGCCCCAGCATTTCCTGTACCGCTCTTAAATCTGCACCCCCTTCAATTAAATGTGTAGCAAAAGAATGTCTAAACGTATGCGGACTAATATCTTTTTGTAAACCTACTTTTAAAGCTAAGTCTTTTATTAGCGTAAAAACGCTGGTTCTACTCAGCTTGCTTCCTCTCCTATTTAAAAATATAAAATCTTCGTTGCCTTTAACTATTTCAATTGTTCTCCTAACCGTATCTCTATAAATTTCAATATTCTTAATCGCTGTGTTTCCAATTGGTACCAAACGCTCTTTGTTCCCTTTTCCAGTGATTTTTATAAACTCTTCTTCCGGAAAAAAATTTGATAGCCTTAAACCAATCAATTCGCTCACACGTAAACCACAACTATACAAAGTTTCAAGCATTGCCTTGTTCCGGGTATTTTCTGGTTTGCTTAAGTCTAAAGCTTTAATTAGTTCTTCAATTTCTAAAACGGTTAAAACATCGGGTAATTTACGGACGGTTTTAGGTGCTTCAATCAGCTCGGCAGGGCTTTGTTTTAAAAAATCCTCCATCACTAAATATTTGTAGAAAGCTTTAATACCACTAATTAACCTGGCTTGCGTGGTTGCTAGCATTCCCATATTATTTATCCAAACCAACATATCTTTTAAATCTTTGGTTTGTACTTGCAAAGGCATTAGTGGTTTGTCATTAGCCTCTAAAAACTGACAGATTTTATCAATATCATGCAAGTAAGCATCAATAGAATGTTTAGCTAAAGACCGTTCGAGCTTCAGGTAGTTTTTAAAACCTTTTTTTGCTATTTGCCAATCCACTTTTTGTTTTAAAAATTTAATGATAAGTTTGAGCGCATGAAGATACAAATTATCAACGGTCCCAATTTGAATTTGCTAGGAAAACGCGAACCCGGCATTTACGGAAGTGAAGGTTTTGAAAGCTTTTTTGAAACTTTAAAAACAATGTTTCCAGAAATTGAATTTAGTTATTTTCAAAGTAACGTTGAAGGCGAAATCATCAATAAGCTTCACGAAGTTGGTTTTTCATTTGATGGCGTGGTAATGAATGCAGGTGCTTACACACATACTTCTGTAGCTATTGCCGATGCTATTGCAGGCATTAACACTCCCGTTATTGAAGTGCACATTTCTAATGTTTATAATCGCGAAGAGTTTCGTCACCATAGTATGATGGCTAAAAACTGTAAAGGGATTATAACCGGGTTTGGCTTAAAATCTTATGAACTGGCGATACGGTCCTTTTTATAGGTAAAAGAAACAGGTTACTTTCTCAATTTATTGAAGGTCTTATTGTTCAGCACAAAGTAGTCCCAAACAATACTGTTTTTATACAGTCCTGTTGTATTAGGTTGATCCGAAATATCTTTATTAAAGCTAACTTTATTAGAGAAAAAGCTCAAAATCACATTTCTGTGTGCTTTTGAAATAGCCATTGCGTTTTTAAACTTCCCGGCAAATATAAACTTAATCAGTGCCAAAAAATCTAAGCAAAACCTTAATGGTATAATCCATAAAGCTTTGCTTGGTTTTATATTTTTTCTGATTAAGTAATAGTTGTTTCTAAAATTCAGAAATGTTTTTCTGGGGCTTTCCACCGCCAAAGTACCGCCACCAACATGCCACACTGTTGACTTAGCGCAGTACATCACTTTATAACCTAAGTTTTTAACTCTCCAACACAAGTCAATTTCTTCCATGTGAGCAAAAAAGTTTTCGTCTAGTCCATTTACTCTTCTCCAAACAGAAGATTTTATAAATAGGGCACAGCCCGATGCCCAAAATATCTCGCGATCGTTATTATATTGATTATTGTCTTTTTCAACGGTATCAAAAATTCGTCCTCTGCAAAAAGGATACATCAAAACGTCTAAAAAACCACCAGCCGCACCAGCATACTCAAACTCCTTACGGTTAATTACCGATTTTATTTTGGGTTGCGCTATAGCTATGCTTTCATCACTCTCCATTAAGTCAATTACTGGTTTTATCCAGTTGTAATGCACTTCTACATCAGAGTTAAGTAAAACAAAATAATCGGCTTCAACCTGTGCTAAAACCTTATTATACCCTTCTGAAAAACCATAATTATCATCGTTTTGTATAACCTTTACTAAAGGAAAGTTTTCTTTAAGGTAAGCCACAGAATCATCTGTAGAGTGATTATCGCCCACAATAATTTGTAGGTTATAATAAGACGAATTGAAAACCGAAGGCAAAAATTGTTCTAAAAATTTTCGGCCGTTCCAATTCAAAATAACAACTGCAACACTCGGATTATTCATTTATTGTTTCGGCTTATATTTCCAACGTTTGTGCGACCAAAGCCAATATGCAGGCTCTAAGTTTATTCTATTCTCTAAAATCTTTACATGTTTAAGCGTGATTTCCATTTCTGCTGTTTCAGCAGGATTATCACAAATCAACTTAAAATCACTATTATAATGACCGCGTTTTACACGAGTGATATCGCAAAATATCACAGGATAATTAGTGCTTTTGGCTATTTTTTCTAAACCTAAAAAAATTGGCGTTGGCTGATTCAAAAAATCCACGTATTCTCGTATTTCGCTTCTTGCGGGTGTTTGATCGGCAGCAAAAACGGTAACTGTTAATTCCTTTTTATGCCTTACAATTTCTCGCATAGCTGCTTTCATTTTGATCATTTTAGTCCCACTTTTTTCTCTGATTTTCGTAAAAAAATCATCAAAAAGAGGGTTGCTCATAGGCTTATAAATAATTAATGTCTGTGCTTTCACTATTAAAGGCGTTACAACGGTGCTCCACTCCCAGTTGCCATAATGCCCCACTCCAAAAAGATAGCTTTGGTTTTGAGCCTCATATTTTTCAATAAGTTCTGTATTTGAGAAAGTATACCTACTTTTCAAAAATGCCGGCGAAGCAGAAATCATTTTAATTATCTCAAAAATTAAATCTGCCAAATAGCTAAAGTATTCTTTCTCAATAGCTTTTAGTTCTAAATGGCTTTTTTTAGGGAAAGAGTTTTTAAGGTTTTCATAAACAACTTTTTTACGGTATTTGAGTACATAATAAAGTAGGTAGAAAAGAATATCAGAAAGCAAATACAAAAACCACATGGGTAACAGTGATAAAGCGTACAAAAAAAATACGATTACTTTAGAAACCCCTTTATTTATCATTAATTTCGTTTGATATTTAGTACAAACATAAAAAAATAGAAATGGAAAAAGGCGCAGTCTTTCCTTTGTTTTATCTTCCCAGTGTAGAATTCTTCAAAAATCTTCAAAACCATAAAGAAAACACCCTACTGATTGAAAAACACGAACATTACCCTAAACAAACCAGCAGAAACAGAACTGTAATTGCAAGTCCTAACGGAAAACTAAACCTTACCGTACCAGTACAAAAAGGCAGTAATAATCACACTGCTTATAAGGACATTAAAATTAGCAACGAAGATAATTGGCAACGCATACATTGGTTAAGTTTAGAAACCAGCTATAGAAGCTCATCCTATTTTGAATTTTACGAGGATGCTTTCCATCCTTTTTATCATAAAAAATATAAGTTTTTGTTTGATTACAATCAGGAACTTTTAGAGGTAATTTTAAAAGCTATTAAACTCCCAGTAAAATATGAGTTTACAAATGAGTACGAGAAAACATATGATAATTTAGTTGATTTCCGTCAGTCGCTAAATTGGAAAAACGAGTCTGGCTACCAAAACAAACCTTATTTTCAGGTTTTTGAAGATAAGTACGACTACCAAAACAACCTAAGTATTGTTGATTTACTGTTTAATCAAGGACCACAAGCATCAAAGTTTTTTTAGCACCAAATACATAAACTATATTTTTTTGCGATGATAAAGATTCCACTGCCTAAGCTTAATATTTCACGAATAAATATTATACAGCCAAAAAGAACCAGTAAACCAGGTCAAGTACCGGGTACTTTCTTTATCAATGAAACTGCACTGCCCAGTAAAATATTTGTTTACTCTTACCAACCAGAATTTTTAGAAGAACTACAAACCACCGATATTAAAGAAGCCGTAGTTTTCACAGAAAAGCATGAAAATTGCTTCCACTGGATTGATATTAAAGGCTTAGGCTCGCAAGATGTTTTAGATTTTATTCAGAAAAAATTTAGCGTAAATACTTTGGTGATGGAGGATATTGTACATACTCACCAGCGCCCAAAAAATGAAGAATACGACAATTACAATTATGTAGTAAGCCGTATGCTAGAGCTTGACAATCGTTTGGCTTTAAAAAACGAACAACTATCATTTCTACTTTTCGACAATTTGTTGATTAGCTTTCAGGAAGATTATGACGATATTTTGGACCCGATTAGAAATCGTTTAAGAAAAAACATATCTGGCAACATCCGTAACCTAGGTCCATCCTACATGATGTATGCTTTAATGGACACCATTATTGATCATTATTTCACAATTGTTAACCGCTTAAATGATGAGTTAGAAATTGTTGAAGATCATTTATATCAGAAGCCACGAAAGCAATTGATGTACAGAATACAGGGAGTAAAAAAGCTAATGATTTCTATGCGAAGAGCCGCTTGGTCTGAGCGGGACAAGCTGAATGATTTGCTACGTTCGCAAAATAAATTAATAAATCCCGATACCCATGTTTTCTTTCGCGATGCCTATGACCATAGCATACAAGTAATAGATTTAATTGAGAGTATGCGTGAAACTGCAACTAGTTTGCTGGACTTATATCTTTCCTTAATGAGCAACAAAATGAATGAGGTGATGAAAATCTTGACCATCATTTCTGCTATTTTTATTCCATTAACTTTTATAGCTGGCATTTACGGGATGAACTTTGCCTATCAGGATCCAAAAACTGGAGAGCTTTTAAACCGCAATATGCCAGAGCTTTATGTTCATAACGGATACGTTTATGTACTGGTTTTAATGGGTATTATTGCCATTGGGCAGGTTTGGTATTTTGCAAAAAAAGGATGGTTTAGAGACTAAGGTTGTTCAGTAATTAACATATGTTTTCACTCTAAATAAGCGCTGGACTATCCAATTTAAAAAAGATGTTAACAGATAAGTATTAATCATTATATTTGCCTCATAAAATCAAAACACGATGAAGAATATTGGTACCCTTATCTTAATAATTGGAGTTTTAATAGTAGTAGGTTCAGTAGTTTTAACTGACGCTCACTCTTTCAACCCTGCAGATTCTGCTAGTGGAACACACGCTGCCGCAGCGATATTTTTCGGCGGATTAGCCGTTGGAGGTGTTGGGATTGTATTACTTGCTAATTCTTTACCTAATTACAGAGAAAAATCTAAACGTTAATAAACTTTAAAAGTTTATTTTACTTTTTACGGCATATACAAAATTTGTATCTGTACGAAAACCATAACAAGTCCCTGCAATATTTTGTAGGGACTTTTTTATGCCTCAAAAATCGTAATCTAAGAAAAGAGTTGTTGGTTTTATATGTGCATAAAAGCTATTTGAGTATTCAAAGTCTAAATCTCTTTTTGCACTTTCTTTCAAAATAGCTGATACGTTTATAATAGGTAAGTGTTTTTGTGGCTTAATGTTAGTCAAACCATGAGTATGGTAATCATGCGCTACCATTTTCGTGAAATACATCAATTCTTCATCACCAATAGATAAAACCAATTGAACGTTTTCTTTTTTTCCTAAAGCTATAGCTTTTTCTTTTTCTTCCGCAGAATAAGGCAAACCGCTACATTCATAAGTAATATGTTCAACGCCAGAAATATTCAGCAAAGAAACTACCCTTGCATACAAACCAGATTGCCTAATCCTATTTTCAGAAAACACAATAAGCACCTTATCTCCTAAAAATAGGCACTCGTCGCAAAGTTTCTCCAAAGCATTACTGCCTTTTAAAACCTTAGTCTCCTGATAGTAATTTGTATTCTCCATAAATGATAATAACCACAAAACGTACGTATTTATTTTAACTGTAGTTTTTTGAAAATATATTAAGACATAAAATTCAACTCATTTAGTCCACAATACTTTCTATTACTTTATAACATTTATTAAGCCAAAAATAAAAAATCGAATCCAAGTTATTTTAAAATTTTAACTTAGTTCATCAATTTTAAAAAAGTGAACTCAAACAAAAACATTGTTCTTTTAATAATAGTTGCCTCTTTAGGTTATTTTGTTGACATCTACGATTTAGTGCTTTTCTCGGTAATTAGAGTACAAAGCCTTAAAAGCATTGGTGTGCCCGAAGCTGACTTATTGAGCGTAGGTGTAAAACTAATGAATGCACAGATGATAGGTATGCTAATTGGCGGCATAATCTGGGGTGTTTTAGGCGATAAACTGGGGCGATTAAAAGTACTATTTGGTTCTATTTTAATGTATTCACTCGCCAACATTGCAAACGGTTTTGTAACAGATGTAAATACTTACGCAGTAATAAGGTTTATTGCTGGCGTAGGGTTAGCTGGCGAACTTGGTGCAGGCATAACCCTTGTTGCCGAATCTATGAGCAAAAAAAACAGAGGCTATGGAACTATGATTGTAGCCGCAGTAGGTTTAATGGGGGCTGTAGTAGCAGGTTTAGTGGGTGATAAATTTCCTTGGCAAACAGCATATTATATTGGCGGAGGAATGGGTTTAGCTCTATTAGTACTGCGTCTAGGCGTAATGGAATCTGGCTTGTACAAAAACATCGAGCATAAAAATGTATCCAAAGGAAACATACTGATGTTATTTAATAACTGGGGGCGTTTTAAAAAATACGTCAACTGCACATTGATAGCTTTGCCAACTTGGTTTGTTGTGGGTATATTAATCACATTTGCACCAGAATTTGGAGTAGCCATGGGCGCCACAGAAAAACTTTCTGCTGGTGAAGGTATATTGTTTACCTATATAGGAATCTCTGTTGGAGATATAATTACAGGTGTTTTAAGCCAAGTGTTTAAAACCCGAAAAAAAATAGTAATTATCTTTCTTTTTGCGACATTATGCAGCATATTACTCTTTTTATTTTCTCGAGGAATCGATGTGCAAACCTATCGCATACTATGTGTTCTTTTAGGTATTTCTACTGGTTTTTGGGTAATTTTCGTTACTATTGCAGCAGAGCAGTTTGGAACAAATTTACGCTCTACTGTTACTACCACTGTTCCTAATTTCATTAGAGGTTCTTTGGTATTAATAACGCTGAGTTTCGAGTGGCTTAAATCCCCATTTGGGATTATCAACTCGGCACTAATTGTAGGTATTTCTACACTTATTATAGCATTTTTAGCGGTTTATAACCTCGAAGAAACTTATGGTAAGGATTTGAATTATGTAGAGGAATAATAAAAGAATGAAATATTTCAGGCATCACCAGCTTGTATTAAAATTTGTTTACAACCATTTAAGTAGGAGCCAGTTTTTAATTTTATCTGGGATACTGGTAGGCTTATCTGCTGGTTTAGCTGCGGTTTTATTAAAAATAGTTGTCCATAACATTCACCTACTTATAGATCATCAGCTCGAAGTATTTGAATACCCCTTTCTAAATCTTTTTTTACCCTTAATTGGTATTTTGCTAACCGTTTGGGTGGTAAATACATTTTTACATGGACGAGACGGCAAAGGTGTTTCTAAAATTTTAACCGATATTTCCCAACGATCTGGTGTAGCCGCCCGTTCAAAAATGTACTCGCAAATGATTGCCAGTGGACTTACCGTTGGTTTTGGGGGTTCGGCAGGATTAGAGGGCCCTATTGCTGTAACAGGTGCCGCCATTGGTTCTAATTTCGCCCGTACTTATCGCCTGAGTTATCGCGAAAGAATTCTTTTACTAGCTTGTGGGGCTGCGGCTGGTATTGCGGCAGTTTTTGATGCCCCAATTACTGGGGTAATGTTTGCTATTGAAGTCATTTTAGTAGGTGTAGTTTTCTCTGATTTTATCCCGCTGATTGTTGCTGCAGTTTGTGGCGCATTAATTTCAAAAATAATTTTGGATGATGATATTCTCATCCATTTCAATAGTTTACAAGAATTCAACCACACAAATGTCCCCTATTACCTACTTTTAGGTGTTTTTTGCGGTTTAGTATCAGTTTACTATGCCAAATGCACCAACATGGTCGAACATTTTTTCACACATCAATTAAAGTGGGATAGTTATTCAAAAGCATTATTAGGTGGTTTAATCATTGCTATTTTATGTTTCGCCTTCCCTCCTCTTTTTGGTGAAGGTTACGGCAGTGTTAAATCATTAGCATCGGCACACCCAGAAGAAATTTTGAAAGGAAGTTTTTTTAACATCAGTGGTTTTGGCGATTGGCCTATGATTACTTTTGTAGGATTAATTTTTATGACCAAAGTTTTTGCAACCTCAATCACCCTAGCCAGTGGTGGTAGTGGAGGTAATTTCGCACCATCTTTGTTTAACGGTGCCTTTTTAGGTTTTTTCTTCGCAAGTGTTTTCAACAAACTCAATTTTATACAGTTACCGGTCAGCAATTTCACTTTGGTAGCCATGTGTGGGATTTTAAGCGGTGTAATGTATGCGCCCTTAACGGGGATTTTCCTTATCGCCGAAGCTACAGGAGGATATGAGTTAATGATTCCTTTAATGTTGGTATCATGTACATCTTACGCAATTGCTAAAATATTTGAGCCTTACTCTATGGACTTAAAGCACTTAGCTGCAGAAAAGAAAATATTTACCGAAGATTACGATCAAAACATATTGAGTTTAATCAAGTTTCACGAAGTAGTGGATAAAGACTACGAGGTAATTTATGATGACAGTAGTTTAATCGAACTGATTGCCGTTTTAAGACAATCAAACCGAAACATGATTGTTTGCAGAGATAGAAGCGAAAAGTACCAAGGTTTTATTGTTTTTGATAAAGTGCGTAAGGTATTACTAGATCCTGAAATGCAAAAAAAGTTAACCGTTAAAGAACTTGTTTTAACTACTAAATTCCGTGTGAATGTGGATGATAGTATTGATGCGATTTTAGCCAAATTTGATGCTGCAGATCTTTGGAATTTACCTGCTTTTGAGAACGGAGCTTTCATAGGTTTCATATCAAAAACCAGACTATTAACTGCTTACCGAGACAAATTAAAATTAACAACTAGCTAATGCTCGACAAAAACACTATTGCAACCGACTTTAAAGCTATACAACACGATATTGTTGAGAAATTAACCGCTTTAGATGGCGGTGCATTATTTGAAACCGAAAAATGGGAACGCCCAGGTGGCGGAGGTGGCGAAAGTAAAGTTATACAAAACGGGAAACTGATAGAAAAAGGTGGCGTAAACTTTTCTGCGGTTTATGGCAAACTGCCTGATGCTGTTAAAAAATCTTTCAACACCAATCAAGAAGATTTTTTTGCGACTGGTGTATCCATTGTGTTGCATCCACATAATCCTTGGGTGCCAATCATCCACATGAACATCCGTTACTTTGAAATGCAAGGCAATGGCAACGAAACCTTACGTTGGTTTGGTGGCGGAATTGATGTTACTCCACATTATGTGATTGAACAGGATGCCCGCAGTTTTCATCAATACATTAAAAACACTTGCGATAAATCACATTCAGATTTTTACCCAAAGTTTAAAACCTGGGCAGATGATTACTTCTTTATCAAACATAGAGGTGAAACCCGCGGTGTAGGTGGTATATTTTACGATCGTTTAACGCCAGAATCAACCGAAATATCTTGGGAACAGATTTTTGAGTTCTCTAAAAACGTAGGCAATTCTTTTGTGCCTATTTATAGTGAACTAGTTGAAAATAATCGCGATAAGCATTTCACTTTAGAAGAAAAGCAGTGGCAATTTCAACGCAGAAGCCGTTACGCAGAGTTTAATTTGGTTTACGATTCGGGTACAAAGTTCGGTTTACAAACCGATGGCAGAATTGAATCTATTTTAATGAGTATGCCTCCAATGGCTTCATGGGTTTATGATTATAAAGCTTTACCCGATAGTGCCGAAGCTAAAACTATGGGTTTATTGAAAAAAGGAATTGACTGGGCGGAGAGTTAATTTTAAAGGTTTTAATGAGTGATGGATAGAGTAATCTTCTAAGCGTCATTGCGAAGCGGTTGCCGTTGAGTGTAGGAGCTGTAGCAATCTCCGCGTTCTTTTGCACTTGCTAGATTTAGCAGACTTACTTCTGTTTTTTAAACTTGAGTTTGTTTTATAAAATTACTGATTAGATGCTTCACTAAACAATCCTCTTTCAGTTTAATATTTTCCCGGCTCATTGCCGCCGGAAGGGCTAGTTCCTTTTGCTTCAGCTCAAAAGGAACCAAAAAGCCACCGCTGCGCCAGTTGCTATAAAGGAAGTGCTATTTGTTCTTCATCTGTACCGCAACCGCCAAGGCGGAAATTATCGGTTATTAATGGTAGTGGTTTGAAATTTTGAAGGATGGAATGAGAGAAGGATAGAATGCTTTGCAAAGTGTTTAATCAAATTCCATTTTAAAGAAAAATCGTCCTTATTCTTTGCTCTTGGTTCCTTATTCGGTAGAGAGAATTTCAATTTAAAGACAATTCGTCTTGATTCTTCCCTCTTTATTCTTACATCTTGGCTCTTGAATCTTGCTTCTTAATTCTTGCCTCTACTTAGAAACCTTCCAAATTATCAGTCTATTACATAAAACTAACACACATAAACACAATTTTTCATAAATTAGCGTTCGAATTTTAAGACACAAAAAACCAATTCAGAAAATGGCATTTGATATAGACATGATCGAAAAGGTATATGCAAACTTTGCAAGCCGTGTAGAAGCAGCTCGTAAACTTGTTGGCAAGCCTTTAACCCTTACCGAAAAAATATTATACGCTCACCTTTGGGACGGCGAAGCAACACAAACTTACGAAAGAGGAAACTCTTACGTTGACTTTGCACCAGACCGTGTGGCTATGCAAGATGCAACTGCACAAATGGCTTTATTGCAGTTTATGCAAGCAGGTAGAGCACAAGTTGCAGTGCCTTCAACAGCGCATTGTGATCACTTGATCCAAGCTAAAAATGGTGCAGAAACGGATTTGCCTAAAGCAAATTCTGAAAGTAAAGAAGTTTTCGATTTCTTAGGTTCCGTATCAAATAAATATGGCATTGGCTTCTGGAAACCAGGTGCAGGTATTATTCACCAAGTAGTTTTAGAAAACTATGCTTTCCCTGGTGGAATGATGATTGGTACAGATTCTCATACTGTTAACGCAGGTGGTTTAGGAATGTTGGCAATTGGTGTAGGTGGTGCAGATGCATGTGATGTTATGGCAGGCTTACCTTGGGAGCTTAAATTCCCTAAATTAATAGGTATTAAATTAACTGGAAAACTAAGCGGTTGGACAGCTCCAAAAGATGTTATTTTAAAAGTTGCAGGTATTTTAACCGTAAAAGGTGGTACAGGTGCAATTGTTGAATATTTTGGCGAAGGTGCAACTTCAATGTCATGTACTGGTAAAGGTACAATTTGTAATATGGGTGCCGAGATTGGTGCTACTACATCTACTTTCGGTTACGACGAATCAATGGAGCGTTACCTACGTTCTACCAACCGTAATGATATTGCTGATGCTGCAAATGCCGTTAAAGAACATTTAACTGGTGATGATGAAGTTTATGCAAACCCAGAGTTGTATTTTGACGAAGTAATTGAAATAGACTTATCAACGCTTGAACCACATTTAAACGGTCCATTTACACCAGATTTA
Source organism: Pelobium sp. (assembly GCA_037968815.1). Lineage (GTDB taxonomy): Bacteria > Bacteroidota > Bacteroidia > Sphingobacteriales > Sphingobacteriaceae > Pseudopedobacter. The sequence goes on along the minus strand of JBBKWF010000020.1, from coordinate 44,207 downwards.
GCTACACCGGTTTCTAAAATGAAAGAAGCTGCTGCTGCTCATGACTGGCCTTTAACTGTAGAGTGGGGTTTAATTGGTTCTTGTACCAACTCTTCTTACGAAGATTTATCAAGAGCAGCTTCTATTGCTAAACAAGCTATTGACAAAGGTTTAGGTACAAAATCATCTTTTGGTATTAACCCAGGATCTGAGCAAGTACGTTACACTGCAGACAGAGACGGTTTATTAAAAACTTTTGTTGATTTAGACGCGACTATTTTCACCAACGCTTGTGGTCCATGTATCGGTATGTGGGACAGAGTAGGTGCCGAAAAACAAGAAAGAAACACCATCGTTCACTCTTTCAACAGAAATTTTGCTAAAAGAGCAGATGGTAATCCAAATACTTGCGCTTTTGTTGCATCACCAGAAATGGTTGCTGCTATCGCAATTTCAGGTCGTTTAGATTTCAATCCATTAACAGATACATTAACCAACAATAAAGGCGAACAAGTAAAATTAGATCCACCAGTTGGAGATGAGTTGCCATTAAAAGGTTTTGCTGTTGAAGATGCTGGGTACCAAGCTCCAGCGGAAGACGGTTCGGGAATTGAAGTACTTGTTTCTCCAACATCACACCGTTTACAATTGTTAGAACCATTTACAGCGTGGGAAGGTACAGACCTAAAAGGCTTAAAATTATTGATTAAAGCTAAAGGTAAATGTACTACAGATCACATTTCTATGGCAGGCCCATGGTTGAAGTTCCGTGGTCACTTAGATAATATTTCTAACAATATGTTAATTGGTGCTGTCAATTTCTTTAACGAGAAAACCGATACCGTTAAAAACCAATTAACTGGCGAATATGGACCAGTACCAGCAACACAAAGAGAATACAAAGCAGCCGGAATTGGAACTATTGTAGTTGGCGATGAAAACTACGGTGAAGGTTCTTCTAGAGAACACGCTGCAATGGAGCCTCGTTTCTTAGGTGTTAGAGCAGTATTGGTAAAGTCTTTTGCCCGTATTCACGAAACTAACTTAAAGAAACAAGGAATGTTGGGTTTAACATTTGTTGATACTGCAGATTACGATAAAGTGCAAGAAGATGACAATATCGAAATCAATGGCTTAACTACATTCACTCCGGGTAAACCGTTAGAAATTGTATTAAACCATGCTGATGGAAGCGTTGATAAGTTTAACGTAAACCATACATACAACGCTCAACAAATTGAGTGGTTTAAAGCAGGTGCAGCCCTCAATATTATCCGCAAAAACATTAGCGCATAAGCTAAATTTAAATAAACAGAAAAGCAGTCTTAATAGACTGCTTTTTTTGTATACACAACTCTCCATATTTAATGGCAAATAAACTCGCTCTCTTTTGTATCCTAAACATTTTTTTGGTTACAACATTCACTACCCTTTTTGCACAAGAAAACAAAAAGAACGAAACTACTAATAGCCCGGCTAAAAGTATTTTCAATTTAAAAAACACGCGAAATTACAGCAATAAAGGTAAGTTTTATGTCCACTGGGGCTATAATTTTTCTTGGTATGCTAAAAGCGACATCCATTTCAAAGGACCGAACTACGATTTCACACTTAAAAATGTAGTTGCAAAAGACCGCCCTACAAAATTAGATTTAACCTATATCAATCCGTTAGAAATTACTATCCCACAATTTAATTTCCATTTTGGTTATTATATTAAAGACAATTATACCATTTCTATAGGCTGGGATCACATGAAGTATGTTGCGCAAATGCCGCAGACCGTAAAAATAGATGGTTATATTGGTGCAACCATATCCGATCCCGCAAACCCTATCATAGTTCCACCAAAATACGTTGGCGTTTACAATAACGATGATTTAAATGTAGGTACAGATATGCTTACTTATGAACATACCGACGGTTACAATTATGTTAGTGCAGAAGTTGAACGTTATGATGATGTTTGGGTCGCCAAAAATCACAAGCAATCTTTCAACATTGAAACCGGTGTAGGTACTGGTTTTTTAATTCCACGTACTGATGCTCGCTTATTTGGAGTTGGTTCAAACCACTTTTGGAACTTTGCAGGCTATGGTGTTTCTGCCAAAGTTGGTGCTCGCTTTTTCTTCAACCAACATCTTTATTTTCAAGGAAATTTAAAAGCAGGATGGACTAATTTAACCAAAATACATACTACCGGCAGAAATGGTATTGATAATGCAAAGCAACAAATCAGTTTCTTAGAAAACTATTACGTTTTAGGATACCGTTTTTAGATTATCGAAATATTTATTGTTAAGCCTGAGTTTTTTTGAAAGAACTCAGGCTTTCTATTTTACAGAAGCCCATCCCGGCTATTCATATTACCGTTCCTCGCTTTCGTTGTACCCTCCCCCTTTTATTAGTTATAGCGAATTTAAAGCGTTGGACATAGCGTAAGGACGCTGTGGCAATGATATTAAGAAAACACTATTTCTTAGCTATCCTCACAAAAAACCAATACTTGCTTTCCTCATTTTTTATAAGTTCTGATTTTTTAAATAAATCTAAACTGTTACTTCCCTCTACTTTCTTTATAAAATCTCTCAGTGGTAAACCAGCTTTGTAATCTTCTTTAAATACACCTGCTTTAACAAAATGTTCCATCAAATCTTTTGCCTGCACCTCATTCACTTTTGGGTTCTTTTTAAAGTAATCATGAACAATCTGATCTATTGCTCCTACTTTTTCGATATTATATTCTGATAACATTTTTTGATATTTATTTTTTAAATAATAGCTCTATGATTCCTTAATCTGATGTCATTTTAAGGAGTCTTAGAAAAAGCAAATTTACTTCTTTTTAATGTTTTACTGCAACTCCTGAAAACTATATCTTTTTCCTAAACAGGGTTCATACAAAAAAAGAGTGGGTTTAAAAAAACAAGCACTAAAAGTTAGCGCCCTTACATAGTAATTGCGAAGCGAAATGTTGGGTAATAAAAGCGAAGGAACTATGGAAATCTATGTTCCATTATAAAAGTTGAGATTTAATTACTGTCTGACTAAAACTTCAACACACGTGTTTTTTGTCGAAAAATCACAAACGAATAAATTAGATTTCAATAAAGTGCAAATAAATCTCCATTTTTGAAAAAGCTGATGGAGTCCAACTTAAATATTTATTTAAAAGCGCTTACCCAAGTGAAACGAGGTTCTACTAAGGATTACGGTGTCGCCCCGCATAAGCCTATACTATTAGTTAGCCTAATAGAGCTAATCGAGAAAGGATACATATGGCAAAACCAAATCCCCATAGATAGTATATTAGCTTCAACTTTTAAACAGAATTGGGATTTATTAGTCACTACAGGTCACCAGGCCGATATTACACAGCCGCTATTTTATTTGCAGAATGATAAAGCTAAAGGAAATTCTTTTTGGCGTTTAATAACTTCAAACGGAAACCCCATCAAATTCCATATTTCCAGTATAAACACATTACGGCTTAACGTAGCTTATGCCCAATTTTCAAAAGAACTGTTTCAGTTGCTAACTGACCCTATAAGTCGAGAGCTAATTAAAGAAAACTTATTAGATTGCTATTTTCCATTGACAAAACGAGCGATTAGGAAAGAAGAAAAACGTAAGTACGATTTAAAAAAATTGGATCAGTATATTCTACAAGACCCTCAAGCTAAGTACAAAACTATTCAAAGTCCACAGTTAGAGTTTGACCTATTTGTTCGTAATGGAAACTTTAAAAAGTTTATCCCAATGGTCTATGATTCCAAATGTAGTTTTACTGGTATGCGAACAATTACTCCTTTTAATCATACTTTGGTAGATGCTTGTCATATTGTCCCATTTAGTACTACGCAGGATGACAGCATAGGGAACGGCTTGGCACTTTCTCCTACAATGCATAGAGCATTTGACGCTGGTTTAATTAGTGTCGACCAAGATTACAGAATTCTGGTTTCTGATGTGGTAATTGAAGATAAAGACTCCCCTTACAGCCTCTCAAGCTTAGCGAAACAAATGATCTTTTTACCATCCGACGAAAGGTTCTATCCTTCACAGAAGAAGCTGGAGTGGCATCGAGAGATTAGATTCAAGAGCTAAGCAAGTATCTTTTAAAAAATAAACCTCTGATCTTACCAGTTTTTCTAAATATGCTATGTTTATAGCTGTTTTAGGTTCAGTTAAAATTTCCAATATGAGGAAAAATTCACTTTTTATCTTTAAGAAAAATTAATTTTAACCCTAAATTTAAAGATTTCTTTTAGATGGTTTGTCGAGCTAAAAGACAGCTAAATCTAAAAAAAACTCAAAACAACCCCACAAAACTAAATCACCACACCACACTCTTTCTTAGATACTTACACAAAGAATAATTATAATAATATGAAAATTATGTTATAAATTTAATTAAGTATAAACCAACCTAAAGCAAATCATATGAACAAAACCTTACTCTCTATCTCCTTGCTTTTGCTTGCGATAAACCTTTGTAAAGCGCAAGAAGGATCCGTTAAATTAAGTTCGGAAAGAAAACCTGATCATAGTGTGGATATTGATTTTTCTAAACCGGGTGTGGGCAGTTATTTTGTGGTAATTAATTTAAAGGAATTATCTAACTGCACAGCCCCCAATACACAGAGAGCAACAGTCAGTGGCTATCACGGGAGAGTAACTACCTTAAAACCTACTAATCCAACTAAAGGAATTGGCTATAGTTATTCCTATCGTTATATTTTAGGGAAGGAGAATTACAAAGAGCACAACAACTTTGTTTACCTATTACCTTTCAAGAAAGACACTAAAGTTAAAGTGTATGAATCTAGCTATTTGAAATCCAGTTTTTTTGGAGTGAATACTCCTCCGACATGGAAGTGTTACAGATTTAATACCGAAGAAGAAAGTACAGTTACCGCCGCCAGAAAAGGGACTGTAGTTTTAGTGAAAGATATTTATGATTTAGACAGTCTGAAATCATACGCTTATAAACAGGATAACAATGAAATCACTATTGAGCATGCTGATGGTTCTTTTGCAAGGTATTCTGGATTTAAAAGAGGGAGTATTAGTGTAAAAGAAGGGCAAGTGGTTTACCCCGAAACTGTTTTAGGCTTAAACTCTAAATATAGCGCCGAACGTAATACCTATTCACTTTCATTTATGATTTTCTACCTTAAATCAGATCTGTTTCTTAATAATGATGAAAACAAGGGAACTAGTTATTATGGTTTTGTAACTCCATTGATCTTTACTAAAAAAGGCGAGACGATTTTACAACCTCAACAAGAGTACCATGCTGATTCTACCCCTGCAATTGTCACTCAAGAAATGAGCAAGAAAGAACTGAAACAGTTTAAAAATTAAACAAATGATTTCGTAGCAGAGTCTAAGCCCCCCAATGGAGAAAGTTGCTTCCTTACTGGCTTTCTCATTATAGTCAAAATTGACCACAACAGCCAACTCTATATTTCTTTAATCTAATAGCATCAAAAGTATTTCTGTATTTCTTGAAACTCAAGCTCTTTACAGTCTCATAGTTTTCTTCAATTATGTTATAGATAAAAGCACTTTGTCTTTATACGTTAACAATCTTATCTTTAATAAAAAAGATTAAGTATCATTTTCTATTATTTAAATAGATCGTAAACCTAATTTCTAAATAAAATTGATATGGAAGGAAACGCAAATGACATCAGTAAATGCCCATTCCACAACGGCGCTATGAAAAGTAATGTTGGGGGCAGTGGTACCAGAAACAGAGACTGGTGGCCAAAACAACTTAAATTAAACATTTTACGCCAGCACTCAAATTTATCAAACCCGATGGATGAGAAGTTTGACTACAAAGAGGCGTTTGAGAGCTTAGACTATGAAGGGCTAAAAAAAGACCTTCATGCGCTAATGACCGACTCACAGGATTGGTGGCCTGCCGATTTTGGTCATTATGGTGGATTATTTATCCGCATGGCTTGGCACAGTGCAGGTACATATCGTTTGTTTGATGGGCGTGGAGGTGCTGGACAGGGACAACAACGTTTTGCTCCTTTAAATAGCTGGCCTGATAATGTAAGTTTAGATAAAGCTCGTCGTTTGTTATGGCCTATCAAACAAAAGTACGGGAACAAAATTTCCTGGGCAGATTTAATTATTTTAACCGGTAATGTCGCTCTAGAGTCTATGGGTTTTAAAACTTTCGGTTTTGCCGGCGGTCGCGAAGATGTTTGGGAAGCTTCTGAAGATGTTTATTGGGGTGCTGAAACTACTTGGTTAGGTAATGAAGATCGTTATTCGGCCGGTCAAGAAGGTGTAAAAGGTGATGGCGTATTAGTATCTGATGAAGATGCCGATGGTGTTAAACATTCCAGAGATTTAGAGAAACCACTGGCAGCCTCACACATGGGTTTAATATATGTAAATCCTGAAGGTCCAAATGGCAACCCCGACCCTATCGCTGCTGCTAAAGATATCCGCGATACTTTTGAGCGTATGGCCATGAACGATGAAGAAACTGTTGCTTTAATTGCGGGAGGACATACTTTAGGTAAAACACATGGGGCGGCCTCTTCAGATCATGTGGGTAAAGAACCCGAAGCTGCCGACTTGGCACAACAAGGTTTTGGTTGGGACAACAGCTATGGCTCAGGAAAAGGCCCGGATACCATTACCAGTGGTTTAGAGGTTACTTGGACTAAAACTCCAACGCAGTGGAGTAATAACTTTTTTGAGAACTTATTTGGGTTTGAGTGGGAGCTCACCAAAAGTCCTGGAGGTGCCCACCAGTGGGTTGCTAAAACCGATGAAGAGATTATTCCTGATGCCTTTGACCCGAACAAAAAGCATAAACCTACTATGCTTACCACAGACTTATCTTTAAGGTTTGATCCGGTATATGAGAAAATATCTAGAAGATTTTTAGAAAACCCAGAGGAATTTAATGATGCTTTTGCTAGAGCCTGGTTTAAACTAACCCACCGAGATATGGGGCCACGTGATAGATACTTGGGACCTGAAGTACCGGCAGAAGTACTCACTTGGCAAGATCCTGTTCCTAAAGCTGAGTACCCTAAAATTGATGATAATGATATCGCCAATTTAAAAAACAGCATTTTAGCAACTGGGCTATCAGTTTCTCAATTGGTAGCAACTGCTTGGGCTTCTGCTTCAACTTTCCGTGGGGGTGATAAACGTGGCGGTGCCAACGGAGCCCGCATCCGCTTATCTCCCCAAAGATATTGGCAAGCAAACAATCCTGCCCAGCTAGACAAAGTTTTAAATGCTTTAGAAGGGATCCAAAAACAATTTAACGACAGCCAGTCTGGAGGTAAACAGATTTCTATTGCCGATTTAATTGTACTTGGCGGTGTTGCAGCAATTGAAAAATCTATTAAAGATAGCGGTTTAGCGCTTAGTGTTCCGTTTACTGCTGGCCGTACAGACGCTTTACAAGAAGAAACCGATGTGGAGTCTTTTACTTATTTAGAGCCTATTGCAGATGGTTTCCGTAACTACAAACAAAAACGTTCGGGATCTTCTACAGAAGAATTGTTGATTGACAAAGCGCAGCTATTAACTCTTTCTGCTCCGGAAATGGCGGTATTGGTAGCCGGCTTACGTTCTTTAGGCGCCAATTATGATGGTTCTAACTTGGGTGTATTAACAAACAGTCCTGGTCAGTTATCAAATGATTTCTTTGTGAATTTACTGGATATGGGCACTGCGTGGAAAGCAAAAGACCAAGATAGAGAGGTTTACGAAGGCACAGACCGCAAAACTGGCGAAACAAAATGGACAGTCTCACGGGCCGACCTAGTATTTGGTTCTAACGCCGAATTAAGAGCAATTGCAGAAGTTTATGCTGGTAATGATGCCAAAGAGAAGTTCGCTAAAGACTTTGTAGCCGCTTGGCACAAAGTAATGAACTTAGATCGTTTTGATGTTTAATAAAACAGTTCTTTTATAAATTTAAAGCCTTGGGGATTGAATCCTCAAGGCTTTTTTAAATGTAGATAGTTGATTTCTTACAAAGAAATCATTATTTCAGAAATCCTTTTGGACACAATCCTACTTTACAAAATCCTTAGCCTTAGCTAAAGCATTCTCTAATCCTGCAACATTCTTCCCGCCAGCAGTAGCGAAAAATGGCTGACCGCCACCGCCACCTTGAATTTCTTTTGCTAAATCTCTAACAATGTTTCCAGCGTTCATTCCTTTTTCTTTAATTAAGTTTTCGGAAATCATTACCGTTAACAAAGGTTTACCGTCAATTTCTGCAGCTAAGACCAAGTACATGTTTTCGACCACATCTTTTAGCTGGTAAGCTAGGTTCTTGATGGCCTCGGCGTTTGGAAGTGCTACTTTTTGAGCGATAAAATTGATTCCGTTTATATTTTCAACTTTTGCTTTTAATTCGTCTTTTAAACCAGAAGCTTTGGCTAAAACTGCTTTTTCCACTTCTTTTTTAAGCTTGTTGTTTTCTTCTACCAATGCCTCTACTGATTTGGCTAAATCCTGAGGGTTTTTCAACAGCGCTCTTAAAGCTTTTAATAGCTCGTCTTGCTCATGAATAAAGGCTTCTGCTTTGGTTGCTGTGATGGCTTCAATTCTACGAACTCCAGCCGCTACTGCACTTTCAGCAGTAATTTTGAAATAACCGATTTGTCCGGTTGCAGGAACATGGGTTCCTCCGCAAAGTTCTTTAGAGTATCCTTCTCCAAAGGTAATCACCCGCACAAAATCACCATATTTTTCTCCGAATAAAGCGGTTACTCCACTATCCAAAGCTTGCTGATAAGCCACGTTTCTTTCTTCTCTCAGGGCGATGTTTGCTCTGATTTTTTCGTTTACGATGCTTTCAATCTTTCTGATTTCTTCATCTGTTACTTTAGAAAAATGCGAGAAATCGAAACGTAAAACGTTTTCATTTACTAATGAACCTTTTTGGTTGACATGATCACCCAAAACCATTTTTAAAGCAGCATGTAAAAGGTGTGTTGCCGAGTGGTTGTTTTCTGTGAGGATTCTTTTTTGAGAATCTACACGAGCTAAGAAAGTTGAATCTAATTGATTAGGCAGTTCATCCACAAAGTGAATGAATAAACCGTTCTCTTTTTTGGTATCGGTAATAACCACTTCTTCACCCTCTCCTATCAACAAACCTGTATCACCGACTTGTCCGCCACTTTCTGCGTAGAAAGGCGTACGATCTAATACCAATTGAAATTGCTCTTTTCCTTTTGCAGTAACCTTGCGGTATTTTAAAATTTGAGCATGAACTTCTAAATCATCATAACCTACAAATTCCGTTTCGTCACCTTCACTAATGATTACCCAGTCTTGTGTATCTACAGCTGTTGCTGCTCTTGAACGGGCTTTCTGTTTTTCAAGCTCGGTTTCAAAACCTTTCATATCTACAGAAAGACCCTTTTCACGGGCCATTAGCTCAGTCAAATCTATTGGGAAACCAAAAGTGTCGTACAACTCAAAAGCTTTCTCCCCACTAATCTCGTCCATTTTTTCAAAACGGTTGATTCCGTTTTCCAAAGTCCTCAAAAAACCATTCTCCTCTTCCAAAACCACTTTCTGTACGAAATCTTTTTGCGAGTATAGTTCATCGAATACACCTTTAAATTGATCTGCTAATAAAGGGACCAACTGATTCAAAAACGGTTCCTTTAAACCTAAATATTGGTAAGAATAACGCACCGCCCTTCTTAAAATCCTACGGATCACATAACCGGCTTTATTATTAGAAGGCAATTGACCGTCTGCAATTGCAAAAGAAATCGCTCTTATATGATCTGCCATTACCCGCATGGCAATGTCTGTTTTCTCTTCTGCACCGTATTTAATGCCAGATTTTTCTGCGATAAACTGAATCATCGGTTGAAAAACATCTGTATCGTAATTAGATTTTTTATCCTGTATTACGCGGACTAAACGCTCAAAACCCATTCCTGTATCTACGTGTTGTGCAGGCAAGGTTTTAAGGCTCCCGTCTTTTAAGCGATTAAACTGCATAAAAACGTTATTCCAGATTTCAATTACCAAAGGGTCATCGGCATTTACCAAAGTGGCTCCGTCAACCTTTGCTCGGTCTTCATCGCTACGGCTATCAAAATGAATTTCTGAACATGGTCCGCATGGACCAGTTTCACCCATTTCCCAGAAATTATCTTTTTTATTCCCTAAAATTATCTTGTCTTCATCTACCAGTTCTTTCCAAAAATCATAAGCTTCCTGGTCTTTAGGTAAACCTTCGCTTTCATCGCCTTCAAAAATACTTACGTATAATCTGTCTTTTGGCAATCCGTAAACTTCAGTTAACAGTTCCCAGCTCCAAGCAATTGCTTCTTTTTTAAAGTAATCGCCAAAGCTCCAGTTACCCAGCATCTCAAACATGGTATGGTGGTAAGTATCAATCCCCACTTCTTCCAAGTCGTTATGCTTACCAGAAACACGTAAACAACGCTGTGTATCTGTAATTCGTGAGTATTTGATGGCCGCTTCGCCCAAAAACAAATCCTTAAACTGGTTCATCCCTGCATTGGTGAACATTAAAGTAGGGTCATTTTTAACTACTATTGGTGCTGAAGCAACAACCTGGTGACCTTTACTCTCAAAAAAATCTAAAAACTGCTGACGAATTTGTTGTGCCGTGATACTCATGGCGCAAATATAAGGAGATTGTGGATTTTAACGATTGAATTTGCATGGCAATCAAATATTTTTTAATCTTCTATTTTTTTGTAAGCGCAATTATTTAAAAAGTGAATTTTGCGCTAACGATTGTAGTGACATCCTTTTTGACTTTTTCGGCAAAAAGATATAGCGGAAAAGCGTGTTAAAGCGCCCAATACAATTGAAAGATTATTTTATGGGTTCTAATCAGCTTCTTTTTGTACTGTATTTAATACAAAACACCCGACACAGTAAAAAAACAACGGCTTTTTTTATAAGGATACAGATTTGGCATTGTTATTTCTAATGCATTGATAAATAAGTTAAAATTTACAACCATGAAAAAGATAGTAGGAATAATTTTAATAGCGGCAAGTTTAAGTGCTTGTAACAACCAATATAAAGCAAGTTCAGAAGAAAGAGCAGATTCAATTAAAATGATGAAAGATAGCTTAACGTTGGATAGCTTTAAAAGAGCCGAGTCTGCAAAAATTGAATTAGAAGAACAAAGACAACAAGAAGCAGTTGCAGCAAGTAAAAAAACAACTGTAGTAAATAATAACTATAGCACAGAAACTACCACTCAAACACAGAAAAAAGGTTGGAGTTCAGCAGCTAAAGGTGCTGTAATTGGCGGTGCTGCTGGGGCAGTAGGTGGTGCTTTAATTGACAAAAAAAGTGGTAGAGGCGCAATTATTGGCGGTGCTACAGGTGCTGGCGCTGGTTACTTAATTGGTAGAGATAAAGACAAGAAAAGCGGAAGAGCTGACTAATAACATTATCAACCCTATCATATAGCAAAGCCCGTTCATTTTAAAACGAACGGGCTTTTTTGTATGTTATTTAGAGAATTATTCTTTTGTTTTTGACTCTGCTGCTATCAATTCAAAAATCTGACTATCACTTAAGATATACCATACTCTATCAATATCTTCAACATCAACCTTGCCGTTAAAGCAGTAGTACTGTACATGCGTTTCTTCTGGTTTAGTAGTATACTTAACTGCATAATCACCCTCTTTAGCGCCTGTTGTATAATTTCTAATCAACTTTCCAGATTTCAATAAAATCATAATTTTATCATCATTGGAGTTAAAATCATTAGCACCTTTTTGATTGATAACCACTGCCTTCATTGAAGTATAAGGCTTTATAGAAGCAGATTCGGTGTAAGACGCCGTTGAAGGATAGAAACCAAACAGATAATTAATGCTTTTATCTGGGCTGGCAACAGTAGTATAAAAATACTTTGTTTGACTTTGTGCAGCAAACGTGGTAAATGCTACAAATAAAATGGCTGTTAATAAAGTTTTCATATTTGTGATTTTTAGTATACCCAAAAGTAAACACTCGTTGTCTTTTTCACATACCCATTTTTACGTAATTTTTAATTTTAACCTAATTTTTTTCCTATATGAGCAAATCCCGCTTTGCACTGTTCAAAATTCGATTTAAACAATATAATCGTAAATTAGAAGCAACTTAATAGTTCTGTATAACGTGAAAAAAATCACTCTCTTTTTGCTAACCATCTGCATCAGCAACATTGTTTTTGCACAAAAAGTTGGTGTTGTACTTAGCGGAGGTGGGGCAAAAGGTTTAGCTCATATTGGCGTTTTAAAAGCACTTGAAGAAAATAATATCCCTATTGATTACATCACGGGGACATCAATGGGTGGCGTAGTGGGCGCCATGTATGCAGCTGGTTATTCACCTAAAGAAATAGAATATATTGCCTTAAGTTCCGATTTCCAAGACTGGGTAAGTGGTAAATACGATAGCGATTACAGTTACTTTTTTCAAAAAAAAGAGACTAATCCTTCATTTATTTCGGCTAAACTACAAATTGACACCGGCTTTAATTTCAAATTTAGATCAAACCTAATTAATGATATTCCTTTAAATTTTGCATTATTAGAACTGCTTGGACAGGCTTCTGCAAATGCAAAAAATGATTTCGATAAGCTTTTTGTACCGTTTAGATGCATAGTTTCTGATGTGCTTTCGCAAAAAATGATTCCGATGAAGAGCGGGTCTTTGGTGGAAGCAGTGAGAGGAACATTTACAGTCCCTTTAGTGTACCGACCTATAAAAGTTGATGGAAAGTATGTATTTGACGGTGGTTTATACGATAATTTTCCGGTGGATGTGATGAACAAAGAGTTTGCACCTGATATAATTATTGGTTCAAATGTTTCATCAAAAAATTTTAACACCTACCCTAAAGATATCGACGATAAGTTGATGAACAAATTTTTAATGTATTTGTTTCTAAGTAAAACAGACTCTACCTCCATTGGTGAAAACGGCATTTATATTCAACCAGATTTATCTAATTATACAGCGACAAACTTTTCGCCTGTTGAAGAGTTGATAAAAAAAGGTTACGATGCTACGATAGCTGAAATAGATAAAGTTAAAACCAAGATAAAAAAACAGGCTAATATAGAAGATGTAAAAACGGCAAGAAAAGCATTCATAGCTAACAACCCATACCTCACTTTTAAAAAAATCATTATATCTGGAGTGGGCGGAAAAAGAAAAAAATATGTAGAGAATGTTTTTAAAAGCATGAGTAAAAACTTGAACCTAAATGAGGTTAAAGAGGCTTATTATAAACTTTTAGGAGATGGTAATTTTGAGACTGTTTACCCTAAAATAAATTACTTACCAGCAGAAGACACCTACGAGTTTGAACTAATAGTACAACCCCAAAAGAACTTTAAGCTAGACTTTGGCGGAGCAATTACCAGTAGACCTGTTGGTAACGCTTTTATTGGTTTACAGTATAATTTTTTGAGGAAACTATCTTATACGCTTAACACCAACTTTTATACCGGGCGATTTCACGAGTCTGCACAGGGCACATTCCGTATTGACATTCCCAAAAAGAACCCGTTTTATTTAGAGTCAGACATCACCTATAACCATTGGAATTATTTTCAATCTAGTCAGTTATTTATTGAGAATATAAACCCAACATTTTTAGAACAGTCTGATAGCCGATTTATACAAAGTATTGGAATTGCAAGTGGAAAAAGTGCAAAGACGACCGTTTTTGGAGGATTTTTTACGACTGGCAATAAATATAGTCCGACAGATAACTTTACAACTGGTAATATTTTAGACGAAACTGGATTTAATGGATTTATAACTGGTTTAAATTATGAAAAAAGTCAACTCAACAGAAAGCAGTATCCATCAAAAGGTAATAGCTTTTTTATCGGATTAACCTATTATGACGGATATGAGACTTATGAACCGGGCAATATTCTTGAATCAGATCCCTTAAACCCTACGATGGGCAAAGGTAGTTTTTATAGAAATTGGTTCAAGTTTAAAGTTAACACCGAGAAATATTATCAAATAAAACCTAACTACAGTTTAGGGTATTTATTTGAGGGTATTTTTAGTAACAGATCTAATTTTGCAAGTTACAAAAGCAACCTAATCCATACGCCAGCATTTTACCCTTTACAAGACTCTAAGACTATGTTTTTAGAGAGTTTACGAGCCGACAAGTACTTGGCTGCTGGTGTCAAAAATGTTTTCACGGCGTCACGCCATCTCGATTTCAGATTAGAAGCTTATATTTTTCAGCCTTACAAAGAAATTTTAAAAGTCGGTAGCCAATCCACTTCACTTGGAGATATATTTTCTGACCGTCGTTTTATTTATTCTGGAGCTGCGGTTTACCATACGCCAGTTGGCCCTGTAAGTTTAAATTTTAATTATTACGATGATAAAGCAAAAAGATTTGGAGTTTTTTTCCATATTGGCTATCTCATTTTTAACAAGAGAGCATTAGAACTATGAAAAACCTGATCACTGTTTTATTATTTTTTATTTCGGTGGGTACATTTGCACAGTCTGCCCAAAATATAAATTACTTTACTGTAAAAGAGAACCTACTTAAAGGTCAAAAATTAGCAATTATTGCTGCTGATTCTTTAGAAAACCCCGACGAAAGCATCAACGGAGTTTATAATTTTTCGGTTAATGGCTTTAAGCAAGAACTAAAGTTTAATGACGGTGTTGCTGTTTGTCCGCTACAAATAGAAAAATCTGCATTTATCTTTATTAAGCATAATAACGAGTTAAAAAGCCCGTCAAATTTATATTTTGTTTATAAAAAAGATGCCGACTTAAACCCTATTAAAATAAACTGGTATTTGTTATTAGTTATCCCGCTGGGCTTAATTTTAATTGGATATATGTTTAGGCGTTTAATTGGTGTTATTATTTTTATTCTAATGATCCTCTTTTACTTTTATTACAGCAAAGGCTTATCAGTACCTACTTTTTTTGAATCTGTTTTTGATGGGATTAAACACATTTTTTAGGCACTAATTATCATCAATTCGCTGATTTTATATTAAATCGTTTATTTTTAAATTTTAATGAAAAACACAATATCTAAAGCTCCAATTATTGGATTAGTTGTTTCTTCAATAGTTGTTGCTATTATAGCGGTTATCCTAGCCGACTCGTTAAAAAGTATTACTGAACACGCAGAAAGTTTTATTTTTAACCAAAGTAAAAACATCCCTTTACTGTATATTGTTTTACCATCTATAGGTATAACTGCTATTTATTTTTTAAGGAAATACGTTTTTAGAGGCAAGGCAAACAAAGGAATTAAAGAAATATACTTAGCAATAGACAGCAAAAAAAACACTTTGCCTGCATTTAAAGTTCCTTCGCATTACTTAAACGGATTTTTAACGGTAATTTTTGGTGGCTCAACCGGTATTGAGGTTTCAACCGTTGTGGCAACAGCCGCCGTAGGTACAATGGCACAACGTAACATCAGCCTAGTTAGAGCTTATAAAACAGAACTAATTTGCTCGGCAGTGGCGGCAGGTATTGCAGTACTTTTTGCCAGCCCTATAGCAGGTTTCTTTTTTGCAATAGAAGTAATTGCCCGTAAAAACATCACTAAAACAACATTATTAAGCACTGGCTGTGCTGTTTTAGTATCGTGGTTAAGTTTAATGAGGTTAAATCCTGAACGGATATTAGGTTTTACCGCTGAAGGATGGAATGCGCAAGCCATACCTTACTTAATTGTTTTAAGTTTAGCATGCAGTTTTTTAGCTATCTACTTTACTAAAACTGTAATTTTCATCAAAAGCTTTTTTGGTAAAATCACTAATAACTTTTTAAGAGTTAATTCTGGAGCCCTATTAGTGGGTATCGCTATTTTAGTATTTCCACAATTGTACGGAGACAGTTACCATGCTGTTAATGAATTGCTTTTTAATTCAAATTCGCAGATATTTAGCATTCAGTTAACTTTAGTTTTATTGGCACTAGTACTATTAAAGCCTTTGGTTGCTGCATTAACCTTAGGTGCTGGTGGTGATGGAGGTGTTTTTGCACCGAGTATTGTAGCAGGCGCTATTTTGGGAATTGTTAGCGCATTGCTTTTCAACCACTTTTTTAATGCAGACCTAATTGTTTTAAACTTTGCAATTATTGGTGCTGTAGCAGTTTTAAGTGCTGCCATTGATGCGCCATTAACTTCAATATTTTTAGGATGTAATTTAGTAACTGGTGGTTATACTATTTTTATTCCTATTGCAATTGCTTGCTTTATTGCTAAGTACACTGCAAAATACTTTTGCTCTTATACTGTGTACAGTTATAAAGGGAAGTAATTTTTTTGCTGATGGTTGAGAGTCGATGATCAACCGACTAACTAAAAACTAACTAAAAACTAAAAAGGCATTCCAATACCAAACTGTATTTGAGATATAGAGTAGTTATCTGGAGCATTAGTAATTGCGTAATTGCTTTTTAATTGTTTCTTCCCGGCTCTATCAAACCAGTATTTCACAACATATTGATCATCCCCGGTAAACTGTGGGTCTTTAAACTTAAAGCCTGCATCTAACCTAAAAACAAAGAAAGAGACATCAAACCTTAAACCAACACCCACTCCTATTGCTGTTTGTTCGAATATTTTGTTGAGTTTTATTTGTCCGCCAGGCAAACCATTATCTCTTATTTGCCACACATTACCAAAGTCGATAAAGGTTGCGCCTTTTACCTTAGAGCCAATAAAATCGTTTATTAATTTAAATCTGTATTCTAAATTTCCTTCAAATTTAATATCTCCCAGTTGATCTAAATTCCGCAAATTAAACCTTGCCGAATCTGACCCTAAAGAAGCTCTATTGTAATTACCTGGACCAACTGTTCGGGCTTGCCAAGCTCTTATTCCACTTGAACCACCTGCAAAAAAACGTTTATCAAAAGGTAAAGATTTAATATTACCGTATGAATAACCTATACCCGGGTTAAAACGAGCAACAAACTGACGCTCCCCTCCTAAAGATTTATAAAATCTAACATCAGTTTCTAGCTTTAGGTATTGATAATAAGGCACTCCAAAAAGCAAACTTTGACCATCAGCATTGGTTTTCTTAAACAAGTTAGAAGCCAGAGCAACACTGTTTCCCCCAATCTCGGCTGTGCCAGAGAAAAAAGTAAAATCACTATACGAGGTAAGCTTAGGTAAGTTAACTGTGTAAGTGTAATAACTGCTTGAAAGCAGTTGAGAGCGTAAAGTAGAAAGGAAAAACGCGTTACCTTGCGCCACCAATAAATCTGCTAAATCACTATTTATCAACGCATTTGAGTACTGTATATTTACCGGTGTAAACGAGTGAAGTTTATACTCGGTTTCTACCCAATCATAAGTAATATTTAAACCTAAGCTTTTACGTTGATAGCTTTTTGTAAGCTGATAGTCTTGATAGGAAACAGCTAAACGGGTATGTGGCACACCGTTTCTACCGAAAGACTGGATATTAAAAGGAGTAATTAACCTTGGATAACTTAAACTTGCCCCAATCTGATAATCTTTACTTAAAACCCTATCAGATAAACTACCAGATATATTTTTATCAAACTGTAAACCGCCCCTTAATTTAACTTCAAACACTTCTGCCCCACCAAATGTGTTTCTGTTTTGGTAAGTTAAACCTAAGTTTAAACCCGTAATACTTGAGTTAAAGGTGTACTCGCCATCAAGTCGATTAGATTTTTTCTTTAAGGGAATAATATCTACCAAGCCTACCAGCTCATTTTTCGAGCTATCTTTTGCCTTTACAAAATCAACACTTACGCTTCTAAAAGCATTTAAATCAAAGAAACGTCGTGTGGTTAAATCTGCATTTTCAATATTATAAAGTTCTCCTTTTTTAATATAGATGTAATCTACCAGCTTTTTAGGCTTAAAAAACTTAGAGTAATCGTAAAATCTATATTGCGAATCTACCACCGCAGTATCACGGTCCATTCCTTTTTTAATAATTCCGCTACTTGGCTGAATTCGTAAATAAGTGTTTCCAACAATAAATTTTGTATGTATTTCTTTATCAATTGGATTTAAAATAGCTAAAGTCATATCGGCTACTCCACTATTAAAATTAGTATCAACAGTTGGCCTTACATACTGACGCAAAAAATCAAAATATCCATTTTTTTTCATCAACAAATAAATCTGCTCTCGTTCATAAGCAATGCTATCCGTATCGTAACGTTTACCCGAATCAATATGTGTGAATTTTTCGCGATTAGCTAGATAAATAGACTTAACGGTAGTGTCTTGGATGTCAAAACTTAAATTACGAAACTTAAACTCAGTCCCTTGGGTAGCAGTATAAAAAACAGAAGCTCTTTTATTTTTCACGCTGATGCTATCCGTTATTTTAGCGTTTAAAAAACCTTTTATTTTTAAAAATTTTTCAATCTGATTTCTGGAAACCTCAACCAAAGAACTATCTAAAAGATGGGGTGCTTCGCCTAATTTTAGCTTCCCTTTTTTACTAAAAGTGTTATATACCCAAAGATTAAACGGCGAATTAGGTCTAATATCTAAAGCAACAAAATCTTCTGCTTGCTCAGCAAATTCTTTATCAATGCCTTTAATTGATAATTTTGTAACCAACGATTGATCTTTTGTTAAACGCTTAGTTGACCTACAACCAAATGCTATAAAAACAAAAAAGAGTATAATTGCAAAAGGATAGTATCGATATGATTTCAAAGTCTCAAATAAGTTTAGTTAAATCCCTTCATCAAAAAAAATACCGAAAAGAGCATCAGCTTTTTATTGTTGAGGGTTTTAAAGCAATTTCAGAATTTTTAAGTTCTGATTTTAAAATAAATAGCATTTTTTATACGCCAGATTTTTCTGCAAAAATGGCTAATTTATCTAACAAACAGAAAGTTTATGAAGTTAGTATAAATGAATTACAAAAAATAAGTGCTTTACAAACTCCACAAGGAATTTTAGCCGTTGTTGAAACTCCAAAAAACAAGCTCATACAACCTACAGATATTAACGAAATAGTGCTAGTGCTTGACGGTGTGCAGGATCCTGGTAATTTAGGTACCATTATTCGCACTGCAGACTGGTTTGGCTTTAATCAAATTATTTGTTCAGAAGATTGTGTAGAAGTTTACAACCCTAAAGTTGTACAAGCAACAATGGGTTCTTTAACCAGAGTAAAAGTAAGCTACCAACCCTTATCAGAAATTTTATCGCAAAGTGAGTTACCCAAATACGGCACTCTACTTAAAGGAGAAAATATTTTTAATACCGAATGGCAAACAAAAGGTTTCTTGATTTTAGGTAGCGAAGGCAAAGGAATTTCGGAAGAAGTTTTGGAATTAATTACACATCCTATCACCATTCCGGGAGGAAAACACACAGAATCATTAAATGTAGCAATAGCTGGAGCAGTTTGCTGTGCAGAAATGAGTAGAAATAAACTCAAATAAGTTGACTTGTATTAAAATTTTACTATTTTTGCATTCCTTAAAACAAAGGGTCGAGTGGCCGAGTGGCTAGGCAGAGGTCTGCAAAACCTTCTACAGCGGTTCGAATCCGCTCTCGACCTCGTTTAAAATTTTAATTAAAATAAAAGTCATGGCAGTAACGCGTTTAAAAAGAAAAGACAGAAGAAATAAAACCACTTCTCGCCTGGAAGTACAGTTTTTGAAAAACGCTACCAACGTTGAAAATGGTAGTCGTTCAAGAGAACCAAAACACAGTCAAGTAGTGAAGAATGATGCAGTTTTAGCTTCATTATCTAAATAAATTTTTCTCTATCGAATTGAATCCTGTTTATCGGCCGGTAAACAGGATTTTTTTGTTTACGATTTTTTGAGAAATTTATTTCCCTTAACTCGTTTCGTCATGTTGAACGATAGTGAAACATCTCACATATATATGGCAACCTTTGCATGTGAGACGTTTCGTTCCTCAACGTGACGACCTCCCTAAACCCTAACTCGGAAAAAACAACTCGTTAAAGTTTACATAAAACAGTTCTTTAGTTGCCCGTGTTGTAGCCGTATAAAGCCAACGCAATAAATCAATATTCAACATTTCTTCGGTCAAAAAACCTTGATCTATAAAAACAGCATCCCATTGCCCGCCTTGCGCTTTGTGGCATGTAACTGCATAAGCAAACTTTATTTGTAAGGCGTTAAAGTAGGGATTGCTCTTTATCGCATCCATTTTGGCTCGCTTGGTATCCAAGTGCTCATAGTCTTTCATCAACTCTTCAAAAAGCACTTTCTGTTTGTCGTAAGGTAAATTTGGCGACTCAGCATAAAGTGTGTCTAACATGACCTTACAGGTTAAAGGTTCCTGATCAATATCTGCAAACAAAATTTGTACTTCGGCAAAACGAAACCCATATTGCTCATGTATATTTTTAACACGAGTAATTTCGCCAATATCTCCGTTAGCAATAAAACCTCCCTTATCTTCCTCTAGCCAATAGTAATTATTTTTCACCACCATTACTAAGTCGCCACCAGTTAGCTCATCTTCTCGCCAAAGCACCTGATTACGGATGTTTTGATTGTACATGTTTGCACTTTTGTTAGACCTGCAAATCACCAAGCAATTCTCCATCTCGTACTTGCCGTAAGCATAATTTAAGCCCTCCACAATTTTATCACCCATCATGCGGTAAACATCTTTATAACCTGCAGTTTTTAAAGTCGGGAAAGCTTCTTCTTCTGTTCGTATCAAGTCACGAATGGTGGTGGCGTTATATAAAATTCCAGATTCTTTCTCCTGCCTTACCACATCTGTAAGTTCCACTTCTGAAGCTTCAATGCTAAATTTACTCAAGTAACCTTTTGCCAATGCCGGACTTTCTGACGAACCCACTGGTGGTAACTGAGCCGTATCGCCAATAAAAATAATGCGATTGTTTTGGTTATTGTACACAAAAGAAATCACATCGTTTAATAAACTACTTCCACTATAATCTGCTAAATCATCAGAAATCATAGAAGCCTCATCAATTATAAATAAGGTGTTTTTATGCAGATTTGGTGATAAACTAAAATGCATTTCCGGAGCAAAAGCCGACTTCTTACGATAAATTTTGCGATGGATGGTGCTTGCTTCTTTTTTGGAGTATAAGCTTAACACTTTTGCCGCCCTACCTGTTGGCGCTAATAACACCGTTTTAATCTGATAGCTTGGTAGTAATTTTATTAGGGCACTAATCACGGTTGTTTTTCCCGTTCCGGCATAACCTTTTAACACAAAACACGAATCGTTGGTTTTTAATTGCAGAAATTTATCTAACTTCTCGAACAAATAAAGCTGTTGTGCGTTAGGTAAATGCGGAAATGTTTTGGCTAAATCGTGGGCAATGCTCATTATTCCAAATTTCGTTAAAAAAGCATCGCCTTACAGATAAATTTTTACTTTTGTTTAGGATGACTGATCAGATACAATTAAGGGTTGCAGATTTTGACGCAACAAAAGCAAAAACATACGAGTTATACTTAGAAATTGGCTCTAATTATTTCAATTACGCCGTAATTGACCCTCAAAATCAAGCTGTTAAAAGCATCTCGCATAAACCGTCGAACATTTATAATGGCATTCATGATGATTTATTGAAATCACACTTTGCTAAAACCAAAATAAGTTTGACGACGCAGAAGTTTACTTTTGTGCCTACCGAGTTATTTCATGAGTCGGCGACCGAAAACTTTATTAAATATATTGGCGCAACTGAAAATGAAGAAATTTGTACACAGAAGATAGCCGACTCTGGCATTACCATTATTTATGCTTTGCCAAAACTCCAGCTCGATAAAATCAGCAGTTACTTCCCTAACGCAGAAATTTATCCGCAAGTTTCGCCTTTTTACCACGGCATAAGCTTTGGTTTTAGCCAAATTAGCACCTCGCAACTGTTTATTAACCTTAAAGATGGTTTGGCTGAAATTATCATCCTCAACCATCGTGAGTTTCAGTTTTACAATATTTTCGAGTTTCAAAACGAAGAAGAGCTAATTTATTTTGTGCTTTTATCTGCACAGGAAAACAACATTAAGCCTGCAAGCGCAACACTTAAACTAAGCGGACTTATTGATACAGAAAGCGAACTTTACGACCAGCTTATTAAGTATTTCCCACATACAGAAGTTACTGACCAAGACAGTTTACCACTGTTTTATCAAGGTTTAGAAAAACCAGCTTTACCAAGATTTTTTTCTCTATTAGCTTTACATCTATGCGAATTGTAGGCGGACGTTTAAAGGGAATCAGGTTTAATCCTCCAAAGAATCTTCCGGTTAGGCCTACAACAGATATGGCAAAGGAAGCTTTATTCAATATTTTAGGCAACCAACTAGAGATTACGGAACTTAATGTCTTGGACTTATTTAGCGGGACAGGCAATATTAGTTTAGAGTTTGCTTCTCGCGATGCTTTAACTATTACTTCGGTCGACAAAAATTTTGGTTGCTATAATTACCTTAAAAACATTAGTAAAGAACAAAACCTTACGCAGATAAAAGCGATAAAAGCCGATGTTTTTAAGTTTATGAATCAGGAGACGGATCAATTTGATTTAATTTTTGCCGACCCTCCTTATGATCTAAGTCGCATTCCAGAAATCGCAAGCATTGTTTTTGATAAAAATCTATTGACCGAAAACGGTGTATTAATTATTGAGCATCAAAGCATGCAGGATTTATCGGCGCATCCTAAATTCACCGAAAAAAGAAAATATGGTTATTCGGCTTTTAGCTTCTTTAAAAATTAAACCCTATTTTTATTATAAATACAGCTTATGAAAATTGCACTGTTTCCTGGTTCTTTTGATCCAATTACCAAAGCACATGTTGATATTTTAAAAAGATCTTTATCTCTTTTTGATAAAATTTATATTGGAATTGGAACAAATAGCACTAAACAATCTTTATTAACGGTAGAGCAACGCTTAGCCATGATTAAGGCGGTTTTTGAAGATGAGCCTAAATTAGAAATTGTAGCTTACGAAGGCTTAACGGTTAATTTCTGTAAAGAAATTGGCGCTTCACATATGATTAGAGGGATTAGAACCGTTTCCGATTTTGAATACGAAAAAGCCATTGCCCAAATGAACCACGCATTAATCCCAGAAGTGGAGTCTATTTTCATTGTAAGTAAACCGGGCTACTCATCTATCAGTTCTACTATTGTGAGGGATATTTTACGTTATGGTGGCGATGTTGCGCAGTTTGTACCGAGTGCGGCGATTCCTTTTTTGAAGGGGTTGGGGTAAAAGCTTTAATTTCGTTTCATTCTATTGAGGAATAGCAACTTATAAGTACTTTCGCTAAACTGCTATCCCTCATCAAATCTTTCTACCATCAGAAAGTAAGTCTGTAAGCAGCATTTTTTTTATATTTGACCAATAATTCAAATCTAAATGCAACGCTGCAGTATAACACTAATTGCTACTAGACATAAAGAAAATGGTCAATGCACATCAAATGCATTGTTTCAAATTATCGAACAAATAGCGCCTGATGTGATTTTCGAGGAAGTTCCACCAAGCAAGTATGATGCACTTTATAGGGGTTTACTTCAAGATTGTTTAGAAACACACACAATCAAAAAATACTTGGAGAAACAACCCATCTCTCATGTCCCGGTAGATGCAGAAATAGATGAAATAACCGATACTTTTACCAAGAGTGACTACAATGTTATGGTTAATATATTTGGACGCCATAGCTCCGAATACAGAAATCTATACCATCAAAGGCAACTTATTGCAGATGAGAAGGGATTTCCTTACTTAAATAGCAATGACTGGACACTTTTGTCGAAACGTTTGGATATGTTAGCGGAACAAGTAATAAAAAGATTTGATAACGAAGAGTTGACTCAACGGTATAATTATTTGTTAAATATACTTGACATTCGAAATAATGAGATGATTAGTAATATTTATAAATACGTTAATGCCAATAAGTGTGAAAATGGTTTATTTCTTGTTGGTGTTGAGCACAGAAGACAAATAATAGACAAGATTCCAGAATTTGAAATAAAACATCATTCGAAGTTAGATTGGAATTTTGATTATTTCAAACGATAGCCGTCACTCCGTATCAGTTAATAGAAAGGAGTTTCCAACTCCCATTATAACCCCAGCTGGTGCGAGCTTGTAGCTCATATTCTACCAATTTAACGCAAGAATGAAGAAGAGGAAAAGCGTAAAGGCTTCTTGTGTTGCAATAGACCAGCAAATAATGATGCGCAGGGTCAGCTAAAGCGAGACCCTGCTTGTACGGAAGGAAAAACTTAACAGAAAAAAAAAAAAAAAAAAATGAAAACAGAAAATAAAAGCATTACCACTTTTGAAGAACATTTAGAAAGCCGTTACGGTTCAATAGGTTCTCAAAAAAGAACAGAATTTGAGATAAAAGCAAAAGCTTTTGCAATTGGAGAAGTAATAAAAGAAGAAAGGCTATTGTGTTCAATGACACAACAACAACTTGCAGAAAAAACAGGAACTAAAAAAAGTTTTATCTCAAGAATCGAAAATGGCCATAGCGACATCCAGCTCTCCACACTTTATAAATTACTAGAATTGGGTCTTGGCAGAAAAATAACTTTGACAATAGAGTAACTTCTATTACAAATTCGCTGAAAAGAATTCCTCCTCGTAAGAAGTAAAGTCAAAAAGAAGTAGTGAGATTACTTATGTCAATTTTAGAAGAAAGGAAATAATTAAACTGTATGGAGCCAGTTACCATTACGTCATCTATGATCTTAGGAAAAGTTGCTTCATCCTTATTTGACTAC
This sequence comes from Pelobium sp., assembly GCA_037968815.1. Taxonomy (GTDB): domain Bacteria; phylum Bacteroidota; class Bacteroidia; order Sphingobacteriales; family Sphingobacteriaceae; genus Pseudopedobacter. Next base: position 19,420 of record JBBKWF010000020.1, on the reverse strand, counting down.
GGTCTCAATACAGGATGGGATTTAATGTTTAAAAATGAAGTCGTTACTTATAAAAAGAAATTAGAAGATATTCTTATACAAACAGTAAGACAATTCGAAAAGACCTACCCAGTACAGAACAACAATAAAGGGTTCCCTTTCTATAACTCTCAAATTCTTTTAGATGCACTTCTTAAAATTAGATTATTTAAGAAGGAGGAACTTAAAGAGATAACGAACAACGTTCAAGAAGAGTTAAAAACAAATGAGTTCATTCAACAGCCTTCCAAAGAAGAACTTGGTCTATTTTACCAAATATTCCTTGAAAAACTCACCAATGATAATGAGTTTAAAAAGATAGATGTTGACACACATTATAAGGAAGTTATATTTGAAACTCACGATGCAGTATTAGATTTAAAAAACGACCTTAAATCAATTAACCACGATGAAATAGGTCTATTAAAAAAAGAATACGAAACTCAGGTCGATGAAATCTTCGAAGAAATCAAAAATCTGCAGTTCTCTAAAGCATTAAAAAGGCTTGAAAATCTTGAACAAAAAATTAAATCCAATTTAAAAATAAGCAGTAAAAAATTAAACTCGAGAATAGAGTTTGTTAAGGCAATTTGTTACGACCACACTGATAAACATAAGGAAGCTAAGGAGTCTTATATTAAATCTTATTTATTTAATCCTGACGATATAAAGAATCTTGAAATTGTATGCTGGATTTATTTCAAACAAAAAAACCAAGAGTATAAAGAGTTAGCTAAAAAAGTAGAATCTGTAGATATTTTTAATCCATATTTATGGGCTATAAAAACTATAGAGTCCGAAAACATTGTAGGGTTTATTAATAAAACATTTACTTTCATAACCGAAAATTTCCGGTATAAAAGAAATATATTCAATTTCTATCAATCCAAGGACGCTTCTAAAATTAAAGAAATAGAATTCTTGTTCAGTGATATCCAATATGAAATCCCGAAAGAAATAAGTTATGACAATTTCGGAGATTTGATTTTCTTGACTAACCTTAGTTTTTCTAGATTCATAAATAATATCCGAATAGATTTTATAAGACCAATTGAAATAACTAAAGAATCTATATCTCTATACAATCTTTTGGATAAACTCAATGTTGTAAAAAGTCAATCAGAATTAGGAAAATCATATAATCAGCTATCGTTAGTATACATTTGGTTAAAAAGCGAGCTTTATTTCGACGAAGTTACGCCAGTGCATCTAATTGATGTAACTAAATCTATTGAAAATTTAGGAAGTTTATATGCTTGTTTAATAGCAAACTCATTGCAAAAAAGACAAAAAATTGATGATGCATTAGAATTATTAGAAAAGTATGAAGAGGATGAATTGTTATTGACTTTAAAATTATATTGTCAGACTGACGCTGAAACATCAAAATTAGTAGCAGAAAAATATCTTGACGCAATTGATGAAATAGACGAATATAACGTAGTAAATGTATCAGCTTATTTAGAACTTATAATTAAGAAAAAAATCTTCGATGAGGAACAAATTATTACTATCCTAAATTTAAAAACGTATAGCAATATACATTTCAAAACGTTGTTGATACTTCTAGCTGAAACTTATTTGGGCAATAGACTTATTGAAATAGAAGAGATATTATGTATTAAGAACGAATTGCAGAATTATGAGTATGTCAACATTTTTATAGCCGTTTTGTTCTATGACAACAAATATTATCGAGAATGTATCGAATTTTCTTTACCTCAAATCCACGAGAAACCTCATCCTGGTATTTTAAAAATTTCAATATTCTCAATTAATATAATAAAAACAGAATACCAAGATAAATTAATACGATTATTAAAACTATGGCGAGAGAATTTTGAACTAAACGCTCACTTTCTTGCAACTGAAATCGAAATTCATACCCTATTGAATAATTGGGATGAGGTCAGAAAGATAAATGAATTTGCGTTGAAATCATTAGGTAAAGTAGAGTTCTTTTTCACATCCTATATAGATAGTATTGCTCATAACAAAGACCTTCTGAAATTAAAGGAAATCGCCGACGAAATCATCAACTACCCATTCGAACACACTCAAAATGCTATATACATAAGTGATCTATTAATAAAGAATAACTTGATAGACGAAGGTGTAAGTCTGTTGTATAATTATGCAAAAGACAAAACAAACATAAGTGCAAGATGGCAGTTTTTTACATTATCTATAGAACTCCAAAAAAGTCAAATTCTAAAAGAGTTTGAAATTGTCGAACCAGACTGTTTTGTTAGACATCAGGTAAATGGGATAACACAAACGACCTATATTCCTAAAAACATATTAGCAGAAGAAGAACTTACTCATTCTCTCCTTCATAAAGCAAAAGGTGAATCATTTACCATTATAAAGAAATTCACAGGAAAACTTGTAGATATTAAAATCGAAAGAATTGTAAATAAATACTTTGATCTTCTATTTGAGATACAGGAAGACTTTAATAATCCTATTTCAGATTACCCTATTGAAGTGATTAGTTTTGATTCAGATGATATCAAAGCTTTTGAAAATGCGCTAATTGAGAATTTTGGTCTGAAGAATGAACATGAAAAAATCGAAAGAATAAAACACCTTAACAATTATCACAATAATACCATCACTTTTTCGGAAGTTACTGCTACTAATTTCGGAAACGACTACATTTCCGCTTATTATTCTTTAACATCTAAGGAATCAAAAGGATTCTTAATTAATCCTCAAAAACCGAATATTAAGGAACTAAATAGCGAACAAGCAATATTCGTTTTAGATTTCACTTCTGGATTATTACTACTCGGTTTGGGCAAATCATTAAATTTGATTTATTCTCAAAGATTTTCTGTTGGACAATCCGTCATAAACCACATAGAAAATTTAATTTACAAAACGCAAATAGACAATTCCGATATTTCAATAAATATAGGAGCTAACACTGTTATTCCATTTTTTAAAGCAGAAAACTTCAATACAAATCGAATTACTTTTTTGACAGAGATTAAAGACTGGTTTATAACTAATTGCGAAATCATAATTCCAGAGGAGAAAATAAATTTTTCAAGAGAATTACATAATACTGGCAAGTATGAAAAGGGAATTGATCTTATTTTAGAAACATCACTTTTAGGTAATAGAGAAAACCATGTGTTAATCAGTGATGACATGATGTACACAAAATTCCTAAAAATGTCTAATAAACAAATACCTACAGACCACTTTTTAACGACTTTTTATTCTAATAACAGAAAAGATATTTTCAATTATTTAATACTTAATAAGTATATCGGTATTAACTTTTTCACAGAAGACTTATACGAATGTTATATTGAAAAAAATCACCAAGAAAAGTCACATATATATGAGTTTTGTTTACGTAATCTCGAACTCTACTATCCATTCAATCCAAGAGCATGCAACTCTTTAATTCTCGAATTTCTAAAACAGATTTCAATTAATCCAGTTTATTCGGAAGACATATTTGAATATGAAGTGAGAAATATTTTTACTAGATGTTTTAACCAAACTATTTCAAGAGAACTATGTGATGATATAATAAAAGAATCAAAACAGTTATTTACATTATTACCTACATATTTTGATGCTCTAAAAAGAGGTGTTAATGACAGTATTAATATTGTTCTGAAAATTCAATAAAATAGGACTATTAAAATGACAGCAACCGAGTAACAAAACCTACCTCAAATCAAACAAACTATCAACCCCTAAAATTTTCTTAGACAAGAAACCTTCAGCATGGTCAACCTGTATAGAACGGCCATATTCTCGTGTTCTACCTACAATCAAATCCATAAAAGCAGGGTTAGAAATATAAGTTTGTGGTTCGTTAATGTTTATCCCATCTACAAAAAACTGTGTTTTATACGCTCTTATAGCTTCCAATTTTTTATCCATAAAATCAGAAATATCAATAACAATATCTGGCTTTATATAAGTATCCTGAATTAAATGTAAAAGCAATCTTGGACGATGTGGTTTTTGCACCACACCATTATCCTGTGTTTCAATTTTTTGTAAGCCGGCTAAAAAACAAGAGTCGTTTACCAAATCACAAGCTCTACCATGATCGGGATGCCTATCATGATAAGCGTTGGTTACAATAATTTCTGGTTGGTATTTACGGATAGCGGCAATTACTTTTAACTGATGTTCTTCATCATTCTTAAAAAAACCATCTCTAATCCCTAAATTTTCTCTAACATCTAAACCTAAAATTTGCGAAGCATCGCTAGCCTCTTGTTTTCGGGTTTCTGCAGTGCCACGAGTACCTAATTCGCCACGGGTTAAATCAATTATGCCAACGGTTTTACCTTCTTTTTTATGTTTTAAAATTGTACCTGCTGCTCCTAACTCAACATCATCTGGATGGGCAACAATAAACAATAAATCTAATTTCATAGTGGATATTATATCTTTAGAGGATTAAAAATTAAACAGGAGCCCGTTTAACTTTTTGCTTTTATTAATAGTTTTTGGATTTTCTTCCTCATTCTTGCCGAATTAGGTTTAGTAAAAGAATAAAAGAAATCTACCAACTCTCCGTCGGCATTAATTAAATACTTGTGGAAATTCCATCTTGGCAACGAATTAATACTTCCATTTAATTTTTTATCAGCTAAAAAGCTAAACAGAGGATGAATGTTTGCTCCTCTAATATTCATCTTTTTAAAAATGGTGAATTTGGTATTGTAGTTAATGCTACAAAACTTACTTATACCTTCGTCATTTAAAGGTTCCTGTTGTCCAAAGTCATTGCTCGGGAAAGCCAAAATCTCAAAATCATCTGCTTCAAAATGTTTTCTGAGATCTTCTAATAGAGATAACTGAGGGGTAAAACCACACTCTGATGCGGTATTTACAATCAATAAAACCTTGCCTTTATATTTTTCAAGACTTACCGCCTCCCCTTTTGCATTTTCTACTGTAAACTGATAAATATTAGGTTTGCTCATTATAAAAATTACTGATAACTGTAATAACCAGTAGATCTGATAATGGATTCAATATCTCTTTCCTGGTCAACATCATATTTATTTTTAAGGTTATGACCAAAAATCTTAGCCACTGACTGCATCAAAAAAGCAGATACATTTCCTTTTAAATCTTTCACTAAATCAAAACTGCTATTTCCGGTTTCCCTGTCAATCAGTTTTATTAAAATTTCTCCTTGTGATATCGTTAAGTTTTTAACCTCTTTATTAAACAACTCTTTAATCTCTCTATCACAGTCTTTAACGTATTCTTTCTGTTTTTTCCTATCAGAAGTTGTTGCCAAGTCTCGCTCTAGTTGCCTGTATCTTTGCCCAGCAAGCCTTGCATAAGGCAAAACCTTTATAACGTTATAACGTAGTCTTCGGTATTTATCATACGCTTCTTTAGATGAAAAACGACGATAATCTTTTACAACAACTTCATTAAGCACTATCCAAGGCACCATCTCTCCGTCCATATTAATGGCAGAAACCTGTATGGTATCGTTTGTTCCGGCTCTCACATATAAATCTTGAGCCTTGGCGGTAACAATTGATAAAAACAAGAAGCAAAAAATAAATAGCACTTTGCTTTTCATAATTTTAAGTTACAAATTTATTGCTTATTTATTACGAAAATAGGTAATAAGTAACCCTAAATTCGTTATTTTAACAAAATAAAAACAAAGAGATTCTTATCTGAATGAAAGACTATATTATAGATATTGAGGCAGAAAAGTCAGAAATATTAAAACGTTATAGAAAATTACTAAGAGCCTGTAAGGCTACGTTACAAAAAGGTGATAAAAAAATGATTAGGATGGCATTTGATATGGCTGTGGAAAGCCATAAAGATATGCGTAGAAAATCTGGAGAGCCTTACATTTATCACCCTATTGCTGTAGCACAAATTGCTGCCGAAGAAATTGGATTGGGTACAACCTCTATTGTTTGTGCTTTATTGCATGACGTGGTAGAGGATACTGATGTTACTTTAGAAGATATTGAGCGTGAATTTGGTAAAAAAGTAGCCAAAATTATTGATGGCTTAACCAAAATAGCGGGTGTATTTGATGCAAATAGCTCTATACAAGCAGAAAACTTTAGAAAAATGTTGCTTACGTTGGCCGATGACGTAAGGGTTATTTTGATAAAGCTTGCCGACAGATTGCACAACATGCGTACAATGGATTTTATGCCTCGTGACAAACAGCTTAAAATTTGCTCTGAAACCATTTATTTATATGCTCCCTTAGCGCACCGTTTAGGTTTGTACGCGATAAAATCTGAATTGGAAGATTTATCAATGAAGTACGTTGAGCCCGAAACTTATAAATTCATCGCTAAGAAACTAAATGAAAAGAAAGCAGAGCGAGAAGCTTTTGTTCAGGAATTTATTGGCCCAATAGATGATATTTTAAAAGATTTAAATTTACAAGCGAGTATTGTTGGTCGTCCAAAATCTATCCATTCCATTTGGACTAAGATGAAAAAGAAAGGAATTCCTTTTGAAGAGGTTTACGATCTTTTTGCCATTAGAATTATTTTGGACAGTACACCAGAAAATGAAAAATCGGATTCGTGGAAAGCTTATTCTATTGTTACCGATTTATACCGTCCAAACCCGGACAGGTTAAGAGATTGGATTTCATCGCCTAAAGCAAACGGTTACGAATCTTTACACACCACGGTAATGGGACCTAAAGGTCAGTGGGTAGAGGTGCAAATACGTACCGAAAGAATGAACGAAATTGCTGAGAAAGGTTTTGCCGCACATTGGAAATACAAAGAGTCTTCTACTGATAGTGGTTTAGATTTATGGGTAAGCAAAGTGCGTGAATTACTTGCCAACCCAGAATCAAATGCATTAGATTTCTTAGACGACTTTAAAATGAACTTATTCTCTGACGAGATTTTCATTTTTACTCCAAAAGGAGATTTATTACAGTTGCCTTTAGATGCTACCGCACTTGATTTTGCTTTTGAAATACACTCTGATGTTGGCGCAAGATGTATTGGCGCAAAGGTGAACCATAAATTAGTTCCACTTTCTTTTAAGCTACAAAATGGTGATCAAGTAGAAGTAATAACATCTGGCAAACAAGCACCAAAAGAAGATTGGCTAAATTTTGTGGTTACGGCAAAGGCCAAAGCAAAAATAAAATCATCCTTAAAAGAAGAAAAAAGAAAAATAGCAGAAGACGGTAAAGAGATTTTAGAAAGAAAGTTAAAATCGCTCAAAATAACTTACAACACTGATAATATTTTAAAGCTGAGCTACTTTTTTAAGTTGCCAACTAGTCAGGATGTATTTTATAATGTTGCAAAAGGATTAATTGACCTTAAAGATTTAAAAGAGTTTGCGGCTTCAGAAAAAGTAGTTGATCATAAAACAACCACTGAAAACGACTCTGATAATATACAGCAAATAATAAAACAGGTAAAAACCAACGATGGCGATATACTATTAATTGGCGAAGATTTACAAAAAATAGATTATAAGCTATCTAATTGTTGCAACCCAATACCTGGCGATGATGTTTTTGGCTTTGTAACCGTTTCTGACGGGATAAAAATTCACCGCACCAACTGCCCTAATGCGACAAAGTTAATGTCGAGTTTTGGCTATCGGATTTTAAAAGCCAAATGGACCAGTCAGAAACAACTAGCGTTTTTAACTGGTTTAATGATTACGGGAATTGATGAGGTTGGCTTAATTAATAACCTGACCCAAGTAATTTCAAATGACTTTAAGGTAAATATGCGTTCTATCACCATGGAAACCGACCAAGGAATATTTAATGGTAGAATAATGATTTACGTAAATGACACTGAACACCTAGAAAACCTGATTGAAAAAATTAAAAAGGTAAAAGGTATTTCTGATGTTACCCGCTTTGATTCGGATACAGAAACCTCGCTATTATAAAATTAATTCTAGCGAATTAAGGCATCTAATCATATTTGGATTTAAAAAGCCAAATATGATTTAGCTATATTATAAATTTTGATAACTTTGGCTTTTAATATTGACTATGAGCGTACAAGAAACCATTGAGATGGTAAAAAAGATTTTTGAGAGCTATCTCGAAAATAAAAACCTCAGAAAAACTCCTGAACGTTTCGCTATACTCGAGGAAATTTACTCTAGAACAGATCATTTTGATGTAGAATCTCTTTATATCCAAATGAAAAACAAAAAATATAGGGTAAGTAGGGCAACAGTTTACAATACTTTAGAACTTTTATTGTCATGCGATTTAGTTACCAAGCATCAGTTTGGTAAAAACATGGCACAGTTTGAAAAATCGTACGGGTTTAAACAGCATGATCATATTATCTGTTTAGATTGCGGAACGGTAGTAGAGTTTTGTGACCCACGAGTTCAGCAAATACAATCAATGATGGGCGATTTGTTAAAATTCGACATCCAACATCACTCGCTTAACCTTTACGGTAACTGTACCCGTTTAAAAGAAGGTTATTGCGAATCAAAAGAAAACAAAAATTAATTTACTTACACACATATCTGACCAAAATAAATAATGGCTGTTGATGTTTTATTAGGCCTTCAATGGGGCGACGAAGGAAAAGGCAAAATTGTTGATGTTTTAGCTCCCAAATATGATTTAATTGCTCGCTTTCAAGGTGGGCCAAACGCCGGACACACTTTAGAGTTTGACGGTAAAAAGTTTGTTTTAAATACTATCCCATCCGGAATATTTGAAAGTAACACCATGAACTTAATAGGTAATGGTGTAGTGATTGATCCAATTATTCTTAAAAAAGAAATTGACAAATTAAAAGATGCTGGAGTTGATTTATTAGCGAAGAAAAACCTAATGATTGCTCGTAAAGCACATTTAATTTTACCTACTCACCAATTGCTAGATGCTTCTTCTGAAAAGAAAATGGGCGACGGTAAAATTGGTTCTACTTTAAAAGGTATTGGTCCAACTTATATGGATAAAACCGGTAGAAACGGATTAAGAGTTGGAGATATTTACCTACCAGATTTTAAAGCGAAATACGATAAATTGGTAGAAAAGCACCGTTCTATTTTAGGTAATTACGGCGATATAGAAGATTTTACCGAAAAAGAAGCTGCTTTCTTTGAAGCAATTGAGCTGTTAAAAAAATTCCCTCATGTAGATAGTGAGCATTTAGTTGCTCAATATTTAAAAGAAGGAAAAACTGTTTTAGCAGAAGGCGCACAAGGAACAATGTTAGACATTGACTTTGGATCTTACCCTTTTGTAACTTCATCAAACACTACTACTGCTGGTGCTTGTACTGGTTTAGGTATTGCTCCAAATAAAATTGGCGATGTTGTCGGGATTTTTAAAGCTTATTGTACTAGAGTTGGTGGTGGCCCGTTCCCTACTGAACTAGAAGATGAAGTTGGCGAAGAATTAAGAAAAGTTGGTCATGAATTTGGCGCAACAACTGGAAGACCAAGACGTTGCGGATGGATTGATTTACCTGCATTAAAATATGCAATTATGCTTAATGGTGTAACGCAATTGGTAATGACAAAAGCTGATGTTTTAAGCGGTTTCGAAAAAATTTACGCTTGTACTCATTACAATTACAACGGAGAGGTAATTGACTATATGCCATACGATATTTGTAGCATTAAGCCAGAACCAATTTGGGAAGAAATTGACGGTTGGAAAGAAGATTTAACTGGAATTAGAGAACCAAACGAAATCCCTGCGAAACTACAAGCTTATATTGACTATTTAGAGAAACAACTGGAAGTGCCTATTAAGTATCTTTCTGTTGGTCCAGATAGAGTGCAAACTTTGACTTTAAGATAGAATTCATTGATTTGATATATGAAAGCGTTCTGAGATAATCAGAACGCTTTTTTTGTTTTTTATAGCTCTGAATGAAATAATTTAACTTGGTTAACTTTCAAGTGAGATGTCTCCTTTCGTCGACATGACGGCATGAAAACAGTTTTATTATCACGCTGGTTGGGATTTGCAATCTATATAAGATAGCTGATTATCTTAACGATTATTCGATGTTTCTACTTTATGTGGGATTGAAAATCCTCGGTTACTACATCGGGATTGCAAATCCCGATGAGCTTGTTGTAAATCCCGACGAGCCAGTTAAACTCGTTAGGATAAACAAAACTTATTAAACCAACTCTTTCAAAATCTGTTTTACCAAACCCGGTCCTTCGTAAATAAAACCAGTATAAATCTGAACTAAAGAAGCTCCAGCTTCCATTTTTTCTTTGGCATCTTTTCCGTTGTGAATCCCTCCTACTCCGATAATTGGAAATGATTGATTTGATTTTTGAGACAAATATCTAATCACTTCCGTAGAACGTTGAGTCAATGGCCTTCCGCTTAAACCACCCATCTCACTTTTTAAGTTTTCTGGGGATTGCAAATTATCTCTAGAAATGGTGGTGTTGCTAGCAATTACTCCGGCGATTTTAGTTTCTTGCACAATCTCCACAATATCATCTAATTGGTCGTTGGTTAAGTCGGGAGCTATTTTCAATAAAATCGGACGAGATATATCGTTCTTTTTATTTCTTTGTTGTAAGGTGTTTAAAATATTTTTAAGTGGTTCTTTTTCTTGTAAAGCTCTTAAACCTGGCGTATTTGGAGAACTTACATTTACTACAAAATAATCTACCACATCAAACAATGCATCAAAACATTTGATATAATCACTTACCGCATCTTCATTTGGTGTATTTTTATTTTTACCGATGTTACCTCCAATAATCAACCCATCTCTTTTTACTGATTGTAATTTCCGAGCTAAAACCTCTACACCTTTATTATTGAAACCCATTCGATTGATTAAAGCTTCATCTGCTGGTAAACGAAACATCCTTGGTTTATCGTTACCTGGCTGTGGCAGAGGCGTTACCGTACCTACTTCAATAAAGCCAAAACCAAAATTCGATAGCTCCTCTATAAACTCTCCGTTTTTATCGAAGCCGGCAGCCAAACCTACTGGGTTTTTAAAGTTTAAACCAAACACATTACGCTCTAACTTTTTATCATTAAAAGCATAAAAGTTTTTCAAAAGACGAGGCAGTCCCCAAACTTTTTGTGTAACTTTTAAAAAATCTGTAACTGTATAATGAATTTGTTCTGGATCGAACTTAAAAAATATCGGTTTTACTAGTTTATACATACCGCAAATTTAATATTAAAGCCAATAGCTTTTAGCATTTGTGACTTTTTTTACGGCCCTTTATAACAGCATCTATCAAAAGCAATAAGCGGCATAAATACTACAAGACAAACCGCTTGCATCGATAAGATACCCCCATTTTAACGACTCCAAATTATTCCCACGAAAGGGGGTAACAATACTACTTACTTCTTTATCATTAAATAAATCATTTTACTAAAAAACAGATTATGAGACACATTTACAAGAAACTGTTCAGCTGTATGCTTATCCTCCTTCAGCTGGATGGTTTTACACAGAGTAAACCGACCATTTACGTTGGTGGAGGGCTAAATTCACCTATTGGTACAGCTAAACAAGATGCTTTTTTAAATAATAGCGCTGCTTTTAATTTAGGGGCTTATTTGCCTTTGTTCAGCAAATCAGCGTCTTCTTTTGGTTTAAACCTTAGCGGAGATTATTTAACATCTCCATCTACTAATTTTAAACAAGCTCCAAATCCGTTTACCATAAGCGGAGCTACCAATAGTGCAGTAGCGTTTAGCAATCCTTCGGATTTTAATCAAACTATCACTCAATTTGGAATTGGACCTCAGTTTAACTTTACGTTGGGAAAAAAATTAATGGTTAGTCCGCTTGTTAACGTAGGTTTAACGCAAATTAAGCGAGACTCTATATCCTTTGTTCAGGAGTTTGTATATGAACAAAGAAACCAAAGTAAAGAGATTTACTCGCAGACTTCCATATCTGAAAGTGGTTTTTATGCAAGTCCAGGTTTAAAACTAAGTTATCCTATTAGCAACAAATTAGGCCTTTGGGTATCTACCAATTATTCCTTCTCTAAAACTTCATACACAGAAAGGACACTTTTTCCGCTTAAAAACGCAGCTACTGATGAATATAGCTACGCAGATGTGATAGAGGGAAGTTATGAAGAGCAATCAAAATCTGATAACATCAGTAGTGTACTTACTAATTTTGGTCTGAGTTATTCATTTGGGAAAAGCCCAGATAAAAAACCAAAAAACAACTTAAAACCGAACAGCCTCAATCCTATAAAAAAACCTTCGAATAAGCCTAGTTCAGTAGTTTTCAACAATCCATCAAAAAAAGAGAACAAAACTCCTCGAAAACTTATTCCACTAGACCCAAAAAACAACAGCAATTTTGAAGACGGAAAGTCTATCAAACAATTTAGCTGGAAATTAATCGGCGAAGGTATTCCCCAACCAAATTATATTATTGAAGTTAAACAGTTTGGAACAAACAGAAGACAATTAAGAAGCTATTCTGGCACAACTAAAGACACCAAAATTAAGCCAACTGCCATCTTTAAAGAAAGTCAAATTGCAAGTGGACAATATGAATGGAAGGTTACCGAAACTTCAACAGGTACTTCATCTACACCAAGTTACTTTAGTGTTTCCAACTGCCAAATCGACTTTAATATTGACAGTGCAAAAATAGAGTGTTTAGGCTATGAAGGCGAAGACAGAAAATTCAAAATCAGTTTTGAATCTACCTACTCCAGCGTTTCTGGAGACTTAACCTATGCCATCCCAGGCTCGGGTTTAACCGTTTACGATCAAACTTATAGTGCGCTTAGCTATACTTTAGTAAGCCCCAATCCAACACTTTTAACCCAAGTAGGTGCTACCACCACAACAGTGAACTATAGCTTTGAAGTTACTGCTTCACCAAGTGTAACTTCTATTGGTTTTGGCCTACAGGGCGATGACTTAGACCCAAGTCCAATTTTATGTCAGCCTGGAGTGAGTTTAGTTTTAGATGAACTTCCAGATTGTTACTGTAAAGAATGTGACGACATGGTTTTAAACTTTGATGACTTCACGATTACACCAAACGGTGCATCCGACAATCTTTACAACATCAATGGAAGCATCAATGTAAATGTCCCTATCTATGCCATGGAGTTTCAGGTTCAATCTTATGCATTTAGCGCTATACCTGCAGCTTGTACTGCTGGTGTAAGCCAAATAGAGCAATCAGGAATGATTACAATGCCAGGTACTACCATTAATGGCTCTAGCAGTTTACAGCTATATAATGAATCTGCATCAGGCAGTCCTAGCTCTAATGATAACATCACAAAAATCATCAAATACAGTAGCGATAGCCCACTAACAGGCCCAGTTCCAATAAACTTAAATATTGGCTTGCCTGGTCCGCTTGCAGGACTTGATTCAAGTTGTTGTGCGATTAGCTACACGGTTTGTATAAAAGTGAAAGTTTATTACGACCAAGCGAACTGCAAGTCTTGCGTATTTACCCACTGTTTTGAATTTACTAACCAATAAAATTGACGGTCATGAAAAATAAGATATATCACCTTAAAAACTATCTGTTGTTGTTTTTATTAACAACAACGCTCTCCGGGTTTTCACAAATTGTGCTGAATCCCGCTAGCAGTACCGGAACAGTTGCTCTTGGCGCTTATGGTAATGCAACAATAAGTGTACCTAGCGAAGCATTAACAGGCGATAATATTGCCTTAAATATTACCTTACCCGGCACTTTGCCTGCTAATTGCACTAAATCTGTAAGTGTAACTAAAAGTTCAAATCTCGTATTTCAGAGCTCTGGAGGAATAGGTTTCACTCAAGCATTAGGCAATCCAAATCTTCACGAAAACGACATTCCCTTAGCCGGAAATGACGGACAAAATTTTAATTTGTTCTACAAGTTTCCTGGATTTACAACCTGTGACGGTACGGTTGGCACTTTTGATGTAACTATTAAAATTGATTGTGGCGGAGCAGTAGAAACTTATACTACCTCTGTATCAGTAACTGCAAGAGCTGCAAATTACTGGGAAATAAGCAAAAAGTTTGTAACTGGAAACCTTACTTGTGGAATTTCGCAATGGAGAGTTATAGTAAAGCACAATAACCCCAACGGTGCTGGTTTAGGAACTTATAAATTGAGTGGTACGATCACAGAAAGCCCACTTGTACCTGTTATTAGTGGCAGCACTCATACTGTAAACTTAAGCACTACGAGCAATGGCATGTATTATTACCCAGTTAGTTTACAAAATTGTGCTGATGAAGGAAGTGTAATTACTAATACTGCAAATTTTGATTTTGACTTAGGAAACGGAGATTGTGGAGAAATGGTAGGAAGCGTAACGGATGATTCTGACAGCTTAGCTACTCCAAATGCCAATATCTCATTTGTGAAATCAATCCAAAACTATTATACCACCAATTTCTCACCAGGTTGTGAAGGCAGGTATAGGATTAGTGTTTGTAACAATGGGAATGTGCCGTGGACAAACTTAGTGATCAGAGACACCCTAAATATTCCGGGAATTAATATATTGGGTAGCCCAAATATGCCAAGTGGATGGACATCTACAAACGTAGGTGGTGCTTATACTTTTACAGATACCAGTGGCGTATTAAATCCGGGAGATTGTGCTTATTTCTATATTAACTTTCAAATAGACCCAAGTGCAACCGTTGGAGATACGATTAGGAATACTGCATTTATAGATTACCAAGGTGCTGGAGGAAATGGAGCAAATGGAACCCCAACAATTAGTTGTCCCGGCGTTACCTGTCCTATTATAGATACCGCAGTTCAAAACACCAGTTCATCTGTTTATTTTGTTGTAGATACCGCAAAAGCAATTCCTTCCATTAAAAAATGTATCCTCGATCCACCTAACGCTTTAGTTCCGCCAATTTATCAAATTGGAGATACGATTAAGTACAGTGTGATGGTTGGCAATTCGGGAGCCGGTAATTTAAACACAGTGGTGAGTGACGCAATGGGTATGCCTGCTCAAAACTTGCAGATTATCCCTGGATCTATTAACTACAAATACTATACGGACGAAAATAGTGGCTATGCAAATAGTTGTTCACCGTCATTCGGAACGCCATACCCATCACTTCCGTTTACAGTAAATGCAAACACAAGTGACCTGCAAGATCCAACCTTTACCATTAATGGCATGCCTGGAACTTGTGAGCTTTACAAAGCTAACTTCCTAATTATCGAGTTTGAAGCTGTGATTTTACCACAGTTACATGGTACAAAGGTAAACAGGGCTGTGATTCCTAATGGCGCTTATACCTTATCTAGCGCAGTAAATTACAGCATAGATCAAGTAGGTGTTTTAGCAATCCATAAAAGAGCAGATAAAGACATTGTAGAAAATGGCCAATCATTCAATTATATTATTGAAGTAACCAACAATGGCAGTGTACCATTAAATCAGTTAGTTATTACAGATGCACTTCCTGAGTGCGTAACTTTTAACGGACAGGTTACTATTAAAAACAATGCAGGAACGGTTATTTCATCTACCAATACTGCCAACGTACAAATCAATGTTGACCCTTTAACAGAATTACAACCGGGCGATACTTTTACCATCAATATTTTGGTAGTCAAAAACGGTAGTGGAAATTGCTGTAATGAAAAAGTTTCAGCAACTGGCGTAATGACCACTTCTGGAGTAACGTTAAGTGCAAACTATGGTAGTGCTGAAGCTCCTGCAGCTTGTGTTAAAGGAACTGAATGTTGCGATATTGAAGACTTTAGCGCTACTCTTACGCTACAGAACGGCCAGTATTATGTAAATATAAACGGTGGTAGTGTGCCAATCCAAGAAGTGGAAATTTCTATGATGGATTACCATATAGAGTATTCACAAGCTGACTGTAAGCCAGCAGACTTAGGTACTTTCGGAACTTTATCAACTTCCTTAACTAACTTATCTGGCTTGATTTTGAATAGTGGCGACAATAACAGCAATAGTTTAACTTGGTTGCCTGGTTCTCCGTCTATGCTAACCAACACGAGCATTCCGCTAGATATATTGGATCCATTAGCATTAAATATTGCTTGTTGTGATGTCATCTACTCTTTCTGTCTGAAGGTAAAAGTGAAAGACGCAAATTGTAATGTTTGTGAAAAAACAATCTGCTTTACATCGGGACAAGATCAGGAGCCAGAACCTTGCAATATTGAAGTCAAACAAATAAACAGCAATAAAGAGTATTGTGTAGGTGATGATATTAATGTGTTTTGGTCAGGTACAGTGCCATCTGGAAATGTTAATATTTCTTTGATGGATAATACCAGTGGTAATATTTATCAAGTTTTAGCGAACAACATCTCTAATACTGGTTCATTTACTTACACCATTCCAGATAGCATTCCGTGTAACCCGGAAAGAGAATGGTCTTTTATAATTGAAGATAGTGAAGGTCTTTGTACTGCAAGAAGCAATACGTTTAAAATTAGCTGTTGCGAGATTCATGCAGATTGCGATTGTGGAAAGTGGTCTTCTAATTTTGTTAGCATCAAACAGAAGTTAATTGCGGTAGGTGGCCCTCATGACGAAGCGATGATCAGTCAACTTAAAAACATAGGCAACCCAACTCTTGGTTTAGGTGTAGTCTGTGGAGAATTGATTGAGTTGAAACGCAAGACCATGTATTCAATTGCGATTCCAGACTATATCTGTAATACTGAAGATTGTCCGGTAACTTACGAATGGCAGGTGATTGACCCTCAAGGAGTAATTACCAATGGAACTGGAAAAAATTTCAATTTCAACTTTAATAACTTCGGTGATTACAAAGTAATACTTACACCAATTTGCGGAGGAAAGAAATGCCCACCATGCGTATTTACAGTAAGGATTCCTAAATTTATAGATTACCCAAGCGACCCTAAGTTGCCAAATTTCGACAAGCAATAAACTTGATCAAATAAAACAGTTTTACAAACTCTTCTTCTGAAATATGGAGAAGAGTTTTTTATTTTTCAACTAGAAATATCTAGGGTTAAGAATTGCCCTTGATCCTTTTTCTCCAAACTGTACCCTCAACATAATTTCATGACTTCCTGAGTTATGTTTGGCTAGAGGTGTGATGCTTGCGTCATAAGCGTAACCTAATCTTATTTTTTTATTGAGTTGAACTTCCATTAAAGCAGAAATATCAGCTTCAGTTCTGTAAGATAAACCAAAAGAAACAGCATCAAACATGTACAAATTCATATTGATATCTGCTTGCAAAGGCGCTCCCCTCACTCCTTTTAACAAAAAATTAGGCTTCAATTTCAAATCCTCACTTAAATCAAAAACATAACCAGTAGAAAAGAAAAGGTGTAAATATTGTCTTGCAACTAAGCCCTCGCTCACAAATCCAGCATCTTTGTTTAAAGAATTATTTAAAAAATGAGGCAAGGATAATCCTGCATAAAACTTATTGGTATTAAAGTAGATTCCTGCTCCAAAATTAGGCAAAAACTTAGTCACGTTATCTGCGTAAGCCATGTCTGGAGTTGTATCAGAACCTAAATCAACGCCTTGGTAATTTGCTGAAAAACGACTTGCACCACCTTGTATACCGAAAGCCAAAGTAGAGTTATCCATTAAAATACGATAAGCGTAAGTTGCAAAAACACCGGTTGTTTTGGTGACCCCTACAGCATCGTTAAAAGCCTGAATCCCTAAACCTACTTTATCGCTTGCTAAAGGTGTATCAAATGAAATAGTTTGCGTTTCTGGCGCACCCTCTATCCCAACCCATTGGTTACGGTACAATGCTGTAGCTGTCGCCACACCTCTGCTACCTGCATACGCCGGGTTTATAGCCAAAGAGTTAAACATATATTGCGTGTACATTGCGTCTTGCTGTGCAAAAGCATACGTTAATGAAGAGAGTGACATCACCAACATTAAACTTATTTTTTTTAGCGTTGCTGGCATCTTTTTATCTCTTAATAGTAAAATATTTAACATACTTATCTTTCCCGTTCACTTTAACAATGTAATAGTAAGTACCATCTGGCAAATCCTGACCAATAGTTATTCCTTCATTTGATTGGCCTGTCCAATCATTTTTATAATCAATATTTTTATAAACGATGTTTCCCCAACGATTATAAACTTCTAAACTGATGATATCTCCGGCTGTATTTTCAATTATAAACTTATCATGAACACCATCATTATTTGGAGAAAAACCCTGCGGAATACGAATTGGCGATTTATCTAAAGTAAGTGAAGTACTTATTGCTTCCTCGGGGTTGCTGTTATTATCCGGGTCGGGATTAGTACCATCAGTTGAACTATCATCTACTATTCCGCCTAAACTATTTGCCGTACCCAAAGCTGTATTATTGAAAACATTTTGAGTAGTGTTATTGAGCTTCACATTGATGGTAAAACTGATACGCTCTGTTTGATTAGGTTGTAAAATACTTCCGCTAGATAATAAATCGGTTACCGTATTCCCGTTAAATAATGAATTAGCAAGCAAAGTACCTGTAGCTTCCACATTGCCAACAACCGTAAAGTTAACTGGAACAGGGAAAGTTTTCACTAAATCATCCATAACGCTCACCGAATTAAGGTCGGTATTTCCGTAATTTTTAACTGCTAAGCTATAGCTGATCGTATAAGACCCATCGACTGCTTTTTGAGGAGTAGCCACCGACTTTGCAATTCCCAAAATAGGTTTTGGGTTTATAGTAATAGTGATTTTCGCGGTTGAAGTTAAAGCTGTATTAATTTTATCTTGAAGAGTATAATTTAAAATATAAGTCCCAGCGAGGGCTTCTTTTTTAACCGTAACGCTACCTGTAACAACATCTACCAATATGTTTGGATTTGCATTTACAATATTTGTGATGCTTACTTTTGTTAAATCGGTTGGTGCATCATTTAAAAAATCATTCGCTACAATGTTTGTTATTGCAACAATATCTACAGAACCTTCCACTGCTTTTTCATCATCAACCGCCAATATAGATTCTGGTGTAACCATAACCACCACTCTTGCAGTTGCAATATTTGTTGGATTGATTTTATCCGTGATTTTATAATCAATATTATAAACACCTTCGGGAGTATTTGGGGCAACAATAACTTGACCTGTTGCCGGGTTAATGGTGATGTTTGCATTAACCGTAGTTTGCGAAATAGTAACGTTTGCTGCCAAAGCAGTTACACCATTGAAAGCATCGTTAGCCAAAATATTATTGACTGCTGTTCCGCCGATGAAACCGTTTACCGTACCGGCATCATCTGTTGCAGTAATTACCGGAGCAGTTACTGTAACCACTACTTTTGCAGTCGCAACATTTAAAGGATTGATTTTATCTGTGATTTTATAATCAATATTATAAACTCCTGCTTCCGTATTTGGAGCAACGGTAACTTGTCCTGTTGTCGGGTTAATGGTGATGTTTGCATTAACCGTAGTTTG
>JBBKWF010000019.1:0-150615 GCA_037968815.1 Pelobium sp. | reverse complement strand
AACATGAGCTATAATGAAGATTTGGCAACATGCTAGATCAATAGAATATTATTCTGCATAAATATCAATTGATATTTGCTTTTTAACACAGTTCATGTCGAGGATACGAGACATCTCACTCGTGGGTGTTTAAGTGATATTTGTGAACTGAGATTTAAAAGTAAAATATCTCCTGCCGTCGTCATGACGGAATGAACCTTTCCCAATTATTTATCCGTTCGTCACCTCGAGGTACGAGAGGTCTCACTTGTATTGTTTAAGCGACGTCGTCAAACTGATAATAGATTTACGAGTGAGATGTCTCCTGTCGTTGTCATGACGGAATGATTAAAGCTGCTTTTTTTATGTCATAATTTTATATTTATCAATGCTTTTATTTGGTAAATAAACAAAAGACTACTAAATTGGTAGAGTAAAATTTAAAACAAATAGTTATGTTAAGATTAGGAGATATTGCACCAAATTTTA
This sequence comes from Pelobium sp., assembly GCA_037968815.1. GTDB lineage: Bacteria > Bacteroidota > Bacteroidia > Sphingobacteriales > Sphingobacteriaceae > Pseudopedobacter. The sequence goes on along the minus strand of JBBKWF010000019.1, from coordinate 150,147 downwards.
AAGTGAAAACTTCATCTGGTGAACTTGATTTTTATGAATATTTAGGAGACAACTGGGGAGTGTTATTTTCGCATCCGGCAGATTACACTCCAGTTTGTACTACCGAATTAGGTAGAACAGCGGCTTTAAAGCCAGAGTTTGATAAAAGAAATGTTAAAGTAATGGCACTGAGTGTTGATTCTGTTGAGTCTCACCAAGGTTGGATTAAAGATATTAACGAAACACAAAATGTAGAGGTTAATTTCCCAATTATTGCTGATGAAAACAAAGAAATTTCTGAAGCTTACGGGATGATGCATCCAAATGCTTCAGCTACTTTAACAGTAAGGTCTCTATTTATTATTGCACCGGATAAAACTGTAAAGCTTATTATTTCTTACCCTGCATCAACAGGAAGAAACTTTGATGAGATCATTCGTGTGATTGATTCCTTGCAGTTAACCGCTTATCACAGCGTTGCAACTCCAGCAGATTGGAAAGACGGAGATGATGTTGTTGTAGTTCCTGCAATCAAAACGGAAGACATTCCAGCTAAGTTTCCAAAAGGGTTTACAGAGATTAAACCTTATTTAAGAATGACTCCTCAACCAAACAAATAGTTTAGAGAGCGGTTAGTTTAAAAAATATTTTATATTTGGTATTAAATTATAAATCTAAATATCAATATTTTATGGAAACTGGTACAGTTAAATGGTTTAATGCCCAAAAAGGTTTTGGTTTTATTATTTACGAGGGTAAAGACATCTTTGTACATTTTAAAGACGTTGAAGGTGGTGTAAATGCTATCAAAGACAATGATAATGTAGAGTTTGAAGTTGCTGAAGGACAAAAAGGTCCACAAGCAGTGAATGTAAAGAAGATATAATCAAAATTTCAACGGGGTGGAAGCTGGTTTAAGAAATTAAACCAGCTTTTTTTGTTTTATTCATCTCGTCATGTTGAACACTAGTGAAACATCTCATTATAAAAGATGTATTGGTGTTGCAATAATGATTTACTTGTGAGATGCTTCCTATCGTCAGCATGACGGTGTGGTAATTAAGCTGGAATTTTAGCTAATACTTTTTTATCTACATAAAAAGTAGCAAAAGGGAAAAAGCTAGCAATACTTACCCAAAATATTTTTTGAAAACTCCACTTAAATTTATAGGCAAAAAGAATAGTGTAAGCTACGTATCCAAGAAATAAAGCTCCGTGGATAGGACCAAAGATTTTGGTAACGATGGGGTTGTCAAATTGGTACTTTAAGGGCATAGCTATAAATACCAAAATTAAAAGGGTAATACCTTCTAAAAAGCAAATCAGTCTGAATTGTCCAATGCTGGATTTTAAGTTGTACATCATTATTTAAGCGTTTGTTTATACTTTTTGCGCATGGATTACTATTTTCTGGTCTTTATAGTTGGTACTAAAAAACAAGAAATCGGTTCCACCATCTTTTAGCTTAAATTTCTTTTTAAGCTCATCCGGCTTAAAGTTGAAATTTCTACAAACTAAGTTAATTTGTTTTGGAACTTGTGCCTTTGAAAAGTCATTAAACAAAATAGTTTTGATGACTTTAAACCTCTTTCCAGGGAAATCTATTAGCTCATTAGAAGTATAAAGGTGGCTGTGCTGATGAATTTTAGTGACAGGGTATCTTTCTGTTAATAATTTAAACATCCCGGCCTTTAATAAAGAAGCATCTGGCTCATAAACATAGTTTAATAGTTTCCCAGCTTTGCTTTCGGCATTTCTTTCCTCTTCAAGCTTAAAGCGAATTACCTTGGTGTCATGTGAGTTTAAGAGCACACAGTGAATTTTCGGCTCTTTAGTGCTGTTCGGTTCCAATATAAACAGTAACTCCTTACATTCGTTTTTTAAACTTACTACATGCACCTCTACCACATGTTTCAAGTCTTTTAAAGCAGATTGAATGTCGAGCATTGGAGCAGTTTTAATAATTACTCTTTTTGCTTTTTTGAGATACTTTTCTTGATTCGCTACAACATCAGGTTCGCAATCCTTTAAAAGAAAAACCCGACCAGAGTTAGCTCTGCGAGAAGGGTCAATATAAATGGTATCGTATATTTCTTGTCCTTTTAACAACTGAACGCTATCTCCTGTTACCGTAGTTACGTTAGTAATGTCAAGAATCTCAAAATTGTGTTTTACAATTTCGGAAAGCTCTGCATCTATTTCACAGTGAGTGACAGAATTGGCTTTTTGCGCAAAGTAATAAGCATCACTGCCAAAGCCACCTGTTAAGTCAAGCAATGAACCATTGCTGATTAAAGAAGCTTTGTAATTTGCAGTAACCTCTGATGACGATTGCTCTAAATTTAATTTAGGAGGATAAATAATGCCATTAGTTTTGTACCAGGTAGGTAGTTTTTTTACTGTTTTATTTTTACCTTCAATTTGCTTCGCAAGAATTTTAATATCCAAATCTTCAAAAGGAGAACCTTTCAATATCAGTTTAGATAAATCTGTCTTCAGGTTTTTATTAATGAAATCCTGAACTTCTTTGCTGGTTAATTTTCTAAATAGCTCAATCATTCTTTAATTACAAAATGAGCAGTATCTCTATTACGCTCTTCTAAATAAATTTCTCCTAAGATGTATTTTTTAAGAACTTCTTCATTAGGGTGACGGATAGTCAATAGCTTCAAGCCAGATTCATATCGTAACTCTAACTCCGGGTTTACAATTGTCTTGAATTTAGCGAATTTGCGTTCATCTTCATCAAAACTAGCAGAAAAAGATAAAGCAGATATTTGTAGCGTGTTTACTTTTATGCTTGTATCAGCAAAAGCTTTAAAAATATCACTTATTTGGGTTTCGGTAATAAAAGCTAAGTCCCTAGTATGCAGTGTAAGAATCACCTGCTTTTTCTTAACGATGATAATAGGAGTGGAGATGATGATATTTGCCTCTCTGATTACCGTACCGCTGTCTAATGGCTCTATAAATGACTTTACAAATAATGGAACTTGTTGATTTTGTAAAGGCTTAATGGTTTTTGGATGGATAACGTTTGTACCATAATATGTCATTTCGATAGCTTCTGTGTAGGAAAGCTCATCAAATTTCACGCAATCATCAAACAGTTTAGGATCTGCATTTAAAATACCCGGCACATCTTTCCAAACGGTAAGATTTTCTGCATTTAAGCAAGATGCAAAAATAGCAGCACTAAAATCAGAACCCTCTCTACCCAATGTGGTGGTGTAGTTTTCGGAAGTATTACCAATAAAGCCTTGTGTAATGATAAAGCTGTTTTCTAATAACTGGGGAATATCTTTTTGGATCAGCTGTGTTGTCTTTTCCCAGTTAATTTTTGCTTCACGATAAACATTATCTGTTTGAATGTAAGATCGGGCATCAATCCATTTTGTTTTAATACCCATGCTGTTTAAATAATGACCAACAATTCTACTGGAAACTAACTCGCCAATAGATACAATTTGATCATAAATAAAGTTGTATTCATCAACGGGTTCATCTTCAATAACCCAATCAATCTCCACAAAAGTATTGCTGACCTCATCAAAGACAGGATGTTGATCTTCAAAAAGCTGGTGTAAAACTTCAAAATGGTAAGCCTTTACTTTCTCAAAGATACCTTGAAGGTCATCCCTTTGATTAAAATAGCTATCCGCTAGTTTTTCTAAAGCATCGGTGGTTTCTCCTATTGCCGAAACCACAATTAACAGTGGCTGGGCTTGGTTTAACTTTATAATTTCAGTCAGATTTTTAATACCGGCACTATCCTTTATTGATGCGCCTCCAAATTTGAATACCTGCATTAGTCTTTTATATATTTTGAGATGAAGCTATTTGGATTTATTAGGTCTTTTATTTTAGCATAAGGAATCAGTATATCAGTGGTTCCTTCTGCATAGGCTCTAATTTCGTAAGGGTTATACGTAAACAAAAGACCTTCATCGGTAATAGCGAAATTTTCAGTGAGTTTAAATATGTCGTTTTCAAAAAAGTATTTCACTAACGGTTCTGTTGGGTTTAAATCTTCATCTTTTCTAAAAATCGACTCCGCAACATCAGTAAGTTTGTTACTATAATTACTAACTAGTAAGTCGCTTAAAATCAATTCTTTTTGATTTTCTAAATCTAAATTAAAATAAACAATACTTTCTAATCCGTGAGCACCACCAGTATAAACATAAGACTCGTCTGTAAGTACCAATAAGTTAACATCTTGAAAGCTTACTTTCAAATCTTCGTCCCAAGTATAAGTGGCCGGACTCTCCGGATATTCTTTTTTAAACTCTAAATATTCTTTAAAAAATAAATTAGAAGCTTTCTCCATGCTATAAGTTTTGTTCCCTGTCCAAGGTTCGGCGGTAGCGATACTTAAAACTTTATTGTTTAAAAAAACATAATCATTTGCAAACTGCGGATAATTTGATTTTACGTAAGCATACTTAGCACTATCTTTTGGGTCTGTGCTTTTTGTTGTCGTTTTATAAAATCGGATAGTTTGGTAAGGTAAGCTATCCTTAAATAAGGTTTTCTCTGTAGCTGTTGGCCTAATTGTGTGATTAAGAATTGTTTCAATCAATTCAGAAGTATCACTTTCATCAACAGTAGTATCCGTGTTGTTGTTAGCTTTATTTTGACAGGAAAGCAATGTTAAACAAGAAAGAGCAATGATAATGTTTTTCATATTACCCTTTAGTTTGCTCGTAGGATAAAGAAGCATTTAACCAGCCACCTTCAAACTCTGCATTATATTTATTGTAAAAATTAATTGCAGGCTGGTTCCAATCTAAAACCTGCCACACCATGCCTTTGTAATTGCGGGCTTTAGTTTCTTCAATAACTCGTTCAAATAATATTTTTCCAATTCCTTGTCCACGCATTTTTTCGGTAACAATAAAATCTTCTAAGTATAAGCGTGGGCCTTTCCAGGTAGAGTACCTGATATGATATAAAGCAAAGCCTTCTATATTACCATTGCAAACGGCTACAAAAGCTTTCCAAGCTACTTCTTCTCCAAAGCCAGCTTCCTTAAACTCATCCAAAGTTACCGTAACTTCTTCTGGCATATTTTCATAAAGTGCCAATTCATGAATAAGCTCCAGCATTCTTTCACAATCGTTTTCTGTGGCAAACCTGATATTTATGTCCATCTATTTCTCTTCGTTTTTATAGTGTTTAATTATTCGCTCTCCAAAAATATCACTTCCAATGCGTACTAATGTTGAACCTTGCTCAATAGCAATTTTATAGTCGGCAGACATCCCCATAGAAAGTTCTTTAAAACTATCTTCGTTTCTGAAATAGCTTACTTTAACCCCTTTAAACAAAGTCTGTAACTCGTAAAATTCTTCTGTTATTTGTTTAGGGTTTTCGGTGTTGGTGGCAATTCCCATTAAACCTACAATCCTTACGTTATTAAGCTCAGTAAACTCTTGCGACTCTAAAAGTTCAATCGCTTCGTCAAAACCTAAACCAAATTTCGTTTCTTCATCGGCAATATATATCTGCAATAAATAGTCGATAACGCGGTCATTTTTAAGTGCTTGCTTGTTAATTTCTATCAATAGCTTTAAACTATCAACACCATGAATTAAGCTTACAAACGGAGCAATGTATTTAACTTTGTTACTTTGTAAGTGCCCAACTAAATGCCACTGAATATCTTTTGGTAAGGCTTCATGCTTCTCTACCATTTCTTGTACTTGGTTTTCGCCAAAAATACGTTGCCCTGCATGGTAAGCTTCTAAAATATCTTCGTTGGGTTTAGTCTTTGAAACAGCAACCAATTTAACCGCTACGCTTTCAATTTCGTTCTTTATTGCTTTTATATTGTCTGTAATGCTCATTAATGCTTAATTTTATAGATTATTTGCAAAAATACAAATGCTTACGGTATAACACGAACGTAAGTATGTATGAAATGTTAAGATTGGCTTTTTTATTTTATGAAAAAATTAATACTACTAATTGCTGTTGTGCTATTTTATGTGGCCTGCCAACAAAATAATTTGCCAAAGGGTATAATTATAAAGGAGAAAATGATAAATGTGATGTTAGATATGCAACTGACCGATGCGGCTTTAAATCAGGTTTATAATACAGATACCATGAAAATGCAAGCGCATAGTCGCTATAACTACGTTTTTAATAAATATAAAATAGATTCGGCAATGTTTACCAACAGCCTTAAACATTATAGTAAAGACCCAATTGAGCTAGATTCTATGTACACTTTAGTGTCTGATAGCTTATTAAGAATACAAGATGATTTTAATCCAAAGGAAACAAAGTTTGTTAATGACTTTGCAACAACGCAGGAGATGTATACTTATTTATTTGGGAAATTTAAGAGACACGCTTCAAATTTGAATCACGTTAACACTTATAATGTGGATATTAAAAAATCATATATCCAATACACCTATTTAGATAGCTTAAAGCGTTTACAGGACAGCATAAAGTTAAAACAAGTTGAGGAAACTAAAAAAAGCAACAAAGATTAAGAATGATTTATCCGCAAAATAGTTTACATAAGTTGGGTTTCGATGAAATTAGAGACTCGATAAAGAACTTGTGTATGAGTGAGATGGGCAGGGGAATGGTGGATAAAATCCAGTTCATGAGCCAATATGACCAAATTAATAAGTTTTTGAGGCAAACTTCCGAGTTTAAAAATATTATTGAAAATGACCAACCTTTACCAATTCAAAGTTTTTATGACATAAAAAGACTGGCAGAAAAAGCAAAACTAGAAGGTGCTTTTTTAAGCGAAGATGAGGTCTTTCAGATTTATGTTTCTTTACAAACGGTTTTTGCAGTTATACGATATTTTGAGAGCAGAAATGGTTTATATCCTAATCTAGAAGCATTGTTTGAACACTTGCCGATAGAAAAAGGTATTATTAGGCATATTGAAGCAGTTATAGACCCAAAGGGCAAAATGAAGCCTAATGCTTCGCGTTTATTAGCCGAAATTACCACAGCAATTGCGAAAGCAGAACAAGAAGCTCTAAAAAAAATAGATCAGATTTATAAAAATGCTCAAAACAATAACTGGGTTGCAGATGGTAGTTTAACCGTTAGAGAAGGTCGTATTTGTATCCCGATTTTAGCAGAAAATAAGCGGAAATTAAAAGGTTTTGTGCATGACGAATCTGCATCGGGGCAAACGGTTTATATTGAACCCGAAGAAGTTTTTACCCTCAATAATAAAATCCGTGATTTAGAATTTGAGAAACGAAGAGAAGTAGTCCGTATTTTAACGGAGTTAACCAACCAACTCAGACCTTACGTTCCAATTCTTTTTTCGTACCATGGTTTTTTAACCAAGTTAGATTTTGTACGAGCTAAGGCACTGTTTGCCATAAAAATTGATGCACAGATGCCAGTTTTAGTTAAGGAAACTCGGCTAAAGCTGATTAACGCAAAGCACCCCTTACTGCTACTGAACCATAAAGAAAGTGGAAAATCGGTAGTTCCTTTAAATGTTCATTTAGATGATAAAGTAAGAGTTTTATTAGTTTCTGGTCCAAATGCTGGTGGCAAGTCTGTAGCAATGAAAACCGTTGGTTTATTGCAGATTATGACACAGGCTGGCTTGCTAATTCCAGCAGATGCAGAGTCTGAAATCGGTATTTTTAAACAGCTTTTCGCTGATATTGGCGATGACCAATCTATTGAAAGTGATTTAAGTACTTACAGTGCGCATTTATCTAAGATGAAGTATTTTACAGAACATACTTCTGGTAAAACTTTAATTTTAATTGATGAATTTGGTACCGGTACAGATCCTTTATTTGGAGGTCCAATTGCAGAAGCCGTGTTAGAACAGCTCAATCAAAAACGTTGTTTTGGGATGATTACCACGCATTATTCTAACTTAAAACTTTACGCTAATAGCGCAGAAGGTTTAGAGAATGCCTCAATGATTTTTGATAATGAGAAACTACAGCCCATGTATATGTTGGAGATGGGGAAACCTGGTAGTTCTTATGCTTTTGAAATTGCACAAAAAATAGGTTTATCAAAACACTTAATTGATTTAGCAAAAAGTAAAATCAGCGTTCAACAGCGTAAAATAGATACACTTTTGGTGGATTTAGAACGCGATAAAAAAGAAGTATTTGATACGAAGCTTTCGCTAGATAAACAGCAACGTAAATATCAATCGCTGTTAGCAGAAAATGAAAAATTAAAAGCTTATTATGATGAAAACAAGCGTAACTTAATCAGAGACGCCAAAACAGAAGCTCAGCAGATTATTAAAAATGCCAACAAGCTAGTAGAAAATACTATTGCAGGTATCAAAGAATCAAAAGCTGATAAAACAAAAACCCAAGAATTAAGAGCTGAGTTGAATACGGCTTTAAAAGCCAATGAAGTAAAGCCACAAGCTCCAAATAAACAACAACAAAAAGACATTGAAGAAATTGAAGTTGGCGATTGGGTGAAAATGCCAGAATCAGAAAACTTAGTGCAAGTATTAGAAATTGCTAAAGATAATTTAATTGTTGCTTTTGGCGAATTACGCTCGGTAGTGAAAAAGAAAAAAGTGGTTAAGGTTTCTAATAAAAGTGTACCTAAACAAGTGAAGCGCTTTGGAACTTCTAGTTATGTGGAGTCTTCGGCTAATTTTTCTGCAGAGATAGATGTGCGTGGAAAAAGAGGAGAAGATGCTTTAGGCGAGATTGAAAGATACTTTGACCGGGCTGTAATGTTCGGTTTTCCATCTTTTAAGGTTATCCACGGTAAAGGCGACGGAATTCTAAGAAAACTAATTCGTAATTACCTAAAAGGTTATCCTCAAGTAGCGAAAATGGAGGATGAACATGTAGATAGAGGAGGAGATGGGATTACTTATGTTTATTTGAATTAATAAGCCTTATGAATGAATTATAAATACAGTTAAATTTTATTTAATTGTATTTATTGACATCTTCTCTCTTAGGTAAGGTTACCTACTTATAGTCTTGTGTAAGTAAAGCTTCTCTATCTTTATAAGTTTTTCTAGTAAGTTTCCTTTTCTTCTGATGAGTCTTACAAAAGTCACTCAAAAAAAAATTATGATTTAACTTTTATATCTAAAAGCCTAAAATGATAATATGTTAGAGGTTTTGGCTAATTCCCACAAACTATCAATAAAATTTAGCACCTACTTTAGCATTTCAAAACCAATTAGTATAAAACTATTAGATTAAACTGAAGATAATTCATACCTTATGTGATATTGTCTAACAGACGACGTTTTTTATAAAAAATCCTTAAATTTTCTATTATTATAGAGTTAGTAGCTCTAGTTTTTACTTATAGTAGCATCTTTTTTACATATATATTGAATTTAAGTAAAATATTATCATTTAACAATGACTGAAGCTAACTTAAAAGATGAAGAATTACTGATAAATCTAAAATCAGGAAGTCAAGAAGCTTTTACGCAGATCTATCGAAAATACTGGCAGGAACTTTATAATTCTGCCTATAAAAGGCTTCGCAACAGAGAACATAGTCAGGATGTGGTTCAGGCTGTGTTTACCTCATTATGGGATAGGCATAAAGAGGTTGATGTCAGAAATATCTCCGCTTACCTACATACGGCCGTAAAATTTCAAGTTTTTAAACAAGTATTGAAGTCGCCTTCTACCTCTGAGTTTGTTGAGCAATTCGAAAATATAATTGCATCTCCAGTAGCAACTGATGATTTAGTTCATGAAAAAGAAATATTAGCGTTGGTAAAACTCTGGATTGACGCTCTTCCAAAGAAAAGGCGTGAAATCTTTTTACTTCATTATAATGAAGGTTTATCAACCCTTCAAATAGCTGAAGAACTAAATATCTCTAGAAAAACTGTTCAAAATCAACTCAACACTGCAAATAATGATTTGAGGCTCCGTCTAGCCCAGTTACTTACTATTCTCCTGTTTGTCTAAAAAACAGGTTAAGTTTCCTTTTCATTGAGGAATAAAATTATAATTTTCCACTTTTCGAACATGATTTTTTAAGGAAAAATATTCTAGCATTTCTAATGCAATAGCTGAATTTCTTCTGGTATGAAATTAATTTAAAAAAGTTTTGGGACTTTTTCAAAGTTCCGGTACATATAATAAAGACGTTCAAGTTTTAATATGGGAAAGTATAGTACAAAATCAGATTTAGTTTCCATCATACGTAAGTATGTTGGAAAAAAGGTGTCTGTAGAGGAAAGAAAATTCCTAGATACATATTACGACCATTTCGATCGTCAGGAAGATATTTTAGACTCTTTATCTGAAGAAGAAAAAATTATTCTTCTGAATGATATAGAACAGAATATCATCAGAAAAATCAACAAAAAAGAGAAACAAAAAACAATCTTAAGGAGCATATATAGGCCTTTAATAGCAGCTTCTTTGTTGTTAACCATCGGTTTTGCTACTTATTTTTATTTTACCATAAACTCTTTGTTTGATCAAAAACAAGAAGTTGTTATAAAAAGAAGCAACCTAGCACCTGAGGAGGTGAAAAGTGCAGTTCTTACTCTGGCTAACGGAGATCATGTGATTCTTGATGATATTAAGGATGGAGAATCAGTTGAAGATGTAGGAGTAGGGATAAGTAAATCTTCAGATGGGACACTTGTTTATTCTATTAAGAACAATTATAAAAATAAACAAACCCTTAGCTATAATACGATAAGTACCCCTAAGGGTGGACAGTATCAGGTTAATTTACCAGATGGTACCAAAGTCTGGCTTAATGCCGAGTCTTCATTAAAATATCCTACTCATTTTGATCAATATAGTCGCGAAGTTGAATTGAATGGAGAAGCTTATTTCGAAGTAGCAAAATCAAAAAAGAAACCATTTTTTGTAAAAGCAAAAAATGCTCAGGTTAAAGTGCTAGGTACACATTTTAACATTAGTGCTTACAATGACGATGAGTTTATGAAGACCACTCTTATAGAGGGTTCTGTTATGGTAAAGAAGAGCGATAATAAGACTACGTTAAAACCAGGTTCACAAGCTATTACTTATAATACCCTGCCAGATATAACTGTTAAGCAAGTAGATATTGAGGAAGCATTAGCTTGGAAGAATGGCTATTTTAAGTTTAACGGGGAGGATATTAGAACAGTAATGAAAATTATAACCCGATGGTATGATATAAAAGTTGAATATGAAGAAGACGTTAAGAATGAAATGTTTATTGGTACGATTTCCCGATTCGATAGTATAGAGAAATTATTAAAAACAATCGAGTTGACTGGTGGAGTACACTTTAAGATAGAAGATAACATCAAGACGAAAAAGAAAATGGTAATTGTGATGCCTTAATATAGATCACAGAAATACAGTTAAAAGTAATCAGGAACGCTTGCGACGTCCCTGATTGTATTAAAGTTGTTTAAACAAGTTGTTGAAAAAAACTAAAATTTAAAAACCTAACAAACAAATGTACAAAAAAATTAAAGAGTGCGCCGACCGGCTCTGTAGTGTCTTATCATTGAAGTTTTTTTTGATTATGAAATTAGTTTTCGTTCTTCTGTTAGCCAGTTTTATGCATGTGCATGCTACTAGTTTTGCTCAAAAAATATCTATTAACAAGAAAGATGTTTCGTTAATAGATGTTTTGAAAGAAATAAGAAAACAGAGTGGATATAATATTTTATTCACGGCTAGAGCTGTTAAAAATCAGCAAATTTCATCAATCAAATTGACAAATGCATCAATAGATGTCGCCATGACTAAGTGTTTAGGTGAACACGGCTTGACCTACAAAGTGATTGATAAAAATATTGTTATTTCTAAAATAAAAATACCGCATAGTAACTCTATTCAGCAAAAAGCTATTTCAGTAACAGGGAAAATAACCGATATTAAAGGAGAGTCTTTACCGGGAGTAAGCGTAAGATTAAAAGGGAGTTCTGTAGGTGTTGTTTCTAATCTTGAAGGAAATTATCGAATTGAAGTTCCATCGATAAACTCAATTCTAACTTTTTCATATTTAGGTTTTGAGACTCTAGAGAAAAAGGTGACAAATGGTGGAGTTATAAATATTGTTTTAAAAGAACAGTCAGAGAGCTTAAATCAGGTAGTGGTAATTGGTTATGGTGAAGTTAAGAGGTCAGACTTAACTGGTGCGGTAGCAATAGTCGATATTGAAGATTTACAAAAAGCTCCAGTTCCAACCTTTGATCAAGCTTTAGCTGGCCGTATAGCTGGTGTTCAAGTAACGGGAAATGATGGGCAACCTGGTAGTGTTAATAATATAACTATTAGAGGAAATAACTCTTTAACACAAGACAACTCCCCTTTATATGTTATTGATGGTTTTCCTGTAGAGGAATTTAATGAGAGCCCAGTTTCTCCTAGTGATATTGAATCTATTCAAGTATTGAAAGATGCATCTGCAACTTCAATATATGGTTCTAGAGGAGCAAATGGAGTAATTATTATTACCACTAAAAAAGGAGCTAAATCAGCACCTGTTATTTCATTTAATACATATTATGGTGTACAGAATGTCACTAATAAATTAGATGTATTATCTCCTTATGAATTTGTTAAATATCAAAACGAACTAAATCCCATAGCTACTGCTCGGTTATATTTTGACGGTAGAACTTTAGAAGATTATAAAAACATAGAAGGGGTGGATATGCAAGACGCACTGTATCGTACTGCACCTATTGTAAATACAGATTTAGCTTACAGAGGAGGTGACCAAAATACCCAGTATTCAGTTTTTGTAAATAATATCAACTCTGAAGGCGTAGTCCTTAATTCGGGTTATAAAAGAACTCAAGGGAAAATCACCTTAAGTCAAAAGCTTAAGAAAAACATTAAAAGTTACATTAACGCAAGCTATACTAAGTCAACTACTTCTGGCTCTATTGTTTCAGATCCTACTGGAGGAATACCAAGTATGAGTTTGATATATAGCGCTCTAGGTTATAGGCCTATTGCAGGATTTGATAATATTGACCTCTTGGACGAATTCTTTGATCCGGCTGTAATTACAGAAACACCTACAGATTATCGTGTAAATCCGATAATATCAGTTAATAATGAAATTAACCAAAGGGTATTAAGAAGTGGAAGCGTTAATGGTTATGTTGATTTTAAATTAAGTAATAAACTTACTTTTAAAGTGAGAGGTGGGATGATTAGTAGTGATTATACTACAAGTTCATTTTATAACTCGAAAACACAAATTGGAAGCCCAAACTACCCTACATCTAAAGGTAGTACAGGAGCAGTATATACAAGAAAATTTGAGAACTGGCTTAACGAGAATACTCTGATATACAATAATAAAATCAGAAAACATAAGTTCAACGCTGTTGCTGGTTTTACACTACAAGAAAGTAAAGTTTCATTTTCTGGATACAAGAGTAGTTTCATAGAAGATGAAGATTTAGGCATTGATGGTATTGATTTAAGTACTTCTTTAGATCCATCTACCTATCATAAAGAATGGAGTTTAGCTTCCTTTTTAGCAAGGGCTAATTATGATTATGACGGGAAATACTTATTTACCTTCAGTTTCAGAACGGATGGATCGTCCAAATTTAGAGACGCTAATAAATGGGGTTATTTCCCTGCTGGAGCTTTTGCTTGGAGAATGAAGAACGAGTCTTTCATGAAAAATATGCGAGCGATATCCGACGCAAAATTAAGAGTAAGTTATGGTACAACAGGTAATAATAGAGTAGACGAATACGCTACTTATTCAGGAATTACTTTTCCATTTCCAAGTTATTACTCATTTAATAACAGTACACCTTCTAAGGGAGCTTCTCTTCTTACCAGTACTGGTGTGCCAGATTTGAAATGGGAAACCACTGCTCAGTTTAACCTCGGTTATGATTTAAACCTATTTAGAAACCGCTTACGCTTTGTATTTGATTACTATAATAAAAAAACAACCGATCTTTTACTAAATGCAAGACTGCCTTACACTACTGGGTATCTATACTCTTACCAAAATATAGGAAGCGTTAGAAATAGTGGGTTAGAATTTAGCCTTCAAAGTAATAATATAAATAAGAAGAACTTTAAATGGACTAGCTCTTTTAATATAAGTTTTAATAGAAATAAGGTTCTAAAACTTCAGAAAGATCAAGACTACCGGTTAGAAACTGTAAGTTTTGTAGGTGACTTTACCAATGTTGCTCCATATATAGCCACAGTAGGCCAACCAATGGGCGTAATTTATGGTGCTGTTTTCGATCGATTATATCAATATAGTGATTTCAACAAACTTGCTAATGGGACTTATTTACTAAAAGACGAAGTTCCTATTAACGGTAGGGCTAGAAACACAATACAACCTGGCGATATGAAATTCTCTGATCTTAATAACGATGGTACTATTAATACAAGTGACTATACTATTATAGGTGATGGAAATCCTATCCATGTTGGAGGGTTCTCAAATGAGTTTCAATACAAAAACTTTGACCTCAATATATTCATGCAATGGTCATATGGTAATGATATTTTAAACGGTAATAAGCTTTATTTTGAGCAAAACACTTACAACTTGTACAATTTCAATATGTACGCGAGTGTGGTAAATAGATGGACTCCCGATAATCAAGATACAACTATACCAAGAGTCGGAGGGGTACCACCGCGTATTTATCATACTAATATTGTTGAAGATGGTTCTTATTTAAGGTTGAAAACAGTTTCACTTGGATACACATTCTCTTCAAAGCTTCTTAAGCCAATAAGTGTGAAGAAAGCTAGAGTGTTTATGTCCGCACAAAATCTTTATACTTTAACTAATTACAGTGGATCAGACCCAGAAGTGTCTGTGAAAAACTCTGCATTAACACCGGGATTCGATTGGTCTGCTTACCCAAGATCTAGAACAATCACCATAGGATTAAATGCTTCATTTTAAGATTAACTGATATGAAAAAAATTATTGCATTTTTTATTATAATATCCTTTTCAGGCTGTAAAGAATTTTTAGAAAAAACACCTACAGACTTTGTAAGTCCACAGAGTTATTATAATACCGAGAAAGAATTAGAAACAGCGTTAACAGGTGTTTACGATATACTAGGTCAAGAATATGTTTACGGTAAATGGTATCAAATGCAGATAGCCGTTGGTACTGATGAAACATACATGACAGGGGTACAACCTGCTGGATCATTAAATACATACCAGCATGATGCTTCTAATACATATTTGACGAATTTTTGGCGCTACTTATACTTCGGTATTGAAAGAGCTAATAACTTAATCGTAAATATTGATAAACCTACAATGGACGAGGAGAAAAGGAAGAAAATACTAGGTGAAGCTCTTTTTCTAAGGTCTTATTATTATTTTCTTTTAGTTACTCATTATGGTGACGTTCCTTTACAGCTTGTTCCTACACCTTCTATTAACAACACAGATATAGCTCGTACTGATTCAAAAATAGTTTATGAGCAAATTATCTCAGATATGAAAAAGGCTGAAATATTACTTGATGGACAAACAGCAACAAGTTTAGGTTACGGTGGTAAAGTCCATTTATCTGCTGTAAGAGGAATTTTAGCAAGAGTTTATCTTCATATGGCAAGTGCTCCATTAAATGATACGGAAAAGTATAAAGATGTTATTACCTACACCCAAAAAATAATACAATCAGGAGAACATCAGCTAAATCCTAGTTTTGAACAAGTATTTATTAACTATGCTCAAGATAACTATGATGTTAGAGAAAGTATTTGGGAAGTAGAGTTATGGGGAAATAGAATTGGTAGCTCCTTTGTAGAAACAGGGCAAATTGGATCAATGAGTGGACCGTATTGTAACGACGTTAATATTGGGAAATGTCTTGGAGCAATTAAAACTACAGGTTTGTTGTTTGATTCCTACGAACAAGATGCCACCAGTACAGGTTACTTGAAATATTCTCCAGATTTGCGAAGAAATTGGACCTGTGTTCAATACAGTTATGGTACCTCTGTTAACAATGTCAACAGAGATAGAAAAGGTAACACAGGTATTTATAATATGGATCTTGGGAAATGGAGACGAGAATTTGAACTTTCATCACCTAAACACGCAACTTATACTCCACAAAACTTCCCATTACTTAGGTATTCAGATGTCTTATTAATGTATGCTGAAGCAGAAAACAAAGTAAATGGCGTTACGGAAAGTGCTAAATCTGCTGTTAATTTAGTAAGAGAAAGAGCTTACGGTAAAAAATTGAATGGAAGTATACTGAAGAAAATATCAATTACTGATGGTGGCTCTGGGTACCTTCTTGCTATACCTCCAAAAGTCATTATTACTGGTGGTGGCGGAATTGATTACGATGCTGTTGCAGTTGTTTCTGGGGGAAGAGTTACGGATGTGCTTATTACAAGAGCTGGACAAGGTTTTTCTACTGAACCTACCATAACCTTTGAAAGTCCAACGGGTAGTGGTGCTATAGCAACTGCTGAATTGTCTAATACATTAAGTGTAAGTCATGAATTGACGGGGCAGGATATTTCATCACCAGAAATGTTTGAATTGGCTATCCAAAAGGAAAGGATGCTTGAGTTTGCAGGTGAAAATTTACGTAGACAAGATCTTATACGGTGGGAAAAACTTGTTATTAACCTAAGAAAATCATCCGAAGATGTTGTAGATAATGCTCCTGCGAATAGAAGGTATACTTCTCAAGCTGGAGATAATGTATCAGATAGAGATGCTCTACTTCCTATTCCAAGCTATGAGAGAAACCTTAATAAATTATTAACACAAAACCCTGAGTGGTAAAATTAACCTCGATGATGAAAATTAAATTTATTTATTGTAGCGTACTTTTGTACACACTAGTAGCCTGTAATAAATTAGAAGTAGAACCAGTCGTTTTTGATGTAACAGTTGATCAAACTACATATAACGCAAATGATACGGTTACTTTCAATTTTGAAGGTAATCCAGATTATGTAGATTTCTACTCTGGAGAAGTGGGTGCTAAATATAAGTTCAGCGACCGGAAACCTGAAGTTGGAGAGCCAATAATGAACTTCACGTCTCTTAAGACCGGGAACTCATTAGCTAAAATGGAATTGTTTATTTCTAATGATTTCAATGGTAATTACGAAAAAGAATTTGTTGAAAGTGCAACTTGGCACAACCTTACTGCCGATGCTGTGTTTTCTACAGGAGCACTCGTTTCGTCTGGTGATATTAGCTTAAAGGATTATAACAGTACAGATAAACCTGTTTATCTAGCTTTTGTAAGCTCTAAACCAGAAGATGTACTTAATCAGCTTTTTACCAACTCTATCAGGTCATTAAATATCACAAATATTTTATCTGATGGTTCAACTTATAATGTAAATCCAGGGACAAATCTTGAGGGTTGGGAAAATGTGAATTTCATACTAGAAGACCTTCGTTGGTATGTTAATAGTTCTAATCAGTTAAGTATCAATAGTATTACAGCTAATAAGGCTATGGAAAATGAAGACTGGGCTATATCTGGTGCTATTGATTTAAACCGTGTAATACCAGACAAAGCTGTATCAATAAAAAATATGGCTATGACAATGCCGATCAAACAAGATTACGTTTTTTCAACTCCAGGAACCTATACAGTAAGTTTCGTTGCTCACAATCAAACAGCTACAGATAGAAAAGAAGTTGTAAAAGAAATAACAATTACGATTAACTAAATTAATACTAGTACCTATTTAAAGGGTAGGTATTAACAATGAACAATAAATTATAATTATGAAAAAGAACATTTTATTACTACTAACTCTGATTACATTTTTTAATGCTTTTTCTCAGAGTCAACCAACTTTTACAATGACCAAAGAGGGTAAAGGGTATACAGAATTCAGAATTGCTTTAAAAAACCCAGGAACTGTTTCGGTAGATTGGGGAAACGATAAAAAGAAAAGTTATAAAGTAGGTGCTAGCGCTAAAATTTCAGAAGCAACAGTTATATCAGGTAAAATAGCTAAAGATGCAGTAGTTAAAGTTTACGCAGAGGGTTTAGTGTTCTTATACTGTAGAGAACAGGCTTTAGCAACACTTGACTTAACTAACGCAACAGAGATTAAAGTTGTTGATTGCTCTATGAATTCTTTAACATCTTTCGATGTTACAAATAATAGAGATTTAGACTTTCTGAATTTTCACAAAAATAAAGTAACAGCGATAGACTTAACGAATAATGCAAAACTTAAAACTTTGAATTGTTCATTTAACAATTTGGAGTCTCTTGACCTTGCAGAAAATAAGATTTTGAACCATTTGAGTTTATTCGAGAATAATATCAACTCATTAACATTGTCCTCACCAAATAAAATCACTACCATTCTTGCAAGTAGAAATAAATTAAGTAGTATCAATTTCACAGGCTCTAATTCACTTTCTTACTTAGATATATCAAATAACTCAATGGAAGGTTGCGAGCTTAATAGAGCATTTTCTGAGCTTCCTATTAACAAGAAAAGCAGTAGTGCTCCCAACTTAAAAATCAACAATAATTTAGGTGCTAGCACCAGCAATACAGATGCCGCTTCTGATAAGCGATGGGTATTGGATAGAACTGGAAAAGGCACAGCAGTATGTAATTAATTTTTAATTTAAATAAACAAACAACAAGTTATGAGAAAAGTTTTATTCTTTTTAAGTTTTATTATTTTATGCATTAGTAGTTATGCTATAGCGCAACCTGCTAATGTTGTTTTCACAAAACCCGTAGGGACTACCTTATTAATCAAGGCAGCATTATCAACAGCAGGGACAGTTGATGTGGATTGGGGTGATGGTGTATTGGTTACTGTTCCTGTTGGTATTACACAAACATCAGGAGGATCTACCCAGATAACTGGAACTGTGAAATCTTCAGGTAACGTACTTATATATGGTAGTACTTTAGTTTGGATGAATATTACTAGTCAGGGTTTAACAGGTGTAGATATTTCAAATCTTCCTGGATTAAAAGTTATTGATGTAAGTAGAAATAATATTTCGTCTGTTGATGTAAGTAACAATACCGAACTATCATATTTAGGAATACATACCAACGACTTAAGTGTTCTGAATGTATCCACAAATACAAAGCTACAGACCCTTGCTTGTAATAATAACATGCTAACTGTTTTAGACATTTCAAACAATACGCTTTTAAAAACTTTAACAGCATCTGCTAATACGGGTTTAAACACACTTAACGTAAGTACAAATACAGCACTAACGTCTTTATTAGTGGCTGGTAATGGAATGACTACAATTGATCTGTCAAATAATACAGCACTTACTACAGTGAATATAAGTGCAAACGAGTTTACATTCAACGTATTGAATAGTGTATATGATGACTTACCAACTTTAGGGTCTATGCCTGGATCTGTAAATTTGAAAATTACATCAAATCCAGGTGCGTTAGCTAGTAATACCCCTGTGGTTACAGCTAAAAACTGGAATGTTGATGTAACTGGAGACCCTCTTTTGCCTTTGAATCTAACCTCTTTTACAGGAGCTTTAAAGGAATTTAATAATGAAGTTTCTTTAAAATGGATAACTAATAGCGAGGTCAACACAAAAGAGTTTGCTATTGAAAGAGCTGATGATGCAGGTGTTTTTACTGTAATTGGTAATGTTGTTTCGAAAAATGTTTCTGGTGTAAATAATTACACATTTATAGACGAGCAACCTTTAAATGGATCTTCTTACTATAGACTTAACCAAATAGATATTGATGGAGAAAGCACATATAGTAAATTAGTTGTTATACAAAATAACGATGTGCTTAGTTTTCAATTATATCCAAACCCAGTATTGGACGGTGTGGTTAAAATTAGCCACCCAGTTACCTCAACGGATAATGCATTCATTAGTATCTATTCAATTAATGGAGCTAAAGTAGTATCTCAAAACGTACCAGAAGGAGTAACAAGTACAACTTTAGATATATCTAACCTAACTAAAGCAACTTATGTAGTAGTTTATATAGACGGTGTTTTAGTTAATACCAAAAAGCTAATAGTGAACTAATCATAAGGTAATTCTTAGGTAATCAGCACTATTGAATAATTTCAAATAGTGCTGATTAATTTTAATTTTTTCCCGCTTAAAAATAGCGGTAATGGAAATCTATTGTCATGATAAAACTGAAAATTGTAGTGCTTTTTTTAATCTTGAGTGTAAACTTATACGCTCAAGAAAGTACTAATCAACAAACAAAAGTACCAGGCGTTACTATTGCTCATTCCCCAAAGAGTAGCGGTAAATATTTAGGGACACCATCTATTGTTATTTTGCCCAACGGTGATTACCTGGCGTCTTTTGATTTTTTTGGTCCAAAGATTACTACCGAATTCGCACATGTTTATAAGTCTACAGATAAAGGAGAAACATGGAGTTTTTTATCAAAACTTGAAGATACCTTTTGGGCGGGTCTGTTTATACTTAAAAATGACATCTATCTTTTAGGAGTTAGAGGTTCTGACAGGAATTTATCTATCAGAAAATCTACCGACTTTGGTAAAACATGGTCTCCACATTCCATTCTAAGAGAAGGACTTTTTCATGGCTCTTCAACACCTGTAGTTTTTCATAACGGAAGAATTTACAAGGGGTATGAAAACTTAGGTATAGAGAACAAGAAGAAAAAGTGGATGTCAGAGAACAAATCGTTTATTATGTCAGCTTCATTAACTTCAGATCTTATGAAACCTGATAACTGGACGTATAGCACTGAAGTAGTTAAACCAGCTGAGGTTGATGGAACGGGTTGGTTAGAAACAAATGCAGTATTAGGCAAGGATGGTCATATTAAGGGAGTGGTAAGAACGGCAAACGAATCAGGTTATGTTGCGGGTTTCTACTCTTTAAAATCTGATAGTGAAGTTGAAAAATCATCGGTTGGATCTATACCTTTTATAGGAGGAGCAACTAAATTTAATGTGATGTGGGATGAAAAAACTAAAAGATATTGGGCATTAACAAATTACCCTTCCGAAGTATTGAGAAAACCAAAAATGAGGGCAGGCGGAATGAGAAGTGTATTATCTCTTATATCGTCTAAAGATCTTTATAAATGGAAAACAAATGCTATTGTTTTAGGTAGTGAGAATGTTAAATATCACGGATTTCAGTATGTTGATTGGCAGTTCGAAAATGATGACATCATCTTCATATCTCGAACAGGGTATACTGATGAGTTTGGAGAAGCTGATAATGCTCATAACTCTAACTATATGACCTTCCATCGTATCAAGAATTACAAAAAAGTAAAAACCGCAAAAGAGTTTAAGTACCTATTAAATTAATAGTGAAACTGTAAACTAAAATAGAATAAGTAAAATCACATAAATTCTTCTGTTTGATAAAAATTGAAACTCAGATGATTCCGAAGAGTTTGTGTGATTTTTAGATACATGATCATCTCAAAAAATAAAAAAGCCGTGATTCATTCTTTTAATAGAATCGCTTGTTTACGAAAAATATAAACTTAAGGAGTGTTTTTATACCCCTATAAGTTTACTCTAATGTTTTGAAAAATTAATAACTATAAAAATTAACATTCAATAAAACTTATGTACAAAACAATGATGAAGAAGAGTTTGTGTCTACTATTTATATTCTTTAATATATTTAGTGCTTATTCAAAAGTAGAGCTAAACAGGGTGTTCTCTGACAATATGGTTCTGCAACAATCGGCAGTAATTACAATTTATGGTAAAGCAAATCCGAGTACTAAAATCAATATTGCTACAGATTGGAGCGAAACTACATATAAATCAAAATCGGATAAGCATGGCCGTTTTACAGTAGAAATCCAAACACCTAAAGCCGGTGGTCCATATAATATCAGAATTGATGATGGAGATGTGTTAGAATTGAAAAATATTTTAATAGGCGAGGTTTGGATTGCCTCTGGTCAATCAAACATGTCAATGAAGGTAAGGGGGTATGATGCAAGACAAACGACATTAAATAAAGAGGAAATTGTTGCGCAGGCTTCAAGTAAACCAGAAATAAGGTTCTTAACGTTACCGGAAACAATCTCTGAAGAACCTCAAGAAAATATAACAGGAGAGTGGAAAGAAACTAATGAGAGTACTGTTTTGGATTTTAGTGCAGTTGGATATGAGTTTGCTGCTAAACTTCAGAAAGAACTAAATGTTCCTGTAGGCATTATTGTTCTTGCAAAATCAGGAACTAGAATTGAATCTTGGCTGAGTAGAAACAGCTTAGAGTCTATTAACGATCGTTTTTTGATGTTGAAAATTCCTTTTTCAAAAAACAGTCCATCAACAATGTATAATACCATGATAGCACCATTAAAAGGCTATAAAATTAAAGGGTTTATTTGGTATCAGGGAGAGGCAAACAGAATGGGTCCAGGTACATATTTAAAACAGTTCCCTGCTTTAGTTGATAGTTGGAGGCAAGATTGGAAAGATGAGAGTTTACCTTTTTATACAGTTGAAATTGCACCATATACTTATCCAACAGATAAAGATAAAGCTTATATCACTGCTTTTTTTAGAGAGAATCAGAGGAAGCTATCAAAATCGGTTAAAAACACGGGGATAATTTCTACAGTAGATATAGGTTCAGAATCAACTGTTCACCCTCCCGATAAAACAAAAGTAGGTAACCGTTTAGCATTATTAGCACTTTCAAATACTTACCTGATAAAGAATAGTTACGATGAGTCTATATACAAATCCTTTAAAACAGATGCTGAAAAAGCAATTGTGGAATTTAGTAATTGTAATAAATTGTTGGTAACAGGGTCACAGGTCAATGATGTTGAGATAGCTGGAGAAGACGAAGTGTTTTACTCCGCAACTACAAAAATAGAAGGTAATAATCTTATCGTTTGGTCTGAAAAAGTTTCAGAACCTAAATCTGTTAGGTACTGTTTTAAGGCATATAGCGAGGGTAATTTATACAATCAAGCAAACCTTCCAATTCCACCTTTTAGAACTGACAATTGGAGTATCATCAAGAAAAGCACTCGCTAACGTTGAGTGTGTCTTTATAAATTTAAATTATTTAAGTCTTTTCGTTTTTATTAGTATAAAATAATGAGTTTTAAAAAAGTAACATTAATTGGTTTTTTCCTTGCACTATCTATATTCGGTTATGCAACTGAAGTTGATAAAAAATCCCAGAAAGAAGCAGCAGAAGCTTTAATTAAAAGAACTGTCCCTGAGATTGCAGATGTATTTGTAGTAGAAATAGTAGAATCTAAAGAAAGAGACTACTTTGAGTTAGAGTCTAAAGGAGAAAAAATAATTTTGCGAGGCACTAATGGGGTTTCGGTTGCAAGTGCATTAAATTACTATTTGAAAAATTATGCTAATTGTCACATTACTTGGCATAGTTCAAACCTTAATTTCCCAAGCCCTTTACCAAAAGTGGAGGTTAAAGTTGTTAAAGACACACCTTATAAGTATAGGTATTACTTTAACTACTGCACTTTCAACTACTCTATGAGTTGGTGGAATTGGGAACGCTGGCAGAAAGAGATTGACTTTATGGCTTTAAATGGTATAAATATGCCTTTAGCATTAACTGGTCAAAATAGTATTTGGGATAGGGTTTACAAACGTTTAGGGTTTACTGATGAAGATTTAAGTACTTTTTTTAGCGGTCCAGCATACTTTAACTGGTTTTGGATGGGGAATCTTGATGGATGGGGCGGACCACTTCCTCAAAGTTTCATGGAAAAACATGAAGATTTGCAAAAGCAAATATTGGAGAGAGAGCGTTCTTTAGGAATGAAACCGATTCTTCCTGCTTTTACCGGACATGTCCCACCAACGTTTAAAGATAAATTTCCTGAAGCAAAATTAAGAAAAACACAGTGGGTAGATTATCCAGAGGTTTATGTTTTAGACCCTCAGGATGAGATGTTTGAAACCATTGGTACTGATTTTATGAAAGAAATGATTGCTACTTTTGGTACAGATCATTACTACTCTTCAGATACATTTAATGAGAACAAACCACCAACAAATGACAGTTTATATTTGAATGATATTTCTGCTAAAATTTATAAAAACATGACTAATGCAGACCCCAAAGCAACTTGGGTAATGCAAGGATGGATATTTGTTTATAGTGGTAGAGACTTTTGGGGGCCAACTCAAACGCAAGCTCTTTTAAATGCAGTACCAGATGATAGAATGATTATTCTTGATCTTTGGGCAGAATGCCGTCCTGCTTGGGAAAAGAAGGAGTCGTTTTACGGTAAACAATGGGTTTGGTGTATGTTAAATAATTTCGGTGGAAATAATTTGATGTATGGCAGAATGGATGAAATAGCAAACGGTCCGTCAAACACCTTAAATAATCCTAAATCTGGGAATATGGTAGGTTTGGGAATGACTGCTGAAGCTATTGAACAGAATCCAGTAATTTATGAATTGTTATTAGATAATGTTTGGAGAAGAGAGCCTATTGAAATAAATAAATGGTTGAAAGGTTATATTACAAGAAGGTACGGAAAGTATTCTGAGGATCTAAACAAAGCTTGGCAAGCATTATATAAAACAGTTTACTCTGGTGGTTTAGAGCATGGCGGTCCCACAGCATCTATTATAGCAGGGCGCCCTACTTTTAATAAAGATAATAACTGGACAGAAACTCATAAACCTTATGATACTAAGGACTTAATCCCTGCTTGGGACTTAATGATTAAATCACAAAAAGAATACAAAAACAATGATGGTTTTAAGTATGACTTAGTAGATGTAAGCAGACAAGTTTTGGCCAATTATGCTGATACTGTACAAAGGTTATTTGTTAAAGCATACCTAGATAAAGATTTTGTTACTTATAAAAAACGTTCTAATGAATTCATAGAAATAATTCAGGACATGGATGCTTTATTGGCTACAAGGAAAGAGTTTTTATTAGGCACATGGGTTAATTCTGCAAAAAGTTGGGCAACTAACAAAGATGAAGAACTACTATATGAGAAAAATGCTAAAAACCTGATTACTACATGGGGCCCTAAAGACAGTAAGATTCATGATTATTCATGGAGATTATGGTCTGGAATGTTAAATAGTTTTTATAAAAAAAGATGGGAAATGTTTTTTCTAGAGCTTGATAAAGCTAAAGCAAAAAACATTGCACCTGACCTGCCTGCGATAGATGAAAAAGTTAAGGAATGGGAATGGAACTGGGTGAATACATCTATGCCTTTTTCAGACAAACCGGTTGGTAATGAAATCTCTGAGTCTTTAAAAATAAGTAACAAGTATTTTAACCGAATAAGTACTTTCTATAATGCAGATAAAAACTAAAAAATTGAGAGCTGGACTTTTTCTGTCTCTACTTTTCATAGTGCCTTTTATTACAGCTGCAGGTTGTAAAAAAAGTACTAATGGAGGAAATCCTATAGGTTTTAGTAATGTTCCTGGAAACGTGGTTGTACATAGCCCAAAGTCTTCTGGTATTTACCGAGGCACTCCAAGTTTAGTTAAATTACCGAATGGTCATATCATAACTTCTAATGATGTTTTTGGTACAGGTCTTTCTAATAAAACAGAGATTTTTGTTTCGAAGGACAATGGGACAACTTGGACTAAAATATCTACGGTTCAGGGTGCAGTTTGGTCGGGTGTGTTTTATCATCAAAACAAACTCTACCTAATGGGTGCAGATACAAGTAATGGACCAAATCTAGTGATTAGAGGGTCTGATGATGAAGGTAAAACATGGTCTTCTCCTACAATAGTAGTGGGAGGACCAGCACATGGGTCTTCTACTGCAGTACTATTTGCTAACGGAAGAATTTATAAAGCCTATGAGTTTCATGACAAGGATTTAAACAATAAATGGATGTCTGGTAATAAGGCCTATATTGTTTCTGCGTCCCAAGGTGCTGATTTATTGAATTCAGCAAGTTGGGTAAAGTCAGAGTCAATGGAAAAACCAGCTTGGATAGATGGAACAGGCTGGCTAGAGTCTAATGCGGTAATGGGTAAGGATGGAAAGGTGAAGTGTATCACTCGTTTGGCATCAATGGAGGGCATTTACGCGGGATATTACTCTTTATCTGCGGATAATAAAATAGAACCTGGTTCTGCTAAAAAAATCCAATTTTGGGGCGGAACATCAAAGTTCACCATTAAATATGACTCTGTATCAAATAAGTATTGGTCGCTTACTAATTATGCACCAGTACAATTTAAAGAAGGTAATCGTTCTGCTGGTGGGATACGTAATGTATTAGCACTTACCAGTTCAAAAGATTTGGAATCTTGGGAAATTAGCGCAATTGTTTTAGCCCATGATGATACTGAAAATGTAGGTTTTCAATACGTAGATTGGATTTTTGATGGTAATGACATCTTATTTGCCTCTCGTACAGCTTATGATGACGGAATGGGAGGAGCAGATAATTTTCATAACGCGAACTTCATGACATTTCATAAAATAGAAAATTATAAAACTGTTACAACACCAGGTAAGTGGCTTCACTTATTGCCTAACAAAGCTTGGAATGGAGAAATTAAAAAGTTTGATGATGCTAGCGGAAAAGGTAATACAAGTGCAAACCCCATTTTATTATCACACCCTGGTCAATTGGTTTACCTTGCAGAGCAAGTATACCAAGGAAATACTTTCGAAGGTAAATACTTTAAAATCATTAAGGATATTGATTTAAATAGGTTTAATTATATGCCAATCGGCTGGTATATAACCACAAGTAATAACAGACCTTTTAGTGGTAATATTGATGGGGGAGGATTTAGAGTTCTCAACCTTAACATTAACAGAAGCGATAATACACAAACTTCAAATGGCCTATTTGGGTATATGAAAGATGGTAGTGTAAGTAACTTGGGAATAGCTGGAGAAAGTACAATTACAATAGGTGGAACTACCGGAGGAATTGTAGCATATGGCAATAATGTCATTATTTCTAATTCTTATAATAAGGCTGATATAAAAGGGACCTCACAAGTTGGGGGTATTATGGGGTATGGTGTAAACACTAACCTTATCGAAGCTTGTTATAATACAGGGTCACTAGTTTTAAACTCTTCTTCAAGCTCTAATAAATACATTGGTGGTATAGCTGGATACTTTAAAACAGGTTCGCTACTATACAGTTACAATATTGGTGATGTATCATCTACAATAGCTGGATTTAATAATATTGGAGGTATTTTAGGCGTAACAGGACCTAGCATTAAGCAAGCTTTTTTTACGCAAGAAAATGTAGATAATAATGAAGGTACTGTAATATCTTCATCCGATTTAAAAAGTGTTAAAACACTTAGTAATTTAAATAAAGGAGGTGATGCATGGATTGCTGATACTCAGAATAAAAATGACGGATTCCCAATTTTAAAATGGGAAGTCAAATAAATCATTAAAATTAACTTACGGTAGTGAAATAGATCACTTAAACTCCTTGTAAGATGGAACTTCTTATTATTAATCAGTAAATAATAATAGGAAGTTCTTTTTTTCTTTCTGATCTACCAATGCCATGCTAAATCACGCATAAATCATTATGCTAAAAAGTGGTTTCAAAACTTTAATAACAAATACATTTATTAATGAAGTTCATTATAAAGTCGATCACGTTGCTTTTTTTTATAGTGCTTTTTTCTTCTCAATATGTAATTGGGCAAGAAATTAGATGGATTAATCCTGAGAAAAATGATAATATAAGTATTCAAGGGAAACTATGGCCTGACTCTTTGATTGACAAATACAGTAGATTACCATTTATAGCAAAAGAACTGGTGCGTCCTAAAATATGGGAGTTGTCAAAAAACACTGCAGGTCTTTATATTGCTTTTACAAGCAATAGTAGTGTGATAAATTTCAGGTACTCTGTAAAAGGAAATTTAGCTTTAAAGCACATGTCGTTAATAGGAGTTAGTGGCGTAGACTTATATGCTTTAACTAATGACAATGAGTGGGAGTGGGCTAGGGGTAATTATAAAAAGCTCGGTAGTGACACTATGTTGTTGTCATTTGATACGTTAGATTTTAATAAAGTTAAGGAGTATAGGTTGTACTTGCCATTGTATAATACTTTAAATTGGTTTGAAATCGGTGTAGATAGTGAATCAAATTTTAAGTCTAAAAATATCGATAAAAAAAATATAGTTGTTTATGGTACATCCATTGCGCAAGGTGCCTCTGCATCTAGAGCTGGAATGGCTTGGACTGCAATTCTCAATAGAAAGCTTGATATTCCTATTATAAACCTAGGATTCTCAGCAAATGGCAGGTTAGAACCGGAGATTATAGAGCTAATTTCCAATCAAGAAACTTCTGTTTTTATCCTAGACTGCTTGCCTAATCTTACTGTTTATAGCTCCAAGGAATTGAAAGAAAAGTTATTGAGATCCGTAGAGATTATCAGAAAGAAGCATGCGGAAACACCTATAATATTTACAGAGCATTCTGATGCTACTATTTCATTAATTAATAAAAATAAGCAAGAACCTTTTCTCCAGATAAACCAACAGATGAAAAGTATTTTTAATGGATTACAATTAAAAGGTATTAAAAATATCTATCTGTTAACCGCAGAGGATATTGGATTAGATATTAATAGTACTGTAGATGGGGTTCATCCTTCTGATTTAGGAATGGTGAAATACGCAAATGCTTATGAAAAGTTCATTAAAAAAATCTTAAGTGATTTTGACTTAAAAAAATAGCATAAGGTAAATGTTTAACACTTCATTTACGTTAGAAAAAGATACTTCCATTCTAAAACCTCAATAAACTTAACTAAAGATATTCATGACTTTCTTAACTCATAAGACGAAAAAGAACAATTTTAAAAATATTATAATTGCTTTAAATTTTCCCATGAAGATTTTAACAATACTATGCTTATTAATATTATTTGCTTTTAACGCTTGTTTTTCGGAAGGGGAGTCAAATATGAATTTTCAAGAAAAACAATTGACAAATCAGGAGATGGGACACCTTTTAAATCCAACACAGTGTTTTTCACCAGACGGAAATTGGTTAGCTTATGATACCCGTAATGATGGTCGTAAAATAGGGAGCACCAAAAGTATAGAAATGGTAAATGTGAATACGGGTGTTATAAAAGAGATGTATCAGACCACAAACCAAACTGCCTACGGCCCTGGCGTTGGGGCTGTGTCATTTTCTCCGGTTAAAGACAGAGTGATTTTTATTCATGGAGTTAGAAACTCCAACAAAGATCGACCGTATGATTTTACGAGAAGAACAGGTGTAGCTATTGATATAGAAAATTTACAGCAACCTATATTTATGGATGCCAGAGATGTGAATGCTCCATTTACCGTTGGTGCATTAAGAGGAGGTTCGCATGCCCATGGTTGGAGTGCAGATGGCGAAGCATTAAGCTATACTTATAATGATGACGTTATCGCAAAGTTGAGTAAAACTAATCCAAATATTAAGGATTTAAGAACTGTAGGGATTATGTTTCCGGGAGAAGTAAAAGTGGATGATGATGATTCTTTAGAAAATAATAGTGGTGAAATGTTCTCGGTGATTATTGCAGATGTCACAGAAAGCCCAAAATTCAATACTGATGAAATAGACAAGGCTTTTGATGAATGTTGGATTGGAAATGATGGTTATTTGAAAAGCGACGGACAACGTCAACATCGAGCAATTGCTTTTCAGGGTAATGTTAAAAATGCATCCGGCGAAACTGTTACTGATATATTTATAGTTGATTTACCAAAAGACTTGAGTGTGTTAAAAGCAGAAACAAAAAAGGGTAATGCTTTTTCTCGTTTAGAAGTGCCTATAAGTTTAAAACAAAGAAGAATTACACACCTTGAGGAAGGTGTTAAGGGACCTAGGCATTGGCTCCGTAGTAACCCAGAAGGTAGCATGATAGCTTTTCTATCTAAAGATAGTTTAGGTTATATAAATGCCTTTGGTGTCTCTCCTAATGGAGGGAAAGTGAAACAACTAAGTTTTCATCAATTTAATATAGAAAGCGGTTTCAATTTTAGTCCAGACGGAAAGTATTTAGCTTATATCGCTGATAAAGATGTATATATAACTCATATCGACTCTGGGGTTTCACGGAAAATATCGGATAATCCAAAAGATACGCGACTAAGTGACGCAGTGGTATGGTCTCCTGACGGAACAAAAATCGCTTATAATAAATATATAAAAGGATCATCTGGAGAATTTTTGCAGATTTTTATTTTAGAAAAATAGATTGGTGACTTTATTATATATTCATTTTAATAAAAGCTCAAAACAAACAGAAGGCTAGAAAAGGGTGCCTTTTTTATATTGTCAATACAGAAAATGGAGAACAAGATAATTGTTCTCCATTTCCCATGCTTATATAAACCTCTCCTCATTTTTTTTTATTAAAAAAAAGTCTCTAGTCAAAATTTCAACAAACGGAATCAAAGCTAAACACATTAACTCAAATGATAATATATAGGAGGTTTAAGCTAATTATTACAAACTATAGGTAAAACATAGTCGCTATTTTAGCATTTCAAAGCCAATTGAATATAAATTCTGAATTATATTATCAAATCTTAATGTATGTCAAAGACTTTTCTGATGTCACTTCTATGTATAATCTCTTCTGTAGCTCTCGCTCAGAAAGAAAAATTTAAAGGCGTTCCGGGTACTGTTATAGACTATCAAGATGTCGATACAGAGCAATATATCGGTTCACCGGGTATCTGCATTTTACCGAATGGAAATTATATAGCCACACATGATTTGTTTGGCAAAGGATCTACAGAGTTTTCATCAGCAGTTTCTAAAGTTTTTTTATCAACCAATAAAGGGGAAAAATGGAAAGAAATAGCAGTACTTAATGGACAGTTTTGGTCAAAGCCATTCGTACATAATAAAAACCTTTATATCATGGGTACCGATAAGCATCATGGAAACGTAGTGATAAAAAGATCTATAGATGGTGGATATACTTGGACAAAACCCGTGGACGCTAAATCTGGTTTGTTGTTGGAAGGGGAGTTTCACTGCGCACCAATGCCAATCGTTTCTAATAATGGTTATTTATGGCGAGCCATGGAAAGAGCTGACGGAGAAATTAAGAAATGGGGTTTCAGGTACGGTACATTTATGATGTCTATAAAAGATGATGCTGATTTGTTAGATGCATCGAATTGGAGGAGCACTAATACGCTTCGTTATGATTCTACCTATTTAAATGGAGATTTCAGAGCTTGGATAGAGGGTAACGCTGTTGTAACACGGGATAAAAATATTGTTAATATTTTAAGGGTACATCAACCAAAAGATAAATATAATGAATTGGCAGCTGTTGTAAATGTTTCAGCGGACGGTTTAACTTCTACATTTAATAAAAATGAAGATTTTATTAATTTCCCTGGTGGAGGTAAAAAGTTTACCATCAGGTTTGATGAAAAGACTGAACGTTACTTAGCGATTGTTAATTATGTCCCTGAAGCTTATAGAGGCAAAGTACAATTAGATAAAATTAGAAATACTCAAGCTTTTGTATCGTCTAAAGATTTAAAAAAATGGGAAGTACACCAGATCCTTTTGCAACATACGGATACTAAAAAACATGGTTTTAATTATCTAGACTGGGAGTTTGATGGAAAGGATATTCTTTACGTTTCACGAACTGCTTACGACTATGAAAATAAAAGCGCAAAAAATTATCACGACGCTAATTTTTTAACTTTTCATAGATTAAAAAATTATAAAAAACTTTTTAAAGAATCAATCGAGATAATCACTCAATAATATACCAGTTCTAAAATCAATTTCTCTAACTATCTTCTAATCCATCAACTATTAAAAGGAGGTTGATGTACTAGAAAGTGATTTTGGATATTAAGAATGTAAACAATTATAAATTAATGAAGAAGATCAGTTTTTTTATCGGAGTATTATTATTAGTTGCGCAATCCAGTTTTGCACAACCTAAACAGACATTAGACTTAATGCCTGTTCCTCAGCAATTAAAAGTCAATAATGGTAAACTGCGTATTGATAGTAGTTTTAGATTAGCAATACAAGGGAAACCAGATCAGAGGTTTTACAAATCAGCAACCAGGTTTTTGAGGAGACTAGATGAGCAGACTATTTTATGGTTTACCCAAGATCAAATAACAGGCTTTGATAATGACAAAAAAGCGTTACTACAAATTCAAGTGCAAAGACCTGGGGAGATTAAATTAAAAGAGGACGAATCGTACCAATTAGATATTGATAACAACCAGATTAAAATTTCTGCTGTAACAGATATTGGTGCTATGTATGGTTTAGAAACCCTGCTACAGTTGTTAGAAGCCGATGAAAATGGTTTTTATTTTCCACATGTTTCTATAAAAGACAGTCCAAGATTTCCTTGGAGAGGCTTGATGATAGATGTGGTGAGACATTGGATTCCATATGAAGTAATCATCAGAAATATTGATGCCATGTTAGCGCTAAAAATGAATGTGCTTCATTTACACTTAACCGATGATCAAGGGTTTAGAGTAGAAAGTAAAGCCCATCCTTTATTGCATGAAAAAGGATCAAATGGTAAATACTTTACACAAGCACAGTTAAAAGATATTGTGAAATACGCCACTGATAGAGGGGTAAGAGTAGTACCTGAATTTGATATGCCCGGTCATGCTTCATCTTGGTTCCCAGGTTATCCAGAATATGCAAGTGCACCAGGAACTTATGAAATTGAAACTGAATATAGCCATTTCGAACCTGCACCCACAATGGACCCAACTAATGAGAAACTTTATCCATTTATTGATGCATTTATATCAGAAATGACTAAAATTTTCCCAGATGAATATATCCATATTGGAGGAGATGAAAATAGGGGAGTGCAATGGGATAATAATGCTAAAATACAAGAGTTTAAGAAGACTCATGATTTAAAAAGTAATATGGAGTTGCAAACTTATTTTAATGGAAAGTTGCAAAAAATATTGACAAAATATAATAGAAAAATGATGGGCTGGGATGAGATTCTTGAACCAGGAGTTTCTAAAGATATCATGATCCACTCTTGGAGAGGTAAAAAATCTTTAAATGAAGCTGCAAAAAAAGGATATCCTGTTATTATTTCGTCTGGCTTTTATGTTGATTTATTGTACACAGCCGAAGAGTATTATTTAAACGAACCACTAGCGGAAAGCGATGACTTAACACCTAGTCAGCTAGAAAATGTTTATGGAGGTGAATCGGCTATGTGGGCCGAACTTGTTACGGCAGAAACAATAGACTCTAGAACTTGGCCTTTTACAGCAGCAATCGCCGAGAGATTATGGTCTCCACGTGAAGTTAGAGATGTAAAAGATATGTACAGAAGACTTGAAGTGGTTAGTAATAAGTTAGAGTATCTCGGAATCAGCCATAATAAAAACCATGAAGTGATGTTAAAACGTTTAGCTAATGGTAATGACATTACAGCTCTAAAAACTTTCATTGATGTGGTAGAGCCAATGAAAAAGCTTTCTAGAAGAAAGCAGGGAATCATCTATTACACCCGCACTCCTTTAACAATGATTGCTGATGTAGCAAGGCCTGATAGTAAGATTGCTAGAGAGTTCTCTTGGATGATTGATGACTTCTTAAAAACTCCGAACACAGAACTTGGCCATAAAATAAAATCACAATATCAAATATGGATTGATAATCACCCAAAATTATTAGAAACTATGAAACTTGCTCCTGCAGTAAGAGAAGCAACTCCGATGTCTGAAAACTTAGCTAAACTTTCAGTAATGGGCACAGAATTAGTAGACTACTTACTTTTAAAGTCAGCTAATAAGTTAAAAAGGAAATCAATAATGACGGCTAATGATTACTTGAAAAAAGAAGAAGAACTTAACCTTATGGTTAAACCTCAAGGAAACGTTGAGGTTACTGTACTTATTAAAGCAACAAAAAAGCTATTAAAAAGTACTCAGGACTGAAGTGGATTTGAAGAAGAATAGCTCCAAATTTTCAAGGATGCTATAATTCTGTTTTTTGAATTTTTATATAAGGGACTATATTTATAATTTAAATATAGTCCCTTATATTTTATGGTTTCTCAGGTACAAACTTAAGCGCTGCAGAGTTGATACAATACCTTAAACCTGTTGGGCCAGGGCCATCGTTAAAAACATGACCTAAATGTAAACCTGTTTTAGCTTCGATAATCTCATCACGAGTCATTCCGTAAGAAGTATCTTTTGTCCAGATGATTGCCTTTTCATTAATAGGTTTGCTAAAGCTAGGCCATCCTGTGCCAGAGTCAAATTTGTCTTCTGAGCTAAATAATGGTTCGCCAGTTGCCATACTCACATAAATACCTTTTTCTTTATTATTGTAATAGGCATTTTTAAAAGCGGGCTCGGTACCTTCTTTTACCATTATTTCAAAAGCTTGAGGACCTAAGATTTCTCTCCATTGCGATTCTGATTTTTCAATAGGGAACATCCCTTTTTTCTCTTCCAAAGAACTTACGTTATCCGTGGGATTATCTTTTGACTGTCCGCAAGAACTTAGCGTTGTAATCGCCAAAGCACACATTGCTATATATTTTAAACTTTTCATAATTTATATTTTATTTATAAACGAGATTATGTTGTTACTAGTTTTTACCACCCTGGAGAGAAAGCTAAACCGAAAACTGGTTTTTTAACATCCTTACGATTAAAAGGAAACGCCATATATGGTTCTAAAACAAAATAACCAAACACATTTACCCTTGCAGAAATACCTGCGCTATATGCTGGTACTTTTACATTTGTATCAAAACCCGAAGTTGATGAAGGATCTTCTGGAGGTCCTTTACGACTAAAGTCTACTGTTTGCCCTTTATCCCAAGCTAAACCTGCATCAAAAAACAAATTCAATTCAGAAAACAAAAACTTAGATGGAATTACTGATAGTTTCTCTGGACCAGTAAAAGGTAAACGTACTTCAAAGTTTACAACTGCAATTCTATTACCTATTAATTGATCAATATTGAAGCCATTAGAAGATGTGCTTACGCCTCCATT
Source organism: Pelobium sp. (assembly GCA_037968815.1). Classification (GTDB taxonomy): domain Bacteria; phylum Bacteroidota; class Bacteroidia; order Sphingobacteriales; family Sphingobacteriaceae; genus Pseudopedobacter. Next base: position 115,193 of record JBBKWF010000019.1, on the reverse strand, counting down.
ATCATTATAAAAGCTATTAGCCTCATAACCTCTAATTAAGTAAGGGTAACCTATAAAGATTGGGTAAAGCTGATTATTAGTATCGCCTAAACGTCCATAACCATAAATTCTACCAGCAAAGGTTACTGGTTTTGTTCTAACATATCTTCTTAAATCAATAGTTGGAGCGGTATAAGTATAAGTTCCAAAATATTGTTCAAGACCAATTTTATAACGATATCCATCTAAAGGAGAAGCTATACCCGAAACAGAATTGTCACCAACTAAAGCTGAACTAAGTTGAAAAATGGTATATGGTTCTAGCCTATAATTGCTATAGCCACTCGTGTTAGTGCTGTTGCTATTATTAAACTCATCTAAAGAAACTTTTCTTTTATCTTGATAAATTGGGTAATAAGTAAGTTGGTCATAATAGGTACTGTATCTATCAACTCTATACGAGTAATGAGAAGCACCCAAACCAAACTCCATTCTGGTAATTCTGTTAAAAGGGTAGGAGGTAAAGCCTTGTACAGATTCTTCGAAAATCCTAATTAAATCAATATACTGCTCAACTGCTGGCGTACCATATTCTGGTGTAGTTGCATTAGCATCGTAACCATAGGTGCCAAACTGGTAAGGAATATGCGAAACTGCACCACCCCAGCTCCATCTGCTTTCTTGGTTTACATAAGCAATTTGTGCGCCTGCATCGTAAATTTCTCCGTTAACTGTTGCAGCAGCAAAAATCTGATTTCTACTTAAAATATCACTAAAAATTGCTTGTACACCTCCAGATAAACCTGTGCCAAAACGACTTGTAGACACTCCAGCGCCTGTGTTTGCAATATAATCTAACTTAAATTTAGATTTAAAAGGTATTACTTTTACAGAGTCAGTTGGCAAATCATCATAAGCCATAAAATTCTCCAAGTTTTTATTAACAATATCTACACCTACAGAACCTAATGGAGGCAAAGTAGCTGCCGTTAAATCAATTGTCTGGCTATTTACAACTTTCGGTGTAAACTCACTGCTTTTAGCATTGTATAGAGTATATCGTTGCGAACGATAGTAAGAGTAAACAATATCATTATTGTTGGAGATACTTAGAGCAGGCGAGTTTTCTGTAATTCCGCTGATGCCCGTAAAGTAGTCTGTAAGTTGTTCTGTTTTTGTGCTTTCCAGATTGTAACGATAAAGGTTTCTGAAACCATCTTTGTTTGATAAAAAGTAGATATTGGTATCATTATCTGCAAAAAGTGCATTAAAATTATTAGCACCTGGAAACACATTAACGTTAGTGATTTTTTGACTTTCTAAATCTAAAATAGCCATTCCCATAGGAATTGTTGACCTCATATTCTCACTAACAGAACTCATTCTATCTGTAGAGAAAATAATTTTTTTACCGTTGTTAGAGTAAGAAGGCTGGTAATTAGTAAACCTATCGTTAGTTAACTGTGTTACTTTTTGTGTGTTAATGTTATAACTAAACACATCACTTTGCCCATCTTTTAATCCAGAAAAGGCAATGTTGACCCCATCTGGCGACCAAGTTAGGTTACCAAACTGCTCAACCAAATCCATTCCTTTATTTAACAGTGTTTTACCATTAGCAACATCAACAATTACTAAGTTGTTACGCCCTTTTCCAAAAACACTAAAAGCAAATTGTTTACTATCCGGCGACCATGCACCCGCAGATTCAATAAAATTAAATTCATCAATATGGCTGTTGCTAATTTTTGAGGTCAGCTTTCGAATAATTTTACCCGTTTTGGCATCTGCTAAATAAAGATCAATTGAGAAGACATCCCGTTCTGATAGATAAGCTAAATACTTTCCGTCTGGGCTGATGGCTGGCGCAACGTTCATTTCTCCGGCGTTGGTTGTATCAGCTATACTAAAGCCTATAGGTTTCTGCTCAATATCTTTTAAATATGGCTTATAGGTGTTTTCTAAAGAGCTTTTCCATAAAGTGGAAAGTGTTTTATCATCATAACCAAAAGTACGTCGGATTGCCATTTGATAGCCATATTTGGCGGTAGCTTTAAAAAACGGGAATATGGTGCTATCTCCGTAAGTAGAACCAATGAAAGCCCAAAATGCCTGTCCGTAACGGTAAGGAAAGTACTTACTATTGGTAGTTAAATCGTTTAAAGTAGGTATGTCTTTATTTAAAACAGCATCACGCATCCACATTGCTGTATTTGCATCCACCTTTCCTAAAGAAAGATATTCGGCCATACCTTCAATCATCCATAAAGGTAAATTACCAATATTTTCTAACTGGGTAGAGTCGCCCTCAATTAATGAATGGTATTGGAAAGCATGAACAAGTTCATGACCTAATACGTGACGGGTTTGCGAGTTGATTTCCTGTAAAGGCATTATAACTCTGTTTTTGAGCCCTTCTGTAACTCCACCTGTACCTACACCAATATCTCCATTAATGACTGTAGTCTGCTGAAATTCAGGAGCATTTCCATATAAAATAATTGGATTAGGTGTTCTAAAAGTATCTCTAAAAACCTGTTGGTGCATAGAGTACCAAGCTTCACTTTCTTTAGCAAAAGCCTTAATTAAACTATCGTTTTTGGTATAATAGTAAAGGTTAAAGTGTGGAGTTTCGTAAACCTTAAAGTCCAAATTCTTATACCTTACCTTGTTTTGACCAAAATATTGTGCCTTCACAGAGGACGATAAGCCAAACACCAATAGCACTAGAACGCTTATTGAGGTAACAGTTTTGTAAAATTTATTGAAGTATAATTTCATAATTATTTTATTGTAAACACCTTTTTTGTTCTGTGATGTTGTATTTAAAATCAATGGTCTTAATTCCCTTGTTCTCGTTTTAATTTTCTTAGCTCACGTTTAGAAAGCTCCTCTTCTTCAACCGGTTTTGTTTTATTCTCTTTAGTAGGTATAGCAGTTGGTTTTTTCTCCTTTTTGGTATTGTTTGGTTTGTCAGTAGGGAGCCCATCTGTTGGTTTAATTTCAATTTGTGGGTCAATTATTTCATTTTCGTCAGGGTTACCAATCATGTTTAACGAATCAACCATTGTACTATCTGCAACTGCTGTATCAATTACAATTCTTGGCGACACACAATTATACTTACGAGTTATTTCTACTTCGGGTTTTGGAAACGGCCCTTGTGTAATACCAGTACTTGGGTCTTTGTAAACTTTCTCCATAAACTTCGCAAAAATTGGCAAGGCCGTTCTTGAACCTTCTCCAGTTTGTGATGTATTAAAATGTACACTACGGTCATCAGCACCAACCCAAACACCTGTTACTAAATCTTTGGTAATACCCATGTACCAACCATCAACATAGTCAGACGATGTACCAGTTTTACCACCAATTTGGTTGTTCTTCTTCCATAAATCCCACTCCCATAATGCCTGTGATGTTCCACCAGGTTCATCCATACCACCTCTAAACATATATAACATTAACCATGCAATTTCTTTACTCAGCACTTCTGTTTGTTTTGCCTTAAACTCTTCAATAATTTTACCTTCTTGGTCGGTGATTTTATCTACTAAAATTGGGTCGACTTTTTTACCTTGATTTAAGAAAGTACCGTAAGCTTTTACCATTTCAAACACCGAAACATCATTTGGACCTAAGCTTACAGACGGTACGGATTGTAGCTTACTTTCGATACCACATTTGTGTGCATATTCTACAACTTTATCCCAACCAACCTTTTCGGTGATTTGTGCCGTGATAGAATTTACAGATTTCGCCATTGCCCAACGCAAAGACATTTCGCGATAGCTAAAGTTCCAATCAGCATTTTTAGGTTCCCAAACTTCTGTTTTATTACCGTCTTGATAGGTTATGGTAACCGGTTTATCAGTAAATTTATCGCAAGGGTCAATTCCACTTTCAATAGCTGCCAAATAAGCAAAAGGTTTAAAGGTTGAACCTGCTTGCCTTTTTGATTGATTTACATGATCATATTTAAAATAGTTGTGACTAACTCCACCCACCCAAACTTTAATTTTCCCGGTAAAAGGATCTAAAGTCATCATTCCGGTATTTAAAATTTTAGCGTAATATTTTATAGAGTCAATGGTAGAAAACTCAACCTCTTTATCACCATCCCAAGAAAAAACAGTCATCTTCTTTTTCTTATTCAAAAAAGCACTTAAAGAGTCTGGGTTACGGTCTAGCATCCTAACCACTCCTTTATACCAAGGCAACCTGTCCAAGTTTTTTTGAACAAAATCTTCAATAACATTTCCGTTTGAGTCACGCCAAGGCTCTTTGTCTCCCCAAACATTGTAAAACCTGTTTTGTAGAGTTTTCATCTGCTCATAAACGGCCTCTTCAGCATATTTTTGTAGTTTAGAGTCAATAGTGGTATAAATTTTTAAACCGTCTTCGTAAAGATCATATCCGTTTTCATCACACCATTTATCCAACCATTTTGCAACTGCAGACCTTAAGTAAGAGCTTCCGTCATTTTTCCCAGTATCTTTCCCTAAATCAAGCACTATAGGTGTTGCAGAAGCCTGCTTATACTGTATTGCCGTTATAAAATTGTACTTCTGCATCTGCGACAGCACCACATTTCTCCGTTTTTTAGAATTTTCAGGATTTCTTATGGGATTATAGGTCGAAGTAGCTTTTAACATCCCCACTAAAGTTGCGGACTCTTGGAGGTTGATATTATTAACAGTCTTATTAAAATAATGTTTTGATGCCGTGTTTATACCATAAGAGTTATTACCGAACGGAACTGTGTTCAAATACATGGTAATAATATCTTCTTTAGAGTAGTTGCCTTCTAGTTTATAAGCAGTTATCCACTCTTTCAACTTTGAGATTAAGGTACGGACAACTGGGATTTTGCTGGTTAACCCTTGAGATTTGTTTAGCCTTGTACGATATAAATTTTTAGCTAATTGCTGTGTGATAGTACTTCCACCTCGTTTATCACCAGTTGCAGTTGATACTACACCAGAAAAAACTGAAAAGAAATCTACTCCATTATGTTTAAAAAAACGTACATCTTCTGTTGCTACAAGTGCATTAATTAAATCTTTATGAATTTCATTAAAGCTAACGGGTGTTCTGTTTTCGGTATAATATTTACCTATTAAAACACTATCCGCTGTATAAACTTCTGATGACACATTTAAGGAAGGAAACTTGATGTCTTTTTTAACGGGAGAGTAACCAAATAGCCCTAAAAAGTTCAGTTCTAAAGCGCATAAAAAGATAATTATAAAATAAATAACAATTAGTGGGTATCTAATTACTTTAGTGCGAATTTCTCTGAACATATAAAAAAATTAATAGTCATTTATTTTCATCACCAAAGGGAGAAAAATAGACTATAAAGGTAAGAACAAATATAAATTTTGTTTTTTAGATAATACGATAAATAGTCGGCATTTACCGATTTAACACTATTTAACATTATTGATTTCAAATGATATAGGTAGCTATTTATTGAAGTTTATTTAAGCTGAAAATCATCTGCATCTTTTAAAAACGGCATTTGCTGACGGGTTTTTTCAACCTCATTTTTAAAGATGGTAAAAGTGTATAAGTCCTCTTCATCACGTTTGTAATAAACCACTTTCCCGTTAGGATCTAAACAGGTAGTGTCTCCACAGTAATAAACTTCATTACCATCATGGCCAACTCGATTTAAGGCAATAATATAGCTTTGGTTTTCTATTGCTCTGGCAGGGATTAGGGTATTCCAATGCTTCGCTCTTCTTTCGGGCCAACTGGCAACAACTAGCAATAAGTCATAAAGTTCTCCTTGGTTTCGCAACCAAACAGGGAAACGTAAGTCATAACAAATGACTGGCATAATTTTCCACCCATTAAAATCAATGATGAGCCTTTTATTACCAGCAGAATAAACCTCATCTTCTTTTGCCATTCCAAAAAGATGCTTTTTATCATAATACTGATAGGTTCCATCCGGATTCATCCAAATAAGCCTATTGTAGAAATTACCTTTTTCTTTGATGATGATGGAGCCAGTTACTACGGCATCGTATCTGTTTGCTTTTTCATGCATCCATTTCATGCTTTTACCATCCATTTCTTCGGCTAAAGCTTCAGCCTTCATGGTAAAGCCTGTAGTAAACATTTCGGGCAAAATAATTATATCCGTTTTTTCGCGAATAGCAGAAAGCTTTAAGCTAATATTCTGTAAGTTTTTATCGATATTTTCCCAAAAAACATAAACTTGTAAAATCGTTACTTTTAATGCGTTCATACTGTTGTCTTTTATTTTAACGATATTTTTAAAAACCTAAACCTTATTTAGCAACTCAGCGGCTTGCTTTAAAGTCTCCTCTTTTTTAGCGAAGCAAAACCTTAATGTTTTAAAATCAGTGTTTCTAGTGTAAAAACTAGAATTTGGGATGCTGGCAACTTTAAAGTCTTTAATTAAACGTGTTGCTATATCAACGTCTTTTTCATCAGAAATATTTTCATAGCTCACATTTTGAAAATATGAACCCTCGCATCTTAACAAAGTGAACTTTGAAGGTCTTAAAAGCGATCTAAATAAATCGCGTTTCTTTTGAAAAAAATCAGCAAGCTCTAAATACGATTCTCCTTTGCTTAAATAAGAGTTAAAAGCATGTTGAATGGGAGTATTTACACTAAACACCATAAACTGATGTATCTTTCTGAACTCCTTCATCAGCATTTCAGGTGCCATACAGTAACCAACTTTCCAACCAGTACAATGGAAAAGCTTACCAAAGCTTGCCGTAATAAAAGTACGCTCTTTAAGTTCTGGATATCTGCATAAGCTTAAATGCTCTTGTCCATCAAAAATAATATGCTCATAAACCTCATCACTAATAATGATAATATCAGTGTTTTCGGTAATAATTTTTAGTTGTTTAATGTCTTCATCTTTCAAAATACGGCCACAAGGGTTTTGTGGAGAATTAATAATGATGAGTTTAGTGTTGGCAGTTACCAAGCGTTTAACCATACTCCAATCAATATCATAAAACGGAGGAGACATTTCGTAAGGTTTTACTAAACCGCCAAATGCTTTTACAATAGGAGCGTAGCAGTCATAAGCTGGCTCAAAAATAATGGCTTCATCATTAGGTTTAATTACCGTCGCAATTGCGGTGTAAATAGCCTGTGTACCCCCAGCGGTGACTGTTATTTCACTTTCTGGCGAATAATAAGAACTATGTAAAGCTTCAGTTTTTTCAGAAATTCTTTCCCTTAAACCTAAAATACCGGGCATTGGTGCATATTGGTTGTTTCCACTCAGCATTTCTTGATTTACCAGCTTTATTAAGGCGGGATCAAGGTCGTAATCAGGAAAACCCTGAGATAAATTAACCGCTTGATGCTTATTTGCCAAAGCGGACATTTTTGTAAAAATTGAAGTTTTTGTTTGGGGTAACTTAGATGAAAAATGAATCACGATATAATATGCTATTAAACGACAAACGCTAAAATAATAAAGGTTTACGATTGTTAAATATTAAAAAAACATTGATAATTCTTAATTTATACGAACTATCAATATAAAGAAAGCAAAATTTTGTGGATTTAACTCGTTTTTTTAATCTAGATAGATTTTTCTAACTAGATTTCATTCCAAATAAGGTTAATTAATTTTTGTTTTACCCGAAAATCAACCCATAAAAAAACCGAAAATGCCTCAGCATTTCCGGTTTAAAAATTTTAATTAAGTAAACTCTATTTAGCCACTTTAATCAACTCGATATCAAAAATCAAAGTGCTAAAAGGAGGGATGTCTTGTCCAGCTCCTCTTTCTCCATAACCTAATTGGTAGGGGATATAAAAACGAAATTTAGAACCTTCTGGCATTAATTGTACACCTTCTGTCCAACCCGGAATCACTCCGTCTAGAGGTAAAGATATAGGCTCACCTCTGTCATAAGAGCTGTCAAACTGCTTACCATCTGCTAAAGATCCTTTATAATGTACCGTTACAGTATCAGTTGCTAAAGGTTTTACGCCAGTTCCCATTGTTAGCACTTCATATTGTAAACCGCTTGGTAAACTAGTAACCTTAGGGTTTTTCTTGTTTTCTTCTAAAAACTTTTTTCCTGCTTCTTCTGCAACTGCATATTTTGATTTACTAATGCGTTGTAAAAACTGACCAATAGTTTTGCCTGCAAGCTCATCATTTACTACCAATGGCTTTTCTGTAAAAATGTCTTCCATACCCTGTTTTAGCAATTCGTAGTTTAGGCTTTTTACACCGTCAGATTTTAAACCTTGGGCAATTTTCATCCCAAAAGAATAACTTGCAGAATCAAGTTCTGTCATTGGTTTAACCGTTGTTGTTACCACAGGAACAGACTTTTTAGTTGCTGTTTTTTTTGCAGTTTGTGCATTTGCTGATAAAACAAATGCCGTTATGCCGAGTGTTAATATTGCTTTCTGAATCATAATAAAAAAATAAATCTGATGAAGATAGAAATAAGAAATGAATTTGATAAAAAGATTAACATTTTTAACAGAAAAGTATAGCTAACAAATAGGAGTAAAAATTATTATTAGATTCGATTTCTTCACATAACGGATACTTTATTAATTGCCGGAGATTTTTTTTAGGAGCTAGGCAAACTGTTGTCGGCAATATGAAAGCGGTTACAGATAGTATGACCTACTTCATAAAACTTTTTGTCAATTTTCAACTTAATATTAAGCGTTTAGAGTGCTATCTCTTTTTATATATAAAGTGTTTTATTCATCCCATATTTTTAACCTAAATAAATTGCTAATAAGTTTAGTAAAATTATTATTTTTGTAGGGATGAATCGTCTTTTTGCAATTGTTGATATTGAAACTACCGGAAGCCATGCTAATGCAAACGGTATTACCGAAATTGCAATTTATATACACGATGGTGAAAAAGTGGTAGACGAATACCAAACGCTTGTTAACCCAAAACAAGAGATTCCTACTTTTATACAAAGTCTTACAGGTATTAGTAATGAGGACGTAAAAGATGCACCAACATTTGAAGAGGTAGCACCAATAATTTTTGATTACCTCGATGGGAAAATTTTTGTTGCCCATAATGTAAACTTCGATTACTCCTTTATTAATCATCAACTAAAACGCGAAGGCTTTACGCTGAACTGTAAAAAGCTGTGTACAGTGCGCTTAGGTCGTAAAATATTACCAGGCTTACCTTCTTATAGTTTGGGTAAGCTTTGCCGAAGTTTAAATATCAAGATAGAAAACAGGCATAGGGCAGCGGGCGATGCTTTAGCAACAACTATCCTTTTTAAAATGTTGATAGATGCAGATGAGCACCAGCATATTGAAGATGCTTTAAAATCGAAAACTAAGGAAGAATCTTTACCTCCGTATATTTCTAGACTAACGCTTGAAGGAATCCCTAGACAGCCAGGTGTATATTATTTTAGAGATAAAAAAGACAAAATTATTTATGTAGGAAAAGCTAAAAACCTTTACCAGCGCATCTTAAGTCATTTTTCTAATAACGATACCCATAAAAATAAACAAGATTTTCTTCGGGATATTCGTAAAATATCTCACCAAGTTTGTGGTACAGAATTGCAAGCACTCATTTTAGAAAATATTGAGATTAAAAGGCTGTGGCCCGAGAAAAACAGAGCTGCCAAACATCCTGAAAAACGATTTGCTTTATATAAATATGAAGATCAAAACGGTTACTCTCGTTTAGCTATCGGCAAAAAGCAGAAGTTTATACCACCAATTTTCCTTTTTAGTTCTATTGCTGAAGCGCAAAGGTTGATGCGTATATGGTGCGAAAAATATAGTTTGTGCAATATCTATTGCGATTTGCAGAAAACCAATATGGGCTGTATTGGTTTAGAAAACAACCTTTGCAAAGGTGCATGTATCCAAAAAGAAAGTTATAGCGACTATAATATACGGGTAGAACAATTGATTGAGGAGGTAACGCAAGATTTACCTAGTTACTTAATTGTTGACCAAGGACGGAATAAATTTGAAAAGAGTTGCATATTGGTAGATAAGGGTATTTTTTGTGGGATGGGTTATGTAACAGAACAAGAAGTACCTACAGATTTAGAAATTGCAAAGGCGAAACTGACACCATACCCTTCATATCTTTTTATAGAAAAACTGCTTTCAGATTTTGTAGAGAACAATCCGCATAAACAAGTTATACTCAACTAAACTGTACTCTAAAATATACACTCCCTTTAAAACTGTTCTTATTCTTGAAGAAACTTAGTTAAATAGAAGGTTTTTGATACAGTTTTATTTTGGCTTAATTTTTAATCACTACCTAATTATTCACTAAAAATAATCTCATGAAAAAATTAATGTACTTCGCTTTTTCTTTTATTATGCTGTTGTCAACAGTAAACATTGCTTCAGCAAATGATAAAAACGATAAAGCTTTAACGGCATCACAACAAGTAAAGCTAGAACAGATTACTAATAGAGTTGAGCAGATTAGGGATATGGACAAAAGTAGTTTGAACAGACAGGAGAAAAGAGCTTTAAGATCAGAGTTGAGACAGATGAAAAGTGAAGCAAACGCAATTGGAAACGGCGGAATCTATCTTTCTGTTACTGCAATAATTATTATTTTACTTGTGTTAATACTTATTCTATAATATTTACATCTATCTATAAAAAGCAAAACCTCTCGAAATATTTTCGAGAGGTTTTGCTTTTTAATTGTTATTCTTGAAAAAGTCCGACTAGTTTACTTTACTAAAGTTGTTACCGATATATCACTATCAAAGGCTTTATAAGTGTAAGTTCCTTTAGCAGTGGGTTTGTAAACATACTTTAACACATGGACTGGTATATTTTGTGTACATATTTGCGGTTCTGTTGGATAGTTATAAAAAGCTTTAATAGTAATTGTATTTGCTACCATTACCGTTTGTAACCTATCAGCATTTGCGCAACCATTAGTCCCGCCTCCAAATGTTACCACAACCGTGTCGCTTTCTCCCAATGATATTTCATTCAGTGATTCTATACTGATAATTTCACCTACAGCGCTAGTGGATACGTTATCCTTTTTACAGCTCATAAAAAGGAAACAACTCGCAATTAAAATGTATTTCATAGCTTTAATAATTTAATGACCTTCTATCTGGTTCTATAGGCTTTACGTATATAAATCACTTTATGCTACTCAGTAAAACATTAACCTTCTAAATAACCGAATTTCCCGTGGTTATAATCTTCGAAAGCTTGCTGTATCTCTTCTTTTGTATTCATTACAAATGGTCCTTGTGAGGCTATTGGTTCATTAATGGGCTCTCCGCTTAAAATTAAGACAATACTATTTTCTAATGCCTCTATTTCAAATTGCTCGCCATCATTTGCCATTAAAGCAAGATGATCTGTCGGCACTTTTTCTTCGCCGTTTACGGTAATACTACCTTCAACAACCAATAAAGCAGTTGAATAATTTGCAGGAAAATCAAAACTTGCTTTCCCATTTTTATTCAATTTTGCGTTCAACATGTTAAGTGTTGTAAAGGTGGATGCGCTACCTTTTGTACCATTATACTCACCAGCAATTACTTCAATAACACCAGCGTTACCTACCAAAGTGTAACGATTAATTTCGTCTTTTTTAATAGCCTGGTATTTTGGAGTCGACATTTTGTCTTTTTTAGGCAGGTTAACCCAAAGTTGCACCATCTGAAAATCGCCACCGGTTTTACTCCACTCTTCTTCGTGATACTCTTTGTGTAGTACACCGCTTGCTGCCGTCATCCATTGTACATCGCCTTCGCTAATTACACCGCCACCGCCACTACTATCATGGTGTGCTACTTTTCCTTTATAAGCGATGGTTACCGTTTCAAATCCTCTGTGCGGATGCACTCCCACGCCTTTAGGCTTATCTGATGGCGGAAAGTTATATATTGAATTATAATCCAACAAAATAAAAGGGCTCATCCGTTGCATATTCATTTTATACCCGCTTGGAATAAAATTATGTACTCTAAAACCATCACCTACAAAATGAGCTTCTCTTGGGCTTGCTACTAATTCTACTGTTTTTGTTTTCATGTCTTTAAGTATTTATAGCACAAACTTACAAGCAAATAAACCCCTAAGCATTGATGTATGTTAAGAAGTGCTTTTAAAATTACGGTGCGCCAAATCTTTACGTAAGCGACTTAAACTCTCTGGAGTGATGCCTAAGTAGGAGGCAACCATAATCTGTGGTACTCTTAAAAGAACATCAGGGTACATTTTAACAAATTCTAGGTACCGTTCTTCGGCGTTAGCACCCAAAAGGAAGTCTATGCGTTTTTGTAGCTGCCTAATATGATTATGTAACAGGCGATTGTTAAAGTCAACAAAACCCTGAATTTTCTCAGATAATAATTGATGATTTTTTCATCAATTAACACTACACGACTAGCTTCAAATGCCTGAATATAATAAGTAGAAGGCTGTTTAAAATAGCTACTGGTGCGGTCGGTTACAAACCAGTTTTCTGGTGCAAAAGATAAAAGATGCTCTTTCCCTCGTTCATCAATAGAATACTGTCTCAGCAACCCTTTTTCTACAAAAAAGCTATGGTTACAATGTTCATTTGCTCTTAATAGAAACTCATCTTTCTTTACCTCTTTTACTTTGAGGTTCTTAACGATGGGTGCAATTTCACTATCCTCAATTTTGAGGTTAAGTTTTAGGTATTTTATGAAGTTTAGTTCATCCATTAGCTTAACAAAAGGTTGTTCGCTAATTTAAATGATTATTTTTCAATCTGGATATTCTTTACCGGACTGTTTTTACAGCTATATATTTTTTCTTTAACTCTAAAGTTGAGGAATGAGAAGTTTACTAATACTATATACATAGTATTGGCACAATTACTGTCTATATAGTATATAACCAATTAAAAAAGATATGGACAAGCTAAAAAAGTTTGATTTAATGGAAAAAATAAGTAGGGAGCTAGAAGATTTAAAACATAGCCAAACTGCGGTAATCCAAAAAATCGGAAAAATTGAAGTTGATAATTTTGAATTGAGTAACAAAAAATTAGAAGAGAAGTTGGGCAATATGCATCAAAATGCATCTGAAATCTTAGATTCTATTGCAGCAATTTTAGAAAATTTTGATGAAGTAAAAAATAAATTTGAAGGCAAAAATAACATTGAAGGCTTAAGAGCTCAAGAAGCCATTGACGCTATAAAATAATTTTTTCTAACCTATGATAACAACAAAAGCCTCCATTAATGGAGGCTTTTGTTGTTATATATGAATATTAACGAACCCAATACCAAATTTTAGATGGAGTACGGGCACATCCTTCGATACCACAATCGCTATTAATCCATGGAGCAGTACCCCAACTACTCTGGTTTGTAATCAAACTTCCCCACCAATCTCCATTACATGACACACTTGTAGTTATTAAGCCACTACAATTGGAGTACCAAGGCATTCTTTTTTCTATACTACTACCAGTATAGTTCCAGGTCCCAAATTTAATATCTAGCGTTACATCTGTTTGGGTATTGTTCGGATGAACAAAACTATAAGCCTGATTAGCTGTCCAAATACCACCAAACCTTCCTCGTGTTTGTGCATCCATCATGTATTGAAAACCTGAATCCTTACTTTTTATATAATCGGCCCAGCCAATAATTGAATAATTTGAATTGATGCTTGGGCTCAAAGTATTTAGTGCAATCGCATTTGTATAATTCCACCCAGCATAAGTAGTATTACACATAATTAAAGTCCAACCACCTCCATCCGTAGTCATATCCGCGTAAATTTGAAAAGGAGTACCATTATTGATGTTTGAATTTGAGATCCAGTACAAACCATCATTTGAGGCAGGGTAATCTTGTTTTATTTGATACGCACTTGTCCCTGTATTCTCAGCAGACAGTCCATTACCATTAGACTTAACTTGGAGTATTTGACCGTTTTTACTTAGCGCTAAACTGCTACTTAAAGCGCCGTTATTGTTCACATAATTTAAGTCTACACTATTAATCTGCCCATTTTTGGTGATAACATCTGGTTGCGAAACTGTTAAAGTCATAGCGATACTTTTACTTTCGTAAGTACCATCCGATGCCTGATTAGCAGTAATTGTAGTTGTGCCAGGTCCAATAATGGTAACTGTTAACCCGCTTATTGTGGCTACTGCAGTATTATTACTGGTATAACTAAAGGTTCCTGAACTATTAGTTATAGGGTGTTTTAACAAAAATGATTCATCAAAATAAAACTTATTTAAATCGTTGAACTCGGAGAGGGTAGTGGCTAATCGTTTTATCACGTTTAAAGTGTAATCCTGAGTCGTTACTCCATCCACTAAGGTTACTCTGACAGTTATTACATTATTTCCCTCAGATAAGGCTATGGCTGAAGACGCCGAACCACTAACAACCGCATTCCCGTTTACCAAAATTGTATTGTCTCCTAAATTTGTTGATGGAGTTATAGAAATTGTAGGCGTTGTTACATCTATATTATAAGTATAGGTTGATATGTTAAAACTAGGAGATAAAGTGCCACTACTTAAACCGATTAAAGTTAATTTTGCCTCGCCATTATAAATTATAGAAAAATATGAACTTTGGCTGTCTTCTAAACTTGTGCGTGAGCTGGTTGATAATGCCGTATTAAAAGTAATTAACTCGGCATAACCTCCTCCGTTTGTATTATTATGAGACATTCCCCTGTCTGAACCAATATTATCCCATGTTGTTCCGGTCAACGGGTCTAGTGGCGCAATGTTGTTGGTAGCTAGAGAAGTGTTCCATGAAGCATTAGCTAATGTTACTAATTCCCCGTTTTGATATATAATCGAGCTTTTTATAGAACTAGAAGCATTTTGTGTATCGAAAAGCTGGGCACTTCCTGGGTTAGAGTGCCAATAATAATTATTGTAATTTCCTAATAGAAAGCCATCTGCTCCAGAGAACTGGTTAACAACGGAAACTTGTCCATTGATAGAAATAGGGGAGGGAAGATCTAGTGCGTTTCTATTGCCCGACACTTGCCCAAAAAAACGTATAATAGGTACATTATTTTCTTTATCAATTACACCAGCATTAATGATACGCGGTTGATAAATGGCAGTACCTTGAGTAAGGTTAGTTCCGTTTCCGCTTTGGTCATACCATATCGCAACTTTTGCTGTATTACCAGATGAAATTGTACTTAGAGAGTTTGATGTAGCACCAGTAGAAGCCGCATCGAATGTGTTATATGAGTTAGAAATTTTAGATGTTAATGTAAAATTAGAGCTAAGATCATCAGCGTAAACATCATAAAAAAGATTATTAATATTAACCCGAACTAATGGTCCTGTGTAGCCAGTGCTTAGTAATCTTAAAGAATACGCAACAGTAGCTTGATCAGTGCCGGTTAGTCCTAAATTATCTAATGTATTTTGTGCAATTGCCGATTGGATATTAAAAACAACCAGTAAAATTAAAGAGAGCCTTTTCATTATAGCTAGTTTAGTAATAATAATCGAATTGGATTCTATCGTTTAAAGACAAAACGTAGTTTCCGTTATTGGTTGGGTTATATGTTAATTCGTTACCATTTGCTACACTATAAGCGGTGTTACTGACTCTAATTCCATTTACATACATTTTAACCTTACTGTTTACTGATGGGGTTTGCGTTAAATTGAAACTTGCTTGAGATGCGGTAGCAGTAAACTCATCTGCAACTTCTCTAACGGCGGTTGGTCCAGCTGAAACAGAACCATTTGCCATTAAATATTGGGAGGATGTACCGCTTGGGGTTTTATACCCAGATGCAGTTAATAATCCACTTGTTTTAACATCTGTAATCGATTGATTTCCTAACTGTACTGTATTTGAGCCATTTCCTATCGCCTCATAACCAATAACAATTTCGTTGCTACCGTTATCAGCAAGAGGCTTAGTATCAGCACCGATTAAAACAGAGTTGTTTATCTCGGTATTATATGTGGTACCATCAGCAATATATCTTCCTGCAAAAGCTCCGACTACTGCATTATTACTCCCTGTTTCGTTTCTATCTAAAGCAGCAACACCAATTGCAGTGTTTTGGTCTCCGCTAGTATTTTGTTCTTGAGCTTGAACTCCAAAAGCAGAGTTATACCTACCGGTTAAGTTTGACTGTAAGGATTGTGCGCCAACAGCTGTATTAACGTCTCCAGTAGTATTAGCATATAAAGAGTTTATCCCTATTGCAGTATTGTCACCTCCTGTTGTGGTGCTGTACAAAGTACTTGCGCCAACCGCAGTATTGTTGTTAGCGGTTATATTGCTTCTTAAAGACGAAGTCCCAATAGCAGTATTATATTCTCCTGTGGTATTATTGATCATTGTGTAGTTTCCATAACTACTATTATCATTTCCGGTGGTGTTTGCCAATAGCGAAAAAGAACCAAAAGCAGAATTTCTATTTCCAGATGTATTGTCTTTTAACACAAAATTCCCAAATCCTGTATTATCTTCACCGCCTGTATTGCTTTTTAATACTTCTTTACCAATGGCCGTATTGGTGCTTACACTATCTGACCCTAAACCAATTGTTAATCCGTTTACTTTAATATCACCACTGAATGTTGCGTTTGCTGATTTCGCATAAGGACTCAACATTGTTGCCGTATCAGCGATATTCACTTTGCTGTTTAAACTAACTAAAATCGAAGCTAATTTCGCATAAGGACTTAACATTGTTGCTGTATCAGCAATATTTACTTTGCTATTTATTCCAGCTAAAGTTGAAGCTGATTTTGCATAAGGACTTAACATCGAAGCAGTGTCTGCGATATTCACTTTACTGTTTATTCCTGCTAAAGTCGAAGCTGATTTTGCATAAGGACTTAACATTGTAGCCGTGTCCGCGATATTTACTTTGCTGTTTAAGCTAACTAAAGTCGAAGCTGATTTGGCATAAGGGCTCAACATTGCTGTAGTATCAGCGATATTTACTTTACTATTTAATCCAGCTAAAGTCGAAGCTGATTTTGCATAAGGGCTCAACATTGTTGTTGTGTCAGCGATATTCACTTTACTATTTAAGCTAACTAAAGTTGAAGCAGATTTTGCATAAGGACTCAGCATTGTTGCTGTATCCGCAATGTTTACTTTACTATTTAAGCTAACTAAAGTCGAAGCTGATTTTGCATAAGGACTCAACATTGCTGTAGTATCAGCGATATTCACTTTAGCATCAATCAAAGATTTTGTAGCCAATGTCTTTGCGTAAGGACTCAACATTGCTGTTGTGTCAGCGATATTTACTTTACTGTTTAATCCAGCTAAAGTCGAAGCTGATTTTGCGTAAGGACTTAACATTGCTGTAGTATCAGCAATATTCACTTTAGCATCAATCAAAGATTTTGTCGCCAATGTCTTTGCATAAGGGCTCAACATTGTTGCTGTGTCCGCAATGTTCACTTTGCTATTTAATCCAGCTAAAGTTGAAGCCTGTTTTGCATAAGGACTTAGCATTGCTGTAGTATCTGCAATATTTACTTTACTGTTTAAGCTAACTAAAGTCGATGCTGATTTTGCATAAGGACTCAGCATCGTTGCTGTATCAGCGATATTTACTTTACTGTTTATTCCCGCTAAAGTCGAAGCAGATTTTGCATAAGGACTCAGCATTGTAGCAGTGTCCGCAATATTTACTTTACTATTTAAGCTAGCTAAAGTCGAAGCTGATTTTGCATAAGGACTCAGCATTGCTGTTGTATCTGCGATATTTATTTTGCTGTTTAATCCAGCTAAAGTCGAAGCTGATTTTGCATAAGGACTCAACATTGCTGTAGTATCTGCAATATTCACTTTAGCATCAATCAAAGATTTTGTCGCCAATGTCTTTGCGTAAGGACTCAACATTGTAGCCGTATCCGCGATATTTACTTTACTATTTAAGCTAACTAAAGTTGAAGCTGATTTTGCATAAGGGCTCAACATTGTAGCCGTGTCCGCGATATTTACTTTGCTGTTTAAGCTAACTAAAGTCGACGCTGATTTTGCATAAGGACTTAACATTGCTGTTGTATCTGCGACATTCATTTTACTATTTAATCCAGCTAAAGTCGAAGCCGATTTTGCATAAGGACTCAACATTGCTGTTGTATCTGCGACATTCACTTTACTATTTAATCCAGCTAAAGTCGAAGCCGATTTTGCATAAGGACTCAACATTGTTGCGGTATCAGCTATATTCACTTTGCTATTTAAGCTAATTAAAGTTGAAGCTGATTTTGCATAAGGGCTCAGCATTGCTGTAGTGTCCGCAATATTTACTTTACTATTTAAGCTAACTAAAGTCGAAGCTGATTTTGCGTAGGGACTTAACATTGTAGCAGTATCCGCAATATTCACTTTACTATTTAATCCAGCTAAAGTCGAAGCTGATTTTGCATAAGGACTTAACATCGCTGTTGTGTCCGCTATATTTACTTTACTGTTTATTCCCGCTAAAGTTGAAGCTGATTTTGCATAAGGATTTAACATTGATGCAGTGTCCGTAATATTTACTTTGCTATTTAATCCAGCTAAAGTTGAAGCTGATTTTGCGTAAGGACTCAACATTGCTGTAGTGTCAGCAATATTTACTTTACTGTTTATTCCCGCTAAAGTCGAAACCTGTTTTGCATAAGGACTCAGCATTGCTGTAGTGTCTGCGATATTTACTTTACTGTTTAAACCAGCTAAAGTTGAAGCTGATTTTGCATACGGACTTAGCATTGCTGTAGTATCTGCAATATTTACTTTACTGTTTAAGCTAACTAAAGTAGATGCTGATTTTGCATAAGAACTCAACATTGCTGTTGTGTCTGCGATATTTACTTTACTGTTTATTCCAGCTAAAGTCGAAGCTGATTTTGCATAAGGACTTAACATTGCTGTTGTGTCAGCGATATTTACTTTGCTGTTTAAGCTAACTAAAGTTGAAGCTTGTTTTGCATAAGGACTCAACATTGTAGCAGTGTCCGCAATATTTACTTTACTGTTTATTCCAGCTAAAGTTGAAGCTGATTTTGCATAGGGACTTAACATTGCTGTAGTGTCAGCAATATTTACTTTACTGGTTAAGCTAATTAAAGTTGAAGCTGATTTTGCATAAGGGCTCAACATTGCTGTTGTGTCAGCGATATTTACTTTACTATTTAAGCTAACTACAGTCGAAGCTGATTTTGCATAAGGACTTAACATTGTTGCTGTATCAGCGATATTCACTTTACTGTTTATTCCCGCTAAAGTCGAAGCTGATTTTGCATAAGGACTTAACATTGTAGCAGTGTCCGCAATATTTACTTTACTGTTTATTCCCGCTAAAGTTGAAGCTGATTTTGCATAAGGACTTAACATTGCTGCTGTATCTGCGATATTTACTTTGCTATTTAAGCTAACTAAAGTTGAAGCTGATTTTGCATACGGACTTAACATCGAAGCAGTGTCAGCGATATTTACTTTACTATTTATCCCCGCTAAGGTTGAAGCTGACTTTGCATAGGGACTCAACATCGTTGCAGTATCCGTAATGTTTACTTTACTATTTATTCCAGCTAAAGTCGACGCTGATTTTGCATAAGGACTTAACATCGAAGCAGTGTCTGCGATATTTACTTTACTATTTATTCCCGCTAAGGTTGAAGCTGATTTTGCATAAGGACTCAACATTGCTGTTGTGTCTGTTACATTCAGCTTATTATTTATTAAAGATTGTAAACTAACCATCTTTAAATAGGGACTCAACATTTTAGCGGTATCAGTAATATTTACTTTTGTATTTAAAGCTGTTTGTGTCGCCACACTAACAGGCTTATCGCTATCATTTGTGTTATTTACATTACCTAAACCAACTTTTGAAGCGCTAATTCCACTGGCAATCTTGTCGTCAGTAATTGCACCATCTTTTATTTTAATTGTTGATATCGCATTGTTAGAAATAATAGGATTACTTGAGCTTGAACCAACACCATCTAAATCGCCAGATAAAGTTAAAACACCTTTTTTTGTTTTACTGGCTTCGGTCACATTAGTATTAGCAGCAAAAAGTGCATAAGGAACGGCAGTAAAAGGTTGATTACTTATTTCTGTAAAGGAGTTGCAAGCACCTTCAATATCTACGCTTACTATCAGACTTTTAGTGGATGAATTCCAATTTATATTTTCAAAATTAGAGGCATAACCTCCAACTTGGACACCATTTCCAATAATTAAGTTTACTAAGCCATAAACATCTGTTGTGATTTTTTGAGTTTCCTGATATTCTAAAACAGAGTTGGTATCTGTAATTTTAAACATCAAACAAATTTGTTTGTTTGCCAAAGGAACGCTTGTTGTACTACTGGCACTTTTGCTTATCGGGTTGATAATAACTGCTTGGTAAGTAATTCCGTTAGTTTGGGCAAATGCATTAGTAGCAACAAAAAATAGAAGAATAAGTATGATTTTTTTCATATTGATATTAAGAAAAACAGTGTGAAAAACTGTTAATTAGTTAGTAAGTAACTTGTGAAGTGATAATTTTTAGCATTTAATTGTACCACATAAGCTTGCGGAACGAGTTCGCCGAAATTGACGGTTAGAAGATATTGTGGAGCGGGGAAATTCTGCTGAAAAACGATTCTACCACTTGCGCTGTGTAGAATTACCGTTATTTCGGAAGTGATAGGTTCTGAAAACTTAAAATTCACCACATCCTTAAATGGTTTTGGAAAAACATCTGTAGTAATTTGATTAAGCACAATAATAGGAGCGTACATGGACTGTAAGTTCTGCTGGTAACCTTGTTGTATGGTATATACACCAGCACCGGTTGCACCAATTACACCTTGTTGTCCAATTGATTGGCTGATAAAAACTCCTGAAGGAAGTGTTTTAGAAGTTCCTTGGGCTGATAAAACAGATCGTTTTATCGACTGAGAAAAAACGTTTTGAGTAAAAAATAAGGTGATTAAAAGTAGAATCAATCTCATGCTAAATTTTCCTAGGGTTTGATTGCTACGTTTTACGAGTAGTTTGACATTTAGTTGCCAAAAAACTCATTAAATTAATCAGTAAATCAAAACTATTAAAGAAAAATTAAATAAGTTTCTTGCTATCAATCCCTTATGAGGAAATAAAAATTTAAATAAATTAAATATTTTTTCCCCTCATCGCTTGGGATACAGCTTCGTCCATCAAGCGTTCTGCAAATGGGCGGGTATATTCGTTTAAAGCATCAATAGCGTTTAAAATATCGTCTTTATTGGCATTTTGGATTGCCTGCTTTAAATCAGCGACTAATTCTTTGGTTTTATCAGTTTCTTCCTGATTTAAAAAGCTTCCATTCTTATTTAAAAACCTTTCTACGGTATAAACCATTTGTTCACCTTCGGTTTTAGCTTCAACTACCATTCTTTGCGCAACATCATCTTTGGCGTAGGTTACCGAATCTAAAAGCATTTGCTCTACTTCTTCATCTTTTAGCCCGTAAGTTGGTTTTACATCAACCTCCTGTTTTACACCTGAACGTAGTTCTACAGCTTGAATCCTTAAAATACCATCGGCATTCAACAAAAAGTTAATATCTACTTTTGGCAAGCCTGCAGGCATAGATGGAATTCCTTTTAATTCAAACTCTGCCAGTTTACGGTTCTCTTTCACTAAATCTCTTTCACCTTGGTAAACCGCAATTTTCATATTTACCTGCCCATCAATTGAAGTCGTGTATTGTCTGCCAGCTTTAGTAGGTACTTTAGAGTTCCGGGGGATAATGGTATCCATTAAGCCACCCATAGTTTCAATCCCTAAAGAAAGTGGGGTAACATCTAACAACAAAATATCTTTTCTGTTTCCAGACAAAACATCGGCCTGTAAAGCTGCACCTAATGCAACTACCTCGTCTGGGTTTATGGTATCATTAACTGCTTTTCCAAAAAATGCTGAAACCTGACTTTTAACTAAAGCGGTACGGGTAGAACCTCCCACCATAATTACTTCATCAATTGCATCAACAGTTAAATTAGCATCCTTTAAGGCACTTTTACAAGCAGAAATCGTCTCTTGTACTTTATCGTTAATTAAGCTTTCAAAGGTTTGCTGATCTATTGTGCAAAAAATATCTCCAATCTTTTCGTTGAATAAGCTCTGATGGGAGAGTGCTTTCTTAGCTTCTTCGGCTTTTAAACGAAGTTCTTGCATTGGTATATCTCCGGAAAGATTATTCTGCTTAATCCAGTAATCAACAATTGCTCGGTCAAAATCATCACCACCTAAAAAAGTATTTCCGTGGGTTGCTAAAACTTCAAAAATTCCGTTTTCAATTTTCAGGATAGAAACATCAAAGGTTCCGCCACCTAAGTCATAAACAGCAATGGTTTTTTGCTCATCTGGGTTTAAACCGATTCCATAAGCCAAAGATGCCGCAGTTGGCTCATTCACAATACGTAAAACATCTAAACCAGCTAATTTTCCAGCATCACGGGTTGCTTGGCGTTGCGAATCATTAAAATAAGCAGGAACGGTAATTACCGCTCTGTTAACATTGGTTTTTAAGGCATGTTCTGCTCTAGCTTTTAACTCCTTTAAAATCAGTGCTGATAGTTCAATAGGAGTGTAGAAAGTGTCGCCAACCTTAATTTTCACTAAACTCTCATCGTTAGCATCATCAATAATTTTATAAGAAAAATAATCTTGATGAGCTTGTAAATCCTGGTAAGAACGACCTAATAAGCGTTTTACGGAGAAAATAGTGCGCTGTGGGTCGCTAACTAAAAAATCTTTAGCCTCGTCGCCAACCACAACTTCCCCGTTGACATTAAAGTGGACAATAGAAGGTACCAAAACACCTTTTCCAGTGTCGTTAATTACCTTTGCTTGATTATCAGGATCAATAAAAGCCACCAAAGAATTGGTTGTGCCTAAATCAATACCTACAATTATATCTTCTTTTTGTATAGAACCTGTTGCTATGTTAATCGAAACTTTTGCCATAATCTTTCTGTAGTGGCAAATGTAATATGTTTTGATAGAAAGCTTGTTATAAAAATGTCATTGGTTTTTTTAATAAGAGAATGATTGAGTGAGAAAAGGGTTGAGTCTTGAAGGCGTGAAACGGAGTACTAGAGACAAATTTCATCTCAAGAATAATTTATCTTGATTCTTGGCTCTTTCATCCTAACTCTACTTAACAATTAAGAGAATAACGGAGTACTAGAGGCAAATTTCATCTCAAGAATAATTTATCTTGATTCTTGGCTCTTTCATCCTGACTCTACTTAACAAGGAAGATTGAGTACTGAAATTAAATCTCATTTAGAACACAAATTGTCTTGGTTCTCGGCTCTTATATCTTGATTATCACACCACGGTATTTTCTTCTAATTATTTTTACACTAAGTAGCCAAAAATTTTCGATTTAAAGAACTTAGTACTTAACTTGTGCCATTATTTAATAAACAACATAAAATCAAAATAAATCATGAAAATTACCGTAGTTGGAGCAGGTGCAGTAGGTGCAACTTGTGCTGATAACATCGCAAGAAGAGAATTATCAGAAGAATTAATTTTATTAGATATCAAAGAAGGTTTTGCTGAAGGTAAAGCTATTGATATGATGCAAACAGCATCGTATTTAGGTTTTGATACTAAAATTAAAGGCGTTACTAATGATTATGCTGCTACTGCTGACTCTGAAGTTGTGGTAATTACTTCTGGTTTACCCCGCAAACCGGGAATGACTCGTGAAGAGTTAATAGGTACCAACGCAGGTATTGTTAAATCTGTAACAGAAAACATTTTAAAGCACTCTCCAAATACCATCATCATTGTGGTTTCTAACCCAATGGATACCATGAATTATTTGACTTTAAAAACTTCTGGTTTACCTAAAGAAAAAATTATTGGTATGGGTGGCGCATTGGATTCTGCTCGTTTTAAATATTACCTAAGTCAAGAGTTAGGTTGCTCTCCAGCAGATTTAAATGCTGTAGTTATTGGTGGTCACGGTGATACTACTATGATTCCTTTAATTAACCATGCTACTTGGAACAGTATTCCGGTAACTCAATTATTAAGCAAAGAACAACAAGATAAAGTTGTTGCGGCTACTATGGTTGGTGGTGCTACTTTAACTAAATTAATTGGTACTTCTGCTTGGTATGCACCAGGTGCTGGTACAGCTGCAATGGTTGAAGCGATTGTACGTGACGAGAAACGACTAATTTCTTGTGGTGTAGCTTTAGACGGCGAATACGGACAAAAAGATATTTCATTAGTAGTACCTGTTATTTTAGGTAAAAACGGATGGGAAAAAATTATGGACTTCAAATTAAGCGATGCTGAACAAGCTGAGTTTAATAAAAGTGCTGACGCTGTTAGAACCATGAATAACGTTTTGAGTCTTTAATAAAAAACTCAAGAAATGCCTCTCCATTTGGAGGGGCATTTTTCTTTTACAAGAAAAACTAATCCTGTTAAATTAATTTAAACAATCATCTGTTTTGCAGAAAAACAATACAAATAACGCTTTTTTAGAAGGAGAGGGGTGCGACCATATATCTTTGCCTCTTGAGTTGGTAGACTTACAAGGAGATGGTTTTCACCTTTTAGTGGATTTATTAGTTTTTGGACAAGTTTTTAAGGCTGTTTTGGATACAGGAGCTTCTAAAAGTGCTTTTGATATGGAAATAATTTCTGGTTTAGCACCAGAGGACCAAATTATCCATGTACCAGACCATCATGCTATTGGTTTGGGTACAACTACAATGGAACGTTATTTTGTGATTTGCCCTGAACTTAAATTGGGTGATTTGCTTATTCAAAATTATGAAGCGCCAGTTTTTGACTTATCTGCTATAAAGTTTGCTTACGAAAAATTAGAACTTCCTCCAGTAATAGGTGTTTTAGGTGGTGATATTTTGCAAGAATACAATGCTATCATCGACTATAAAAAGCTAACATTAACGCTAAAAGCTTAATTCTTTATTAGAAACAGAAAACATGAAAGCAGATATAATTAATGAAGCTGATGTAAAATTACTAGTCGATAAATTTTATGACAAAGTAGTTGTTGATAAAGCTTTAGGTTATATTTTTAATGATGTTGCCAAAGTAAATTGGGCGACACATTTACCAATTATGTATCGTTTTTGGAGTTCTAATTTACTAGGAACAAGCGACTATAAAGGTTATGTGATAGATGCTCATTTTAAACTGAACGAGAAAATTGAGTTAACTGAAGAACATTTTGAACGCTGGAAACAAATGTTTTACGAAACGGTAGATCAGTATTTTGAAGGTAAAACTGCAGAGCTGGCTAAAAGTAGAGCTAAAACCGTTGCCGATTTAATGTTTTATAAAATCAGTAAGTCTAAATAAACAGACTCACGAAATTTCTGATTTTGTAGCAGATAATCTCGCAAGTCTTTAGTGTGTTTTAAAAGTTAGGTTTCAATACGTATTTCTCGTAGAATCTAAAAATATGCTCTGCTGCTTCTTCAGCGGTATCAACTAATCTAAATAAATTCAAATCTTCTGCCTTGATATTGTTCTCCGACTCTAGCATAGTAGTTTTAATCCAATCAATTAAACCTTTCCAGTAATCAACACCTACCAAAACAATTGGGAAACGGGCAATTTTACCAGTTTGAATTAAAGTCATCGCTTCAAAAAGTTCGTCCATGGTACCAAAACCTCCAGGCAGTACAATATATCCTTGAGAGTATTTCATAAACATTACTTTCCTCACAAAAAAGTAATCAAAATCTAAAACCTTATCTCTATCAATATATCGATTGTGGAACTGCTCAAAAGGAAGGTCAATGTTTATCCCTACAGATTTACCACCAGCTTCAAAAGCGCCTTTATTACCCGCTTCCATTATTCCGGGGCCACCACCGGTAATTACACCATAACCTCGTTCTGTAAGCCTTTTACCAACTTCTACTGCTATTTCGTAATACTTATTTTCGGTTTTAGTACGAGCTGAACCAAAAATAGAGACGCAAGGCCCAATTTTAGCCAACTTTTCAAAACCATCAACAAACTCAGCCATGATCTTAAAAATCTGCCAAGAATCAGTTACTTTAATCTCTTGCCAGGTTTTATTTTCAAATGCACTTCTTATTTTATCGTCGCCAATCATATTATGTTTTTTATCGTTTAAGCAATTTGTGCTTTTTTTTGGGATTTAATTGCAACCGAACAAATTATTTACATCATCCGTCTAAATATTTTATTTGCTGTAAACTCTAAACACCGTCTCCAAATTTAAAATCGAAACAATCAATTCACTATTAAGCAACGGTCTTAAAAAGCCATTAAAAACAATCGCTAATTAGCATTTAATTTTTAATTTAGCAAAATGAATTTTTCCTCTAAATTATTAGAGAATGCCGTTTCAGAATTTGGGAAGTTACCAGGTATTGGGCAAAAAACAGCTTTACGTTTAGTTTTACATCTTTTAAACCAAGACAATAGCGAGGTAGCCAAATTTACTGATAGCTTAACATTACTTAAAAATAACATTAAGTTTTGCAAAAAATGCCATCATATTTCTGATGCTGAATATTGTGAGATTTGTGTTTCTAATAAAAGAAATCAAAGCATTGTTTGTGTGGTTGAAGACAGCAGGGATGTTATGGCAATAGAAAACACAAATCAATACAATGGCTTGTACCATGTTTTAAACGGTTTAATTTCACCAATGGACGGTGTTGGGCCTTCAGACTTAACTATTAATCAATTGGTTGAAAGAGTTGCCAATGAAGAATTAGTAGAATTGATTTTTGCATTAAGCGCAACTATGGAAGGTGATACAACCATTTTTTACCTGAATAAGAAACTACACTCGGCAGATATAAAGATTAGCACTTTGGCCAGAGGAATTGCCTTTGGTGGCGAAATTGAATACGCCGATGAACTAACCTTAGGTAGGTCAATTACTACCAGAGTTCCGTATGAAAACTCGCTTAGTAAATAACCTGTGAAACTATCTATCATTATAGTGAGCTATAACGTCAAAAACTTGCTTAAACAAGCAATTGACTCTTTATTAGTGGCTGCTATGGATATTGAAAGTGAGATCTTTGTGGTAGATAACGCTTCAAAGGACGGCACTGTGGGCTTTGTACAAGAAACTTACCCAAACATCAATATAATTGCAAATAATAAAAACGTTGGCTTTTCTGTGGCTAATAATCAAGCTATTTCAAAAGCAAAAGGCGAATATGTGCTGGTTATTAATCCAGATACGGTAACTCCGCCAGATACATTAACTAAAGCAATAAGCTTTTTAGATGATCATACCAACGCAGGAAGTTTAGGCGTAAGAATGCTTGATGGAAACGGAGATTTTCTTCCGGAATCAAAACGAGGTTTACCAACACCTTGGGTGTCTTTTTGTAAGCTTTCTGGCCTTTACCTACTATTCCCGAAATCCAAAACTTTTAACCGGTACTATATGGGCTGGGTTAATGAGTTTGAAACCGAACAGGTAGATGTTTTAACGGGAGCTTTTATGCTATTACGAAAAAAGGCCTTAAATAAGGTGGGATTATTTGATGAACATTTTTTTATGTACGGGGAAGATGTAGATTTGTCGTATCGGTTAAGTTTGGCAGGTTATAAAAACTACTATTTACCCACCGTTTACATTACACATTTCAAAGGACAAAGCACTCACAAACTTAGTGTAAGATATATTAAGAGCTTTTACGGTTCAATGTTTATTTTTGCAAAAAAATATTTTCTAAAATTTTAATATGAGTTTAAAAGGTAAAGTTGTTGTAATTACCGGCGCATCTAGCGGTATCGGCGAATCCTGCGCTTTTGAGTTTGCTAAAAGAGGCGCTCATGTTGTGCTTGCTGCAAGGCAATACGTAAAGCTTTGCGAAATTACGCAACAGATTCATGATAAATACAAGGTAAAAGCACTCGCCGTACAAACGGATGTAAGTGTTGAAGACGATTGCAGGCATTTAATGTTGCAAGCCATTACCGTTTTTGGACAGATTGATATTTTGGTAAATAACGCAGGTATTTCTATGCGGGCTTTATTTAAAGATTTGGATTTAGAGGTGTTAAAAAAGGTGATGGATATTAACTTTTGGGGCACTGTTTATTGTACCAAATACGCACTTGACGAACTTTTAAATAGAGGAGGCTCTGTTGTAGGCGTTTCTTCAATTGCTGGCTTTAAAGGGTTGCCAGGACGTACAGGTTACTCTGCATCTAAGTTTGCGATGAACGGTTTTTTTGAATCTCTGCGTACAGAAAACTTAAAAAATAATTTACACGTAATGGTAGCCTGCCCTGGTTTTACCGCTTCAAATATCCGGAACGTAGCTTTAAATGATAGTGCTAAGCCACAGGGAGAGTCTTCTATGGATGAAGGTAAAATGATGAGTAGCGATGAAGTAGCAAAGCGTATTGTTGACGGTGTTGTTGCTCGTAAAAAATTGCTGGTAATGACAGGGCAAGGCAAACTCACCGTGACGTTACAAAAGTTTATCCCTAACTTTTTAGATAAATTGGTTTATAATCATTTTACAAAGGAAAAGGATCCGTTGATTAGGTAATACTAATTTTGTTTGAGCGTTAAATTAATAAAGTAATTTCTATTAATAAACTAAGAGAATCAATTCAAATACATTTCTTATCTTGTAAAATAAAAGCTCAAAATGGTAACGGTCATTAAAAAAGGAACACCTAAAGAGGATGTGAGAAAACAAGTTGAGGAGGTTATTAAGAAAACTACAAAAAGTAGTATTTTACAATATGCTGGAAAGTTAAAAACCGATATTGACCCACTCGTTTTTCAAAGAAAGTTAAGAGATGAGTGGGGCTAAGCTTTTCCTTGATACAAATATTCTGATTTATTTCTTACGGGGAGATCAAGATGTTGTAAACATGATTTCGGATAAAGATATAGTGATTTCTTTTATAACAGAACTTGAATTACTTTCATTTCCTTCTTCAACTATTGAATCCGATAAAGCTATTAAAGGTTTGTTAGCAAATTGTTTTATATTTAATATTACTCAAGAAATCAAAGACTTAACACTTGAATTAAGAAAAAAATCGAAATTAAAACTTCCAGATGCTATTATTGCAGCCACGGCATTTTGTAGCAAGTTGCCACTTTTAACTGCCGACAAACATTTTGTGGCTATTGAAGAGTTGTCGATTATACTGTATGAAGCTTAATATTTTATTGAAATCTTATCGTGTTTATCCCTAAAAACTAAACTAAGTGTCCTCAAATATTATCGAATAATTTGGACTCTCCAGATCCTTTGTAAAAAACCAACCATCCCTCATATTACGTAAACAATGTATGGCATAATTATAGTTTAATCGATACTGTAATTTGAAAAGCGCTAAATAACTCCCTTACATTAATTAAGAATGAAACTCCTCTTTATATTTTCCACGTTATTATTTATAACAACCTTGTGTTTTTCGAAAGTTAAAAAAGAAAAAGATATCGCTTACGCTGATAACGGTAATGCAAATCTGCTAGATGTTTACCATCAAAAAAACATAAAATCACCACAAGATGTTATTGTATTTATTCACGGGGGATCTTGGAGAAGCGGTAAAAAAGACACCTACTGGTTTTTAGCTAGAGCTTTCGCCCGAAAAGGAAAAGTAGCTGTGGTTATAAATTACCCACTTTCTCCGGAAGCTGAATATCAAGAAATGGCTCTTGATTGCGCCAAAGCTATGATATGGGTGAAACAAAACATTGCAAAATATGGTGGTAATCCAGACCGTATTTTTGTAATGGGACACTCTGCTGGCGGTCATTTAGCAGCTTTAATTGATGCTGATAAAACTTATTTCGGAAAACTAGGCCACCCAAACCCTATAAAAGGAGTGATTTTAAATGATCCATTTGGTTTGGATATACACCAATATTTAAAACTACAAATCAATACCGACGATGAGTTTGTACCAGGTTTTTTAAAAGTATTTACAGATAATCCGCAAGAATGGCTTAAAGCTTCTCCGTATAATAAGATTGCTAATATTAACAATCCGTACCTAATGTTTACGGGCGAAAAAACTTATAAGTCCATCAAAATGCAAACTCCAGCTTTTAGAGATGAAATGTTGAAACAAGGACAATATGCAAGTTTAGAGGTTATAAAAGGTAAAAAACACATCGGAATGATTACACAAATGATATTTGGATGTAACCAACTGTATGATAAAATTATCGATTTTATAGATAGTCATTAGCAAATTGCTGAAACAATTTATCCTCCGCTTTTCCAGCTCTAATAATTTTTGTAGTTTTAGGGTTAAGCTATATTTATATGATAAAATGGTCTTTACTATTCAAAGAAAAAATGAAAGCAGCCATAGTTTTGGTTGTATTAATGCTAGCTATTATTGTAAGTAACCTAATAGAAGAAAGAATTACAAGTCGTAATGATTACACCATTTCTTCCATATTTGAAGACCGATTACAACCATCAACTGATTTATATGAAATGCGAACGCTTAACGAACAGCGTCAGTTTATTCTAGAAGAATATCTTCATGCGGATAACCTAAATGACAAAAAGCGTTTAAAAGATAAGATGTTGGCTGTTCATCAAAAATTTGATGAACTACTTATAAAGTACAAAGCAACCTTTTTAGTAGATGAAGAACAAAATCTATTAAAAAAGCTAAATAATAACCTTACTAATTTTAACAACTCTTTTGCTGAAATTGATAATCCTGAAAGTCAAAAAGAGGTTACAAAAAGTGCTAAATCAAGTATTACATTAATAAATAATGATTTAGGAGCTTTAAATAAATTACAAAGCAAAATAGGTAAGCAGTTATTATCTGATTACAAAAAAGATACCTATTACAGCAGTTTTTTAAATACCTTTCAGATATTATTATCTTTTTTAATTGGTATAATTATTTTAAGGATGGTGGTAAACTCGAGCTTGATGAATAAATTCGACAAAAAAATAAATTTGAATTAGCGTTTAAGTCTTAAATGATATTTTCATTACAAATACCCAAAAAGCGTATTTAAATTATTTTTAATTTTTAAGATATTTAAAAAATCGCCATATTTGCTAAACAGAAATGAGAAACGTAAATATAAATACAATTTGGTGGTGGCATTACGAAAATTCGTAAGGCAAACCATATTTTATATTTTGAAACAGATACATAAAAGGGTTGCCAATGGTAGCCCTTTTTTTATGAAATAAATTAGAAAAATGAAAGCGATTTTAAATCACTTATTTGAACACAAAACATTCAGTAGAGAAGAATCAAAAGAAATATTAACAAGTATATCTTCCGGAAAATACAACGCATCTCAAATGGCGGCCTTTATGACGGCCTATTGTATGCGTAACATCACTGTAAGTGAACTTCAGGGGTTTAGAGAGGCAATGTTAGAGCTTTGTTTGCCAATCAACTTAAAAACTGATTTCAATCTTATTGATTTATGTGGTACCGGTGGAGATGGTAAAGACACTTTCAATATTTCTACCTTGGCATCTTTTGTAGTGGCAGGAGCGGGTTATCATGTTGCAAAACATGGTAATTATGGAGTTTCTTCGGGCTGTGGTTCTTCAAATGTGATGGAGTTTTTAGGTTACTCTTTCACCAATAGCGAGGACTTGTTGAAACAATCATTAGACAAAGCCGGAATTTGCTTTTTACATGCACCTCTTTTTCACCCAGCTATGAAAAACGTAGCACCAATTCGTAGAGAGTTAGGAGTTAAAACGTTTTTTAATATGCTAGGTCCAATGTCTAATCCAGCAAAACCACAAAACCAATTGGTAGGTGTTTTTAGTTTGGAGCTTGCTCGTCTTTACGCATATTTATATCAAAATTCTGATAGCAACTACACCATTCTTCACTCTTTAGAAGGTTATGATGAAGTTTCATTAACCTGCGATTTCAAGTCTTTTTCAAATAAGGGCGAAAAAATGAACCAGTTAAGCAGTTTAGGCTTCGATAAAATTGACGCCAACACCATAAAAGGTGGGGCAACTGTTGAAGAATCGGCTAAAATATTTACAAGCGTTTTGGATAATAAAGCAACAGCCAACCAAAACAACGTGGTGCTTTGCAACGCAGCACTTGCCATACAAACTATTAACCCAGAAAAATCATTTGCCGACTGTTTTTATGAAGCAGAACAGGCACTATTATCTGGTGCTGCTAAAACAGCTTTCACCTCTTTATTAGCAGTAAAGTAATGAGTGATTTAAAAATTAAAGTCTGTGGGATGAAAATTCCCGAAAATATTGAAGCGGTATCAGGTTTAAAGCCAGATTTAATGGGTTTTATATTTTACCCACCTTCTAAAAGATTTATTGGACTAGATTTTGAAAGCAGTCATTTAAAGTCTATTGAAAAAAGTATTTTAAAAACAGCTGTTTTTGTAAATGCTACAATTGATGAGGTGTTAGAGTTTGCTAAAGTTTACGATATGCAGGCCGTTCAACTTCACGGAAGTGAAAGTCCTGAATTTTGTCAACAAGTAAAAGACGCAGGTTTTTTTACAGTAAAAGCATTTGGAGTTGATGATGAATTTGATTTTTCGACCCTAAATCCATACCAAAATCATATTGACTTATTTTTATTTGATACCAAAACGGAGCAACACGGCGGAAGCGGAAAAGCTTTCAACTGGCAGGTTTTAGACAACTATAAATTAGAAAAACCTTTTATGCTAAGCGGAGGAATTAGTTTAGGTAACTTAGATGATGTCTTAACGTTAAAGCATCCGCAATTCTATGGAATTGATATAAATTCGAAGTTTGAAGTTGAGCCAGGGTTAAAAGATATGGAGAAGCTGGAAACAGCATTTAAAAAATTAAAAAGATAGAAAATGAATTATAGAATTGACGATAGGGGTTATTACGGCGATTTTGGAGGTGCATATATTCCAGAAATGTTGTACCCAAATGTGGAAGAGTTAAGAACCAAATACTTGGATATAATTGCCCTTCCTGAGTTTAAAGCAGAGTTTGAATCTTTGTTGAAAGATTACGTTGGTCGCCCTTCTCCGTTGTTTTTGGCTCAACGTTTATCTGATAAGTATGGAGCAAAAATCTATCTAAAAAGAGAAGACTTAAACCATACCGGAGCACATAAAATCAATAATACCGTTGGGCAAATTATACTTGCAGAAAAGCTAGGTAAAACACGAATCATCGCCGAAACTGGTGCTGGTCAGCATGGAGTAGCAACTGCAACCGTGTGTGCACTAAAAGGCTTAGAGTGTGTGATTTACATGGGCGAGATTGATATTGAACGCCAAGCACCAAACGTTGCCCGTATGAAAATGATGGGAGCCAAGGTTATCCCTGCAACTTCGGGCAGTAAAACTTTAAAAGATGCTACCAATGAAGCTATGCGTGACTGGATTAACAACCCAGAAGATACCCATTACATTATTGGTTCAGTAGTTGGGCCACATCCTTATCCAGAAATGGTTTCGCTTTTCCAGTCCATTATTTCAGAAGAAACCAAAAAACAATTGATTGAGCACACTGGAAATGACCAGCCTGATTATGTATTGGCTTGTGTAGGTGGCGGAAGCAATGCAATGGGAATGTTTTATCACTTCTTAGATGATGAAAATGTAAAGCTAATTGCAGCTGAAGCAGCAGGTTTAGGTGTAAACTCAGGTCACTCTGCAGCAACTTCTGCATTGGGTAAAGAAGGTGTTTTACATGGCTCTCGCACTATTTTAATGCAAACTAATGATGGTCAAGTGGTTGAGCCTTATTCAATTTCTGCCGGATTAGATTACCCTGGAATTGGCCCTCAACACGCTCATTTAAACAAAGTAAAACGAGTTGAATACGTAAGCATTACTGATGATGAAGCTATGCAAGCTAGTTTATTACTCGCTAAAACAGAAGGTATTATTCCTGCAATTGAATCTGCACACGCATTAGCTCAACTAGAGAAAATGACTTTCAAAAAGGATGATGTAGTAGTGGTTTGCCTATCCGGTAGAGGTGATAAAGACTTAAACACTTTTATGAAATATTTTAATTTGTAAGAGGATGCCCGAAGTTTTTAGTCCGCTGTCCGCAGGTTAGATATGCAAACAGACAACCGACTTCCGACAACTGACCGCCGACTCTCTTAAAATAAAAACAATGAACAGACTAAAAAAAACCTTCGAAGAAAAGAAGAATAAAAATATATTATCCATTTACTATACAGCAGGTTACCCAGAAATTGGGGCGACTGTTAAAATCGCGAGTGCTTTAGAAAAGGCTGGTGCCGATTTTTTAGAAATAGGTTTCCCTTATTCGGATCCTGTGGCTGATGGAGAAGCAATTCAGCATAGCTCGCAGGTTTCTCTTGAAAATGGAATGACTTTGCAAGTGCTTTTTCAGCAATTGAAAGATTTACGCCCACAAGTGAGTATCCCTGTTTTATTAATGGGCTATGTAAACCCAATGTTGCAATATGGGGTTGCTAATTTTTGTAGAGATGCAAAGGAAGCTGGTGTTGATGGAGTTATAGTTCCAGATTTACCTTTGTACGAGTATGAAGAACTTTATAAGAATGAATTTATCAAAAACGGATTAAGTAATATCTTTTTGGTAACACCACATACTTCCGAAGAACGTATTCGTAAAATTGATGAGCTATCAACCGGGTTTATCTATCTTTTATCCTCGGCTTCAACCACTGGAAAAGATTTAGACCAATCAGACGAGATTACTAAATACTACGAAAGAGTAAAAGCTATGAACCTTAAAAACCCTTTAATTATTGGTTTTGGTATCTCTGATAAAATGACTTTTGATAGAGCCAACAAATATGTTGATGGTGCAATTATTGGTTCTGCGTTTGTAAAAACTATTGGTAATAAAGAAGATTACCTTTCGCATATTCCAGAATTTATTGGCAAGATAAAAGGAGTTTAATCCTTTTATCTTGATCAATTATCTTGTAGCTAGACTAAAGATTAAAGTTTAATCCAGCTGTTAAAAAAACGTTATGTTTTGGTGTAGCAGTAAAATCGGTAAGTCGATATTGTGTACCAAGTACAAACTTCGATTTTTTGGTGAGTTGCCATCCTGCTTCAACAACCACACGCTCTTCATACTCTGGGTTAGTTTCTTTATTGACCTCTAAACCAAGTTCGTTAGAAATAGAAACTTCATCACAAAATGCTTTAGTTTTAAAACTCATAGCCGTTCTATACCTTAATCTAAATTTGGTGATTGATGTATAAATCCTTTCCTCAACTCTTACTCTATGTTTAAGTAACGCTTCTTTACCGTTATCCCATTCATATTGTTGAGTTAAACGAAACTCATTCTCTTTGCCCTCTATAGACTGAAACCTATACTTAACACCCAAACCCAACCGATGATTTGGGCGGTATTGATATTTAGTTAAGTGAGTAAACTCTACATGTATAGCTTTAAATTCAAAATCATTATTTAAATAGGTGAAATTCCTATTCTCAAATTCAAAGTGCTGACTAAACTTCTCGTTAAGATTATAGTTAACTGATGCAAGGGGCATAAAATATCCTGCAAAGTTACTTTGTGCAAAAGTCATTTTACCAAAAAGCAACATAAAAACAAGGAAAGAAAAACGAGTGTATTTCATTTAAAAATTATAAAAAAAACTGATGTTACAGGTCTATCAAACCGAAAAATAAAGATTAGTCTTCTAAATCACTAATTAATTGACTGTTATTATCAAAGACCAATTTCCGTTCTTTAAACCAGCCTTGTGCTATTTCAACCTCGTAACTGGTCTTGTTATTCCATTTGGTTACCTCAACTTTATCTATTTTGTAATTAGGGTATTTGCCTTTTACTAATTGAGCTATATTATTTGGCAAATCTTGTGGGTTAACTTCTTTTTCTACCTTAATAGTTTCGCCATTAGCATCGTAAGTAATTTCATGATCGTATTTCCCTAAGTCAAATTCAACCTTGTAATAACTTCCCTTCATTTCCCACTCCACGTCTTTAGCTTGCGAGTAATCTTTTTGAAACTCTGTATTTATCTTAGCAGGTACTTGTGTAGTGGTTAAATCTTGTGCATTAACTCCAAAACTTACCAAAGCCATAAGAGCTGTAATTTTTAATGTTTTCATAATGTATCTTTTAATTTATTCAAAGAAAACATCAAAAACTGTAATAAATTGGGAACACAAGTTTTTGAATTAAAAAACAGCCTTAAACACTATACAAGCGAATCATTTCTTCGCTAACTTCTACACCTCTTCCGGTTTTTAAGTCAATCATTACAAAATCAAACCAGCCAGTTGTACTAGTTTTTTTAGTTTTATTATTGGTAATATCAAAAGTCACCCTGCAACCTCTTTTATTAAGTTCGATAATCCCAGTTTCTACTGAGAAGTTATCGCCTAAGCCTAAAGGACGTTTGTAATCTATCTGAACAGTTTTCACCACCCAACCGTAGCCCATTTCTAAGAATTTCTCCATAGACATTCCATAAAAAAGCTCCATTTGTTCGTAACGGGCAGCCAATACATAATCTAAGTAAATGCTATTGTGTACATGATTAAACATATCAATATCATCCGGACGAACTTTGTGCTGAGTAGTAAATCTTGAAAATTTTTGCTCGGTCATTCTTTTTTATTGAGTTTGGCTTTTTATTTTAAGTCTTTAGCATTTTTTTAAAACAATAGTAATACCACTTCGTAAAGTTGGTGGAATAATGATTTTAAAAGCTCTATAAATTTTCGAAATTAAAGACGGATACTCAAAATATTCATCCGAAATCAACTTTTCAGTTTTAAAACCAGCTTCTAAAGCTAATATTTTAAGCTCCTTTGCGGTGTATTCTCTATAATGGCCGGGGTTATTTAAGTTTTCACGAGGGATTTCAAAAGGATTTCTACCAAAAATTAAAGCTATACGTTTTCTTAGTGAAACAGCATTTGGAGTCTGTATAATTAAATATCCGTTAGGATTTAGCAACTGATAAAAATTTCGCAAAAGCTTTTTAGGCGATGTATAAAGGTGTTCAATCACTTCTCCACAAACAATTAAATCAAATTTTTGAGGAATAGTTTGTGCCTCAAAAAAATTTAAATCCTGTTTAATAAAGTTTGTTTTTTTTAGGATGTTGGTGCTAGCCAAATGTCCACCTAAGCTATTTTCAGCATCAAAACCCAGCAACGAAAGTTGGTTATTGTACTTTTCATATAATAACTCGCTCAAAAAAGAAGGTCCAATATCTAAAACTGAATTGAACTTTCTATTACTTAACCAGCCTAAAATTACCTCAAATCGTTTGCTATGTATATTTAGATAAAGATTCTGTTCTTCATTTAAATTATATTGTTTATTGAAGTGAGCTAAAATTTGGCTTTTAATCATCAAAAAATGGTTGATTGTTTTTGCGAAATTAAAAATTTATTAACTAAGAAAGGTATTAATATAAATTGAGCATTTTGGGCTCGACGGCGATGTTCTAGATTGTAAATCTCATTTTATACAAATATTAAGAGAACTACATTTCCATCTTCACCGGAACCAGACAAGCTATCATTTTAAAAAGAATCATTAGCTTTAAACTTTGAAATAAGATGATATATCGCCTGTTTTACTACCTTATAAAATTTACGTGTTATTTCTATTTTAGAAAAACACGAATATTTGGTTCGCAAAATATTTCTGATAAAAACCCTTTAATTATCTGTGCAAACCACGGCAACTCTTTTATGGATGCTGTTTTAATAGCAATAAGCAGTAAAAGACCTCTTCATTTTTTAGTTAGAGCCGATGTTTTTAATACTCCTTTTAAAAAATGGTTTTTCGGACAATTAAACATGATGCCCATATACAGGATTAGGGATGGGAGGGAAGCCTTGAAAAATAACGATGCTATTTTTTTGGAGTGTAAAAAAATATTAGAGAATAATGGAGCAATTGTAATTTTTCCGGAGGGGAACTGTATTGTTGAAAAGCGACTGAGAGCATTTAAAACTGGCTTTGTGACTATAGCTTTTGATACTCCTTTACAAAATTTACAGGTTTTACCAGTAGCCATAAACTACAGCCAACCCGATGCATTTTATACGGAGGCAACTTTGAGTTTTTTAGAGCCAATTTCTGTTGAAGAGATTAAGATTATAACACAGCATCAAGAGTTTGATTTTAATAAATTGTTGATGAAAAGGACTTATGACGCCTTAAAGCAAAACATGGTTTACATTCCAGAAAAAACCGAGGATGAGTTTTTTGAAAATGTTTTGATGATGAAAAGGAATTTCTCAGATTTCAAAGACATTACTTTTATAGAAACTCAAATTGAAACTGCTGAAAAACTAAGCCAACTAAAGACAAATAACTTAGCAAAGTTTGAAGGTATAAAAACTACCGTTTTAGAATACTTTAACAAACTAAATCAGCAAAATATTGATGACCAAACTGTTGCAACAAAAGCAATCTCCATAATGAAAATAGGCTGGGTTTTTCCTTTTTATCTTTCAGGATATTTGCTCAATATTATTCCCTCAGTATTTTTGGAGAACATTGTAAACACTAAAATCAAAGAAAAACAATTTAAGAGTTCTGTACGGATGGTTCTATCTCTATTCGTATATACTGTCTATATTTTAACGGTAAGTTATTTGTTGAATTTTGCTTTCGGTAATTATTTGTTCTCCCTAGCAATTATTGCGGGGCTTTTGTTGGCTTACTACTCAAGCTTTTATCACTTTAATATATTTAAACAACAGCAAGTTTCAACAGCCAATCAAAATCAGCTTAATGAACTTAAAAAATCACGAACACAAATATTAACCGACCTTAATCTTTAACCCTAGCTAAAGCCAGTAACTTAACCATCCAGTCTGGCAGGTTTTTATCTGGATTTCTTTTTTTCATGTTAAGGTAAATCCCCAACTTTTTAAGAATAGGCACTTTGTGAGTTTCAACAAACTCAATCAATGTACCGTCAGGGTCTTCAATGTATGCAAAATGACCAGCAGCTTTCCCCATATCAAAACTATCCTGGCTGTCAACCGTAAATTTAAAGCCCGCCTCTGCACATTCCTGTTTCAGTAAGTTCATCCCCATCACATCAAAACAAACATGAATAAAGCCTAAATCGCCCCAATACCTGTTCTGGTATACTTTGTTAGCAGTAGTATCCTTTCTTTCAAAAAGCTCAATTTCGGTGTCGCCAAATAGTTTACTAAACCCCCCGAACTTTGTTTCCGGGTGACGCAATAATACTCTTCTAAACTCCGCTGTTCCACCTTCTATTAAAGCTAAATCAGCAAATACCGCAGTTTTATCATACACAACTTCAGTATAGCCTAAAACATCTTTATATAGTTTTAAAGAATTTTCAATATTAGAAACGCCTAAAGTCAAACCGCAAACTCCACCGGTAATGTTACTATCGTGGCTAAACCAACTTTCACTGGTTACAATCTCAAATAAATTATGATAAGGATCTTCTAAGTAAAAATGTTGCTTACCTTCTGGCGATGTCAACAACTCACTTTTTAAGTTTAATTTTTCAGACTTAAAGAAGTTATAAACCTTAGCGACATCTCTAGTTTTAATTTTGATGATATTGACACCATAATCGCCTAAACGTAAATCAAGAACACTTTTTATTGGTTTACGGTCGGTAAATTGCCAAAGCTCGAAACCAGCACCACCTTGCATATTCATTGCCAAAACAGCGTGACGCTTATGCACTCGGTTACCTGTATATTTCGTCATTAAAGTAGCTTCTGCAACATCTTCAAATACAGGAACATCCATATTAAAATATTTCCGATACCACTTCCACGAGTCCTGTATTTCACTGCATCCTATCCCAACTTGTTGTATACCACAAATCTTCTTTCTCATAAACTAATATTTCATCTCACTTTTAGGGTGGTTCAATAACTTTTTATAAACACTAATAATACGACCATGGTCTGCCTTTGCATAATACATTGTAAAGGCGAGTAAGTTTGCAAAATTGACTTTAAGATAACTGTTATAATCGTACTTTCGGGCAGAAACAATCACATTTTTTGGGATAATTTTAAACTGTTCAGTTTTTCTTGCTCTAATAATAATGTCATAATCTTCCATCACTTTATGTTGCTCGCAATAGCCATTCAACTGGTCAAATAGTTCTCGTTTAATAAATAAAGATTGGTCGCCACCTCTGCACATTAGCCCATCAAAGCGGGTACAGTAGGCATTAAACTTTAACATCCTTTTATCTGAGTCAAATTGAAACCTGTAACAGCCTAAAGAGAAGCCATCCGTAATAGCGTTCTCAATATCTTCAAAATAGGTGATTGGAGGTAAAGTATCTGCATGCACAAAGTATAATGTGTTACCTTTAGTTTTGCTTGCACCAAAATTCAACTGTTGAGACCTACCTTTTTTTGGTGAAGTATAAAATGCAACACCTAAGTCTTGTACTTTGCTTTTGGTATCATCAGTACTACCGCCATCACAAACAATTATCTCCAAGTTTTTATGGTTGGATATTTGCAACCGACGGATAAGTGTTTGAATGTTTTCACTTTCATTATATGTTGGGATAACGATACTTAAGAACATTGTTGAAGCTACGCTCATTAAAATAAAAAAATAAATATAAAACCAAGTTAAATTAAATTACGTCTTTATAAGCATATAGGATTTTAAAACATGAAAAATATAATGAAATTATTCGCTGTATTATTTGTTATCGCAAGTGTAAGCAGTTGCGGTGTACAACGCCCAAAAGAAAGTGACAAAACCATTGAAAGCACAAAGTACAACAAGCTTTCTGAAGAATTACTCAATAATTTAAAAGCTGGTAAAAGTGTAGCGGATATACAAAAAACGCTTGCCAATGTAAAAGAAGACGAGCTAGAGGAAACATTAGCGCTAGATGAACAAAGAAAAGCCTTTTGGATAAATGTTTACAACGGCTATATCATATCGATATTAAAAGATGATAAAGACAAGTTTAAAGATAGGGGAGCTTTCTTTGGTAAAAAGCAGATAACTATTGCTGGTAACTTATTAAGTTTTGATGATATTGAAAACGGTATGATCAGAAAATCACAGTATAAGTTTGGTTTAGGATACGTGGGTAAGTTTTTTCCGCCAAGCTTTGAGCGCCATTTAAGAGTAAAGCATCGCGATTATCGAATTCACTTTGCTATCAACTGTGGTGCAAAAAGTTGTCCGCCGGTTAGAGTGTTCCACGCCAAAGATGTGAACAAGCAATTACAGAATGCTACAAAAGTATACTTAACTAATTATACAAAGTACGATAAGAAAAAAGATGAAGTAACTACTTCAACACTTACTAGTTGGTTTAGGGGCGATTTTGGAGGAAAATCTGGTACTAAAAAAATATTGAAAGAGTTTAACCTAATCCCCGAAGATAGTAAGCCAGCACTTAATTATGGCAGTTACGACTGGACTTTAGACATTGATAATTTTGCTGATTAATTATTTGAATAATAAAATAATAAGCTTACATTTGCAACCTGTTAAAAAATAAATTTTAACAACTTTAATATTATTCAAGAATGTATTTAAGTACAGAAAAGAAAAAAGAAATCTTCAAACAACACGGAGAAGTAGACACTAACACAGGTTCTGCAGAAGGTCAGGTAGCATTATTCACTTACAGAATTGCGCATTTAACTGGTCACTTAAAGAAAAACAAAAAAGATTTTTCTACACAATTATCACTTCAAAAATTAGTTGGTAAAAGAAGAGCGATATTAGCTTACCTTTTCAAAAAAGATATTAACAGATACAGAGCTATCATTAAAGCTTTAGGTTTAAGAGATATCATTAAGTCTATCTAATTAGAAAGCTTATTTTTAAAAAGCCATTTCGTAAAACGAAATGGCTTTTTTGTTTTATATAGGTTTTTAATATCTGTAGATACTCTTGTAATCTTTTTGTCTTTACTTTACACAGTTACACATGGTTAAAAAAACAAGAGGTTGTGTTTGTGCCAACGTGTTTTAAGAAAACCTTTTGATTAGAAATCACTAAAGCCCATTAAACTTCGACTTCCTTCCAAAACAAAATTAGTCTATAAATAATTTAGCCTCAATAAAGTTATTATTGAGGCTAAATTCAAACAGTTTTAAATATTTTTCTCTCTTATTTTACGATAAGAGCAAGTAGGAGGGTACTAGTTTACAGATGCATCATCTCTTTCTTCCAAAGCTCTTTGAACAGCTTCAAGAATTACATTTGGATAAATAGGCTTGTTAATAAAATCGTAAGCACCCATACGTATTAATTCAGCTGCCAAATTAGGATCACCAAAACCACTCACAATAATCACAATCAATTCAGGGTAATCAGACTTTATTCGCCTTAATATCTCTCTTCCATCAGTATCTTCTAATCTAAAGTCACTAAGTACTAAATCAAACTTTTCTTTTTCTAAGTACTCAAACGCAGTTGCACCGCTTTCTGCAGTAACAGTTTGATACCCATTTTTTGAAAGAAACTTAGACATGATTAAACATATTCCAATCTCGTCATCTATTATTAAAATCTTCTGCATAAGGGCTAAGCCAATAATCTATTTCTTTTTTAATCTTAACGACTAA
Organism: Pelobium sp.; assembly: GCA_037968815.1. Lineage (GTDB taxonomy): Bacteria > Bacteroidota > Bacteroidia > Sphingobacteriales > Sphingobacteriaceae > Pseudopedobacter. Next base: position 72,659 of record JBBKWF010000019.1, on the reverse strand, counting down.
AAGTAATTAATTATTTCAAAGGTTTAGAACACATTTCTAAAATAATTTCCACAATTTAAATATTTCATACAATTTGCGGTATGGAATTACAAAATTATGACTCCAATGATTACTTTTTGCAATGTAAAGAATTGTGATTGACACCATCAACTACATAGGTTTTAGCTTCAAAAAATAGAGCTAATAAAAATTGTTGTTTATTATTTATTATTTCAGTTTTTTGGTGTTATAATTGTAACTGTTTGAAATATATCAATTAAAATAATATCATGATTAAAGTAAATTTTAAAACCATCATTTTTACATTAAGCCTATCGCTTGTTACCTTGTTATACACTTCTTGTAAGTCAAAAAAACCGGTAGAACAACCAAAAGAAGTTGAGGTAGTTGTTGAAGCCCCAAAACCAGTAGAACCAGTTAAAGAAGTTGATACAGATGGTGATGGCATTCCAGATTCAAAAGACAAATGTCCAGAATTTAAAGGTGACGCATCAAACAATGGTTGCCCTAAAGAAGAAGTTAAAGTTTACGACTATAAAAACATCCAGTTCGAATTTAATTCATCTGTGTTAAAAACTTCATCTTATGCAGTTTTAGAAACAATTGCACAACAAATTAAAAATTCAGGAGATACTAAGTTTTTAGTGAACGGACACTCATCTGCTGAAGGTACAGAACAAAGAAACATGGCGCTTTCTGTTGATAGAGCAAATGCAGTTAAAGCTTACTTAGTAAATAACGGTATTTCTTCTGGCCGTTTAATGACCAAAGGTTTTGGTGAAGCTCAGCCAGTTGCTGATAACAGTACAGAGTCTGGAAGAGTTTTAAACCGTAGAGTTGAAATTGCTCCAGCAAAATAAAACAAAAATTAATTTTATTTTAGAACCGTTGGATATTAAGTCCAACGGTTTTTTTTTACCCGTTTTGCAATAAATTATGATCAATCAAAAGCCACCAGTCAACTATCAATCCTTAAAAGATCAATTACAGATTGAAGTTGTAAATCTAAAACGTAAAATAAACACTTACTCTTACCTGCGTTTAGCTGTATTTGCTTTTGCCGTACTATTGGCTTATCTGTTTTTTGATGCTGGATTAATGGCACTTGGTATCATCGCTTTTTTAATGATTATTGCATTCCTGATTCTTATTAAACAGCAGGTAAAGTATCAATCAGCTTTTGAGTTTAGTACCACAAAATTAGCCTTAGTTGAAAACGAGATTGAAGTTTCGGCAGGACAAGAAAATATATACCCAAACGGAAGTGAATACCAAAATCAAGCTCATGTTTACACAGATGACCTAGATATATTCGGCGAGTTTTCCCTCTTTGCTTACCTCAACAGAAATGTAACAAAAAGAGGAAAAGAAACATTAGCCAAATGGTTTCAGAATCCCTCTACTAAAACTACAATTGAAAACAGACAAAATGCTGTTATAGAGATTTCTAAACACTTTATAGAGAAATTAAACTTTAGAGCTAGGTTATTTAAACTAGACACTAATCAAGTTCCCCGAATTGAAGCTTATTTCAACAATCAACTACCAAAGGAACTTGCATTTATGAGTTCAAAACTAATCTCGGTTATGGTAATGGCAATAGCTATTTTAAACCCAGGTTTATTAATACTAGCAATATTTGTTGGTGGTATTTTTTGGAATCTTGTGGCATTAGGGTTATTAGCCAGTGGTGTGTTCTACTTTTTGTATAAAGCAAAAATAGATCATATACATGAACACGTTGGAAACAGCGTTGAGGTTTTAAAAGGCTATGCACCAAATATTAAGTGGGTTGAAGAAACTGACTGGCAAAGCAGTCTTTTAAAAGAAAAAGTTTCATCCATTAAAGCAAAGCAACCTTTACATCAACAAATAAGTGAATTGGCAGCAATTCTAAATTCATTAAACAGCAGATTAAACCCAATAGTTGGTGTTTTTTTAAATCTTTTTTTTCAGTGGGATTTACGCTGTTTGCAACGTTTAACAAAGTGGGAGCAGACCAATGAAAAAAATATTATAAAAGGAATAGCCTTAATCGGTGATTTTGAAGCTTTAATAACCTTTGCCACATTAAATTTAAACCACCCAAGTTGGATAACCCCCACAATAAAAGATGAATACTTTTTTATCACAACAGAACTTGGGCACCCTTTAATCAGCATTGAAAGTAGGGTTACTAATGATTTTCAGCTTGCAGAGAACATCACTATGGATGTTATTACAGGCTCAAATATGGCGGGTAAGTCAACGTTTTTGCGCACCGTTGGAATAAACATGGTACTGGCATTTGCTGGGGCAAATGTGTGTGCTAATAAATTTGAATCTTCGGTTTTTAAATTAATTAGCTATATGCGTATCAAAGATTCTTTAGCGAGCCAAACTTCCACCTTTAAAGCAGAGATAGATCGTTTAAAAATGATTTTAGACTTTACCAAGGCTGATAAAGACTCTTTTATTTTGGTTGATGAAATGCTGAGAGGTACAAACAGCAGAGATAAGTATTTAGGTTCAAAAGTTTTTATAAAAGCACTAATAGCACAACAAACGCCAGGTTTTATTGCAACACATGATTTACAGATTGCAGATCTAGCAATTGACTTTCCAAAAGAATTAAGAAACTTCCATTTTGATATTCAAATCAAAAATGAGGAAATGTATTTTGATTATAAAATTAAAACTGGGGAGTGTAAAACATTTAATGCCTCTATTCTGTTAAAAGCCATAGGTTTAAATGTTGATGAGTAGCTTCTGAATATCTTCTAAGGACTAACGTTAATCTCAATTATTATAAAAAGCAGTTTGGCAGTTTATTTGTAGTTTAAGCATATAACACCAACATAATGAATGATAAACTAGAGAGTATACAAAAGTTAAGAGCATTAATTAACGATGTAAACGTTGCCATGCTTAACTCGCTTAAAGCTAACGGCGAATTTTACAGTCGTCCAATGAACACGCTGGAGCTTGACGACGATGGGAGTCTTTACTTTTTTTCTGATGAACACACACCAGATGAACACGATATTGCCATCAACAACAATGTATCGGTAACTTATACCAACCCAGAGAATAATACTTATATTGCTTTAAGCGGTAAGCTTTTTTTGGCTCACGATCAAAACAAAATAGATGAGCTTTGGATTCCTGCTATGAAAGCATGGTTCCCGGAAGGAAAAAAAGATCCAAACCTTACCCTGATTAAGGTAGAAGTACTAAAAGCCGAATATTGGGACACAGCAGAGAGCGATATGGTGGTGCTTTTTAACCTACTAAAAGCTATAGTTAAAGGCAAAACGTACAACCAAGGTGATCATAAAAAAATAGATTTTAAAGAACTTTAACTAAGTAGACACCTCTTTTTTAGTCATATATTTCTGTATAAATGAAAAAAGCAAAAACCTTAGCAATCCTCAACTTTATATTTTTTGTAATTGCGTTCGCTGTTTCTAATTTAAGCCAATTCGGGATATTTGGTGGAGTAACAAATGCCGATATTTCAAATAAATACGATACAGTTTTTACACCCGCAGGGATAACTTTCTCCATTTGGGGAGTTATTTATCTTTCACTTTTTGCATTTACCATTTATCACCTAGTTAGGGCATACAAGGATGATGTACATTCAGATGCTAATCAGGATTTACTAAAGATTGGGAACTTGTTTATTGTTAATAACATAGCTACTACATTTTGGGTCTTCGCTTTTACCTATGAGTACCTTTTTACTTCAATGCTACTCATTATTATTCAGTTGATTACATTGCTTAAAATCTTCATCAATCTCAATCTTTTTAATAACGATAAAACCTTTAACAACAAGCTATTTACACAGTTTCCCTTAACTATTTACTTCGCTTGGCTATGCGTAGCTAATATTGCTAACATTTCTTTGTACTTAGTCTCTGTTAATTGGGATGGATTTGGAGTTTCGCCAAGTATGTGGGCAATTGTAATGATTTTGATAACCGTTGTATTATCAGTATTTATCATCATTGGGAAGAGAAACCCATTCTTTGGCTTAGTAGTAATTTGGGCACTTTACGGCATTGTTTTAAAAAGAACATCAATTGATGAAATTGCGTTCAACAATGTGATATTAACAGCGTGGATAGGCTTTGTAATTGTCGCCGTTTTAACTGCTTTTCAATGGTATAAAATTGCCACTTACCAGAAACATGAGTTGAATGCTTAAAATCGCATTTGATCCAATTTACGCACATCCATTACCAGAAGGGCATCGTTTCCCGATGCTCAAATACGAATTAATTCCACTTCAGTTAATACATGAGGGCATCATTACCGATGATAACTTATTTACTCCAACAATTTGTGATGAAAAATGGGTTTTGCTTACACATGATGAAAGCTACTGGCATAAATTAAAAACCCTAACACTTACTTATCAGGAAGAAAAACGAACTGGATTTCCGTTAACGGCTCAATTAGTAGAACGTGAGTTAAGGATTGTACAAGGCACTATTGATGGTTGCCATTACGCTATTGAACACGGAGTTGCTTTTAATGTGGCTGGAGGAACGCACCATGCCGGAAGCAACTGGGGCGAAGGTTTTTGTTTGTTAAACGATCAGGCTATTGCCTCTAATTATTTGCTATACAATAAATTAGCATCCACTATTTTAATTATTGATTTAGACGTACATCAAGGCAATGGTACTGCTCAAATTTTTGAGAAAAACCCAAATGTTTTTACTTTCTCCGTCCACGGCGAAAAAAACTTCCCTTTCCGTAAAGAGCAGTCAGATTTAGATATAGCCTTACCAGACGGCGTACAGGACAAAGAATATTTAGAATTACTAACTCAACACATTCCAGTATTATTTGACACCGTTAAACCCGATTTTGTTTTTTTTCTTTCGGGAGTTGATGTGTTAGAAACAGATAAATTAGGTAAACTTGCACTCAGTTTAAAAGGATGCCAACAAAGAGATCAGTTGGTTTTTGAACAATGCTATCAACGGAAAATCCCCGTACAGGTAAGTATGGGAGGCGGTTACTCTGCCGATATTAAAGTAATTGTTGATGCGCATTGCAATACTTTTAAAACTGCAAACCAAATTTATTTTTAAATATGATTACATCATTTGAAGCATCGTTAAATCAAATATCAGTACATAAGGTAGGCAACAAGGCACAAGACGAATACATGGTTTTGTCTGATGAGCCATTAAGTATTGAAGACGAAATGCTTAAAAACCTGTTAATGACCTACTTTTTAAAGCCTTTTGAAAAAGTAAATGAGGTTTATCGTTTTACCCACGCAACAGCTGATTTGGCTTTAAACGAAATCTATCATTTTGCTAAAAAAGCTTTTGAAAGTGGAAGCAACTTCCATGAAATTAGCCAGCAAATTACGCGTCATTTATATGATGTTTCTACGCATCCAAAGATTAAGGCGGGAGAGGTTTACATCGTAAATTTTGATTCGGTACAGATTGAAGGTGAACTGCACAAAGCGATAGGGATTTTTAAATCTGAAACTAAGGAAACCTATTTAAAGGTTTACCCAGATGCTGGAGGTTTTTCTTTAAGCTACGAACAGGAAGCCATTAACATACAGAAACTTGACAAAGGCTGTTTAATTATAAATACCGAAGCAGAAGAAGGTTATAAAGTGGTAGTGATTGACCAAACCAACAAAACACAAGAAGCGGCTGTTTACTGGAAAGATGATTTTTTAAAACTCAAAATACGTAACGATAGCTTTAACCAAACGCATAACGTTTTGGGTTTGTACAAAAACTTTGTTACCGAAAAAATAGACGAAACTTTCGAAATATCCAAACCCGATAAGATTGATTTGCTCAACAAATCAATGAAATATTTTAAAGAGAAGGAAAAATTTGATTTCGAAGAATTTTCTGACGAGGTGATTGGAAACGAAGTTGCAGCACAATCCTTCAAAAGTATGATGGGCAATTACGAAGAAGAATTTGAGACACCTTTAAGTAATGGTTTCGATATATCATCACAAGCTGTTAAAAAACAGAATGCTAACTACAAAACAGTTTTAAAACTTGATAAAAACTTCCATGTTTATATTCATGGCGACAGGGCATTGTTAGAACAAGGGTTTGATGATATTAAAGGCAAAAATTATATCACACTTTTTTACGACAAAGAATCTTAAAATAGCACTGAAAAGCAATTTTTAGCCACCAAATTATTCTTAAATTTGCAATATGTTATTAGAAACTCTTGATACCCGCCGAAAAGCATTAACCATAAATTTAGATCCAAACATATATGGCACATTTGCAGAAATAGGTGCAGGGCAGGAGGTAGCAAGAAATTTCTTCACCGCTGGTGCAGCATCCGGAACCATTGCCAAAACCATGTCGGCTTACGATATGACTTTTAGTAACGAGATTTATGGTGCTGAGGAGTCTGGCAGGTATGTTTCAAAATCTCGACTTGAGAAAATGCTTGATCACGAGTTTGAGCTTTTGGGCGAGCGACTTTGTAGTATAAAGTACGAAAAACGTAAGTTTTTCTCCTTTGCAGATACTGTTACAACTTTAAATTTCAACAAGTCTAATGACCCTCATGGCTGGTTGGGTATAAAGTTTCAGTTAGAGCCATGTGGCCCAGCTAATGAAATTATATTTCACGTTCGTTTATTAGATAGCGATGCAACTTTACAACAAAATATTCTTGGAATACTAGGTGTCAACTTGGTATATGCGGCTTTCTATCATCACCAAGATACACAGATGATGATTGAATCTTTAGCTGATAATGTAAGTGCTGGTTCAGTAGAAATTGATTTGATAAGTGTAAAAGGACCTGCTTTTGAAAACACAAGTGAGGTTTTAGTTAATCTTTACCTTATTCAAAAAGGTTATTCTCCGGCTGCCGTTTTTATTCCAAAAACAGGTGTTGTACAAGCAAAAGATTTGATGTACAAAAAGCACATCATGATTTTACGTACTCGTTTTGACCAAAAAACAAAACCAGATTTTGAGCTTTTTGATAATGCAGTAACTCAGTATAAAACGTATATGGGTAAGGAAGACACCAAGCTATTGACGATGGCTGAACTTACCTTGAACAATATGATGGAGACAGCATCACTTGAAGACAAAGAGCTATTGGCCAGAGTATCAAAAAGAGCTGCAGAAATACTAGATATGGGCCACGCTGTTATTATTTCTAATTTTAACAGACATAATAAGTTGGCAAAATACCTTGCGAAGTGCAAGCCGCAAACAGTAGGAATCACTACAAATATCGCAAACTTAAAACACATCTTTCTATCAGAAAGTTACAACACTAACTATACAAATGAGCTTTTGGCTTATGTAAGTGATTTATTTAGTCGTAACGTGAAATTGCTTGTTTTTCCTTACCGGGATATTAAAAACAAGAAGATTGTAACCACTAAAAATTTAGAGGTTTCAGCAGAAGCTAAACCACTTTTTGATTTCCTTTTATTGAATAAGTATATTATTGATATTGAAGAAATTGAAAAAGAGAAAGCGACCCAAGCTAATCTTAGTTAGATAAAGAAATAATTATGTCAATTACATCCGAAGAAGAGCTCATTGGAATGCAAAAAGTAAGTAACGCTGTTGCTTATGCTTTGAAAGAAATGAAAAACTACACCAAACCTGGAATAACCACCAAACAACTTGATGATTTCGGAGGAGGTATTTTAAAAGATCTTGGCGCCAATTCAGCACCATTTATGACCTATAAATTTCCGGGTTGGACTTGTATAAGCGTTGATAATGAATTTTGCCATGGTATTCCTTCTAGCAGCAGAGTTTTACAAGAAGGTGATTTAATCAATATTGATGTTTCAGCCGAACTTGATGGTTATTGGTCAGATAATGGGAACTCATCTGTAATTGGAGAAGACATTCATAAACATCAAAAGCTAGTTGATGCTTCAAAAGAGATTTTACAAAAAGCAATCAATAACATTAGTGGGGGCGTAAAAATAGCAGATATAGGTCACATCATGGAAACTGAAGCTAAAAAAAGAGGCTATAAGGTGATTAAAAACCTAGGTGGTCATGGTATTGGCAGAAGCTTACATGAACAACCAGACGAATTGCTAAATTATAAAAATAGATTTGATCAGAGGCGTTTCAAAAAGAACTCTGTTGTAGCTATTGAAACGTTTATTTCAACCACATCTTCTTATTCGGTTGGACTTAACGACGGGTGGACAATGGTTGGAGATAAAGGGGTTTTTATGGCTCAACATGAACATACTATTGTTGTTACCTCGGGGAAACCAATCATTCTTACAGAAATGAACGGAGTGTGGAACTGATCATACAAGTTAAGGAAACACTGATTTTAGGAGTAAAATAATATCTAAATATTTAATTTCAAGAACAGTTATGAGTTAGTCAAAAACTTAAAGATTGCTACATAACAACTTTCTAGGCTGACAGCAATCTTATAACGTAACATCAATCGAAAAGATTTTTAACGGACTTTTGAGTTTATTTTGTTAGACAACTGAAGTGGTTAATATTCAATTACCAAGTCATATAAAACCCAAAATTATAGTTTACTGCTTTCAGAACATTTTTAGCATAAATAGCACCTGCCGCAGCACCACTTACACCAAGTTTGGACGTAATTTGATAATTCAATTCTAACGAAGGCGAGAGGTATTCTACATTATTGGCAAATAAACTTCCTTGTGATGTAATTGCTTTTCCATTTTTTAGTGGAGCTAGGCCGTTTACTTTAATAATTGGGATAAACTTTTTAAAAGGAAACCCAACTTCAAATCCGTAACGGATTTCATCAGAAAACCCCTTTGTACGGTTATTAAATCCTGAGTACGCAGAAACATATATGGGTTTTGGATAAAAAGAATGACTAGCATCAACCCGTATTTGTTGGTTAAACTCTCCGTCGCCAGTTTGCAAAATTCCGCTTTCTCCTTTTCCAGTTTGTCCTAGTGGTAAGCCCAAAATTAAGCTAGTACTTAAAACAATTAGTTTATTTTGCAAAAAGCCATATTTAAGACCAAGTTCGGCATCGCCAACTCCTCCAAATTCATCTCCAGGAATTGTTCTACCGCTTTGCCTAAATTTTACATCATTTATAGTCTGCTTTATATAAAACGGAAAGTTGATTAATCCGGTTATACTCTTTGAAAAACCATATTCGCCATAAACAGAAGTTCCAAATTGGCTAATAGTAGTAATATCCACGGTATTACCATTAGGCGCATAATATTTATCAGAACTTACAATATTTTGAGCCAGTTTTAAGTAGCCTTTACCTTTTTCTTTAACCCAACCTTGCCCAAAAACAGAGGTTTGTAAAAAGGAAATTATCAATAGTAGTTTTATTATTTTCACGTTATATTATTTTAATTCGGCAAAACCAAAGGTTACACTAGCTGGTTTACAAAGAATAATCACATATTTATATTCTGTTAAGGTTGTGCTTGCCTTAATTTGAGTTACATTAAAGGTTTTTGCACCGTTTGTTTTAACCTCACCTAACTCTAAGCCATTAGCTCTAACTGTTGCACCATTGGTTGAATTAGCTAAATAAACAAACGTCCCAAGTGCAAAACTGGTTTCAAAATCACTTCCAAGCTCTAAAATAATTTCCCCATTTTCATTTTTCATAGTAGCGGTTCCTGACGAACTGTAACCTCCAGAAGAAGTAAATTGCCCCGTTAAATCACTAGAAGAACCTACGGTAAAACTGATGCTATTACTTTTTACACCATCAACTTTAGCATGAATACTTGCTATTCCATTTGCAAGGGCAGTTACTTTACCCATGGCATCCACTTCTAAAATTGATTCATTTTCAGAAAACCACTCTGTAGTTGTGCCGTTTACTATTTGCTGATTAATATTTATAGCTAAAAGCGAAAGTGTAACATCCTCATTTATAGCTAAATTTGTTTTTGTTGAGCTGATAGTCACTTTTGCAACCGCATTATCGTTTGTAACAACGGTTACATTTACAGCATCACCAGTAATATTTTCGTACTTAGGGTATATTTGTGCACTTCCAGCTTGTAAAGCAGTTACTTTTCCATTTGCGTCTACACTTACATTTTGTGGTTGTGTACTTTGCCAAGTAAATGGAACTGTTTTTTCTACTCCATATTGGTCAAAGTATTTAGCACTTACAGTAGCACTCTCGTTTATTCTGAGTTCTAAATTGGTTTTATCTAATTGAAATATAGGGCTTACTATTTGATCATCTAAAACATCAGTTCCTTTACAGGCCGATAAAATCACTATAGTGAATAATATGAAGTATTTTAATTTATGCATAAAATCGTCTTTCTAATAAGGTAATAAAAATCTTTTATTCATATCCATTTTTTTGAGAATGTGATAATACCTTTACACTTTTTTAGTAAAGCTCAACATCAATTTTATGTTTTAAACTTTGTATCACTATATCTTATTAAAGTCAAATACGAGGCTAAAGTGATATGTAAGATAGATTTTTACATTACTTACAAACCTTTAAGAATTTATTACTATTAACTTTATAGCATAATTTAAAAAATGCAATTTAAAAGTGCTTTCAGGTCATTTTCCAATCGTAATTTCACCTTATTTTTTTCGGGTCAACTGATTTCAAGGGTAGGAATGTGGATGCAACGCACTGCTGTAATATGGTTAGTTTACACCATTACTGATAGCGTTTTCATGGTTGGTGTTGCCGCTTTTGCAGAGCAGTTTCCCTCCTTTGTTTTTTCTATTCGTGGAGGCATTATCGCCGACAAATACAATAAATATAAAGTATTAATGATTACCCAAGTTTTATCAGCCTTACAGGCTGTTACATTAACGGCTTTTGCTTTTATGGGTAATTACAATATCACTATTATACTTTCGCTGAGTGTTTTTTTAGGGATAGTTAATGCTTATGATATTCCGGTTAGGCAGTCGATGATTAACGATATTATCGACGATCGGGAAGACCTGTCGAATGCTGTTGCTTTAAATTCTACTTTAAATAATCTCGCCAGATTAGCTGGACCAGCCATGGCGGGTTTTGTATTGGCAAAATTTGGAGCCGATTATTGCTTTTTAGCTAATTCAATTAGTTTTATAGCGGTTATAATAGCCATTATGGCCATGCATTTACCTCAGTATAAAAATCAAAGTTTAAGAAATAAAACTGTCTCGAATCCAAAGTTTAAAGAAGGTTGGAGCTATCTTTTACAGCATCCAGAAATAGCATACCCTTTAATTATTGCAGCATTATCCAGTTTATTGGTGCTACCTTATATTACGCTTTTACCTGTTTATGCAAAAGATATTTTTAAAGGTGGTGCTTCTTTATTTGGTTGGTTAAATACAGCCGTAGGGGTAGGGGCTTTTGCAGGTGCTTTTTACCTTGCTTCTCAAATTAACAGTGCAAATTTTAGAAGAATTTTGTTAGCCAATTCAGTTATTTTGGGTATTAGTTTAATTTGCTTTGCTTTTTCAAGCAATCTATATATCGCTTTATTTTTTATGATGATTAGCGGATTTAGTGCCATTATGCAATCATCCACAGTTATTACTATTATCCAAGGGGAAAGTGACCCGCAATACAGAGGCAGAATGATCAGCTTTGTAGCAATGGCATTATTTGGGATGTTGCCTTTGGGCAGTTTATTAGTTGGTTATCTAGAACCCATAATTGGCACTAAACAAACACTTATTATAGAAGGAATTGCAGGAATAGCTATTGGTGCTGTATTTTACAAGAAATTACTGAAAGGTTAATATTGAATGAGAGAAGGATTGAATAGATTTTTTTAAAATATAAATCACCGACAAACCAGGGACCTTATCACTTAGCTATCCAAAAAAATAATCACCTAACAAACAAAAAAAACCAATTACCTAAAAAAACTAGCTCCTCATATTAATATACTGCAAAGGCTGACCAAAATCTTCGCTTCTACACACAGCAATCACCGCTTGTAAATCATCCAGTTTTTTTCCTGTTACTCGAACTTGGTCTTCCATGATAGATGCCTGCACTTTTAAGCCAGAATCTTTAATTTTCTTCACTACTTTTTTTGCAGTTTCCTTATCAATACCTTCTTTAACCACAATATCTTTTTTAATCATGTTTCCGCTAACAGATATAAAAGGCTTCTCAAAATCTAATGCTTTAGGATCTAAACCTTGTTTTACAAACCTTGAGATAATAGCATCAGTAATCGCTTTCAAACGCATGTCGTCTTCAGTTACGATAGTTAATACGTTTGTCTTTTTTTCTAGGTCAACCGTACTTTTAGAAGTATTAAAATCATAACGATTTAAAATTTCTTTTTTAGCGTTATTAACGGCGTTATCTAAGGTTTGAGCATCTAATTTGCTAACAATATCAAAAGAAGGCATGTTTGGACTATTATTTGTTATATTAAAAAATATAAAGATAAATTTAAAAATTTAAACCATGGCAACTAAATCTCAAAAATCAAAAACACCAAATAAAGTCGGTAAAAAAACAGCAGAAAAGCTTGAAGTCAGTTTAAGAAAAAAAATAAAGGATTTTGTATTCAGCCTTGGGCATGATGCAGAAGACATTGGCGACGAAATAAAGAAAACTAGTAAGGTATTAGCCAAAAGATTAACTCGTAAACTAAAAGAAGCAAAAAAATCTATCGACGAAAAAGTTTCTAGTGTGAAAAAATCTAAAAAAGCTGACGCTAAAAACACATCAGTCAAAGTTGACAAAATTGTCAGTAAAGCAAAGAAAGACGCTAAAAAAATAGTTAAGAAGGCTAATTCAGTGAAAAATGTAGATATTTTACCGGTTATTGAAAAGGCAGCAAAGAAAGCAAGTACAGCTAAAAAAGCAGCTTCAACAGCAACCAAAAAGAAGGCTCCTGTAAAAGTAGCTAGTGCAAAAACTGAATCTAAAAAGAAAGAACCAGTAAGTACTGTTAATGCAGAAAGTGCACATCCAGAAACACCTGCAGTAAGCAAAAAGAAAACTACTGGTGCTCCCAAATCTGACACCAAGCCACATAATACTGATTTACCTTTAGAGGCAGGTCCAAGAAACAAATATAAAAGAGGGTAATTTCCATTATTAACATTAACTTAATAATAAATTGTTCACTTATTAGCACTTTTGGTGTTCCGGGCTAATCGCTCGGAACTTCTTTTATTTTACATGACTAAAGAAAAAACGCCTTTACTTAACAGAGAAATCAGTTGGTTGTACTTTAATGCAAGAGTTTTGCAAGAAGCAGCGGATAAATCTGTTCCGTTAATTGAGAGAATAAAGTTTTTATCAATTTTTTCTTCCAACTTAGACGAGTTCTATAGAGTCCGTGTGGCCACACTCAACCGCTTGGTAACTGTTGTAAGTAAAACTAAAGACGAGTTAGGCTTCAACCCGAAAAAAGTCCTCAATCAAATAAAAAATATTGTTGTAAAGCAGGAGAAAAAATTCAATGTTTTATATGAAGAAATCATTAAGGAGCTTGCAGAAAACAAAATATTTCTTTTAAATAATCAGCAGTTTAATGTAAGCAGAGGCACATTTGTAAAAAACTACTTTCACGAAAAGGTACTTCCGGCAATTGTGCCAATTATTATTGATGATAATGCTGAGTTTCCAGAACTTCGAGATCGAGTTATTTATTTTTTGGTAAAGCTTAGCAAAAATGATAGCAAAGCGAAATCTAAATATGCCTTAATTGAAATCCCTGCTAGTTTAGATCGTTTTCTGATTTTACCAGATACCAATGATTTAAAATTCATCACTCTTTTAGATGATGTGATACGTTACTGCTTGGATGATATTTTCTTTATTTTTGATTACAACCACATAGAAGCTTACTCTTTACAGGTTACAAGAGATGCAGAACTTGATTTAGATACCAACGTAAGTGATAAGTTTATTGATGCGCTGTCTAAAAACTTACAGAAACGGAAAAAAGGAAAACCAATGCGCTTACTTTATGATAGTAGCATGCCCATTGATATGCTAAACGTGGTGGTTGCCAAGCTAAACGTAGACTCCGAAAGCTTAATTCCAGGTAATAAGTACCATAATTTTAAAGACTTTATCAGTTTCCCAAGTATTGGTGCAGATTCTTTACGATACAAATCAATTAAGCCACTACCTGTAAACGGCTTAAGCGTAAACCACGGAATGTTAGAGTTGATCAAAAAAAGAGATTATCTCATCAACCTTCCTTATCAGTCTTTCGATTATATTATTCACTTTTTACGCGAAGTTGCAATTGATCCTCACGTAACTACCATACATATCACATTATATCGTTTAGCACAAAACTCGAGAATTATAAACGCTTTAATTAATGCATCAAGAAACGGAAAAAAAGTAATTTGTTTGGTTGAGCTTAAAGCCCGATTTGATGAGAAAGCAAATATTTACTGGACAGGTAAACTAGAAGAAGAAGGTGTTTCTGTTAATTACGGTATTACAGGTTATAAAGTACATACTAAAATATGTATGGTTACCCGATTAGAAAAAGGTAAGAAAACTTATTACGCCAACTTAGCAACCGGTAATTATAACGAGAAAACAGCTAAGCTTTATTGCGATCATAGTTTATTTACAGCAAACCCAAATATAACTCAGGAATTAAGCAAGTTGTTTAGTAATATTGAGGACAAAAAATTATCTAAAGGCTATAAGCATCTAATTGTATCGCCCACAGAAACACGTGATAAATTATTCTCTTTTATTGATCGAGAAATTAAGAATGCAAAATCAAAAAAAGAGGCTTATATGATTTTGAAAATGAACTCTTTAGCAGACGAACCTACTATCAAAAAACTTTACGACGCCAGTAATGCAGGTGTAAAAATTCAATTGATTATAAGAGGAATGTGTCGTTTAGTACCAAAACAGAAGGGTTTTAGCGAAAACATTGAGGTGATTTCTATTATAGATAAGTTTTTGGAACACGCCCGTATTTGGATTTTCGGTAATAGTGGCAAAGAAGAGGTTTATTTGCTTTCCGCCGATTTAATGACGCGTAACCTTGATCGTAGAATTGAAGTTGGCTTCCCAATTTACGATCCTTTAATTAGGCAAGAAATTAAAGAGATGATGGAAATCCAACTAATGGACAACACCAAAGCCAGAGAAATTAATGCTCAAAACAATAATAAATACCGTAAAACAGGTGTAAAAGTGCCTTATCGTACACAAATTGACACCTACAATTATTTAAAAAATAAAATTCAATAATTTGAGATACGCAGCTATTGACATCGGTTCTAACGCTATAAGATTATTAATTGCATCTATTTTAACTGAGAACGGAAAAACAACTTTTAAAAAGACGTCCTTAATAAGAGTGCCATTAAGATTAGGGGATAACGCTTTTATAGATCATGAAATTTCCGAAACTAAATCTGAAGAATTAGTAAAAGCGATGATTGCTTTTAAAAATTTAATGGACGTTTACCATGTTGAAGATTATATGGCTTGTGCAACTTCGGCATTGCGTGAGGCCGAAAACGGTCCTGATTTAGTGAAACTGATTAAAGAAAAAGTAGGCATAAACTTGGAGATAGTTGAAGGACAGAAAGAAGCAAACATCATTTACTCTAGCCACATAGACCAAGCTTTTGATCATGACAAAAACTACCTTTATATTGATGTAGGTGGTGGTAGTACCGAATTATCCATATTTTCTAAAGGTAAACCAGTAGCTTCAAAATCTTTTAATTTAGGAACTATTCGAATTTTAGATGGTCAGGATAAAGAAGAGACTTGGGGTGATTTAAGAAACTGGATAAATACGGAAACCAAACAATACAAAAACCTAATTGGAATTGGTACAGGTGGTAACATCAATAAACTTTTTCGTTTATCCGGAGAAAAAGAAGGAAAACCTTTAAGCTTTTTAAAGCTAAAAGCTCAGTCTGACTATTTAAACTCTTATTCTTTAAAAGAACGTATTTTAAAACTAGGGTTAAACCAAGATAGGGCAGATGTTATTATACCAGCTTGCCATATTTTTTTAACAGTAATGCGGTGTGCGGTTATTAAACAAATCCACGTACCAAAAGTGGGTATGGTAGATGGAATTATTAACCTGTTGATTGAGAAGAATTTTAAGAATTAAGCTTAATAATAACAGTTAGACTTTTTCAAGTCTAACTATTATTAAATTCAAAGTGCTATAGAACCGCATCCAAATCGGCTATCAAGTCATCTATATGCTCTAAACCTACAGAAACACGTAATAAATTTTTCGGGGTTTTTGTATCTGGTCCTTCTACAGAGTAACGGTGCTCAATTAAACTTTCTACTCCACCTAAACTGGTTGCCTGCGTAAACAACTTCAAGCTATTAACTACTTTATTTGCTTTATCCTCGCCATCTTTTAATAAAAATGATAGCACTCCACCATAAGAAATCATTTGCTTTCTTGCCAAATCATGTTGCGGATGCGAAGCTAAACCGGGGTAGAAAACTTTTTCAACTGCTGGGTGATTCTCTAAATAATTAGCTAATTGCTCAGCATTTTCAACATGGCCACGCATACGATAAGGCAAAGTTTTAATACTTCTGGTTATCATGTAACAATCAAAAGGAGAGGGGATTGCCCCACCATAACCTTGTACAATTTTTATTTTTTTCCATAAATCAGTATCTTCTTTGGTGATTAAAACACCTCCAGATACATCACTATGTCCGTTCATAAATTTTGTAGTAGAGTGCATTACAATATCAGCACCCAAATCCAACGGTTTTTGGCAAATAGGCGAAGCAAAAGTATTATCAATTACAAAAGTAATTTGATGCTCATGAGCAATATGTGCAATGGCTTCAATATCACAAAGCTTCATTAATGGGTTTGATGGGGTTTCTGCCCAAATTAACTTTGTTTCGCGTTTAATGGTACTAAAAATGAGTTCTACATCGGTAAAATCAATAAAGTCAAAAGTTAAAATACCTTTAAACATTAATTTAAGCTGATTACGCAAACCATGATACATATCATCAGGGCAAATAATATGGGTTCCTGGTTCTAAAGCTTGAAAAACAGACATCCCCGCTGCGTTGCCTGAAGAAAATGCACAAGCTTCAATTCCGTTTTCTAACTTAGCCAAAACATTTTCAAGTGCCTGCCTATTAGGGTTTTCTGCTCTAGAATACATATAGCCTCCTGGGTAATCGCCTTGCGGCCCTCGTAAAAATGTGGTAGAAAGGGTTAAAGGTTGTACAACAGCGCCGGTGCTTTTATCAGATTCATTTCCGGCATGGATGGCTAATGTTTCAATTTTCATTTTTATATGTTTTTATTCAAACTTAATATATTCATTCTTGTTTTACATTAATTAAACCTAATTAAATGGGGTTTTTGCTATTTTTGACAAAATTCTAATATATATGAATTCAAGCCATCAGATTGAGACTTTATTAGCCGATAATAATTTAAGTAAAACACATATAAGCATTGCCGAAAAAGTAAAGAACGGCGAGCGCATAACTTTTGACGAAGGTGTTTATTTATTTGAAAAAGGAGAACTAGCCTACCTCGGTGTATTAGCCAACTACATCAGAGAAAAGCGCCATGGTAACAATACTTATTTCAATAGAAATTTCCATATAGAGCCCACTAACCTTTGCGTTTACGATTGCAAATTTTGTTCGTATTCTGTTGCAATTAAAGAAAGAAGTGACGGCTGGGAATACACTATGGATGAGATGCTTAACATTGTAAAATCTTACGATGACCAACCCGTAACAGAAGCGCACATAGTAGGAGGGGTTTTACCTCAATACGATTTAGAGTTTTATAGCGGATTGTTTTCCGCAATTAAAAAACATCGCCCTGAGCTACACGTAAAAGCATTAACACCTGTAGAGTATCATTACATCTTTAAGAAAGCAAAAATTGATTATGCTACCGGGATGAAGTTGATGAAAGAAGCAGGCTTAGAATCAATGCCAGGTGGAGGTGCCGAAATATTTGATCCAGAAATCAGAAATAAAATTGCTAAAGACAAATGTAATGCTGAACAATGGTTACAAATACATGAAGAGTGGCATAAACTAGGAATGCGTTCTAATGCTACCATGCTTTATGGCCATATCGAAAACTATACACACCGCATTGACCATTTAGAGCAATTAAGACAATTACAGGATAAAACCGGTGGTTTCCAAACATTTATCCCGCTGAAATTCAGGAATAAAGAAAATCAAATGTCTGATGTTCCAGAGTCATCTGTGATAGAAGATTTAAGAAACTACGCAATATCAAGAATTTACTTGGACAATTTTGACCATATAAAAGCCTATTGGGCAATGATTAGCCGTGATACAGCACAACTTTCATTAAACTTTGGTGTAGATGATATTGATGGAACTTTGGACGATACCACTAAAATTTACAGCATGGCTGGTGCAGAAGAGCAACACCCAGCAATGAGTACCAAAGATTTGGTAAAACTAATTAAAGCAGTCGGCAGACGACCAATTGAGCGAGATACGCTATACAATATAGTTACGGATTTTGAAAATGTAGAGTTTGAGGATGATGTGAAACCGAGGTATTATGCTTTACCCGTACTAAAATAATTTATGAACGATAGCAGGATTAAACGATTATACATCATTAGACATGGTGAAACAGATTTTAACAAAAATAAAGTTGTACAGGGTAGAGGCATTAATGCCGATTTAAACGATACCGGACAACAACAAGCCGAAGCTTTTTATCAGTGCTATAAAAATATTTCTTTTGATAAGGTTTACACCTCTAAACTAAAGCGTACGCACCAAACGGTAGCCAAATTTATTGAAAAAGAAATTCCTTGGGAGCAATTAATAGGCCTAGATGAGGTTGCTTGGGGTAATTATGAAGGTCAAAAACACTCACCAGAATTAGATATCAGCTTTAAGAAACTTATAAACTCCTGGGCAAGTGGAGATTACAATAATAAAGCGGAAGGAGGGGAGAGCCCTAATGAGCTAAACGCCAGACAAGTAGAGGCAATGAATCATATTTTGGCCCAAAAAGAGGAAAAAAAAGTATTAATATGTATGCATGGCAGAGCTTTGCGTTTATTACTATGTGGCTTAACTAATAAAGAATTTAACCAAATGGACAGTTTTCCGCACCAAAATACTTCCTTATATGTTTTGGACTACGATGGAAAAGATTTTAAAATTGAAACATTTAACAGCCTAACGCATTTACAATAGGGTTCATGATTAAAATTTCTGCGGTAAGTTACACCAATACCATTCCGTTTATTTACGGCCTGCAACACCACAACATCAAAAAAAATATTGATTTAAGTTTAGATGTTCCTTCGATTTGTGCTGATAAACTTATTGAAAATAAGGTTGATATAGGTTTAATACCGGTAGCCGCAATATTAGATTTGCCAGAAGCTCATATTATTTCTGATTATTGTATTGGAGCAAATGGAGCTGTAAATTCTGTTTTCATTTTCAGTAACTGCCCAATTAATGATGTAAAATACTTACAGTTAGATCCACAATCTAAATCATCGAATAATTTGGCTCTGATTTTATTAAAAAATCATTGGAAGGTTGAACCTGAACTGGTTTATAAAGCAAAGGAGTATGGACGCTCTCCGCATCCTAAAACTGCTTTTGTGCAAATAGGAGACAGAACGTTTGGCAAAATTGATAAACATTCGTACGTATATGATTTAGCTGCCGAATGGAAGGATTATACAGGTTTAGAATTTGTATTTGCCGCTTGGGTAAGCAATAAAAAAATCGACGATACTTTTATAAAACAATTAAACGAGGCCTTAAAGTTTGGCTTAGATAATCGCTTGAGAATTTTTGAAAACATGGAAATGCGTTCAGATTTTGATTTAGTAGACTACCTGATGCACAAGGTTGATTACCATTTAACGGATAATAAAAAAGAAGCTTTGACTTTGTTTCATAAATTGATGAAAGAGTTGAATAAATAAGTATAGAAACTTAGAAATAGGAGATCTTTTCACAAACACTACTTAACATAATATTAATTATAAGACAAATTAATAATAAGGGTTTTGGCTTTACTTTTGATAAGTAATTTTCATGAATTTAGTATCTGGTTGGCCAGCATGGCTTGTAAAAGATGAAACTGAGGTTGACTTTAAAATCTTGGATCATTCATTTGATATTGATATTGTAATTATTGGTGGTGGTATTACCGGAACACTGATTGCACAAGCACTTTGTAAAGTTGGTTTGCAATGTTGCATTATTGACAAGCGTTTGCCTGGTCATGGTAGTTCAATGGCTAGTACAGCTTTATTACAATACGAAATTGATCTTCAGCTACAAGATTTAAGTGAGAAAATTGGCGAAGAAAAAGCTGCTCGAGCATATCAACTTTGTTTAAAGTCAATTGACGACTTAAAAAGCATTTTACAAGAATGTGAGACAGATGCAGAGTTTGAGTATAAAAGCAGTGTTTACTTAGCTTCATCAGCTAAAGATGCGGAGAACTTAAGCACAGAATCAGAAATCCGACAAAAACATCAATTACCAGCGAAATTGTTGGATAAAAAAACTATCCAAAAAAAATACGGAATTAATTACAAATCAGGTATTTATGTAGAAAAAGCCGCACAACTCAATACCTACAAAGCGACTATCGGCATTTTAAAATATCTTATAAAAACGTATCAACTACCCGTTTATTCCCGAACAAGAATTACCCGGATACACAGAAATGAAGATGACACTTTTAAAATAACAACCGAAAACGGTTTTACAATCGGCGCAAAAAAAATAATTTGTGCTGCAGGATTCGAAGCAGCTAATTTTTTACCTAAAAAAGTAATGAATTTGATTTCGACTTTTGCCTTAATGAGTGCACCAGTACCTAAAGAATCGCTTTGGAGTGAAGCCTCCCTCCTATGGGAAACTGCTAGTCCATACTTTTATATGCGTACCGAAACCGACAACCGGATTATTATGGGTGGCGAGGATGTTAAATTTAAAAATGCTAACCCCAGAGACGCTTATCTTGATGAAAAAGTAGAAATACTGACTAAGAAATTCAAAGAAATATTCCCAAACATTCCGTTTTACGTGGATTATAAGTGGTGTGGAACTTTCGGCGAAACCAAAGATGGCTTACCTTATATAGGCGAGTTTCCAGACAAAAAGAATTTTCACTTTGCTTTAGGATATGGAGGCAACGGTATTACATTTAGTGTAATTGCTGCTCAGATTTTGGCAGATGTTTTATCTGGAAAAGAAAATAAAGATTTAGAAATCTTTAAGTTTGAGAGGTAAGAGTAATTTCCCTGAATTATCTTATTCAGGGAAATTAAAATATTATATCCTTTTAACGTTGACTGCGTTCATTCCTTTTAATCCTTTTTCAAGCTCAAAACTTACTTTATCACCTTCACGTACTTCTTCTGTTAAACCATGAACGTGTACAAAGTATTTCTCTTGTGTACCATCCTCACGGATAAATCCAAAGCCTTTTTGATCATTAAAGAAATCAATTTTACCTTTCTTAGGAAGCGTTAAATCTTCAGCTTCTTGCTTAGGCACACCAATTTCGATTGTACTTGCGTCAATTTCTTTTTTCTTACGGATTGGATCTGGTGGAGTGTCTGTAATGTTACCATATTCATCCACGTAAGCCATCATATTTTCCAAGCTACCGTCCGAAGAGTTTTCTTTACGTTCATCTTTTTTCTGCTGTTTCTCTTGTCTCTTTTTTAAACGCTTTTTTTCATTCTCTTTTTTACTAAAAGTTTCCTGTGATCTACCCATTGATTATTTTTCTTTTTTAAATCTATTTTACATCAAAGCAAAAATCAAGCTAATGAAATTCAATTTGGTTATTGACTGTATCAATACTGAAATTGAAAGATAATTGCAAATAAGCGTATTTTAAAACACCAATAATCGTGTTTTCGGTTAAAAAAACCGTTCTAAAAATTTCGCTAAAGGATTTGAAATGCTTTTGAATTTTACAAAGATAGCATTTTAACGTGATATTAATAATATTGTTAATTTTAAATATGGGATTCTTTTAACTTGAGTTTACTCAAAGTAATTAAATTCAATATGATAATACAGAACATTAACCAAGCTAAGCCTGCAATATATCCTGCTAAAATATCCGAAGGATAATGCACACCCAAGTAAACTCTACTAACACCAATAAGTATAGTAATTGTTATACAAAGCAATATGATAATATACTTTAACCATGCCTTTTTTATTAGAATAAAGCATAAATAAATAATAAAACCATAAAATGTAATGGCACTCATGGCATGTCCACTCGGAAAACTATAAAAATCGGCAAAGACCAACCTATCAATTTCTGGCGGACGTTCTCTCCCAATACTGTTCTTTAAAATGATATTTAGACCTGAAGATAATAAAAGGACAATGGTGATTTCTAGTGATAAACGCCAGTTTTTTCTAATAATAAAGAAAATAGTAAGAATAGGAATGATGAGCACATAACCAATAAGATTACCAATTAAGGTCATGCTTTTCATAAAATCGGTAAAAAAATCACTTCTAAAAGCAATAATGTGCCGTATTATAAAATCATCATAAACTTTCAGTTCATTATCTGATAGTTCTTCAGTTAAGCCAAAGAAACAGAACACAGCAATAACCATTAGCACAAATGCAATAATGAGTGTACTAAATTCTGGAACTAACTTGTAGTCGTTAATGTACTGCTTAAAAAGAGACTTAAACTTATTCAAATAATTTACCCAAGGTTATACGGACTCGACTTTTTCAAAAGAGATTTTCAGATCTCTCTCTAAATCAGCTATTTTACTAAGTTCAGACGGAGCAACAAATGCTAAAGAAAAGCCTGCTCGGCCTGCCCTAGCGGTTCTACCACTTCGGTGTGTATAATATTCAAGCTGATCTGGTAATTGGTAATGCAAAACGTATGCTAAATTATCTACGTCAATTCCACGGGCTGAAATATCTGTTGCTATTAAAATTTGCAATCTTTTAGATTTAAACAAACGCATTACGCGGTCTCTATCTCGCTGCCCCAAATCTCCATGGATCGCTTCAGCTTTTATATTTTTTGCCTGAAGCTGTTTTTCCAGTTTTTGTGTACCGGCTTTAGTTCTACAGAAAATAATCCCTCGATTCTCCCCTTGTGCTTTCAAAAACCTTGATAGTACGTCAACTTTATCTTTAATATCTGCAATTACGTATTGGTGTGCAATACTTTCGTTAACCACATTTTCTTTTGATACAGTTACGGTAAAAGCATCATCAGCCATAAACTCCTCGATAATTTCTTTTAGAGCCACAGGCATAGTTGCAGAAAAAAGCCAAGTATTGCTTTTTTTAGCATTTGTGTAGCCTAAAATCTTATCAACATCGGCTTTAAAACCCATGCTCAACATTTCGTCAGCTTCGTCTAAAACAACTGTTTTTACATTCTCTAGGTTGATAGCGTTACGCTCTAACAAATCAATTAAACGACCTGGTGTTGATACAACGATATGCGTTGGACGACGTAATCTACTAATCTGTAAATCAATTTTTTCTCCGCCATAAACAGCTTCGGTAAAAATCTTTTTATCGGCATACTTAGTAAACCTAAACAACTGTTTTGCAATTTGTTGCGCTAGCTCTCTAGTCGGGCTAATAACTAAAGCCTGTATCTGTTTTAAATCAGGGTTTACTTGCTGTAAAATTGGCAAACCATAAGCTGCAGTTTTACCTGTACCCGTTTGTGCCTGACCAATAAAGTCTTTTCCATCTGCACTCAATAAAAACGGAATCGCTTTCTGTTGAATTTCAGTTGGTTTTTGTATGTTATTCTCTGTTAAAGCTCTGATAAATTGTTCATCAACGCCGAGTTCTTGGAAATTATTCACTGTTTTGTATTTTAAAATGCAAATGTAGGCAAATAAAAATTGTGAAGTTTTTTAATTAATTACAACAGACTGTTTGTGGCAAAAATGGCTTATTTTTACATTACTTTATGAAGAGCAATCCAATCGATGATTTTAAAAACTTTATGTACACCCAGTATTTTTCTGATGGTGTTAAAGTCACTTTAGGCATACTACTCCCCTCTTTGGTGTTTTTTCAGTTTGATATGCTCGAGATAGGTATTACACTATCTTTAGGTGCACTATGTGTAAGTATTTCTGATACGCCTGGGCCATGGATGCACCGTAAAAACGGTATGCTGTTCACTAATTTATTTATTTTTTTAACAGCACTTTTAACCGTTTCTATCAACTGGAGTGTGTATTTGGTTGCCACCGAGATTTTCCTGCTCTGCTTTATCTATTCGATGTTTTACCTCTACGGAAGCAGGGCAGCATCTGTAGGTACGGCTGCTTTATTGATAATGGTAGTGAATATCATCCCCGGAACAACATCACTTAAACCATTTGAACACTCATTTTTAGTACTAGGAGGTGGTGTGTGGTATTTTCTGTTAAGTACGCTTTTTTCAAAACTAAGGCCTTATCGCTATGCGCAACACACCTTAGGAGAAAGTATTAACGAAGTAAGTGAGTATATGCGTTTAAGAGCCAGATTTTACGGTAATGAAATTTCTGTGGAAGACAACTTTAAAGCGCTTGTAGACCAACAGGTTAAAGTGAGTGAGTTGCAGGATAATGTGAGAGACGCTTTGTTTAAAACCAGAGAAATGATGAACGAAACAACCAATGCCGGGCGTTTAATGGTTCAGATTTTTGTTGACATGGTTGATATTTTTGAGCAAACTACGGCTACACATAATGATTACGAAACCATTAGGACACGATTTGCTGGCTTAGATATTCTACCCGCTTTTGCAGAGGTTATCAATAAAGTTGCTGATGAAATAGATTATATCGGCTTTTGCTTAATTCACCAACAAAAACCCACCAAAATACATTTATCAATTAAAGAATTAGATCAACTTAAAAACAAGATAGACGAGCTTGAACGTAGTGGCACCCCCACATTGATATTAAAAAAGATTTTAATTAACCTTAGGAATATCTATAATAAAACAACAGATATTTCTAATTATTTTGACAAAGAAACCATTGAAACCAAGAAGAACTCCTCTCCTACAGAGCTTTCCCGGTTTGTTAGTCATCAAAGTTTTGATTGGAAAATCTTAAAAAACAACATGAACTTAAGCTCGGGTATTTTCAAGTACTCACTTAGGCTTGCAATTATCTGTTTAATTGGTTTTTTTGTAGGTAAAATGTTCTCTTTTGGACATCATAGTTATTGGATTATTTTAACCATTCTAGTAATTATGAAGCCTGGCTTTAGCAATACCAAACAGCGAAACTACGAACGGGTTGTGGGTACTTTAATAGGTGGTGTATTGGGAACAGTTATCCTGATGCTAATAAAAGATGAAACGGCTAGATTTATGATTCTATTAGCCTGTATGTTAATTACCTACAGTATTATCAGAATAAAATATATTATCGGCGTAATATTTTTAACACCTTTTATACTGATACTTTTCAGCTTTATTAATGTAGCAAATAGCATAACAGTTATTGCCAGTGAACGGATAATAGACACGTTAATAGGCTCATTTTTAGCCTTTGTATCTAGTTACATATTGTTTCCTGATTGGGAGTCGAAACAATTTAAGAATTACTTACCTCAAATGATTAAAGCTAATTTAAACTATTTAGAGCATATTGTTTTAAGACAGTCTTTAATCCCTATCAATGTTACCGAGTATCGTTTGGCCCGTAAAAATGTTTATGTAAATACAGCCAATTTAGCTGGTGCTTTTCAGCGGATGATGCAAGAACCTAAAAGTAAACAACATCATATTAAAGAAATACACAAGTTTGTGGTGCTTAACCATATCTTATCATCGTATTTAGCCAATTTATCTGCAAGTTTTACAGAATCTGTTACTTCCATTAACTCAGAACAGCTAAAACTAATTAGAAAAAGCCGGTTTTATTTAGAGGAAGCCATAGAAAAGATAGACGATCAATTAGAAGGCAGTACCAAAACCAAACTACACATCCATTTATCGGATAAAAAGGTTGACCAACAAATTACCGAACAGTTGGAGCTGATTACAAATTTATCTGCAGAAATTTCAAAAATCAGTGAAAAGGTGTAGATAAACCAAATTCTTATTTTTCATATTTGTTATTCATTAGTACAACTCGTAAAAACATGAAAAAACAAATATTGATTTTAATCCTTCTAATTACAAGCATTTCTGTTCATTCCCAAACAGCAACAGAACGTATAAAAAATGAGTTTTTGGCTTATTTTGAGAACATTATAAATCATGATTTTAATAAAAGCTTGGGTTATATGCCAAAAGAAATGTTTGACATTACACCAAGAGCATCCCTTTTAGAGACCATGGAGAGTGCTCTTAATAATCCGCAAATGCCCCTGAGTTTTAAGGATGTCAAAGTGATAAGTATTGATGAACCAATATTAGTTGAGGAAAAACATTACTCTTTATTAAAATACAGCACAGTACTTTCTATTACAGTTAAACCATCATCACCACTTGCTAATGTTGATAGCACCAAATTACTGAATGTTTATAAAGAGACGTATAGCGAAGAAAATGTGAAGTTTTTTGCTGAAGACAATCGTTACGATATTTATTATGAGAAAAATGTTTGTGCTATATCGTTAAACGGAAAAACTGATTGGAAGTTTGTAGAGCTTGAACCCACCATTCTTGAACTTTTGAAAGAGTTTATTCCGGATCAAATTTTGAATAAATTATAACATATAAGTAACCCTATAAGTGTTTTTACTGAGTATTTAGTTACTTAACTCCCTTAACTTTATAACATTAACCAAAACATGAAATTATGATACGTTTTTTTTCTAGCCTGTTTACTATTGCTTTTTTTATTTCAAGTTGTTTTGCCCAAAGCAACACTTTAAAATCTGTTAATCAAACTCAAGATTTATCAAAAAAAGTTGTCAATCTTTTTTACCAGGACAAGGTAGACGAGGCATTTGAGCAGTTATATCCTTACTGGCCATTGCCCGAAAAAGAGATCACGGATATGAAAGTGAAAACTAAAAACTATATGGATTTGCTAAACGAACGATTTGGCGAAAAGATAGGTGTAACTAAACTTAAAGATGAAAAATCTGCTGATGTAGGTATTAGAGAGACGTATTTGGTACGTTACGAGAGAAACGCGATTAGAATGATGTTTACTTATTACAAAGGAAATAACGGCTGGATAATCAATTCATTTAAATGGGATGATTCATTTAGTTTAACTTTTGAATAGTTGTAATAAGAGATTTTACACCTTTTTTTTAAGCGGGTAAAAATCTCTTATTTTATGATACATATCGTTTGCATCAAATGGTTTATAAATGTAATCCTCCATTCCGCAAGCGTTAACTTCTGCTAAAATTTCATCAGAAATAGATGCAGTAAATGCAATAATGTAAGTATCCTTGTTTATACTGTTTTCGGTATGTTTTATTGTTTTAGCAGCTATATAGCCATCAACCACAGGCATATGTAAATCCATTAAAATAACATCAAACTTATTTTCAGACGCAATATCAATAGCTTCTTGACCATTTTCAGCAAAAAACGGGATATTTTTCCACCTTTCAAAAACTTTCTTCACCAATACCCTGTTCATCATATTATCTTCTGCAACAAGTATTTTCAAATCGCTAATGTCCTTATTTACAATAGTTTCTAAACTTTGTCTAGTAGTTACTTTTTCAGATTTAGGGTAATATTTAAAGCTAATATCAAAACAGAAAGTTGTACCTTGTTGTACATTACTGACTAGTCCAATTTGACTATCAAAAAGAGTAATTAAACGTTTAACAATTGAAAGCCCTAAGCCGGTACCACCAAACTCTCTTGTAGTACTATTGGACGCTTGACTAAAAGGCTCAAAAACAGCTTCTTGTTTATCCTTACTGATCCCAATTCCTGTATCTTTAACAGTAAAACGAATGGTTATATCTTCCGTGGTTTTGTTTAAAACACTCAAGTTTACAAGAACTTCTCCAATTGGAGTAAACTTAATAGCATTACCAACTAGGTTATAAAAAATTTGAGCTATACGAGTAGGGTCAGTGACTACATCATAGCTACCTATCTCTTCATCAATTTCAAGTTTTAAATCTATTTTTTTATCATTTGCTTGCTTATATAAACTTGAACAAACAGTATTAAGTAACTTACTTAAGTCAACTTTTATTTTTTCTAAAGTTAGTTTTGACGAATCTAATTTATTGTAATCAAGGATATCGTTGATAATGGTTAATAACGTATTTGCAGAAAATTTTAAATCTTTTAGATTTTCTGACTGATGAGGTTCGTAACTATCAGCAAGCAACAAATCTGTAGTGCCAATTACCGTGTTTAAGGGAGTCCGTAACTCGTGAGACATGGTAGATAGAAAATTAGACTTTATCGTTACTGCTTCATTAGCAGTATCTACCGCTTGTTTTAGTTTTAAATTTAATTCCTCTTTTTCTTTTAATGTATTGATGAAGGCTTGATAAAATAAGTAAGGGATGAAAATTATTGTAATAAAATTTAAAACTACAATTATTTCATACCCGGGCGAAGCAAGCGACCCTGATTCTTGAAAACTAATAAGCTCATAATTCATTACTAAGGATGCTATTATAGGAATTACCCCTAGTATAGAGTAAATTATACCGAAGCGAGAGTTAAGAATATAAAAGCTAGAAAGAATAAGAGTAAACACAAACTGCATGCTAGCTATGTTTACCGAGTTGGATGTGTGAAATATATTTGTATAAACAAGAACTAAACTGCCTATAATAACAATATGAGCAATTGTTTTAAAGGGTAAGGTTTTATTTAGCAAACTTTTAAAAAGTAATAAATAAACCGCTAAAAAGATCGATGCTCTAAGTAACTGAAAATCTTGGTTAAAATAAAAAGCAGTTACTACAGCAATAAAACCCTTTATAAAAAACATAATAAAAATAGCAACCAGTATCTTATACTTTGCTTTTAAAAAAGAATCTTTTTCATCTTTTAATAATTTTTTTAAAGACCAATTAAAAAACGAAATACCTGATTTCATATATTCTTTTTATTTTGATTTTCATATTTTACACTAAAGGACATCCTAGTTTACGGAAATACCTAAAAAAAGTTTAATTATTTTTATTTAAGTTTCCTTTAACACACTATATAAGCTATTTCCAGCAACCAACAACTCTTGCGTTATCGTTTTTGTGTATTCAGTAATTTCTGTTTTAAAGTCTTTAACAGAAGCTCCAGTACGTATTTCTTCCAGTCTTTTTTCCCACTGACCAGTTAACTCTGGCTGGGCAATTTTTCGGTCTTTTACAACCCCGTAAACTGCTAACCCTTTTTTTGATGGCACTAGATTTTTCTTTTCTCTACCTATATACTCTCGCTTAATTAAGGTTTCAATAATTGAAGCTCGTGTAGCAGGAGTTCCTAAACCACTTTCTTTCATAGCATACCTAAGCTCTTCGTCTTCAATATCTTTACCACAAGTTTCTAAAGCTTTAAGTAAGGTTGCTTCTGTGTACAAAGGCTTGGGCTTTGTTTGTTTTTCTAATACTGCTTTATTGGTAATATCTAGTTTTTCCCCTTTTTTTACTTTTGGTAAAGTAGCGTTATCTTCATCTTTTTTCTCCTCGTCGTTATCGTTAAAAACTGAACGCCAACCTGCAGACTGTATCACTGTTCCGTTTGCAACAAAATCAGAACCTGATGTAACTGTAATTTTTGTAGTCTCTTTTAAACACTCTTGATGAAAGGCCTCTAGCATTCGACCCACTACCATGTCATAAACCGCTTGTCGGTCTGATGAAAGTTGACCTGCATTTTCTCCGGTAGGCAAAACAGCGTGGTGATCCGTTACCTTCTTTGCATTTACACTCCTTTTGTTTAGCTTATTTTCTAACAGAAAACTGGCGTCTTTACCAAATAAAGGATGATTAGTGAATTTTGAAATCAAATCAGGAACGGTTGCAAAAACATCATCACCTATGTAACGACTACCGGTACGCGGATAAGTAACCAATTTATTTTCATATAAATTTTGTAGAATACCCAAGGTTTGGTCTGCGGTATATCCCTTTTTTTTATTTGCTTCTTGTTGTAAACTACTTAAATCATGCAATAATGGTGGAGGCTCTTTTCTAGCTTTCGCTTCTACGTTTGCAATCAAACCTCCTTTAGAATGTCCTCCGGGCAAATCTAAAACCTTTTCTAAAATTGCTTCAGCTGCTTCTCTGGTTTTAAAGTTTTTTGTAGAGATAGCTCTAAAAAGACTTTCGTCTTTGTTTAATTGTATAGCAACTTGGAAGTAAATCTCTGGTACAAAGTTTTTTGTCTCAATATAACGACTGCAAATCATAGCTAAAGTTGGAGTTTGCACTCGTCCTAAAGATAAAACTGATCTATTACCTGCAGAAATACTTAACGCTTGAGTAGCGTTCATACCCACCAACCAATCAGACTCTGACCTGCAATGTGCAGAGTTGAATAATGTATCGTAATCTGTTCCAGGTTTTAAATTTCTAAAACCTTCTTTAATAGCTTGGTCTGTTTGCGAAGAAATCCATAACCTACGGAAAGGTTTTTTGCACTTTAAGTAATAATAAATATACCTAAAAATTAGCTCGCCTTCCCTCCCAGCATCCGTGGCAACAATGATTTCGGTACATTCATCAAATAATTTCTTAATTACATTTAGCTGTTTGCGAACTGCCGGGTCTTCTACAACACCATCTTTGGTTTTTATTTTTCGGATTGCCAACTTGAATTTTTGTGGCAACATAGGTAAGTTTTGCTGTTTCCAGCCGTAAAAACCATAGTCTTGTGGAGGTGCTAATTGCAGTAAATGACCAAAAGCCCAAGTAAAAGAGTAGCCTTTGCCTTCTATGTAACCAGCTTGTTTATTTGTTGCGCCAAATACTTTGGCTAACTCACGGGCAACTGATGGTTTTTCGGCAATTATTACTTTCATTTATTATTTAGTGCTTTTTTATTTAAATAAACCAGCTTCTAAATTAGCCTATTTTTTGGCTTTATGGAGGTTAAAAACGCTTAAAAGAACTAACAAATTATGAGTTTTTAGTTAATATCCTGAATATCAATATTTGCAATAATGATATATTTTGGGTGATAATCCATTTTTTTGGTACGATAATTACTAATGATGCATCTATAGTTCAACCGCAAATGCGCAACAGGTACCAGTTTAGTATAAAAAGCAATTTTTTAACAGCCACTAAAGGGAAAATTATTTTTGGTTTTGCTATGGCAATTTTCGCACTCATTGCCGCTTGGGGCATAAGTAAGCTTGTTTTTGAAAAAATGATTGCCACTGTTGATGCGGTTTCTAAACCAGATGAAAAGCTAAGTTTGGTCAATAATATTTTCAATAATGTATCTAGGTTAGATCAAAAACAAAAATACTTAGCAATCAATGAAGGCGACAATAGTACTTTCATAAGCGAAACAAGAGCTATAAAAGGAGGCTTAGATACTTTAAGCAACCTTTACGCAACTGACACTATGCAGTTGAAACGCATTAAATCTATAAAAAATCTTTTGGCTAAAAGAGATCAGCAATTTATACTTTACTTAACAGTGAGAGACAGCTTGTTGAACACCAAGTCGCTTTCAAAAGAAGTGGAAAAATTGAATATCATTTTTGCTGAAAGAGTTTTTCAGGGGGATAGTGCTATTTATACCACGGAAAGTAAAATTGCTACTACCACTCTAAAAGATGAGGAAAACAAAGGTTTTTTCGGCAAACTGTTCGGAAAAAAAAAATCGGATTCATATAAAATAGTAAGCGAAGAGCTCAAAATCAAACGCGACACCTTAAATCAATTTGCTGAAGACAGTATGTTTCGAAGCATGGAAAGCTCATTAAACAACATTAAAAGCCAACAAAAGTTAAAAAGCAACAAGTTTATAGCAAAAGAAAGGAGCTTAGCCACTGCATCAAACGAACTTACCCAGCAAATGCTAACTGTATTAGATGAAGTTAGAGCCGAAGCATTAATACAGGTTACCCATAAAGGTACTCTGGCAAGGACTGTTGTAAACAAAGGAGTAAGACAGATAACACTTATTTTAATCGCGTTTTTTGTACTTACCGTTTTAATGATTTATTTCATTCTAACTGATATTGGCAAAAGCAACCGTTACCGTATCGCTTTAGAAAAAGCCAAAGAGCTTGCCGATTATAATGCAAGAGCAAAGCAACGTTTTTTATCGAATATGAGTCACGAAATACGAACTCCATTACAGTCCATAGTAGGTTATTCGGAACTTATTCAAAAAACAGATGTCCCAGATAAACAAGCGGTAAAAGCAATCAATCTTTCTGCCTCTCACCTACTTTATATCATTAATGAAATATTGGATTATAGCCGTATAGCTTCTGGAAGGTTTAATTTAAAACACGAAGTTTTTGACGCTAGAGCAACCATGAACGAGGTTTTGTTAGTTATGCAGCCACTTGCTTCACAAAAAAACATATCGCTAGTTTCCAATATTCTCTCCGAAGAAAAGTTATGGATAAAAGGTGATGCTTTTAGGCTTAAACAGATTCTTTATAACCTTTTAGGTAACGCCATTAAGTTTACAGAAAAAGGAACCGTAAACCTTGCCGTTAATGCTTCAACATTACAAGAAAGTGCGATTTTGAGCATACAGGTTGAGGATACCGGAATTGGAATCGACAATAAAAGCCTAAACTCTATTTTTGAGGAGTTTGATAATGGAAATCATCCAGAAGCGCTGGATTTTAACAGTACAGGTTTAGGTTTAAGCATTGTAAAACAACTAATTGATTTACAGAAAGGTAAAATAGAAGTGCAAAGCAAACTAAACAAGGGGACAGTTTTTAACCTTGAGCTCACTTATCCTTATGCAGATCAAGCTGAAATTATATCATTTTTTCCACAAGCTACAGTCACTAAAAAGTTCACAAATGGATTAGTTTGGATTATAGATGATGACCAATTAATATTGGATTTATGTGGTTTAATACTATCGCAAAAGCAGATTGCATACCAAATTTTTAATAAACCTAAACAACTGCTAGACTATCCAGTTCCTGAAACTTTAGCATATGTATTAATGGATATGCGTATGCCCGAGATTGATGGAATAACGCTATTTAAAACCTTAAAAAAACGTGTTCCGTCAACTGTGAAGTTTTACGCTGTTACCGCTCAGGTTTTAGCCTCAGAACAGCAACAAATTTTAAACGTTGGTTTTAACGGCATCATTAACAAACCTTTTACTGAAGAGAATTTACTGCATATTTTGATCGATAAAGAACCCTCCATTGAAGAGTTTGACACAAAGAATCTTAAAAAAATGACCTTTGGAGATAAAAATCAGTTGATAAAAATATTGAGACGCTTTGCAGAGGATTGTACAGCTGATATTGAGCTTTTAAAACAACAAATTAGTGTACAAGATTATAATTTTTGTAGATTAATTGTACACCGCTTAGCGGGCAGAACCGGACAGATCGGTTACAAAACATTAGCGCATAGGTTTAGAGAAATAGAACAGCAATTGCACCATAAAGAAGTATTTGACGAGGAGTTTGTTTGGGAAATTAACGAGGGAGTGCAAAAATTAAGTTTATTTATTGAGTATTTGGAAGAAAATGATTACTCAATTTGATAGCGATCCATTTTTGCGTAAAGCGTTTTTCTATCGATATTTAATAGTTTTGCAGCTTTAGACTTATTGTATTTGGCTTTTTTTAAAGTCTCCTCAATTAAAGCTTTTTCATTTACCTCATTTATAGCTTTTAAATCTGTTCCAGATGATCCGTGTGAAGGCTCTTTTAATGATAACACCATTTCATCAGGCAAAGCATCAAGTGTTGCTACTTCTGTTGTGCTTAATAAAACCATGCGTTTGATTACATTAGATAATTCACGCAAGTTGCCGGGCCATTCGTAATTGTAAAGTACATTTTTAACTTCCTTACTCAGTTCTTTTACGCTTCTATCTAGTTCAACGTTAGATTGTTGTATAAAGTAATAGATAAAAAGCTTTAAATCATCTCCACGTTCTCGTAAAGCAGGCAATTGTATCTTAAACTGGTTTAAACGATGATATAAATCATCGCGGAAATCGCCACTGCTGATGCTGTTTAGTAAATCATCGTTTGTAGCAGTGATAATCCTTACATCAATCGCAACAGTTTTGGTTGCGCCTAATGGCTGGATAATACGTTCCTGCAATGCTCTTAGTAATTTAACCTGTACGTCGTAGCTTAAATTACCTACTTCATCCAAAAACAAAGTCCCCCCTTTTGCCAGTTCAAATTGTCCTTTTTTATCAGTTAATGCTCCTGTAAAAGAACCTTTCGTATGTCCAAATAACTCACTGATAGCTAAATCTTTAGATAGTGATCCACAATCAATTGCTATAAATGGCTTATCCTTTCTTTTGCTTTGTAAATGTAGCAATCTGGCAATGTGCTCCTTCCCTGTCCCGCTTTCCCCTTGTATAATTACCGACATTTCTGTGGGAGCCACCAAATCAACGTGTTGGTATATTTTTTTTGAGGCTTCGCTTTCGCCTTTAATGTAGTCTTTAGCAACAGAATTATCTTTTTGTTGCGCTTTCTGTTTCAATGCATTGCCAATGGTTAACAATAATTCATCAGGATTTACAGGCTTTAGTATATAATCAAAAGCACCTAACTGAATTGATTTTACCGCCGTACGCACATCATTAAAACTTGTCATCATAATTACCGGAATGCTGACTCCCTTTTCACGCAAAAACTTCAACACCTCTAAACCTGTTCCATCCGGCAGACGATAATCTATCAAAAGCAACTGAAAAGTTTCTTGACTTAAAACCTTAAGGGCAGGCTGAATTTTAGCACAGCAACTTACAGCAAAGTTGTGTCTGGTTAAAAAACCTTCCAACAATTCCGAGAAAGAAGTGTCGTCCTCAATAATTAAAGTTTTAAGCATCGTCAAAAATAGAAAAAGCCAGATAAAAATCTGGCTTTTCGCACACTAATAAAGAAATTTTAAGGTTAATCTTTATAGTTTTAATTACGAAGCGGGTGTTCCGTCTGCATTAATTTTCACAGAACCTTTCTCTTCTTCTTTAATAACATTGATTTGGTAATACTCATTGCCGTTTTCTTTCACTAAAAAAGCTTCAGTAGGTGTCCAAGCTTTGTAAGTATCGGAAGTTAAAGTTGTTTTTACTGCTTCCGGTAAATCTTCTAATTTTACAGGGGTTGATGAGCTATCTTGTGTGGTAGTCATTGTTGTTTCCGCTGGTGCTTCTGTAGACGAAGGTATGCTATCTTGTGCAAACGCTACTGTGGTTAATGCTACTATTGCTGCTGATAAAATGTACTTTTTCATAATGATGTTATTTAAAATTTATAAATTATTTATTGAATTATATTATCTCTATTAAGGATAACAGTGCCAAAGCACCTATTTAAACATATCTAATTGTTATACAGTAATTTACATATTAATGATTTTTTTAATAATTGTGGAGTTTCTCCACAACCTGACCATTTATTAAACAATTAATATATTTGAGTCTTCCAAAAAATCAATATATCCTAATAGAAATGCAAAAAATAAGCTACAAAACCCTGTTTACAGAATTACAAAGAGTTTTATTGAGCAGAGGCTTTACTGATGAAAAAGCGAGTGCCTGTGCAGAAATTTTCACTAATAACAGCAGAGATGGCATTTACTCGCATGGCTTAAATAGGTTTCCTGTATTTGTAGATTATATTGATGATGGATTGATAGATATTGATGCCGAACCAACATTGGTAAACAGCTTTGGTGTAATTGAGCAATGGGATGGAAACTTAGGTCCTGGTGTTTTAAATGCTAAATTCTGTATGCAACGAGCAATTGAACTCGCAAAGAAAAATGGAATGGGGTGCGTTGCTTTAAAAAACACCAACCATTGGATGCGTGGCGGTGCTTATGGGTGGCAAGCTGCCGAAGCAAACTGTATAGGAATAAACTTTACCAATACCATTGGCATTATGCCTGCTTGGGGCTCTGAGAGAGCATCAATCGGAAACAATCCATTAATTATTGCGGTGCCACATAAAAACGGACATATAGTTTTAGACATGGCGATGTCTCAGTTTTCTTATGGAAAGCTACAAGAGTATGAGCTAAAGGGCGCAGAATTACCTTTTTATGGTGGTTATGATGAGGAAGGAAATCTCACTAAAAACCCGGCAAGCATCAGAAAAACTAAACGCTCCCTACCTGTAGGGATGTGGAAAGGCTCTGGCCTAACAATGATGTTGGATTTATTAGCTAGTATACTAAGTGGTGGACAAAGCACTGGACAGATTACTGAAAGTGGTAAAGAAAAAAACATTTCTCAGGTTTATATCTGTTTAGATATGGATTTATATCCGAACGCTGGTAATATTGCGGAGGAAATACTGACTTACACCAAACAAGGAGAGCAGGATGTTAGATACCCTGGCGAACAAACCTTAAAAATAAGAGAAGAAAATATGTTAAACGGAATACCTGTTGATGAAACCATGTGGCAAACTGTTAAAAGTCTTTAAAAATTCTGTTTCTCTGTTAAGTACTTCCAATACCGCTTGGGTACGTGTTGAATATGCAAACGGGTGTTTTTACGAGCTTTAATATTCGTTTTCTCAAAATAAGTACGCCACAGGTTTTGATATAAATCTTCATTATTACCTAAAACTTCTTTACTCTTCGCTTGATGATTAAAATCCATTTCCACAGTTTCAATCGACTGTAAGTTGTAGAACAAACCATATTGTCTTTTCTGATCAAAAATTAACCATTTTTGGTCTTGATAGCGTTGTGCAAAGTGTTTGGCAATAATTGGCATCACATTAAAATCAGGTTCAATTTCTGCAAAATAAATATCATCGTTAATCAACCTAAAACGTACAAAGGCTTCCATTCGGTGTTTTTCTCTACCAACCTGCTTGGTATATCTATTTAATTTCAACACTGCTTGATTGGTCATATTACCTAGTATTTTCTTTTCTGGGTTAGCAATAGCGTACCTAATCACTTCTAAAACTGGTCTTTCACAATATTCATCTTCAGTTAAAAGACTATAAATAATTTGATGGACACCGTTTTGTCCTAATAACAAGCTCAATTTCTTAAATACCCTTTCTGCTTTTTTAGGATTAGTAACTACTCTATGTAAGCCATAAAAAAGTGCGGGCTTTGGCAATCCTTGCTTTCTAATTTCAGGGTTTTCTATTTTATACTCGTAAACTTCAAAAACTGCTGTAAAAAAACCATCTAAACTATGGTCATAAGTTAAAATCGTAATCATCAAAACAGCGTTAATTGGGGTGAATAGTGCGTTTCATATTTACTTTTTACGGTTTTAAGAATAATATCTTTTAAGTTTTGCTGGTGTAAAAAGTTGGTTTTGATAAACGTATTTGCAAAACTGATAAAATGTTGCGCTCTGTTAACTGCAACTCCCATTTTTTGTAGATGCTGTAAGTTGAGTTTTGCAAATTTACGTCCTTCCACAATTTTCCATGCCGACTTCAACCCTACTCCAGGTATTCTTAATATGGCTTCAAAATCTGCAGTTTGAATGTTTAGTGGAAAAAAGTCAAGATTACGTAAAGCCCAACCAAGCTTTGGATCCACATCTAGCTCCAAAAAAGGTTTTTTAACATCTAAAATTTCATCAGCTTTAAAACCATAAAAACGCATTAACCAATCTGCTTGGTAAAGGCGGTTTTCCCTTAACATAGGAACCTGCGAACTTATGGAAGGTAAACGAGCATCATTTGCAACCGGAACATAACCAGAGTAATAAACTCTTTTAAGGTTAAAATCTTTGTAAAAATGGTCTGCGGTATGGATAATTTGCAAATCAGTTTCGGGCGTAGCGCCAATTATCATTTGCGTACTTTGCCCGCCGGGAGCAAATTTTGGTGTCTTTTTAAAACGTTTGCGTTCATCTTTATAAAGGATAATTTCGTTCTTTACAAAAGTCATCGGGTCAATCATATCCTGCCTGTTTTTATCTGGAGCTAACAGTTTTAACCCCTCAACAGTTGGCAATTCTAAGTTTACACTCAAACGATCAGCATATAAACCTGCTTCTTTCATTAACTCGTCAGATGCCCCCGGAATACTTTTTAAATGGATATAACCATTGAAATTTTGCTCTAACCTTAGTTTTTTAGCCACAGAAACCAAACGCTCCATTGTTGTGTTAGCATCTTTAAAAATACCCGAACTCAAAAACAAGCCTTCAATATAATTGCG
The DNA here is from genome assembly GCA_037968815.1 of Pelobium sp. GTDB lineage: Bacteria > Bacteroidota > Bacteroidia > Sphingobacteriales > Sphingobacteriaceae > Pseudopedobacter. Next base: position 34,403 of record JBBKWF010000019.1, on the reverse strand, counting down.
TCGGTAAAAGTTGATGGTTAAATCAACAACTTCTTGCACTGTAAAAGCTGCTCTTTTAATATCGTTGCTTTTACGGGTCACGCAATAAGCGCAATCATAAATACAAACATTAGTCAGCAGAATTTTCAATAAAGAAACACATCGACCATCTTCAGTATAAGAATGGCAAATACCCATTCCGCTTGAGTCTCCCAAGCCTTTATTTTTATTTTTCCGATTGCTTCCGCTTGATGCGCAGGATACATCATATTTGGCTGCATCAGCTAAAATGGATAGCTTTTCGTTTATTCTTTCAAAATTCATCAAACAAAATTACTAATTTTATTAGCTAAATAAAACTAAAATAATTAGTAAAATAATTACTCTATTAAAATTTTCGTCATTAAAAAAGCCTGAACTTTTACATTCAGGCCTCTCATCAAACACTTAAACTAAACCTATTTTACTTAATCTCAATCTGTCTGCTCAAAACTTTGGCTTCTTCTTTTTTAGGGATGTTTACTTGTAACAATCCACTCTCATAAGTTGCTTCAATTTTGCTATGATCAACTAGTTCTGGTAGATTAAAAGATCTCGAGAACGTTTGATAGCTAAACTCTCTTTTATTAATCTTTTTGCTTTCCTCTTTTACTTCGTTTTTCACATTTGCAGAGATGGTTAAAACATCTTTTTCTAAAGCTATTTTAAAGTCTTCTTTCTTTAAACCAGGTGCTGCTAAATCTAAAATAAACGAGTGATCAGTTTCCGATACATTTACCGCTGGAGTTTGATGCGATGGTTTCTGTGTAACATATCCATCGGTAAAAAAAGAATCAAACAGTTCATTAAAAGTTGAGTAGCCATTAGCTCTCTTTTGCTCATTAAATTTTACTAAAGTCATTTTTATATCCTCCTATTTGTTAATTTTACTTGATATTTGGTATTGAACAAGGAGGATACCAACTTCAAAAAACACAAATAATAGCGACAATATGTCGTTTTTACAAATTATTTACCGACAAAATTTCCGATAATGAATATAAACGAGATAATTAAGGACTTTAAGTACAAAATTGAAATCCCGATAAGGTTTTCGGATATGGATATGTTTGGACACGCAAATAATGCAGTTTATCTCACTTACTTTGAGCAAGCCCGCTCAACATATTGGAAAGAAGTTATCAACTGGGATTGGAAAGCTACTGGAATAATAGTAGCCAAAGCAGAAGTAGATTATGTACGTCCGATTATGTTAGATGAAAAAATATATGCTTACGTAAAAACTAGTCGCTTAGGAAACAGTAGCTGGGATATAGAGTACGTTTTGGTTTGTGAAAAAGAAGATAGCTCACTAACTTTAAGAACGATGGGAAAAACAGTTCAGGTTGCAATCAATTACCAAACTAACAAACCAACTCCAATCCCAAAAAATGAGCGGGATTTAATGAAGAAGTATGATAACATTTGGTTAAATGAGGTTTAGTAGAGCTTAAGTTTTAAGTCTGATTATTTTATTTATTGACAAACCTGACATTTACATCGAAAAAAATCAATATCGATTAAATGTTATATCTTGTACTGACTAAATATAAAACACTAAGGTAATGGAAAGACATCATGCAGATTCTCTTTTAGAGAAGTACTCATATCTTCACGATACGAGTCATAAAGGAAGGCATATATCAATAATGATGATCACTCCATTAAATCATGAGAAAATAACTGAATTAGCTTGGAATCTTTCTCAAGGAGCAAGTAATTACGATATACTAAGAAATTACCAACAATTTGATGTAGTGGTTATTTTTGATTGGGAAGATTTTGCTCAGACTGGTTACATAGAGAAGGTTTCACTTTACCAACTTCTTGATGAAATGAATATTAACAAACCATAACACCCACTAAAATTCCTAATGAAATATGCTTACCCGTAACGGATTGAGTACTTAGTGTTATAGAAGTTAAGCTTAAAACATCATCCTAATGTATCCATGAATAATTTATTCTTTTCATCTATAATATTATTATAGATGACTTAATTGATTATATCAACCTCTTAAAATCTGATTTTATTTTAAGATTTATAAATATATTGTTAATTTCTAAAATGAATACTAGTTACTTATTTGAACTATTCAAGATTATCGGAATTGTAGTTTTCATCTTTATATTCACTAAATATTGTGTCAATCATCTAGTGAATGAAGAACCTTTAAAAAGAATACCAACATGGTATATCTTCATTTTAATAATAGGAAGTTTAGTTGGTGTTTTTTTAATATCACTATTCTTACCTGATTATTTAGGTAAGACTTTTATAAACTTCTGGGACAAGTTCATAACAACTTTAATTCCAACTTTAATCGGTTTAATATCAGCCTTATATAAGCATTATAAAATAACCGTATAGATTATTAACTCCGCAACCCCTAAACCCTCAACATGGCCCTAAACCCTCTAGAGCCATAGTAAGATTCGGCACCGTTGTGATAAGTGAAAACTCTTCCGAAGCGAAAATCACAAAAAATAGAACCACCCAGTTTCCTAACATCTTCTGGTGTTTGTACCCAGCTAGAAGTTTTACTATCAAAGTTTCTGAGTTTTTGTAAATCACGGTATTGCTCTTCGGTTAAAAGCTCGACACCCATTTCATTGGCTAGGTCTACAGCACAATTCTTTGGTTTATGTTCTTTCCTAGCATCTAAGGCTTTACGGTCATAACATAAGCTTCTTCTTCCTTTTGGGCTTTCAGCTGCGGAATCACAAAAAACATATTCACCAGTGCTTTCATCAAAACTAATAACGTCTGGCTCGCCACCACTCAACTCCATTTCATTCAAACTCCAAAGTTTTGAAGCATTCAAAGTCAGTTTTACCTCAACTTTATCCCATTCAAGGTTTGCATGCAAATCCTTATTTTTCTCAAACCTACTTTTAAGCGTTTCTAAAAGTTCTTTTTGTTGTTCTGTAGACAGTTTCATGACTGGTTTGCTAATGATTAAGTAGTTCGGTTTTAGGGTCTAAAAAGAATCACGCAATTAACTAATTACACGTACCTCTTTATAATCCTTAGTTTATGAGAATACTTGTTTTCATCCAATGAAAAAATCCCCTGATTATCAATTCTATCAATTTTCAACTGGCCAGAAGCATGAATAATCTGACTGTTGTTTAACATAATACCAACATGAGTAATTCTCCCTTCCTCATTATCAAAAAAAGCTAAATCTCCAGCTTTTGATTCGGTTAAAAAGTCAACCAGTATTCCCTCTTCTGCTTGTTGCCAAGCATCTCTACTGATACATAACCCCAACATTTTATAAACCATCTGCGAAAAACCAGAGCAATCTATTCCTGCGTGAGTACGTCCGCCCCATAAATAAGGAGTGTTTAAAAAAGTTTTTGCCGTTTCAGTTACGTTATCCTCAAAACCCTCTGCATTAGGCACAAAAACATTGCTTGATGTTACTTGGTAAGTTTCTCCTGCTAAACTAAACTTCCCGTCCTTATAGTTAGGTAATGTAGTGCCTGCATGTAAGTAAATCGGAGATTTAGCACTTCCTTTTAAAACTAAAGTATTCGGTTCGTTAGTTAAAAACAGCGGGCCTTCAACTAAATCGGTTAACAGTTCATCTGCTAAAGCCATCACTTGCTTTACATCAAGCCAACCGGTGTAAGCATCCTCATGTGTTTTAATATGTAGCCATTCTCCTTCCTGCTCAAAAGCTTCAAAAGTATCAGCAAAAAGTAATTGAGAAATCATTTCTGATTTATGAGACGGATTAGCTCTTAAAGGGATTGAAGACAAAAAGCAAGTGCCTATAAAATTTTCCATAGGTTAAAATAAGATGGTCTGAATTTTGTGTAATTTAATACAAAACAAACTAAGATGGAAAATTTACAGACATTCGAGCGTATTTTAATTGCTGTTGACGATTCTGAATACGCGTACCACGCAGCAGATTACGGTTTTGCTTTGGCAAAAAAACTTAATGCTTCAGTTTCACTTGTTCATATTAACCAAATCCCACTGGCTACCAATGTAACCGGAGACCCTATTTTAGGCGACCCTGGTATGATTTTGCCAAATGTTATGGATATACAGCGTGAACATAGCCAGAAGCTGTTTGCCGATTTAAAATCAAAGTTTGCACCCGAAACAATTGTTGACGAATATATGCTAATGGGAAACGTCACCAATGAAATTGTGTCTTTAGCAAAAGAGCAAAATTTTTCGATGATTATTATGGGGACACATAGCCGTACAGGTTTTGATCATTTTATTTCTGGTTCAGTAGCAGAAAGTGTTACTCGCCATGCAAACTGTCCGGTTTTAATCGTTCCGTTTGATAAATAAGGTTTATTTAGCTTATTCTGTATTATAAAATTTAAATTTATTCTGATTTAGAAAAGCTTATCATAATTTAGCGGGGTATATGATTTTACACCTCGCTGAATTAGAAAATTTCAAAGCAAAAGTCCAACAATGGGCTAATACTTTTAAGCTTTGTTGTTTTCTAGACTCTAATTCATACACAGATTCATACTCTAAGTTTGACCTTGCACTTGCTGTTGACTTTACATATAAAATTGAAACTAACAGCTTTACAGCGATTGAATCCTTTAAGCAAAGACATAACAACAAATGGATTTTTGGTGGCTTTAGTTATGATTTAAAAAACGACATAGAGACTTTAAGCTCACAAAATCCAGATTTCGTACAATTCCCAGAAGGCTTTTTCTTTGTTCCTAAACACGTTTTGATTTTAAAAGGAGATCGTTTAGAAATCATCAGCGAAAGTGCAGAAGCTATTTGGGAGAGCATCAGTAAAACCAAAATTGAACCAAAACATAAAAATGCTTCCTTTGAAATAAAACAGAGGTTTGATAAAAAAAGCTACATCCAAACTGTTGAAAATATTATCCATCAAATTAGTATTGGAAACATTTACGAAACCAATTTTTGTATGGAGTTTTATGCTAACGATGCTAAAATACATCCTTTAAGCACTTATCAGCAATTAAACTTACACTCCCCAACACCTTTTTCTAATTATTTTAAATGGTTTGATAAATATATTATATCTGCCACGCCAGAAAGATTTTTAGCCAAACGTGGTAATAAATTAATTTCTCAACCTATAAAAGGTACTGCAAAAAGAGGCTTAAGTAAAGAAGAAGATAAATCCATCATTAAAAAACTAAGGGAAGACGCAAAAGAACAGCAAGAAAACGTGATGATTGTAGACTTGGTGCGTAACGACTTAACTAAATCTGCTATAAAAGGGTCTGTAAAAGTAGAAGAGCTTTTTGGAGTATATTCTTTTAAACAGGTACACCACCTAGTTTCAACAGTGGTTGGAGAGAAAAACCCAGGAATTAGCGATATCGACGCTATAAAAAACACTTTCCCGATGGGAAGCATGACCGGTGCTCCTAAAATTAAAGCTATGAAATTGATGGAGCTTTTTGAACACACAAAAAGAGGAATGTACGCTGGTGCGGTTGGCTATTTTTCGCCAGACGGTGATTTTGATTTCAATGTTATTATAAGAAGTATTCTTTATAATGAAACCGAAAAATACCTTTCTTTTCAGGTTGGAAGCGCTATTACCTATTATGCAGTTCCGGAACTAGAATATGAAGAATGCTTATTAAAAGTTAAGGCTATATTAGAAGTATTGACTTAAAGCTCTCTTTTGGTAGAGTCTCTTTTAATAATAACAGAAGGCATACTGAGATTAAAAAAACTATCGCCTTCTTTCTTTCCTTCTATTTCATCAATTAAAAGTTTTGCAGCTGTCTTGCCAATATCAAATGCGGGTTGTGAAATTGTAGACAATGAAGGATTCAACAATCTAGCAACCTTTAAACAAGAAAAAGTGATAATTTTAATATCATTAGGAATCTTTAAACCTAAGTTGTTGCAAACATCATAACAAGCAATTGCTAAAAGCTCTACTGAACAAAAAATAGCATCCGGTTTTTTCTCAATAATAAAAGCAGTTAAATCTTCTAAATCAATTTCTTTAGAAGGAACAAAAGACTTAACCAATGAATGATCTAAGGGCAAGTTGTTTTTTTCTAAAACCTCAAAATAGGCCTTTTCTCGCTGGTGCATGGTAGATAATTTATCACCCGCTTTTAAAAATAATATTCGCTTACAGCCACGGTTTACCAAATGACTTACCCCATCATAACTACTTTTGTAATCATCGCTATAAACTTTTGATAAGTTGAAACTCTCAATCACCCTATCAAACATTACCATCTTTACGTTTCTATCTACCAGTTCTTTTAAATGATCAGAGTTATTACTTTCAGCATTTACAGAAATTAGCACCCCATCTACTCTCCCACCAATTAAGTGGTTGGTGATGCGTACTTCCTTTTGGTAGTCTTCATGTGTTTCGTAAATCAACACGTAATAATCTTTTTCGGCACAAACAGTTTCAACACCTTTAATTACTAACGAAAAGAAGTTGTTTGAGATTTCGGGAATAATAAGTGCAATGGTTTTACTAATGTGCTTACGTAAGAATGCCGCAAAAGGATTGGGTTGGTAATTTAACTTCAACGCCAAAGCTTTTACACGCTTTTTTGTTTCAACATTGATCTCGTAACTATCTGTTAATGCCCGTGATACTGTTGAAACGGATAAACCCAGCTCGGTTGCCAACTGCTTTAGTGTCACATTTTTCATAATCTGAGCTATTGATTAAGTAATTTCCTTTGATAATATAGAAATTAATATTCTAAAGGCACAATAGGTTCCTTTTTACTTGTTGACATTATCATCATTGTTTGGAAAGTTTTAACAACGGATATGCGACTAATCTTTTGCATAATTAGTTGTTCGTAGGTTTTAATATCTTTTACATACGCTTTCAGCAAAAAATCACATTGACCTGTTACATGGTGACATTCTGTAATTTCTTTTATCAACCCAATCTCTTTCAAAAATATCTGTATGGTATCTTGTTGATGAAAATCTAAGGAAACCTGAATAAAGGTTTTAATCCCTAAACCTAGCTTTTCCTCATCAACTAAAGCATGATAGCTTTTTATGTAACCAGAGTTTTCTAGCTTTCTTACACGCTCTAAGGTGGGTGCTGGCGATAAACCAATATGTTGCGACAACTGCAAGTTGGTTATTCTTCCATTTTCCTGTAGAATCTTAAGAATATTGAAATCTATTTTATCCAGCTCCATAATTTATAGGTTTGTTACAAATAAATAGATTTATTCCTCATATCCCAAATTATATTTCAAAAAATACTCAATTTATATTTTTTTATTTTCCCTAAACTCATTTTTAGATTAGTCTAAAAATAATTTATTAATGTTTTTTAAAATTTATTAGCTTTGCCTTTAGTATTGATTATACGCGTTTTAAAGATACACTCTTTGGGGTGTTTAATATATTTATATCATATAAATGAGTTTACAAGAAGATTTGAAGTCGCTTAGCGAGGTACATGGATCAGTAAGAACGAATAAAAGAAAAGGCTGGAAACGTATTTTAGCATTTTTGGGTCCGGCTTACTTAGTAAGTGTAGGTTATATGGATCCAGGAAACTGGGCTACAGATATTGCTGGTGGTTCACAATTCGGGTATAAATTGATTTGGGTGTTATTAATGTCCAACTTGATTGCCCTTCTATTACAGTCCTTAAGTGCTCGTTTGGGTATTGTTGGAGGCATGGATTTAGCACAAGCTTCTAAAAATGCTTATCCAAAATGGGCTAACTTTCCTTTATATATATTAGCTGAAATTGCAATAGCCGCCTGTGATTTAGCCGAGATTATAGGTATGGCAATTGGTTTGAACTTATTATTTGGTATCCCACTAATATGGGGGATTAGCATTACCGTTTTGGATACTTTATTGCTTCTCTTCTTGATTAAGAAAGGAATGCGAACTTTAGAACTGTTTATAGTTTCAATGGTGTTCATCATTGGTTTGGCATTCTTTATCGAAATGCTAATTGTAGAGCCGGTATATGAAGATGTGATAAAAGGCTTAATGCCTTCAAACTTGGATGGAACTGCACTTTATATAGCGATAGGTATTATAGGGGCTACAGTAATGCCACACAACTTATATTTACATTCGGCATTAGTACAGACTAGAAAGTTTGATAGATCAGTTAAAGGTATTAAGGATGCTATAAAGTTCAACTTCATTGACACAACCATTGCACTAAATCTTGCCTTTTTTGTAAATGCCGCTATTCTGATTTTAGCTGCTGCTGCCTTTTATGTAAACGGCTATCATGAGGTTGCAGAAATTCAGGATGCGTATGCTTTATTAGAGAACATTTTTGGAACAGCAGCCCCCACTCTTTTTGCAATTGCATTAATTGCAGCCGGACAAAGTTCTACCATTACGGGAACACTAGCCGGGCAAATTATAATGGAAGGCCACCTAAACCTGAGGATACAACCTTGGTTACGTCGTTTAATCACTCGTTTAATTGCTATTGTACCAGCCTTTATTACTATTTTAGTTTTCGGAGAAGAATCTTTAGGTAGCTTATTGATTCTTAGTCAGGTAGTATTAAGTTTACAATTGGGTTTTGCCATTATTCCCTTAATACATTTCAACTCAGACAAAAAGCTAATGGGAGCTTTTGCTATTAAACCCTGGGTAAAAGCATTAGCTTGGTTAAGCTCCGCTATTATTGTATACCTTAATATTCATTTGGTAATTGAAGAACTTACAGGCTGGCTGAGTGGCGGTAATGCAAATAAAATGGTGATTTACCTTTTGGTGATTCCATTCTTTATAGCCTGCTTAGCATTACTAGTATATATTTTCATTCATCCTTTTATTTCAAAAGGAAAAGAAAAAAGAATGTTTGTACCACACGGACAAGCTATTGGTTACCTAGAAAGTTCTAAAATTGAATACAAGCACATTGGTATCACCACTGATTTTTCTTCAAAAGACCAAAAAATCATTAATAATGCTTTGGCTCAGGGCGGAAAAAATGCTACTTATACATTTATACATATTGTTGAGACAGCCGCCGCTCGTTATCACGGAGATAATGTGAGAGATCAAGAAACTATTATTGATGAGGAAAACTTAAAGAAATACACAGAAGACTTGCGTTTATTAGGTTTTAAATCAGATTTCAAAGTTGGTTATGGGAGTACTGCTGCCGCTATTGCTAAAATAGTGAATGAATCTGAAATAGATTTCTTAGTAATGGGTGCACACGGACACAAAGGTTTTAAAGATTTAGCTTTTGGTACTACTGTTGAAAGTGTAAGACATAAAATTAAAATACCAGTGCTTATTGTAAATTAAACCTAATTAGTAATTGTTTTTTTTGTAATTTATGATCAGTAATTTTTATTAAAAAACAGTCTTTAATATATTAAACAAAGTACTTTTTAAAGCGAAATAAAAATTATATTTGCGGGCAATAAAGTGCCTAGTAATTAAGTTTTATATAAAAAAACGCTTAAAGGTTTTGAGTAAAAAAAATAAGATGGTAGCGCTTAACCGCTATTATAAGATCACCAAGTTTTACGATTTTCTAAAAAACACCGCTATTAAGGGGGGGATTACTATTGGTGTATTTGTTATACTCTTTATTTTACTCGACTACTTTTTTTTAGATACTAAAGCAATGTTTGCCGCATTGGTAAACAATTATTCTAAAGAATCAATTTTATTAGTTTTCTATCTTTCAGAAACTATTTTAGGCCTACTACCACCCGAAGTGTTTATTGCTTGGAGTGCTAAAATGAGTCACCCATGGTTATACCTTACTGGTTTAGCTACGCTTTCTTATTTAGGAGGGGCTACAGCTTACTACATAGGAAAGTTAACTTTCTTAATTCCTGCAGTTAGAAACTATATTGAAAATAAAATTGCAGTGCACATTAAAAACCTTAGAAAATGGGGTAGTATTTTTATTGTGGTTGGCGCAATGTTACCTCTGCCCCACTCTATAGTTAGTTTTGCTTGTGGTTTAATCAATTACAATTTTAAGCATTATTTACTTTGGGCACTTTTCAGGTTCTTACGCTTCTATATTTATGCCATCGTAATATTTAGTGTGATTTAAATTAAGTTAAAAGCTAAATCCCATTAATCATTCAATTCCCTTTAAGTGTAATTAACTTTTATTCCGAATATAAATTTATAACATTCCGGTTCAACTAATAAAAATTGGTCCATAAAAAAATCCCTTTTCTTTTTCAGAAAAGGGATTTTTGCTTTATAAAATAAGCTATTATCTTTTGTTCATTTCTACATAGTCTCTATCGTTTTCACCAACGTAAATCTGACGAGGACGACCAATTGGATCATTATTCTCTCTCATCTCTTTCCATTGTGCAATCCATCCTGGTAAACGACCTAAAGCAAATAGCACCGTAAACATTTCTGTTGGGAAACCTAAAGCTCTGTATATGATACCCGAGTAAAAATCTACGTTAGGATATAATTTTCTTTCTACAAAGTAAGGATCGCTTAATGCAACTTCTTCTAACTTCTTAGCAATATCTAAAACTGGATCATTAATACCCAACTTATCTAAAATTTCATCGCAAGCTTTCTTAATGATTTTAGCTCTTGGATCAAAGTTTTTGTATACTCGGTGACCAAAGCCCATCAGTCTGAAAGAATCACTTTTATCTTTCGCTTTATTTACCCACTTATCTACATCACCACCATCGTTCTTAATTTTCTCAAGCATTTCAATTACTGCCTGGTTTGCGCCACCATGTAGCGGTCCCCATAACGCAGAACATCCTGCAGATATTGAAGCGTATAGATTGCAGTCTGAAGAACCAACAATTCTTACCGTAGATGCTGAACAGTTTTGCTCATGATCTGCGTGTAAAATCAATAGTTTGTTCATTGCATCAACAACTACATCATCAATCACCACATCTTCTGTACGTTGACCGAAAGTCATGTTTAAGAAGTTCGTAACATAATCCAATTTATTCTGAGGATAAATTACTGGATGGCCTAAAGATTTCTTGTAAATCCAAGAAACAATAGTTGACATTTTACCCAATAACTTAATAATAGTTAAATCAAATTCTTCTTTGGTCGCATTTGGATCCAAAGATTCTGGATAAAAAGCAGATAAAGAACAAACCAATGAAGATAATTGACCCATTGGATGAGCTTTTGACGGAAAACCATCAAAAAACTTTTTCATATCCTCATGAACCAAAGTATGGCGGCTAATTTGGTGTTGGAAATCATCTATTTGTGCTTGATTTGGTAAAGAACCGTAAATCAACAAATAAGCAACTTCTAAAAAAGTAGATTTTTCTGCTAATTGCTCTATTGGGTAGCCTCTGTATTTTAATATTCCTTTTTCCCCGTCTAAAAAGGTAATTGCGCTTTTAGTAGCACCTGTATTTTTAAAGCCACTATCTAATGTCACATAACCTGTTTGGTCCCTAAGTTTAGCTATATCTATAGCTTTCTCATTTTCAGTTCCTTCAACAATTGGTAAACTGTATGTATTTCCGTTTAATTTAAGTTCTGCAATTTCTGACATATAGTGATTTTTCGCTTTTCTACAAATTTATATATTTATGCGGATAAATAATCATTAAAATTCAAATAAAGCGCTTTATTTTATGTTTTAAATGGTTTCTTAACATTGGTTAAACAAAAACTGATGCCACATTCTCTAAAACCTATTGACATTAAGTTGTTCACTTAAATTTTTCATCTCTTCTTGTTACTGCTAGGCTGTTTTAGAGGTCGTCAATAGCTTTTACAGTAATCTTAGTTATAACGTATCAATGTGTTTAAAAAATCACAGACTTATTATGATGAATTTCGGATTTTTGCGCTAGACTTATTAAAATATAGGAAGAAAGTGAACATAATTAAATAAACAGCATTACTATTTAAATAGATTTATTTTGTGACCGATATTTTAATGGGGTTACTCCCATCGTTTTTACAAATAACCTTGAAAAATACTGAACATCATAAACACCTAATTTGTAGGATATCTCCTTTACAAGGGTATCGCTATATTTTAAATATTCACAAGCTTTCTGGATTTTAATATCATTATAATAAGTCATCGGCGAAACACCTGTTATCCGTTTAAAAATTGAGGAGAAGTGAGAAACGGATAGATTTACATTTGTAGCAATTTCTGGAAGACTCAGGTTTTGTTCACTATTTTCTTTCATAAACTGAATAGTGCTATTTACAAGAAGTTGAAATTTATCAATCTTTTTACCACTAGGCTCAACAAGCAATACAAAAGATGATATTAAATGGAGTAAACACATATTAATTAAAGTCAAGTTTTCTTGTCCGTAACCTTGCTCTAGGCGTTTATATATCTGATTAAAAAGCTTTATGCGCTCCTCATTATAGGGCAGATAACCTTTATAAGACTTTGCTGATTTAATAAAAATATTAACAGTATCTTCAATAGCATCGCCTTTAAAAAAAAACCAAAAAATTGTCCAAGGTTTAATTTTATCCGCATAATATGAAAACGGTGTATTTGATGGGATTATAAAAAAATCTCCCGGAGAAATATGAAAAATCTTGTGACTAATTACTGCTACACCATAACCTTTAACACAGTAAATTAGCGCATACTCCTCGGCCCCATCACTTTCTTCCATAAACTGATACTTAGCGTCTGGAAAAAAACCAACTTTAGTAAAAAAGCCATTTTTTGACGATGGATGTTTTATACAGTAGTTGTTTATTGCCTCTTTAGAAAGCTCAATTAAACGTTGTCCTGCAAAACCTTGTTTCTTTTTTGCCAAAATCTTATTTCATTAGAATGTTTACATGTAAAATTGCAGAAAATAATCTAACATTATCATAAGATAATCCAATTTTATGATTTATACAGGTGATAAATTGCCAAGGCAAATAACAAAGAGATTTATAAGCCAGTTTCAAATAAAATCCCAAAATAGATTATATGATGAGAGATCCACAAAATCTTGTGAAAAGCATTTTTCTTAAAACTTTTAACGAAGAACCTTTAGTGGTTCGCTCACCGGGTAGAGTAAACCTTATTGGTGAGCATACGGACTATAATATGGGCTTTGTTTTACCCGCAGCAATTAACAAAGCGGCTTACATCGCTTTATCAAAAAGAGAAGACAATTCCATTTTTATAGTTGCTGCAGATTTAGATGAATCGTACAGTACTGAAGTTTCTAAATTGGATTATTCTGATAAAGGCTGGCCGAATTATGTAATCTGTGTTGTTGAACAACTTCAAAAAATCAATAAGGAAGTTGGTGGTTTTAACGCTGTTATTTCTGGCGATGTACCGTTAGGAGCTGGAATGTCTTCATCAGCAGCTTTGGAATGTGCTACCATTTTTGGACTGAACCATATTTTTGACTTATCGTTAGAAAAAATGCAGATGGTTAAATTGGCTCAAAAAGCTGAAAACGAATTTGTAGGCGTTAATTGTGGGATTATGGATCAATTTGCCAGTGTATTTGGCAAAAAAGGTCATGTTATGAAGCTTGATTGCCGGTCTTTAGAATATGAATATGTGCCTTTTGAGTTAGAAGGGATTAAAATTGTTTTATTTGATTCAATGGTGAAGCACTCTTTGGCATCATCAGAATATAATGTACGAACAAGCCAATGTAGTGAGGGGGTTTCTATCATCCAAAAGAAGTATCCGCAAGTAAAAACTTTACGTGATGCTACCATAGAAATGGTTGAAGAATGTTTAACTAACGAAAGCAGTGACATTTTCGATAGATGTAAGTATGTGGTAGAAGAAAACAACCGTTTACTGGCCGCCTGTGAAGATTTACAAGAGAATAAAATTGAAGATTTCGGACAAAAAATGTACGAAACACATACTGGTTTAAGTGAATTGTATGAAGTAAGTTGCCCTGAGCTTGACTTTATAGTTTCGTGTACTAAAAAAGAAGAAGGAATTTTAGGAGCAAGAATGATGGGTGGAGGTTTTGGAGGCTGTGTGATTTCTTTGGTAAAAGAAGACCAATTAGAAGGAATAGTACAACGGATTAAAGAAGCTTATTTCAACAAAATGAACATTGGGATGAATGTTTATATCACTCAAATTGAGGACGGTACACACATTGTAGCGTAGTGTTTAAATAAAAAGTCGAAAGACTTATATAATTGAAAATATGGATTTTAATTTTGAAGAACACCCTCATAAAAGACTAAATATTTTAACCGGAGATTAGATTTTAGTTTCTCCGCACCGTACAAAACGTCCATGGCAAGGAAAAGTTGAACCTGTAAATAACACCCTACGTCCAACTTATGATGAAAAATGCTACTTATGCCCAGGTAATGTTCGTTTAGACGGAACTATTAACCCACAATACACCGCACCTTATGCTTTTACATAGCGAATCTCTTATCTATTGAAAGCAGAATCCTCCTTAATTCCCAGTCGGTAAATTCAGGTTTAAGCTGAAGATTGAGACTTTTGTTAAGAAACTAACAGATTTCACATTTGCCGAAATGACTTGATTTACTTTACACTCCCAGCTCTAGAAAAATATTTATAAGTATAAGGGTTTCTCAGTTTTTCAATCATCACCCCTCTTTTGGTACTGGCATGCACATAATAGCCGTTTTGTAAATAAACACCCACATGGCTAAACTTTTTACCACCAAAATCAAAAAACACTAAATCGCCCTCGCGTAACTGACTTTCATATTTTCTTTTGATTACTTGCACTTGCTGACCAGTAGTTCTTGGTACTTTTCGACCATACACTTCCTGATAGATTAAATAAACTAATCCAGAGCAATCCACACCGCGTTTAGTTAAGCCACCAAACTGATATTTTGTACCTTCCCAATCATCAATAAAACTATACAAATCGCCATTTTTAATCTGTTTTTTTGACACGCCCATTTCATCAGCATATTTATTGGCAATTTTGCTAGATGGCTTTTCAAAACGATGAGAAGCGGGATTATTGGAGAGGTTTTTCTTGGACTTACAGGCCGTAAAAGTGAATAAAAATAAGAGTATTGCGTATAGCGTAATTAAGGTGGTGGACTTTCTTGATTTATACTTGCTTAACGTCATATTAAGATTTTTTCAAAACCTTCTGAATTTCGTCCAGTTTCATTAAAGCTTCTACAGGAGTTAACGTATTTACATCCAAATTATTTAAAACATCCCTTATTTTTATCAAAACAGGATCATCCAAAGAAAACATTTGCAGTTGTACTGGTTGTTTCTGCATTTTCATCAGACTGGCTTTTACATGTTCGCCACCAGTACGCTCGTTTTCTAAACGAAGCAATATTTCATTGGCTCGCTTTAGTACCTGAGTTGGCATTCCAGCCATTTTAGCCACATGGATTCCGAAACTATGCTCACTTCCTCCTGGAACCAATTTTCTCAAGAAAATCACTTTATTCCCGACTTCCTTTACAGAAACATTGAAGTTTTTAATGCGGTTAAAAGAGTTGCTCAACTCGTTTAACTCATGGTAATGCGTAGCAAATAAGGTTTTAGCTTTCGCTGATGGATGATTGTGCAGATATTCGGCGATGGACCAAGCAATAGAAATACCATCATAAGTAGAAGTACCGCGACCAATTTCATCCAACAAAATCAAACTTCGGTCTGATAAATTATTTAAGATGCTTGCTGTTTCGTTCATCTCCACCATAAAAGTAGATTCGCCACTTGATAAATTATCTGATGCCCCAACCCTAGTGAAAATTTTATCTACAATTCCAATAAATGCTTCTTTAGCTGGGACAAAACTGCCCATTTGCGCCATTAAAACAATTAAACCTGTTTGGCGTAATAAAGCAGATTTACCCGCCATGTTTGGTCCAGTAATAATGATGATCTGTTGCGAATCATTATCAAGGTAAACGTTATTGGTAATATATTCTTCACCTAAAGGCAAATGCTGTTCAATAACCGGGTGTCTTCCACCCTTGATATCCAACAACTTATCATTACTTACTTTAGGCTTTACATAATGATTTTTTTGTGCTGTTTCTGCAAAACAAAGTAGCACATCTAGCTGTGCAATTAAGTATGCATTTAGCTGAATAGGTTTGATAAACTCTGCTATGCTGGTAACCAAGTCAGTAAACAAACGAGTTTCAATGGCTAATATCTTTTCTTCAGCACCTAAAATCTGGTCTTCGTATTCTTTAAGTTCGGGTGTAATGTAACGCTCGGCGTTAACCAAGGTTTGCTTACGAATCCACTCTTGCGGAACTTTGTCTTTATGTGTATTGGAAACTTCTAAATAATAACCAAAAACGTTGTTGAATGCTATTTTTAAAGAAGTAATCCCGGTGATTTCGGCTTCTCGTTTTTGAAGCTGTAGTAAATAATCTTTACCACCGAAAGCAATTTGACGTAAACGGTCTAAATCTGAATTTAAACCATCGGCCATTACTTTACCTTTATTTAAAGCAACTGGTGGGTCAGGTTGTAGCTCGTTTTCAATTTTCTCTCTGATAGAAACGCAAAGATTTATCTGCTCTGCAATACGCTTTACAGCTTCTTGATCAACATTTTCGCAGTTAACTTTAACTTCTGCAATAGCTGTTAAAGCCTTCTTAAGTTGAATAATTTCTCGTGGGTTAGTTTTTTGCAAGCCAATTTTTGAAATTAAACGCTCTAAATCGCCAATCTGTCGTAAATACCCCTGCAACTGATTTCTCAGTTCTACATCTTTATAAAAAAACTCAACAACGGCTAGCCTTTCTTGGATTGGCTTTTCGTTTTTCAACGGCATTACCATCCACTTACGCAACATCCTCGCTCCCATGGCGCAAGAAGTATGGTCTAAAACATCAATTAAAGTTTTGGCATTTTCGTTATTTGAGCCAATCAGCTCCAAATTGCGGATAGTAAACTTATCCAACCACATATAGCGGTCTTCTTCAATCCTAGAAATATTACTGATGTGTTGTAATTGCCTATGCTCGGTTTCGCCTAAATAATGCAAAGCCACACCTGCCGCCACAATACCTAATAAAGAACGCTCAATACCAAAGCCTTTAAGCGACTTAACTTCAAAATGCTTTAATAAAGTTTCTTGCGCATAATCGGCAGTAAAAGCCCAATCGTCAAGCGTGTAGGTATAAAAGCTACTGCCAAAAGTTTCGGTGAAGTCTTTAGCTTTCGATTTCGAAAATATAACTTCACTAGGCTTAAATCCTTGCAAAAGTTTATCTATATATTCTGCATTTCCTTGGGCTACCAAAAACTCGCCAGTAGAAATATCTAAAAAAGATATACCAATAGTCTGTTTTTCAAAATGTAAGCAGGCTAAATAGTTATTAGATTTTTGCTGAACAATATTGTCACTGTAAGCTACTCCGGGAGTAACCAATTCGGTTACACCACGCTTTACAATACCTTTAACAGTTTTTGGGTCTTCTAATTGATCACAAATAGCAACCCTCTGCCCTGCCCTTACCAATTTAGGTAAATAAGTTTCTATGGAATGATGTGGAAAACCAGCTAACTCGATGTGTGAAGCTGAACCGTTGGCTCTTTTAGTGAGCACAATCCCTAATATTTGCGAAGCTTTAATGGCGTCTTCACCAAAAGTTTCGTAAAAATCACCAACTCTAAATAACAGTAATGCACCAGGGTATTTCACCTTAATCTGGTTGTATTGAGTCATTAAAGGTGTCTCTTTATCTTTACTTTTTGCCAAGGGAATTTGATTTTGCGAAATGCAAAGTTAGAAATTAATGTTAGCCGTTTTTAATTGTGGATAATTTTGTATTTGTTGGAAAGTGTAAAATAAAAGACCTTAACCACTAAGCACCTAACAAACTACAGTCGAACTACCTAAATATAGAAAGGTAACTTCACTGTAAAGGTACTTCCTTGGCCAAACACACTTTCTACACTTATATCACCTTTAATCTTTTTAGATAGCTCTTTAACTATAAATAAGCCTAAGCCCGATGAGCTTTCGGAGTTTGTAGGTTTGTTGTTCAATTTTACAAATTTTTGAAACAGTTTATGTAGTTCGTCATCTGCAATTCCAGGTCCTTCATCTTTAAAAGAAATCAAGAAGTGAGTATCATTATGGTCTAAGTTTACAAATATTTGTTTTTCAAATGGCGAAAACTTTAATGCATTAGAAATCAGATTGTAAATTATCCGTTTTAAAAAGTTCATATCAGTTTTAATAACCGATTTACCGCCCTTAAAATTGTAATTTAGTTTTATTGACTTTGCTTCTGCAGCAGTATTAAAATCCTTTAAATTGGCTTGTACAAATTCATCTAAGTCAAATTCTTCTAAATAATTTTCAGTGGAAAAAGTTTCCATATTATTTAGTGTCTCCATCTGGTCAATCAAATGAAAAACATAATCTAAACTTTTATTAAAAATACTAATCAGCTCTTCACTATCAGGATCACGGGCAAAATCCTGAAACAAGTACGACAACATTTTAATATTGCTTAAAGGCGACTTTAAATCATGTACCAATATTTGTGTCAGTTGGCTATTTTCCTTAATTAAAACCTCTAAAGCCTTGTTTTTTTCCTCTAATTCGGTATTGTTTTCTCTTAAACTTTCTTTATAGTACACCCTATTTAGATGCTGACTTACCCATTGATTTAAATAATTTAATAAATCGACCTCTTCTTTGCAATAACCGTTAAGCCTTATTTCTCGTGAAGAAAAACTTATTGCACCAATGTCTTTATTGTCAAATTTTAGTGGAATTCCGATATAACTTTTCACTTTTAAAACATCGAAAAAAGGTAAATCTTTATACTCAGAATTAGTAATATCTGGCAACTCTAAAATTTTACCTTCTTTTACTGTTTGGAAACAACAAGTATCTTCTTTACATGTAATAGACTTTAAATCAAACTCATAAGGAAGTTCTGAGTAGATATTACGTATAGAGTACTCCTCATCCTTCAGCAAACAAATCATTCCCAGTTCGGCATCAAAAATCTTACATACAGATTTCAATAATTGCTCTAAAGAATCCTCCTTGTTATCTAAAAGAATAGAAGTCAGCTTATAGATATCATCTAAACGTTGAACCCCATTTATGGTACTAATCGACATGAAATTAGTTAAATTAAGTGTGTAGCGTTAACCAATGCAATATATTGATTTAAATTTTAAGTATAGATTTTTGCAAAAGTTTTTAAAAACAACATGCATTAAACTAACTTAAGTTTATAAAAATTGATTAGAAATTAAGAGTTAAAATAAACAGAAATTAGAAATTTTAAGCAATTAACAGAAAGCAATTGGTAAAAAAACACCGTAGTTTTTATTAAGTTTGAATTGTTTTTTAAATCTCGATTATAAAGAGCTTTGATATTTAAACATTGAAAAGCATTTTTGCCTCTAAAGTTTAAAAGCTAAATTAATTATCACTTAAAACTACCCGAATTGTTTACAGGAATTATTGAAACACTGGGCACAATTACCCACTTAAAAAAAGAGCAAAATAATTTGCATATCACCGTAAAGTCGGATATTTCAAAAGATTTAAAAATAGACCAATCTGTGGCGCATAACGGTGTTTGTTTAACGGTAGTTGACTTAAAAGACGGCGAACATACCGTAACTGCAATTGATGAAACTTTACAGAAAACTAATATTGGAGATTTAAAGGTTGGAGATTTAACAAACTTAGAACGTTGTATGCAAATGAATGGTCGTTTAGACGGACATATTGTGCAAGGCCATGTTGACCAAACCGCAAAATGCATCAATCTGCAAGAAGCTAATGGAAGCTGGATTTTCACCTTTGAGTATGATGCTAATAAAGGGAATGTAACCGTAGAAAAAGGTTCTGTTTGTGTAAACGGCATCAGTTTAACGGTTGTAAATTCTGGCGAAAACACCTTTTCAGTTGCTATTATACCTTATACTTATGAGCATACTAATTTACAAAATATTAAACCCGGAGATTTTGTAAATATTGAATTTGATATTATTGGGAAGTATGTTGCTAAGATGATGGGCCGGTAAGCAATTTTGTTATTTCAGATAATCTAATTTGATTGGCGGTATAAATTTAACTTTATATAATCAATGCAATAGCTAGGCGTAAATCCCTCAAAGTAAGAACTCGCTTTGAGAGGCAACAGGATTCCCCAAGTAGACATTGACACTCCTTATATAGTACACACCTAATCTCTCAAAAAAACTACCCTACATCATATTTCAAAACAGCACTTAATTTTTTACCGTCAAAACCATCAATATCTGCAACTTCTTCTAAAAACAAATCCCAATCGCCATCAGCAAACAGATTGCCTTCATATTCCTTAGTGTCATTATGGAAGTGAAAAAACCATTCATCAGTTTCATCTAATCCATCAACAGTGTAAGAGCGTACCGAAAAACCATCATCACCAATTTGAATAAGCCAATTATTTTCTAGCTCGCCCAACAAAACTTTAATACCCAGCTCAAGCTCAAAAGAATCATCAAAATCAGGCAGGGTTTCAAAAAAATCTCTTATTGCACTGGCTTTGCTAAGTTCTGCCGGTTTAAAAATCTCTTTATCTTCTATCAACTGATAAAATTCTATCAAGTAATTTTGATAGCGTAGCAACAAACTTTTATAAACTGAATCCATTCATACAAAATTAAAATTAAAAGCCCATGTTTAGAACTTATTGGCAAATTAAACGAGCATAATTTTCACAGAAAATTATCATGCTAATCAATAAAACCTCTTAATTACAGCTAATCAAAGTTTTAACAATTATATAGCCTGTATAAATGACAAATAATTGAGACGGTTCAAAATTCATTTCTATCATATAGCTCAAAATCGAAAAAAAAACCTAATTTTGCATCCCGTATAAACACATTTAAAAAGTATCATTCTTTTATCTTTTTTAGATGGTTAAAAACAACAAAATCCAACATGACTAAGTATATTTTTGTTACGGGGGGCGTTACATCGTCTTTAGGAAAAGGTATTATTTCCGCATCATTAGCTAAACTTTTACAGGCCAGAGGTTACCGCGTAACTATCCAAAAATTTGATCCGTATATCAACATTGACCCAGGTACGTTAAACCCGTACGAACATGGCGAGTGTTATGTAACCGAAGACGGTGCTGAAACGGATTTAGACTTAGGTCATTACGAGCGTTTTTTAAACGTTGCAACTACTCAGGCAAACAACATTACTACTGGTAGAATTTACCAAAACGTTATCAACCGCGAAAGAGAAGGTGCTTATTTAGGTAAAACCGTACAGGTAGTACCACATATTACCGATGAAATTAAGCGAAATATGCGTTTATTAGGCGAAAGCGGTGATTATGATATTGTAATTACTGAGCTTGGTGGAACCGTTGGTGATATTGAATCTCTTCCATATATAGAGGCTGTTCGTCAGTTTAAATGGGAAGCAGGTTCAAACAATGCTATTGTTATCCATTTAACGCTTATCCCGTTTTTAGCTGCAGCCGGAGAATTAAAAACTAAACCTACACAACACTCTGTTAAAATGTTGTTAGAGTACGGTATTCAACCAGATATTTTGGTTTGTCGGACAGAGCATCATATTTCTCAGGATATCCGTAAAAAAATCGCTTTATTCTGTAACGTAAATATTAATGCGGTTATAGAGTCAATAGATGCAAAAACGATTTATGATGTGCCACTTTTAATGTTAAAAGAGCAATTAGATCGTACTGTACTTTCCAAACTTAAACTTCCTACTAAAAACGAACCTGATCTAGAAAGCTGGAAAGAGTTTTTAGGTCATTTAAAAAACCCAACTTCAGAAATAAAAATTGGTTTGGTGGGTAAATATGTTGAGTTACCAGATGCTTATAAATCAATAACAGAATCATTTATACACGCTGGTGCGCAAAACGAATGTAAGGTTAGAGTTGAATGTATACACTCTGAAAGTATTACTCCTGATAATGTAAAAGCAAAGCTTGGTAATTTAGATGGCGTTTTAGTGGCTCCTGGCTTTGGAGCTCGTGGTATTGAAGGAAAAATCACTGCAATCCAATACATCAGAGAAAATAACATTCCATTTTTTGGTATCTGTTTAGGGATGCAATGTGCAGTAATTGAATTTGGCAGAAATGTTTTAGGTTTAAAGAGCGCACATAGTACCGAAATGGATGAAGATACCGTAGACGATGTGATTTCAATTATGGAAGAGCAGAAAAAAGTAACATTGAAAGGTGGTACAATGCGTTTAGGGTCGTATACTTGCGAGCTTAAAAAAGGAACAAAAGCACACGCTATTTACGGAAAATCAAAAATTACTGAACGCCACAGACACCGTTACGAATTCAATAATAAGTTTTTGAAAGCTTACGAAGATGCAGGAATGATTGCTTCGGGCATAAACCCAGACAATAACTTGGTGGAAATAGTAGAGCTTAAAAGCCATCCTTATTTCGTAGCAGCACAGTTTCACCCCGAATTAAAGTCAACTGTTGCAAATCCTCACCCACTTTTTGTTAAATTTGTCGCCGCTTCAATTGAACATTCAAAAAAGAAAGTTTAAAACAAAGCATTAAAAATAAATAATGGATAGAAATACGTTTACAGGTTTATTCCTGATTTTAGTAATTTTAGTTGGCTCTACATTTCTTTTAAAACCATCTGAAGAAGAAATAAAAAGAGAACAAATTACACAAGATTCAATTGCAGCAGCAAAAAATCACCCTCAAACTATTGCTAAAAAAACTGCCGTTTTAACTGATAGCATTGCATTAGCGAATACTGACACAGCACTTAATGGTGCTTCCGCTGCATTTGTAGAAGAGTTAAGTGTTTTAGAAAACAAAACCTTAAAAGTAACCTTATCAAATAAAGGTGGTAAAATTGTTAGCGTACAGGTAAAAGGAGAAACTACATATAAAGGAGAACCTGTAATACTTTTTAAAAGTGAGGACACTAACTTCGGTTTTGATTATACAGCAGATAACAAACAGTTAAATACATCTGACCAGCCGTTTAAAGTACTTAGCCAAAGTGCTGGAAACATTGTGATGCAAATGACAAATGCTGACGGTGCGTCTTTAAACTACACTTATTCTTTAGCGCCCGATGCTAATAAAGTAGAATTTAAAGTTGATGCTAAAGGTTTTGATAATAAAAAATCAGCAAGTAGCTTAGATTTAAACTGGAACACAAAACTTTTACAACAAGAAAAAGATCTATATAACGAACGCTTAGGTTCAACCACTTACTTTCAGCATGCTGATGGTGAAGTTGATTATTTAAGTGAAAGTAGTGACGATGATTTGGTTTTAAATGAAAGCAGAACTAATTGGGTTTCATTTAAAGAGCATTTTTTCTCGGCGGCATTAATAGCAAAAGGCGGTTTTACCAATGCTCACGTTAAAATTACAACTTTGGCAGATAGCTCTGCAGTAAAAGCTTATGCAGCACAACTTTCACTTCCATACAAAAACAGTGAAAACAACAGCTATGAATTGGAATTTTACTTTGGTTCAAACAAATTTAGCCAGTTAAAAGCACAAGGCTATGACCTAGAAAAGCAAGTTAAAATGGGCTGGGGTCCTTTAAAATGGATTAACCAGTTTTTGGTGTTGCCAATTTTCAACTTCTTCGAGAGCATGAGCCTTGGTTACGGCTTAATTATCTTGTTGCTTACTATTATTCTAAAAACCGTTTTATTGCCTTTCACTTACAAGTCATACCTATCAATGGCAAAAATGAGGGTTTTAAAACCAGAAATGGATGAAATTAAAGCAAAAGTTGGAGAAGGTAACCAAGCTTTAGTACAACAAGAGTACATGAAGCTGTATAAACAAGCCGGTGTTAACCCATTAGGCGGATGTTTACCAATGGTTTTCCAGATGCCTTTTATATTAGCGTTCTTTTACTTTTTCCCGAACTTGTTTGAGTTACGTCACGAGAGTTTCTTATGGATGCATGATCTATCAACTTATGATGAGTTGATAACGTTCCCTACAATCCCACTTTTAGGTTGGAACCACATTAGTTTAATGTGTTTATTAATGACTATTTCCACATTAATTTACACCTACTTTAACAATCAGATATCGGGTGTTCAGGGGCAGATGAAGTATATTGGTTACATTACACCAATTATTTTCTTTGGTGTGTTAAACAGCTACCCAGCAGGTTTAAACTACTACTACTTTTGTGCAAACATTTTAACATTCTCTCAACAGTACTTTATCAGAAGATTTGTTGATGACGATAAAATCCACGCACAGATACAGGAGCACAAAAAGAAACCTGAGTCAAAGAAAAAAGGTGGTTTCCAGAAAAAAATGGAAGAAATGATGAGACAGCAGCAGCTTAATCAACAAAAAAAGAAATAATAAGATTTAACAATATTATAAAGTTCCGGACTCTTGTTCGGAACTTTTTTGTTAAAATAAGTCTACACAGCTTAAAAAGCAAAACATAAGTTGACTTATTAAGCTGTCTCAACCTATATCGGTTAAATTCATTATTTTTGAAAAAATCGCGTTTATCAGGACCCAAGCAGACTGATAAAACAAAGTGTAAATTGGGAAATACATCCCATGTTTAAGGAATAAATTCCCCGATTTTACTGATTAAGAAAACGCATTAATGATATTATATTTTTATTAAAAAAAATTTAAAAGTCCAAAACACAAAATAATTCGTAATAACCTTTAACACTATATTTACGTACAACCCCTTGTTGTTGTAGTAATTATAGCTTCAGGTTAATATAAAGGGCTATTAAAATTTTGTAGTTGTAATAAAGTATAGTATATTTTGCAAGTATTGTTATCATAATGTTAATTATACCAGTATGTTTAACTTTAAAACAAACTTAAAATGTAATTCGGCATCCTTTCTGTTTAACAGTTAGTATATTAAAGATACAGAGTTATGATATCATTAGAAAAAAATAAAGACGTGGTTAAGAAAAGGATTCTTTTGGTAGATGATGAGGTTGCTATTTTAAAGCTATTAGAATTTATCTTGAAAAAAGACTATGACCTTGTAATAAAAAATAATGGTTTTGATGCTTTAACTTGGTTAGATAGCGGTAATATTCCTGATTTAATTATATCTGATATGGAAATGCCTTACTTTGATGGTGCCGATTTTGTGCGTTCATTAAAGGTTAGTGGGTACTTTAGAGATGTACCTGTGATTGTACTTTCTGGTTCAGATTCTTTAGAAAACATCAAGACTAAAATCCCTTATCCTATAAACGATTTAATGTCTAAACCATTTAATCCGTCAATTTTAAAAGATAAAATAAAAATTATACTAAATTAGCGAATGCAATTTACGAATGTTAACGTTGAAGACCACTTCAATTCAAACGCTTCAATTAATGTTCTTTACTACGGCACAAGCTTTAAAGAATCTGTTGAAAAACTGTTTTCAGAAACAGAGTTCACAGTATTTCAAACTAGTACTTTAATTGAGTTAAAGGAACGCACTCAGACGCTGTCCTTTCATGATATAAATACAATTATTCTAATTGAAGTAGACCCTTCAAAGTTTGAAGAAATACAGACTTATGTATTAGCACTCAAAAACAACTTCCTTACAAAAAATTTAATTACAATCTTTTTATTAACAGAGCCTAATCCAGCTATTGTAAAAAAGGCTATGGAACTTAATATAAATGATTGCTATGCTAACCCTATCCCTTTTGAAGATTTAATAGAAAGGCTGAAATTTTTAAGTTTTTACAAACTATTAAGATCACAGGTGAACCAGTTATCGCAAGTTCCGGTGACAGAGTATAATATGCCTTTAACAAAAAGGATTATGGATATAACACTCGCAAGTATTGCATTGGTGGTTCTTTTACCTATTCTTCTGATAGTAGCCTTATTAATCAAGCTCGATTCTCCGGGTCCAATATTTTACACTAGTAAAAGAGTAGGCACTGGCTACAGAATTTTTGATTTTTATAAATTTAGATCAATGCGGGTTGGTGCCGATTCAGAAATGGCTAGTTTAGCGCATAAAAATCAATATAGTGAATCGTCATTTTTTAAAATAGAAAACGATCCACGTATCACCAAACTTGGAGCATTTTTAAGAAAAAGTAGTATTGATGAGCTCCCGCAACTGGTAAACGTTGTTAAAGGAGATATGTCTATAGTAGGCAACCGCCCACTCCCATTGTATGAAGCTGAACAACTTACTACAAACGAATGGTCAATGCGTTTTCTAGGTCCATCTGGTTTAACCGGACTTTGGCAAATTAGTAAGCGTGGTAAAAAAGATATGTCTGATCATGAACGTAAAAAACTAGATAACTTTTACGCTAAAAACTACTCAATGTGGTTAGATTTAAAAATCATTATAAAAACAATTCCAGCATTGGTTCAAAAAGAAAAAGTATAAACCCCTTTTTCACCAATACCTGTTACGTTTAAATTTTGTTATTTACTTATCCCTTCTCCTTTTTGTAATAAATTACTATCCTAAGTACTTTTCTGTTAAAGATTTTTATATTTTTAACAGATGTCAATAAAATCAGTCCCGGTTACTATTCTTACCGGATTTTTAGGATCCGGAAAAACTACGCTCCTTAACCAAATTATCAAAGAAAACCCTGGAACCAAGTTTGCCATTATCGAAAACGAGTTCGGGGAAATCAATATAGATAGTGAACTGGTTGTAAAAACCGATGAAAACATTTTCGAGCTTTCAAACGGTTGTATCTGTTGTTCTTTAAATGGCGATTTATTTGAAGTACTTAATAAGTTAGTGATTGGGGATTACGATTATGACCACTTAATTATTGAAACTACAGGAATTGCAGATCCTTCTGCCGTTGCTGCCACTTTTTTAACCGACTATAATATACAAACAGCTTTTAAGCTTGACGGAACTGTTTGTTTAATAGATTCTGAGAATGTTTTAGATGTAATAGGCACCGAAGAAGAAGCGGCAAAACAGGTGCTATTTGCAGATTATATTGTTTTTAATAAATCTGGAGATATTGATAAAGAAACGTTGCAAACTGTAGGTGATACCATTCAAAAAATAAATCCATTTGCTGATTATGAGTTTACTGATTTCGCAAAAGTAAAAACAGCTAAAATCTTAGACTTAAAAGCTTATAATAAAGACAAAATAGCTTACAAGCTAGGTTTCTCTACTGCAAAAAGTAATAATGTCTTTAATATTGCGGTAGAAAATAAACATCACGAAATTGTATCACAGAGTTTCATTTTTCAGCAAAGTTTCGACTTATTAAAATTACGCCATTACTTTACCGTTATGTTAGCCATACAAGGTGCTTGGTTTTACAGAATAAAAGGAATACTATACATTGAAGGCCTAAACAGGAAGCTAATCATCCAGTCTGTTAAAGGATCACCCGTTTTTAGTGATGGCGACGAATGGGCTACAGATGAAATTAGAGAAACCAAATTGGTATTCATTGGTAAGCAACTTAAAAGAGAGATATTAGAAAAAGGGCTAGCACAATGCTTTTTTAAATCGTAGCTTAGCTTTGCATAAATTATTAAATAATCAGATATTGCTTAGTGTAGTTTGTACAATAAGCAAATTTTACTATTTTTAACCTAAAATAATCCTTAATTTATAATAAATAACAATGATACTAATTGCAGACGGGGGATCCACAAAAACTAGCTGGACGCTAATTAAAGATGACGGAAAGAAAGTAAACTTTAATACAGAGGGATATAACCCATATTTTTCAGATACGGAGTATATTATAGATTCCATGAAAAAAAATATGCCATCAGATCTTCCTATTGATAAAGTAAAGGAAGTTAACTATTATGGTGCTGGTGTACATAACGACGAAAAAGCTGAAATAGTTGCATCTGCAATGAGAGTTATTTTTCCGGTTGCAAAGATTGACATTGGTCATGATTTATTAGCCGCAGCCAGAGCGTTGTTAGGAAACAAAAGAGGCTTTGCTGCAATTTTAGGAACTGGAACCAATACCTGCATCTACGATGGCGAAGGCATTGAAATGAACATAGATTCGTTAGCGTTTATTTTGGGCGACGAAGGTAGTGGCTCTTATATCGGTAAAAAATTATTAAGTGATTACATTAGAGGTTATATGCCGAAAAATGTAAGAGATTCTTTTTGGGAAACTTTTAAACTTACGCCAGATGATATTTTAGATTCAGTTTATACTAAACCACTTCCAAATAGATTTTGTGCTAGTTTCAGTAAATTTGTTTATGATATTACTGTAAATTTAGAATACTCTGGAAATTTAGTAAGATCATCTTTTGAAGATTTCTTTAAAAACTTAGTAAGCCATTACCCTAACTACAAAGAGCTTGAATTTAATTGCATTGGCTCTGTGGCTTATAACTTCAGAAATGTTTTAGAAGAAGTAGCTACAGAATACGGAATGAAAGTAGGGAAGATTATCCGCTCTCCTATAGATGATTTAGTGAAATTCCACATAGAGAATTATCACAAAAAATAAATAAAGACTTTAAAACAAAACGGGTCGCTAATTAATTAGCGACCCGTTTTTCATTAATCATCAATTTTTAAGGTCAATTAGTTCACCTGAATTTTAAGGCCTAATTTCAAGCTATCTACAGTGGTGTTATCATAAATACCTTTAGCCCAAACTGTATAAATTCTCCCGCTTTCAATCATTACATTGTCTTCTGCCCCAGTATTTCCAGCACCTGCTTCAGTAGCTACAGTAAAGTTATATTTTTTACCACCAGGAATCTCCACAAAGTCTGAGTACATTTTGTAGTCTACATTATTAAACAAAGTAGAATCTACTCCATAATCAAGTTTTAAAGCTGGTGCATTTACACTTAAATTTAAGAACCTAATTTGTGCATTGCCGGTTGTTGGCACTTTTAAAGAGTCTTTAATTGTTAAAAACTCGTGATTCGGAGCTTCTCCTACTACATATACAGAATAAGCTTCGCCAGCTTTTGCAACTAAAGTACCTGTTCTCAAGCTATCAGTAGTTTGGTCTTTATAAATTGCTATTTTACGTGTTCCAGCGAAAATATTAAAGTATTGTAAACGCTCAGTAAAGCTAAAAGCGTCTTGGTTTACCAAAGTATTATCAATAACAAAATCAAATTTCTCTAAATTTGGCGAGGCATTAATAACAGACAACCAAGAGTAATTAGGTACAGCGTTATTGTCGTTGTTTTTTAAACAAGATGTTAATGAAAATACCGCCAGCAACATTGCTAAAATGCCAATATTTTTTTGTTTTAAGGTATTCATCAGTTTCAATTTTAAATTTTTCATGAGATTTTATTTTTGTGTTCTATCTGTATTAACGAGATAAACTCTGAATACGCTACAAAAAATTATTTATTTACCTAAAAAACACATTAACCAAGAATAAGTTCTTTGATAACTATCTTTAAATCAATTAAAGCTATGTTTAGTTTTTAGGCTCATTATTAGGCATTTAAATATTGGATAGCATTATGTTTGTTATCCTCAAAATAAAATACGCAATTATTGCGATTGCTATTTTTAAACAATAAATTTAGCCCAACCTCAATAAAACAACATGATTAAGCGTAGAGATTTTTTAAAAACCACAGTTCTCACTACCACACTTGCAGTAGGTTTACCGCAAATTGTAAGTGCTGCAATGCCAGAAGGCTCATCTAAAATTAAGCTAAATCCAAATGAAATTATTCTTTTTCAAGGAGACTCCATTACCGATGCTCACAGGAAAAGATCTGACATCAACCCCAATACATTAGACAGCTTAGGGCTTGGTTATGCTTTACACGCTGCCGCTACTTTATTAACAAACAACCCTACGCAAAATCTTAAAATATATAATAAAGGAATTAGTGGAAACAAAGTATATCAGCTTGCAGAACGTTGGGACGAAGATTGTTTAAACTTAAAACCAAGTTTATTAAGTGTTTTAATTGGTGTAAACGATTATTGGCATAAACACAGTGGAAAATACAACGGTACTGTTACGGTTTATGAAAATGATTTTAGAACATTGCTTGAACGAACACTAAAACAACTACCAAACCTAAACTTGGTGATTGGTGAACCTTTTGTTTTGAAGAATGTAAAAGCTGTAGATGATTCTTGGTTTCCAGAGTTTGATGAGTACAGAGTGGTCGCAAAGAAAATAGCTAAAGAATTCAATGCTGTTTTTGTACCATACCAAGCTGTTTTTGACGAAGCTATAAAAAATGCACCAGGAAGTTATTGGACTACAGATGGGGTTCACCCAACTTTATCTGGCGCAAAACTAATGGCTAGCGCATGGTTAAAAGCAACAAAATTAGGATAAGAAACCTTCACTAAACACATTTATAATGCTCGATAACTTGAATTTTACAGAGATACTTTCTGTTACAATGGTTCTCTTTGCCATAATTGATATTTTGGGTTCAATACCGTTAATTATTGATTTAAGACGTAAGGCTGGCGGACATATACAATCAGAAAAAGCTACACTGGTATCCTTATTATTAATGGTGCTTTTTTTATTCCTAGGAGAATCTCTTTTACAGATTATAGGGGTAGATGTTTCCTCTTTTGCTATTGCTGGCTCTATTGTTATTTTTATCATTGCCATGGAAATGGTTTTAGGCATCAATTTTTTTAAGGAAGAAATACCTGAAACAATCTCCATTGTACCGCTTGCTTTTCCTTTGATAGCCGGGGCCGGAACCATGACGACTCTTTTATCCCTAAAAGCAGAATATGCAACAATTAATATTTTGATTGGAATTTTTATAAACATGCTCTTTGTGTACGCTGTACTGAAAAATTCTCTATGGATAGAAAAGCTTTTTGGACCAACCGGTTTGCACATCCTTAGAAAGGCATTTGGAATTATATTACTGGCTATTGCTATTAAAATGTTTAAGAATAATACAGGGTTATTATAAGAAGAGGCTTTTTTCACTTTAAAAATTTAGGTCGACAGCAGAATATTAAATGACAGCATTAACGGCATTAGGAATTCTGTGCATAATCTTGGTTTGTTTTGGACCAGTAACAACCCTTATTGTTGATTTTTACAAAAAACCTAATCTATCAACTTTCAAAAACGTCGGTAAGAGTGAACGGAAAATAAGCCGAATAAGTTACTGGGATTATTTGATCTTAATTTCACCTACTATCCTACTTCTTATTGGATTACTTTCAAAAAATCAACAAGAAAGAGCTACAAGCTTCACTATACTAGGTATAGGCTATATGTTTTTAGTTTTATCTCCCTACAACAGACGTATTGACATTCCTAAAATTAACTGGTTCTTATTCTTAACTTGTTTGACGCTCGCCCTCCTTGGCTATCTGTTAGGACAAAATTTAAATGATTTTTTATTTCAATCTCAAAACCGAAGTTTTACAACATTATATTTCCCAGCAATTGCGTATGTCTTTTTACAAGTCAGTAGAAAGCTTATCAAATTACTTACCGGAACATACCCTATCACCCTTGACAAGCATTATAGGGTAGGAAGATTTCATTCTCTTTACAACAGAAAAACCAACTTTTGGGACTTAATTTGGTCATTGATCAGTGCATTCGCGTTTCCGACTTTCATTATACGTATATACTTATAATTAAGCTACATATGCCGAAAGTATAATATACACCTACAAAATGCTTTCAGTATAAAAAGAAGTTCTTAAATAAGTACTTAAACTTGGCTAGAACAATTGGAAAGGCACAAACCGTGACCATTTGTTATAATATTATCTTCTGAAACTGACTACCTAGCCAAACATTAATTTCTATAAAACCAATAGTAATCACCTCTCCTGTCTTTAACACACTTTTAAAAGCGCTTAAATTCTTCCTAAAACAGCTAAACATATCCACATTTAGCTATTTATCCACCTTATCTAAAGCATCGCATTAAATTATCGAAATTAGCCTTTAATGCTGGTTTCTATCACTTTAGTTAGGTACTCTAAAGTACTTGTGCCCTTTGCTTTTATTGCAATGGCTGTTCATCGTTTACCTCTTTATTTTAGCTCTAAATGCAGTTTTTGGAAGCTCTTAGGGTGTGGTAAAAACGGAACATTTGATGTTAATCCCGATTTTCAGCAATGGGGTTTATTAGCCGTTTGGCAAAACAAAACAGATTTCGAAAAATTTCACCACGATTCTTTTATTGCAAAATGGTGGAAATTCTTCTGTTATGAGCAATCATATATTCTTTTAGAACCTACATCTTCCCATGGAAAATGGAGTGGAAAAGAACCTTTTGGAAATCCTAAAATTAAACAGCCCGAAGGAAAATTAGCAGTCCTTACCAGGGCAACTGTAAGACCAAGCCGACTAAAAAACTTCTGGAAAAACGTTCCGCCGGTAGCTTCAATAATGGGAAAAACAAAAGGCTTTATTAGCTCTGTAGGAATTGGCGAAGCGCCCTTTTTTATGCAAGCAACTTTCTCAATTTGGGAGAGTGTTGAAGACGTTGTAAAGTTCGCTTATAAAGATGAAGAACATGCCAAAGTTGTAAAACTTACCCGTGATGAAAATTGGTATAACGAAGAGCTTTTCGCCAGATTTATTATAGTTGAAGTCAACGGAAATTTAATAAAAACATAAACACCCCGCGAGTAATTTACATCATCATAAAAATTACTTAGTGTATTTTAAAACATAAAAAATAAGAAAACCATGAGAGTTGTTGCAGAAATTCCGCACCCAGAATGTAAGATCACCATCTTTTCAATGAACAATAAATACATCATCAAGTTTGAGCAAGGCTCAATTGAGCAAACTTATAAACTAGCCGAAATGGATATTTTAAACGGAGTAGATGGGGTGTTCGAAATTATTGATGAAGCATTTATAAAGTCAGTAATTGAAAATTTTAAGGGCATGAGGACTGAGTTTATAGCCACTTACAATAGGTATAACTAAAAGTTTAAGTAAATAATCGTAAACACCTTGTATATAACACTTTATTTTTATAATTGTTTATATACAAAATTTAATTCTGACATTTAATCACTCCTCAGAATCATCAATTATACTATATAAAAACTAAAACTTTATGTAAAATATATATTTATCAGACAAAAAGATAGTTATGTGTTATTAAAAAATATTATTTGGTTAGTTAAAACAGCAGAATATTTAGGATGTTAACATACAAAGCACAGAATTATTAAGTATGAAGCTGTTTTTGAAAACTGAAGAAAAATAGACACCAAAACATTTCTGGTTCTAAATTATATTTAGCTTTTTCAAACTTTATATCAGCACTAAGGGAAAAATAAAAATATAACAGAACATATCTCCTACTTATATTAAAACAAAAGAAAAAAGGATTCTGTTTAACATTGTTACCAAAAACCAATCATAATGAAATGGTGAATAAATTAGGCCTTAAAGTAAATAAAAAACACTTAGTGTATTTTATTTAAAAAATACAAAATATTATTGAGCTTATAGCGCTTAGAAAAATCAGAAGAAAAATGACAGACCGAAATATTTATTTGATTAGACATCCGGAAGTTTACAATCCAAATAAACTTTGTTATGGACAGTCGGAAATGCCTTTGGAAGAAAATTTTACTATACAATTTGACTGGATTAAAGAGCGATTAAACTTGGATGACAGCACCAGTTATTTTAGCAGTCCGCTAAGAAGATGCACCAAATTAAGTAGCTATTTAAGCGATGATAAATTCACTATTGACCAACGAATTTCGGACTTGAATTTTGGTGCCTGGGAAATGAAAGAATGGAGCGCAATTCCAACAAAAACAGTGAATGCTTGGAACGCAGATTTTGTTAATTATAAAATTAAAAAAGGAGAATGCTTTTTGGATTTGTACGAACGAGCCGTTGATTTTTATGAAGACGTTATCACCAACACCGAATCAGAAAATATAGTGGTTGTCACTCACGCTGGCATAATTCGCTCTATCGCTTCTTATATTTTAGATTTCCCTTTAGAAAAAGTATTTAATCTAAAAATTGACCCTAGTAGCGTAACTAAGATTAATTATAACAGCAAACTTGACCTTAGCAGTATCTCGTTTCTAAACATCACTGCAGAGCACTTAAAATTAGCTATTAAAGACTAGTGTTAGTGTTGACGGTTTGCTAATTTGTGCATAAATGGCATTACTTGCAGAACCATTGTCAGCCCGCAAAAAACTAAATAATTAACGAAAAACCTGAGTTGAACCACCGTCAGCCATTTTTGAACAAATTTGCTGTTATGGGATGCCTTTTTTTCCATATGCTATAAGGTTATCTTTATATAAATTTTAATAACTTGATATTAAATCTATTTGTAAATTAATGTCATCAAATCATCCGAGTTGTCAAAAAAAGCTTTAACAATATAAAAACCTTCTTTTCTTTTGTCTGACTTGTCTCGTCCTGAAATAACGTTACACAAACAGTAATGTTATGAAAGAAGAAACAGAGAATGAGTATGTTAGAAGAAGCTCAAAGGATTACAGCCTATCTTTTAAACTGAAGGTTGTTGA
>JBBKWF010000018.1:0-276531 GCA_037968815.1 Pelobium sp. | reverse complement strand
TTCAAAAATGGCTGACAGTGGTTTACGTTAATTCATCAGCTATTTACTTAATTTAGTATGGTGCGACAATGGTTCTGCAAGCAATGCCATTTCTGTACAAATTAGCAAACCGTTACCAGCAACCAACAGAAACGAATGACAACATCTACTTTTATTAATAAACTTAATTGGCGACTAATACTTACGCATCTCGTGGCTTCGTTATTTCTTGTTCTCGCGACCAGACAACTTATTTTGCTTAGAGATATCGAACTAGCTAAATCATTTAAAGACTTCGGTTCGGACGCTCTAACGCATTTAACTAGGAAGAACAATATTCCAACTCGAATAACTTATGCTTCATTTTGGACGAACTTAGCTCCGTTAATAGGTTTGGTTGTTGCATTTATCATTTCGCTGACTCTTACAATAAAATGGAGAATATTTTGGGTTAATGCTCTTATTGGTTTTATATTAGGAATAATTTTAAACCGACTTGGCGTTTTTAATTACAAAATTGTAAACGAAATACTTTATTCTCCTGGCGACTTAATTAGTCAATTTGGTATTCAATACGAATTCATAACGAATGGATGTATTTTAATTTTACTTGGACTTTTCGTTTTTTTTAACAAATGGACAAAAAATTATGTTTTAAGCTACCAGACAAACAAGGAGGACAATATTTCGACAAAAGAATAATTTGGCTTCTGGTAACAGCAAATTTGTTCAAAAATGGCTGACGGGGGTTCAACTCAGGTTTTTCGTTAATTATTTAGTTCATTGCGGTACGACAATGGTTCTGCAAGCAATGCCATTTATGCACAAATTAGCAAACCGTTATGTGTAACCATAAAAAACAAATAATATGAACGAACCAGAATACGAAAGACTATTTACTAGACTTTTAATCACTTTTGAAAACGGAAGTGAAATTTGCTACGCGTACAACAGAGAGTCACTTATGACTTTAGGCCTGTTTCTAGACGACTATGAAAAATCATATTTTATTGAAATAGGCCATATTTTGACAATCAACGAAGAAAAGTATAAAATAGTTAATATAAACTTTAAACTATATCCTGAACTTTACGACATGAGTGGAAATTACGGAATAAATATGTATGGAATAACTGAACCAACAGATTATAATTCACAGGTTGGAATATTCGTGAAAAGCGTTAAATAAGTTCATTAAGACTAAAATGGCTACACATAACAGCAAATTTGTTCAAAAATGGCTGACGGTGGTTCAACTTAGGTTTTTCGTTAATTATTTAGTTCATTGCGGTACGACATTGGTTCTGCAAGCAATGCCATTTATGCACAAATTAGCAAACCGTTAGCTGTAATGCTAAGAAATGAATCATACTACGAAGATTATTTAAATGAAAAATAAATTACCTAAAATTTGCTATTGGTGTGGAATTGAATTACGGAATGAAGAAAATAAGAAAGAACACGTTCCACCATATAGTTTTTTTCCAAAAGGATATAGAAATAATCTTGTAACAGTACCATCTTGCGCAGAACATAACAACCAATTTTCCGAATTGGATGAAAAATTCCAATTCTTAATTAAGGCTATGTTTCCCAATCAAATTGCAATGCAGGATTTTAACGATAGAGTTATTAGAGGATTAAAAAGAAAAGAAAAAAGTAAATTTGTTGAAAATATTAAGTCAAAAAGCTTTACAGCAAATATTAATAATAAGCCTCAGTTTTTAATACAATTAGAAGGAAATGAAGGGGAAGTGTTTTTAGAAAAAATCATTAGGGGAATTTATTTTTATCACAAAGAAAAACCTGCAAAAGGGATTATTCAAAGTATTTCAAAAACAATTTTGAACGAAAATATTGACAGACCTGCAATTGTTGATTATTTAAAAGAAGATTTGAACCCAGAAACCTTAACTAAAGGCGATTTCAATAACGCTGAGATTTTTAGTTATTATTTCCTTGATTTTGAGGACGTTTTTATGATTCAAATGAAATTTTACGAAAACGCAGAATTTATAGGTTGGGCATTTCCTGAAGGTTTTAGTTTTGATAAAGATAAGCACTACAGCTAACCACAAATTTGTATTATAATGGCCGAACTGCTTTACGTTATTTCATCGCAATTAACTAAATTTATACGGGCAGACAAGTTTTTGCTTTCTATGCCATTACAACACAAATTCGCCAATCGTTAGCGGATATTCTACGAAGACTGTGCAACATCAAACCGATAGATGAAAGTTTACAACAAATTACAGATAAGTTTTCACCCAAGTGTTGAAACATTTAAAAAGTTGACGACTATTTTAGGAACTCAACCATGTGACGACATCGCTGAGTTTCCGAACAACATTCCTTCTTGTTGGACATATGAAGTCATTGACGATGAAACTGACGAGTATTTTGACTTCATCAATATCTTTCTCGATATTCTTGAAACGAAATATGGCGACCTTTCGAAGCTAAATATTGAAAGAGACTGCATTACAGTTTGGATGCTTTATGAATACGACCAACAGTGCAATATGGAGTTTGACCCAATAAGGCTAAAACGACTTGGCGACAATGGAATAAAACTTTGTATCTCCTGCTGGGACAGCGGGCAAAGAATATGGTAGCTAAAATAGACTTTGCTACTTTAAAAGAGTTGTTAATGGTCGCGTAGACAGACGAACATCCGCTAACAGCAAATTTGCACAAAAATGGCTGACGGTGGTTCAACCCAGGTTTTTCGTCAATTATTTAGTTTTGTGCGGTACGACAATGATTCTACAAGTAATGCCATTTATGCACAAATTTTCAAAACGTTATAAGCCATTTTAAACGACACTATCGAATATGATTTACTTACAAAACTTTGTCTTCCTGACCCTATCGTATTTCGCGTTGACCTTTGGCCAAACTGTTCTTGCACAGCAAAAGCCTGAACAAGAGCTAAAACAAAAATTGCAAGAAATAAGAAAAAATAAAATTGACACCTTTTTAGTTATCAAATCGGGATGTATAGGCTGTGAAATCAATTATCCAGACACGAAAAAAAGCGTAGTAGACGGACAAAGTATTTATGTTTTAACTCAGAAAAAAGGACAAGTCGAGATTTCGATATTCGATGACCTGGGTGCTCAAAAAAACATTAAACTCGACACATGTTCAATATTCGAGTATGTATTTTCTAATAAGTCTGACCTGCTAGCGAAGGAGGTGTTTTACGAGAAAGAAATTCCTAAAATTAAGAGTAAGAACGGTTTCTCTCCACCAATTCCTATACACCATTCTTATGAAGAACTAGAAATTTATTCACCTAAGTTTATTTATAAATTTAAAGTTTTAAATGAAGACAGTGACAGCTTTGGTATAAATCGACAAAACAAAAATTGGTTTGTTTTAACAACCGAAATTATTAAACAAGTAGAAGATAAATCGAAAATTTTAAAAGAATAAAAAAACGGCTTATAACAGCAAATTCGTTCAAAAATTTTCAAAACGTTATGGGTAAATGTTCCCCGAATAAATTCATCAATTAGCGAAAATTATAAAATGACCATAACAATACTAACTGCCATGGTAAAACGACTTTTTAGGTTGACTAATATTTGTATTATGACGGTTACGACACTGTGGGTTTTAGCATTCATTCTCAATTTGATTGACAATGACATAGTTGGACGGATAACCGCCGTTTTATTGGTTGTTAGCGTACCTATGTTGATTGCAGGAATTGTGAGTTACATGATTCTCTTAACGACTAATAACACAATAGAACTGAAGGAAGGAGAACTAAAACAGTTGATTTTGAACATTAAAGCCGAGGATTTTGAGAATGAACATTATGACGAAATAAGGTCTCGAGGAAATTTTATAATTTTAGAAAATCGAACTTATGAAATAGATGAAAATGAAGCATTTACAATGCTAAATCTCGCAAAACCTCTTGGAATTGAAATTAAAATCTCTGAAAAGAATCTCAAAGCTTACGACTATAACCCAAAGAATTTGCTTAAAGCCAGTGCTTGGACTTTATGGGGAGCATCTTAAACAAACTCAGGACAACCTAACCTTCGGTCCAAAATGAACATATAAATTAAAGCCAATATATTCACAGACAGACTAAATTGAAACTTAGAATTCTTGAAGATCGCAAAGACAGAAAAGATACATCTACCCATAACAGCAAATTTGCACAAAAATGGCTGACAGTGGTTCACGTTAATTCATCAGTTATCTACTTAATTTAGTGCGGGCTGACAATGGTTCTGCAAGCAATGCCATTTTCTGCACAAATTTTCAAAACGTTATAAGCCATTATAAAAACTCGACATAAATGAACCACTTGAAATTCTTGATTCTCACATTAGTTCTATTTTTTTGTGTAAACAAATCTAAGGCACAAGTCGACCATTTAGAACCAGTAGGAGGAATCTTTGATGTTTATAGCTTTCAGTTTGATTATTATTCCAGTGTAAGAAAAGTTCTTTTCAATGAGTTGACTGATGACCCTGAAATAAGATTTTTAGTAATGCCATCATTTAGTCCAGAAAATGTTTTAGATATAATCAAAGACGAAGAAAAAGATAAATATTATATTGAGTATCACATAGCAGAA
This sequence comes from Pelobium sp., assembly GCA_037968815.1. Lineage (GTDB taxonomy): Bacteria > Bacteroidota > Bacteroidia > Sphingobacteriales > Sphingobacteriaceae > Pseudopedobacter. The sequence goes on along the minus strand of JBBKWF010000018.1, from coordinate 271,949 downwards.
CAGAGCATTTGGTATTCGAAAAATAAAGCTGATGTGAAAATATCTAAATTTCGAAAACAGTTATCAAAGTCTTCTGTGGAACTAATAAAAACCCTGTACCTAACTGCAGTTTTCAATTCAAGATTTATCCAGAAAGAAAGTTTAGGAGTTGACGGAACTCAATACTTTTTTTCAATTAACGACCGTGGTCTTAAAACTGGCACCGTATGGTCACCGGGGGGAAAGAGCTTGATGAGGGAATTAGTTGAAGTGGGAAATGGATTAATAGAGTTTGCAAAAAGTGACAAAGTCGAAATCAGTAACGGCCTAAAAGAAAGAATAATAAATTTAACTATAAAACTAAAATAATGGCTGATGAACTGCTTTATGTTATTTCATCGCAACTAACTAAGTTTATCCGGGCAGACAAGTTTTTGCTTTTTTATTTACTCCTTTTAAAAGTTTATATCGGGGAGTATTTTAAATTTGAATGCTATAATCAAAAAAAATACCGTAGGATAACACCTACGGTATTTTTAAAAATCATTAATTCTAGTTTTTTACAATCCTTTTTACTAGAGGTACATTACCGTTCAATCTTATTAAGTAGATGCCCGAAGCTACATTGCTTAAACTGATAGTTGTTTGCGTTGTTGAGCTGTCTAATGAGATTTGTTTTATTATTTTACCGTTGCTATCTGTAACCTGTATTTGATGATAAAGACCTGCCACAAACTCAAGGTTAATGATATCTTGCGTTGGGTTTGGATAAATTTTCACTTTGTTATCACTTAAAGACACATTAACCACTCGTACCCCTAAATCTGTTATTTTACCGTTTAAATCTTGTTGTTCTAATCGATAATAATTAATACCATTAACTGGTTTTTTATCATAAAAAACATAATTATTACCGGTTGTTGTATTTCCAAAACTTAAAACTTTACCAACAACATTAAACTGCTGCCCATCCACTGATTGGGAGATGATAAATTCTTTGTTATCAGTTTCAGAAGCGGTTTGCCACTTTAAGTTAACAACTCCTGTGTTTTCAAGTGTTACATTATAGTTAAGTAGTGTAATTGGCAATGTTACATCAAAATAGGCCAATGCTTTAGCCATAAAAGCTGTAATTTGTTCTTGAGATGCAGTTTCTAGTGGGAATCCAAGATAAATAATTCCACCAGGGATTGTTCCCGAGCCAAATGTACCTTTATAGGCAGTTCCGGCAAAACGTCCTGCGGTACTATAATTTAAAATTGCTGTTGCGGTGCCAAAAGGGGTGATATTATCAGGGTATGTTGCTAGGTAATTCACGCCAAGATTTAATGTTAGGCCCTCAAATAGACTTCCGATTACGCCTGACGCAGGTGTGTCTCCGATCCCGCCGTCACTAAAATAATTTGCCTTCAAATAATTATTCATAAAAGATAGATCGTACTCACCTGCACCAGATCGTCCTAAATTGTACCCAATCTCTGATCCTGTAATTAGCAGTTTTCCACCATTATCCAAGAAAGATTGAAGTTTTGCTTTATTTGTTCCGTTAAAAACTTTGTCAGCGCTAGATTCGTCACCGGTAAACCATAACACAATATCGTAGTCACTTAATAAAATAGTTCCTGCGTCTATCATCTCATCGGCAACAGAATTAATTCGCAACGTGGCATTGTCTCGCAACGTTTCAAAATAAATGGCAGAAAAATTATGCGATCCTGATTTATAATCTCGAAGTCGATCAAATGCGTCAACAATAAGAACCCTTGGCCCTGTTGTATTATTTACGGTTCTACTATAAACATCACTTGGTGCACTTTCAACATCGGGATTAACGCCATTTGTAACAACCGCAGTAAGTTTAAAATGAAGTGCGGTATTTGTAGGCGCCACTACAAATTGACTTGCGTTTAAACTGATACTTGTTGTTGTAGCTGTTAAGGTAGATTCATCAGCAGCTAAGGCCCAACCACTAAATTCGTCGTCTAAGGCATAATATAAACGATATCCTTTTAAGTTAGGCTCGGTGTTGGCTTTCCACGCTGCATTTACTGCATCAGAAGTTCCTGTACTTGTTATGTAATATAGATTTGGTAATGAAATTGACGGAATTACAATGCCACCGGCAATTCTGTTCAACAAATTTGTCCAACGAGCAGCAGTCAAATTAGGGCAATCGGTAGCTTTAACATCACTATGACCATATATGCCACGGTCCCCATTAACTCCTCTTCTTACTCTTGGAATGTTATTTCTATTACAAACATCTATAGCTAGGTTTGCCGCAGCAACTAGCATCGGTTCGCTATCCCACATGGCCAAATTAGTAGCTAAAACTTCATGTTCTGTACTTATGCTTGCACCATTCCATTGTGGAAAACCAGTTACCCCCTGTGTATAAGCTCTGTCGCTTTCTCTTACTATCTGCGATACTTCGCCATCAGAATTTCGAATAGCATAATGAGAGCTCGCTGATGCAGCGGGATTACTAAACCAAGATATTGCACCAGCATAAGTTCCGGTTGCCATATAATGAACAAAATAGTAATCGATGTTATAGCCGTTTCGCCCTGCAGCAAAATTAACAGAGGTTAGCATGTCTATTGCAGGTGCATAATCAGTGGTTGAATTAGTAACATTTATACCACTCGCATTTACTTTTCTAGGTGCGGTTTTATATTCAGGAATAGTAATTCCTTCAGCGTCAATTTGAATGATTTCTCTCCAAAGCGATACCGTTTTACTTCCGTTTTTGATGACATTGTAAAAACTTGTTGCTAGCGAAGTCTTCATTTCTTCGTTGGTTAAACCCGTCAAATCTCTTGTTGCCTCAAACCAATCCGCTAAGTTATCTGATTGAGCTTTGCCTTTTTGATAATAGGCTAATAGTGCGGCTGCGGCTCTAATATTTGCTTTGGCTTGATTTTTTATATCGTAAGCACTTGCATTCGTCAAAGTTTCGGCAAGTGTAATTTGCTTTATATTATCCGATTCAATCAAACCCATCATTCCATAAGAACCATAAAAAGAAGGTCCAGTTTGTGCCCAATTGCTTTGTACTTGAGCTACAGCTTTCAATATGATTGCAGGTACTCCAAATTCAGCTGCTGCGTCATCGATATATTTCTCTGTTGTTGCCACAGACGGATGCGGACGATTTAAAATAACTGCAAGGTTTGCATGGTCTTCGCCTCCATGATCATATTCAACAACAACTCCTTGGAGCGTGGTTGATTGATTTTGTTTTTTTATCGCTTCTTTCCTATCGTGTTCGGTATTTGAAAGAAAGTCGTTCATCTCTCTTTGCAAAAAAACATCACCGTTTTCATTGACACTTTTTTCTATTGGTGAGCTTAAATTTTTATCTACCAATTTAATCAAGTCTTCGTCGGTTCTTTTGACTTGTGCAAATGTGCTAAATGACACTGCAAAAACTAAAACAAAAGTTTTTAAAATAAAAGGTATTTTTCGTTTCATATTGAATAAATTTTAATGTAAAGTTTTAATAAAAAATGAATGCACAAAAGAGAACAATGACTTCATAGATAACTGATTGATATTGTTCATAGATAACTATTGATATTGTAAGTGTAAGAATAATAAATTAAAAATGCAACTTATTGCGGTTTTATGTTACAAATAACGTAAAAAACCGCACACCGACAACTTTAGGAGTTATATTTTTTACTCTTTACGCAATAACCGGAGATATTTTGACATATCATCAATAAACAACACCTATTTAGCAGTGATTTGCAAGTAAATCGATTATTTTCTGATTTATATGAGCTATATTCAAGAAAAACACAAAAACTATTTAACCCTTAGAAACTGTTTCAAAATGGATTCAAAAAAGTGTTAAGAAAACTGCTGTAATTGCCGACCCAACTAGACCGAAAAAACGTGAATACCGCAAGTACAAAAAAACGCAACTACAGGTAATAGCAAATTTGTTTAAGAATGACTGACAATGGTTCACGTTAATTCGTCGGTTATTTATTAAATTTAGTGCGGTGCGAAAATGGTTCTGCAAGCAATAGCATTGCTGCACAAATTCGCCAACCGTTACACCCAATAAAACAACATGAGAAACCACCTTCATCAGAAACATACAAAATACTTTATGTAAGGTCTGGCAATGAATGTGCTTTCCCGGGCTGTAATCATCCAATATTTAATGATGATGGATTATATATAGCTCAACTCTGTCATATTAAAGCTGCAAATGTAGGTGGACACAGGTATGACGAGAACCAAACTGATGAACAAAGGCGAGCACCCGAAAACCTCTTGTTTATGTGCCACCGTCATCACAAAGAAACGGACTCTTTATCCGTTCGTTTCAAGAAATTGGGAATACCATAATATTGGTTTACCGAATCTTTTCTCTAAACTAACAATGAAACTGTTTCAACTAAGGGTAAAGACATTTGAAACATTAATAAAAATGGATCCTCAAAATAATGAATTGAAACTTGATTTAGAACAATATAGAAAAGAGTTTGAAGAGCATTATGACAATTCTTATCACGTTGATTAAAAAAGATAATAACACTGTATATAGCAAATAGGGCATTCAGTGGTTTACGAAAGTAAGTGCTATTTACCGACATCGCCAAATTTTTAATTTGGCTTTTAGGATGAAAAAATTAAAAACAAAATATAAAAATTTGGCTCAGTGCAAACTTGAAAGTTTATCGCTTTCTAATGCCCTACTTGCCATATACTAACCGTTATCTCATAGAATATAGCGGTTGATAAAAAAATACCGACCGAACTGAACGAACTTTTGAAGGCATTTATCCGAAAATTCGCCAACCATTCCCAACAAATTAAAACCGTATATATTTAATTAAATCAGACAATCCTCAGAGCCCCATTTATCTAAACTCCTTAAAATATGCTCTAGTGATCTCCCTCTAGTAGTTAATCCGTATTCTACTTTAGGCGGAACTACAGGGAAAACTTTTCTAGAAATAAGTCCGTCTTTTTCTAAATCTCTTACTGTTTGTGTAAACATTTTATTTGAAATCCCTGGAATCTTCTTTTGTAGTATTCCTGAACGCAAACCACCTTCTAGTAAATGAAACAGAATTAAAGGTTTCCACTTTGTCCCTATTAAATTCATGGTGTAATTTAATGGACAGCTATTATCTTTATTCAAAAAATAAAATTAAATGATTGATTTTCATTATTTTACTCGTTTAGGTAACTATACTACTTTTTGGTAAGTTATTGCCGATTAGGCAAATATAGATTAATTTTGTAATCTAAAATATAACAGATGACAACGAATAAAAATTATCCAAAATCATTTTCGCATATAGGAATAACAGTTCCAAATATTAAAGAAGCAGTAAAGTTCTATTCAGAAGTAATGGGTTGGTATATCATTATGGAACCTTCAACTGTAAAAAAAGAAAAGGAAACTGCTATTGGTCAAATGTGTATTGACGTTTTCGGAAACGATTGGACAGAATTTGAGATTGCTCACTTAGCCACTTCTGACGGTATTGGAGTCGAATTATTTTCTTTCCCGAACGGGATTAAAGAGGCTCCAGAATTTAACCCTTTCAATACAGGTTTATTCCATTTTTGTGTACAAGACCCAAATATTGAAGAACTGATTGATAAAGTTTTGGCTTATGGCGGAAAGCAAAGAATGCCAATTAGAGAGTATTACCCGAATGACAAGCCTTTTAAAATGTGCTATGTTGAAGATCCATTTGGAATTGTATTTGAAATCTATACGCACAGTTATGAACTGACCTATTCTTCTGGTGCTTATTCAAAATAAACCAACTGACAACCATAAGTATAAAAAAACAGCTATTTCTAGCCTTCGGAAAGGCAGGTGTGTATTCAAGAAATCCTGAATTTTCCGCTTTGGCTTTAAGAAAAATGATATGGAAACGCTTCTAACCCTAAATGTAGCATCATTTAAATACTAAGTTTCATATAGCATACGCTGTCTTGCATATAAAAAACTAATTAGGAGAGTCATTAATAGATCTTTCAAAAAGGGTTCCTCCTTTATACATACTTTTGAGAACAGGGTGAATTTCTTTTCCAAGTTCGGTTAAACTATATTCAACTCGGGGTGGAACTTCAGGAAAAACGGTGCGAATTATTAATCCATCTAACTCTAATTCTTTAAGCTGCTTAGTTATCATTCTTTCACTAATATCAGGTAGCAGTTTAACCAATTCATTATATCGTTTATCTCCTTGAAAAGGATGTAAAATGATAGTTCCCTTTCGTTTGCCTTTAACAGCATTTATAAATGTATCAATCGGACAATAACTTTTTTTCATTTTTTTAATGCTTTACACTCCCCAAATAGACAAATCAGCACAAAATGTTCGTATATGCATAAACTGTAAGCTCTTGTTTATCTGTATACTTTAATCGAAATTTGATGTAAAATTAATAAAATAGTAGAGCTATGGATACCCAATCAACATACAAAGCTTTTAGAGTAGAAGAAAATGATGGTAAATATGTTAGTTCTATAAAAGACATGCCTTTTACTGATTTATCAGAAGGGGAATTACTTATAAAAGTAAATTATAGCTCGCTAAACTACAAAGATGCTTTATCTGCTTCGGGAAATAAAGGAGTAACAAGAAACTATCCTCATACACCCGGAATTGATGCAGTTGGAATCATAGAAAAATCGAACAGCGATGGTTTCCATGTTGGTGAAAAAATAATTGTTACCAGTTATGATTTAGGTATGAATACTGACGGTGGATTTGGCGAGTATATTAAAGTTCCATCTGACTGGGCTGTTAAGTTGCCTGAACAATTGACCATGAAAGAGGCTATGATTTACGGAACAGCGGGATTAACAGCAGGAATATCAGTTCTAAGACTTACTGAATTGATAAAGCCAGAAGATGGTAAAATTGCCGTTTCTGGTGCAACAGGTGGAGTTGGTGCTTTAAGTGTTTCCATATTAAGTAAATTAGGTTATTCGGTAGTTGCAATTACAGGTAAAGAGACAGAACGTGAGTATTTGAATAAGCTCGGGGCTGAAGAAGTGATTTTACGTGGCGATATTGAAAACTTTGCTAAAAAACCGCTATTGAAACCTTTGTTTGCTGGAGCTATAGATACGGTTGGAGGTGTAATTCTTGAAAACATCATTAAATCTACAGACTCAATGGGCGTTGTAACTTGCTGTGGTAATGTTTCATCTCCAAAAATTGATTTAACGGTTTTTCCTTTTATCTTAAGAGGAATTACATTAATTGGAATAGACTCACAAAATTATCCAATGAAATACAGAATCATGGTTTGGAATAAGTTAGCTCAAGACTGGAAACCAACACAGTTAGAATATACTTCCACCGAAATTAAACTTGAGGATGTACAGGCTAAAGTGGAGTTGATGCTAAATGGAAAATTAAAAGGAAGAACTATTTTAACATTTTCAGAATAAATAGAGGTGGCAAACTCGGTGTAATGGACAAAAATTAGCTACAATCCCTCATTAATTCATACTGCTCTCCCTTGGATACAGCGAGAAATCTCTAACTCCGTTTCAACTAATTTCAATGAAAATCGAAAATAAATGTTAAAACATTCTTTTATTTCTAACCGATTGTTTAGTTTTGTAGTGTAGTTAGAAATAATGGCAAGAAAAAAAGAATATAATGAAGACGTAGTAGTTGAAAAAGCAATGAACCTTTTTTGGCGAAATGGCTATGGAACTACTTCAATGCAAATGCTTGAAAAAGAAATGGGCATTAATAAGTTCTCTATATATTCTAGTTTCGGAAACAAACATGGTCTATTTCTTGAAAGTCTGAAAAGTTATAAAAGAAAAATAAATTCCGTTTTTGAAGAATTTAAAAATTCAAATAATGGTGTACAAGACATTAAAGACTTTTTCTATAACTCAGTTAAAGTTTGCAATGTTGCTGGCAATCAAAAAGGTTGTTTGGTAACCAATACTTATAATGAATTTTCAGAATTAGAAGATGAATTAATTAATGAGCAAATGAATTCTTTTATGAATGATTTAAAAGAAATATTCATCGAAAAATTAAAAATGGACGCTACAAAGGATGAAGAAACTGTACTAAAACAAGCTAATTATTTATTACTAGCAAAACATGGTTTGGCAGCAGCATCAAGAGTAAATAACAGAGAAGAAATAGAGGATTATATTGAAATGACCTTCAGAAATTTATAACATTTTTTTTAATCAATAACTAAACGATTGTTTAGCTATTTAAGAGTAAACAATCAGAAAATCATGAACAAAATATTATTTATCACCAACATTTTAATAGGAATTGTACTATCACGATTTGCTATTTCAAAACTAACCTAAATGGCTATTAATTTACATCGCTTCAGGGATCATCTTATTTTCAACAATAACCATTTTGATTTTAAACAACACGAATTATAAAAACAATAAATATTAAAATTATGACAACTTTAAAAATTCATACCATTGAAACTGCACCAGAAGGTAGCAAAACATTATTAGAGCAATCTTTTAAAGCAAACGGCATGGTACCAGGTTTACACGGAGTTTTAGCTGGAGCACCAGAGCTATTAGAAGCTTATAACACTTTACATAAATTGTTCACTCAATCGTCATTTAACAACGATGAGTTAACTGTGGTTTGGCAAACAATTAATGTAGAACACCAATGCCATTATTGTGTACCTGCTCATACAGCTATCGCCGGAATGATGAAAGTAGATGCCTCATTAAGTGAAGCTTTAAGAAACAGAACAGCAATGCCAACTGAAAAACTGCAAGCTTTACATGATTTCACTTTAAAGGTTGTTCGCAATCGTGGTCATGTAACACAAGAAGATTTGAACACCTTTTATCAAGCAGGTTATGGTGAAAGACAAGTTTTGGAAGTTATTTTAGGCTTATCTCAAAAAGTGATCAGTAATTATACTAATCATATTGCCAACACACCAGTAGATGCACCTTTTGAAAAATTTGCTTGGAACCCAGAAAGTGTTTAAAACTACTGCCGAAAAAATATAAGTAAAAAATGCTCGAACATATTTTTCGAAGAGTTTAGTCAACAAACATAAAGCCTCCTGTTAATCATTTTAACAGGAGGCTTTTTTTGTGGAGTTCAGTTTTAACACCTACCAAAGCTACAAAATCAGTATAAATACGTAGCCCTAACCATATTTTATTTCATTGTTTTGTAATAGAATACACCTGATTTTTCAACACAATCAATACAAGCCCGGCAGTCAAGTGATTTAAACAACAGAAAATTACACCGAGCTAAAGACAATAATTCTGTAAAAAAGAATAGGATTTAAAACAAGCAAAACTCAAACAAAAAACCATATCATGAAAAAAATTGTACTCATCTTATTAGCCGTTCTTTTTGTCGGCACTGCTTCCGCCCAGGAAAAAGAAAAGAAAAAAAGTAAGTTTAAATTTAAACTTCCAGAACTAAAAATCGGCGAAAAACTTGGCAATCTAGCCGGAAACATGATGACCGGTAGCACCAAAGAATTAGACGTTGCCGTTGCAAATACTTACATCATTTCTGGAATGTACCCAACGGACATTAAAACCTCAGAGGTTAAAATTTACCCTAGTGAAACCGAGGAAGGAGACTATATAGTTGGTGTTACCTTTATGAAAGGTGAAGGTATGGGAATGTATAAAATAGACGGTGAAGTTACCTGCGAGGGTAAAGAAATGGAGTACGTTGGTCTTGGATCGTACCTTGCCCTATTTAAAACCCCATTTACTGAAGCAAAAAACATCAGGATTAAAACAGTATCTGGCGATGAAGCAAGTTTCAATTTAAAACCTACCCCAAGGATAGCTATTGTTTCTGTTAATGATGAAACCTCGTTCCCAATTTTAGATTTAGCCGAAGACATTAAATTAACTTATTATAATCCACCGGGATCAGAAGGAACAAGAGTAAGAATTTCCCTAATTACCGATGTTGCAGGGGCAAGAGCACTCAATCATTTTGCAAACTTTGAAGCTGGCAAAGAAGGGTTAGTAACCGTAACTATCCCAAAAGAATCATTAAGTAATCCAGTAATTGTAGGAAGTGTTAAAGGAGTTGGAAACTATAATAAAGGAGAAAACTACCTGATTGTAGAGCGTGAATTCATTACCGAAAGGGATAAGATGGATGCATCGCAAAAAGTGGGCGATTTAAAAACTGCGGATATCAAAGCTATATCTTATGCAGCCATGGAAGTAGTGGTAAAAGGCAAGCAAGAAGAAAGTGTATACGCTAATATTAAAATTGACGGCTTTGCACCAAACGGAACTAGTTATAACATGGCTAAGCCAAATGCAAATTATGGCATCCCGTTAACTAAAGGCTCTATATTTGGCTTAGCATCATTTACGCTTACCGGCAAAACTTACGAACAAAACACCACAAAAAGTGAACGTTATACCTATAACGCAAAAATCACGACCACAACCACTACTACCTATAAATTTCCACAACTAGAAGCGGCACAATGGCAAAACGTGATGGATAAAATTTACAAAGGCTTAGTTGTTTTTATGAAATCGGAGTATAATATTGATTTTGTCCCGGTTGAAAAAATTACTGGTAACGCTAATTACGCCACACTTTACCCAGCCAGTGAAGACAATTCTACAAAAATTGCTCGCACCAGCTATAAAGGGACGCAACGTATGGAAGCCACAACTATCGGCGAAATTTTTAGCAGTGTAAATAGCAACATGACATCAGACAACCCTATGGTTAACATGATGAAAGAAGTTGATGTGGATGGTTTAGTGAGTATGCACCTTAGCTTTCAGGTAGCGGGCAACGCCGATGGGAAAGTGATCCTGATTCCAACATTAAGCATCCAAATAACAGGCAGAGACGAAACCAACAATAACAAACAAGGCACTTATTTAGGCGGAAACATAAGAAATATATCGGGCAAGCCGTTTAATGCAGACTTGGTGAAGAAAAACCCAAATGCATTGGCAGATGCTTGTTCGGCAAATGAGATTATAGCAGGACTTACCGAAGGAATTAAAAAACTTAGGATAAAAGAAGTGGCTTTAGGTTACGATAAAATCTGGAGTATCGGTCAGTAAAATTTTTAGCACAATAGGCTTAGATTTTAAAAAGGATAGATTTTTTTCTATCCTTTTTTTGTGTTTGAATTAGGGCAACAGCCGGGCTGTTCGGCACTCCGCTCCCGCTCCGGTGCTAAGCACAAATTTTTGCAAAATTTCACCTACCATCCCTGTTGCAGAAACATAGGTTTTGAATTGATAAAATCATCAAGATTCTAACGATAGAAAAATTTCTCGCTGGCTTATAAATTTTGATATATTTAGGTAAAATATATGTTCATCAAAAGTTTCACGAACACAACATCATAAGGGTGTGTTTATCCTACTTAGTTGCATATATATGAGTTATATACACTTTCAAAATACAAATTTCGAAACCTTTCAATGGACTTAGGGCCTATAGTAATAATACTGCTAGTTTGTATATCGGGGATAGTCATTACCAAACTTAAATCCATACAACAAAGTAGACCGACACTATTTTGGGCTGTGGTTCTACTGCTGTGTTTCAGTGTTTTTTTTATTGCTAATGAAATACATAGAAGATTTATTAGTGGATTTTCAGGAAGTTATGGCTTTGTTGAATACTGGGACTTTGACGTTAAAGAGAGCGACTTGATTGAAATAATCGAGGATTTAAAGAAAGAAGACTATACATTACAGCCACCAGTTAAACCCCGACATAAACTAGGAAGAGGCAGTGGTTTTTATGATAAGGATGCTTTAATGGAAGAACATTATCAAGAACTTGAGAGTGATTCAACAGCTAAACCTCCAGAGCATAATGAAAGAAATTCTTTTGGTAATTCCGAAAATGGATGGAAGAATTACTGGTACTTTATTGACTTTTATTACTCTGACACCAAACAAATAGTTCACACTTGGACGAGACCGATAGATGAAAGAACTACAACTTTTGCGTTAATAAGTTTTAGCAAAATCAATTACTCAGATGAAGTAAAATTAATCAACCGGGACTTTTGGTATTTAGCGAATAAGCTAGAAATTAAAAAATTTGAAAAGAATATAGTTAACCGCATACGACAGAAACTTGAACAAAGAAATAAAAGTGGTATATAACAACCAAATTTGTACAAAAAACCTGACGGTGATTTACATTCGTTATTCTTGGAATAATGCAAGCTGAAGATAGTCCTGCAATTAATGCCATTTCTGCACATTTTTGAAAAACTTTAACATCACAACCTAACCATAAACAATGAAGAAAACATTCACATTACTTGCAATTATTTGCTCTTTAACTGCTTTTGGACAGACTTCTCAAGAGCATTTACAAAATGGTGTTGAGAAGCACAAACAGCAAGACTTTAAAGGAGCAATAAAAGATTACGACAAGGCAATAAAAGAAGACAAAACAAATAAAGATGCTTTTTTTAATCGTGGTACTTGCGAACTTGCTTTAAAAGACTTCAAATCTGCAATGACAGACTTTAACAAAACAATTGAACTTGACCCAAAACTTGTAAAAGCCTATTATAGTCGAGCAACAGTGTTTGTAAGTCAAGAAAAATATGCTGAGGCCTTGCCCGACCTCGACAAAACAATTGAACTTGACCAAACAACACCAAACGTATTGACGCTTCGTGGTCAAATACGAGCACAAATTGGGAACAAAAAAGGTGCTTGTGAAGATTTCAATCAAGCGAAACAAATTGGAGACAAAAAAGCGGATAAATATATCTCTCAATTTTGTGGTAATGAACAACAAGAAGGAGAATCATTAATGCTTGATTGGCCTGAAAGTGAAAACTGGAAAGTTGGTAATAGTCAAGAAAATGAACAAATCGCTATGCTTGAATTAATTCATTCAAACGAAACACTTGAAAAATGGACTGAATTTGGAAGTATGATGTCGATTAAGGGTGCAAAAAACATCCCTATGGATAAAGCAATGAATTTAATGTTTGACCAAGCAAAATTAAATTCACCAAATGCAAAATTAACATTTATTGAAAAGGATGAATCTGTAGAATATCCATGGATAATATTCACTATCGAAGCACCTAGCTTTAAAAATGACAAGACACCAGAGTCTCAACTTTGGTATATTACCCAAGGAAAGACATCGCTTTACACAAATTTTAGAGCAGTAAAACAAGCAACTATTCCAGCAGATCTCAAGGAAAAGTGGGCTAACTTTTTTAAGACCGGTAAAATCATCTATAAATAAAAAACCCTAATGCTAACATCAGGTTAAAAAAATCGGGCGGTTGCCTTTACATCTTTTCATTAATTTAGTGCGAGCTGATAGAGTTTCGGAAAAAATGCTGTAAGTAATTAACCGAATTCGGTATTATTGGTTAAAATATAAAGACACTTACGAGAGTGCGCTATGGAAAAGATAAACAAGCATTGATAAGCGTGGAAAACGAAAGAACTAGCTACACTATTTGCTTAGATTGTAAGGGGCGTGGGAAACAGCGCCGGAAGCTCCGTAAAAAAGTACGACTCAAATACCAGATAGTATTAGAAGAATTCGAGAAAAACGGTAGCAAAGGAACACCTCCAGTGCGTCCAAAGGCTGATTTATATCCATGCCTAAATTGTAATGGATCTGGCTTAATACCCTCTGAAAATACTCCAATTGCTGATAAAGAAACCTTTCCATATATTGCTATTATAGGTGGCGGTATTGGCGGAGCGGCTTTGGCTGTAGCCTGTTTACATCGCGGAATCCCTTTTACACTTTATGAGCGAGACAACACTTTCGATGCCCGATCACAGGGCTATGGTCTCACTTTGCAACAAGCAAGTAAAGCAATTGAAGGCTTGGGTATTTTCTCCTTAGCAGAAGGCGTAGTTTCAACCAGGCACTTGGTACATACCACCGACGGAAAAGTGATTGGCGAATGGGGAATGAGAAAGTGGGTACAAACAGACGGGACAAAGTACACCAAACGTACCAATATACATATCTCTCGGCAGGCTTTGCGCTTAGCTTTGTTAGAGCAACTAAATAGCAATGATGTACAATGGGGACATCAATTGGTCGGTTTTAAAGAATATGATGACGATGTTGAGCTTAATTTTCAAGTAAACGGCGAAATAAAAACGACCAAAACAAACCTTGTAGTTGGCGCAGATGGTATTCGTAGTGCAGTGCGCAACTTACTTATTGGCGAAGAAATTACCCCTTTACGCTACTTGGGTTGTATAGTGATTTTGGGCATTTGTCCCTTAGAGGCACTAAAAGATATTGAAAGTGACTTGCTAGACTCGGCCACGGTGTTTCAAACCGCAAATGGTAATGAAAGGATTTACATGATGCCTTACTCAGCAGATGCAATCATGTGGCAACTCAGTTTCCCAATGCCAGAAAATGAGGCAAAAAAATTAAGTGCCCTAGGGGCTAAAGCGCTTAAAGAAGAAGCCTGCCGTAGAACGCAATGGCACCATCCTATTCCGCAAATTTTGATAGCGACTTCAGAAACCCAAATTTCCGGTTATCCCGTTTATGACCGAGAGTTAATAGCACCAGAATTAATAGCAAAAAGTGGCTTGGTGACTTTGATTGGAGATGCCGCTCACCCAATGAGTCCGTTTAAAGGACAAGGTGCAAATCAGGCATTGCTAGATGCATTGGCACTGGCTCGGCAAATTGCCAAAGAGTGCAGACCATTATCTAATTGGAGAGAAGCAGGATTAAGAAAAAGTGTCTTGAATGATTTTGAAGCAGAAATGTTAGGACGTAGTGCTACCAAAGTGAAAGATTCGGCAGAAGCAGCGGAGTTTCTACATTCAGAAATTGTATTGCATGAAAGTGATGAGCCAAGAGGAAAAGTTTTGAAGCAAAAAAATTCGTAATAAATTGCTCAATATATATCTATATTTTGGTGATGATTCACCAAAACCCAAGTTCACTGTCCGGAGAGTTAAGCGAAGCGTCTCTACGGATTCAATAATAGAAAAGAGTCTCTGACTCGACTCTCCGCCCTACTTCTTATTAAAATTAGTCATCGTTAACTCAATCCCAATGGTGGTAAAAGCTTTAATCATGGCAATTGACTTATCAATTAACGCAGGCAGTTCGGGTATTTCTTCCTTATCAAAACCGCTTAGTACATAATCAACCTGTCTGCCTTTTGGAAAATTATCACTTACACCGAATCGTAACCGAGGATATTCATTAGAACCTAACAAACCTTCAATACTTTTTAAACCATTATGCCCGGCAGCACTACCTTTTGGCTTTATACGTACAGACCCGAAAGGAATAGCTAAGTCATCGACCACAATCAATACGTTTTCAATCGGGATTTTAAGCTCCTGCATATAATGGCGAACAGCTTTACCACTCAAATTCATGTAAGTGGTAGGTTTTATTAAACACAAAGTTCTTCCTTTATGACTAACCTCGGTATAATAAGCCAGTTTTATATTCGAAAAACTTGCGCCTGCTTCTTTAGCTAGTTCATCCAAAACCATAAAACCAATATTATGGCGGGTATCCGCATATTCCGAACCTATATTCCCTAACCCTACAATCAAATATTTCATCTCTAAAAAAAATCTTCCGGTAAAACCGAAAATAAATATTAAAACGGCATCCTCGCCAATGGTGCTACATCCTGCCCAACAAAATCCTTCGCTAGATACTTATAATAACCTGCCACAGCAATCATCGCCGCATTATCTGTACAATATTCAAACTTAGGGATAAAAACATTCCATCCCTCTTTTTCTGCCATTGCATTTAAACCATCCCTTAGACCCGAATTAGCCGAAACTCCACCAGCAATAGCAACGTCTTTTATTTTGTATTGAACTGTCGCTTTTTTAAGTTTATTTAGTAAAATCGATACAATCCTGCTTTGTACCGAAGCACAAATATCGTTCATATTCTCCTGCAAAAAATCAGGATTAATTTTCACATTATCTCTCACAAAATAAAGTATCGCAGTTTTTAATCCGCTAAAACTAAAATTAAGTTCGGGTATCTGAGGCTCGGTAAATTTATACTTATTTGGGTCGCCTAGCTTTGCATTTTTATCAACCAAAGGTCCGCCAGGATAAGGCAGTCCCAAAATTTTAGCAGTTTTATCAAAAGCCTCGCCGGCGGCGTCATCTAAGGTTTGCCCCACTACTTCCATCTCAAAATAATTTTTCACCAAAACTATTTGTGTATGCCCACCAGAAACGGTTAAGCATAAAAACGGAAATGTAGGTTTAGGATCATCAATAAAATGTGCTAAAATATGCGCCTGCATATGGTTAACCTCAATTAACGGAATGTTATTTGCTAAAGCAAAAGCCTTAGAAAAGCAGGTGCCCACTAACAGCGATCCTAGTAAGCCAGGACCGCGAGTAAAAGCCACTGCATCTATCTGTTTTTTATGTATTTTCGCATCGGTAATAGCCTGATGAACGGCCGGCACAATATTTTGCTGGTGTACACGCGAAGCTAATTCGGGCACAACGCCTCCATAAAGTTCGTGTATAGTTTGGTTAGCTATAATATTAGACACTATTTTACCGTCTATACATACAGAGGCAGATGTTTCATCACATGAGGATTCAATCCCGAGAATAATTGACACAAAAAAGAGTTTTATTTATAAAAACACAAAAATATTAAAAAAGTATTCAAAATAACGCTTTACACCCTTGTTGTCATCATATTATTGTTGGCGGGTGTTATTTTTTCTTTTCAATTTAAGCCGGTACAAACTTGGAGCGCAAAAAAAGCGGCCAATTTTCTATCATCAGAGCTTAATACTACCGTAAAAATTAAAAGTTTATACCTAAAACCTTTTAAATCTTTAGTGTTAGAAGGTCTTTTTATTGCCGATTTAGAGAAAGACACTTTACTAAACGCCCCAAAACTTACGGTAGACATTGGTTATTTTGCGCCCTTTCGCGAACGTAAAATCACTTTAAACAATATTGAGCTGGATAACAGCACATTTCATTTAAAGAGTTATAAAGATAGCAGTACTAACCTCTCTTTTATCATCAGTTACTTTAATAGTGGTGTGGTAGATACCGTTAAAAAGAAACCTTTTGATTTTGTGTTAAATAGTGCAACTATTAAAAACCTAGATTTTAAGTACAAAAACTATCGTAAAAAAGACACCATAATTAATGGGATAAACTACGACGATGTACATATCACCAATTTAAGTACCGATTTAAAAAACATCAACACCAAAGATTACCTGTTAAAAGCCCAAATTAATAAGCTAACTTTTAAAGAAGGGAGCGGTTTTGTATTGGATAATTTAACGGCAGATGCTACTATTGCTACTGACCGTATTGTTTTAGAACAGCTTTATCTTAAAACGCCTAATTCTTCTGTCCGAGATTATTTTAGCATAAAGTTTAAAAGTTATGTAGATTTTGATGATGTGATCAACAAAGTAACTATGGAGGGGCATTTTAAAAATGCCAAAATACACGCCAAAGACATCGCTTTTTTTGCACCTCAGATTAATTATATGACCTTGCCTATAAATGTTACGGGCACCATAAAAGGAAAAGTAAATAACCTAAAAGCTAAAGATTTGCTGATAAAAGCAGGCAAAACCACTTACATAAAAGGTGATTTTGAGGTAAGAGGTTTGCCCGAAAACATTTTTATGGATTTGAACTTTAAGCAGATTTACTCTAACAAAGCAGATGTTGACTACATTATCGAACGCCTAACCGGGAATAAACGGAATGTGTTGCCAGCTGTGATTAACAAATTTGGTAACATCAATTTTAAAGGTCAGTTTACAGGTTTTTTTAATGATTTTATTGCTTATGGTGATTTTAAAACCAAGCTAGGGCAAATAAAATCGGATGTTCACATGAAAATCAACCCTAACAAAATCCCTTCTTATAGCGGTAAAGTGCAAGCAATTGATTTTAATCTGGGAGAATTAATTGAAGAATCATCCATTAAAAGAACTTCTTTTATAGCTAATGTTAACGGACGTGGTTTTGAGCTAAACAACCTTGTAGAAAAACTAGATGCAAAGGCTACTTATTTTGAATTTAACAATTACAGTTACAGGAATATAGCGGTAAACGGAAGTATCAATAAACAAGTATTTGATGGTGAACTCAGCATCAACGATAAAAACATAAAACTCAACTTTGACGGAAAAGCAAACCTTAACCCAAAGCTACCCGAATTTAATTTTATTGCCCAAGTAAATCAAGCGAACCTCCATAAACTAAACTTTGGAAAAGATACTGTTTCTATTGATGCTGATGTTTATACTGACTTTAAAGGCAATAGTTTAGCTGATATACAAGGGCAGTTTAACGTTAAAAGTTTACGCCTAACCAATACAGAAAAATCTATAATTGTAGACTCTGTAAAGTTAATAGCCGAAGGTGTAGGCACAAACCGTTTATTGGCGCTTACCTCAAACATTGGAGATGCCAGAATTAAAGGAGAATACGACTTAAACACCTTACCATCAGCCTTTAAAACCATTGTAAAAAAATATATCCCATCATATAAAACTGCTATTGTAACCCCAAAAAATCAAAACTTTGAATTCCGGGTCGATTTAAAAAACTTCGATTACCTTTCAAGTTTGTTCATCCCAGAATTAAAAATCCCAGAAAGGGGGGCGTTTTACGGCAAATTCAATTCAAGCAAAGACACCGTTACGCTAAGTGGTTTTGTTAAAACATTAACGTACAACGATATCACATTTAGCAATATCATTTTTGACCAAAACACCAATAACAAATCTTTGGAGGCCATTGTGTCTATGGATAAAGTGCAATTTTCTGAAAACGGGGCTTTTGTACAGAACATTATTATCCAAAACACGCTAAAGAATGATAGCCTTTCATTCAACGTAAAGCTGTCTGACAAAGACGCTGTTAATCAGCTGGATTTATACGGTTTAGTGAAATTTGGAACTGATACCCTAGCGCAATTAAGCTTGTTACCGTCAGATGTAATTATTGATAACCAGATTTGGAAGATACAGGATCAAGTAAAAATTAAATTTGAGGATTCCCGCACTTTGATTGATAATTTCGAGCTCAGCAGTAATAACCAATTGATTGCCATTAACGGAGCTATTTCTAAAAAAGAGGAAGATGGGTTAGAGATTGTTATCAAAAACTTTAAAATGGCATCCTTAAGCCAAATAACTAAAGCCTACGGTGTTGACTTGGGTGGCACCATAAATGGCACCGCAAACCTTTATGGCATTTTAGGTACTCCAAACTTAAAATCAGATTTATCTATTGACACCCTAAAATACAACAATACCACCATTGGTAATTTAAAAACAAAGGCTGTTTACAATAACGCGTCTAATAAAATTGATGTGGATGCCACTATTTTTAAGCGAGATGCTAAAACTATGGATGTTAAAGGTAACATTGATATCAAAAGCGAAACAGACAACCTTAATTTAAACGTTGCATTAGACAAAACAGAATTGGTAATTGTAGAACCTTTTGTAAAGAATTTGGTTTCTAATTTAAAAGGTCAGATAAGCTCTGATTTAACGGTTACAGGCAGGTTTAACAACCCTAAAATTGACGGTACGGTCGACTTTTTTAATACGGGCGTTACCGTTAATTACTTAAAAACTGCTTACACTTTTACGCATAAGGTTAGCTTAAAAAATAGTGTAATACAAATTAACAGACTTAAATTAACTGACATAAACGGCAACACCGCTATAGCAAATGGCACTGTTGATTTACGTAAACCAGAAAACCCAATCATCAACGCCGAAATAAATGCCACTAACTTTATGGCACTAAACACCACGGCAAAAGACAATCCGCTTTATTACGGAAAAGCATTTGCCTCTGGTAAATTTACTTTTGACGGCCCTACTGATGCAATGAAAATTACCATTAAGGCAAAAACAGGCGAAAACACAGAGTTCACCATCCCTTTAAATGGCGCTTCTACAGTTAGTTCAGATGATTTCATCACTTATGTTGCTAAAGATTCAACCTTAAATAAAAAGCAAGCTGTTAACTATTTCAATGGTATTACCATGGAGTTTGACCTTACTGTTGATGAAGGTACTAATGCAAACATACTGACGGAAGTAGGTAATTTAAATGGACGAGGAACCGCACAGCTCAACCTTAAAATCACCAGCTTAGGCGATTTTGAAATGAAAGGTGACTATATTATTGATGCTGGACAGTTTGACTTTACGGCAAATAACCTGATTGATAAAACATTCGACATTAAAAAAGGTGGAACTATCAGATGGACAGGTGACCCAACTGATGCTGATATCAACCTGAATGCTAGTTACACCACAAGAGCTTCTTTATCGCCATTATATACCGCCGCTGGACGTACCTTACCTGATAAAGACCAAAACTTACGTGTACTTGCTGAGGCAGAAATGTTACTAAAGGGTTCTTTATTAAATCCTCAGATTGACTTTAATTTAAACTTCCCAAACAATTCGGGTTATAAAACTGAGTTACAAGGTTATTTGGACGACAAGGACAACGAAGCACAGCAAGTAATCAATTTGGTAGTACGTAACAGCTTTAATGGCAACTCAAGCGCAGGAATTGGCATTGATAATCAAACACTAATTGGTTCTGGTTTAGAGTTAGGTTTTAGCAAATTACAAAATATTGTATCGCAAACTTTAGGAGTTAAAAACCTTGATTTTAATTTGCGTTCTTTAAGCGAGTTTGGTATTGGTTATAGTTTTTTTAATAATCGATTAAAGGTGCAAGGCAACTTTGTGAACAACAATTACAACAACGATTATTTTAATAATAACGTTTTCAATTCGTCTTTTAACGATTTAACTCGCGATGCCCAAATGACTTACGATATTAAAAAAGATGGTAGTTTAGTGGGTAAAATCTTCAACCGACCAAGTAACCGAGACTTCTTTAACCTCAATAGTGATATTTACTCCAACGGCGTGGGTTTGGTGTACGTTCAAGAGTACGATACTTTTAAAGAGTTTTTGCAAAACACTTTTGGCAAAGCAAAAAAGAAAACCGAAGACGAAGAAAAAGAAGAATCAGAAAACCGTTCGAAAACCCGCCAATCTCCAATTGTTTATCCTCCAAAAAAAGAGGAGTAACTTAGTAAGTTTTTGATCCCATTTAATATTTGTGTGAATGAATCGTTGAACTCTGACTAGCCATTAACTCTAACAATCATTTCCCACAAAAAAAGACTTACTATTTCTCCCAATAACTAGAGAAACAATAAGTCTAAATTTCATTTGCTATTACTCGTTTTACCTAGTTGCAGTCCAAGTATCGTTTTCAGAATTTACATCTGGTAAAACATGCTCTGGGTCAAAAGCAACTGATTTTATCTCTTCAGTAGAAGGGTAACTAAATGTCCAACTTGTATTTCTGGCCCAAATCTCTACTGGCAACTTAATAGTTTCCGTTTTACCACTTACCGTTTCTACCTTTAAAATAACAGGTAAAGGCATTTTCTCTAAACAAGAAAGCGTAATTAAAGCCCCGTTTTTTGGATTATCTTTAACATAAGTTACGTTATCCACCGCAATATCTGCTCGCCAGTTGTTCACAAACCAACCTCTCCAAAACCATCTTAAATCCTCTCCAGCTACGTTTTCCATCGTTCTAAAAAAATCTGTAGGCGTGGGGTGTTTAAATGCCCAACGTTCAATATAAGTTTTAAAGGCTAAATCAAAACGCTCTTTACCTAAGATTTGCTCCCGTAAAACTTGTAACCCTGCGCTTGGTTTACGGTAACACAATGTCCCAATATGCGCTTCCTTCATATTATCCGGACTCGTCATTATGGGTTCAAATAAAGGATTTGTATAGTATTTTGCCAATTGGTGCATATCTGATGGTGCTTTTCTATATTCACCATTATTGAAATCATTACTGGTGAGGGTATTTAAAAAACTATTAAGTCCTTCATCCATCCATCCATATAATCTTTCGTTAGACCCCACAATCATCGGGAACCAGTTATGTCCAAACTCATGGTCTGTAACACCCCACAACCTAGCTTTAGTAGATTTCCAATTGCAAAAAACTATACCAGGATACTCCATACCACCCACATTTGCCGCAACATTTATTGCCGTTGGGTAAGTATATTCGTACCATTTTGCAGAGTTAAACTCATTAGATTTTTTTACGTATTCTGTTGATCTGCCCCAAGCATTTGTACCTGCGCTTTCAACCGGATAAGCAGAAATAGCCATAGATGGTTTACCACTAGGAAAATTCATTTTTGCAGCATCAATAATAAATGCTGGCGACGAAGCCCAAGCTATATCTCTTGAATTTTGCAATTTAAAATGCCAAGTAAGTTCAGCTTTACCTTTAGGGCGAGAGTCTGCATCTTTAACCTCTTTAGCCGATCTAATAAATACGGTTTCATCACTATTGCTAGCTTCTTTCCAACGTTTAACTTGCGTTGCTGTATAAACTTCATCAGGGTTTTGTAGTTCTCCTGCACAAACTACAATGTGGTTACTTGGCGCAGTAATAGAAATATCAAAATCACCATAATCCAAATAAAACTCACTTGGACCGGTATAAGGGGTGGTATTCCATCCGCTCACTTCATCGTAAACACACATACGCGGATACCACTGTGCCATGGTAAATATCTTTCCATTTTTGGTTTGCAACACTCCCATCCTATCAGACCCGTATTCTGGCGAAATAAAAGAAAAGTCTATCTGTAGTTTCAAAGAACTTCCACCGGCTTTCAAGTTTTCTGGTAGAAACAGTTGCAAACGAGTATCGTTAATCATATACTTTAAATCAACGTTTGTTGACTTTCCGTTAATACTTAAAAGTTTAACCATGCTTAATTCATGACCGCCGTTAAACTTTTGCCCTCTACTCCCATTTCTGCTTCCGCTTGGTGGAATGATTGCGTTTCCTCTTGAATCGTCTTTAAAAAGATTTTGATCTAAATTCATCCAAATAAAAGAAAGCTCATCCGGACTGTTATTGGTGTAGGTTAAAACTTCTGTTGCTGTAGTTTTGTTCTCTTTATCGTTTAAACTAACGGTAAGCTTGTAGTCTGCTCTGTTTTGCCAATAAGCTTCGCCCGGTTGTCCGCTTGCGCTACGATAGCTATTTCCATTTTGCTGATAAAAAAATGGAGCAAAGGCTTCAGTATAACTATAATTCCCAGTATTGCTAGAGTTAGCATTTTGTTGGGCAAAGGCAGCGCTACAAGTTAATAAAACTGAGCAGAGCAGTAATTTAATTTTATTCATGATGTATTTTAAAGGAGGTTTAAAATAATTCTATTTTGTGAGATTCGCCAACTTTAACGTGAATGTTACTAAAAATTACCGCTAAAAGATGTTTTCGGAAGGTTTGGGTATATACGTTGTTCCGCCGGTAGTTTAATATAAGCGTTATACGAGTTCACAATGTATGTTCTCAGTTCAACATCGCTCATTGCCGATACTTGGGAATAAGTTGGACGATAGTACGACATAAAATCCTCTAAAAGTTGACCTCTTATTTTAGTGAGCTGTGTAACTAAAGGCTTATTAAATTTTTGATCTATCAGTTTTTCATCAAGCTCTGTATCCATAAACCTTTGAAAAGCTCGCTTTTGTTTGGACTGTTTACTGAAAGCATTTACCAAACTCACATTACCATCTAAAGAAAAAACATTTGTGGTAGCATAAGAGTATGCCGATGAATAAGCAACCTTTAAGTCTTCTGGTTTGTTAGCTTTTGCGTATACAATTACCTCATCCAGTAAAATTAAACTAGGGCGCATCATAACTATTTTAGGGCTCAGGTTTTGTAAAATCAAGGTATCACTTTCATAACCTGGGCAGGTAAACACAATTAAGTCCCCTAAATCGGCCTGAACTTTAAAATCTCCTTTTTGCCCAGTATGGTCAACCTCTCTTTGAGTTAAGTTGTTTACAAATACTAGTTTGAGTTTGCTTCTCGTATCAGCATCATAAGCAGTACCCAAAATAGTCATCTGCGCTTTTAAAGCAAATGGAAACAGCACAAATAACAAGAGAACAACCTTTTTCATCACTACAATAATCCGTCAATAAGTTTTAATTAGCAAACGCTTAACATTTTTTAACGCAAATATTACCTATTATAAAAACAGGTTCTCATAGGTTTCCTCATCAAAACCGATGGTATTACCTTTGCTAGATTCTATAACGGGTCTTTTAATGGTGCTGGTATTATCTTTCATTAATTTAATGGCTGCGTCTTCGTTATCAACTTCATGCTTTAAAGTTTCATCCAAATTGCGCCAAGTCAATCCTTTTCTGTTTAATACTTTTCCCCAACCAAACTCTTTAGACCATTTTTGTAAGTGATCTTCATCAATTCCAAGTTTTTTATAATCATGAAACTGGTAAGCAATACCCTTTTCTTCAAAAAATGTTTTGGCTTTTTTAATAGACCCACAATTAGGGATTCCAAATATCTTAACTTCCATAGTTTGCTAATTTACGGGTTTTTGTGGGGAAATGGAAGTACTAGACTTTGAACTCATTAATGCCTAAATTAATAATTTGGGCATTTTAACAGACTTTTGGACTGTATCTTTTTTTATTTCTACTCCATTAGGGAACAAAAACATTGCTTTTTTACCCCCCTGACCACGGGGTTATGAACCCTGCGGTCAAGGATTTACTCCACAAAAAAAGCCACCTTTTCAGGTGGCTTTTTCTTCCAAGTAGCGGGGAGCAGGATCGAACTGCCGACCTCAGGGTTATGAATCCTGCGCTCTAACCATCTGAGCTACCCCGCCGGGCTTAATCATATTCTCAAATTCTTCCTAAAATTAAAAAATACGTTCAGCTGTTAGCTGATAATTAATTCTCTTAGCCATTTAAACGGCCTGAAATTTGAGTTGCAAATATAGAGGAAATTCCTTTCCTTTAGAAAAGAAATTAAAAAAAAATTAAACTATTGTTTTTACCCCACTTTATTAGTAAAATTATCCATGAGCGAAAAAGTAAAATATACACTGGAGTACGAGATTAGATCATCAGCTAAAATTCTTTATAGCTTCATTAGCGAATCAAATGGTTTATCTGAGTGGTTTGCCGACAATGTAAAAACTAGCGACCAAGTTTACACCTTTAGTTGGGACGATGGAGAAGTGCAAAAAGCCAAACTCCTATCCTACAAGGAAAACAAATCCATTAAGTTTCATTGGCTTGATGATGAACCCTACACTTATTTTGAGCTGGAAGTTATTAAAGACGAGCTTACCAATGATGTAGCTTTAGTAATAACGGATTTTGCGCTTCCAGAAAACCTAAAAGAACGTCAAGCAATTTGGGATATTCAAGTTGACACCTTACTCAGTGTGATTGGCGCATAATTTTTTGCTATTTTTGTAGCGTGAAAAAAATACACCTGCTTGTATTAAAAGCATTCATTAAGCCTTTTATTGTCACTTTTTTCATAGTGATGTTTCTGCTATTGATGCTTTTTCTATTTAAATACATTGATGATTTAATTGGAAAAGGCTTTGAATGGTACGTGATTTTAAAGTTGCTGTTCTACGCAGCGGCCACCAATGTTGCCATGGCGCTCCCTTTGGCAATATTACTTTCTTCTATTATGACTTTTGGCAACCTCGGTGAAAACTACGAGTTAGTTGCTATTAAATCTGCTGGAATCTCTTTACAGAAGGCAATGGCTCCACTTTTTATACTAATTACTTTTTTAGGAATCGGAGCTTTCCTGTTCTCAGATTATATGTTGCCCGTGGCCAACCTTAAAATGGGATCTTTACTATACGATGTAAGAGAGCAAAAAGCTTCTTTTTTGATTAAAGAAGGGGTTTTTAATAATAGTATACCGGGCTACTCTATACGTGTTGAGAAAAAAGAAAAGGATGGCCAGATACTTAAAGACATTGTTATTTACGATCAGTCTAAAGGACAGGGAAACACCAATATTTTAATGGCCAAAGAAGGTGAAATGTTTAAAACTGAAGATGGAAACTACTTAGTTTTGCGCTTAAAAGATGGCGTTAGGTACGAGGAAGCCCAGGGAAAAACCAGCTATAACCCTCGTCAACAACTCACCAGGTTAAGGTTTAAAGAAACTGAGCAAAAATTTGATTTATCTAGTTTTCAATTTAAAAGAGAAAACGAGGATCTTTTTAAAGGAAACTATCAAATGCTTAATATCAAGCAACTCAACCTTTATAAAGATTCTGTATCTAGGTTAAACGACAGTTTGAAAAACGATGTTTTTAAAAACATAAGGCCTTATCATAAATTATATTACGCTACTCAGAATTACAAATCCTCCACCCCATATAAAGGACTTAATTTCAAAAAGCAAGGCGTTTTTGCAAATATCGATTCAACAAAAAAAGGAGCTATACTCTCCGTCGCAATTGATAATGTAAGAATGCTAAAAGAATCCTTACGCCCTACTATAACCAACACAAAAGACAACAAAAACGTCATCAGGAGATATATCATAGAGTATAACCGTAAATTCACATTAGCCGTCTCTTGCTTGGTGTTATTTTTTATTGGTGCACCCTTGGGTGCAATTATCAGAAAAGGAGGCTTAGGTTTACCCGTAGTAGTTTCTGTACTGTTTTTCCTTATCTACCATATTATTAGCACCGTGGGAGAGAAATCTGTTAAGGTGGGCAACATGGATCCAATCTTAGGAATGTGGTCTGCAATATTAATACTTACGCCTGTAGGGATGTTTTTAACCTATAAAGCTACAATTGATTCGGCTTTGTTTGATGTAGACGTTTATAAAAACCTTTATAAAAAGTTTTTCCGGAAGAAGTCTAAAGCATAAAATCAACTCAACGTTTAATTGAATTTCAATTCTTATACCTAACGTCTAATATCACTGTAATTTTTATAGTTCATTTCAACTAAAAAGCTTACTCCACCTAAGCAAGCCAATATTTTAGTTAAATTTGTTTATTATTCCCTCACAAGTTAATTGGGCTTAAAATATGGCTTTTAAAATCAGATTAATCCATAACCAAACTTTAGGGCAACATTAATTATTATGCTAAACACAATAGAAGAAGCAATTGAAGATATAAAGGCAGGAAAAATCATCATTGTTGTTGACGACCAAGACCGAGAAAACGAAGGCGACTTTTTAGCAGCAGCCAGTATGGCGACTCCTGAAGTAGTCAACTTTATGGCTACCCACGGTAGAGGGCTAATTTGCGCTCCTTTAACTCAACAAAGATGTAGCGAGCTAGAGCTTGGCTTAATGGTTGGTAATAATACCGCTGTACACGAAACAAACTTTACAGTTTCAATAGATTTAATTGGAAACGGTTGCACTACTGGCATTTCAGCATCTGACCGCTCTAAAACTATTCTTTCCTTAATTGATCCTGCTACAAAACCAGAAGATTTAGGACGTCCTGGACATATTTTTCCATTAATAGCAAAAAGCGGTGGCGTATTAAGAAGAGCAGGACACACCGAAGCAGCAATTGACCTGCCAGTATTAGCAGGTTTAGAGCCTGCTGGTGTAATCTGTGAGATTATGACCAAAGATGGTGAAATGGCTCGCTTACCAGAGCTTTTGGCACTAGCTAAGGAGTTGGATATGAAAATCGTTTCTATTGAAGATTTAATATCGTACAGACTAAAAACTGAATCCTTAATTAAAAAAGAAGTTTCTATTAAGCTCCCAACAGAGTGGGGCGATTTTGAAATGGCGGCATATACACAGATTAATACACAAGAAAACCACATTGCACTAATTAAAGGAGAGTGGGAAGAAGACGAAGCTGTTTTAGTTAGAGTGCATAGTTCATGTGTAACTGGTGATATTTTTGGGTCATGCCGATGCGATTGTGGCCCACAGTTACATAAATCCATGGAAATGATTCAGAAAGAAGGAAAAGGTCTGATCATATACATGAATCAAGAAGGTCGTGGAATTGGCTTAATCAATAAATTAAAGGCTTATAACCTACAAGAAAACGGCATGGATACAGTTGATGCCAATTTAGCTTTAGGCTTTAAAATGGATGAACGGGATTATGGTGTGGGTGCGCAAATTTTAAGAAGTCTAGGCGTCAGAAAAATGCGCCTAATGTCTAACAATCCTACAAAAAGGGCAGGTTTAGTAGGTTACGGATTGGAAGTTGTAGAAAACGTGGCTATAGAAATAGATTCTAATGAACATAATGAGCTTTACTTAAAAGCAAAACGCGATAGAATGGGCCATTCTATTATGGGAAACCTATAAAAAAACCATTTCAACACTTAAAAGGCGATATTTCAACATGGAATATCGCCTTTTTATATTTTCAAGAACTCCAACACTTAGTAAAACGTTTGTTTTTTATTTCCAGATATTATACTGGCATCAATTTAGCTATTCAGGTATAAATCAAACAATCATTATAATGAAAAAAATACTCCTATTAACATTTGCAGCTTTATCATTTTCTTTAGGTGCGATGGCGCAATCATCTTACAAAAACAGTATCGGTTTAGGTCTGGATTTTGGAGACGGTCAAACTTTAGTTGGTCCTTCTTTTAAACATTTTTTTAACGGAAACTCTGCAATACAGACAGAACTATTATTCGGAAATCATACTACTAGGATTCAAGCATTTTATCAATACCATCAAAGCATTAACGGTGCAGAGGGTTTAAATTGGTACATTGGTGGTGGTCCTGGTTTAAATATTTACGACAAAAAATATTATGGAAACAACAATACACAGTTTCTATTAATGCCACAAGTAGGTATGGATTTTAAAATCCCAAGTGCTCCAATAGCAATGAGTTTTGATTGGAGACCAACAGCTTACATTGGTGACAATAGCGGATTCGAAGCCGGAAGATTTGGTTTCGGATTTAGATTCACCTTTTAAGGATAACAATTCTTGACATTAGCCCTTTCAAAAGAAATTTTGAAGGGGCTTTGTTTTTATAAAAGAATTAAGGACAGTGCAAAGGTTAGAATTAACCAATGTTTGGTATAAGTAAAGGCAAAAACCGATACTAGCTATTTAAAGTTTCAAAGCTTTTTGCCAAAAAACCAAAAGTCTTGACTTTCAATTATCCGCAAGAGTTAATTAAAATTGCAATCAATAATCCGCCTAAAAAAATGGCGTAAAGATTAAAGCGATAATCTGCAGATCTTTTTAATGGAAAAGTATGTTTTGTTTTCATAGTAATAGTAGTTTATACCGTTACTAATACAATAAACAAACCAATTTTTTAGCTATTTTAAATAAAACCTACAATTAATAAATAAACTATGAAAGATATTTACCTACAATTGGCATTCTACGCCCCATACCAAATGCTTTAGGAGAAATCCTTAAGATTGGTGGTGTTTGGTAACGTTTAAATTCGGCTCTGTTTACCATTTTTAAAATCCTATTTACCAAAGCTTCATCAAAACCGTCATTTATTATTTGTTTCGAACTTTTCCTCATCTCTATATACTCAAACAAAACTTTGTCTAAAGTATCGTAATCTGGTAAAGAATCAGAGTCTTTTTGATCTGGTCTTAGCTCAGCAGATGGTGCCTTAGTAATGGTATTTACCGGGATAATTTCTTTGTCTCTATTAATGTATTCTGCTAGCTGGTAAACCTGTGTTTTATAACAATCGCCAATTACCGAAATTGCACCACACATATCACCGTAAAGCGTCCCATAACCAACAGCTCCTTCACTTTTATTTGAAGTATTCAACAAAATATATCCAAATTTATTAGACATCGCCATCATAATTACCCCACGAGAGCGGGCTTGGATGTTTTCTTCTGCAAGGTTAGGTTCTAAACCTGAAAATTCTTTTTTTAATGTTTCATCAAAAGCATCAGCTACTGTTTCTATGGAGATGACGGTACTTTTACAGCCTAAGTTCTTAGCTAAAGCTTCTGCATCATTAACAGAGTGGTCTGATGAGTATTTAGACGGCATTAGAACGCCCAACACATTCTCAGCACCTAAAGCTTCACAAGCCAAAGCGCAAACCACCGCAGAGTCTATACCGCCAGATAAACCTAAAGTAGCTTTTGTAAACCCAGACTTTCTAAAATAATCCTTAATCCCTAAAACTAAGGCTTGGTAAACCTGTTCTGTGTTTGATGCTCTTTCTATATTTTTATTGAGTACAATAGAACTTTGTACTTGTTCCACATTAAAAACCTGAATATCTTCTTCAAAAGAATTAAGTTCTGCAATAATATCACCTGCTTTATCAAAAACTAACGAGCCACCATCAAAAATTAATTCTGTTTGTGCACCAACGTGGTTTACGTAAAACATTGGTAAATTGTATTTCCTGCAGTTCTGCGAAAGCAAGAAAATGCGTTCTTCATCATGATTATAAGAAAACGGAGAAGCCGCAATATTGATCATAAAATCTGGAGATTCCTTAATCAACTCGTCCATTGGGCAAGTCTTATAAAGTGGGTTATCTCCTAAATTCCACAAATCTTCACAAATAGTTACAGCAATTTTATGTCCTTTATAATCAACACATTTAAACTCATGAGCAGGCTCAAAGTACCTGTATTCATCAAAAACATCATACGTAGGTAGCAACGCTTTTTTTATTACTTGTTGCACTTTTCCATCCGCAATAAAATAAGCAGCATTGTAAAGATCTTTACCTTCAATTATTGGGTTATGTATAGGCAAACCCAAAATACAAGCAATATTACCACAGGCTTTAGCAACTTCTTGAGCAGCTTCCTCACAAAGTTCTATAAATTCTGGGTACTCCAAAAAGTCTCTCGGCGGGTATCCTGAAATGCAGAGTTCCGAAAAAACCACAATATCAGCCCCTTCCGCTTCTTGAGCTTTTAAGGTGTCAATTATTTTTTTTGTATTGGCTTCAAAATTCCCAATATGATAGTTTAACTGCGCTAAAGCAATCTTCATAAAAAAATATTGTTTTAGATATGACCTAAAAGTAAACCGCCAAGTTCAAACCTAAATAAGAACTTTTAAGAGTTCCGGTACCTCTTTTAATATCAGTAAAGCCATTGTTAAAAGACAAGCCAACATCTACAGCAGTCTTATCACCTATATAAAACTGGGTACCGCCTCCAATAATTAAAGATGCTCTATAAAAAGCAATGTCGTCATCTTCAGTTGCTGGCTCACTTCCTACTTTTGTTTCCTGCTTTGCACTTACGTTAAAAGCATTTCCTAAACCAAACTCTCCATAAAACCTTAAGCCGTTCATATCACTAGTAACTAGTTTCACTTTTGCAGGAACTTCAAGATATTGCAGTTTATAAATACGTTGTTCATCTTTATTTACTGGCAATTCACTTTCTGTTTGCCCGTTAATAGTGGTTAATTGTAAACCTGTTGAAAAAGCATAATTATCAGCAAAATAAAAATCACCAACTAAGCCATAGCTGAAGCCCGCTCTTAGCCCATTTGATTTTATCCCACTATCCTCCGACTTTATCCATCCAAAATTTGGGTGGGCAGTTATTCCAAGCTTAAATCCTTTGTAAGTGTCTTGTGCAAATAGCATTGTAGTGCTCATTGCAAAAATGATTGCTAGTAGTAACTTTTTCATAACTTCGGTTTGTATTTATAATTTGTTCAAATGAAATTTAATAATCTCACCAAAATTACATTTTTTTTTGCAATCTACCTGTTTATTAGCTCTTGTAGTCAAGATGCTAAAATTGACACCAGTAATATAGAGGTGGACGTAAAAATTGAAAGTTTTGATAAAGATCTATCGACCATTAATCCTAGTCAACTCCGCGAAAAACTTCCCGAGCTACAAAAAAAATATCCGGTTTTTTATAAAGACTATTTTGAAAAGATTTTGAACCTAGGAAGTATAGAAAATACTGAATATATAAATATGCTGGAGCAAGTTT
Organism: Pelobium sp.; assembly: GCA_037968815.1. Lineage (GTDB taxonomy): Bacteria > Bacteroidota > Bacteroidia > Sphingobacteriales > Sphingobacteriaceae > Pseudopedobacter. The sequence goes on along the minus strand of JBBKWF010000018.1, from coordinate 240,097 downwards.
TAGCAGGTAAGCCATTTAGAGATTTACAGCATGAAACTGATTCTGTTTACCCGGATTTTGAAGCACAAAAACCAAAGATAATTGACGCCTTTAAGCATATCAAATATTATTACCCCGAATGGAAAGCACCTAAATTAATCACCTATATTTCTGGTTTCCAAGTACAAACACCTATCGGCGTTGGTTATGTGGGTATAGGTTTAGATATGTTTTTAGGAAATAAATCTAAATTTTACCCGGCTTTGGTGGAGAGTATTCCGCGATATATAAGCAGAAGATTCACACCAGAAAACATCACGCCACGGGTAGTAGAAGTAATTACAAGAGAAGATTTATTTCCGGAGTTGGCGAATGATAAAAGCTTATTAGCTAAGATGGTTTACAACGGAAAGTTGTTGTATTTTATGAAAGCGGTACAACCTAACTTAGCTGACAGTACTATAATTGGTTACAGTAAAGAACAGATGGAATGGGCTAATAATTTTGAATCTGACACTTGGGCGTTCTTTTTAGAACAGGAGTTATTGTACAATACAGATTATATGAAAATTCAAAAATATTTGGCAGAAGCACCATTTACACCCGGTTTAGGAGAAAAAAACAACTCTTCGCCAAAGCTTGGTTTATTTATTGGCTGGCAAATTGTAAAAAGCTATATGCAAAACAACCCAGAGGTTGATTTAAATACCTTGATGTTGATGAAAGATGCGCAATTGATTTTAAGAAAAGCTAAATATCACCCAAATCAAAAGAAATAACTTAGTTTAAATAATAATTTTCAATGAGAATAGGAATAGTTTTAAGTGGCGGAGGAATAAGAGGAATAGCCCATTTGGGTGTGCTAAAAGCCTTGAAAGATAAGGATATAACAATCTCTACCATCACTGGAACTAGTGCAGGAGCAATTGTTGGTTCACTTTACGCAAATAACGTTGACCCATACGAAGCTTTAAATATTTTTAACGACATTAAATTTATACGTCACCTGCGACCCGCTTTTAGAGCACCAGCTTTGTTAAACCTAGAAACTGCTTTCTCATTATTAAAAGACTATATCCCACATAATAGCTTCGAGCATTTAAAAATCCCATTAACAATTACCGCAACCAATTTTAACGAAGGTAGATTGGTTTATTTTTCGGAAGGAGAGTTAATTAGAAAAGTTTTAGCATCAAGTTGTATCCCTGGTGTTTTTAGTCCTATAATGATTGATGGAAAACTTTACATTGATGGCGGGGTAATGAATAACTTCCCGGTTGAACCGCTACAAAATAAGTGCGATGTAATTATAGGTTCCTCATGCAATCATTTACCTAACATTACAAGTATCCGTAATATTAAGCATGCAGTAGAACGGGCGGCATTGTTGTCACTAAACCACACTTTAGAACAAAAATGTGAATTTATAGATGTATTAATTGAGCCTAAAGGATTAGGAGAAACCAGTATTTTTGATGTGAAAAAATCAGAAGAAATATTTTGGCTAGCTTATGAAGAAACACTAAGTAAAATACCCAAAATCAAAGAAAAAATTGAGGATGTAAAAACAAAAAAGGCGTCACTGTAAGTAACGCCTTTAATTATATGTTTTAAAAAAATTTAATCTTGCAAAATTCTCATTACACCTACAATCGAAATTGCAGCACCAACAAAAGTTACACCCCAACCTAGTACATCAACAACAAAAGAATGATCAATTACTTGTTTGATGAAAACACCAAATAATGTAACAAAAACACCAACTATAATAAGTTTTACGTGTGATGGGTTGTTTGCGTTTACCATAGTTTCTTTATCTTTAATTATGATGCAAAAATAAAACTATTGTTGAGATTTTACTATGAAATATCTTTTTTTTTGTTCTATTCATACATTCTTCTGCATAAATTAGTTCTTACCTAACACATCTCTATACTAAATCATTTTAATAAAGAATAAGTCACTGATAAATAGTCGTATTAAAAAACAAAACTGAGCATCGTTAAAAACTGAAAAAAGAAAAAACTGATTCGTTAAGCTCAGAAATAATAAATTAAAAGTGCAAGAAAAGTTAATTAAAGGCCAATTTTCATAAAACCTATCATTATAAATTGCTTTTGGTAAATTGCAAAAAATTATAAAAATGAGGATTGCAATTAATGGCTTTGGTAGAATTGGAAGAACAGTTTTTAGGTTACTTAGCCAACAAACATCTGTTGAAGTTGTAGCTATAAACGACCTCTCTGATACAGAAACACTTGCCCATCTTTTAAAATACGATTCTGTCCATGGAAATTTTGTTGGTACAATATCTTGGGATAAAGACCATTTAATTATAAACGGAAAAAGCATACAGGTTTTAGCTGAAACTAGTCCGGATAAACTTCCTTGGGCTCAACTTAAAGTTGATTTAGTTTTAGAGTGTACTGGCAAATTTTTAAACAGGGAATCAGCAAGTAAGCATCTAACTGCTGGTGCAAAAAAAGTATTACTTTCTGCACCAGCATCAGATAAAGACATCCCAACAGTTGTTTTAGGGGTAAATGACAATGATATAGATTGGAACAATAAAATCATTTCTAACGCATCATGTACTACTAACAACGTTGCCGCAATGGTGAAAGTTTTAGATGAAAATTGGGGGATTAAGGAAGGATATATTACTACCGTTCACTCCATGACTGGTGACCAAAACCTACATGATGCACCTCACCGAGATTTAAGAAGAGCAAGAGCAGCTTCTTCTTCCATTATTCCCACTACAACTGGTGCTGCAAAAGCAATCACCAGTATTTTCCCTCATTTAGAAGGAAACTTAGGTGGCGCAGGGATTCGTGTTCCGGTTTTAAACGGCTCCCTTACAGATTTTACCTGTATCTTAAAAAAACAGCCCAACTCTGTTAACGACATTAACGAGGCTTTTAAACAAGCTGCAGACAATCAGCTCAAAAATATTTTAGAATATACCACAGACCCAATTGTTTCTGTTGATATTATAAACAATACGCATTCCTGTATCTTCGACTCTAAGCTAACCTCTATTGTTGGCGGAATGATTAAAGTAGTAGGTTGGTACGATAATGAATTTGGCTACTCTAGCCGTTTAGTTGACCTCGTTTTAAAAATCAAAAGCCAAAATGATTAAGTTTTTAACCACCGATGACGTTCTCCTGCTACGAAACGAAATTTTAAGAGAAGGCAAACTTTCCTTACAAGATTGTGTTTTGGAAAATGATGATGCCGAAAGCACTTTTCATATAGGGTATATAATTGATGATGAAGTTATTTGCATTGCCAGCTTTCATCAAGAATCAAAAGACGATTTTGCTGGAATTGGCTATCGACTTAGAGGAATGGCAACCGCAAAAAATTACCAAAGTAAAGGTTATGGCAACCGGCTATTAAATTTTGCTGTCGTTTATCTTCGTGGTCAAAACGTAAATTACCTATGGTGCAATGCCCGTGAAAAAGCTTTCAAATTTTATTTAGGTTTAGGTTTCGAGTACATCAGCGAACGTTTTGAAATCCCCGAAATTGGGACCCACCGTGTAATGTACTTAAAGATAAAGTAAGTCTTATTAATTTCACAAAGCATAGAGGCTTAATCAAGCACTTATTAACAACAAATAATCCTTAAAAATTCAATAAAAAAAGCCCTTTCCTAAATAAATAGAAAAGGGCTTTTAAAAGATTTCAAAATCTATCAGACTTTAATTTCAACTTCAACACCTGAAGGCAATTCAAGTTTCATTAAAGCATCAACAGTTTTAGCCGAAGCACTGTAAATGTCTAATAATCTTTTGTAAGAGCATAATTGAAATTGCTCTCTAGCTTTTTTGTTAACGTGTGGAGAACGTAATACAGTGTAAATTTTCTTTTGCGTTGGCAAAGGAATTGGTCCACTAACTACTGCACCCGTAGGTTTAACAGTCTTTACAATTTTCTCAGCAGATTTATCTACCAAGTTGTAATCGTAAGATTTTAATTTGATTCTGATTCTTTGGCTCATTGTTTTTGTTTTATGCTTCGCCGTTAGAGCTATTTGTAACGGCAAGCGGGTTTATTTTATTGAAAGTTTTAAGTATTAGGTTGTAAGTATTAAGTACGCTAAGTTTTCACTTATAACTTTAAACTTACAACCTATAACTTTCTATGCGTTTGCTTTTGCGCCTTTAACTTTAGCAACCACTTCTTCCTGTACTCCTTTTGGAGCTGGTTCGTAGTGATCAAATTCCATTGTTGAAGTTGCTCTACCAGATGTAATAGTACGTAATTGAGTTACATAACCAAACATTTCAGAAAGAGGAACCAAAGCCTTGATTACTTGAGCACCTGCTCTTGTATCCATACCTTGTAACTGACCTCTTCTTCTGTTTAAGTCACCCATTACATCACCCATGTTTTCTTCTGGAGTTAAAACCTCGATCTTCATGATTGGCTCCATCAAAACTGGCTTACACTTAGGTAATGCCTCACGGAATGCGTTACGAGCAGCTAATTCAAAAGATAAAGCATCTGAATCGACAGCGTGGAAAGATCCATCAATTAAACGAACTTTCATACCAGTTACAGGGTAACCAGCTAAAACACCGTTTGATAAAGAACCTTCGAAACCTTTTTGTACAGATGGAATAAATTCACGAGGAATAGAACCACCAGAAATTTCGTTAATAAACTCTAATCCTAACTTACCTTCGTCAGCAGGAGAAATAACAACTTGGATATCCGCAAATTTACCACGACCACCAGTTTGTTTTTTATAAGTTTCTCTGTGTTGAGTTTCACCAGTAATCGACTCTTTGTATGCTACTTGTGGCGCTCCTTGATTAACTTCTACTTTAAATTCACGTTTTAAACGATCCATTAAAATATCTAAGTGAAGCTCACCCATACCTTGGATAATGGTTTGACCAGAATCTTCGTCAGTATGAACTCTAAAAGTTGGATCCTCTTCTGCTAATTTATTTAAACCAACACCTAATTTATCAGAGTCAGCTTGAGTTTTAGGCTCAATAGCTAAACCGATAACTGGATCTGGGAAATCCATAGATTCCAAGATAATTGGATTTTTCTCTTCGCAAAGTGTATCTCCAGTTTTGATATCCTTAAACCCTACTACTGCCGCAATATCACCAGCACCTACATTAGGAATTGGGTTTTGCTTGTTAGCATGCATTTGGAAAATACGTGAAATACGCTCTTTATTTCCTGAACGAGCATTGTAGATATAAGAACCAGCTTCTAAGTTACCAGAGTAAACTCTGATAAAACATAAACGACCTACGAAAGGATCTGTAGCAATTTTGAATGCTAAAGCTGCAAAAGGCTCTTTTTCTGATGGTTGGCGAGTAATTGCATCACCCGTATCTGGATGTGTTCCGGTAATACCTTCAACATCCATTGGAGAAGGCAATAATTCCATCACATAATCCAACATGGTTTGTACACCTTTGTTTTTGAAAGATGAACCACAAACCATAGGTACAATTTTAGCATCTAAAGTTGCTTTACGCAATGCATCTAAAACTTCACGCTCAGTAATAGTTTCTGGAGCGTCAAAGAATTTCTCCATTAAAGATTCGTCATATTCAGCAACAGCTTCCAATAACTTCTCTCTCCACTCAGTAGCTTCTTCAAGTGCTTCTTCTGGAATTGGAACTTCAGTAAAGGTCATCCCTTTATCTTCTTCATTCCAAACAATACCTCTCCAGTTGATTAAATCAACCACACCTTTAAAGCCATCTTCTGCTCCAATAGGAATTTGTAAAGGAATTGCGTTAGAACCTAACATGTCTTTCACCTGCTTAACAACTTTTAAGAAGTCAGCACCGGCTCTGTCCATTTTGTTAACGAAACCTAAACGAGGTACGCTGTAATTATCAGCTAGTCTCCAGTTAGTTTCAGATTGAGGCTCAACACCATCAACTGCAGAAAACAAGAAAACTAATCCGTCCAATACACGTAAAGATCTGTTTACCTCAACGGTAAAATCTACGTGACCTGGAGTATCAATAACGTTTACGTGATAATCTTGGTTTCTATATTTCCATGTTACAGTTGTAGCCGCAGAAGTAATTGTGATTCCTCTCTCCGCTTCTTGCGCCATCCAGTCCATTGTTGAAGCACCATCATGCACCTCACCAATTTTGTGGTTTACACCCGCGTAAAAAAGAATACGCTCTGTTGTAGTTGTCTTACCCGCATCAATGTGGGCAGCAATTCCAATATTTCTTGTGTATTTTAAATCTCTTGACATTTATAAATGATTTGTAGGATTTTTAAATGATTACACCGATTTTTACTTATGGTCAAAAATCGGTGTAATCAATTGAATCTGTGTAATCTGTGCTTTAGAATCTAAAGTGAGAGAATGCTTTGTTTGCTTCTGCCATTTTATGAGTGTCTTCTTTCTTTTTAACTGCAGCACCTTCACCTTTAGCAGCAGAGATGATTTCACCAGCTAATTTTTCAGTCATAGTTTTTTCACCACGTTTTCTACTGAAACTGATTAACCATTTCATACCTAAAGCTACTTTACGCTCTGGTCTTACTTCAGTTGGTACTTGAAAGTTTGCACCACCTACACGTCTTGATTTTACTTCAACACCTGGGCTAATATTATTTAATGCTTTTTTCCATTGGTCTAAACCGTTTTCGCTAGTTTTAGCTTCAACAATCTCAATAGCGCCGTAAAAAATATCGTAAGCGATAGATTTCTTTCCATCGTACATCATATTATTTACAAACCTGGTAACCGTAACGTCGTTAAACTTTGGGTCAGGCAGGATGATTCTCTTTTTTGGTTTCGATTTTCTCATTGTCTTGTCCTCCGTTTAATTATTTCTTTTTACCTTTTGCTGGCGCTGCTGCCGCTTGTCCTGGTTTTGGTTTTTTAGTACCATATTTAGAACGACGTTGATTTCTACCTGCAACACCCGCAGTATCTAATGCACCACGAACAATGTGGTAACGTACTCCAGGTAAATCTTTTACTCTTCCACCACGTACCAAAACAATTGAGTGTTCTTGTAAGTTGTGACCTTCCCCAGGAATATAAGCGTTGATCTCTTTTCCGTTGGTTAAACGTACACGAGCAACTTTACGCATTGCTGAGTTTGGTTTTTTAGGGGTAGTTGTATATACTCTTGTACATACGCCTCTTCGCTGTGGACAGCTGTCCAACGCTGGGGATTTACTCTTATCCACCAGAGCTACTCTACCTTTCCTAACTAATTGTTGAATGGTTGGCATTAAGCTTTCTTTAAATTTGTTTTTTATTAATTATTTAATCTTCTGTCGCAGAGCATTTAACACTCCTAAGCAAAAGGACTGCAAAAGTAGGATTTTATTTTCTGAAATTCAATACGTTGCAGTTATTTTTTTTGAAGAGAGGAACTTGTAAGTCCTTGAGGTGTTATTCGCTGATTTGGCAACGAATAACACCTTAAAATATAATATAGATTCTACCGAGTGGTGAATCTTCTATTGCTAATTAAGCCTTTCTAACAAACTCAGATTTTAAATTCATTGCTCCAAAACCATCGATTTTACACGAAATATTATGGTCGCCATCGGTTAACCTGATGTTTTTAACTTTAGTGCCAATTTTTATAGGTTTGGGAGCACCTTTAACCGGGAGATCTTTAATTACCACAACAGTGTCACCATCAACCAATTCGTTACCATTTGAATCTAAAACTTTATCTGTTGCCGCTGCATCTGCTTCTTCGGTTTCCTCATTAGGAGTCCATTCATGAAAGCACTGCGAACAGGTCATATGGTCTTGATCTGGATAGGTAAATTCTGAATTACATTTTGGACAGTTAATTGTATCGCTCATATTCTTGTTTTTTTAAAGATGCAAAGATAACAAAATGAATAATTTTTTCTTTACAATTAAGAAGACAACCTATTTATCAGTGCGGCGCTTTGCGCTCTTCCCTTTTCTAACAATGGTTCAAAAAATTCTTTTGCCTGCATAAAGTGAGACTTATAGCCTTCCATATCTTTATAATGGATTAAGGAAGCCCATTCCCTAACTGCGGTATGAAACTCTAAATCATCACCTCTAATGCTTTTATCATAAAGGGCAGTTTGAATAGTTTTCTCTAATAATGCGTCATTTTTAAAAAGATACTCTACAATACCCAACCTTAGTTTAAATGGAGGTGTTTGACACATCATATTATCATAAGGATTGATTTTTAGCTGATACCACGCATCAACCATAGCCAATAAGCTGAGGTGAGAGTTTGACTTTTCTAGTGTTTGATTACTTCCTATACTGAACTCTTTCATAATATCATCATCAAATAGGATAAGATCATGCTGTCCGTGGAAAACAAAATCGCGGGCTTCGTAAATACGCTTTCTAAAATTTTCTTCATCCTCCTGAATCATCATTTTAAACAATGCGGATTCTGATTGTGCATAGCCTTGTATCTGCTTTGACGCATACGGATTCAGGATTGCCAAGCCGGCATAAATATGTGGCTTGTAACTGAAAATCCTTAAAGTGGTTAAAATTTTAACATTATCAATTCCAGAAACATAAGCTCCACTTTCCCAAGGGTAAGTTCCTGCGTTTTTCCATGCAGTACCCATACTTTCGAAACCCATGTGGGTTACCGCTTGCGTATCAGCCATTATTTGATCATGCTGATGGTAGTCTTCCAGTTCTATAATTTCTGACTCTAGCGTTTGCAATATTTTAAATGCGCTATCATAGCTTTCTTTGGAGATTCTGTGAGGTGCAACGATTAACTTTTGACCTTTGGTTGCAAAACCTGGTCCATGCAAAGAGTGAGTCAGTATAATTTCAGAATCGTGGGGCAAGTATTTTTCAAAAGCGGCTACTTCTGGTGTTTTAACAGAAGTCATCCCGGTAACTAAAGCTCCCTTTTTTATAGACAAAGCTGTTTTTGCCACAACGTCTGCTATTTTTTCAGCTTCAACAGCGTAGAAAATAAAATCACTGGTTTCCGCTACTTCATTTGCCGTACTTAAAACCTTGATACCAAAGTTTGAAAGTTCATTTGAAAGTTCCTCAAATTTATCTGGAAGATCACAGCCTTGCACATCTAACCCTGCTTTAGCAAAAGTAATTGCATAAAGCTTGCCCATATCCCCTAATCCAATAATCCCAATTTTCATGGTTGCTAAGATAATATTAAACAGAAACTTTTTAAGGTTAGGTTAGATTTGGGGATGTTTTTTCTTTGAAGTTTTATTTGACATAGCGGTTTTGGCAATTTAGCATACGCTTTCCTGCCCTTTTGCCGGGCATTGGCATTTACTTTTTTCATTCATTTTCATTTCACTATTTGGCATTCAAGAGAACATGACAGAGTTTATAGAAATAAAAAAATCCTCTTAGCTTCATCAACCAAGAGGATTTTTTATCAGAAAATTTAGATTAGCTCATTTTAAGCTTTTTCTGAATATCTTGAACGTATGCTTTAAATTTTTTGTCAGTATCAATTAAATCTTCTACGGTTTGGCAAGCGTAAATCACTGTGGAGTGATCTCTACCTCCAAAAAATGCACCTATAGATTTTAATGAAGTTTTAGTATGGCTTTTTGCTAGATACATAGAGATTTGGCGAGCCTGTACAATCTCACGTTTACGAGTTTTAGACTTCACCATTTCTACCGGAACTTCAAAATACTCGCAAACCAATTTCTGGATATACTCCATAGAAATTTCTTTGCTGGTGTTTTTGATGAAATTCTTCAACATCTGCTTAGCCAGGGCTAAATCTATTTCTTTTTTGTTGAGTGTTGACTGCGCCAATAAAGAAACCATTGCTCCTTCTAACTCTCTTACATTATTATCAATGTTGTGTGCAACATACTCGATAACATCATTAGGAAGCTCAATACCGTCTTGGTACATTTTCTTTTTCAAGATAGCCATACGTGTTTCAATATCAGGAACAGATAAATCTGCTGACAAACCCCACTTAAATCTTGAAAGCAATCTTTCTTCTAAACCTGCTAAATCTTTAGGTGGTTTATCAGATGTGATAATCAACTGCTTACCTGATTGGTGCAAATGGTTGAAAATATGGAAGAAAATATCCTGTGTTTTATCCTTACCAGCAAAATTGTGTACATCATCCATAATGATGATATCCATTGCTTGGTAAAAATTAACAAAATCATTAATGGTATTGTTTTTTAAGGAATCAACAAATTGCTGACAGAACTTCTCACAAGAAACATATATCACCAATTTATCTGGCATTGTTCTTTTAACCTCGTTACCGATAGCTTGTGCAAGGTGTGTTTTACCCAAACCAACACCTCCATAAATCATTAAAGGATTAAATGAAGTTCCCCCTGGTTTTGCGGCTACTGCATAACCTGCAGAACGAGCTAAACGGTTGCAGTCTCCTTCGATAAAATTCTCGAAAGTATAATTAGGGTTTAGTTGTGGATCTACCTGTAATTTTTTAAGTCCCGGAATAACAAATGGGTTCTTAATATCTTTATTTAAGGCCACCGGCATTGGAATAGATTGGTTCTTGCCTTCTGCTCCGTTTCCGCTTGATGGTAAGTTAGTGGTGTAAGGTTTTTTTGAAGAAGATTTTTCTACAACTATATTGTACTCTAAACGACCTGAATCCCCCAAATGCTTCTTTATAGTTTTGCGCAAAAGACCTACGTAATGTTCCTCTAACCACTCGTAAAAGAACAAACTAGGCACTTGTATGGTCAAGACGCTAGCCTCTAACCTTAGTGGAATGATTGGCTCAAACCAGGTTTTGAAACTCTGAGTCGGAATATTATCTTTTATAATTTGCAGACAGTTTTCCCATACACTTGTACAAGTTTTTTCCATGTTAATTTTCTAATACGTTGATTTAAAATGCGATGGAAGTATGGCGGGGGTGCCGACTTCCGAGCCTCGAAGTTTCAAAAAAAAATCGGTTAAAAAAAACTAAAAATTGAATTTATTTTCAATCACCTCTAAAGCAGAAGTATAACCTACTTTCTTTGAATTATTACTTGAAAACACAAAGTCTACTCGCCCTAAATTTATACCGGCAAAGCCAACTTGATTAACCAAAGTTTCGTTTCCATTTTTGTTTCTGATAATATCTGGCGAACTTAAAAATGTATGTGTATGTCCACCAATAATTAAATCAGTATGGTAAAGATTTGAAGCCATAACAACATCAGAAACCTTTTGCTCTTTATACTTATAACCTAAATGCGAAAGGCAGATAACCAAATCACATTTATGGTTCTGTTTAAGCTCTTTTTCGTACTTCAATGCTTCTTTAAGCGGATCTAGATACTTGGTATTACCGTACTGAACAGGGTTCACTAAGCCATCTAACGCTATTCCTAGGCCGTAAACTCCGATTTTAATCCCCTTTTTATTGAAGATTTTGTAGGGGGCAGATTTTCCTGCCATTGGCGTATCCGCAAAATCATAATTAGAGTTTATGATCGGGAAATTTGCATGTGGCAACTGTTTTACAAAGCCTTCAACACCGTTATCAAAATCATGGTTTCCCATAATTCCGGCATCATAACCCATCATGCTCATCATCTTAATCTCGAGCTCGCCACCCCATAAATTAAAGTAAGGTGTGCCTTGAAAAATATCGCCAGCATCTAACAATAAAACGTTTGTTTCTTCTGCTCTTATTTTGTTGATTAGGGCAGCTCTTGGGGCTACACCTCCCCTGCCGGCGTTCCTACTTCCGTCAAGCGGAAAAGGATCAATTCGGCTGTGAACATCGTTAGTATGTAAAATGGTTAATTTCTTAAAATCGTCTTTAGCAAAAACGCTTTCACTGTTTAAACCTAAAGCCAAAAGCGCAGCTCCTGAGAATCCTGTTTTTAAGAACTTCCGTCTATTTAATTTTGATTCTTCCATCTTGTACAGGGTTTAATTTTTCTCCAGCTTTTTGTTTTTTACCGAGGTAAAGGAATAAAGCATCTCTAAGTTTATAAACAGAATCGTAACGAGCAGTTGCTCTATTAAAAATAGCTCCACCGTCGCCACCGTTTGCCATATAATCAGAAGTTAAAACCACATAACTTTTAGATTGATCAAACGGTTTTCCGTTAATATTAATATCAATAGCTTTTTTTCCATCTATCACATAGCTTGCTCCCGAAATTGGATCTCCACCACTAGCAGCCATAAAATCAAAAAAGTCTTGGATATCTTTACCCGGAAAAGTGACTAAGGTAACTGCGTTTTCAAAAGGCATCAATTCAAAAACTTTGTATCTGTAGATTTCTCCTTTTGGTAATGGAATTCTTAAACCTCCGTAATTGGTGTATGCAAAATCGAAATTAAGACCCCAATCCTTTCCGCTTTGGTACATTGCATCTGCAAAGAAGTTATTTAGCAAACCCTCTGGCCTACTCTTCTGGATTTCTTTTGTAGAAACAGCAACTACATCATTCATTATAGAATCTAACTTTTGCCTATACGGGGAAACGAAAGCCTCCATAACGGAATCAGGCTTTATCGCCGTTGTAATAGGGTAAAGTTGCTTTTCTGTTTTCCTGATTTGTAACTGAGGGCTACATCCTGCTAAAAACAGAACTACTACAAGCCAAAAATTTATAATTGATTTCTGCATGATTTAAATGATTACATATCTCGCAAATCGTTCTTCATTACCAAAAGAGCTAAATCGTAAGGGTTTTCTTCTAGCTCATCTAACTTAACAAAAATCATTTTACTGAGTTCAACTGCGGTAGCTTCTGCCGGCAAACCTCCCACGGCATGGTTAAGCAAACCTATTGTGTCGTCTTTTACTCTTTTAATAATGTTCCAAGCATCGGTGCTAATATATAGCTGTTGTGAAATATTGTGTTGATACTCTGCTTTTACCTCGGCTAAAACTAAAGACTGCATTTCTTTGGCCGACATACCAGGTTGGTGTAAGCGTACCATCAAGTTAGATGGATTAATGCGTTCTACAAAAAGAGTCATCCGTTCATAGGCCTGCAATTTCAGAGGCAACACATCCTTAACCACCAAAGATTTATATTCTAAAGCTTTAATATTATAGTAAGTATCAAAATGGCTCTTCAGTACAAAGTAAGCAGTAAAGAACACAAAAAGCCCTGCAAGTGTGTATTTTAAAAGGTCGAAAAAGAAAATAGAAATATCCATGTTGTAATGTAAGTTAGCTGTAAAATAAGCTTATTAAAAAACAAAAATCTACATTTTCCCGTATATTTGAATATTAAATTATTTTTATGAGCAACATAATAGAAGCTGTAGCACCTGTAACCTTAACTGAAGGTGCAAAAAAAGAGATCAAGAAGTTAATGTCACAACAAGAATTAGATGAGTCATTTGGTTTACGCTTAGGGGTTGAGGGCGGAGGTTGTTCTGGAATGACTTATGTTTTAGGATTTGACCAAACCAAAGAAGGTGATAGCGAATATAGCATTGATGGTATAAAAGTTTTTATGCATAAATCACACGGACTTTACCTTGCAGGTATGCAAGTTGATTTTCAACAAGGCTTAAATGCCCGAGGTTTTGTTTTTAACAACCCAAATGCTAGTAGCACTTGCGGTTGCGGAACAAGCTTCTCTGTTTAAGATTTATTTTTTTGATTAATTTGTAAATGCCAGTCTTTTTAAGGCTGGCATTTTTCGTTTTAAACAATAAAGAATCTTGTTCAAAAGAAACTTTCTGAAGAAATTCAATACTTATTTTATTGACACTTGATTCTGACAACGTTTATACTACCTCAAACCTCCCTTATCTAATCAAAAATAAAATCATAATTTTAACGCATATTTCAACCGATGGAGAAAACGCATTATTATTTCGCATCCGATTTTCATTTGGGTGCACCAAACTATCAAAGTAGTAGAGCTAGAGAAGCAAAATTAGTTGCTTGGCTAGATTTTATTAAAAAGGACGCAAACACCATTTTTTTGATGGGCGATGTATTTGACTTTTGGTTTGAGTATAGTACCGTTGTGCCAAAAGGTTATATCCGTTTATTAGGAAAACTGGCAGAACTAAGTGACGCAGGAATTAAGCTTTATTTTTTTAAAGGCAACCACGATATGTGGGTTTTTGATTATTTTGAAAAAGAACTAGGTGCTACAATTGTAAGTGACGAATTACTGTTAGATATCAACGGCAAACGTTTTTTTCTGCACCATGGCGATGGTTTAGGCAGTGGTGATAATGCTTATAAGTTATTGAAAAACTTTTTCAGGAGTAAATTTTGTCAATGGCTTTTTGCCCGTTTACACCCTAATTTTGGGGTAGGCATCGCCAATTATTGGAGCCAGAAAAGTAGGTTGGCAGGAAATAAAAAACAAGAGCACTTACAGAAAAATTTTGAAGAAAAGTGGTTAGCAGGTTATTATCAAGAACTTAAAAGCAATTTTGGTGAGGTAGATTATTTAATGATGGGGCATAGGCATTTCCCTATTGAGCTGGATATTGAGAAAGCTAAATACATTAACTTAGGAGAGTGGGTAAACTTTACCAGCTATGCCGTTTTTGATGGTAAAGAAGTGCAGTTAAAAAACTTTGAACCGAAACTAGACTAATGCAAAAGTTGAAATCTATCATTTTTAAAGCGTCATTGATTTTGCTTCTGTTATTATGGAAGTCAAATATTTACGCCCAAGAATTTCAGTTTATTGCTAAAATAGATACTGCAGCCAAAATTGCTACCGTAGATAATTTGGGAAACTTATTTGTAGTGACTCCTAAAAATGAACTTCTAAAGTTTAACCCCAAAGGGAAGTTTTTATGGAATTACACTAATAAATCATACGGAGAGATTGCACAATTAGATGTAACGGACCCGCTCCGCGTTATTTTGTATTATCCGGCTTACCAGCAATTGGTTGTATTAAATAATAACCTCAGTGAGATCAGTAAATACACTTTCAACCAAAACCCGGAAGTACAAGTTAGCTTAATTTCATCGGCAAATAATAATGGATTTTGGGCTTATGACCAAATTAACCGCGAATTGCGTAAGCTGACCAATTATTTTGTGGATGACTTAAAAAGCGGAAATATTTACCAGCGGAATGGCTTTGATATGCAAGCCAACTTTATGTTGACGGATGATCAACAGGTTTATATAAACGATACTACCGTAGGCATCCGGATTTTTGATAAGTACGGCAATTTTGTTAAAACAGCGGTAGTTTACCCAAAAGCTGAGTTTGATGTAAATAATAATGACATCTATTTTGCAAAGAATAATAAATTGATGAGTTATAACTATCAAACTTTCTATTTAAAAGAAATCCCCCTACCCGATTCTTTGGCATTTAAAAAAGCTTCGCTCAGGTTTAATCGGCTTATCGTTTTAAGGGAAAAAGATTTAACTTTGTGGGCGGTTAAAAAAGATTGAGTTTTTTTTGCAGTCGCCTGAGTGCCTAAACCCGATAGTAGTGGATACCGGCCTCATGCGAATAAGGCCTGTGGCGTATTAACGGATAGCGGGACTGCATTAACCCAAGAACACAGAACCTGCCGGTTTTTTGCCGGCACATTTTCAGAAAAATAATATGTTAGAGAAATTAGAAGCTATAAAGCAACGCAGGGATGATGTAGAGATATCGCTGAGCAGCCCGGAAGTGACGCAGGATATGAAGCGTTTTGCACAATTGAGCAAGGAATATAAGGATTTGGGGCTGATTGTTGACCAGTATTTTATTTACAAGGATGTGGTGAGCAACATTGAATCGAACAAAGATATTTTGGCCACCGAGAAAGATCAGGAGTTTAGAGAGATGGCTAAAGAGGAACTAGATGCTTTGTTGCCGGAGAAAGAAGAACTGGAAGCTAAAATCCGCTTGATGCTGATTCCGAAAGAGGAAGGTGATGAAAAGGATTCGATTGTAGAGATTAGAGGCGGAACAGGTGGCGATGAGGCTGCAATTTTTGCCGGCGATTTGTACCGTATGTATGTTCGTTATTGCGAAGCTAGAGGTTGGCGTTGTGAAACCCTGGAAGTTACCGAAGGAACTAATGGTGGCTATAAGGAGGTGATTTTTAAAGTGCTTGGTGAAGATGTTTATGGTGTTCTAAAATACGAATCGGGCGTTCACCGAGTGCAACGTGTGCCCGATACGGAAACACAAGGTAGGGTTCATACATCTGCCGCAACTGTAGCGGTAATGCCTGAAGCTGAGGATGTGGATGTTTATATTAACCCTGCTGATGTAGATTTACAAACGTCGCGTTCTGGAGGTGCTGGTGGACAAAACGTAAACAAGGTAGAGACTAAGGTTCAGTTAACGCACAGACCATCGGGAATTGTAGTAGTTTGCCAAATTGAGCGTTCTCAATTAGGTAACCGTGAGCGGGCAATGGAGATGTTACGTAGCCGTTTATACGAACGTGAGCTTGCAAAACATAACGAAGCGATTGCTAGCAAAAGAAAAACAATGGTTTCTACAGGTGACCGTTCTGCAAAAATTAGAACTTACAATTATCCACAAGGAAGAGTAACAGAACACCGTATCGGCCTGACTACTTACAACTTACCTGCGGTTATGAACGGTGATTTAACAGAGATTTTGGAGGCTTTACAGTTTGCTGAAAACGCTGAAAAGATGAAAGAAGGAACTGGAGAATAATTTATTTTAAAATAAATTTTGGAGTTAAGCGGTTTTGTCTATATTTGCACTCCCTAACGCAATGTAAGGGGAGTAAAATTGAAAATTTAATATAAGTTTTTAACCAAACGGAGTGGTAGTTCAGCTGGTTAGAATGCCTGCCTGTCACGCAGGAGGTCGCGGGTTCGAGTCCCGTCCATTCCGCAGAAATCCTCAGATTTAATTATCTGGGGATTTTTTGGTTTAAAGTATTTTTACTATTTTAATTTTTAAATCATTAGTGATTTTGAAGAATAAATAATCTATATTTGCACTCCCTAACGCAATGTAAGGGAAACAAAATTGAAAATTTAATATAAGTTTTTAACCAAACGGAGTGGTAGTTCAGCTGGTTAGAATGCCTGCCTGTCACGCAGGAGGTCGCGGGTTCGAGTCCCGTCCATTCCGCCAATTACATTTCAAAAATGTGCAAAAGCCTTCAAATCGTATAATTTGGAGGCTTTTTTGGTTTTAAGCCATACCAAATTATATAATAAAACCCAATATTTATGAGCGTCATTCATGACGTCTTTTGAAACAGGAAAAAAGACGCGTTGAAAATGACGCTTCTAGCTGTGAATCAAGATGTTCAGCCATTAAACATCTTGATTTGATGAGACTACATTTCGACATTTGTTTAATCTATTAATGATGTTGTTATGTTAGAAAAAAGCTTCGGGCTAATCTTCTTTCTGAAGAAACCCAAAAATGAAAAAGGAAATTTAAGGTATATCTACCTACGTGTGACAGTCGATGGCTTGTCGAAAGACATCGCTCTAAAAAGAAAGTGGGATAGCCAGCGGTGGAACGCCTCCGGCGGAAGAGCCATTGGTTCAAAAGAAGACGCCAGAGAACTCAACAATCTTCTCGACATCATGTGCAGTAAGGTATATCAGGCAAAGAAATCCATAATTGACTTAGATCAAGCTTTAACTGCCGAAAATCTTAAAAACGTACTCACAGGGCAAGGCGAAGAAGAGCGAACAATCGTTGCCACATTCCAACATCACAATGAGCAGATGAAAGTTCTTGTCGGGCAGGAGTTCGCTCCATCCACTCTAATGCGTTATAAAACAGCATGTGACCATACTGCTTCGTTTATCCAATGGAAATATCAGGTTGATGACATCCCTGTCAAAGATCTGAACTACGAGTTTGTTTCGCAATTTGCATTCTGGCTAAAGAGCGTGAGAAAATGTGGGCATAATGCAACAATGAAATACATCGGCAACTTAAAAAAGATTGTTCTAGAGTGTATCAAAAAAGGTTGGCTGATTAAAGATCCTTTTGCAGGATTTAAAACCAATAAGAAAGAAGTGATTCGTGTTGCGCTGACTAAACAAGAATTAAAACAAATAGAAATTAAGGAGTTTGAGACAGATCGGCTAAACCATGTCCGTGATATTTTTCTATTTAGCTGTTATACCGGTTTGGCGTATGTGGATGTTTATCAGTTGCGCCGGTCAGATATTATTGATGGCGTTGATGGTGGTAAATGGATAGTTACCACGCGGCAGAAAACAGAATCTGCAACACGGTTGCCTTTATTACCATCAGCGATTGATATTATGAATAAATATGTAGATGACCCAAAATGCGTAATTAAAGATTTAGTATTACCCGTTTTAACTAACCAAAAAATGAATTCATATTTAAAGGAAATTGCGGATTGTTGTGGTATAAAAAAGAATTTAACGTTTCATATCGCTCGACATACATTTGCAACCACGGTGACTTTAAGCAATGGCGTCCCCATTGAAACTGTTTCCAGAATGCTGGGTCATAAATCGTTAAAGCAAACGCAACATTATGCGAAGATTGTTGATTTGAAAATTAGTGAGGATATGGCATCTTTAAAGCTAAAGCTTGGACAATCAGGTGTAGTTTTATAAACTATGGTTTTGAATTAAATTTCAGACACTATTCTATATCTAATTCATTAATATTCGATTAAAACATTAAATTAAAAATCATGACCAGCACTCAAATCATTATATATAAAACCGAAGACGGACAAACATCAGTTGATGTGAAAATTGAGAATGATAATGTATGGCTTACTCAAAGTCAAATGCAAGAACTTTTTGGTCAAACCAAGCAAAATATAAGTCTCCATATCAATAATCTTTTTAAAGAAGAAGAACTACAAAAACTTTCAGTTGTCAAGGAATCCTTGACAACTGCAAATGATGGAAAGAAATACAAGACCAATCACTATTCACTAGATGTGATTATTTCTGTTGGATATCGAGTTAAATCCAAAAGAGGCACACAATTTCGAATTTGGGCAAACAAAATACTAAAGGAATATCTCGTAAAAGGGTATTCAATCAATGAGAAGAAACTAAAAGAACAAACCAATCAATTTAATTCACTAAAGCAAGCTGTTCAGCTATTGGGCAACGTTTTAAATAACAAAGAATTAAATACTGATGAAGCAACTGGCTTATTAAAAGTAGTTACAGATTATAGCTATGCGCTCGATATACTAGACAAATATGACCATCAGCAGTTAACAATTGAAGGAACAGATGATCAGCAATTATTTGTTGCCACTTATGAAGAGGCTATGAGTGCCATTAAAGATCTAAAAGACATATTTGGAGGCAGTTCGTTATTCGGAAATGAAAAGGATGATTCTTTCAAAGGTTCGATTGGCGTTATTTATCAATCGTTCAGCGGCGTTGACTTCTATCCAACTATTGAAGAGAAAGCAGCTAATTTATTATATTTTGTGGTTAAAAACCATTCCTTTTCCGATGGAAATAAAAGGATCGCTGCCTATCTCTTCGTTTGGTTTTTAGAAAAGAACCGAATACTTTATAGACAAGACGGCTCAAAGCGTATTGCAGATAATGCATTAGTTGCATTAACCCTAATGATTGCAGAAAGTAAACCTGATGAGAAGGATATGATGGTGAAAGTTGTGGTCAATCTTATTAATCATTCAAATTAAAAATTGAATAGCATCATGACCGACCAACTAATTAAAAGGTCGGTCATTTACACGAATCAACTCAATCTAGTTTTTATACTGAATCAACTCTTCTTTGAGCATATAAGCTCTGGTAGAACCCTTTTTAATAAGAAAATCAAGTATAAACAAGAAATTATTTAAAAGTTGTTTGCTATTTTTAATTTCAGTTCCAAAATTATAAAATGCCTTCTGAATAAATCTATCGCCAAGCTTATTGTCAATACTAAATGCATTTTTGGAAGTTAGCATTTCGCTAACCCAAAAAACAGAATCTGGCATAAAATCATAGAAACCTATAATTGTAAGAAAATTCAGAGTTTTATTGATTTGGTTGAATCCATAATTCAAGATAAATTCTTTGTAAAACAAATTTTTACCTTCCATCACATGCCACTTTTTCGTTGAATCGTTCCAGTCTATTTCAAGGAATAGCAAAGGCATCAAAAATCCATTTTTATTTTCTTCTATCCAATCCTTTAAAAGTGTCCATAGCACCCAAAAATTTGTGACTGATGAACCGTCATTTACTGCTCTAATATGCTCTTGGACTACCCCATATATGAATTTACTAAATTCATCGGTGTAGAATTCCTCTTTTGGGAGGGTAAGTCTTAAAAGGTCTATAAAATAGTTTTTAGCGACCTCTTGTGGCTGTGCCAACAAAAAACGAGCATAAACAAAAGTAAAGCAACGTCTTGAATCATCATAATCATATCGATGTCGTTCTGTTGGGGCATTAAGAAATTCTATATGACATTTAAGTAATGATTGGATAAAGTCATGCTGTAATTGCAAAGTGGTATTATATGGGATAATTCTCAGTGCATCATTAACATTCCAGTGGCTTGTCATTTCAAGCATAGCATTAACGCGGACTGGCGGCTTAACAGAATCTGAAACTACTGAAATAACGAGGTCTTCCATCCACTTAAAATCTGAAGCTTCACTATTTTCAGAATCCTGATCAAAGCTATCTCCAACAAATTTACCTTCTGTGACGATATTACTTATATAGATCAATAATCCAAACCAACAATCTCTGAGAAAATCAGGTTGAGTTTCCACAAGGTAATTTGACATTCCATGGGTAAGATATATTTTTTCTTGTTCTTCTGCTTTTGAGATTAATAATCGAAAAATTATTTCTTTTGTAGTCGATATAACCTGCGCTGCCGGATTTGTTTTAAATATAAGCGAGAGTCCCATGATTGCCTCTTTTTGGTCAGTTACAAATGAAAAACTCATATAGTCCTTTGGCTTTAATGCTTCTGACCCATAATTAAGGAGTTCCTGTTGACACCACTCGTTTTCTTCTGGCAGCAAATCTGGCAAAAAATCTCGTAGACCTATTGTAGCCATGATACCCGGAGACGTCATATAATGGAATTTCCCTTCATTCTTGAGGATATATTTATAACCAATTTTCCAAGTTCGATAAGAGTTGTTAGCTTCTTCCCTATGATTAAATATATTAGACGCCCATACTGTACCTATATGTGGCATACCATAGTCAGCAACACTATTAGACATCAATTTCTTTACTTTCACATCGTATCCGGGAACAAGTTGTCTCATGTTTTCAAAACCTGGCTTTTCAATTGGCTGAAAGCAATATTTTCGAGCATCCATATCAAATAGAAACTTTCTCCAGATATCGTCTTTTTTTGGCTTATTCTTCCACATATAATCAACTTGGTTAAATAATAATTCATTGTAGGTTTGTTCGTAGAACATATAATGTGATACGAAGCCAACAAGACCTTGATAATATTTTAAACGATGTTTTCTTTTGTTTTCTATAATTCTTTCTTGCTTTTGAAAAGGGTCATCATTATAGATTTCCGAGTGTGACATCATTTCATTGCTGCACCTAGTGCCATCCCATCTAAAAAATTCTCTAATACCCAAAAGTGAAATAGAAGTTTCATCTAAAAGGGTTGGATGTGCTTGGATCAAGCTAGAAACAACAGCAAGTACAGCAACATTATTAGAGTCTTTAATCATCTTTTCCAAATATTTTCGGATTGAAGGATAATTCATCTTACTTTTATCAGACAGTTCAAGGAGACTCTTTTCAAGAGCCATCAATAACGATGCTATCAATCTGTTGTTGGAATTTGCACCCCTATACATTACCCAATATTCGAAGCAACCAAAATATTGTTTCGATGACCCATCATTAAAAGCAACATTAATAATTTTCAATTCAGTACCCCGATGTTTACGAGCCTGTTGGTTTATACTAAAAGCGACATTCAAAAATGGAATTAAAAAGTCGAGTGCAATCTTTGCATGATAAAGAAACATCCAATAAAAGAAGGTCTGATATCCGCTGGGAAACCCGTAATCATTTTTGATTCGTTCGTCCAAACCAAAATCATCATTTTTAGGCTCTTCTCTAATCATCGACATTAAACTTCCTGACCTTCTAATCTTTTCTTTTTGTTTCCATTCTTCATTGGCAATGGCCAACACCTGTTCTGGATAGTACTTGCATATCTGATCAGACATCACCCCTTCAGTTACATAATTCCTAATACTTTCAAGCACTTGCTTATTAGTCCATCTAGGATGATCCTGGGTAACATTAACTGAAGCCTCAATCAATTCTTTGACAATTTCCGGAGCTGATGAGGTTAGTTTAAATAGGATGCTGATGTGTTTTTTCAGCATTGACTGGTCATGTCTGCCCCTACGATATCCACTAATTGTATCTTGGTGGCGATGTATAAAATCCAAAAGAAGGTATGCTGCATCTTGGGATGAAGGCGGTAAAACTTTAACATTGAATTCTGGTAACTGTTTACTCCAAGATTCAATTAACGACAGATAGGTAAATTCAAAGGTTTCAAATAAAAGTATTTTCTGTAAATTTCTTCTTATAAATTGAATAATGTAATCCCACCCTGAACCTACTGGTAAAAAATGGTTAAGATCTCGATTTTCATGATCTATAATTTGGCAACCGGTTTTCAGTAGTGTAATGATTTCTCTCAGGTTCATTCCATTATCTGCTAGAAGATACGGAGTCATCGTATCAAATAATATCTCAGGATGGTCTGAACGTAAAGTACCTATAAGGAGTATATTTTTAATTTTTTGGTCTATAGCTGTATTAAGGATTATGGTTTGGACAAAATCTGCTGATGATGCAGGTTCATTTTTATAGAACTCGTCAAGCCACAACCTAAAACCTCTTAAAAAAGCGGGGCTATTATTTAAAGAGATAATGAAACTCAACGCATTTTCCG
The DNA here is from genome assembly GCA_037968815.1 of Pelobium sp. Taxonomy (GTDB): domain Bacteria; phylum Bacteroidota; class Bacteroidia; order Sphingobacteriales; family Sphingobacteriaceae; genus Pseudopedobacter. The sequence goes on along the minus strand of JBBKWF010000018.1, from coordinate 217,264 downwards.
ATTCATTGAATCTTTGCTTAATATAACGTACAAGCACCCAATCTTCCAGTATATCATGTGAAGGACTGTATCTATTACCTAAATCACTTTCCTCTTTTTGGAGAATATTGTCACTTACTAATTCCATTATTAACTTAATAGGTTCCGTGGAGCTTGTAAAAAGAGACATCTCACTGGCTCGTTTTAAACAAATTGCAGAAAATATTTTGCCCCTCTCCTCGTTTCCTGCCTCAACAATATATTCCCACATTAACCTTTTAAAAGTGAATTCGTCTAGCTGGTCGACTTTTAAAAGCTCTGGTATAATTCTCACCGCTTTATCTAAATAGTATGGTGTTCTCAAAAAACGCTTTATCCTGGTGTTACCCAGCAGGGGTAAAATTTCTGGAATTGCCTTGCCTAACATATCCATTTCTTGATCACTAAAATCTTTGAGTTCGTGATAGATATTTCCGTTAGGTAGTTCAAACCGGTAGTTGATTTTAAATTTTTGCAAAGTATAATCCCTAATGGTCACAAGCAGTTGCACATGTTTAAAGCTATTTACAAAAGATAACAATTCCTTTATAGCATCATCAAATCCGGATTCAATCAGTTTTTCAAAACTTTCGATCCATATAATGACACGGGGTCCAGACAGGGGACTAGATACGATTTTAGACAGATTTGCTGTATATCCCGCATTCAAAAGAGCGTCTTTTAAAGTTGTACAATATAGTTGCTCTGCAGTAAAAGTAATGACTGTGGTTTCCGACTGATCTTTTAATGTTGATGTCAGCGATTTTGCAAGTGCAGACTTTCCCACGCCAGGCTTTCCATGAATCACCGCCATTGAAGAGCTTTCCAACAGTTGAATAATCTCATGCGTTTCCCGTGGAATATTTACTGTTCCTACTGTATTATTGGTGCGCTGGTTGATCCGCTCCCTGTTATCTTCTATCTTCTTAAAAGACTCCAATACCTCTGGATTTATTTCGGGTTCTATCGCTTCTATCAATTGGAATTTTGCAGAATCAATCAATCTGTTATAGGCTATTACCTTTGTTGCGGTGAAAATATTTCCATCCTCATAACCATGCACAATGCTAGTAAGATAGATAGTGCCATTTAGAATTGCGAACGCACCTGATCCTGATAAACCCTCAACATTTTCCAATGCCCGATATAAGTACGTGTCCAAATTCTCATCTGATTTCATTATGAAAAGGTTGTTGTTGTCCTTTTGGTCTTCAACAAAGGTCATTGGAAATTGGCGGTCTGCCAATTGGCTATTCAAGTTCGCAAAGCCACGTACAATGTATTCTGTGATGCAGGGGTTTGTGTTAATTACTTGACAACGGAATTCATTACCGATGAATTCAATAATCCGTTGTTTTGGCATGATAATCAATGCAAGATCCTCAGTGTTTTCTGATACAACAATAACATCTGTTTCGGTAAGATTACAGGTATGATAAGTTTGAGTAATTGGGTTGAATAATTGTTTAAGGGTGATGTCTTTGTAAGTATAACTCTTGTCGAATTTTTTACCTGTTAAGCAATGCTTTGCCGTTAGAATATATACCTCTTCTAGATCTTCCCCAGGAAAAAACAATACCGCAGTGCCAATTTCACTATTGCAGTTGATTTTTATAGTTGCAAGCTGGGGTATTTCTTTGTTCATTACTAATTTATTTTATTGGTATAAATTCAAATCGGACGAAATTATTGCCTGTGTGTGGATATCTGGTATCAAATCGATAATTTGAGGATGCATCGGCGTCTGCCAAAAAAAGGTTGTTTAATGCTTCTGTGCTAGATGGAAAAACAAATTCAAGATGTTCTTGAGATCTTCCTTTTTGTTTTAATATCCTCACCAGAGTTTCTTTATCTGGATGCTGGTTAGTAATTCCATTTCCAGTAACTATGAAAGTTTGAGTTTTGAAAAGCTCCAATAATGCCTGACTATTATTTGCCTTGCTTCCGTGATGGGATAATTGAACAAAATTTGCTTGAATTGGAAGCTGCTTTTCAAACTCATTATTTTTAAGGGCCCTGATAATTGTTGAAGGATGACTGTCTGCAAGCAGTATCGCTGTTATGTCTTTAAACTCAATCAGACAGGCAATCGATCCTCCATTCCAAACATCCGTGTCTTCTGAAAAGTCATCACTGTAAAGTTCCTCGATTTTCTTTTTATGATCTGCCTGCAAAACAGTTCTTCCCAATTTCCCACTTCGTTCCTTTTCCTTCCAGCAGTCATTAGCAATTAATAGCTTTTCCTCAGATGGAGATAGGACGGTTATTTTCAGACCAAAAAAATCAGTGATTGGTAGTTTTGTGGTAATAGCCTGCTTAACCAATAATTCATTGTCTTCTAAGAATGTTCGTAGCTTTATACCCTGTGTAACTCCTAATTTTCCTTTCCCTTCGCTAACCGAAAATGATGAGTCATTAAACCAGAATTCTTTTACGGCAACTTTTTTATTCTTTATTTTTCGATCCTGTATAAACCCCATAACAGCACCAACATGATCAATATCAGTGTGGGTAATAATCCATAAATCGATATACTCTTCTATGATAATCTCTCTTATCACTGGACCAAATACATTCTTGTAAGTATAACCGTATCCTCCGTCAATCAAAATATTGTGCCACTTGGAATCATCTCCAAAAAATCTAATCCAAATAGCATCGCCACCACCAACATCAAAAAAAGTAAAAGTTATTTCATGGCTTTTATTCATCGTAAACTAGCGGTTTGAAGTGTCTGAATATAATCAATTGCTCCCAATTCTCTACTATCTATGACTCTTGAGCATTGTAGATCTAATTAAACATTTACATATTTCCTCTCGCCAATTGCAGACAAAGCTTCTTTGTTTATTTATCAGTGATAATATGTAAGTTTAAAGAACTATATGACGTTTTAATAGATGAATTTTAATGGAATGAATTTTAATGGAATGAATTTTGATAAAATACATTTTTATCATCGACTCCCATGAAAAATTCCCACTTCAAACTTCGCCATCCCTTCAATTTCTCCCCTCACCGTTTCGAGTTAGGTCGCCCTTTTTTCTTCAATAAATCATACGCAGATAATTTCTTTTTCCTGAAAATTTACGAACTGGATGGAGAAGAATATCCAGCGTTCTATCAGTATCATTTAGCCCATTTCCTGAAGGGTAATGCTGGCGAAGAAAAAGAATTCTTTAGCTATGTTTATGATCTAACAACCACCAGAATCAACTACTATAAGCAACAAACGCCTTTCGGTTCACGGCACTTGACGAACAAAGAATCATTAAGAAAATGCAATCAATTTCTAAAGTTCCTTCACACCATAGACCTGTGGAACCATCATAAATCTTTGGAGATTCTCCTAGCCGAAAAGGAAGACCATATTCAGAATTTAAAGACTCAAATCGAGAATTTGGAAGCCCAGATCAAAGAGTTCAGCCAATATGAATCCGCCGAAAAAATCAGTATCATGGAAGGAAAACTGGCTACTGTCATTGATTTATTCAGACAGATTCAGGAGCTTACTTTACCTGATGCAAGAAAACTTTTCCGGTCACAGACGCAAAGTCCTTGGTACAAGATGCTATCGAAATACTTCCTTCACGGAGAAAAAGAAATCCCTATTAATACGGCGAGAAATTATTTTCCTGCGAATAAAAACACCAAGCTGATCAAAGGTTCCGATGTTGCCGATGAGGATAAGATTTTCAAGATCACTCCAAATAAGAAATAAATAAGAGGAACAAGTCCTTGTTTACCCATTGCACATGACCAAACGCCTCCGTTGGTCATTCAGTCACTCCCTTTCCTACTGACATTTGTATCGTTATCCAGAAGCATCGCTTAACCTTTATCAGGATTTATTCGTTCGCTTCTGGCATCTGTTCATCTAAAAACATTTTACCTATGTCAGTAGAAATCATCACTAAAGAAGACCTAGTTTCGTTCAAGTCCGAGCTCATCTCGGAGATTACCAAATTGGTCAAACCTGTAAAGCAATCCCAATCTAGACAATGGCTCAAGAGTGCAGAGGTCAGAAAGCTTTTGAACATCTCTCCCGGAACTTTACAGAATCTTCGAATAAACGAAACGTTACGTTACACGAAAATCGGGGGAACTATGTACTACAAATCAGCCGACATTACTAAACTTTTGGAAGGAGGTGGTCATGCCTAGTTTAACCCAATTTCTTATCCCTGTTACTCAGGACAACCGACTACAACCTTCCCACCTTTGTCTTTACATCTCCATGTTCTCCCTTTGGGAACGCAGCAGGTTCAACACTCCTTTTCGGATATCTCGAAGGCAACTGATGAAACTCAGCAAGATCAGATCGACAGCAACTTATCATAAGTGCATCAATGATTTGACAGCATTCGGTTATATAGATTACGAACCCTCTTATGATCATTTTAAGGGAAGCCAGATCATCATCAATGATAGTTTATTAGGAACTCATATTTAAGGAAATCTCTTTTGTCGTTTTTGCAGGTAGCCAGCTATGTTTTGGTTGCACCAAAACGCCGGTTTTCCTCCATCCCCTCCATTGCATTTCGGGGATGAAGGAAAAGATTTTCTCATGCTATCGCATTCAAAAATTTTAAGACAATGATAAAGCTTATGGAAGAGGATAAAAAAAATAAGGGAGGACGTCCGAGAAAGAAAATTAAAAAGGAATGCTATATCACCATCAAATGTACGGCGTATGAAAAAAAGGTAATCGAAGCCAAGGCAAATGCTGTCCACTTGAACACCTCGGAATATTTGAGGGAACTAGGCCAGACAGGAAAAATAAATCAACAGAATAAAGCCCTTAGTAAAGAAGTACTGTCCATGACCGGAACGCTCAATCACTTGGCGGCAAACCTTAACCAAATTGCTAAAAAGCGAAATGGGCTGGAGGAACTGAATGCAATTGAAAGAGCAAATTTAAATGTACAATCCATTGAAGTGAAACAGTTAGCAATATTGATCAAAGAGAAGTTGAGATGATAGGTCATGTCTCCATAGGGAAATCGGCATTCCACTGTATCAGTTATTGTCTGGAGGATAAAAGGGAACTGACCGAGGAGCAAAAAGCAAAGCTATCAGCGGAGGAAAAATTACAGCACCAGAACCGGGCGGAGGTGCTTTTTTACAATCAGTGCTTTGGCAACAAGAAAGAACTGGCAAGCCAGTTTCGTGATGTTCAGAAACTGAGCAGGAGATGCGAGAAGCCGGTGCTCCATCTCTCGCTCCGTTTAGCTCCTGGAGAAACCCTGAGCAAAGTACAACTCTCCGAGATTGGAAGAACAGCAGCCGAGGAGTTTGGGGTAGGTGACCATCAGTATATCTGCGTCCTCCACAAGGACACCAAAGAACAGCATATCCATATCGTGGCCAACCGTGTCGGCTTTGATGGTAAAGCAGCAAAAGATGGGAATAGCTACAAACGGATGTCGGCTTTGTGTAGAAAGCTGGAGAAGCAATATGGTTTACAGGAAGTGTTGAGCCCAAGGGCTTTTCTTCCGCCTAGCGAAAGAAGAATTCCAAGGTATGACAGCAGAAAGGAAAGTTTTAAAAGCGACATCAGAAATTCATTAGAGAAGTCAGTTAGCTACCCTGAATTTGAGAAGCACATGAAAACTCTGGGTTATCAGGTTTTGAAAGGAAGAGGCATCTCTTTTATCGATAACAAGAAAGTAAAGGTCAAAGGAAGTGAAGTGGGTTTTTCATTATCTAAAATTGAAAAGGTGCTGGAACTGAAAAGGCAACTTTATAAGGAGCAATCAGGAATTGTAAAAGCGCAAAAAGATGGGATTCATTTCCATGAATTCAAATCTCCGGAGCATCAACAAAAAACAGAAGGACTAGCACATCAAACTGGCAATATTGAAAAACAGATTTCAATGCTACTTGCTGACCTGACTAGAACAGAATTCGGGGCTGATGAACTCCCTTCCGAATTAAAAAGGACGAAGAAGAAAAAATACAGACATAAAGGTCGGACACATTAAAATTTAAGCTATGGCAAATGAAGAAAAGCAAATAGATAGGGATACCCTCGAACTCGTCTTGCAGGAGTTTGTAGATGAACAGAAAACAACAAACCAACATATTATTGAACTGATCAAAAGGTCTGATGAATTGAAAGAAAAATTAAAGCAATTTGAGAACCACACCAGAAAGTCTCAAACGGTAACAGCAAATTCAGATACCAAACCTTTTTTGCTATTGCTCCAAAAAGGATTAGCGGATATCAAAACGATTTTAGGAAACCAACCAAAAAGCGTGGTTAAAAAATTCCAGTTGTTGCTCTTTCCAGAACAGGATGCAAAACTGTTTTACAGGATTGTTTTTGGCAGGTGGATTTTATGGTTGACAATAATGCTTCTAATCAATAATATCTATAAATGGGGAGTAAATTATAGTAACGTACAAAAGGAGATTCAATTAGAACAAATAGTGAACGAAAGGATAAGAAAGTCATGGAAGAATTTATACAATCAAAGTGATGGAAATATCAAGAAAGTCATGGAGAAAGCTTATAAAAATTCAGGCAAGACTTTCTGAAAATTTAAATAAATTACTTGCATGAATTTTTTATAACGTAAAAGCAGTTAAGAAATGAGGCAGTATATTTTTTGGTGTTCAACGAACAGTCATCAAGATGATTGGTTTGTTCAAGCAGCGTCAAAATTAGAGGCAATTGATTGCTTCGTAGGAAGTTTTGGTTATGATCAGGACGAGGTAAAAACTAGACAGGTCTTAATATTACCTGAAAGACTAAATCTAAAAAAAGCTGTTTCAGTAACTAACAATAAGTTAAAGCAAATCGGTTTCGAGATTTTACTTGCGGAATCTCCACGCATAATTAGATATCAAGGCAAGTTATTTAAAGAAGGATCATATCTCGAAAATGTTGATTTCACAAAAGAATATAAGTTTTATGTATTTAAAGTAACCGGTGAAGATTACTTTAAAATTGGTCATACTAAAAATATCAGAGGAAGAGTTAAACAAGTTCTAGGACCATCTCCATTTCAAGTAATAGTTGAAGACTATTTTATAACTCCTGCGGCCCGACAAATTGAAAATGCAATCAGACCAATTTTCAATAAATTTATTGTTGCAAATGAGTGGCTTCAACTTGATGATTGGGGAGCCTCTATTTTGAAGGTAATTTTCGCTCTATATAGAGTTGAATTTAGATGGAATAAACCATCTCACAAGCCCTCTATATATTTCAACGCTTTGCTAGAAGAACTAAGACACTTGGTGCATCTCAGTAATTATCAAAGAAAACCTAAAGCAGAAAATATAATTAGATTACAATGTATCCATGATATCATAGATCAACTTCATGCAGAAAGTGATATAATGAAAACTTCAAATGTGTTAGCAAGACGAATAAAGTACCATCAACATCAGGTTAAAGAATTACAAGAAGAACTATTAAAAGAACACAGTTATTGGAAGATTGGTGATATAGCTTTAAACCAAGACGGAAGTAAATTCCAAATTTCGGAAGTTCAAGCACATGCTTATGCAGATGAAAAAATGGAAGTTACCGCTAGGTTCTTATTATTAGTTAAACGGTTTTTAAAATCTGGAAAGCTGAGTAAAAATGCATTCTATATGAGCTCATATGGACTTAGAAAATAAATAATTTTAAATCATCAAAAATTTCCCTAGTCAATTCGAAAGAGCTTTATTACCAGAACGATGACCTGCCAGAAGATTTCAATAATTATCTGAAAGATATTTATTACTTGATGGATTTCTTGGATAAGCTGTCTATTGCATCCAAAGGAAACATTCTAATAATACCTGATCAATCCATCTTTATTCATTGAATTAATTAACCAGCAAGTTTCGGCAAAAGGAAGAACCGTGGTCCGCTTCGCCAAGGTCGTATGAAAAAAATGGGTATCCCGATTCCATCGGGTCCCTCCGCATTTTTGTTCATCTCCACCTTGCCCCGGTTATTCCTGTTACCGACTGAGGGCACCATAATTAATTCAAAAAAATAAAGATTATGGAAAACCAACATCAAATCAGTTTATTTCAAGTGGCAGAAATCAGTATATCCTACACCCCAAAATTTAAAGCTTCAGAAAGACCAAAAGTTACTTCATCACAAGACACTTACAACATCTTATCACAGAACTGGGACAGCCGTAAAATTGATTTATTGGAACAGTTTAAAGTGATATTACTGAGCAGGGCAAACAAGGTACTGGGAATTGTTGATATTTCTACAGGAGGAATTGCAGGGTGCACTGCAGACCCGAAGATCATCTTTGGAACTGCTTTGAAAGCATCGGCCTCAAGTTTAATTTTAACCCACAATCATCCTTCAGGAAATTTGAGACCTAGTCAGGCAGATATAAGCTTAACAAAAAAAGTGAAAGCTGGTGGAGAATTATTAGACATCGCAGTATTAGATCATATCATCATGACTTCGGAAGGGTATTATTCTTTTGCAGACGAAGGACTGATGTAGTCCTTTTTAAAAATACATCCAGAAAACACCTTATCCCGCTCTAAACCACCAAAAGAGGGGAAGCTGCTTGACTTGGGCTGGGTTCTCTATAATTTTATTTCCCCATTTGACCAACATTAAAAAATCTCTCCTATTGTTGTCGTGGTGTTAAACTCAAAGAAAAATGTCAATACTGGTTTTAAGAAATACAAATGGTCAAGATTTGAATTTCATTTACAAAGCAAAAAAAATTATACATTAAAAACTATCTTAGCAACACCGATACACAAGTAAATGGAAATAAAAGAATTGAAACCACGTAAGGCTTTAAACAAGGCCTTTTTAAAAGTAAAACCGAACAGGACTGAAATTGAAAGTTTCAAAACAAATCTTATCCAATTACTTGATAGGACAAATGACACCGAATCTGAAGAGTTCCATAAAAACTTGGTCATTGATTTTTTGAAGAAAACCTATTACGATCCCAACCACTTTATCAATACCAAAGGCAGGAACGATCTGGTTATCCATAACGGAAACAATGCAAGCAGTCCCGTAGGTGTAATTATCGAAGCTAAAAAACCGACCAATAAGGCAGAGATGATTACCACTAAAAAACTGAATGCAAAAGCTTTTCAGGAATTGGTGCTTTACTACTTACGGGAAAGAATAACACACAAAAACCTTGAAGTAAAATATCTAATTGCCACCAATATCAATGAATGGTTCATTTTTGATGCTACTTTATTCGATAGGCTTTTTGCGCAGAACAAAAATCTGGTAAAGCAATTCAGCGACTTTGAAGGCGGGCGTTTGGCTGATACCAAAACCGATTTTTTCTATAAACAAATTGCAGAACCATTCATTGCTGATATACAAACAGAAATAGAATTTACCTATTTCGATTTACAAGATTATCAAAAGCCACTTCGCAATGCGGATAAGCAGGACGATAACAAACTGATAGCTTTATTCAAATTGCTTTCTGCAGAGCATCTTTTAAAACTTCCTTTTACCAACGACAGCAATAGCTTAGACAAAAGATTTTATAGTGAATTATTACATATTATTGGGTTAACAGAAACCAAAGAAGGCAGTAAAAAGCTAATTCAACGCAATAAAGAAAGCGAAAGAAATTCGGGAAGTATTTTAGAAGATGCCATTATTCAATTAGATAGTTTAGATAAAATCAGCCGTTTAGATCGCCCCAACCAATTTGGAACAACCCAACAAGAACGCTTATTTAATGTAGGGCTTGAGCTTAGTATTACTTGGATAAACAGAATTTTATTCCTCAAATTATTAGAAGCACAACTCATCACCTATCATAAAGGCGATAAATCTTATGCGTTTTTAAGTATAGATAAAATCAAGAATTATGATGATTTAAACAGTCTGTTCTTTCAGGTTTTGGCCCGTAAATATGAGGATAGAAATCAAGACGTAAAAAAAGCATTTGAAAAAGTCCCTTACTTAAATAGTTCGCTATTTGAGCCCACAGAAATTGAACAAGTCACTTTGTTCATCAGTAATTTAAAGGATGATAAAACAATTCCGGTTATTTCGTCAACAGTTCTTAAAAATGATCAAGGCAAAAAACGAACAGGGAAGCTAACCACTTTAGAATACCTATTCGAGTTTTTAAACGCTTACGATTTTACAAGCGAAGGCTCGGAAGAAATACAGGAAGACAATAAGTCACTAATCAATGCTTCTGTTCTTGGCTTAATCTTCGAGAAAATTAACGGCTATAAAGATGGCTCTTTCTTTACTCCGGGTTTCATTACCATGTACATGTGCCGTGAAACAATTCGCAAGTCGGTAGTGCAAAAATTTAACGAAACAAAAAAATGGAGTTGCACAAGTATAGAAGAACTTTACGATAAGATTGAAGATCGTAAAGAAGCCAATGATATTGTAAACAGCATTAAAATTTGCGACCCAGCTGTAGGTTCTGGGCACTTTTTGGTTTCGGCACTTAATGAAATGATTGCCGTAAAAAACGACCTAAAAATCTTATCAGACCGAACCGGCAAACGTTTAAAAGAATACCATGTAGAGGTAGTGAACGATGAACTGATTGTAACCGATGAGGAAGGAGAGCTTTTCGACTATCATCCTACCCATAAGGAAAGTCAGCGAATACAAGAGACGCTATTTCACGAAAAGCAAACGATTATTGAAAATTGCCTTTTCGGAGTTGACATTAACCCAAACTCTGTAAAAATTTGCCGTTTGCGTTTATGGATTGAGTTATTAAAAAACGCTTATTACAAAAACGCTACAGAATTAGAAACGCTTCCGAATATTGACATCAATATAAAATTCGGAAATTCGTTAGTGAGCCGTTTTGCGATTGATGCTGATTTAAGCCAAGCTTTAAAGAAAAGTAAATGGAATATTGATGCTTACAAAATTGCGGTCGATACCTACCGAAATGCCAAAAACAAGGAGCAAAAAAGAGAAATGGAACGCTTAATAGCGGATATAAAATCTGATTTTAGAAGTGAAATTTCTTTGAGCGACCCAAAAGCCAAAAAGCTACGGAAACTATCCGGCGAATTGTTCCAGATGACGCAACAGATGCAACTTTTTGAAATGGGCAAAAAGGAAAAAGCAGTTTGGAACAAAAAAGTATTACAACTAACCGGAGAAACCAAAAAGTTAGAAACCGAAATAGAAGATATAAAAGCTAACAAGATTTTTGAAAATGCTTTTGAATGGCGTTTTGAATTTCCTGAAGTACTGAATGATGATGGAGATTTTATTGGCTTTGATTTAGTGATTGGGAATCCGCCTTATAAAATGATTCAACCCGCAAATACACCTTTAACTGATTTAGATTATTACAAAAAGACATTCCCTTTCGCTGATTTTAAAATTGATCTTTTCCACTTGTTTTATCAATTGGGAACCTTCATTCTTAAAAATAATGGTGATTTATGTTTTATTACTCCTAGTTCTATACTGAATAATGTGTATGCGTCCGGCTTACGAAGTTTCTTAACGAAACATCACAACATTCATACTATCGCAGTTACTCAGAATAAAATATTTGAAGAAGCAGACGTTCATACAGGTATTTTTCATTTTGAAAAAAACTTAATAATTGATCCAAGAAAAGAAATCCAATTAACTACTGAATTAGAAGATGTAATTAATAATAAGAAGAAATTTAGATTAATTTCACAAGAAGAGTTTAGAAATCAAATTGGAACTAATTGGAACTTACTTATTGATTCTAGCAATATTTCGATTTTTAATAAGCTTAATTCTCTCCCACTTTTAGGTGATGTTTCAAAAATTAATAGAGGACTAATTTCAGGCGACAGAGGTAAATATTTTTCTAGTATAAAGGTAAGTGAAAATCAGTTTAAAATTTTAACAGGAAGTGATATTCAGAGGTATAGATATATTGAACCACAAGAGTATATTTTATTTGAAAGACCTAAAACAGCTGGTGGATGTTGGGACAAGGAAGTTCATTTTGCACCATTTAAAATTTGTATCAGGCAAATTGGATACGAGCCGACAGCGACTCTTATTAATTCGCCGTACGCAGTTACAGGCAATATTTTTACAATTATTCATGAAGATATAAGTAAGCTAAAATATGTTTTGGCAATCATCAATTCTAAACTAGTTAAATATTTTTGGAAGATTAGTTTTCATGATTTTAAAACTACATTCCCTCAAGTTACTCTTAATAGTCTAAATTTAATTCCTATTAAATTCGGAAAAGAAGAGGTTGAGGAAAGAATAATAAAAGAAGTTAATTCAATCTTGGAAACGAATAAAAAAGAATTCTCGGACAACTCAATCATACTCGAAAACCAAATAGATCAATTGGTTTACAAACTTTACGAATTGACAGAAGAAGAAATTGAAATTGTAGAAGGAAAATGAAAAATATTGACCTACTAGAAATCGAAAAAATTGGTGCAATAGGTGAAGAAATAAAAGCTTCGTACAATTTCCTTAGGGAAGGGTTAAGAATTCTAAATAATCAAAAGTCAGCAATTTCAAATAATCATGTCTCTTTACAACTACTATCTTCAGGTTTTGAAAGATTATCTAAAATTTTACTCTTACTCAAACTGAAACATGTTACAGGTAATTATCCCATGGCAGAAGGAGTAGAAAATTACTTCGGTAAATACGATAAAGGGCATGGGATCAATAAAATGATTGATGATTTAACTGCCTATGCAAAAACTGTGGAATTGATGAATAACGTTCATATGGTAATAGAAGATTTGGAGTTTATTAAAACTGATACTCATTTCAGAAAATTCTTAAATATTATAAGCGATTTCTCAAAATATCAACGGTACTATTATATTGATACCATTGTTAAAAAAGTAAGGCAAGAAAAAAATTGTTTTGCCGATTTTACGAGCTTAATTTATTCCTATTCAGAAGAAATAGATGTCTCTAAACTAACTTACGATGAGGAAGAAAGATATATTTTAACTTCAATGATTATAACTATAGAAAAAGGAATTAGAGCAATTTCTAGATTTTTTACTCATGGTTTGGGCATTGAAGGAAAAAAGCACTATGGAGATTTTGGAAGTTTCATTTTACTTAAAGACGAGGACCTGGGAAAATTAAAATACTTAATTCCGAAAATTGATCCTCAAAAAGATTACACCCCAATTAGTAGAAACGGAATAAAATTTTTTAGGATTAAGGCTTTATCTAAGTCTAAAGTTATTAAATCTAATGATTTTCCTAACTGGCCTTTTTTAGTTACTTCCGTAGAAGTTTTTAATTACCAAAAAGGGAAGTTCTATTTTGTTAGAATTAAAAATGAAGTTTTTGCATTAAATAGAAAAGCCATTAATCATTTTAAAATTCCAAATTACTTTGCATCAAAAAATTTAAAACCAAGACAATATTTAATTGAACTTGTTGATATAGCTAAATCACTAAAATAATAAATCAGTATCAGAATCTAAAGTATCATATTTAGCATGTTAAACAGACAAACTCGTTTATCAACTTTACGACTTAACAGAAGAAGAATAAAAATTAACGACAACCAATCACTGATAAAATGAAAGCAAACGAATTACAAATAAATAACTTTTTACAAGCACCAAATGTGCAGTTTGTAATTCCTGTATATCAAAGAAATTATGATTGGACAAATACAGAATGTAAGGATTTATTAAATGACATCATATCTGTAGAAACAGAAGACAGAGGTACTCATTTTATAGGAAGCATTGTATTTGTACATGAAGGAACTTACAGCACCAGTGAAGTAAAAGAATTGGTGATTATAGATGGGCAACAAAGATTAACTACCATCAATATATTGTATGTGGCATTGTATCGTTTCGCAAAAGAGAACAATAAAAGCCAAGATGCAGAACGGTTATACAATATGTTTTTAACTAACCAATATGTTAAGGACGAGTCCAGCAAATTAAAATTGAAACAAACCGACGCCAATTCAATTGCATTCAAATCTATTTTACTCGGTACGGATACCCAATCAATTGCATTTTCAAACGTTACAGAAAACTATAACTATTTCAGGAGCACTATTAATGAAGAAAATTTTGAGTTGATTTTACGAGGTTTAAATCGCTTAATATTTGTAGAGATTTCTTTAGAAAGAGACAAGGACGACCCACAACGCATTTTTGAAAGTTTAAATTCTACAGGTTTAGATTTGTCGCAATCTGATTTAATAAGGAATTTTATCTTAATGGATTTGCCACCCAAAGACCAGAACAGAATATTTGAAACTATTTGGAATCCAATTGAAGAAAACGCAAAAGATTTAGTCAAACAAAGTTCTTTAGTTTCGGATTATTTACGCGATTATTTAACGCTTCGAAACAAAAAAATACCAAATAAGAATAAAGTTTATGTAGAGTTTAAAAGCCTATATGTAAACAAGAAAGACGAGGCTTATCAGCAGGAATTAGAAAACATTAAATCATTATCCATACACTATAAAAAGTTCGTCAACCCAACAACTGTTTCTGATGTTAATATCAAAAGAGAGTTAGAATACATCAACAGGTTAGAGATAAACGTAGCCTATCCTTTTTTGCTCCAAGTTTTTGAAGACACAGAAAATGGCCTGCTTGCAAAAGACGAATTAATAAAAGTGTTAAAACTGATTCAGAGTTATGCTTGGAGAAGGTTTATTGTTGGCTTACCAACTAGCTCTTTAAACAAAATATTTATGACCTTATATTCTGAAGTAGATACTGAGGAATATTATGATTCTATTGCAAGGGCCTTGATTAAAAAGAAAGGTAGTGCCAAATTTCCAAGCAATGAAGATTTAAAAACAGCTTTAAAGGATAAAGATTTATATAACACTCAGCCAAAGAATAGGAATTACCTGTTCGAAATGTTAGAGAATTTCAATAACCGTGAATATGTTAATACAAGTAATGAGCAAATTACCATAGAGCACATTTTTCCAAGAAACCCAAATGAAAGTTGGAATACAGATTTGTCTTCTGAAGAGTATTTCCTTTTTAAGGAGAAGTATTTAAACACCATTGGAAACCTTACACTTTCTGGAAACAATGGTGCTTTGAGTAACAAATCTTTTTTGGCAAAAAAAGAAATGAATATTGATGGTAATGAACAAGGTTATCTGTTCAGCAGGTTATGGCTAAACTCTTATTTAAAAAACCTTTCCAATTGGGATGTTTCAAAATATGAAGAAAGACTGCAAATTATCTACGAACGGTTCTTAAAAATATGGGCATTTCCGGATATTGAAATTGACGATATTGATGAATCTGAAGAGCAGAATATTTTTGATGCTGATATTCCAACTTTCAAGAAACTGGAATACTTTATTTTTCAAAACACAAAGGTTGATGAAGATAAAATTGCTCAGATGTATTTTTATGTTGTTAGAAACCTTTATGAAAAAAACTCTCAATTATTAGTAAGCAACCAATCAGTATTAAAAACAACTAGGAATTCTTCTGATTTTAGAACAGCTCAAGAAGTAATAAATGGTTGGTATATTGAGTCGAATATAGATAGCAATACCAAATTCGCAATCTTAAAAAAGCTACTTTCCTTATTTGAAATGGAAGATGAGTTATCGATTAAGTATTCCTCGAACTCAGATAATGAAGCAGAGGCCAGTAGGTTTGGAATTAGGAAAAAATATTGGCAACAAATCTTACCTCTTTTAAATCACACCAATTTGTTCGCAAATGTAAATCCAACAAAAGACCATTGGTTAAGTACAGGTGCTGGTATTGGTGGAATTTCTTATAACCTGATAATTACAAAAAGCCATGTTAGAATAGAATTGATTATATCCACCTCCAGTAAAGAAAAAAATAAGATTTATTTCAAGAAACTTTTAAAAAATAAAGAAGCTATTGAGCAAACTTTCGGTAGTTCATTAATGTGGGAAGAACTTCCTGAAAATAAAATGAGTAGAATAAAAATTGAACAGGATGGTGTAAACTTATATAATGAAACCGACTGGTCAACTATGAATGAATTTATTGTTTTAAATCTCCCTAAGTTCGAAAATGCTGTTCAACCTTACATTAAGGATTTGAAATAGTGCTTTTGAATAAGAAGTTTCTGGTAGGCTTGGACTTGCCATCCACTCTGCCTTACGCTTTTGAGGGCTTACGAGTTGAATTAATGGCAAACTAAAAAACGTAAAAGATTATGAATCTTCTAATCTGCCTATCCACTTTATGAAAAAATCTTCGTTTCTGAATTATAGGGACAATACAATTACTTTTTTGAAACCGCGAAATTTTGCTCCGTTGCGTATTTTTTACGGTTAAAATACGTCATATAATAATCTGCATCATGAGGAGTTTATGTAGTAAGCTTAGCTTATAAAAGTAAGGAAATATAAAATAGCCCCACTGATGCGCTACTTTTGTGTTGCATAAGTTACGTCCCACACCCTCCGAATCAATGGTTATTTGAAAGCGGTTGAATATCCTGAACATCGTCTTCTCTGTTCGGGTGTATTCTTGATAAGAATATTTTCTTTTGATATTAAATTACTATATATTACTCCTTAATATATTACCGGAAAAAATCTTTAGACCTAAATGCCGTCACTTGAAACTAACACTCAAACTTTCAACTTACTCCATGAGGTAGGTAAAGGTGGCACATATCAATTGCTGTTCCCACAGCCACAAGCAGGATTAGCTATTCTTGAACTTTATCAAAAAGTAAAGGGAGGGATATTTCCACATGGTCGTTTCAGAGAGGGCGATATATATGCGGCATTAGAAAATTCTAAACTAATTATTAATGAAGAAGTATACGACCGGTTGCCACAGAACTGGTTTAACAATATCATCAGTGATTTACAGGTGTATTTCCTCCGTTATGATACCGAAGAGCAGCTTTATACCTTAAAAGATTATGCTGAATTATTTTGCAGGCATGCAGAAGAAACTCTGCTTGCTAATTTCAATCCTACACAGATTGAAATTATTTGTAATGATCTAAGACAAAAGTTAGAATTCTGCGACGATGAGAAGCAAGTTGATGATTGGATCAATACATTTTTCTATGCTTTTAAACCTGTGATGAAAAATCAAGTTGATCGGCTTGAGCGGCAAATCGATCAATCTGTTAAAGAAATCCGAGCAACCACACAACTTCAGAATACCTCGATCATTGACATTTTAAAGGCTATTGATGAAAAACTAGATACGATTCGTAGCCAAAACAACGAACTGAGATCGGCTTTTCGTGAAATGAAAACGATCAACAATGTGCTTGAAGAAAAGCTGCACAGTGTAACCAACACCTCAATAGCCGACCATATTAGCGATGTTCGTCGTTTTTTTCCAGAGATAAAATACACTTTGAACTTGATCGATAATCGACTAGACCGTATTCAGCCAAAACTTCGGCAATTTTTTGGTACGCTCAATAAGCCTTCATTTAATATCAAGGTAGAAAAGTTTTTTAAGTTTTTATTAGCAAAATCAACCTTAGAACATAACAAATCTGTGGCCTTGCCTGCAACAATTCCTACTTTCCGTTTCCATGTTGATAAACCCAGTTTTACAATTATTGAGCGTAGAGTTGACTTGTTCCCGGCTAAACCCAAACCACGTGAATCACATATTGAAAACAGTGTTGAAAAAGAAAAAGGCATCGCCGTGGCTAAGCGACACCTAACGATGTACAACAAAGTCGGACAATACATTGATCAAATTTTAAATGAAGCTAAAATTATAGAAACTCGTTTTTCACCGTGGTTCTTTGACATTGTATCCAAGGAAGCCGGAGATCTGGAGATGGCGACTAATGTTGCTTATGGGCTTATACGCCGGGCTCAACTCGACAGCAAAATTAAATTGGAGATCACACAGGAGCGCATATCACACCCAAACCATCAAAATCTATCATTATGGGAAATGAAAGTCAATTGTCAGTAATAGGACAACAAGCATTTCTGGAAGATCCAGATGCACCGGAGCTATTTGCGAAAATAGATTACCAGTTAAAAGACGGGCTTCATTTTCAGGATAGAGAACACCAGCAACATCATTTTCTTTTTATCCGCCGTCACGAGGATAGCTTACGACATTATTATCAGACCTTTTTTGGCGTTAACCTCAGTTATGGCGGTGAAGGTTCGGACCGGTATTATTTTTTGGATTTTAACCCGACTGACAGGGGTGCTATAGACGGTGACCACCGTTATTTTTTAAGACCCGAATATGTAATTATTGGTTTTATGATCTACAAGATCATATTTATTGACGGGAACTTTGAATTAACCTCCGTTAAGAAATTACAGGCAACAATAAGAACTGACTATGAGGAACTAAAGGATGATATCTACAGGTTATTGGCAAAGCTTCGGAAGACCAATGCAACAACATTAAGCAGTGAGAAAGTTGACGAGATCGTACATGAAGCCTTGAAAGAATTCCGAAAATTGGGCTGGGTTGTAATGGAGGAAGACTATTTCGACGTTATGCCATCATTCAACAGATTGAATAAGGTTTACGGGGATTATATTAACAATTTTGAAGAAATGGTTAAGACCGCATAATGAAAAACTATCCTAGATTATATAGCCTATCTACATTAGGCATTCGTCAACATCAGGAGTTTGACTATAAATTACATGGTTTCCGCACTGATTTTGTTGGTGACAGCGGTTGTGGAAAAAGTATGATCGCAGATCTTATTCAACTGGTGTTTGTCGGATCGGAAGCGTTCCATTCTGCAACAGAATCGATGGATGCCCGTGATGTAGACACCATGGTGCTCAAATCTACACAAGGAAGAGGATCAGATATTGGATATGTTATTTTAAATATTGAATATAGCCATGATAGCTTTTTGGTCATCGGTGCCTATTTGGAATCAACATCTAAGCATACCCGATCTTTTGTTATACAGGCATCGTATGATGAGAACAACTTAACACCGTTGACAAGGCCGGTGCTTGTTGAAGACTTATTTGTACAAGATCAAATACCTACCCAGGAGATGTTGAAGCAGGCTTTGGAAGAAAAAGGCATGATCTATCAGGCAGTTGGACAGCGTAAAAAATTCCATTCCCTTCTTTTTAAGCATAATTTGCTCACCATTGATCTTAGCCAAAGTGCGCAGGTTCTTAGAGATTACGCCATTATCATACAGTCTTTTTCAAGAGGAAAAAGCCTTGAAGTGGGCAATAGCTCAAGTCTGAAAAGTTTTCTTTTTGGCGACGAAAAGGCTAAGGAAATTACGCAGAAGTACAAAAAAGCAGTTGAAGAATTGCAGACCACGCTCAAAGAATTCACACAAAACCGGGCGCAGATCGAACTGGTTACTAAAAAATATAACGCCATTAAAGTTCTAAAAACATATCTTGATGGCTTTGAAACAGCACAAGCATTATATCTCGATAAATTATGTGCCTACCTGCGACAACAAACTGATGAAAGCTTAGCGAGTTTTAAAGATAGTAGCAAGGATTATATTGATGGTGTATATGCCGTAATAGCCGCCAAAAAAGTGGTAAAAGACCAGCTTTCCGGTGAAACACAAAAGATACAGGACCTGAAAAAAGAAGCTGATTATTCAAAAGAGGTTTACAATTCGGCGTACTCTATTCACAATAAACTGGTACCATTTGTTAAACTTTTAAGAACTTATGATTGTGATACAGAGCAATTAAAGGGAATTTATAAAACATATCATCTTAACAAATACCGGAAAGGTATTATTGATTGCGTGGAAAAGGGCTTCAGGCAGAACGATCTCATGGAGTTAATCGAAAACTTTGCACACTTGCCCGGGACACCGGAGATCATAGATGCTATTGAACACCAACTCAGTTTACTCAACACACAAGTCAAACAAAAGCAGGATCTGCTTGCCTTTGCCGATATCAATAATCAAGGGTCATTAGGTAATTGGGCAATAAAAAACTATCAGCCTTATACTATTGAAGTGGAAAGTATATTGATGCATTACAAAAAGCTGCCTGTATTAGCTCCCCAGGAATCCCAGGCACAATATATCCCCTCTCCTGAAAATTTATTAAATGAGATTTTAATTTCTGATCGTAGCGAAGACGGTTTCTGGCTAAATACAGGAACTATTAAACAGTACATTGCATACATTGAGAAACAACTATTTATATCTAAAGACGTAAACGAGCTTAAAGATATCTTAGAAAGCCTAAGCCAAGATTTACAGCAAGAGCTGGATGAGCTTTTCAATACGGGAACTAAGCTACAATTAGTTAGAACGACAATTTTAAATACATCTGATTATTCAACTTACTTATCGATACGAGCATATGCAGATGAGTTATTTAACTTTAAAGTTTTAACCGGTCTTGAAATAGCAGAAACGGAATTTACAACTGGCTTGGCACTTGTTGCTGAACAAACGCTGATCGAGGAAGATTACCTTAAAGCCAGTGAAGACTGGACAGTAAAGCAGAACAACGTAAGCAACTTCAAACGTTTAATTGAATCTCTAAGACGGGCTGATGAACAAATTCGTAACAGAACAACCGGCGATGCTTACCAAAATTTATTAAAAACAATCATTGAAACGTTTCCGGATTTAAAATTAGAGGAAGATAATGAAAGGCAACTCGGTGAATATTTTGTTAGCTCTTTTAATAAAGCAATTAACAAGGAACAATGGATAACAAAATCCGTTACAGACAACCTTTCACGGATCAGTCGGAATGATATTCAGAAACAATTAGAATCTTATGAACAGATCAAAAAAGAAAGTGACGAAGCATTAAAGTTAGCCCGCTTTACTTTAGCCCGTGAACCTGACCTTTCAGCCTGGGGTCAGCATAATTTGTCGCAACCTGCTGAAGAAGAAAAGAATTGGATCAAAGCGAAGAGTGTTTATGAAGCCAAGTTCCGGGATATTGCCACAGAACATGCAAAGGGAGACGCCTACCGGTTTGAAAATAATCACAATTATTTAGAACTCTGTACCAGTGTGTTACCGGAAGCATTTTTGACAGAAGAAGTTAAAGAAGATAGCAGCATCGAGGTTATCGAACATTACCTTTCCCAGATCAATGAAAAAAATAAAAACCTAAACACCCGTAAACTCCAACGGATAAGAGAAATACTGGAGGAAGTCGGTGAAGAGATCAGCAAACGGCTCGATACGGTAAGGCAAATACACAATTTTTTAAATCATGAGGAACGAGAGATCACTGGCGGACACCGGGCCTCACTACGTCATGATGCTATCAACAGCTATCCCAAAGACTGGATCGAAGCTTACATTGATAAACTGGAAAAGGAAAATACCTTGTTTGCAACCGGTGAAACACTTAATGAATTACTAAAGGACAGCATCAGTCTCGAAGAAAAAATGATTAATGCATTTCATAATTTCGGTGGTCATAGAGGGATCAAACCAAAAATTGAAGACCTTCTAAATCCTAACTCCTACTTCAATTTGAGTTTCAAAATGGAATCCCATGCTACCGGAAAAACCAATAGCGGAAGCACTGGTCAAACATATGCGGCCACCGCTTTGCTGTGCATAGCCCGATTATCGTTGGTGAATCGAACAGCAGTTAGCCAAAGGAAACCGCCTGGAATCCGGTTTATGCCTGTGGATGAAGCAGAAGGATTAGGGAGTAACTTTGATATGCTATATGAAATAGCGAGGGAATTCGACTACCAAATATTAACGATGTCCATCAATCCTTTAGGTAAGTTTAAGGATGGTGAACAATACATTTATATGCTCAGTAACAATAAAGAAGTAGCGGAGGATGTGAATTATCCACCTTTTGCTGTATTTTGCGAAGCAGACCAAATGTTTTAACAGCACCCGATGAACTTATTACATGTAGAGATTGGCTGGCCTCAACTTAAGGGTTTAAACGAGGTATTTGAAACAGGAAGGACGAAGGCAGCGCTGTTTACCTATCCTTATTTGGAGCTGTTGAGGTCAGAAAAGCGTTTATTGCGTTATAAAATTGGCAACCGCCAGATCATAGAAGCAGGTACAGGATTTGACGATTTTTACCGCTGCAATTTTTTGGCGGCTTTCCAGCGCTACACTGATTTTTTTTTGAGAACCAGTGTTAAGTCAGACGGCCGGCGCCCTTATAGCATGTATGATTTGGAAACACTCATATACATTGAGAACAATAAGGCAATACTGCAAACCGGTCTAACCACAGAACGCTTCTTCTCCTCACAATTATTTCGAGGGTCCAAATATCTTGAAAACAATAAAAGTGTGCTAAATGCAGTATTGCAGATTTTAGAAATTGCCGCTTTCCCGAAAAGTGATCCAAAAGATCAGCAATGGCGTTTAATAGTAGATTGCCCTGACCCTCGCTGTATCGTTCTATGTGAAAACTTAGCTAATTTAAAAGCGCCGGATTCGGCCACTGCATTAAATACAGAATTGTGGTACGTTGGTGGTAATAATACCCGAATTCTAGAAAATTTATCGACCACCCATCTAAATTTGCCTATTTATTATTTATGCGATTGGGATTATGACGGGTTAAGAATTTATAGTACAATTAAGAGAATCATATCAGAAAAAGGAAGCAATCTCATTCTGTTATATCCACAGGAAACAATACAACGTTTAGCCGTTAACAGCCCCTATCACAATAGCGATTGGAAATATCACTTGCCATTTTCCGGACTAAATGAAATTGATTTTGATCTAAAGGAAAAGGAATTGATTCGAGAACTAATCAAATCAAAACAATGGATCGAAGAGGAAGGTCAGGATTTTGAGAATTGGTTATCAGGACAACGCACATGAAAGGTGAGAGTGTCAGTGATTAGGCAAGTTGTCAATGATTACTTGGGTATCTGGAAATTTACAATCTCTTTCCTTGCTGCGTTACGGAAAAAGATTATAAATACGATGAAAGAAGATAGAATAGACGTTTCCTATTTGGTAGGTTTTTTTATTATGACCAGCGGAGCGGAACTTTAGAATTGATAGTTTGCAAGAATTTAAAATGAAGATTATTTAAACATACACTTTAAAGAACTTAACGCGTGGACAAAAACAAACTTAATGCCCTCTTAATAGAGAGCATTAAGGCAGTCGATATCCATCGAATTTTTTGATCTTTACATCGAAGTTTGGTATTGAAAACTTTACATCGTGTGATGTATATGACAAAATCTGAGTAAAAGATTATAAGTCTTTTAGTCATACCGCCCTTAAATGAGGCAAAAATGTGCCTTCATGATTTGCAGAAGAAATTTGCCATCTAATTTTTGGAACCGCAAAATTTTATTCCGTTCTATATTTGTTAAGGGTTTTAGATTGAAGTCTGGATGTAAAGTGAAGAATTCATGGAATGGGCATCATCAAGCCTAATAAGTACGGTAAAAAATTTCTCAAAAGGACTATATTAAGAAAGTCATTTTTGGCCTAACCGTAGCTTAGGTTAGGTCGATAATCATGTTTGCTGATTGGGCTGTTACGTCAGAATGATTGCGAATCGCTACGTTTAAGGTGTTTTGGCATACGATGCGAAAAGGGCCGTAAAAGAATTCAGTTATGCTTCCAAAGCCATCATTGAAAGTGGCCAGAAAAAGGTATTTTTATATACAATCAATGACTGGTGGATTGTTCAGAAATTTGTCTACAAAAAGCTCGAGGGAAATTTTCGAACGTAACTATAATGGTCGTAAACAGTTATTGATTATCTTTAATTTTCAGATGAATAAATGGCTCTACACTCTAAACTTAGCATGTCATTGCTAATCAAATTTTCAAAGGTTTTTGAAGGAGACTACCGAACTCCGGAAGAAATATTGACTCCTTACGGGAAGAGGTTAACCCTAAAAATGGTGGGTGTCTTAAATTCAATGCTACAAAGGGGATTATCGGATGTTCCCAAACAAATGGTTTCATGGTTCGGCCATGAAGGTGATTTGGGCGAACAGATGATGCGTCAGATTATTGCAGGTTACCGTGATGAGATAAATAACGGACATAAGTTGTTACTAGTGAATCATTATTCAAATTTGCGTATGAACATCATCGCGAAGAATTTACCTGAGATTGATGAAAATACACCAATTGACACTGACCAGTCCCATTTGGATTTATTTAAAGCGTATTTAAAACTGAATGAGCTGTTTTTAGAAAGACAGGATGTGATTGGCAACACAATACCGGCAGAATATCAGGGAATAAAAAGAGCAACATGGTTATCAACGGCATCGTTGATCAGCTATTATGATTTTAGCTACATAGATGAGGTAATTTCTGCTGTCCAGCTGATAAAGGCCATGTATTGTTTTGAATTTATTGAAAAATATAATCCTGAACTCTATAAGCTATATCTTAAGTCCAAAGATATAACTGGCTTTAAAGATTATGCTCTTAAAATAATGCCATTGACGCAATTATGTTTTACAGATGCTGTAACAATAGATGTTAAAGACGGGGAAAACCAAAAGTACCTTGAATTATTTAATCACCAGTATGATATTGAAGATACAGAAGAAAACATAGCAAAATTTGATTTCCTAGCAGTCCGGAACAAACCATTATTTGCTGTGGGCAATAATGAATACGTTATCTTGAATAGAGCGATGATCATTAACAAGGTATACAGCTCAATTTATTGGGACTGTAAAGCCGTTTTAGACACTAATCCTCAATTGAATATTTCTCAGGATCGCTTCAGGACCGATTTTACGACAGATTTTTCAGAAGGTTATCTCGTATATAAATTGTTCAAGAAAGCATACGAAAAAAAAAGCTTTAAGCAATTTTCTGGTGAAGAAATGAAGGCTTACATGGGAAATACCGAACCTGATTACTACATCCGGAATGGAAATAAGGTCTTTTTGGTTGAGGTAAAGGACAGTTTCATTGCTGGAAAAATTAAGCAATCGTTCAATGTACCGGAAATTCAGGAGGAGATCAGCAAGAAATACTATAAAACACAGCATTCAGAAAAGGCAGTTAAGCAATTGATCACCAGAGTCCGGTTAAGCTTGACAATGGCATACCCTTTTGATCAGAATTACAAGTCGAAATCACTCAAATTCTATCCAATACTCATTGTATATGACATGAACTTAACTGTGCCAGGTATTGAAAGCTTAATGGCAGGGTGGTTCAATTCAGAGAGGGATATCCTGATTACTGAAATGAAAGATGCCCAGATCGAAGGTTTTCAAATCAATGACCTTGTTATCCTACATATCGATGGACTGGTCTTGCTTTCAGAGTACATTCGGGTTGGAAAAGTAAAACTTGAAGATTTGATAGATGGCCATCTGTCCAGAAAAAGAGCATTATTAAAAATCTCAAATGGAAAAACATTTGAAGAGGTAAAAGCGGGTGTTCTGAACAGCTACTTTTCGTTCAATCATTTCGTTGTGGATTACTTGCAAGGCATCCCACCAAAAAATAGGATAATGCCCGCAGAGTTCAATATATTTTCAGAAGAGCAAATTGACTAATAAAAAACTGCGTGTTTAACACTCATATTCAATATCATAATAATAATAATCTACAATAATGCCAAACTTAGAAGGATTAGGCCTGCAAAATTTTAGGACTTTCCGCAAAAAAGAAACTCTTGAATTTGCGCCTATTACATTAATTACAGGTGCAAATAATGCAGGAAAAAGCTCTGTGTTCAAAGCAATCCAGTTCCTGATCCATAATTTTAAGGATGGAATTGTTTCTGAAACCTTGGATTTTAAGAACATGAAACATGAACTAGGAAATCTGGGACGCATTGTGAACCGCGTTTCCATGACGGCATTTAAAGACTCAGAAATCCCTAATCAAAGCATGCACTCAAAGCTTTCGGATTTTAATAAAAAAAATGACGGACAGTCCAATAGACGGCCTATTTTTGAGGCAGATGAAGATCTGGTATTTGCCTTTCCCGTCAAATTTGGAAACAGCCGGGAGATCAGTGCGAGCCTTGAGGTTAGATACGGGTTGATCCGGTCTACATATAAAAGTGAAACTAAACAGGACGTAGCAGTCTCTCATGAAATTAAAAGTATCGCCATTGTAAAGGACGGAGAATATCTACACTGGTCGAATATTATTGGGCTTAAACCGAATTATGAAGAAGTTGATGACTGGGAAATGGTAACTAGCTTGGATTTGAAAAAAATCATTCAATTGATAAGGAACACGCCTTTTGAGATCAAAGAAGAGTTTGAACCAAATGAAAAAACTGAAGACTATTTTACCGTTAACCTGTTCAATAGAATTAAAAAATATAAGAAAGCCTTTTTTGACCTTCCATTCTTTAAAACCAAAAAAGATGGCTACGAGGGCTTTACAGAAAAAATTATTGAGGGGGAGAGTTTGTTCTCTGATTATTCAGGACTAATAGCGGAAGAAAAGTCAAAACTATTGGCAATAGAGCAAAATATTTTGGCTGAACTTCTTCAAGGAAAGGAAAATAGCCAGTACAAAATTTTAGAGTGTTTCAAACATAACTTTTCCAATATTATGGACGGAATGGAAAAGGACATTGTGAGTTCAGAACTAAAGGATGCGATATCTGATGAAAAACAAGAAACCAGCTCTGAGAAGAATTTGCGTGAACTTTTTAAATCAACCATGTTCCAGACCACACCTAACAGCGCACTTTTTACAAGTCTGCTCGGCGCAATAGAAAAGGATTTTTTAGCTACTGTTCAGCAAAAAATTGATAGTCTAAAAAACGTTTATTTCTTGCCAACGACAAGGGGGAGAAATAGAGAATGGTTTATTGACGAACAGAATACTGAAGACACTCAGATTGCAAGAGATTTCTCTGCTATATATTTTAATCATTACGAGCAGATCCAAAACTTTGTAAACTTTTGGATTGGAAAAGGAGAGATCAACGAACTTGATGAAAGTGGAAAAACTAAACTGAAAGGCTTCAACATAGGAAAGGAGCTTTCGGTCTTTAGAGATGAGACGATTGGTTTGACTAAAATTTTTCTAGTCAATTTTGACGGAACAAAAACACCTCTGGTCGACTTGGGTTATGGCGTATCCCAACTACTCCCGATCATCATGAAAATAGCGATCATTGCCCGCGAGCATCAAAGGATACATGAATATGATTGGAATAACCAGGAAGGATATCCTGAAAAACGAGCAATATATTTTAGCGCGTCAACTTTGTTGATAGAAGAACCGGAGGCTAACCTACATCCATCTTTACAGTCAAAAATGGCAGAATTATTTATCGATGCCGCTTCAAGGTTCAATATCCAATTCCTTATTGAAACCCATAGCGAGTATCTGATCTATAAATTTCAGGAATATATCGGCCGGAAAATAGTCGCTCCCGATGATGTTAAGATGTATTACTTTAATCATCCCAATGATGTGAGCGAAGGGTTGAAGGATAAGTATATCAATGAAGTACGGATCGGTAAAGATGGAAATATTGAATACGAAAAATACTTTGGAAAAGGTTTTTTTGACGAACAAAATAACATGAAATTGAGTCTGTTAAATATTCAAAGAGATCGTTTTGTCGAAAATTATGACACATTAACAGAAGAACTGAAAAAGTCTAATGAAACGATCGAAGGCTATAATGTCAAAATAGGGGAACTGAATCAAAAGCTGTCAACTGCAACGTCCGGTAAAAATGAATTAGAAGAACAACTTCAATCATTTAAAAAAGCCAAGGAGGAAAAAGAATTAGAACTTCAAGAACTTATAAAAGAGCAAGAAGATATGATTGATGAATTTACAGCCAAAACTGATTATTCAAAATATCAAACTGACATTGAAACGATTATAGATAAAGATAAAATCGACAATTCGAAAACACTTCAATATTTATCAACTGGTAAATTTCTATTGGCGAATTTAGTCCCTAATGCAGATTTCGGTCCTGTTATTATACAGTACGGTCGAGCACTTGAATTTGAGATGATCAAGTGGATGGATGATTTTAAAGATTCCTTAGATATTACTGATTTAAATGTATGGCGTGATAATACAAATTATACAGACAAAATTAGAAAAGTATTTACTGATTTGGGAAGAACTCTTGATGTCACTAATTCAAATTGGGTCATAACCCACGATCAGAAAATAAACCTATTTAATCTAAAAAATTATATAGGTCTTGACACTGAAAAATGGGCATTTGGAGGATTAATTCAAATTTTTGAGTTACTTCACTACATATCGCCAGCAGCAAATGCTACATATAACTATAATTCCGTTCCTTTAGTCGTTGCATTTTCAAACTATCTTAAAAGTATATGGAGAGATTATGACTCTGCAGAGGGGTTATTCAACACTTGTCGCCATATATTAGATTTAAGAAATTGCGCTGGACATACTTATAGCAGTAGTGTTTGTACAAGTGATATTGTTGATAAAACTAAAGCGGAGAATTACGTTGCCAAAGTTGAAGCTATTTTTAGGTGCTTATAATGTGTTTTTATGTAAACATATTGATAATTAAAGCCAATAAAAACAGGGTAATCATGACACACAGTCTTAGTATTAGCTAATGGTTCAGCTTGATGTCTGACACTTCTATCCGCAATCCGTTCGGAATTACTTTCATATTCTGAAGCCACTTGGTCAATTTTCAAAAAATTATCTAACCGCTTTCATGAACCTTGCAGTTTTTTAATATAGTTGATTAACAATAAGTTAAGTTGGATTGATTCGTTAGATTAGAGTCGTACCATAGATTAAAAGATTTTAAGTCTTCCAATCCATATTTATCCCAACTTACCCATTAGAACCGCCATATCCCCACTAATCTAATCATCTAAAACTTTAACATAAATCTGAGTAGTCTTTCTATTCGGATGCCCCATCATCTTCGCAACTATCTCTATGAGAACGCCATTATTAAGTGTCACGGTATCCTCTAAAACCTCGTTAGATAGCGACAAAATCTAATGTAATCAGACCTAATTAACTACAAAGGATGTTAAAAAATGGCATTCGGTTAAATTTTAAAACAAAAAGTTTACAAAAACAACGTTTTACGGCGACCATCGCCGAATACTAACACCTTGATAAATAAATATATTTACTTATATTTGAGTTTACGGCGATGGTTGCCGTAAACTTAACCTTTGTTAAATATGCCACTAGATGCTCAAAGACGAAAAGATGTATTTAAGTTAGTACCAGAAGGAGCTTTAGTAACGCGAAAATGGTTAAAATCAAAAGACTTAACAGGTCATGCCATCGAC
This sequence comes from Pelobium sp., assembly GCA_037968815.1. GTDB lineage: Bacteria > Bacteroidota > Bacteroidia > Sphingobacteriales > Sphingobacteriaceae > Pseudopedobacter. Next base: position 188,116 of record JBBKWF010000018.1, on the reverse strand, counting down.
AATTTAGTAAAAAGCCAACAGCTAGAATCTGTAAAAAATGGGGTTTATAAAAGAAGTGGATCCATAACCGAATGGGGCGACATCGTCTATTTTCTGCAAAAAAGGTTGAATACTGACTTGGTAATTGGTGGTCTTTCATCATTGGAACTGCAAAAGCTTGCCCATTATTTACCAATATCAAATAAGCGCTTGATCAAACTTTATGGCGCAAGTAACTTACCGCTTTGGGTAAGCGAGCAAACAAACGATATCCAGTTTGAAAAGCAGAATTCATCTGTGCTTCTCGGAAGTGGTCCTGATAAAGACACAACAGAAACTTATAATGGCTTCACGAAAACAATAAGTTGGAAAAACACGAAAGAAGGTTTAAAAATATCAATCCCGGAAAGAGCCATACTCGAAGTTTTAAATGATGTTCCAAATCGAATCAGTTTTGAACATGCGTTTGAACTGATGCAGGGAATGAATACCTTGTCGCCAAGACTATTGCAAAAACTGTTGGAGTTATGCAATAACATAAAAGTCAGAAGGCTTTTCTTCTGGTTTGCAGATCAACTGAATCATCCTTGGCTGGCAAAGTTAGATCGCGATAAAATAAGCATGGGTTCGGGTAATCGTATGATAGTGAAAGGCGGAAAGTTGGATAAAAAATATTTAATAACAGTACCAGAGAGCTATGAGTAAGAAAGAGGAATACGCAGGACAGGTTAGACTTCTGTTGAGACTACTTCCATTTATTGATAAAGAAAATTGTTTTGCACTCAAGGGAGGTACCGCAATTAATCTTTTCTATAGACCATTGCCGAGACTATCCGTTGATATAGATTTACTGTATTTACCTATGGAGGATCGTGAAACGTCTATCGCGAATATCAAAGCGGCTTTAGCTAGGATAACTTCTGATATCAAATCAAATATACCCGGCGTACAGGTTCAAAACACCACACTGCAACAGGAAAACTCTTTACGTTTAATTGTGTCAGTTGGTGTGGATAAAGTGAAAATTGAACTTTCCCCAGTAATAAGGGGAAGTCTGTTTCCTGCTATTAGGATGGAAGTACGGGAAGAGGTGGAAAAGCAATTTGGGTACGCAGAAGTGCTGGTTGCATCTCACCCAGATCTATATGCCGGAAAATTATGCGCAGCACTTGACCGCCAGCATCCCAGAGATTTATTTGACGTCATTCAGTTATATGGAAATGAAGGACTGACTAAGGACTTACGAAAAACATTTTTAGTTTTCTTAATCAGTCATCATAGACCAATGGCTGAACTTCTTAAGCCGAACCGTAAAGATATATCGGGCATTTATGAAAACGAATTTTTGCAGATGGCGGAAATTGACGTTTCACTTGCCGAACTCGTTGCCGTAAGGGAACGGTTGATTTCTGATATTAATACACAGATGACGGATGATGAGAGACAATTTTTACTTTCTGTCAAAAATAGAAAGCCAAATTGGGAACTGTTAGGTATGGTTAACCCCGAATTAGTTGCGGAATTGCCCTCGGTAAGATGGAAGCTACGTAACTTAGAAAAGCTCTCTCCTCAAAAGCACAAACAGGCCTATGAAAACCTTGCATCTATACTATATCCAGGGTAAAGCTTTCTATTCTTAAACTGGAGATTAAAGCAGAATTATTGGATTCGGCAATCCGATAATCGCATTTTTGATTTTGAAAACAGAAGAGAATACGGTATCTTTAACATTAAGAAACGTAGCTCATACAAGTTATTAGTATTTGGTTATGAAGGCTACATTTTTGAAATGTAAAAATCGTAGAAATTTAAATAAAAGCGTCATTCGTGACGTCTTTATTGTTAAAGAAACATAAACAGCTGGTAGTCAGGGAATAAAAGTCGATATTCATGTCCCGTCCATTCCGCAGAAATCCTCAGATTTAATTATCTGGGGATTTTTTGGTTTAAGAACTTTTGTGTAATTCGTTATTTAGGTAGCGAGCTGAAATGGTCGAATAAAGGAATAATTTATAACATATTTATTGCTAAAGCCGATACAACGTTTCATAGATTCAAGTCGAAAAAAATCTTTAAAGTCTATTATTTTCAGAGGTATTCAGGTGATTTTGTATTCAAAAGAATTGATAAAAAGAAGAATACTTTAATCCTGGTTACACTAAAAAGGAGGTGTAATGCGAAGGTTTATCCTGAGAAAGTATATCGCTAGTTCAATTCAGAGGCAATAATTTGCTTTAATTATGGATAGAGATGGGCATTCAATAAAGAAAGCGTGTCAGAAGATAATTAATGCTTCTGAAGAAAACTGGAGTTAAGGATCAATATTTATGAAAAGGCGCTATACAACTTTAGATCAGGTGATTATTTCAATAAAAGACCTTGTACCGAGTTAATAAATTTAAAGCTCATAAATCCCCACAATAACTACCTAACCATACAAGAAGTAACTATTATCCCTGTAATTCTTCAAGCCCTAGGCTTGATCAAAACATTTACGATAATTTAACAACCATCAACAGTAACCTTAATAAACTTTTTTAGAAACAGCCTCGGTAACCTAAAACCACTTTTTTGTTTAAGGCTTTAATTTCATTAGCTAGGGTTACTTTTACGTTTTTTCTTGAACTATATTAAATTCTTTCTTTGTGAATCCTAATAACTGAATATTAACATATTCCGGACCTATAATCTCATACTATATACTCGCCTTTTAATACAGTCCTTATAGTACTATCTACCAGTCTTCCGATCATAATTATAACGAATGTTTTGAAAAACCTTTTATCATAGGCATAATTCTGCAAGTTTGTAAAGGATATTATCATTAAGGGAGTAAACTATAACTTCCAAACATACTTCATGGCGTTTGAGTTTTGCTTCATCATTTTATTTAATGAATTTGAATTGTTTATATTTTCTTAAGTTTTTTATACCGAAGTAAGGCTTCTAAAAAATAATAATCGGCATAAATGAGCGGAACGTTTACTTCAGAATTCTTTTGCATATTCCCGACACTATGTTTTAGTAAAAAATGATTATTGGTTCCAGGATTTGCCAAATATTCAGGACCAGATAGACTTACAAGCGTAGTAATTGCCTCATTAATATACTTAGTCTTAAGCTCGTGACCAGAGTAATTACACAGTTCTAATAATGCAGAGGCCATTATTGCTGATGCAGAAGCATCTCTTGGAATTGGTTGATATTTCTCAGAATCAAACCTCCACTCTGGCTCATAACCTCTTTCGCCAACATTAAAATCCCAATATGGGACTCTATCTTGTGGTAATCTTGGATTGTTTAAATAAAAGTTAGCCATTTTTTGAGCAATTTCTAAAAATTTTTTGTTTTTAGTTTCCCTATATACAACCATAAATCCATAAACTGCCCAAGCTTGTCCTCTAGCCCATTGAGAATTATCGGAAAAGCCTTGTACTGTTTTACGATCTAATACTTCTCCTGTAGTCTCATCATAATTCACCATATGATAGGTACTAAAATCTGGCCTTATATGATTTCGCATGGTAGTTTCTGCATGCTTAATAGCAATATCTCTATAAATAGGATTTTTGGTTTGCTTGGATGCAAAAAACAAAAGTTCCAGGTTCATCATATTATCAATAATCACTGGAAATTTCCAAACCTGCTTATTATCATAAGACTTACGTTCATTCCATGATTTAATTGATCCTACCTTAGGAGAATACCTAGTAATAAGGGAGTTTGCTGATTGGATTAAAATAGGGATAAAAGACGAGTCTTTAGTCAATCTATATGCATTTCCGTAGCTACAGTACATCATAAACCCTAAATCATGATGAGTATTATTATATTGGTTTTGCTCTAAAGATTTTGTCCATTTTAAAGCATTTTTTTTCCAAAAATTATCTTTTGTAAATTCATACATATACCATAGACTGCCTGGCCAAAAACCTCCCGTCCAATCTTTAATAGTTACAAATTTTAATTTACCTTCAATATTGGTTGTACGTGGATAATATTCTAAATCCGTAGATTTATTTAACATCCCTTTATATTGCAATACTGCCGTTTCAATAACTTGATTTATGGGTAGACCAAGCTGCTTATATCCATTAGAAAACGAGAATAGAACTACGCTAAAAAAAAATATGAGAATGTATTTATAAGTTTTAAGCATTTTATTAAAATTATAATTGTTAATGAATCAGGTAATCGATATCTACGATTTATTAATAAATAATTACTTCAACTTTACTGGTTTCTCGTTATCTGTTTTCATATCATAGGGTAGCTTCCAGATACCCCCCTTGCTATCGCCAAAATACATCTGTGATTTACTGAATTCAAAAGGATTGCCGTCTGCCCAGAAGTATAGAAAGGGATCTTTTCCGCTTACCGATTTACGAATGTAATTATGGTTTTGAATACTATTTTTTGTGATCTGCTTACGCTTCCAGCTAATCCCTTTGTTAGTACTCTCATACATAACAACTTCTCCACCCCCACCCCACTGCTGTGGGCTATTCTGAACGGGCGCAACTACTATCCATTTCTTGCCAGTAGTGATCAGACTCCCCATATCATAGTTATGATCAGAAGTCGTCACTTTTCTATCAATCCATCCCTTTCCGTCCCAATAGGTAACAAACCACTCTCTAAGACCTTTTGTTGGACCTGGGTCAGAACCGTTGCTGACTACATAAAGGGCAATTGGATTTCCGTTCTCATCAAAGCTCACATCTTTGACATATACATTTTTTCCCTTGCTGTAATATTCTCTTACCAACCCCGGATTGGTAACCTCCTTAAGCGGGATGTTCAGTATTTCGCCCGTGGCAGTAGTCCAAGTTTTTCCAAAATCTAAAGTTTGGTAATAATACAGGTTGGTTCTTTTGTCCACATCACCATTAGGATGCCAGTTGCAGAAGAAAACTATTTTCTCTCCCAATTGACCACTTATCTGGTAATGCCCGCTATAGGCATCTCCCGGCATTTTCATACCTGCCAGTTTCTGATCAGCTAACCATGTCCTTCCATCTTTGCTAGTTTCAAAATACAACTCTCTAACTCCGGTATATTTGGTAAAAAGGTTAAGAAAGCCGTTACCCACAATATACTTAGGCTGTGGATAGGTCATCTCCTCCTGGGTTATGAGGCTAAATGAATCGGTACTGTAGGGCTTGTCGCTCCTGTATTTCATTCCCAGGCGGGACTTTGATCTACCACTTACAAATACCCATAGGTAACCATCATCGTCCATTGCCAAGCTAGGATTGTCATGAGGGTCATTTACGCCATTTTTATCATAGACAACCACTGGTTTAGAAACAGTCTCGGTTGAGTGGTCAAAGCTTCCTATCATACACAACAGGTAACGCTTGTCCTCCTGGGTGGTTCCGCCATAAACAAAAAAGGTCTTATTGGCCTTTTCAGAATAAATAGACAAGGGAATATGTTTGGCGGTATAAGTGCCAAGACCTCCAGAGTATTTACTGCCGAATTCGGTCATTTTACCCAGTATAAACCAGATGCCCTTATAACCATCAATCTTTTGCCCGCTTAAGCTCACTTTATCTGTTCCTTTCTCTTGCCCAAAGGATTGACTATATCCAAACACGCATATTATCATTATCCATATAAAATGAATTATTGCCTTTTTTCCCATCTGTGTTCCATGTTATTGAGTTTATCTCTTTTCGCTAAATATCGTTTTTATCAGTTTTTCATAAGCCTTTGCATATTTAACCATTCCAATATCAGTTGGATGTGTTCCATCTACAGAATCATTCATATCTAAGCCGATATCTTCACGCTTCAAATAATATAGTTTCTTTACACCTTTTGATTGCAGTTCTTTATATACGTTATACGATATATCGTTAATATTTAAAATGCCTCTTGCTCTAGAACTGTTAAGTCTGCCCTCAATATAATGCGATTGATCAACAAGGATTATTGGTGTATTAGGATATTTTCCCCTAATTGTATTTACCGCATAAATTATTTTAGGCTTAACGTTTTCCACTTCTCCGCTAAGATTAGGCAGACAATCCAAAATAAATATTTTGGCCTCCTTCTCCACCACCAAATCAACAACCTCTTTCTCTAACCTTCCGTTACCAGAAAAACCGAGATTGATAACAGATGAATGTAATGCTCTTTCTAATAGGTTTGTCCAAGCCATACCTGGCCTAGATGCACATCCACCTTGAGCAATTGAAGTTCCGTATACTATAATCGGCTTTTCGTTTGAAACCGGAATAAATTTAAAGGTATTACTAGCTTTAACACCAATCTCTAACCATTTAACATTATTATATAAGGGTAAATACAAGTGAAACTTTCTTCCGTTTTTATATTTATCCTTATCTAGATTTATACTTGTATAGGTATAAGTTATTGTATCCTTAAAGTCGCTCTTGCCATTGGCCCACGCCCACGAACCATCAGAATTTTCGGCAAATAAATCTAACCCAGAAACTCCTGTGGCAGGAAAATGGTTCATAGCATAATTTCTTTTAGACACGATGTACCTTACCGTTATTTCTTCTGCATCTGTATTAAAGACTAGTTTTAATCCTGCTGCGTTTCTTGACAAGCTCCAAACTTCCGGTCTTACCGTTTTCTCCATCTTATTGGGCAACCTATCATAAAATGATTCTATCTCGTTTCTACTCCAGCCTTGATTATGCACTGTTAAAAAATTTTCACTTGTTGGGTTATGCCATTCTATTCCTTTTTTTTGCGCAAAAGAAAAATTGACAGTAAACAGCATCGCTAGTAGCAATGGAAACTTGAATATGTTCATAATATGAATATTGAGCTACTTTATAAACTTCTACAGAGGAGCAATAACCATAAAGGGACACAAAACAGTGTTACTATTTTGTATCCCTTCATCAGCGCTTTAAAACGCAAATTAATTCCAAACTTTTTTTGATCTAAGCGAACAAAGTACTTAATGATTTAGTACACGCTTACCTATACTTCTTTAAATCTATTTGTTTGCTTTTGCTTTCTCTCGAAGATACTTAGTTTGTTCTGGTGTTAACAATTTCCAATAAGCAGCTGCTCTTGCAGATGTTATTTTTCTTTTTTCAGCAATAGCTTCTTCCTTACTTAAAGATTTATTTGCTTTTAATTCTTTAAATAGCACATTAGCTTTATCTGCCAATTCTTTCACTGCTATTCTTTGTTCTGGAGTTGCATTAATCTCATCCATTGTCTCAGTTGAATAATAAGGAATAGCCTGAGCATTACTTTCTAAAGTAAGTGCAGACAAACTGAAAGCTACTGCAAGTGTTAATAAAATCTTCTTCATAATTTAATTGTTTTGATTAATAATAGTATTTAAGACGCTACGTTTACGTACCCTAAATATAAAGATTTTTTTTTAAATCAAAATTTCAGTACTAAACATCAGATAGTTAATTTTTGAAACCAGTTTTTACGGTTTTTTCTAAAATTCTTCCAACTCATGATGAGCCTTAAGTTTATTGATAAACTCAGGCAAAAGGACTATTCCTTTGCTCTTTAGATAGGCTATTACATCTAGGCCCAACCTAGTGTTGGTGTGGCTGTACTTTACAGATTTATTAAGGAGAATAAAATCATAAACTTCTAAAGGATTAGCTATCTTGCTACCCATAGATGGTGGCATCATTAATACACAATTAACAAAAGTTGTCCCTAATGTGGCACCGAGCTTAAATGAAACTTGGCTAGAAAACGGTATAAACTTACAGTCTTTAAAAAGTACACTTCCAAGATATTTATTGTTATTACTTAATTCAATATCCTTAATACTACAATTTTCGAACTCAATTTCTGCTAGGTTATTCGCCATATTAAAAATCAAGTTCTTACAATCTTTAAACCTAATAAAAGGAACTAGAGCCTTGGTGGCTAATTCTTCATCTTGCTTTGAGATGGAAAATTGGGGAACTAAAATTGTTGATTCTTCTAATTGTATATTATCAAAAATCAACCTGGCATTTGGCTGTAAATCAAAGGAATTACTAACATAATCCTTCTCTAAAATAAAGGTGTTGGGTTTGTTCAACGTCATGATTCTAACACCTTTATCTCTACCTCGAACAGTTATGTTTTTAAGGTCAATTTCTGAAGGAAAGAATAATCTGCCACTTTTGGCGTAAGTAGAAACTACAGCAGTATTAATAATCCAACAAACAGAATTAGATTTAGGTGCGCTCCGGAAGTCGACTGTAAAATCCTCAATTTTAATACGAGCTCCATACCCTATCCTATACTTATAATCTAAGTCTTTAGCACTGTATGTTAGAATTGCCGAACCACCATTATGAATTGGATAAAGTTTACAATTTTTAATTAAAATATCTCCATCCCACTTTGAACCGTAATCGGGTCTGAAACTAATAAAATTGTTATGATAAGCAACAGTGTTTTCTATACGAAGTTCTCCACCGCCTGTTACAGTCATTCCTTTTTGACCAAATTCTGAATCGAGAATGGTGATATTCCATCCGAAAGAGTGAACATCGAATCTGTTTAAAAAACAACGTTCTACCCTAAGGTTTTTTACATAGTTTGTCCCAAATATACCCCAATGTATTTTTCCAGCCTCAGCAATTATATTTTTAAACACAATGTTCATCATAACCCCACCAGAAATACCGTAAGTACCTTCTGGTACATTTAATGATTTGTCAGTTCCTCTGGCTTTCTCCCAAGGCAACAAACGTATATTTTCCAGTTGAATATCAAATACTTTCGATAAACTATAAAATCCTGATCTAGGTCTAAGAGCTATATCTTTATTTCCTTTCTCCACCCCCACAAACTGATTTTTTACAATTGTTCTACTGCGGAGAATTTGAATGCCATTTGACATATATTTATCACTTTGTTCAGTAGGTCCTTCTCCGGAAAGCAAAAATGTACCACCTTCCACTGTTAAATAAGACTCCTCGGCTGGGTAGGCAGTAAGAGAGGTGTAATCCACAAACTCGTGGAAGACTTCACCAATAATTCTTCCGTCTGTTTCAAGATAGAAAAAGTCCTGTTGTGATTTGCCCGGAGTAGCATTACCGCCCTGCCTTGCTCCAATTTTTTGATTTTTATCAATGATAACAACAAAAGAGTTTGCATAGTTAGCCAATTCAGCTATATTTCTAGACTTCTCATTAAGTTGTGTTAAAAAAGATTTTTTTTCTAAATCGTTAAGTGTAATTAGTTTGCTCTTATGCTTGCTTTCTATTATAAACCGGGATACAGAAGTATTATGCTTTTCATTGATATGAAAAATAGATTTCCCCCAATTAACATCTGTCTGGATTCGGATAGGATTGGCCTCCATAAGCCAGAAATCACCAAATAAATTAACAATAGGTAGATTATATTTGTTTGCATAATTATGAGCCTTTCTAATTTGAACTCCATCATCATTTTTACCGTCTGATTTTGTTCCAAAAGTTTTGTAATTGACTTGGTCAACATTTGCTAATTTGGCTGTGAGTCCTCGTTTTAAAGCCAATAGTTCTCCTTCATCAAGATTTTCATCCGTTTTTATGACAATATAAACAGCACCTCCGCCATCTCCATGCTCATTAAAGCCTGTTGTATATACACAATCGCCTTCTTTTAAAGAATTATCCAACTTCATTTCCTCTACGGTGTTGAAGACAGAAAGAAAAGTTTTATTTCCCGTTTTGTCTGCACTTTTGGTGCCTGCAAAAGCTGTGATTGATACAGCTGACAAGCCAGCGACACCCAGTGCTGACAACATCTTACGCCTCCCAAATGATTGTTTATCGGAAAAATTCTCTTCCGAATTATTAGTGTGTTTTTCCATATCAGTTTTTATCCAAAATTTCAGACATTAAACTAAAATAGTGTCCTTTAGGCATTACTTTACCTGATTAAAAAATTTAATTACTTCAGATAAAGATTCTGATGAAAGTCTATTGATATCTTCAGGCTGGTACAACTGTAATTCATCTGCCTTATCGTATAATGCATAAACACGTTTCGAAGCTACAACTGAGCCTTCAATTTTTTTCTGATCCCCATATCTGTCCAAAGTGGGAGCGATAAAAATAATGGATCTAGGAGCGATACAAGACAATATCTCTTCTAAATCTATAGGAGTATTTTTTGGTGTTTCTGCAAAGAAACCTAATCTTGGAATAAAACCATGAAGATGCGACATTGTACGTATAGACTGATATTGACTGTTGGAGCTTCTGTAGGGAGAAAACCCAGACAATGAAGCCATTGCCTTTACCCTATTATCTAAAGCTGCCGAATATATACCGACAGTAGCTCCCAAAGTGTTTCCCAAAATAAAAATTTTGCTTTTGTCAATATTATTGATTTTTTCAAGTCCATCAATCACTCCTCGTACATCTGTTACCATTTTACCCATTTTTGACCAAGATGGATTTCGCTGATAGAAGTTCACCGCTTCCTCCATCCGGCTACCAAACCCAAATAAGTCAAACGCAACTACAGCATAACCCTCTGATAAAAGCTTCGCAAACAAGGTGTCATTTGCTGCCCCTCCTGTAAGAGGACTATATCCTTTGGCGTAGCCCGTAGAGTGAGCATATTGATGTAGGTAAATAATTGCCGGAAACTTTTTATTGTCAATTTTACCCTTGCTGTTTTTTGGAAAATAAACTCTCACCGGTATATGGTCTCCTACCGCCGCATAAGGACCATAATATTGTACAACTCCATTTATAGGTTCTGCAGTTCCAATTATAGACTCAATCCAATCGTATCTTGACTTAAGAGCGATGTCAATAAACTCTGGTTTAACGCCCCTAGGTTCATCGCCTAACAGCCAGTTAATGTTTTTTATAACCTCGGTTCTATCTTTTTCAAACTCCGCAATATTTTTGTATTTTGATTTCAGATGGATTGCTTTTTTGTTTTTTGCAATCTCTACTAAGTCGCTATGTGTTTTTAACCAATCTCCATAATCATAAGTATAATACAACCTATTGTACCAAGCTATGTTATTTCTTTTGAATTGTTTATCTAAAAAATCTAAGGTAAGCTCAACATCTCTGGCAGCCACTGCGTGTTCTCCATATCGGGTATAAACACCAATCTGATCGCCGGCATCCAAAAATTCATATACTTTCTTCGTAGCGTAATAATTTTGCTCAATGGCCCAAGCGTTCAATCCTCTTTCTGTTACTGAATAATGGAACAGTAAAGGGCGGGGTGCAATCAGTGCTGCCAAAGAGTTTTGATCTACGGGAAGCTTATCCTCGTTCCCGAAGAAAAACCGTAGTCTAGGATGAAACCAATGAATGTTTGCAGCTGTAACTAAATCTAAAGTTTCACTGGCATACTGTGGATCGCCAAATCTCCACGGACTATCTCCGCCTGTACTTGAGCTACTGGATACAACGGCGGCAATTCTTTCATCAAATGCTGCGGCCCAAAGGGATTGCTTACCGTTTCTGGAGTGACCTGTGATCGCTATTTGATTTTTATTAATTTCGGCTCTTGTATACAAATAGTCGACTGCCCTGGACGCACCCCAAGCTCTTCTCATCAGTGCACTAAAATCGTAATTAGGATAAATTTTTTGATAAGCTTGCGTATCGTCATTATCATCATTTGCTGCATACAGACAAACTGCATATCCTCTTCTTATAGCCAAACGCCCCCAATCTTTATGTGTGAATTGGGTCATGAATACGGGTAAGTTTTTCTTGTCTACCGGTATCCAAAGCTCTAAGTGTAAAACGGCCAAATGGGAAGGGCCAAAACTTAGTTTTATTTTTTGGATACGAACGTTGTTTGAAACGGAGTCCAAAAGTATTTCACTCTTCAGGTTTTTTGGTGGATCGGGAAAATTCCCTGAAATCCAATGCTTATATTCTTCCTTAATCCAGTCTCTTTTTTTGTTCCATTGCTCTCTGGTTTTGATTGGTGAGTCTTTACCATTCTCATCAAAAATCAATGGATCTGGCAGAAAAGGTGTTGACCTCATTTTCGAAAAATCAGGTGGTAATTCTCCAGTTCGGTTAAGCCATTCTACCCAAGTGCTGTCTTGTAATGTTACTCTTCTCGTGTTCTTCTGAAATCTTTGATCAATGATTATCTTTTTTAAATCCGTTAAATACTTTTGTCGGGTTTGAAGACCTTCTTGTCCGTATGACCGTTGTCCACCTGTAAGGATTGTTATGGTTAACAACAAAGTTGAAAGAATTCTGTTTTTCATATTTTGTTTAAGTAGTTACCAAAAGAAATTAAGCCTTCTCATTAGTTTTAAATTGAGTATTCTGGTTTCCAGATTTGCATCTCGCCTGTCTTAATAGAATCTAGACCCATACAAATAGCAATTGCAGAAGCATTTCCGGTATGAACATTCGAAACAGGCATCTTTTTATTCAATACACAATCCAAGAAATCCGCTAAGGCATTATAAGTCGGTTCAACATCTACTTCTCCTTCGTTTAAATATTGTAAGAGTATCTTTTTCCCTTGGGTAACATTTGTGATTGTGGCCCCAGTAACCCCATCAACAGTACCGAGTTCATTTTTTACTGATTCTCCGTATATATACGCCTTATTTCTTCCAACTTCAATTGTAGCCTTATTACCTAGTATTTTGATTTGATAGCCATTAAAAGCATTAGTCAAGAGCGACGTATAGGTTGCTTTAACACCATTTTCATATTCATAGATTGTTCTTACATTGTCAGCTGTGGTACGCCCATCTTTTCGGAAATCTATTCCACCTATCCCTACTGTTTTTATAGGATGGCTACCTGTGAGAAAATTCACAATGTCGATTTGGTGAGCACAAAGTTCAGATAGAGGGCCGCCGCAAAGGTCATTGTACAACCTCCAATTAATGATTCGCTCCATTTTTGGGTCGCTAACCGGATACCTCCAATCCGAATTTCGGTTATACTGGCATTCGATACTATAGGTATCTCCAATCCAACCTTCCTCCAAAGCCTGCTTTATTTTATGGTAAAGCGGATAGTTTCGATATTGAAAGCCTACTTGAAAAACCAGATTTGAAGCTTTAACTCTATTTACCAGATCCAAAGACTGCTCTATCGTAAATGCCATCGACTTTTCAGAATAGACATGCTTTTTAGCTAACAAAGCAGCTACAGACATGGAATAATGCAAATATAGTGGTGTAGCTACAATTACTGCGTCAACATTTTTATCGGCTATTAACTTTTCATAATCTGTATATGCTTTTGCTTTTGGATCAACTTCAGTCATAGCAGCATTCAAATTTTCCGGTATGATGTCACAGCAAGCAACAACCTTTAACCCCGGTATTTTCTTCATCACGTTAATCAAACCGAGTCCCCGTTTACCAGTTCCGATGACACCAATATTTACTACGTCACTTGCCGTAATTGTTTTACCAAACAGGGGTAAGTCCATTGCAATTAAGCTCCCAAAAGCGACAGCGCTACCCGCTACAAATTTTCTTCTACTTATTGAATTATCTGACATTACTTATTATTTAAATCTCAATTCTTGCTTTTTCAATAACATCTCGGATCGTTGCCAGTGCTCCATTTGATGCTGACTTTCATCTGCTTTTTGTATAAAAACATAAAGCTAGATGGTATCTACCTCACTGACGGAAAAACTATACCTGCCCTAATAAACTTAGTAATCTCTATAAAAAATTTCTGCCGCCATTTTTTAAAAACACTAGTGACGTTACCGTAAATAGAACTTATAATACTTTGGATTTAACTTAGTTTAACTAATTAGTAGGTCTAAGATATAGCAACCCTGCTTTACTTCCTATGCATAGGTTCAAATTATGCAATACAATCATTATCACCGTTCTCATAACCGTTTGAATTTTATATTTTATTTGGTTACGTACCCACAATTTATAAAATAATTCAGCCTTCTATTGCAAATAGTTGTAAAACAGATCCTATTCTTTACTTATACGTCTTATTTTGATATTCTTAAAATAGGCCTTGTCATTGTGGCTCTGTAAAAGGATATAGCCCATGTCTGCCTCAGCATAACCTGCTTTATATTCCTTAAATTTAGTGTCAGCTACAAGCTTTCTAAATTCATCTGAACCTCTTTCATAACTTAAAACCCTTTTCCCATTGATCCAATGCTCTACATTTTTTCCTTTTGCAACTATCTTTGCCTCATTCCACTCACCGGGCTTATTCAATACTTTATTATTTGGGGCGTATAATAAATAAAGTGAGCCTGTACTCGTTTTTGGGCTTTTGTTATTTGACACTGTTTCGTTTTTGTAATCATCTATAAGCTGGTACTCCGGACCGTTAAGCTGAGTGCGTCCCTTGTTATTTGTTAATTCGGAAACAAAGTATTTAATTCCGGTATTTGCAGAATCGGCCAGCTTATAATCCAAAACCAACTCAAAATCTGAGAATTGCTCACGAGTAATGATATCGCCTCCCTTTCGTCCGGGCAATAATACCAGCATGTTGTTCTCTACTTTCCAGCCGTCTGTTGGGAAAGCATCTCCTTTTATACTTCTCCATTTGATATTTGGATCTTGCCCATCAAAAAGAAGTTCCCAACCGTCTGCTTTTTCCTTATCAGAAAGGGAGACTGACTTCACTTTGATACGTTTTGATTCATGATTTTTGGATTGTAAACCAATCATTCCTTCGGCGAAACGTCTTCCAAACTCTGAAGCCGACGGGCTGTCGAAATGGGTTCCATCACCTTTATGCCATAAGCCTTCAGAAGATACAATAGCAGTGTACGGCACTTTTAAGGGCAGATTAGGAAGTTCTTTGTTGATGAATTGATAGTTGGGACGATATCTGCCCAGTTCCCCTACTACGAAAGGCAGCTTAGGATTTCCAACTTCCTTTCTTACCCGCTCAATTAGCGCAGTTAATTTTTCTACGTATATTTTTGAACCAACTTCACTAGCATCACCTTCTCCTTGGTGCCATATTACCCCTTTTATAATGCCCTTATTCATGGCCTCTCTGATTCTCAAAATAGCATCATCATAAGGACGAGTGCCTGTTACCGAGTCCACTGCGCCTGGAAGCCATTTGCTAATAGATGTACCACCGACAGCGCAAGGAACCAATGCAATGGTTATGTTCGGGTTAGCCTCTGCCATTGCAATCCCAAAACTTAAGCCGGGCCCCACACCTGCCGCCTTGGGTTTATCAAAGTGTACCGGATGTTTGGCAGGGATCCACTTATTATCTTTATCCAGCATGATTATTCGAGGATGTTGCTGTTTTTTATATTCTTCGGTAATCTTACCCCGGCCGGCCATGTTGGATTGCCCCACTAAAATGTATATATGTACACTTTTATCCTGCTGACTAAAGGCCAGAAATGGAACAAAAAAAATCGCGAATAAAAACTTTTTCATTAAACTCATAAATCTCATCAAATGTGGTTTGGCTTCCGTTCATTAATTATTGCATCGGTTTTTATATAAGTCGGCATAGTTCAAAATAGGAAGGCATTTTTATGTATAATATCAACTATCGAAATTCTCTTCAATATAATTTAGCATTTATATTGCTACTACTTAAATTGATATATCGGTAAACGCAAAGTCGGCAATAGATTTAACTAATTCTCGCCACTTTTGTATGAAAAGTATAATCAAGAACGAAAAAAAAGCATTTTCTATACTATTTTAGTAAACCATCCCACATTGTCATTTATCACTCTCTTAACGGATTTGTAACACAGGAGAGTTTGTCTGGTTTCTAGAAAAAAACCTTGTGACATAACTTATGCAAGTTAGTGATAGAATCTCTTTACTTGCAATAACCTTATACACGTATTAATTTTTAACCGTTTTGCACCTATTCTGTGAATTTATATTAAAACGGGAAGCTTTTTGGTGATATTCTTATTACCATTAAACTTCCCATTTTTAGTTCCTAGATGCTCTAGTTTTCTTCTTTTTATCCCGTAAAAAACATGCTAACTGTAATCCGGATAAAATCAACATGCTATAAATTTATATTAATAAGCACTTTAATGGAGATAAAATTTCACCTCCATTAAAGATTATGGAGTAATAGTAACCTCAACACTCTTCACGACTTCTTTATCATTATAAGCTGTCTTATTACCCGCTACAAATGTTACTGTGTAAGTCCCCGGATTTTGATAAATGTGCTTATATTCTGCTAATGGCACTTCCGAATAACCTTTAATCGGCAAACTTCTGTCCACTCCCAAATTAATTTCACCTAAATTGAATACCTTAGAAATTCCCCATTCCTCATACTCTGATTTATAAGTACTAGGTGGACCAAAAAGCATAATGGATGAGCTAATTACGCTTGAAGCTACCATATCAACTTTTTTCACAAGTTTCCACCCCATAGTAGTGTATGTTGCCAATCTTGACTCATAGCCATATTTTGTGACAAGATCTAAAGTATGTGCTCTTGTTCTCCAGCCACGACTAGGTACCGTACCTGATGTGATCTCGGGTGCAACATATTTATACGCAATATAAAATGGTTTACCTTTTTCAACCACATCGGCTATATCGAAGGCTCCAGAATCTTCCCAGCCATTTGGCCATACAGCAGGTGCTGCAAAATTAAATCTCGAACTTATATCAACCCAAGTTGCTGCAGCAACACTTTGGTAATCATATGTTCCGTTAAAATCCGTAGATACCATTAACTTATAAGTAATAACATCAGTAAGTGTATTGTGGGTCTGGAAAGCAAAAGTTAACTTATCAAGTTCATCAACTCTAGGTTGATCCTTAAAATCGTAAGAGTTACCAACTTCTCCTGAATAAAAAGATAGTTGCGAAGGGTCGCCTGTAAGCTTAAACGTAACTTCCTCTCCCGCTTTAAAAGTTAAAGAACTTGTTTTTACATCAAAATCTGATAAATCAACAGCATTCTCTTTTTTACATGCACCTACAATCACTAAAAGTAAGAGCGCACTTAAGTATTTTAAATTCATCATTCTAATTATTATTAAATTTACAAATTACCATCCTGGATTTTGAGGTCTCAAACCTCTGTTTAAAGACATCTCGTCCGGAGCAAACGGCCATAAAACATCCCTCTCTGAAGCATTCCGAAAACTCAGAACTCCATAAGCCGTAGTGGAAGAAGCTTTAGGAATAGGAGCATCTCCATTTAAAAAATCATTTTGTATGCGTTTCATATTTATAACAAACTTGCCCCAACGTATCAAATCGCTTTTTCTTAAGGTCTCAAAGCAAAGCTCTCTTGAACGTTCATCTTCGATTGCCTGTTGAAAGTTCTCCGGGCCGGAGGTTTGGATCGAGGTTAAATCTGATTGGCTGGTTTGACGTTTACTTAGTAAAGGCGCTGCTATTGCCGTTGTTCCAGTAGTACCACCAGTAATAGTAATAGTAGGAGCAGAAGTATAGCCAGAACCTTCATTTAGCATCTTAATCCTGATCACTTTACCTCCTGAAATAAAAGCTTTAGCTGTTGCACCACTACCACCTCCACCGCTAATGGTAATTGTAGGAGCAGAGGTATAGCTAGTTCCCCCATTAGTTACACTTACCATTCTTAAGGATTCAAAAGGCAAGTCTTTACCGTATGCTCTTCTTCTTACGTCATTTACAGCTTTGATTGCTTCTGGTGAGGGATTTTGTCTCGCCATATTATCTGCTTCAGCAAACATTAAAAGAACATCAGAATACCTCAATAATGGATAATTAATTGGCCCCCAGTTTTTGGCTTTGGGTAAAACTACTTCCAGTTCTCTGCGCCATTTCCCACTATTGCGTTCATAAATTTGAGTTGTAAGAAATGGAGTTTCTATAACGGGTGTACCTGCAGTTTTATATGGAGCTATTGCCCAATCCCTTCGCTCATCTTCTGACAATAAACTTCCAGGGTTAGCATACAAGTACCACAATCTACCGGTGGTATAAATATAACCATAACTGTATCCGTAATTAGGATCTTCGGCCGTATAAAGAATTCCATTATTGCTACCTACTCTACCTGTTTCTTGGAAAGCATCTGACGCATTCCCATAAAATTCTATTTCCCAAATCGTTTCTTTAATATCATATTGATCCTGACACATTTTTGTAAATACGTCACTATACGACGGATTTAGTGCATGTGGATATCCACCTTCAGAACTTGGATCCATAACCTTTCTTGCCCACTCCCTAGCTTCAGGGTATTTAGTAATATCATTAACTGGTGCGCCTGCCATATATAAACAAACCCTTGCTAATATACCTCTTACTGCAGATTTATTTATACGCCCACCATTGCCAACTTCTCCAGCAGATTTTACTAATCCTTCAGCCTCCGTCATGTCTTTTATGATTTGTTCATAAACTTCTTTAGCTGGCGTACGTGGTGCGTTAGTTTCACTAGCCGATTCAATTGACTTTAACATTAATGGTACATCTCCCCAACGGCTTACCAATTGAAAATGATAAAATGCCCTTAAAAAAAGAGCTTCCCCTTTAATTGCATTTCTTTCTACAGCATCCATTTCTGGCTTATCCACATTTGCTAAAAGATAGTTTGCCTTATTAATACCATCATACCAATATTGCCAATTATTTGCAATATTGGGATCTGTTGCTGAAACATCATATAACGCAACTCCAGTTGTTATAGTTGATCTACCATAAAACGCTTCGTCACCGTCTAAGCCCATTCGGCCTATCATTTGGTCACCATAGGTTTGTGATCGTCCCAAGCGGTCATATACTCCCGCTAGAGCAGACCTTAACTGGGCCTCTGTTTCATAGTAATTTACGGGAGATAAAGAATCCAATGGACTTGTCTCTAGAAACTTTCTACATGAAGAAAAACTCAGGAGAAAGATTATTAAAAATAAAAGATATTTAGATTTCATAATATTTTATTAAAGTTTATAATGTTGCTTTAATCCCGAAAACAACTGTTCGGGCATGAGGATAGGCAGAATAATCAAAACCAGGAGTTAACACTGAGTTTTTTGTTGAAACCTCTGGGTCAAATCCTGAATAATTTGTCCAGGTAATTAAATTCTGAGCAGAAGCAGTAAGGCTTATATTCTTAATTTTTGATCTTTTCAGTATTTTTTCTGGAATACTATATCCCAAAAATAAAGTTTTCAACCGCAGGTAAGAACCATCTTCTACCACTTTTGAAGAATACGCACCAGCTGGACCTTGTCCTCCTATTCTATATTGTTCATTAGATTGATTTTCAGGTGTCCACCTGTCCTCGTAAGAAGCAAACTGGTTAAGACTCAGACGTGTTGTTCCTTCAAACACCAATCTATTTGCATTATATATATCATTACCATAAGACCATTGAAAGAATACACCTAAACTAAAATCCTTATATCGGAAATCATTTGAGAATCCGCCGATATGGATTGGTAAGCTTCTTCCTATCACAGTGAGATCAAAATCATTAATTACCCCATCGCCGTTAAGGTCTTTATATTTAATATCTCCAGGCTGAACTGTTATGGTAGCTCTATTATTATTATTAGTAGTCACCTCATTTTTAAGCTTATATACTCCGGGTGCATCTTCATCGAAATCGCTATATTGATAATTTCCTTCCCATATATAACCATACATTTGCCCGGCAGGTTGGCCTATTTTCGAGATATAGAGCGGGCTATTATTATAAGCCGTTTCCCATGTCACTTGACTTTTAATATTATTTTCACCTTCTGTTAATTCTAATATCTTGTTCTGGTTAAAACTTATATTAAAGCTACTTTCCCATCTGAAGTTTTTATTACGAACATTAACGGTGTTTAAAGATATTTCAAGTCCTTGATTTTGTATTTTTCCTATATTTTTATATACACGGGTAAACCCTGTATGTAAAGGCATGTTAGCGTATAACAATAAATCTCTTGTTGTTTTACGATAAACGTCTACCACAATCTCTACTCTGTTTTTAAATAAAGAAAGATCATATCCCAAATCCAGCTGTTCAGTTGTTTCCCACCTTAAATCTGCATTACCTAAACTTGAAATGTTAACCCCTTGGGTTGGAGCATTATTCCCATAGGAATATGAAGCATTGATATTTGGATCTACGGATGCTAAAGCGGCAAAATCACTTACCCGATTATTACCCGTTAAGCCATAACTTACACGAAATTTAGCATCTGAAACAAATTCGAATTTCTTCATAAAAGGTTCTTTGCTCATTCTCCATGCAAAAGCTCCTGAAGGAAAATAACCCCATTGATTGTCTCCTAGAAATTTTGAAGATCCATCTGATCTATAAGATGCAGTTAAAAGGTATTTTGATTTATAATTATAATTGGCTCTACTCAAAAAGGATTGCAACCTATATATAGAGGCTCCGGTTGTTGTGGCAAAGGGTGTACCATCTCCTAGCCCATTTATCCCTAAAGATTCATTTGGAACATTAGTTGATGTAAAACCACCGGATTCGCTATTACTTTCTTGAATACTATAACCTGCAACTACATTAAAAGTATGGTATTTAACTTTTTTATTGTATGTAAGCGTATTTTCATTTGATAAAGCCATCCGGTCTGAATATGTTCTTCCCCCATATTGCCCCCTTGCATTAGAAGGTATCTGCGGTGTCCCCCTTGATGTTTGTGAGTTAAAAAAATACTCTGATTTCCCTGCTCGACTGTTAATTCCTCCAGTAAGTTTCAGGGTAAGTTCAGGTATGATTTTATAGGAGAGATAGGCATTAGTAACCAAATTATTTGTTAAAACCTGTCTGTATTCATTTTTTGTAGAAACAATTGGGTTAACACGATAATCTTCAAGGGGGTTAATATCATCATCAACAATATCTTCTAATAAATCTTCTTCAGAAAAATCTATTTTCCCAGTTACCGGGCGATAGCCTAAGGTAGCATATAATAAATAACTGGATGCTGACCCGGCAGTATTGGCTAAAGAAGCTTCTCTACCAAACGAAGATATACTACTATAATTAAGGTTTACACCTGCTTGTAATTTTTTATTGAATGTTTGGTCAAGCGAAATCCTGCCCTGGTATCTGCTATTCCCGGTATTAATAATGATAGCATTTGCATCGAATACCGAACCAGAAATTGAATATCGGGTTTGTTCCGTTCCTCCTCTAATGGCTAGATTATGAATATTTGTATTTCCGTTTTGAAATAATTCATCCTGCCAGTTTACACCTTTTACATCCCTGTAAGATTCTAATGTTCTGCCATTGGGATCGTATGATACATCTCCAGGATCCAAATCTCCAGGTGTGTAAGTCCGCTTTCTTGTTATATTGGTTGTCTGATATTTCACAAATTCATAAGGACTCATCATATCCATCCTTTTAATAATTTGCTGATAACCCACTGAACCGTTATAAGTAACTACAGGATCTCCTACTCTACCTTTTTTTGTTTCAATAATAATTACTCCATTGGCACCCCTTGCGCCATATATCGCAGTCGCTGAAGCATCCTTTAATACGTTTATAGATTCAATATCATCGCTGTTTAAGGATCCGTTATCAAAATCTTCAATAGGAAAGCCATCCACTACATATAAAGGCGAGTTGCTTTGGGTTAAAGATCCATTTCCTCTAATAACTATATTCACCCCTTCCCCACCAGGCTGTCCTTCATTAGAAGACACCTGTACACCCGCAATTCTTCCAGCCAAGGCCTGATCAAAGGATGCAACCGGTGCGTTAGCTAGGGCTTTCACATCCACAATTCCTACAGAACCTGTCATGTCTTCTCTTGTAGTGGTTCCATAACCAATTACTACAATCTCTTTTAATGAGTTGAAGCTGGTCTTCAGATTCACATTAATAATCGTTTTCGAGCCTATTGCTACTTCTGTAGTCTCATAGCCCAGTGATGAAAAAACCAACACTCCTGAGCTTTCTGCTTTTATACTAAAAGCTCCCATTTCATTTGTTAACGTTACCGAATTAACCCCTTTAACACGGACACTAACTCCAGGCAAAGCTTCATTTGTTTCTATGTCAACTACCCTCCCGGTAACTGTCTTTATCGTCTTGACCGCTTGAGCAGTAGCAGGCAGACATACGACAAAAACCAAATTTGCGGCTATAACAAACCGTAGAAACATTAAGTAGCATGTACTTTTTCCATCCATAATTTTAGATTTAATTAACAGTTTTTATTATTATAATATTAAAATGTTTTATGGTTACGTACCCGTATAAGTGTATCAAATAATCTTAAAAAGAATAAAATAATACATGTTATATACAAGAGGATTTCTAGTTTTTTCGTGTACGTACCCAAACGTATTAATTATATTTTATTTATCCAAATATTTATTTACTATTTTTATCTTCCTATAAATCGTTTAACTACCATATTTATAGCTTTTTAAAGCAAACAATTAGTTTATTAAGCTCTAAGAGATAATCTAAAAACCGAACTATATAATTAATAAGTAAGGACCGACTAACTGGTTTTCTTAAAAATTTGGAAATTGAAAGATTCTATTTTTATGTCTTACAAAAGTACTGTTATACTGTTAATTTAACGTCAATAGATTATTATTAAAGCTCTTATTGAAAGTAAGTTTTAACTTCTGTATAAGGAAGTTAAAACTTAATAATATAAATGATGCTTAAAAACGAAGTCCTATAATAGAATTACAACTTACATAAATAAAAGATTATCTCAATATATTAGTTGACAATTAGATATCTTTTTAATAGAGAACCTTATGTAACATCTCCAGCTATATTCTAAAAAAGAAAAGAGACGCTTGGTCTCCTTAATTTGGTCTTTATGATATTCTGCTAATTTTTATGTTCTAAACAAACTAACGTTTATTGGCTAATCGGTCATAAAGTAATTGCATTTTTACTACCCTCAAATCATTATCCATAGCTAACTCCGAATTATAAAATTCCTTATCATTAAGTTTTAAATATTTTTTATTCAATTTATTTGTTTCAAAGATAAGTGATTTAAGTTCTGGTAATATAGCTGGAATTTGGCTTGCGGTAAACTCCGGAGCATTCGCTTTTTGTTCTAGGTATTGGTAAGACATATACAATGACCTTGTTGTAGCCATTAAACGATAATGCTCAAATTCATCTTTATTCTTTAATGGTTTAATATCATTAAAAATACTTTCCGCGATTTTAACACTATCTAATAGCTGTTTAATGGAGAAGTCCTTATTACCCTTAACTTTACCCTGTGCTATTTCATAAGGAACTGCTGTTAATGCTTTAAAAAAGCGCTCAGATTGTTCTTTACTAAGTCCATAAGTGTCTTTAGTATAATCTTCCACAAATTTATTGATATCTAAAGGCAGAGGATCGTTTATACTTTTCAAATATGCTGATAGAAGTATATTAAATCCAGACAGGGGATAAACTCGTCTGAGTGTATGTAAATCAATAATATCCGAACCACTTTCATACATATACGAATACACTCCGGATGTAGACCATGATGTCATTAACATACCAGTATAGCCTAAATTTCTGGCCTGAGGTATAAAGTCTTTTATATTATCAAAATGCTTTGCCCATGTAGTAAGGTTGTAATTATCCGGGCTTGAACGTAATGATGGAGCTCCCCAGATTTCAAAGCCACTTTCCATTAAATTCTTGTGGTTGCCAAATTTATTTAAGTCCCAACCGTAATTCCAATCAACGAAAACCACTCCTTTAGGTAAAGACTTCAAAGATTCAGGATATTTTAATGCTATATCTGCCCAAAGTACCGGTGTTTTTCCCATCTCCAAAACAATGTCACAAATAAGCTTTACATAATCTCCATACAGCTTACCCACTCCAAATTCTTCCATTTTAGCTTTACTTTTCGCACCGAAACCTAAAAGTCTCGTTTCATCACAGCCGATATGGATATATTTTGAAGGATGAAGTTCAGCCATTTCAGTAAAAAGATCTTTGAAAAGTTCCTTAGCAAGCTTCTCTTTCATTGGGTTAACCTGAGAATAGTCTTTATTAGATTCACGCAGACTAGCATATTTAGGAAATCTCAGGATATACTCAACATGTCCAAAGCTTTGTTGCAAGGGTATAACATCTATGCCTAAAGTTGAACAGTATTTAACAAAGTCTGCAATTTCTTTTTTTGTATAAGCATAACGGTTAGCTATCAGTGGGTGTTTTTCAAAAGGAAAAGTTGCTTCATATTCCATAATCAAGGTATTTATACCTGATTTACTTAATTTCAATGCAAAGGCATTTAAAGCTCCAGGTTTCATCACTTGGATTCTCAAATCAAGATGAAAACCTTTAATTTTAAAATCGTTGCTAAGGGATTTTACTGGTTCTTGTGAAAAAGACAACTTCGCTGTCATTATTATTAGAAGCAAAGACAAACTCAATATTTTTGATTTGTATTTTAACATTTCAAGCATAATTTTTTAATTTAAAATAAGGAAAGAGCTATCTTTATCTATATATAGAATAGCGTTTTCATGATTTCTTAATATAGTAGAGGGAAAATTAGCACTGATTTCTTCAGTTAATGTATGAAAAACAGCCTGTGCTTTTTTTTCTGAAGGAACCATACAAAAAATATACTTTGCTTTGAACAAAGCTGGCACAGTTAAAGTTAAAGCATGAGTTGGCACTTCTGAAATCTCATTAAAACAACCATCATTAACCTGTTGTTGTCTACATGCTTCATCCAAATCAACAATTTTAACCAACTTTTTATCATTAAAATCTGCAACATGAGGATCATTAAAAGCGATATGAGTATTTTCCCCTACTCCCATTAAAACAATATCGGCAGGATACTGTTCCAATAAATCGGCATATCTCTCAGCTTCTTTTTCAGCATCTGTGGCGTTCCCGTTTAAACAGTTAACACTTTTAAAATTGACATTATTAAATATCCTTTCTTTAAGAAAATTTGCAAAACCTTGTGATGCGTCAGGATGTAAACCAGTATACTCATCCATGTGAAAGGCATTGATATGCGACCAACTTATATCTTCATGCAGCAATGCTGCTAAAAATTCATTCTGTGATGGAGCAGCAGCAAAAACAACATTAATGGTCTCTTTTTCTTCAAGTAATTTATTTATTAACATAGCGACTTCGGTAGCAGCTATTTGGCCCATTTCTGATCTATTTTGGAAAACCTTTACCGTTAAATTATCCTTTTTAAATTCTTTCAGCATATTATTTATTTTAAATTGAGTGTCCTATAGAACCAAGCATAATGCGACTTATATATTTCTTAAATTTTGATACACTAGTAAGCCTCAAAACACATCGGTTACGTAAACGTAAACGAATATATGTTTTTTTTTACAACTGAACTATTTTTAATCAAAAAGTTATTCGATAAAATTGATTGTTCTTTTTATTTTATAAAAAGTTTCTTGAAACCTACAGTAGCGGTATCACTTACAACACCTTCATTTTCATAAATAAAGTAAGCGTCTAGTTTCTTGTTTTTTAGGAAATGGAAAGCATCGTCAATGTTCATACCCATCAAAACATTATCATATGCATCTGCCATCATGGCATTTTTAGAAAAAACAGTTACACTAATATTCTTACTTGTTATGGAATACCCTGTTTTAGTATCAATAAGATGAGACCTTTTTAGACCGTCACTTTCTACATATTTTCTGTAATTGCCAGAAGTAGTAATAGCTCCTTTTTTAAAAGTGATGATCCTTTTTAATTCAATATCTTGAAACCGGTTTTTCGCAGGGCTTTCCACACCTATTTTAAAGGTACTGTGATCGGGCTTTCTTCCTTTAGCTCTTAACTCACCACCAATTTCTACTAAATAATTTTTGCAACCTTTTTTTTCTAAAAAATCAGATACTACATCAACTGTGTATCCCTGAGCAATACCATTTACGTCAATTTTGGTGTCAGGATTTAATTTAATTAAACTATCTCCTTTTATTGAAAGCTTATTGTATCCTACTTGGTTTAACAGCATATTTATTTCTAAGGAATCGGGAAGTGTCGCTCTTTTTTTTTGTAAAAAACCCCAGGCTTCAACTAAAGGGTAAACGGTAATATCAAAATCTCCATTTGTTATTTTTGAAACCTTTAAAGAATATTTAACGACCTTTTTAAGGTGATGATTCATTATAACTCCTCTTTTACTATTATTAAACTGACTAATTAAAGAAGTTGGTTGATAAACAGATAAAGAATAATCTATTTCTGAAAATAGCTTTTCTAATTCTTTTATATGGATTAGAGAGTCTGAAGCATAATAAGTTATACTGTATGTGGTACCTTGTGTATGGCCTACTAATTTAAAATATTTTGTTTTTTCACCTATACTAGGCAACCAAGTCACACTTAAAAATAAAAGACTTAAAAGAAGCTTAAACATTATTGATTTGTAATTAGATTATTTAATACACTTTAGAAGCAGGAAAATCTACACTCAATTTTGATCTTAAACTCAGATATTAATACTAAATAATTGGAAATTAATAGGTCTTTGAGGTCTTATCAACGATATCTTAATTAGTAACTGCTCATTAAGATAATATTCGTTTTACTTACTTTTATCTTTCAATATTTAGACCCTTACCACTAACTGGAAACAGAAATATTAAAGTTCTTTCTTCTCTTTAAAAACTCTATCAAAAACCCACCCTTAAATTTTTATAAAATATCCTTTAATTATACTCAATTAAGATTTATTATCATTTAAAAAATTAAAGATAAAATCATCATCATTTAGATGGGGATAGTCTTTATAAACCCTATCAATTTCTTCCATTTGCCCATTAGACAGTTCTTCTTTTGGATTTAAACACCACCTACCATTCAACAAGCCCTGTCTCCTTAAAACTTCATGTATACCCGGTATACAGCCATGAAATGAATTTGAAGGATCGAAAAAAGCCGCATTAACATCAGTAATCTCAACTCCTCTTGATAATAATTCTTCTGCTTTCTCTACTGTTTTATATTCGCGGTAAGCTTTAATCTCTTCCATTAGTTTAACAGCCTTATTTGTCCAAACTGCCCAGTGTCCCAATAAACCACCTAAAAATTGCTTCTCTACTGTAACTCCTTTTACCTCGAATTTATAAGTAGTTAGTAAATCGGCTACGATATTGTCATCATTGCCGGTGTACATGGCGATCTCTTGGCTTCTGCTAGAATTTGCAACAGCTCTCATCACATCTAATGTTTGGTATCTGTTAAAAGATGCACATTTTATAGCTTCAACATTCTCTATTTCAGCAAATTTCAACCAAAAATCATAACTAAATATTCTACCGCCAACAGAGGGTTGTAAATAAAACCCGAAAACAGGTATTACCGAAGCAACTGCTTTTACCCTATCCAGAATTTCTTCTTCTGTCCAAGTTTGTAAACCACCCATGCTTAACAAGCCAATATCATAACCATATTTTAAAGCTATTTCTGCTTCCGCTACCGCTTGATTAGTTGGACCACATATTCCCGCCACTTTAATAAATGAGCGTTGTATACTTGCAATGTCTATTTCCTCTGAAGCCCATTTTAAAACGGTTTCAAAAAGGTTGATTTCAGGATCGCGTATTTCGAATTGGGTTGAGTGTACGCCAATAGCAATCCCTCCAGCCCCACTTTCAATATAATATCTTGTTAATTGCCTTTGCTTCTCTTCGTCTATTTCACGATTAGAATTTAGGGCTAAGGGATGAGCAGGGATTACTGTGCCTTCATGCAATAATAATTTCAATTGTTTTTTTAACTCAGTAGCCATTAAAATTTCCCTCCTCTTTCTTGAAAATGTGTCTCTTTACCAAATTCATCGCCATCATTTTGTAACCAAATTGAAGTAATATCTATTATTTCTTTAATGGTAACTTTAGGGTAACCAAATAATTTATGGCATTCTGCAGCATTGTTTAACAGAGCCGATCCTTCTGATTCAAATATAAAATTAGGGGTCTTTTTAAATATTTCGCCAAATTCATTTGCTATCCATTTAACAGATAATGTTTCTGGTCCGGTTACATTTAAAATTTTAGCTGGTGAAGTGCAATGCAATAATGATCTTATGGCGATCTCATTTGCATCTCCCTGCCATATTACATTCACATTTTGTGTTCGTAAATCAATTTCTTTACCTGCTAAAACAGCCTTAGCTATTTCCATTACCACACCGTAACGAAAATCGACTGCATAATTTAAACGGTAAATTAATGTAGGGGTATTGTTTTGTTTAGAAAAATATTCAAAAATTCTTTCCCTCCCTAAGCATGATTGAGCATACTCTCCAACTGGTTGTGGTATTGTGCGCTCACAAACACCTCCTTCAGAAAGTTTCACAAATGGCAGTACATTTCCGGATGAGAATGCGACTATGTTTGAATGTTTGTACTTCTCAGCAACCCTTCCAGGTAAATACGCATTCATTGCCCAAGTAAAACCTTCGTTTCCGTTTGTTCCGAACTTATTTCCAGCAAGATAAATTACATTTTTAACATCTGGTAAACTTTGCAATTCATCATCATTTAAAAGATCAACCGCAATGGTTTCAAGACCAGCTTCATTTAATTCAATTTTAGATTTTTGATCAGAAAAACGAGAAGCTCCAATAATCCGTTTACTTACCCCAGCAAGTTTGCATGCGGCAACTAAAAGTTTACCTAAGCTAGGGCCCATTTTGCCACCGATACCTAAAATAATAATATCACCGTCTATCTTTTTTACATCATTTACTAATGCATCACTTGGTTGAGTTAAACGTCTTTCAAGTTCTAATAAGTCATTCATTTATTGTATATTATCTAATTAATCTATCCTATTATTGAAAGCAAACTACTTATAGCCAAACCTACTAAGAGCAACAAACCTAAAAGACCCATTATTTTTGAAAAAGCATTGTTTTTTAATCTACCCATAATCTTTTCGTCATTTGCGATAAAATAAAGGGATACTCCAATAAATGGAACTAAAAAAATAGTAATACTTTGTGCAAGAATAATAAGCTGTAAAGGAAGTTTCCCAAAAATAACTGCCACTGATGCACCAACTATCATCACCAATGCTATAAACAGTTTTATAGGGATTGAGTTTAGTCCATCTTTATATCCTAATGCATCACCAAGCAATGTTCCTCCAACAGTTGCGTTACCTACCAATGATGAAAAGGAAGCTCCAAACAATCCGATAAAAAAAAGTGTTAAAGCATAACTCCCAAATAATGGCTCTAAAATTTTAGCCATTTCGGACGCACTCGTTACTTTTACACCTATTGGTTGCAAAACGGTTGCACTACAAATCATTACTATAGCACCCATTACGCCTAAAATAATAATCCCTACTGTACTTTTATTAGAGGAGTTTTCATTATCGGCAACGTCACCTATCAGTTTGGTTCTTTCCTGTACGAGATAACATTGATAAAATGCCCCAACTATAGAAAAGCATGAAGCAATGAAAGCAATAACAAGGGTAATAGACTTATCAGGTAAACTGGGGATAAAGCCACGCATTGTTTCCGCCACATTAGGTTTAACCATAAACAATGTGGTTAAAAATGAAAATAACATAATCGCGATTAGGACAATCATTAATTTCTCCAATACCTTATAAAAAGAACTGAAGAAAAGAAGTGAGATCCCGAGCAGATTAAACAAAATTATCCACCAAACAGGATTTGTTCCCGTAGCTTCTGCCACCGCAATTCCAACTCCTATGGAGTTGCCTGCCTGAAATGATGCAGTTACCAAAAATATCCCGATTCCAATTAAAACTGCTACTCTGTTGCCAAATTTTTGTTTAATTAATGTAAGCAGAGACAGCTTAGAGGATTTTCCGATTCTTGCACTCATCCGAGTGAATACCAGCATAAAAACTATCGCCAAAACAACAACCCACAATAAAGAAGAACCGTAATCTGCTCCCATTTTGGAAGTAATAGTGATTTTACTTGGACCAAAAACTAATGCCGCAGTAATTAGGCCGGGACCTAAAGAAAGAAGCCAAGAGTATAACTTATTACTTGCCTTACCCTTACTAGTTTGATGAATGTTTTCCTTCTCCATAGATATGCTAGATTACTGATTTTATTTTAAGTTAGTTTTACTTCACCAAAGAAATTGGGTTGGTGAAAATCAGGCTCGGCTGTTTCTATAGCATTCCATGTCAGGAAATGAGCATCCGGCAAATCATCCCCACATTTATAAAAGTTGGCATTTATATTTATCCCGATAAAGCTTTTAATATTGCTGAAGCAAAAAAGTTTTGCGGGTATCATCATTAATATTTCCCACTTTAAAGGATTGATTGTTTCTGTGTTTTGATATTTCAACTGGAAATCTATTTTAATATCTTTAATATAACTTTCACTCAGAAATTCCCGACCTAACCTCTCTTTTCCATAAGCTACCTTTCCGACACCTAAACAATTAAATTCCAAATTATAATACTCTTGCTGATTAGGAAATTTCACAAAGAACTCCACACAGTTATCTTTATTAACAGGACCATTAATAGTACTGGTTTTCACTTTAAGGTTTGCCTCCTTCACCCGAAACTTTATAAACAACCACTCGGATTTATGACCAATAGAGAAATTAGCCTCCACGGTACTCAAATAATTTGGCCACGATGTGTTTGTCAAATCTTGGCGTTCCATATTATCCATATATGTTGATACAGCATCTGTATCTTCAATGGGAGTATCGTTTGGGAGTACATAACTCGTAATTATTTTCATTCTATCTCTTATATATTAGTATTTAATACGACACCATATTCTTTATCAATAGAATGAGGCATATTGAAACAATTTTCTCAGCTCCAGATTACTTACCTAAATCAACCCTTAGTTAAGTCTATCAAAAATTGTTTTCATTGCCACTTTGGCGCCATTGTTTTTCTTACTTTCATCAGCAGCTTCTATAAAAGCACAGATTTCTAAAGTCTCAGCGGGCTGTACCGGTACAATACCTGTATCGAAAAACATAACCATTTGTTTTAGGAGTGCATTATATCCCTGATATTTATTAAGTGACACAATATCCTTTTCACCAAAAACCGTTAGGCCGTAACCTTTCTTGCCGAATCTATTACCTCTAAATGTCCCAATTCTGCCGTCGTCCCAAACCCCGGTTACTACATCGTAATGTTCTGTATGTGTCCGGCTAACTTCCATACAACCAGTCCCCATAACAGCGAATAACATTTCGACTCCATGAATTCCGTACCAAAAGAGATCGGGGTGGGTACTTTCTAAAATTGCTGGACTATAAGACTGAGCTCCAAGTACTTTTCCTATGGAGCCTTGTCTAGCTTCCTCCATACCATCCATATATCTTAAAGATGAGGATGAAAATAATGGAACATTATACTTTTCTGAAGCTTCGAAAATACTTTTGGCATCTTTTAATGACGCTGCAATTGGCTTATCAATAAACAGCCTTTTTCCTGCTTTTAATACAGGAAGCGCTTGTTCTAAATGTCTTCTGCCGTCATTTGTTTCTAATAAAACAACATCAACCTTTTTAAGCAAATCGGAAATAGAAGACACAATCTCTACTCCCAAATTCTGAACATCTTTTGTGAAACCTGGAGTCCGATCAACACTTATTTTAATATCTAAACTACCCTGAGGATATGCGGCCACCACTTTATAGCCCGAGTATACAGGATCTGCATCAACAGCATTTAAAACCTTAGTAAAAGCTACCGCATGTGATGTATCTAAACCAATTATACCTACTCTTTTTCCTTTAGGCACATTTAGAGCGGCCGATGCGGATAATGGCGGAATAAACCCAGAAAACCCAATTCCAGCACCCGCAACCGCTGCCATTCTAATAAAATTTCTTCTTCCTTGACGGTCTTTATTCATTTTATTTTTTGATTTTCAAATATCCAGAAATGTAACCTGAGCATCCTTCTTTAGTATTAGAAAGCCTTTTATTTAGAGTTCGACTATCTGACAAATTACACCAGTTGCTAAATTAATATTCTTTAAAAAATAGTTTATATAATCATTTTTCGCTTAAAGCTACTTCAAGCGCTTTGGTAGTAGTATAGTATTTCGCCAACATATTTGGAACTTCCCAGACTGGCATATTACCTTCTTTTAGATAAAAAAGAAACTTATTGGCAACTTCAGCAAATTGGCTTTCATGTCCGTGATTATAATTATCTGGTATTATAATTTGCCATAAATCCCCCTTGTTATAAAGCTCAATCCCGGGAAATTTCTTTTTCAGTTTATCAAAATTTCTCTGGAGTATGTTATTATATTCCTTGCTATTATCAATTGGAGAAATAAACAGAGATGGCTTATAACCTTCTTCTTTTCCTTGCTTAACTATTAGACTTGCATTTGTTCCACGCATTAATGAATAATGAGTGTCTCCACCACCTTTAGGCGCTTCAAAATTCCACATTACGGAAACCTTTGTATGTACACCCTTAATTGTGTAATTCATTTCTCCATTAGCGTAAACATTCAAAACGCCATTTTTTACATCTTTAGAAAGATATGAAGGAAACTCATGTGCATTGGTCGAACTTTTATATTGTGCCAACGTAATTGGTGTTTTCCATCTTTTGGCGTGGAGCATTTTTATATCATCATTATAGTTCAACGCAATCTCTGGAAAACAGGTCCATTGTATAATATCTACCATATGAGTGGTTACATCTACCAGACCATTACCCTCTTGTGCTACATCATAATACCAAACAGGACGAATAAGAGGAGCACCTGAAACATTCTTGTAAAAATGATGGACGCTTTCTTTAATAATAGCTGGTTGTTTTTCAGTTCCTTTCTCTAAGTCTCCAAAAACCCCATTCATAGCCATAATTTCTTTTTGCAGAATATTAATAATATTGTAACGCTCCGTCATGATATCGTACAACAAGACCTTGTTTTTATTAGCAGTCTCAAATGATTTCTCCAACTGACTAAAACCTGCCATATTAATAGCCATAGGTTTATCTGCTAAAACATTAAACCCTGCGTTAACAGACTTTACTATATATTTAGTTTTCTGCTTATTATTACCCGCTAAAATCACCACATTCCCCTTTTTCTCTTCTAACATTTTAGAAAAATAATCTTCACCGATGTACACCTCTTCCTTCCAGTTTGTCGGGTCTTCCGTCCGGTTATTAAATTTTTCAACTAATCCTAAATGAGCCTGTACTTCTTTACCTTTGGGCGCATAAACAAATACCGAATCGTTTACTCCACTTAACATTGATTTCTGAATCAAGGCTGCATGGAAATGTCCAGGATCTAAAGTGATGAGTTTAACATCACCTGTGATGGTATCATTTCTTTTCCCATCATTTGAACATGCTGATAAAAACACCATTGCTACAAATGTGTATCCCACAAGTTGTTTTAATAAAACTTCTAACATATTTTAATTCCTTTTACCAGTAATTTATTGTTTTATAAAGAAATAAAACGTAGGTATTAATAGCCTTTTTTATCTCCAGCTTCTTAACTTATGACCTTTTACAGCATAAAAAACCAGATATACATAACATGGGAATAATACCCAATAAGCATTTCTTAAGCCTGCGGTATCAGCAAAATAACCGTATACTAAGGGTAAAACAGCGTTTCCACAAAGACCCATAATCATGATAGAAGCACCTAATTTGGTAAACCTACCTAGCCCGTCTAAAGCTAAAGGCCAAATACCTGCCCATACTAGAGAATTAGCAAAACCTAATAATACTATAAACCAAATTGATAAATCAGCGGTATGACCTAAAAATGTGATATTGCCTTTTGCAAAAATGATGCATAATGTAAAAACTAAGCCTAACAATGTGCAAACCCGTAAGGCATTTGCTTGGCTGATAAAACGAGGAATTGTGACAATCCCTAGCAGATAACCACAAATTGTAAGAAAAAGGGTATAAGACGGGAAGACTTTAGCCTCCATCAACTGAATGTTCATTGAACCTGCATAACCAATAATGGTATCAATAGCGATTACTTGCGTACCCACGTGAAGAAAAATTGCTACTGCACCAAGTATAAGGTGCGGAAACTGAAAAATACTGGTTTTGTCAGAGTTGGCCGTTGCAAGTTCCTCACTTTCATGTTCAGTGTCAATTTCTGGCAAAGGCGAATACCGTACAAAAATTCCTAAACCAAAAAGTACCGCACCAACGCAAGCATAAGGAATCATTACACGCCTAATCAGCTCATCAAGTACTGCATTTTTTTCTGCTTCGCCCATTAAGGGAATCTGCTTAAACAACTCGCTATCGGTAGAGCGCAAGATTACCGCTGCAAACAATAGTGGCGCTAAAATACCTGCTGCTTTATTGCAGATACCCATGATACTGATTCGCTGTGCCGCTCGTTCCTGAGGTCCTAAAATAGTAATGTAAGGATTAGCTGCGGTTTGTAGAATGGCTAAACCAGAACCTAATATAAATAGTCCTAAAAGGAAAATCTCATAAGTACGCAAATACGCCGCCGGCACAAAAAGAAATGCGCCCACAGCCATTGTCCAAAAGCCGAACATCATGCCTCGCTTAAAACCTACAGCCTTTAAAAGGAATGAAGATGGCACTGACATTACCAAATAAGAGATATAGAATGCAAAAGCAACCAGATACGATTGAAAATTTGTAAGCTCACAAGCAATTTTAAAGTAAGGAATAAGTATCGCATTTATCCAACTTACAAAGCCGAAAATAAAAAACAACACCCCAACTATAAGTATTGAAATTGTGGTATCTCGTTTACTTAAAGAACTTACATCTACTGATACAATATTTTTTTTCATAATTATATTTAAAAAGTCTAACTAAACGGTTGGTTCCCATCCCGGTTGGTAAGTTCTACTCCACAGTTTCATCGCCTCCGGATTATCTAAAATACGGCCGTTCAAAGGGTTTGTTTTCAAACTCATTCCTGTTCTTTGAGCTATATTACCCAATTGTACCAATAACGTACTTTGATGTCCACTGATAATATCAGAATTTAGTGTACTTCCTTTTTTAATGGCATCAAAAAAGTTTTGGATGTGGAAAGAATCTAAAGTTTGTGACGGATTAGTTAAGCTTCCGGTATCAACTTTAACATCGTTAGCAATTTCTTTTACTAGTTTTCCCTTTAAATCAAATATTTTATAAGAATTGCCACCATCAATCATCAAAGACCCTTTTTCGGCATAAAATATTACCCCAACGGTAGAACCTTCTATCGGTGCTCCATTACAGCTTCTGCCTTCCCAGGTAATTGTTGATTTGTCAGCAAATTCCATATTAATCACCTGTGTATCAGGAGTCTCCCAATCATCATTATATCTATACCTTCCACCATTTGAACTTACCTTTGTAGGGTAATCTACACCGAGCCCCCAACGAGCGATATCAACAAAATGGGTCCCATTATTTAATGCTTCTCCGGTTCCCCAGTGCCAGAACCAATGCCAGTTGTAATGCAGGATATTATCTTTGTAATCTACTCTCGGAGCTGGTCCTTGCCATAAATCAAAGTTAAGTTCTGCAGGAGTAGGCGCTAACTTTCCTACTCCTATGGATGCCCTATTGTTAGTATACCAAGTTTTTGCAAAATAGGGTTTGCCGATAACGCCATTGTGCAACTCTTTTATACCGGCGACGATATTGGGCCAAGAACGACGCTGGTTACCCATTTGGATTACATTTTTATACTTATTTACCGCAGCAATCAAAAGCTCCCCTTCATGAGGATTATGACTACATGGTTTCTCCAGGTAAACATGTTTCCCGGCCTTAGAGGCTAATATTGCAGCTGGTGCATGCCAGTGGTCAGGGGTAGCGATTACCACCGCATCAAGACTCCTGTCTTCCAAGGCTTTTCGGAAATCACCCTCGGCCTTTGGTCTCTTTTTCTGGTTTTTCTCAACTACACCAACACATTTACTGGCAGCATTACTATCCACATCGCATACGTAAGTAACCTCACAATTTGGTTGCAAAGAAAAGTTTTTTGCTAATGCCAACCCTCTGGCATTAACGCCTATCATGCCCACTTTTATGCGCTCATTGGATCCTAATATACTGGCATAGCTCTTAGCACTAAAACCCGGTAGTATCCCTCCAAAAGTTATCGCTGCTGCACCGGTTGTAGCGTTTTTTATAAATTTTCTACGTGAATTCTCTTTCGATTCTTTCATTTCTTCGGACATGATTATTTAAGTTTATCGTAAATATTTTTCATTTCTATACTTGCGCCATTCGCTCGCCTGCTTTCGTCTGCCGCTTCCATAAACGCACATATTTCTATTGTTTCTTTAGGGTCTACAGGTACAACACCAGTATCGAAAAAATTAACTATCTCTTTAAGTAGAGGATTGTACCCATTGAATTTATCAAGATAAATAATATCCTTTTCACCGAAAACAGTAAGCCCATAGCCTTTTTTACCAGCTCTGTTACCTCTGAAAGTGCCAATTCTACCATCTTCCCAGACTCCCGTCACTATATCATAATCTTCGCTATGAACTCTAGTTACTTTTTCGCACCCTATGCCCATGACAGCAAACAACATCTCTATTCCGTGGATTCCGTACCAAAAGAAGTCTGGATGGGTACTTTCAAAAAGAGCAGGACTATAAGTTTGTGCACCTAAAACTTTTCCAATGGCACCTTGTTTTACTTCGGCAAGGCCATCAATGTACCTTAATGATGAGGATGAAAACAAAGGAGTTTTATACTTTTCTGACGCATTAAAAATAGCAGTTGCATCTTTGAGAGATGCGGCTATTGGTTTATCAATAAAAAGTTTTTTACCTGCCTTTAATACCGGAAGCGCTTGTTCAAGGTGTCTGCGTCCGTCGTTGGTCTCTAAAAACACAACGTCCACCTTCTTTAACAATTCATCAATTGATGAAACAATTTCAACCCCTAATTCTTCAACTGCTTTTGTGTAGCCCGGAATTCTATCTACACTTGTCTTTATATCTAAGCTCCCTTTTGGATACGTAGCAACAACTTTATATCCCAAATAAGCCGGATCGACATTGCTAGCATTCAATGCTTTAGTAAATGCTACTGCGTGTGAAGTATCCAACCCGATTATACCAACTCTTTTACCTGTTTTTATACTAGAAAGAGGTTTTGAAAAAACAGGATTAATAAGTCCTGATAGTCCTACTCCAGCACCAGCAATAGCTGACGTTTTAAGAAAATTTCGACGGTCATAATTACTTTTATTCATACAATTCATTTTAAATTAAAACTTTATCTTATCTGTAAGAAATTGAATTTTAGTTTCTGCTTAATCTATTGCTTTTATTATTTCCCAGCTTTCTGTTTTTGATTGTTTATTTCAGCCAGCTTCTACAGAATTATTTGGGTTTTGTACGACACCAAAATCGAAAACCTTATCTATGCTTGTTCCTTTTAGTTTACGTACCCGTATATTAATACCTAATAGCAAAAAGCTTTTAAGTGTTATATTCTTTTTTCCAGTATTGTGTTTGCTCGGTATCCATAGCTGTGTTAGCAAGGTGAACTGCAACTGCAACGTTTTTTCCTGCAACTACATCACAGAACGGTTTCTTACCCTCTTTTATACAACTAGCAAAAGCCATAAGTGCATAAGCTGTTGGATCTCTGTTTAGATTATCAGACGAATCAAATTTAATTAGTATACCATTTCCACTCTTCGTAGCTTCAATAGTAGCACCGGTTACTCCATCAACAGTTCCTATTTTCTTCTCAGTAGGCTCTGGATAGAAATATGATTTATCTCTGCCAATTTCGAGCGTACCTTTAGAACCTAAAATTTTCGTCTCGTAACTGTTATGCTGATTACTAGAAACTGAAGTTACCTCAGATTTTACACCATTATCATATTCATAGATAACCTTCACATTATCATAAACATCTCTTCCGTCCTTCCAGTAATTTATACCACCAAACCCAGTAACCTTATTAGGATGTCCGCCTAAAAACCAATTGACTATATCTATCTGATGAGCGCATAACTCTGCCATTAGCCCTCCTGAAAACTCTTTGTACAAACGCCAATTGATGAATTTTTCAGACTCTGATGGACCTACTGGTCTCCGCCAATCGGAATTACGATTGTATTGACTTTCAATATGTGATATATCACCAAGCCAACCGTTATCTATCACCTCTTTTAATTTATGGTACATATTATAATAACGATATTGATGACCGACCTGAAAAACCTTATTTGAAGACTCTACTATCTTTACCATTTCTAAAGCCTGCTCAATATTATAGGCCATGGTTTTTTCTACATAAACATGCTTGTCAGCGGCAATACTATTTACACACATAGGAAAGTGTAAATAAAGTGGAGTGGCTATAATGACAGCTTCAACCTTCTTGTCTTGTAAAAGATCTTTATAATCGATATAAAATTTTTTTTCTTCTGTTCCCCATGTGCTCTTCGCTATCTCTAAACGCTTCTTGTCTATGTCACAAAATGCTACGATGTTAATATCTGCAATTTTGCTGATTAGGTTTGCCAAACCTGCCCCTCGATGCCCAAAGCCAATCAAACCTATATTTATTTCACGCCCAAATAATGAACCAGCAAATAAAGGGGCACTTATACTACTTAATCCTGCGAATGCTATCGCTCCGGTTCTAATGAATTTTCTTCTAGACTTATCCAATGTTGCTTAATAGTTGATTATTTGAAAATAAAACTACATGTGTACGTTACCGAAAATAGTATTAATTTTTTACACCCCAAAATTTCTGACTAAATTTCTTAGAATAATTTTGATAATTGCACCCCGTAACAGTCAATATTACGCATATGCTCATAATATCTTTTAAAGATTTTTGTCCTTTTCCAAATATTTTTCGCTAATAGTGTTTCACAAAAAATTGAATATGATATTGGTTTCTTCATGATTATAATGTTATCGATTAGATTTTGAAGGCTTCAGAAAATACTCTAAGAACAAAAAAGCTTGTTCGTTGGATTCTGGATTAGGTGAGTGAGACAACCTATTTGTCATGGCAACCCTGTTTTTATAACCCAATAAATCATTTACTTTAATGGCATGATTTAAAGGAATCCATCTATCTTGAGCATCTACGCTACCGCCAGAAACTAAAAAAGGCCGTGGAGCCATTAAGGCGTGTAATTCAATTAAATCATATCCCTGTCCCATGAGTGTAGGATATAAGCCTTTTGCAGGGTTTTTCTGACTAATCACCCCTCTTTTTCTCCACGGTTTTGGAGAGTAGCCTAAGTACCAAGGCTCCCAATAATTTACGGAATTTTTTGATTCATCAAATACAATCCCAGGGTCTGACCATACTGCACAAGCAAATTTATCAAACAAACAGGAGGCAAACATAGCCCATTTACCCCCAAAAGAATGCCCCATCACACCAACTCTGTCGGTATCTACCTGAGGCAACGAAGCCAATACATACCAAGAATTTGCAGCGGCATAAGCTAACATAGAAAGTGGTTGAACTTCTGCATTTTGTATCGATGGGTAGTAAATAGAAAAAGTTCGGGCATTTGAAGTTTCGGTAGTCCCAATAGAAAGTGTAACAAAGCCTCTTAGAGTTAATTGATAAGCAAAATCACGATCTTCTTTCCCTAAACCAATAGCTGTTTCGGGTTCATAATATGTAGTAATTACTGCCGGCATTTTCTTATTATTCTTGGCATCAGGTATAGATAAGTAAGCTTTAGTTTTCTCATTAGGTGTCCATTTAAAACTGACACAATACTGCGTATAACCATCTTTTTTAACTGTCTCCAGAATTTCCACATTTGGATTTGTGATTAAAGGAGGCCAAGAGCCCATCATCTTATTCCAAGTATCAAGTATTTCTTTTTTGCGAATAGCCCAATCTTGTTTAGATTTCACTTCTTTACCATTATAAAATTTTAATGGCGAACGATAATTACCATAATTATTTTGATACACTTTTGGAGTATTAAAATAGGGAGATATTTTTTTCCATATATCTTTTTCTAGGTTAATATTCTGGGCTTTGCTTGTATTTAATCCAAAAAATAAAATAAATAGGGTAAAAAAATAAATCATTAACCTAACTGTCCTTCTCTTCATTATTGCAGTATTATAGAATTTTTATCAATTTAAAGCAGTGAAAGTATTCACTGGTGTTCCATGCTTTCTGATTTAAATAATTTGTTATGAACTCATTTAATGGAGGTGTACCGATATCACCCGATGATTCAAATGAAGAACTACCTTTAAAAGTTTTTTTCGGGCTTTCATTATCTGGTTCATAAATACCCATAGAGTTAGTTTTCAAAGAGAATCTTTTATCAGAATTCCGTCCGGATAAATATCTTTTATAGGCATGCAAAATGTGAGATTATTATCAACCCTGATATGATCAGGGTGTTTTGCTGTAGGATTGTAGCTTTCTAAGCGTAATTTCTAACTTAGGCTTTGTATACCTCTTCAATATAGACCCTTTTAACACTACCGCATAAATTCTTTTAATGTATTTTCATAACTTGATTTTTCAGATATTTTCCTTCTATAGTTATCAGTTTCTATTTCACCAATTTGTACTTCAACTATGGCTATTAGGTCAGCTATTTGTGTTGCAGATCTCATTTATCAAAACTTGGAATTTTTAGCGACTCACCACCTCGAAGTGCCGATTGATGCGCAACGATGCCTGGTACTGTGTAAGCTAGTGCCTCGTATATATCCACCACTGGCTTACGATTATTAATTACCGCACCAATAAACTCATGTGTTATGAAAACATGCGAGCCCGCATGAGGGGTATTATGTCGCATTGCTTCGGGGAGCAAATCTGTTTTCCACAAAAGTGGCGGTACTACCGCTTGTACTTTTACCTCTGCTTCTGCAAAACCACCCTCTTCTTTTTTCATTTCATCGCTGACAGTTACCGTATGCGTATTTTGACCCTTGTAGCTTCCGTACAAGCTCATCTTATCCCCAATCCACTCTCCACGGTCTGTTCCGGCAATTGCACCTTTCCAAGCCACGGCAAGCTCAAATGGCGTTCCTTTATTTGTTTTCAAAAATGCGGTCTCTTTCCAGAAAGGGTTGTTATATCTGTTGTTTTTTAAGATCGGATCGCCATCTCCCCAACCAAGGCAGCTCACATTGGTAAAGCGCTCGCCGGTTACGTGTATAAAATAGGATGTACTATGTGTAGGATAGTTCATAGGAGCTAGACCATGGCGCCAAGTTTTGCTTCCATCTTTTTCAAAGAACAACACCTCCAGGCCGGGATGATAATATTGGGCTGCGCCACCTATAATTTGACCGAACTGACCCTCGTCAAACATCTTTTTGGCATACATGGTTATGGGCTTAAAAACGGACGTTTCGGCCATCATATACGTTAAACCGCTACGTTGTACTTCTCTTAAAACATGATGAGCTTCTTCCAGCGACATTACAGCAGGCACTGCACAAAGCACATGCTTACCCGCTTTTAAACATTTAATTACATGCTGGGCATGATCGGGTGCTCCTGTAAAAATACCTACAGCTTCTATTTTAGGATCTTTGATCAATTCCTCTAATGAATCGTAGGATTTATCGCATTTATAGGTTTCCATTAATGCTTTTTTTCTTTCCGGATCAAGATCACTGACTGCTTCAACTGTACAATTTGGATGCTCATTAAAATAAAATCCTCTCCCAAATCTACCTCCTACTACTCCTACACGTAGTTTTCTGTCCGAAGCAATTGGGGGAAACATAGAAAATACGGAAGAAAAAGGTAAAGCAGCCATTGCAGCTGTAGTTCCAGCAATGTTCAAAAAATTTCTACGGTTTAATAAGTCCATTTTGTATAAAATTAAATAGTGAGTATATTAAATTGTTTGTTGTTAAATTGTAGTTAACCTAAAAATTCATGTCCGGGAATGCCAAAAAAACCAGAGTTCTTTATCACAAAAAGGCAACCTGCAGCAGGTTCATTTTTTAATCTCTCATTGTTCAAACCAGTCCTTGCTGATGTTACATATAGATCTCCCAAATTTTCGCCCCCAAATGTGCAAGAGGTAATTTGACTAACTGGAAATTTGAACTGCTCTAATAGCTTCCCGGTATAGGGATTCCATCTACAAACCCTCCAGCCACCCCAACACGCAATCCATAACATCCCCTCGTTATCAATAGTCATTCCGTCCGGCATTCCATATTCTGACGGGATCACAATAACAATTGTTTTATTTTTTATATTGCCGGTATTTTTCTCATAGTCGTAAGCTACCACTTGCCTACTAGGACTATCTATATGGTACATTGTTTTATGATCTAAGCTCCAGGCCATTCCATTTGAACACTTAATATTACTTTCCATCAATCTAACAGCTTTATCCGTATCCAAAAAATAAAGACTAGCTGTTCGTTTGATTCCACCTTTGGACATAGTACCTGCCCAAAACCTACCGACTGGATCACATTTGCCATCATTAAAGCGATTCTCAGAAATATGGCTCTCCGAATCGATGATATATTTTACAGTTTTTTTCTCAAAATCAACTTCTGCAAATCCGTCTTTTAGTACCGCAATCAGTCCTCCTTTTTTGCGAAGAGCTATAGCGCCTACCGTATGACCGATATTACGTATGATATGCGTTTTCTGTTTAGGGAAATATTGATGAATATCTCCTTCAAGAATATCTACCCAATACACAGCTTGTATTGTACGATCCCAAACTGGGCTTTCGCCTAGTGATGAATGGTGCTGTACAGCGATTTCACATTTTGTATTGTTCTCTTCAGTCATGCTAACTAATATTTGGTATGGTTAGACATTCTCCATCCTTCAAAGCGGATTGATGTGCAATGATACCAGGAGCAGTATATTTTATTGCTTCATGAATATTTACTTCCGGAAGCCGTTCTCTTAAAACGGAGTCAATAAACTCATGAGTAATGAAGGCATGAGAGTTATCATGCCCGCTAGGTAATCTCATTGCTTCAGGTAGCATAGATTGATACCATAGCGGTTGCTCATAGGGATCCAATCGTGTGTCGTTTGTGAAAAAACCTGCATCATCATAGCCCGTATCTGTACTGTGATGGATCAACATTCCGTCCAATCCATGGGGGTTTTTCCCGTAGAAACTCATTTTTTCGCCATGCCATTCACATCGTTCTGTTGGCATAAAAGCTCCTTTCCAACTGATGTTTACATTAAATGGCACATTATGTTCACTGGTAAACAAAGCTGTCTCGTTCCAAAAAGGATTGTTAAATGTATTGTTTTTTAGAAGCGGGCTATCATCACCCCATCCAATACAGCTTACTTTCCTCAGGCGTTCGTTAGTTACAGCTATAAAAAATGCGGTGCAATGTGTTGCATAAAGCATCGGTGGCAAGCCATGTCGCCATGTTGGATTGTTATTACTATCAAAAAAATACTTCTCTAGTCCGGGATGTTTATATTCCGCCTCGCTTGATAAAACCTTACCAAATCTCCCTTCCGCAAAAAACTTTTTAGCGGAAATTGTGTCCTGCCGGTACACACTTGTTTCTGCCATCATATAGGTTAATCCGGAATTTAAAACAGCAGTTTTAACTCTATAACATTCTTCAATAGTCATTGC
This sequence comes from Pelobium sp., assembly GCA_037968815.1. Lineage (GTDB taxonomy): Bacteria > Bacteroidota > Bacteroidia > Sphingobacteriales > Sphingobacteriaceae > Pseudopedobacter. The sequence goes on along the minus strand of JBBKWF010000018.1, from coordinate 144,676 downwards.
GGCGGGTACGGCGCACAAAACATGCTTTCCAGCATTTAAAGCTTGAATGGTATGTGACGCGTGGAATGGTGCAGGGGTAAATAACGCAACAGCATCTATGGCTTTATCTTTTAATAGTGCTTCAAGCGTATCATAACATTTACCACATTTATAAGTTTGCTTTAAAAGCTCCCTCTCCGCGGGTAAGTGAGCAGAAACTGCTTCGACACAACAATTAGGATGCATATGAAAGAAAAACGAAGCGCCAAAACCAGCACCAACTATCCCGATTTTAATTTTTTTACTATCGTTTTCTACAACTGAATCACCCATTATTATCTTACAATTTATTATGCATATTTTATGTAAAAAAACAAAACCATTGCAGTTACTATGCCCCACCAAATCAAAGGGTTGCGAAGCCCCTTTTGCTGAGCTTTTTGATCAGCAGGAATAGATAAGCTGTCCCTGTTCCATATTAAACCTTCCAATTCCGCGTCTGTTTTACTAGGAGTAAATAAACTTACTATTGCACACGCAGCCATACATGACCAGAAAACGATACCTGTACGATTGAAGAAAGGCATATCTGGAAAAACATATTCGATGGCTAGTGAAAGTGGGATGGTAAGGATGCCTGCGGTTACTGCCCCAGCATGTGTGGTTTTTTTCCAAAGAATCCCCAGCAAAAACATTGTTGCTATGCCGGGCGTAAACAAGCCGTAAGCGTTCATTAAATATATGAAAATTGGTTTTTCTGAATATAGTGCCAATAAACTTGTGCATCCGATACCTAACAAAATGATAATAACACCTGATAACCGTCCGAACCTTACAGACTGAATTTCTGTTGCCTTCGGTTTGAAATAAGGTAAATAAACATCTATGGTTAAAATGGTGGTACAGGAATTAATTGCTCCTGAAAGATGCGACATTACAGCAGCGATTAAACCCGCCATTACTAAACCTACCAATCCAGATGGAAGTAAGTTTTCTACCAACATGGCAAACAGTAAATCGGGTTTATCCAGATCTGGGAATATTTTGGGAGCCACCAAAGCTGGAATAATGATAAGGAGTGGAATTAGAAATTTCAGGTAATCAGCAAAAATAACTCCCATACGGGCATGCCATTCATTTTTGGCAGCTAGCGTACGCTGAACAATAAACTGATTTGTAGCATTATAAAAAACACTTATACATAACAACCCACCCAAGTACATCGTCCAAGGAAAATCTGGATGGTTGGCCGGCAACATTAATTTCCAGTCTTTACTTGTTTCCATTACTGCGGACATTCCACCAGCTGCATCTATGGTATTGTAAGACAAGGCAATCATCCCCATTATCAGTACCCCTAACTGTAGCATTTCTGTCCAGATTACTGCTTTTAAACCTCCAGCTATGGTGTAAATTCCGGTGGTAATTGCAAGCACCAAAACACTCGTTATCACTGGTACACCTAACAGAGAATGCAACGAAATAGCGCCTAAATAAAGTACTGCACTTATTTCTACAAAAACATACGTAAGCAAGACCAAAATGGAGTATAGGGTTCTCGCCCCTCCTCCGAAGCGTTTTTGCAAAAACTCTGGCATTGTGTAAAACCCGTTTCGCAGGTAAAACGGTAAGAAGATCCACAATAATGCATTAAATCCAATTAAAATTGCACCCCACTCAATTACAATAGCAACGAAACCACTGCTGTAAGCTACACCCATTACTCCAACCAACTGGTGACTGCTTATATTTGCGGCAATAATGCTTCCTCCGATCATCCACCACGGGAGTTTATCTCCCGCTAAAAAGTAGTCTCTTTTGCTTTTACCGGTTTTACGCGAAGCATAAATACCCACCGCTACAACAGCTACAATGTAAATAACAAAGATTGATGCGTCGAGTATAGAGAAGTTTGGATTCATAAAAAGTTTATTGAGCGAGTGTAAATTTAGACATGTTTTCAATAGCTTCAACTGCCTTATTAGTCATGATTTCTAAGGAGCCTTTAGCAAAAGGCGTTTGCCAAACGCTATATATATTTTCATTATACAACTCTTGTTGAGGCAAATACCCGATATGACCATTTACTATATTAATTACAGCTACTTTATATGGTGCCAGCTGTTGCCTGATTTCTTTTTGGAAGTATGAATAGGCTTCATTCGGGTGACCGATTAAAAAAGAGTCTCCAAGTTGCCAAACCCAAAGTGGAACTGATGCGTAATCCCCATTTCCTACAGCTTTTCTCACTCGTAACTGACGCATTAATCTCTCCTTTACCGGCAGATCCTTACACTCCTCCCATTTAAACTCAATCTCCTCAAGAGGAGGCAAAGACTTTAATGGCAGTTTAACTTTCAGCATTTTAACAGACAGCACATCACTAGAAATGTAAGGCATTCTTTCCCAAACTGCTAAGGGCGCTCCTGATTCTACCGTTTTACTATAAGCTAATCTAGTCTGAGATGACCCTAAGGACTCCAACGCTGACAGCACTGCGTAACCCACTTCACGGCCGGCGCTTTCCACCACCTCTATATCGGTAACATACTGCTCGGCGGGTGCAAGTTCACCCGAAGCACCTTGCAAAAATAAACAGGGTGCTAAAGTTTTTTCCTCCACAATATATCTCATAGTGCCTATGTAATCCGGAGAGATGAGTCTATTTTGCCAAGCCAAAATGGTGGGGTGGCAGGCGTAGTTAACAATTGTTGCGATCGTTTTCTCCTGTAAATTAGTAATACGACCAACAAGGAGTGTATCGTCTGCCTCTCCGTTTGGATTAAAACCAACGACGTATCTTTCACTTTGTTTTAGATCACGATTTTTGGCCAATCCACATTTACCATAAGCCCATGAAAGGCAAGCGGGCATAGCTACTGATTTTGCATGTTTAACTGCATCTACTGCTTTTTCGACGATAAATGATAAATACTCTTCAATTTTATATACCTCATCCTTATTTACATCTCCTGTACAGATACTCGGTCCCGCATGTGTATGTGATAAGCAAAACATCAGGTTTGATTCTTCAGTATCTAAAGCTTTTAACAATCTACCTCTCAAGCTCCATTCATTGTCCATGCTCTTCCACCAGCCTAAATCAGCCGCAATAAGAATTAAGGGTTTTTGCTCTTTTGAAGTTTGGAAAGTGATGCAAGTAAGTTTTAATGGTTGGTGGATTCCTGATGCAGTGTTATGCGATGAGGCTCCCCAGTTCTTCATAAAACAATCTGAATGGGGTGTAATATCAGATTGAGACACCCCTATAATACCTTTGAAAGATGATTGCTTCAGATTATTTTCCATATCCAAATTTCCGTTTACGAGAGCAGTGATAGACCGCCATCCATTAATAAAGTAGTTCCCGTCATGTGTATATTTTTTGGGTTGCACAAATAAACAATTTGTTCTGCCACGGCAGAAGCGGACATTATTTTTTTAACCGGAACTTTCTGTAAAGCCTTTTGGTATTCATCTGGATGATTCTCCCAAATTTTTCTGCTTAATCCTGCGTCCACGTAACCCGGTGCAATCTCATTCACCATGATTTGGTGTGGCGCTAGCTCTAACGCCATGCACTTGCAAAGCATTGTCATTCCCGCTTTCGAAACCGAATACGCAGGAATATGTGGATGTACTTTAGTTCCGGCCCAGCTTCCTACAAACACAACTTTGCCAGGCAATTTCTTTTCCTTCAGTTTAGCGGTGGCATATTGGGTTAAGTAAAATGCTCCGTTCAGGTTTACATTCAATTCTGTAGCCCACTGTTCTGGAGTAATATCATGTAAGCCTGCCGAAGTTACAGTCGCAGCATTGGCAATAATAATTGTTGGAACACCAAATTGCTCCTCTGTTTCATCTATCCAAAGTCTAATAGCGATTGCATCAGAAACATTAACCTGCTTGTACTTGTAGGCACAGTTATATTCTTTCAATTTGGTTATTATCGGTAAAGCATCTGCGTCACTTCGCATTCCGCAAATAGCAATAGCAGCAGCACCACCCGCCGCAAATTCAATTGCGGTGGCAAACCCAATATCGCCTAATCCACCACTAATAATGACCGTTTGACCTTCAAATATTTTATTCATTGTTTACCAGTCTCCTATGCTCCCGTCTTTATAAAATGTGCGTTGTAATACTTCTTGTTGAAAAGGGTGTTTCTTCGCCTCATCTTCGTTAACTTCAATACCCAATCCTGGACGCTCATTCGGGAATACAATTCTGCCCTTCTTCTGAACAGTAAAACCCTCGCTAACCACCTCATCACGCCAAGGGACATCGTTATGTACACTTTCACAAATTATATAGGAAGGCGTGGAGAACCCAAACTCTAACGAAGCCGCGGTACTTACCGGTCCTTGTGGATTATGCGGAGCTACGGCAACTCTATAGGTTTCTGCTAGAACGGCTATGCGTTTTGCTTCGCTAATCCCTCCACAATGGGTTATGTCTGGCTGAATAACACTAGCAGCTCTTTTCTCAAATAGCTCACGAAAAGCATGAATTCCTATCAACCTTTCACCAGTGGCAATTGGTGTTTTGACAGCCCTTTGGATTAATGCAATATCGTCCATAGATTCTGGCCAGCAAGGCTCTTCAAAGAAATAGAGTCCGTAAGGTTCCAAGGCTTTCGCAAATTGCATCCCCATTCTTGGGCTAGGTCTTGCGTGGCAATCCACCATAATATCAATATCGTCACCGACTGCTTCCCTCATGGCTTTTACGCAAGATTCTGCGTAATGAACAGCTTTTAATCCTTCTATGGGCATGGTTTCCGGTACTGCCATCGATTTGAAAGCGGTAAAGCCATCTTCTACGGCTATCTGGGCTAACTCGGCAAAGCGTTTAGCGTCATCTGGACTGGTCTGATAAAAATCTTCCATCTTTCCGCCACCTAAATGAGAATATAAACGGATGTAATCTCTTACTTTACCACCCATCAATTGATGACTTGGTACGTTATGAACCTTTCCAGCTATATCCCACAGTGCGATATCTATTCCAGAGATAGCAGTTCCTCTAACTATCCCGTTGCCATGCCAAAAATGTTGGCGATACATCATTTGCCAAAGGTGCTCTATCCGTGTAGGGTCTTCGCCAATGAGCAGTTGAGAGATGTCTTCTATTGCTCCAACTACCGATCGGGTATGCCATTCTAATGTCGCCTCTCCCCAGCCCCAAAGCCCTGGCTGATCTGTCACTACTTTTACAAAAATCCAATTACGCATTCTTGCATTACAAACAATCGTTTCTATGGAGGTGATTTTCATATATATTTATTGGCTGTTAATTATTTGAAGAACTTATTTCTTAATTATGCAACAGCTTTTTAACAACTTCATTAGTTTTCTCCAATGTCTCTTCAATATCCTGTACAGTATGGGCATAGGAAATACTGCCTTGTTTTATTGCATTAGGGAAATTGAAGATGCCCTGCTCAATTAACTTAACACGATAGTTTTTATCAAAATCAAAATCATGATTATTTAAAATATCATGAAAATCTACAGGAGCATGATCCATAAAATACAGGCAGAAAGCAGAACTCTCGCGGGCAACATAAAAAGGCTTGTCGTATTTGTTGAATATATCATTAAGTCCTTTTTCTAACATCTGACCCAAATTCTCGAGATGCCCATAAACATTATGAGTTGCTGATGATAGTTTATGAAGCGTTGCTATAGCGGCAGCCGTAATTAAGGGATGCGCATTAAAAGTCCCGGCAATTAACACGCGTCGGTTTTTATCAGGATCATTGAAATAGTCCATATACTTCTTTTTACCTCCTATTACCCCCATTGGATAACCATTTGCAACAGCTTTACCGAAAGTGCTTAGATCCGGAGTAACGTTACATATACTTTGATATCCAGCTAAGGCGTGTCTGAAACCTGTTTTCACTTCGTCGAAAATTAAAAGGAAATTATTTTCATCGGCCATAGTTCTTAGCCCCTGTAAATAACCTTCATGTGGCTTTACTATTCCTATATTCTGAAGAACTGGCTCGAGTAGGATGCAGGCAACTGGAAATCTTTTAACGATATATGCTACAGACTCTAAATCGTTATAATTAATCACATGGATTAACGCTTTATGGTTTTCTGGAATTCCCGCAGACAAAGAGTCAAAAGGATATTCGCCCGGACTTACGCGTTCCCCAATATCATTGGTATGACTGATTACATTTGCTGCAACATCATTGTGCCATCCGTTGTAGCCACCTTGCATGATAATTACATGATCTTTACCTGTGGCTGCCCGAGCTATCCGGATGGCATGATAAGTGGCTTCAGATCCCGTTGTTGTTATCTGAATTTTCTCTACATTAGGCACACACTTGCAAAATAATTCAGCAAATTCTCCCTCGAGAGCCGTAGGTCCTGCTCCCATAAGCAGTGTTTGATTTTCGATAGATTGCTTTACAGCTTCATTAATATCTACATCATTATGCCCTAAGAATGCAGCAGCAAAACCAGCTTGGTAATCAATATATTTATTCCCTTCCAAATCCCAAACATGTCCTCCCTGTCCACGGGAGAAACAAATATTTGGATTTGTTTTACGATTTAAAGAAACAACCCCTCCAGGAATAAATTTCTCATTTTTTTTTAAAAGTGCTTGCGATTTTGGCCAACTGTTCATTTCCGATATAGGTTCGTTGTATGGGTAATTTTAAATTAATTTACTTAGAAAAAAAGGTCTCGCCACTAAAAAATGAATCGATAGCACCTTCCTCCGGTAAATACTGAGACTCTAATTTGATTTCAGTATTTTTTTTGTGATCAATTAAAGTAGTGATTTTGTCCTGAGCTAAAACTGAAACAGTCTGTGATGACCCATCGTTAGCGGTATGCGTGACCTGAGTGTCAACTAATCCTGGTTCTGCAAGAACCCAATTGATAATTAAGTCAGCTCCAACGTAATTTGTGCTCAATATTTTTCTATTGATAAGCGAATTTTTGTAATTATCTCCATATACATTGCCGGCAGCTGTTACCTTAATAGAAGTATTTCCATTATTATCAAAGGTGTAAACATCAAACGAATAAGACCCTTCTAATAAATTGTCAATAATTAACTCAAATCTAGGTACGCCAGATACAAACGTTACTGTTCTATCAATAGAGTCTGCTTTATTGTTCCAATAAATCTTTGCTCGGGTAGCATTTGAAAGCTTATTTGATAACCAGGATAGTTTTATCCTATTTTTACCTCCATTTGATTTCAATGAATCCGCTTTTGGTGTATATACAATTTCACCTCCCTTAACATATTCTGAGTACGTATCGCTCATTTTCTCGCAAGAGGTTATGCTACTCAATAGAAGTATTGAGATTAACATTGTAAAGATATTATAGATAAATTTCATATAACTTGTTTTTATTGTTCACTACCAAAAAAAGTAACTTCTGACATTTGGATATAATCCACACTTCCAAAATTCTTAGTGCTTCTCCATCTTAAATACCTATACTTTGGAGTACCTGCCGGAAAGTTGAAGTCGATCCCTGCAGTAGAAAAAGCTCTATCTTCGTCGGTTACTGCCCCGCCAAGTCCGGATGGTTTGGCACTTGTAAATTCAACTATCATTTCCCATTTCGACCAATCATCATTCAACTCATTGGCACCCCAAATTTCAAAAACCTCTGGACTCCCATTAGCAAAATGATGTCTCTGCCATAATTTTAGTCTACTGAAACTTTTTGGCTTACCAAAATCTAAGGTAAAGGATAAGGGCAACTTAGAACCGGCTGCCAACAAGGTGCCATAGTAGTTTGATGAAGTTGTACTACCATCAAATAATAAATTATGATCAAAGGTTTTATAATAAAGGTTATAGTCACCATATAGGGTCAGTACCGGTGTCGGCGAAGCTAGTTTTTCTTCAAAAAATGGCGAAAGTGTCGCCATTAATGTATCTGAAAGATTATTCCATCTATCTTTGATATAAACGCCAAACATTTGAGAATCTGCTGATTGTCCTCTGGCAGTAAATGTCCCTTTACTTTTACTGGTATATAAGGTCTCAATCGGCAACCATTCATCTCCATCTTTACGAATAATAGTAATAACAATATTGGATGCGCTGGCGTTTACAAAACTCACAGTAACTCCACCAAAGTCCGCATTTAACTTCATAGTAGCTGCTGCAAGTTTTACTGGTGATTCCAACGGCTTTATAATTACGCTCACAGGGGCAGAACTAACTTCGGATCGATTGACAGAATATAACTTAACATTAAGTTCATTAGTGTCACCGATGCCTTCGATAAGCAAACTATCTGTATAACCTGATGCAATTACGTCTCGGAAAGTACCTTTAGGATACTCAAATACTGCTTTTACATAAAGTAAGTTAGTGCTTTCTGGTAAATCATATTTTAGTTTAGCACCACCGGGGACGTTCTCAACTTTAATATTTTTTACTACAGGCGATACTTCACCATCTTGACTTATTGGAGAAGGGAACTCTTCTTTACATGCTATTAAACTTAAAATAAGAAAACAGCAAAGGCTTAATAAGATTTTAAAATTTTTCATGACTTTATCTGAGTTAAATTAATTTACCATCCAGGGTTTTGCACCAATTTATTGTTTGAAATTAAGTCCAGTTCCATTATTGGCCATAGGTAATCTTTAAAGTTATATGTTCGGTTGTATATGGTACTAACCTTATAAAAATCTGCAGCGGTTTCTTGTCTTATATTCCAGCCTTGAACTGGATAAGTTAAAGCAGACACTGCCTTTTTCCATCTTCTCAAATCCCAAAACCTTTTTGCTTCAAAAGCGAGTTCAATAGCTCTTTCTTGGTGTATAATTTCTCTGAGTCCAGATTTAGTGGTAAACTTTGTTGGACTATTAGAGTAGGCCGTCCAGGAATCCTGCACAGTCTCTAGACCCGCTCGTTTTCTGACTAGATTGATATAGTGATATGCTTCATCACCAGGACCGTAATATTCATTATAAGCCTCGGCGTAAAGCAAATACAAATCTGCGAGCCTAATTTCGGCAAAGGGATAGGGTACAATGGTATAGGAACTAGTTCCACTGTAAACATTCTCTATATTCACTATTTTTTTAGCCCAGTAACCTGTAGTAGAATATTGCCCAGTTTGAATTGGCCCGGAATATTGCCCAGTCTTAGCTTGTATATACCAATTGTCTGTATCTGTTTTTTTTCCCTGCCCATACCAAATGGAGCCATCAAAACCTAGATCCGCATAAAACCTCGGTTCTCTATCAAAGTGAAATTTAACAGTTTCATAACCTTCCTTTATATAATATTTTTCATTCGTAGTGGCCTTTTTGAGCGCAAACCTGCCTTGGTAATCCCAAGTATTGTCTTCGTTGATGGGCACTCCGTTTTTTGTGTAAAACATTTCGGCCATACGTAGCGTAGGCGATAGTGTTGAACCTGTGGTTGATAAACCTATAACATTACCATCTAATCGGGCTTGTGCTTGTTTTTGGTTCTCTGTAACACGGATATTAGGGTTTCCCCAAATTATTTCTGGATTCCATTTGGCAGTGATACTATTTCTAATATTGAGCTTTAAATTAGTTTCAGCTGACAATAAGACGCTTGCTGGATCATTTTCACTGTAATAATACAATTTATTACCATTCTGGTGCGCAACATCTATGGCCTCTTTGATTGCATCTGCGGCTACTTTCCATTTTTCTGGATCGTAAGTATCTCCGAAGAGAGCCACCCCCTTATTATCCTTGAAATTTTTATAATCAGGATTACCATTAAATAAAGGACTTGCTGCCATAATAAGAACCTGTCCTTTTATTGACATGGCAATGGGTTTTGTTATTCTCCCTAACTCTGTTGCCTCTGCCTGAATGTTCACAGGGAGACTAATTATAGCTTCATCTAAAAGTTTTACAATATAATTAACACACTCATCTATGGACTTGCGTTCTACTTTTGCTTCCTCAACACCTACTGATATAGGTAAATTTTCCTCAATCAATGGAATAGGACCGTACATTCTTAAAAGATAAAAGTGGTAATAAGCTTTCAAAAACAAGACTTCAGCTTTCCATCTAGCTCTTTCCTCGTCATCTAACGCTACTACCTTATCAATATTTTCAAGGAAAACATTACAATCTCTTATCCCTTGATACAAAGGTTTTCCCGTTTTCCTGCCTGACCAAAAGTTAAAATATGGATCAACAACATTTTGGAATCCCTTAGCCATCAAAATTGAAAGATGGTCTGTATGTAGTGTCCATAATTCATCGGCGCCCCGCATTGCTGGATCCTCAATATAATCTCCATTTCTTGGAATATAAGAATAGCAGGTAAACAAGTATTTTTCGGCCGTATTTCTTAATGAAAATGCGTTTTCAATGGTTGGGACATTATCAGGAACAACGTCCAAGTAATCTTTGCATGAACCTAATGAGAACAACAAAGCTACTGCAATTAATATTTTATTTCTCATGATCTATTATTTAAAATGATAATTGGATACCTAGGTTATAAACTTGCTGAATTGGATATCCTAAACCTTGATCACCCATTTCTACATCCCATAGTTTAAAATTACTCCACGTGGCTAAATTTGTACCGGAAACGTAAAAACGAGCGTTTTTGACGTTTCCCCTATCCGTAAAAGTTTTATTAAGCGTGTATCCAAATTCTAGAGATTTTAATCTCAGGAATGTCCCATTACGCATAAACCAAGTACTTAACTGGTTGTTATTACCATTTGTTACGGTGCTTAGCCTTGGCCATACTGAATAGATATCTCTATTCTCTTCTGACCAATAGCTTTGTGCATATGCATTTAACAATTGGTTATTACCAATGAATGGAGCTGTTGAATTATTTTCATTAATCCAGAAAGAAGAAGATCCAGATCCTTGGAAAAAACAGGAAAGATCAAAGCCTTTAAAACCTCCTGAAACACCGAAACCGTATATAATCTCAGGGTCCGTAGGAAAACCTATTGGAACCTGGTCCAAGGTGGTAATCTCCCCATCACCATTTACATCTCTATACTTGATATCACCTGCCATGTACTGTCCGAAATTTTGTGTAGGAGAGTTTGCTACATCCTTTTCATCTATAAACAATCTTTCGGCAATGTAACCCCACCTTTGAGATAGGGGCAAACCTTTTCTTAACAAGTTTTTTTCCTTGTAGTCAGGCTCTTCAACTACCTCAAACTTACTTTTAGCCAAGGTAAAATTACCACGGGCAGTAATCCAAGCACTATTATTAAAGCTTTTTGAATAATCTACAGACATGTCCAACCCTCTGCCTGATGCTTCACCAACATTTGCTCTAACCGGGGCAGATAAACCCAAGGTAGTAGGCACAGAAGCCCGTGTCATTAAAATATTGTCTCTGTATTCAGTAAAGTAATCTACTTGAATATCTAAGCTATTAAATAAACCTAATTCTAACCCAATATTCGTTTTTCTTGCGGTTTCCCATGTGATCAATTTATTATCATAACGAGAAATATTTACTCCATTCTGCGAATAACTAAAATTCGTTCCAAAACGGGCTTCTTTAGACGCACTATTCAAATCAACGGTAGATAAATAAAAGAATCTATCTTCCGCATCGCCAATAGCATCGTTCCCTACCAAACCGTACGTTGCCCTAAATTTCAACTTGTAAACCACTGGCTTGAGAAAGTCCATGAATTTTTCGTTTGATGCATACCAGGCAACCCCTCCGGAAGGAAAGAACCCAAAACGATTAGTTTCATAAAAACGCTCGGAACCATTATACCCAAAATTAAATTCTGCAAAATATCTTGTATCGTAAGAATAAGTTAATCTACTAGACAATCCTGTATTTCGGTAAGGCAAAGACTTTAGCAAAGAAGATGCATTTCCTTCAATATAATTACGCATAATAAATACAGCTAAACCACTCAGTTCATGCTTTTTGAATGCCCGATTATAGTTCATGGCCGTTTCCATGTAGAGATTTGCTTTAACTATTTTGTTACCTTCGCTATATCCAAGATACTCTGTACCGCCATTTGGATTAATATTAAGAAGCTTGTAAGTATCATTGTATTTATCATAACCACCTACTTCATATTCAAATGGCTTGTAATTACGCGAAATATCAAAATAAGATTCTCTATTTGTATTTATCATACTCCTTATCGATAAGCCTTTCGTAAGAAAAGAAAGATCCTGTTTTAGCTCGAACTGGGCTAACATTAATGATTTGGAGTAATCTTTATAGCCACTAATCAAATCGGCATAAGGGTTTATACTTGCATTTGTACTGCTTCCGCCAAACATGATATGCTTGATATAGGAAGTGTTATCATCGGAGGGGAAATAAGCGGGGAATGCAACCGGATTGGTTTTCATTACTCGCTTATACATTTCCGACCCCGAAAACATTGGGCCAGTATAGTCATCAAAAGTACCGTAAAGCTTTACGCCTACCTCCGTGGTTTTAGTGATGTTGATGTTTACATTTGAACGCAGTGCATAGCTCTTTAAATCAATATTGCTATTAAAATTATTTCTGTTATCTACGTTTAATATTCCGTTATCTTTATTAAATGTACCTGAAAGATAATATTGAGCCACTACCCCACCACCTGATGCACTAAAATTTGCTCTTTGATTTTGAGTATAGTCTTTAAATAAAACATCCTGCCAATCAGTAGCGGGATACACATAAGGATTTGTACCTGCAATTGTATTGTCAATTTTAATTTCGGGATAAGGTGTAATACCTAGAGGATCACGTGTAAGTACTGCCTCGTTCTCCAGTCTCATATACGTTATAGGGTCTGCAAGCTCAATATCCTTTGTGGGTGAGGAAAATGAGTTTTCATATCGAAAATTTATAACTGCCTTACCTACCTTCCCTTGTTTCGTAGTCACTAAAATCACCCCGTTAGCTCCTCTGGCGCCATATAATGCAGTTGCAGTTGCATCCTTCATAATTGAAAAACTGGCAATATCATCCGGCTGTAGTCTTGCTAACTCTGTTGTTGGCAATTCTACTCCATCAATTAAAATTAAGGGGTCTTTTTTGTAGCCAAACGTAGTAACTCCACGAATAAAAAACGCAGCATTATCCATCCCAGGCTCACCACTTCTTTGGTAAGCAATAACTCCGGCCATACGTCCTGCAAGTGCAGTAGTTAAATTACTAGATGGTACTTTTAGTTCGCTCGGGTTAATTGACGTTATCGCACCGATAACGTCTGTTTTCTTTTGAGTTCCAAAGGCAACCACAACAACTTCATTAAGTTGAGACAAGGAGGTTTCTAGTGTGACGTTTATTAATGTTCTGTTATTGACTTGAACTTCTTTATTGTTGTACCCCACCATTTTAAAAACCAGTATAGATTTTTCAGACGGGACTCGAATACTGTACTTTCCATCTTTATCGGTAATCACAACATTTTTGGGCTGATCTTTTATGAATACCGCAACGCCCGGCAACAATCCGAGTGAATCTCTAACCTCTCCACTTATCCTAATGTCCTGAGAGTTATAAGACGCTTTATAATATTTAGCGCTACATTTATCTGGTAAATAAAAAAGTAAACAAAAAATAAGAATTAGAGAAAATTTAATGTAGTTGTTTTTTTTGAGGGTAATATTTTTTTGCATAGTTTCTAAATTAATCTGAAAATTATTGATGCTATTTAAAATCTTGTACACCCTTAAAGGTTGTTTAACAAATCTTGTAATTTAATAGATCAGTTCTTTAAGCTTAATTATCCTATTGTAAAGTTATTTTGTCCATTTTACCCCTTTTTTTACACCAAAATCCGATAACTTAATGTAAATTTTTCTACAAAAAACGATCGTTAAATGTAAATATGTTGTTCAATATTTTGTTTAAATAGTGTTTAGGCTTGGAAGGCCGTTCGAAACCTCAACCTATATTCAGTTGGAGTAAGCTGCATAAATTGCTTAAAAAATTTATTAAAACTTGTGAAGTTGTTGAACCCACACTGGAAACAGATATTGTAAATCTCATTATCATTACTCCTCAACAAGTCACACGCGTAGTTTATGCGGATTTCATTAACAAACTGGGTAAATGTCTTATTAGTTTTACTTTTGAAGTATTTGCAGAATGCACTTGGAGTCATGAATATTCTTTCTGAAACATTATTAAGCGAAATTTTCCCGGTAAAATTCTTCATTACATATTTATATATCTCATCGATTTTTTGAACATCATTTTCTTTATGAGAATTAATATATCCTGAACTCACTAAATAAGTGTATTCATCGGTTTCTGACAAAAAATATAAAATCTCTAACAAAATAATTAGAGCCTTAAATCCGTCGGCATTTCTAAGTTTTATCACTTGATTTTTGATAAACCCTTTCAACTCTCCTGTTGGCACTATACCTCGCTTTAAATTATTCAGCAGAATTTTAAAACTTTCAAAATCTGCTGAACTCAATACAGAATCGCTAATCCAATTGGGTTCAAAATATACAACTATCGCGTGGATATTTTTCGTTCCTTTCACGTGGTATTTTTTATCCGAATAAGATGCGTGAGCAATTTCAGGACCTAGTATGACGATATCACCACTTTTAAAAGTCTCCACACAGTCCCCAACAATCCTTCTACCACTCCCTTTCAGTATGAGTGCAATTTCGTAAGCATTGTGAAAATGGAACTGATCATTTAATTGCTTAGATTTGATCTCCTTGAAATAGACCGAATTTGTTAATAAAGATTTTACATCAAATAGTAAAGGTTTCATGACAGGCTGTTTTAGGTACTGGAAACATCTATTTCAAATAGAGTTATCGGTTGAAACAATAATAAACAAATATCAAAATTGGAGTAAAAAACTGAGCTTCCTATAAATTCATTAACGCTCGCTAAAATCCAACTATCGTTTATTCTGATTAAAAGTAGCCGACTAAGAAGCTATTTCAAAATTATACGATACACTCAAGAAGAGCTGAGCGTATTAGGTTTTAGCATAAGCCACTACTTTTTGTTTAGCAACTCCCAAACCATCTATCCCTAGCTCAATAATGTCACCCGGTTTAAGGTAAAGTGGGGGGTTGAACCCCAAACCAACCCCATGTGGAGTTCCTGTAGAGACCACATCGCCAGGCAAAAGCGTCATAAATTTACTGAGGTAAGAAACAACATAGGCAATATCAAAAACAAAGTCATCAGTGTTTCCGTCTTGCATTATTTTATCGTTTAATTTCAGCCATAAGCGTAAGTTATTTGGATTTTCTATTTCCTCTTTAGTTACCAACCATGGACCAAGTGGTGCAAAAGTATCACATCCTTTTCCTTTGGACCACTGTCCTCCACGTTCTAATTGGAAAGCTCTTTCGCTCACATCGTTATGCAAAAGGTAGCCTGCAACGTAATCCAAAGCCTCCTCTTCCGAAACATAGCTTGCTTTTTTACCTATTACAAAAGCTAGTTCTACTTCCCAATCTGTTTTTAAAGAATCTTTAGGAAGCATGATGTTATCATTTGGTCCTACAATAGATGTAGTAGATTTAAAAAAGATAATCGGCTCTTTGGGGATTGGCGCATTGGCTTCATGAGCGTGTTTTGCATAATTTAAACCAATACAAACTATCTTTGAAGGGCGACTGATAGGCGCACCCAGCCTTTCTGTATCTGAAATTAAAGGAAGGCTGGGTTTATTGGTAATCAAAAAAGACTTCAATCTATCTACACCATCCATTTCAAAAAATTTCTCATCATAATCTTCGCCAAACGCAGAGGTGTCATATCTTTTGCCATCAATTACCACTCCTGTCTTTTCTTTTCCTAGTGCTCCAAATCTAATTAGTTTCATTTGCTTCCAGTATTTATATTATCGGTTTAAATATTTATTTGTCAACTTTTGTTACCTTTTAAATTCGACAAAATTAACGAGACACAGTTCAATACCTGTTATAGATTTAACTTTGAAAGTTGTTTATAAAAACACTTGGCGAATACCGGTTACGTAAACATAAGAATAATTTCGCAATTAACCATAGGTAAAAAACATCACCTATTGTATTCTTTTTTTCCCATACTGTACGTGATCTGTTTCCATTGCTTCGTTGTCCATTTACACCGTAACTACAGTATTTTCACCCCTAATACATTGCAAAAGGGTCTTTGTCTTCTCGGATAGAGTTTGAAAAATCAATTAAAGCATAAGCTGTCGGGGCTCTTTTCTTACCGGCGAACGAACCGTATTTAATCTCTATACTTTGAGCTTCCATTGTTGCCCATGTAATTCCATCGACCGTTATGTAAGTTTAGAATTCGGCTCTGCATAAAAATATGCGCTACTACGATTGATAATGATTGTGATCTTTGAGCCTAAAGCCCTCATTATATAGCTATCATACTTAATACTTAAGTAAGTTCAGATTTAACATTATTATATTCATAAATAACTTTCACATTATCATAAATGTTCCTCCCGTCTTTCCAAAAATTAATCTCACCAAAACCGTTTACTTTATTTGGCGTTCAATTTAAAAACCAATTGACAACATCAATTTGGTGAGCGCAGAGTTTGTCCATAGATCCTCCTAAAAAATTCTTTATAAAGTCTCCAATTTATTGTTTTTTCAGACTACCTTATCTCGCCTCCAAAGGTCGTCGCCAATTTGAATAAATATTGTATTGGCTCTCGATAAGAGACGTATCCCAAAGCCAACCTTTATCTATCACTTTTTTAATTTCGCGATGCATTTCATAAAACGATACTGATTACCAACTTAAACCCCCTGTCGATCGATTTTACCACATTAACAAGCTCAGATGCTTAAAAAAAACATAAGACATCTTTTCTCTACGTAAACATCCTTATCCGTGACTAACCGTCAATACTTATTTGATAATGGAGGTGAAATGGAGCTGCGATGATAATCGCTTCCACCTTTTTTGATTAGAAGGTTTATAATTAGTATAATACTCTTTCCTGATAGCACCGTACCCTAAAGAGCCGAGGTGAGTTTCTTTTCATTAATGTCACATATCTCTATTACACTGACACTATGAAGATCGGAAATCAAATTTATGTTACAGAACCTCGTTAACTAAATCCTATAAGTCGAATTTTGCCAGATTCTCACTAAAGCACCTCTCCAAAATTTGTTAAACTCTAACTAGCGATAGTTACTGCGCTATAGGAAACAAATTTTCGGCTTAAGCTTGTCAAAATAAGAAAAATAATTTTTAAATCGTTACGGGGACGCTTCCTAAATTAAGGTCTATTTTGGTAATAATCAAAATTATAATTGGTTTAAAAAAAGATGTCTAGTGAAAAGGATATTACCCGCTAATATTTGATAAAACATTAATTAAAGGCTATGGAACATTATTACCGCCAAATATTTATGTAGAGACTCTTTAGTTCCCATATATAATTTATTAAACATTTTCATAAAACTGCAAAACCTGATTGATAGTGCTTAATTTTACTCGCCGATTCTATTCAGTCCATTAAATGGGGTTAGAAGACAAACAGAACGTACTACTTTTATAAAGGTTAGCTATAGGCTAGTAAAACATATAGTTTTCTCTAGATATAATATCAATCGGCATGAAATTGGTCTTCTCAGCATCCAAGCCATGAACCAACTTGTTGTATAAGGCTATTATTCCCTTATAACCTTGCTCTTGGGGCTTTTGAGAAATTAAAAAATCAATTATATTGGATTTTAGAAAGTCAATATTTTGAGGCAAAAAATCAAACCCTACAAGCATTAAGTTCTGCTTGCCATGTTCCTGCATATACTGCGCAACCGAAGATACTCTGGAATTTGTTACAAATAAAGCGTTAATTCCTTGTTGCTCCGCGAAAACAGTATCCAGTTGTTTTTTAACTGACGGGTAATCTGTTTGTCTGATATCGGATTTTATCACTTCATAGTTATTCCCGTTCTCTAAAAAATAAGACTTAAAGCCTTCTTCCTTCCTAAGTAAATGGTGATGGGTATCAATTTCTTTTGAGATATTTACTAATAAAATTTTACTTCCTTGGGGTAATATGTAACTAAATAAGTGGGCTCCCATGTACCCACTTTGATAAAGGTTTGGCCCAAAATAACATAAGCTGTCTTGATCTGGAAGATCAGAATTGATAAATACATAAGGTATTTTAAAGTTTCGACATTCTTTTACAAACTCAACTGATTCCTTTACGAAGACAGGCGCTAACAAAATACCATCATAAGTATTTTGTAAAATCAACTTGGCCTGTATTCCAAAACTTGAAGTATCGTTAAGATCAAAAAAATATTTTTCAACCATGATACCATAGTTTTTAATTTCTTCTTCTGCCTTGATTATGCCATCCAGTGGCGCTTCCCAGAAAGATGTTTCTTTAGAGACTTTAGGAATTAATACAGCTAATCGTAAAATTTTTTTTGAAGCTAACCTTCTAGCAAAAACGTTCGGCTTATAGTCCAGTTCGGCTATAATAACCTCAATTTTTTCTTTAGTTTTAGCGGAAACGCCAGTCCTTTTGTGTAATACCCTATCAACAGTTGCAATAGAGACATTTGCTCTTCTAGCAATCTCTTTTACACCAACTAACTCTTTTTCTTTATTTAATTTCATCTAGACTTCTTTTCTGCCCATGCTATGACAAACGCCCCATTTGAAACTTATTATTTTAAGAAAAACGAAGGTTTGTAATTGAAGCAAATATAACAAAAAAAACAATCGTCCAATAAGTTGAACGTTCAATGATGATTTCGAATGAAATTAAAATCTAAATACTCACGTTATAAAAAATTCGGGATTTTCAAACTCAGTTTATATGAAGTATGAGTGATGTATTTTATTGAGTTTCATATACTATCAAAAACTCAACATCCTCAAAAGGTAAATGATTGTAATTTTATTTATTTAATAATTTTGAAGGAACTGATCAATTTTCCCTTTTCGGTTTAACTATCTCATTTTCGACAGTCGCAAAACGATTAAGTGTAGCTACATTACCTTGAGATCTCCAACTGCTACTACTTGCCTCACTAGACACTTCGTTTAGAATAACTAGTCTTAAATCAACTTTTTTTAATTCTATAATATAAAGTGTTTTGTTAAACGAATTGGCCGTTTTGTAATAGCAATTACTCCTTTTTATACTTCACTTCCCCGTTAACCATCGTCATTGCGATATTAATATGTTCATCAAAAATCACTATATCAGCATCCTTCCCTTTTTCTAAAGATCCTTTTTTATCACCTATTCCCATAATCCTAGCTGGTGTTTGGGAAATCATTTTGATAACATCTATCAAAGGTATTCCGGCATCATAGACCATCGTTCGTACTAGGCGATCGGCAGTCGCTACGCTACCCGCAAAAGCTGAAAGATCTGGCAACTTTGCCACCCCACCTTCAACGATAACCTTAAGACCAGTATTGATATTACCTAAAACACTCTCTCCCTCTGGCATACCAGCGGCTCGCATTGCATCAGTAATTAATGCTATTTTATCAGGACCTTTAATTTTATAAACTAACTGTAGTAGTGGTTGAGGTAAGTGAACACCGTCTGCTATAATCTCCACGTCCATCTCATCAATCAAATAACCTGCCTCAACTACTCCTGCGTATCTATAAGCGTTTCTCCGAGTTACACCGGACATGGCAGAGTAAAAATGTGTGGCTAAAGTATAACCATTATTGAAACCTTCCAAAGCTTCTTCGTATATAGCATCTGTATGAGCCAGTGCTAAAACTTTACCTTTAGACCGTACATAACGGCCAAACTCAATAGCGCCTGGAAGTTCCGGTGCTGCGCTCCAGCGTACTATATCATCAGAATAATCCAATATTTTTTTGTACTCATCAGGATTAGGATTTCGGATATATTTTGGGTCTTGCGCACCACGTTGACTAAGAGCAAAATATGGTCCCTCTAAATGGACCCCTAAAAATTGGGCACCTTTTGTATTTAATTTATTAGCTTCCTTATAAGAGTCAAGTGTTGAAAAAAGATCTTCAACTTCACTGGTTAAGGTTGTAGGATTCATTGCGGTTGTGCCATATTTGACATGTGTTTCGGCTATTTTTAAAAAAGCTTCTACAGTACCATCCATAAAATCATAACCACCACCACCGTGAACATGAATATCGATAAAGCCGGGAGAAACAAACTTACCTTTAGCATCAATAGCAAACACCCCTTCTGAAATATCAAATTCACCTTCTCCTATTGCAAAAATTATTTGGTCATGTATTAATACAAAACCTTTCTCAATTACACCTAAGGGTGTTATTATTTTCCCGTTATATATTACTTTTACTTTCATCAATCGTTACTTTTAACATCCACAATAGTTTATTTAAACAAATTGGTTACGTACACGAAGGTAGTGAACTTTTTTATCTTAACATACAAATAAAACAGTTCGGTTAATATTCTAAAGAAAATAATGCTAAATGTTATGGTTTGAGATGTGGCTAAATTTTTTTAAAAATTAGGTAATGTGATGTAGTGTACATAAAGAAACAGATTCGCCTATTTCTAGGGATGTATCCCTAAATAAAATATCAAATTTGATAATACCCCTAAGCAATATAAAAGGAGTTTGTAAGTAAACATTTGCATGAACTGTAATGCAGCTATATATAGAAAGCACTTCATCCACACACTGTTATTAAACTGGAAAACAAATATCCAGTATCAGTCGACAAAATAAATTCGTTATATATTATTGTATAGTAATTTAACTAAACCCTCTATAAAAACGTATCAGCTTCTTCTACTCAATTTTTCTTTAGCATTTGATACAAAATCTCTACCGGGTGCAATGCTTTTACTTCTGTTCCATCTTTAATTTGATGGCGACAAGAAGTGCCAGATGCAGCTATTATTTGTTTGTCTTTTAATGCCCTAACAGTTGGGTATAAAACCAGTTCGCCAATTTGTTGCGATACATCATAATGCTCTTTTTCGTACCCAAAAGAACCTGCCATGCCACAACAACCTGATGGGATCAATGTTGCTTTGCTATTTTTAGGTAGGTTTAAAATTTTCAAGAGAGACTCTTCTGAAGACAGTGCTTTTTGGTAACAATGCCCGTGAATTTGTATGTCCTGTACTGTTTCGGTAAACATATTTTCGGTAATGTTTCCTTCGCTTATTTGTTGCGCTAAAAACTCATCAATGGTGTAAGTGTTTTTTGCAAGTGCTTTGCTTCCCTCTTTATTTTCTGGATCTGCTAAATCAATATATTCATCACGTAAAGTCAATATTGCTGATGGCTCAACACCTATCAAAGGACTTTCTGCTGTAACTACAGCATTCAATAAAGGAATATTTTGGTTTGCAATAGCTTTTGCTTTTTTCACAAAACCCTTAGAAAGGTACGTTCTTCCGCTTTCTAAATGTGGAGGAATAATTACCTCGAAACCTAATGCTTCTAATAATAAGATAGTGGTTTGCCCTATTTCAACATCGTTATAATTGGTAAACTCATCACAGAACAAGTAAACTTTTTTACTATTTGCTTTTACATTGCTTTTATGCTTTTTATACCAATTGAGCAAAGTAGTTTTATGTAATAATGGGATGCTTCTATCCGGATGAAAACCGATAGATAAGTTGGCATATTTTCTAAGAAATTTATTCCCGAAAATCATATTGAACAAAGTTGGTGCAAGTGAAGCCAACTTCATTTGTTTACCGAAATTAGCAATCAGCGTTGCCCGTAAAGGTGCTCCTTTTTGGTCGTAACGATGCTGTAAATACTCCGCTTTCATTTTAGTGACATCCACACCCGATGGGCATTCTGTTTTACAACCTTTGCAACTAACGCATAAATCCAGCACTTCACTAATTTCTTGGTGCATTAAGGGCTGGGCATCTGCCGGGTTGCTTAAAAACTGACGTAAAACATTCGCTCTTGCTCGTGTAGTGTCTTTTTCTAAACGGGTTGCCATATAGCTGGGACACATTACTCCGCCAGAAATCGCACTCTTCCGGCAATCGCCAGAACCAGAGCATTTTTCAGCTAATGTCTTCATTCCGCCCACATCAGAAAAATCAAAATAACTTTCTATCTGCTTATCAGCTTCGCCAAGTTTAATCCTAAAATGGGTGTCCATTGCAGGTGTATTGGTTATTTTACCAGCATTAAATAGGTTGTTTGGGTCAAAAATATGCTTCACTTTTTCAAAAAGCTGGTACACCTCCTCTCCCATTACGGTTGCTATAAATTCACCACGTAACCTTCCATCGCCATGCTCTCCTGATAAAGAACCTTGATATTTTTTGACTAACAAAGCAGTTTCATGCAGTATTTGCCTAAAAAGTTGTTGCCCTTCTGTCGATTTTAAATTGATAATGGGTTCAATATGTAACTCGCCAGCACCTGCGTGTGCATAATAAGATGCTTTTACTTGGTGCTTGTCTAAAATCACCTGTAAATCTTTTACGTAATCCGGAAGTTCATCTGTGGAAACAGCACAATCCTCAATTAAATTTACCGGTTGTGCATTACCCTTTAAATTACGTAATAAGCCCAGTCCTGCTTTTCTAATTTCCCAAGCCGAATGTATTTCTTTGCCAGAAAGAACTTTGTAAGCATAACCGTTACCCGCCAATTTTAGGCTGGCAATTAGGTCTGCAATCTTTTGTTGTAGTACATCTTCACTGGCTTCCATAAACTCGACCATCAAAATCGCTTCTGGATCACCTTCGATAAAAAAGCGATGTTGTTGATATTCTGGGTGACCGATAGTGAAATCGCAGATAAATTTATCTACCAATTCTGATGCTGTTGGCCGATGTTTAAGCGCTACAATATTGGCTCGTAAAGCATCGTCAATAGACATGGTATGTACACAAACCAAGGCTGTATGAGCCGGTGGTAAGTCAAGTAAGTTAATTTTTATTTCAGTGGTGATTCCAAGTGTACCTTCTGAACCGGCAAGCAATGCGCACAAATTGAAGTTTTCACCTTTTTCTTCAAAGGGTTGCATTTTCAGTAACGCATCCAAAGCATAACCGCTGTTTCGGCGACTAACAGAGTCTTTAGGGAAGTTTTGCTTTATTGCTGTTTGATGGTCTTTATTTGACAGTAACTGAATCAGTTCGTTCTGAATTTCAGACGCTAATTGACTGCCATCTGCCGAAGCAATAAGGTGATCGTTAATCAGGTATTCGTTACCATCGCTTAATAAAACTTTTGCTTCTATCAGGTGGTCACGTACATTTCCCCAAACAATACTGTGCAGACCGCAGGAATTATTACCTACCATTCCACCAATCATTGCTCGGTTGGCCGTAGAAGTTTCGGGGCCAAACATTAAACCGAAAGGCTTTAGATATTTATTTAAATCATCCCTAACAACGCCCGGTTGTACTCTAACCCATTTCTCTTCGGCATTTACTTCTAAAATTTTATCGAAAAACTTAGAAATATCAACCACCAAACCACTACCCACAACCTGCCCAGCCAAGGACGTTCCTGCTGCTCTAGGAATTAAGGTGAGCTGGTGCTCTTTTGCAAAATGGATTAGTTGCTTTAAATCATCAACATCTTTTGGGATGCTAACTGCCAAAGGTTTTTCTTGATATACTGAGGCATCTGTAGCGTAAGCCAATAATTGGGTTTGATGAATAATAGAATCATCGTGAAATAAAAAACCCTTGAACTTGCTTGCTAACTCTAAAAATGGATACATCTGGAAAAATTGCTTATTTAGCAATAAAAGTATAAAAATTAAACGCGGACTTATAAAAAAACATATAAAAGACTTTAAAGGAAAGCACAATCCAGAACGCTAAAGCCTGTATGAAAGACTGTTAATACTATATGTAAAATTAATACCCAGCTATTAAAAGGAAGCTAAATCTCTCTCGAAAAAATAATTACGCAAAACCTATTTAAAGTTATAGTCGGAATTTTCACCTATTTCAAACACTAAGTTTTTCCCTATCATTATCTGTTCAGGTGAGATAAATGGCGAGGAAATTTCCTCGCCACCACAAAACTGTTAGGTCACAATACCCGTGAACTACCAACTTCTTTAAATCTAGTTAAGCCAAATGAGACAAGTCTTGCTAAGGATTTAAAATTTCAACTGTCCTTCCAGCTCTTCCCAAAGCATTAAACACTTTCAATTTGATAGTTCCTTTATAAGCAATCGGAGTTTCATACGTTTTGCTTTTAACAGAAGGCTCTGCCCCGTTGGTAGTATATCTGATTATAAACCCAGGCAACTGAATATTTGCTATTACCTTTCCGTTTTCTACTTTAGCACCAGCAATAGGGATGCGGTAGTTAAAACCGCCAGCATAGGAATTTAGTCGTGGTAAATCTCTTTGCCCCACCACATTGACAAATGAATTCCAATCAGTTTGATATAAAGCATCTGATTTTTCTTTATCAACTTCTGTCATCCAATCGGTAGTTTTCACCCATGCCCTTTCCGCGTAACCTAATAGCCTAGGCAGAAGCATATATTCTAAGTCATCCGAACTCTGGATTTTCTCCGTCCATATTTGAGATTGTAACCCCACAATATTAGAAGCACCATAATTCGTTAAACGTTCTTTGTTTTTAAAAATAGAGGTATCAAGTGGATTATCTTGAGGATCTTCTGTTGCAGTTCTATAATGATCAAAGGGGTTATAGTAAAACGACTTGTCTAAACCAATATAAGAAGCCCAATACTGGCCTAGTTCATCAGCATCTTTTTGATAAGCCAAATCAAAATAAAAATTAGTAGCTGAAGATATTATCACTTTATACCCTGCATTTGCCAAGCGATAAGCCAAGTCTTCCTGTCCTCTGCCCCATACATTGTTCCAAACATAAGGGTGAAAGTTTTTATTAACAAAATCTGGATTAGCAATATAAACCTGTTTACCGTCTAGCTCTGTTTTTCTCATGGCTACTTCTTCCCAACCAGATAAATAAAGTCCTCTAGAAGTAAGTATTTCATTAGCCTTATCAAAATAATAATACCATAAATCATCATAATTCTTGATATGATTAGCTTCCATAAGTTTATCAATTGCAGGAGATTTTTGCCACACACCTTTTGGAACTTCGTCACCACCCATATGAATTGTATTCAAAGGTGCAT
This sequence comes from Pelobium sp., assembly GCA_037968815.1. Taxonomy (GTDB): domain Bacteria; phylum Bacteroidota; class Bacteroidia; order Sphingobacteriales; family Sphingobacteriaceae; genus Pseudopedobacter. Next base: position 119,628 of record JBBKWF010000018.1, on the reverse strand, counting down.
CTGCTAACCGGTACATCTCTTTAATTTCATCTATAACTTTCTCAATAAAAGCGTAAGTAGATGGCAAGCCAATATTCATTACATTATCATTAAACTTTTGCACCGAATTATAAACAGATTTATCCAAGGTATCTCTTAAAAGATACTGTCGGGCTTCCATAGGTTTACCCATTTTCATAAAGTGTTGATATCTGGCGTCCATTGCTTTTATAGCTGCTCTAGCATGCCCTGGTGTTTCTACCTCTGGAATCACGTTGATATGACGAGTTTTGGCGTACTTCAAAATATCGATAAAATCTTGCTTACTGTAAAACCCTGTGCCAGGGAACTCAGCTACCCCTCCTGAACCATAAGAAGGATGGAGCCAACGACTATCATCCAGTGTATGTGCTCTTTTTGCACCAACTTCTGTTAACTCTGGCAAGCCAGGAATCGCTAAACGCCAACCTTCATCATCATTTAAGTGGAAATGTAGATTGTTGATTTTGTATAGCGCTAGCAAGTCTATTACTTTAAAAATCTGTTTCTTAGTTTGAAAGTTTCTAGCGACATCCAACATAAAAGAACGGTAACCAAAACCCGGAGCATCAAATACCTGGGCGCAAGGAATAGCAATGGAATTATTTTTTTTTGACCAACTGTTGGGAGGCATCATCATCTTTAAAGATTGAATGGCGTAAAAAATCCCTGAGCTAGAACTCGCAGAAAGCATAATTTTATCTTTCTCCACTTTTAAACGATAAGCTTCGTCTGCTAAACCAGAAACCTTTTTTACTTGAATTTTAGCAGTATTTCCTATATCTGATTGCGCTAGTTTTCTACCTAAAAGTTGCTCCAACTCATTATTAAAAAGTTCTACTTCATTTTTAAACTCTGAATCAAAAGCGATTTTAGTATCAGCGTCTAATTGGAAAAAACCCGTCCCTGATTGATAGGACTTTGGCGACGGCAAAATAGGTTTTAATTGCTGGGATGGAATCAAACTGATTAGCTCGTTTTTATTAAAAACTTTCTCTGGAGCTATCTTTAAAGTGTTTTTTTCAGAGGCTGGAATATGATTTACATTGAAATTGGCAACTGGATACGTTTTATTTAAATCTCTCTCAAGCACCCAATACAAACCCGACGGGGCATCTGTAAAACTGTACGAATACCCATTAGCTACATAGCTAATTACTAGTGAGTCTTTAGGAGCGATTACCGGATGATTTTCTGGAAAATCTATGCTACAAAATTCTCCACCGATATTTTTAAACGATACATTTTCACTAATGGTTTGTTGAATTATCCGAGGGTAAGAGAAATAGAGTTTAGCTTGATTTATCGGAAAATCTTTTGAGCCATTATTGATTATAACGAACTCTGCCAAAAATGCTTTTTTAGCTTGGAAATGATTTTGTTTAAGATTCCATTTGATAGTGACTTTCTGCATTTCGGAGGTAGATTGCCCCACAGCAAATAGACATGGAAAACATAAGAAAGTAAAGAGGATGAGTGTGTTTTTCATAGTTTTTAGGAGTTGATGATAACCTGAATTAAATTTAATACAGGAGTAATTAATTGAGTTTAATTATTTGGTAAATGTTGCCGAATTTTTATAAAAAACTCGAACCTAAAAGTCGTAATAATGTTTGACAAGTATACCACTGCCAGTCTGAAATTTCAGATAACTGATATTAAGTACCTTATTAAATCCAAAAAAGTTGAACCAGATGAAGTTACAATCGTTGATATTTAAAAGGTGACATTTTTTTGTTATTTAATTAATTCAAGTGTTAGGCAATTTGGTTTCTCATTTTCATTAAAGAATCTATCTATTATTTTAATATAAGCCTAATTTATTATATTGTGTCAATTACCTATAATCACTGAATAAGAATATGAAGCCAGTTTTAATGCGCCATACTGAAATAGTAGAGCAATCTTTCAAGGTGTGGGAAAATAGCAACCCCTATAGGCACAATCCTTGGCATTACCACCCAGAGTGTGAAATTACTTATGTTGAAAACGCTGAAGGAACTTTATTTATTGGAGATAACGCTATCAATTACGCTAGTGACACCCTGATATTTATAGGACCAAACCTTCCGCATGAATTTAGAGGCACAAACAAAGAAACACCTGATCTTAAAACGAAGTCATACTCTATCCATTTTCAGAAAAACTTTCCAGGGAAAGACTTTTATAAAATGCCAGAGGTTGCAACAATAAGCCAACTGATGGACCTTTCTTCTAGAGGTATTAAAATTCAAGATCAAAAAAGCAAAGACTTAGTTAAAAAACATCTTTTTAAACTCATAAAATCAGATGGAATAGAGAGAGTGGGCCATTTATTTGCCATACTAGACATTATATCCCAGTCTCCTGACCTAGAAGTTCTCTCAAGCCAAATCTTTGGGCAGTCACCAGAACTCCCACAAAATCAAAGAATTAATCAGGTTTGTAAATATGTAATGGACAATTTCAGAAATGAAATCACCATAGACCGATTAGTAGAGCAATTCCATATGACTCCTACTTCGTTTTCTAGGTTCTTCAAAAAAAGAACCAATAAATCATTTACACAATATGTAAATGAGATTAGGATTGGTTATGCTTGTAAGCTTATGTTCGAAGAGAATTTAAGTATTTCTCAAATTGCTTTTGAATGTGGGTTTGGAAACTTGTCTAACTTCAATCAACAGTTTAAAAAAATCAAACTAGTTACTCCTTCTCAATTTATATCCCAACTTAACAAGAAGGAGCAGTTGTAGTATTTCAAAGTCCCAAACCAAATACACTCAAAATTTTTTTTTTTTAGCTTTAAAGCTGAAAAATAGTATCTCGGTAAAGTCTTATTATCTTAATCTGCAACTTTCCAATTATCAGTTCTAAATGAAGATACTGGAAGTGCCGAACCATTATACAAATCGCCCATTATCCATGCTTTAAAAGCATATCTTGCTGCTACAGGCTTACCAACCTTGTCTGAAGATAAGGTGATCGTATTATCTCCTAAAGCTGATACTTGAGCTGGGTAAAAGACTTTATCTGCGCCAGCTATTTCAAAATTATCCGACTCCTTATTTGTCAAAACTAAGCCCCCTGCTGTATTATCAAAACTAAGCGTAATGGTATTTCCTTTTACTTTACTTTTCTTATACGTGGCGCTAGAATAGGCTATATCATTAAAGTTATAGGTTTTAGCCAATGCTAGATAAGAAAGGCGTTCTGAAACTGTTTTTTTATTTGGTGGATGTATCGTTTTCTTTGCTCCCACATCCATTAATACCGCCATTCCAGAATTTTTTATTTTTTTCTCTGCAAAAAGCTGTGATTCTCTTAGTACAGGAACATAAGGCATTAATTCTAATGATTTGGCAGAAAGTTTATCGCTCTTTGAAATATAAGGGGCAATTTGTGCATAGTAGAATGGGAAGTCTCCAACACCCCAATCTTTACGCCATTGCTTCACCATAGCTGGGAACATTTTCAAATACAACTCTGGTTCATTACGATTTTGTTCTCCCTGGTACCAAATTGCTCCTTTGATATGATATCCTTTAATCGGATTAATCATTCCGTTATATAAGCCCGCATGTGTGTGTTTACTTTTATTGATTTCATTTGATTGTGCTGGCACATTTGCCTCCGGAAAACTTGCTAACGCACTTTCACTCATCCATGCTTGTACTAAAGTACCGCCCCAATCTGCCTGCACAATCCCTACAGGAACATTCAATTTTTCGTGAAGTATTTTAGCATAGAAATAAGCTACTGCACTAAAGTTTGGTGTATTTTTAGGAGAGGCTTCTAACCATGACCCTTCGCAATCATCTAAAGGTTTTCTCCAGCTAATATTCTTCACACTAAAGAACCTAATTTTCGAATTTTCTGATTGTTTAATTGCTTCTGGAGCGCCATCAACAGGCTGAGCTTTAAACCCTTTTAAAGGCATCTCCATATTAGACTGACCAGATGCTAACCAAACCTCTCCAATTAATACGTCGGTAAGTTTCAGTTTTTCTCCATCATTAATTACAATATTGTAAGGTCCTCCTGCTGTTGGTGTGCTTACACTAACTAGCCAGTTACTGTTTTTGTCTGGACTAGCTTTATAGCTTTTATTATCCCAAGAGGTAGTTACTGTAAGTTCGTTGGTTCCTTTGCCCCAAATTCTAACTTTTTCATTTTGCTGCAAAACCATTCCATCAGAAAAAATAGCGGGTAAACTAACCTTTGCTAGTAGCGTCCCAGAGCACAAAACTGCTAAAAAAGATAAGACAAAAAATTTCATTTTCATATTAATAATTTATTTGCGCATCCCTTTTGGTAGGAACGCAGGTGTAATTAGATAAAAGTACTTTATAATTGTGAGCACAATCTACCGCTTAGCTAACAAATTTTCTTGATGTTTATTCCCTATTTTATATAGTATCTTATCATAAACAAAGGTTAAAGAGCTACTTAAACATGAAGGACATGATTGCTAGCTTTATATGAAATATTGTCATATTGCTCTCTAAAACGTTAATCTTCTTGCTTTTCCAGCCACTTTAAATTGAACTGATAGTGAATATTACTACTTAAAAGATGTATCATTCTATCAGGAGACTGAGTAGCTGTTAAATATCCTCTAGGTTCTGCATGGTTTTTATCCATAATAAAATTCCCGGTCCAGGCACCACCATCTAAAAAACGATGCTTACCGTCTGTAATTAACTTCTTAATTGGCCAGGTTTCACCCTCATCATAAGACACAGTAGCATATAAACCATAAACCGTTTTTCCGTTTAATAACATACCTGCTTTTCCTTTAAAATCTAAAATAGGGTCGTGAGTATATGCAAACAGAACAATTGCACCACCTTTCAACCTCATAAGTACAAGACGTTGCCCCCCACCTATCGGCGGAAATTCTGATGCTTTATAGGTCCAAGTTTCTCCCCCATCTTTAGAAATACTCATTGGCATTCTGTCAACACCATTTTTATCAGCAATGCTATTTGATCTTCCAAATGCCAGGAAGCTCCTATCCTTAAGCTGTACGATTCCTCCATGAATTCCAGCAATGGTCCCTCCGGTTTTACCTTCTTTAAAATCTGGAAATTCTACATTTTTTGCCGGATCCGCCCATGTTAAACCATTATCCTTACTTATCAAAAGTGCTGTCCCCGCACTTCCTCCGGGCCCTGCATCACAAGCTTGCACCAGCCAGCCCTCTTTTGTTCTAAACATTCCGGCAATTATCTGATGTCGGAGTTCATATTCTGGAGCTATAATTTCAGTTTTACTCCAAGTAGCACCATAATCTTTAGAAGTACGTAAAGTAACTACCATGTACTTCCACCAACCCGCTGCAGACATTCCGTTAAGGTGAAATAATGTAGCGCTTTCTTCATCATAAAAAAAAGAAGAACCAGTCATATTACGATCCGGTACTTGAAAGAAAAATGAAGCCGTATCCCAATTGGTATGTCCGGCTCTTAATCTGCTTGCCAAAATAGACAATTCAGTTCCGGACTCACTTTCTGTAGAAAACCATGCAGTAAATATATCCCCATTTGGCAACCAAGTAACAGTAGGGCAATGGTTATGCGTATAAAAGTTAGTAGCATTATTAAAATCAGGTTTTATAATATATTCTAAGGGCTCCCGAAAAATAGCTTTTCTGTTATTATCTTTCCAATCAAATTTTGACTGATTTACCTTAATTTGATTAGTTGGAAGTACAACATTAGGGCTGTAAGCAGGACTGAGATCGTAATCAACTTCAACAATTCTAAAACCTGTAAGGTGACTTTTACCCTGAGGCAACATTGCAGATCTATTTGCTGACCTTAAGTTATTAGATGTAGTGTTATGACTTCCTCCTCTTACCACCTTATACTCCCCAGAAGAGGGACCTGCGGGGTTTATTAGAGAATCTTTTTTATACGCACCGTACCAGTCTAAACACCATTCCTCTACATTTCCATGCATATTAAATAAACCAAAAGAGTTGGGCTTTGATTTCCCTACGTTAAGTTTTTTAACAACAATTGACTTAAGTTTATTCTGATTTTTTTCATCTTCTTTAGACAATTTAGCCCCGTAATAATAATTTGAATACGTATTTGCTCTACATGCATACTCCCATTCAGACTCTGTGGGCAACCTGTAATTTTTACCCGTTTTTTCTGACAGCCACTTACAGAAAGCCATCGCGTCATACCAGCTCACTTGGAGCACTGGTTCATCATCATCTACCGAGAAACCGGACTTTCCTCTTAAAGCCTTGTGCGATGAATCGTATGCTTCATATTGTTTATTAGTGATTTCTGTAACCGACATTCTAAAAGAAGATGATATCACCACCTTATGGATGGGTGCTTCATCATGATTTTCTTTTTCCCCTTTTGAACCCATATAAAAATATCCTGCAGGTATATCCACCATTTCTATATTTGGTTCACTGCCTGCTTGACAAAATGCAGAAGAAATACCAATGAAACTAAATATTGCTATCATCAAGAAAGCAGGTATTGTTTTAATTACATTTTTCATATTAAAATCAATTCTTTTTAAATGCATCCCTAAGTGTAAGCTACTTAAGAAGTAAGTAGGTCTCTGTCCACTTCATCAAATCTGAAGATGAAAAAAGAATCAGCACATTGATTAATTAAACAATCTATTTTAGCTCACCGCCAACTTTAATATAATTTATAGTCGCCAGTTTTTCATCTGAACTGGAACCACCCCAAAGGAATACACGAAATATTACGGCTTGCCCTCCAGGTAAATTCTGTAGTTCTTTTAAGCCTGATAGGTATATAATAGACTTGGTATCTAATTGATCTTCTAAAGGGAAATCATATTTAGTAATATCAACAAAGTTAACTCCGCCATCTATACTATAGGTCCATTTACTTTTTCTAGACTTATCGTCTGAAACTGCACTAATATCAAAAGCCATACTGGTAACCGACAGCTCTTTATTATTTTTTGCCTGTAGTTGAAACTGAAGGTATTGATTGTTTGTTCTTGCTTTTGTACGGCTTTTTGTTGGTTGATTTGTTTTTACACTAATCCCATCAGTACTTTTCACCAAGGTCATTCCATCGCCTAATGTCATTTCTAATACTTCAAGATTTTTATCCAAAATCACTGGACTTCCTATTTCGTTCTTATCAAAATTCCAGGTAACAATTTCCTTAGTTTTTGTAAGCGGGAATAAATCTGCAGGGGAGTCTTCCAGTTTTTTGTTTCTGAAGTTTTCTATTCTGTGAAAAGTCATCATATTGGCATCATGATACCTAGCACCATACCATGAGGTACGGCTTACGGCTACAATATCATTTCCATCAAACACCCAATCAGCATATTGAAAACCGAAAACATCCCACGTTTTTGTAGGATAACCTTCATTCCATCTTAAAATCTTATAATCCATTTCCCAAGTTTTAAGGTCTTTTGAGGAATAAAGACACAAAACATTTCGCTGATGCCAGTTACCATTATACGTTTCTTCTCCTTCGTGAAAACTTGATATTTTATTTACGATGGTCCAGTATTTACCTGAAGTTTTATCAAAACGGATAGTAAACTTAGATTCTGCACCCGGAAAGTGGACATACTCTGAAGGCTTATTATTAAAGGTTAGTTTTTTTCCATCTTTGCTGATGCTGATCATTGCTACAACTTCATTTCTTGGAATACCAGCCGACGAGCCTTCAAGTTTATAATTCACGTTTTTACCGCTCCAGCTATCCATACGCATAAAATCAACCAAATCACCATTTGGAGTAACTACGATATTTCCCTCAAACCAATTTGGTCTTTTGGCGTTCATCCACGATTCGTCAAAACGAATGCTGTTAGATCTAGTCCAGCTTGATGCTTTTAATAAATCTGCTCCAACTGGCGCAGAAATCACAAGTGCATGAAAATCCCTGTGTTTATCATTAACAAGCTCTTCAAAAGATCTCCATATTCTGCCATTATGAACCACCACTGGCACTGGTGCTGTATGGTATCTACCTTTAAAAATCACACCTGTATCTTCATCTTTTGATGCAGTCCACTTATAACCACCATCAACAGACTTATGAATAATAACATCCCCAAAAGATTTAGAGGTCCCCATTAGGTATAAATCACCTTCATGAACAAATAAACCCGCCCAATGACCTATATCTACCTTGGTGATGAATTTCCAACTTTTTCCTTTATCCTCAGACCTGTATATGCCTGTTCCTCTTGACATATCATGAGAAGCAACATAACTATCATCCGGAAGGATAACAATACTTGGAGATGCGACTCTAACTTTTAGAGGGTCTAGACTTTCTTGAATTACCGTACCCGGGAACTTGACCTGAGCGTTGGTATTAATCCCTAATAAAAAAAGTACGATTAAAAAGGTAAGTCCCTTTATTGATTTCATCATGGTGTTTTTAATGTTTAATAAACTTGGTTGTTTTATTTCCTAATAAGGCTACGTAAACTCCGTTTACTCCCGAAAAAGGCAATTTTATTCGGTTTTGACCAGGCTCAATTTTTATAGCCACATCTAAGACTAATCTTCCTGATACATCCGTAATCTTTAGGTTTTCTATGGTTTTAGCATCACTATATACAAATAAAGTAATATCCTCCTCACCGGCAGGGGCGTAAACATTCAATCGGTCTTGTAAAAAAGAAAAATTGACTGTAAAAATCTCTGATAAAGTGGTTTTACCATCAAAATCAACTTGTGCTAATTGGTAATAGTTATTTCCTTTAAGAGGTTGATGATCTATAAACTGATAACGCTGTAATTCACTTGGTTGAACAGCACCCAAAACAGTGAAATCATAACCGTTGTTACTACGTAATATGTTAAAATGCGAATTTTTAGATTCTGCTGAAGTTTTCCAGTTTATTGTGGTGCTATTTTCGTCTTTATAAACCGTAACGCTCTCCCATTTAACGGGTAAAGGACCGTCTTCTTCCTCTACAGTTCCGCCTATAATTAAAGCATTTGCGCCTGATAAACTTTTACCTATTCCAAAAGAATTATCAGAAGTACCTGATGCGCCCCAAGCATAAATCCTAAATGTAACTGTAGCAGTTGCACTTACATTCTGCAAACTTGAATAATCAGAAAGGTTAATCTTCGGAGTCGCTTGCCCGCTATTAACTGTGGTATTTATAGTGTTTTCTGCCGGACCGACATCATAAAAGTTGACACCGTCTGTGCTATAACGCCAGCAATATTGGTGTGGTGCATTTTCTTGTATCCTTAAGCGAGCATCTAATGAAGAAAGTGAGAATTTATACCCTGGATTTGCTTTAATCGAAAACTCAAAATAATTTCCGGCATTTATAGCGTCTTGTTTGGTGGCTGTTATTGGGAAGTTTCCGGCAAGTGAATAATTAGAGCCTGACGTTCCTGCAACGTTATTTCCTCTGGTAAGTGTAGATGGTTCTAAATTGGCGTGAGTTGTTGTTGCGTCACTAAAGACTTCCTTACCTGATATAGTTTGATCTACAAATGCCCAAGCAGTAATTACCTGGCTACTTGTAGTACCATATAAAGCTAGACACTCTTCATCTATATATCGTCCAAAGCCGAAACCTCCATTTGTAGCTAAGCCATCCCAAGCATATAATCTAAACTTTACTTCTTGTATGGAGGATATATTTTGTAATTCGGTAATACCAGACAAGTCAATCGGCTCTTGAATATAGCCTAAATCAGTAGTACCAAGAAAGGGTACATCTGTACTACCTAAATCAGTAAAATTATCTCCATCAATGCTATAAGCCCACCTGTAAATAGTTGCGCCGAGTGAATTTCTCCTCAATTTAAAAGCAAGCCTACTTAAAGACATATATTCGCCACTATTGGGTTGTACAGAAAACTCATAAAAGTCATCCCCGGCAATTGCTTCTGATTTGTTATGTATGGGTGTAGTTGAGTAATAACTATTATTTAATGAAGCAGGAGTAAGACCACTGCCTCTAGTTAAACTAGCTGTTTTTAATGCTGAGTTATTTATTTCAGCAACATAATTATTTGCAGTAGTACCGCTTAAACCTTCAAATGTCCATCCTACTAATGGTGTTTCTTCTACGGTAGCTGTTTCAAAAGTTTTGCCACTAATAATTAAGCTCGGGCTTTCATCTGCACTTGCAAACCTCCCTATCGAAAACCGACCTACAGAAGTACTAGAACCCCATATATATAGCCTAAAAGTGATTTTTTGTGTGGACGGAATGTTTTGAAGTTCTCTATAATGAACTAACCTTACACTTGGTTGCTGACTATTTTCTGAGTCTTCTACCATTCCGTAATACTCTCCAGAACCTATTTCTGTAAATGTTGAGCCATCTGTGCTATATGCCCAACGATAGCTTTTATTGCCTGTAGTGCTCTTAGAAAAGACTGCATCTATACCCGTTAAGTCAATATTATAACCTGGTTTTGCCTGAACTTCAAACTGGATATACTCATCTCTTTCAATAGCTCTGGTTTTTAGATTGTGCTGTGTTTTACTAGTGGCGCTAAAAGAGCGACTATAAGAAAAAGGCTCAAGCCCGTCTCCCCTACTTAGGGTTGAAGTATTAAGGTGAGTGTTAGTATAAGTTGAGTTAACCGTTGATTCTGAACCTGAGGTAGATGGATTACCAAACTGCCAAGAAAGAAGAGCAGGATCTGGTTGTGTAAGTGGGGCTAAATCTGCGGGAGAATCCCCCATTGTTAAAGTTCTAAAATTTGGCAAACGGTGAAAGGTTATCATGTTTGCATCATGCCAATCGGAACCATACCAAGCAGTTCTTGAAACTGCGATAATATCATTGCCAGCAAATTGCCAATCAACGTATTGAAAGCCAAAGTTTTCTCTTCTTACAATTACGTCTCCTTCATTCCAACGAATAACTTTATAATGTTCCTGCCAATTAACTAAGTCCGTAGAACTCGTCAACATCAATACATTTCGTTGATTCCACGGCCCATTACTTGACGCATTATCCCAACCCGAGAAAACGGTTGTTATCTTATTCACAATTGTCCAATATTTTTGAGAAACTGAATCATAACGGATAGTGAACTTGGTCATTGCGCCAGGGAAGTGCACAAAACCCGTTGATGGATCAAAGCTGGTCGTTAATCCATCGGCTGATACACTTAATTTTGCAGCAACTTCATATCTGGGAATACCTGTGGCATAACCATTCATAGCTAAGGTGCCGTTGGTAGGTTGCGCAGTAGACATACGGATAAGATTTACTACCTCTCCGTTTGGGTCAACTACAACATTTCCTTCTAGCCATTCGGGGCTATCGGCATTAAACCAACTCGGATTTAAAGGAACAGTGCTAGATTTAGTCCAGCTAGAAGCTTTCAAAAGATCTGAACCCACCGGAGCAGAAAGTACAAAAGCAAAAAAATCACGTTGATTATCTGCATCTGGACTTTCTTCAAAAGCCTTCCATACTCGCCCGTTATGCACAATAACCGGGGTTGGTGCCGTATGGAACCTTCCTTCTATAAGTAGCCCGGTATCTGCATCATCAGAAGATGTCCAAGTATTTCCTCCATCTACTGACTTATGTATACTTATACTTTTAAATGATTGGATTACACCTAGTAAATAAATAGCATTGTCATGATAAAATAAAGACGACCAATGGCTGTCTCTTACTAAAGACAAAAGTTTCCAGCTGATTCCGCTATCTGTGGACTTGTAAATTGCTGTGGTAATTGAATTGAGATCATGCGAAGTCAAATAACTACCATCTGGTAAAATCACTATACTTGGTGAAGCGTAACTATTTGTGAGTGGTTCTGGGCTTTGTGCAACTACTACACCCGGAAAAGGATTTTGAGCACATGCTTGTTTACCAAACAAAACGCATAACAATAGCGCAATAGGAAAAAACCCTAACCAAACTTTTACTTTATAAAGCATAGCTTATTCTATTTTAAATGTTGATTCACCAGGCTAGTTTAGTTCTTATTCCTTGTTAACTTAAGCCTTTTTTTACGTAACAATCCCCTTCGTCTGTTAATCTAGATCGTTAGATTTTTTTTTTAAAACTGTTAAGAGAATTAGGTTACCATTAAGCTTGCAATACAAAGTACTTGCAAGGCTGGTTATTATTTAACAATTCAAATAACCAAAAGGTGTTTGGTTATTTGAATTGTAATATTCTTATTAGAAGTGTACCTATGTAATTACCAGATAAACTTTGTACTTAATGCTGTATTGTTACCGGTTAAAGTAGCTACATAAACACCTTTACTGTTAAGCATAAAAGGAATTTTTAAACTAGCATTACCTTCATTGCTTACCACAATATTTTGTGAGTAAACAACTCTTCCGCTAATATCGGTTACCTGTAAAAGCGCTTTTCCTGATGTTGCTCCCTGTACATTTAGCTCAACTGAATTTTCATTTTGGTAAGCTTTCAATTGTGAACCAGACTGAGATACATTATTTATCGATATGATATTGAAATCTTCAAACTTACCATCTTTATCAACCTGACGTAATAGATAGTAATTATTTCCGCTAAAAGCTTCATAATCAGTTAAGCTGTAATTATTAACTGTTGTGCTATTACCTGCTCCAGATACTGTACCTACTAAAATATTAGGTGTCCCAACAGCTGATTTATAAACTTCAAAATGAGAGCTGTTTTTTTCTGAAGTGGTTTTCCAACTTAGCTTAATATCGTTTAGTTGTTTTTTGGCACTAAAAGAAGTTAATGTTACTGGTAAAGCAACTAGGTCTACAACTGTACCGTAAACATTTAAACTAGTTTCTTCAACTGCTAAATCTCTTCCTATACCAAACACGGAAGCAACATCTGTTGCGCCCCATAAATATAACCTTAGTTCAACTACATTTGTGCTGATTAAATTTTGTAAATCTGCAATTCCAGTTAGATCTGCTTCTGGTACAATTTCACCGTCATCTTCAGCAGCAATTAGCCCTGTTGCCCCTGCAATTAAAGTAAGTGAGCCACCATCTTTTATGTATGCCCATTGGTAATTATCGGCACCTGTGCCTTTTCTTCTATACTTAAACCCAATTGATTCAACATTTACTTTAGCATTTACAGCTGGTGCTATATTGAAACTATAATATTCTGCATTTGTAACTGCTTCTGTATAATCTGCACTTAAATTTAATGATTTAGATGTAAAGCCTCTAGTGTAACTATTAGCATCTAAACCTGCACCTCTAACTAAAGCCGCCGTAGTTACTAGTGGGCTTTTAGCAATTGAGTTCACACTAGATGTAAGACCTGGCGTATCATAATGGCTCCAAGATAACAACATAGGTTTGGCTGTTACAATTCCGTTTATTGATAAAACTTCTCGCCCAGAACTATTGCTTTTTCCAAATCCGAATCCGTAGTTAGACTCAGTCCCATCAGTTCCAGTCCCCCAAGCATAAAGACGAAAGTAAACCGTTTTTCCAGGAGCAACAGATTGAAGATCTAATATACCAGAAACATCTGTTTCTGGTATATCAAATCCCTGCGTATCAGTATAACCAATAGCATTATCAGTAGTACCAAGCTCTTTAAAAGCAGATTCTGAAACATCATCAATACTATATCTCCAACGGTAACTATTAGGTGCCTTATCACTTGATGTTCTTAAACGAGCATTAATTGCACTAAAAGACATGTACTTACCTGCCTCGGCCGTTACAGCAAGTTGATAATAAGAACCGTTAGTATAGGCTTGTGCCTTAGTTTCACCCGGTTCAAATGCTGCCACATAAGACCATGTGGAGTTATTTGCATAAGTAATACCCGGCCCACGACTTAGAATTGCAGCATTGAGATCTGCAACTTTAGCAGAGGCTGAAACAGGATTGTCTTGCCCTCTTAAATCAGTACCTGTTGCATTTTCATAAAATGATGCAATTTTAACTTGTGAAAAAGCATTTATACCGGTACTCATCATCAGTAACAGTAAGCTAAAAACATAGTAAACTTTTTTCATAATATTTATTTTTAGTTTTAATAATTAGTTGATTTTTTTTAGATTATTTACTTTTTACTTCACCTACAAGCGCTAGAACTTCGCGTTTTGCAACATTGCTTTTACCAAAACCAAAACCAGCTTTTGAATGTGAACCTTTTGCTCCCCAAGCATATAAACGGAAATACACGGTTTTACCTGGTGCAATAGATTGTAGTTCAGCGATGTTAGATAAATCTGTTTTCACATCTTCCCCCTGAGTATGGGTGAAGCCTATGTTTTGGTCAGCATCTCCAATTTCTTTAAATGAGTTTTCAATGGTATTATCAACACTGTACTTCCAGCGGTATTTAGTAACAGATAACTCAGAAGCTGTTCTTAACCTAGCATTTAAACTACTCATTTTTAAAGATTTCCCCTCTTCTGCAGTAACTGAAAACTGGAAGTAAGAACCATTAGTGTAGGCTTGTTCTTTGCTTTCACCTTGCGAAAAAGTAGCAACATAAGAATAGGTAGAGTTATTAGCATACTTAACCCCTGAACCACGACTTAATATAGCGGTACTAATTCCTTTGACTTTTGAATCTGCTGGGATGGGTTTATTTTGTGCTTGTAGTGGGTCTTCTGCTGTATGATAAAACGTAGCGATTTTAGTCTGCGAATAACCTGCAAAACTGCTGCTTAACAATAGTATAAAAGCCCAAAAACAAATGTGATTTCTTTTCATAATTTTAAATTTTAATCGATTTATATTGATAATTACTTTGCTGCCTCTACTTTTCCTTTCACAGCAAGTATGTTACTTCCACTCATGTTTGATTTTCCAAAACCAAAAGATCTTTGGCTTCCTGTTTTTGAAGTACCACCCCAAGCATAGATCCTAAATGTTACTGTTTTTGAAGAAGATACGTTTTGAAGATCCTTATACTCAGCTAAACTAATAGATGGTTGCTTTGCACCATTATTATTTAAATCCTCAGCGGTCATATCTGCTTTTCCAAGATCAGTAAATGATTTGCCATCCAAGCTATACATCCAGCGGTAGATGTATGGAGACTCTAACTGTCTTCTTAGACTAGCATCTATAGATGATAAGGATACTTTATATCCTTTTTTAGCTTGTATTGTAAATTGATAGTAAGCGCCTGATTGTTTAGCAGCTTCTTTTGTTTCGTTGATAGGAAAAACTCCACTAAAACCTCTAGTATTACCTTGTTTTTTTGGATCTGCAGCCGGGCCACGAGATAATAACGACTGCTCTAAGTTTTCGTCATTAGTAGTTGCATTAGCTGTAATATCTTGCCCTTTAGATGGTTCTGGAAGGGTAAACTGCCAAGCAGCTATTTGACCGTAGCTAACAGTACCCATTAACATGAATAGCCCTATTATCAACGACTTCCCTAACATAATCTTCTTCATAATTTTAATTTTAATAATTGATTTATATTGGATAATTACTTAACTCCTTCTACTTTCTCAGCAAGTAAATTACTTCCACTCATGTTTAACTTTCTAAAACCAAAATATAAGCCTTGGCTACCTTTTTTTGAAGTAGCTCCCAAGCATAATTTTAATAATTACTGTTTTAGAAGAGGTTATATTTGGTTAATACCTAAATAGAAAGACAATGTATTACAAAAGTCTGAGACATCTATTACAGTATTTTGCAGTTTTATATACTATATTATCATAAACAATATTTGTAAAAGGACTTGAAAAACATATTCAAGAACTCTATTTATCTTCTAAACCTTGCGATATATACGATAAGAGCACTTTAAATCCTTTTTTCTATTGTATTATAAATTGACATTATACGTCTGACTTCTTAGTCACCCTCTTTTGTTTGGTTGTCAAGAAGTACACGAATAAAACCGCTAAGTCGCCTTGCTTTTATAATAAAAAGCAAGGTGACTTCTAATAGGTTAAACCTATTACTTGTTCGCTCTTATCTTAAAAATTCCATCCGTGTTGCCATTAATAATATCCTGTTCTGTGATGCTACAGTAATTAATTTCTTTTGCTCCTTTTCTTTCTCTATCGAATGTGATGTGAATTTTACCACTGCTATCTTCATCAGCATCTGGGTATGATACATTTTCTCTATCGTCTAAAAGCAACTTATAAGGCCATGTTTCTCCACCGTCTTTTGAAACGAAAGCAGTCATATTGGTTCGTTTTTTATCATCATTTAATATCAAGAGTAAATTCCCTGAACGTAATTTTCCGATATAAAAACGACTTGCTGTTGTAGGGCCTGTAGCAGTAAATGGCTGTAAGACTGTCCAAGATTTAGCATAATCTTTACTTCTAGAGAAGTAAACACCTTTTTTAGTACGTACTAAACAAAGAAACTCTCCGGCATTATTAACCTGCACTAGTTGATGCTCGTCAAAAGTTCGTAACTTATTAGGTAAGGTGTTTATAGATGAATACTCTTTTAGGTAATCCAATTTCTTTTTGCCTCCCTTATAGTTATGAGTATATATAAACGTACCATCTGGGATGTAGTTTGCGTCTTTAGTAAAGTCTTTTCCAAGTTGCCAAATAGAAACAGGAAATAACACATTATCTGTTTGCGGAACATAAAAAGGCTTATTCATCATTACTCCATAAGAAATAAGCTTTGGTTTTTTCCAGTCTACTTTTTTACCATCCCACTTAATTTCCATGGCATTAACCCCGTCTTTAAGATCCCAGTGCTTGTTGTACATTGATACTGCATAAAACAACCAAACTTTACCAAACTTATCTCTCCATAAAACAGGATCAAAGAATCTACTTGTTGAGTCTTTTGGATAAACTACCAACTCGTCATTTTTCCAGCTTTGCCCTCCATCCGTACTTATAGATAAAGTAACATAATTACCAGGACCTTCACCTGGACCTCCAGTATACCAAGCCAAGTAAACAACTTTCCCATCCTCAGAAGCAACTATTGACGACACCATTTCATGTTGGCGATTAAGTACTCTTTCATCATTATATGGTTTTTCAAGAACAATTGTTGCATTGGCTCGTTCTTTATCTAACTGCACATTATTAATTTGCGCCCTTACGCTGTAATTGATGACTAGCAAAAATGTCAAGGTTAAAAGTGCTAGTTTTCCAACGATCGTAGTGTTTATTAGTTTCATGAATTTTCTGTAAAAGATTAGATAATCTATTGGTTTATTGGTTAATAATTTTTGTTTTATTAAGTATAAAAAACTTGCTGTTTCTTATATATAACTGGTTGTTTCAATATTAGCAATTCATAAGATGCATTACTTTTAAAAAACTGTCTAATACTAATGGAAATCTATCCTTAACTGCTATTTTGTTTATTAAACCTGTGCAGTTTCTACTTTTGGAGTTTGCTTTTTGGTAAGAAGGTAGATGATAAACCAAGCAAAAAGGTAAGTAAAACCACATATGGTAAATAATAAGTTATAGCCTCCAGCTAAGTTTCCTTGCATTTTATAACTATCTAACAAGTAACCGATCAGTATAGGGAACAAAATACCCCCAACAGCTCCTGCCATTCCACCGATACCTACAACTGAGCTTACCGTATCTTTAGGGAACATATCTGAAGCAAGTGTAAATATGTTTGTTGCCCAAGCTTGGTGTACTGCAACTGCTAAACTTATTAAACCTACAGCAACCCAAATATCTGTTGCAAACTGCGCTAGAATGATAGATACTTCTAGAATTGCAAATATTAATAATGCTAGGCGTCTTGCTTTTATAGTAGGATATCCTTTCTTTATTAACCATGATGAAAAGTAACCACCACCAATACTCCCTACAGTTGTTGCCACATAAATAAGCATCAATTGAGGGCTAGGCTTGGTTAGGTCTAAATTAAATGTAGAGGAAAAATAAGATGGCAACCAAAATAGGAAAAACCAATAGATAGGGTCAATCAATAATTTCCCAGTAATAAAAGCCCAAGTTTGTGGCATTGAAAACAAGCTAACCCATTTTATTTTTTTGCCTTTACCTGCCTCTTCATTGAGGTCATCATCCTGTCCACTTTGGATTAAATGCAGTTCCTCTGCAGTGATTCTTTTTTGTTTAGATGGGATTTCATAGAGTACCCACCAAAAAATCAACCATACAAAACCTAAGGCTCCAGTAATCCAAAACACTTCTTGCCAGCCGTAATAAGCTAATATCCAAGGCACAATAAATAACGCCATTACAACACCAACACTTGTACCAGCATTAAATATACCAGTGGCAACGGCTCTTTCGTTTTTAGGGAACCACTCTGCCACTGCTTTCATTGCTGCCGGGAAATTACCGGCCTCTCCGACACCTAAACCTACTCTAGCCACACCAAATCCAAAAGCACTTCTAGCTACGGCATGTAACATCCCCGCAATACTCCAAAAAGCCACACTTATAGAGTAGCCCATTTTTGTCCCAACTTTATCTATTAGTCTTCCAAATACCAAAAGGCCAATTGCATAAGCGGCTGTAAAGGCCATTACAATGTGTGCGAAATCTGTTTCTGTCCAGTTAAACTCTTGCTCAAGCGTAGGTTTTAACAGACCGATAATTTGACGGTCCATATAGTTGATGGTGGTGGCTACAAACAGTAAACCAACAATGACCCATCGGTAATTTTTTATTTTAATATTGCGCATATGGTTTATTAATTAAAATATCAGGAGTTTATTTTTTTTACAAAATCTTCAAAATGTGCTTTTAGGCTAACCCAGTTTTTATCTTCAATGTACTTCTTATTGAAAAGCGGACTTCCTATACCAAATCCACTTGCCCCAGCATCATGAAATTCTTTAATGTTGTTTATACTTACCCCACCTGTAGGTAATAATTTTATATGATTAAAAGGTCCTTTGATATCTTTTATGAAATTTGGTCCTAAAGCAGTAGCCGGAAATATCTTTACCATATCTGCCCCTGCTTTCCAAGCTTTATAAATTTCTGTGGGGCTTAGTCCTCCTGAAAATATAGGTATCCCTTTTGACTTACAGGCTTTAATCACTTTTTTACTTACAATTGGCGTAACAATGAACTGTGCTCCATAAGCTAAAGCATCATCTAAATCACTCAATGAGCAAACTGTACCTACTCCTATGTTTAAATCCGGATAATTAGCGATAGCATAGCGTATGGATTCTTCTGCATCTGGACTATTTAAAGTAATTTCTAAAGTACTTAAACCTGCTTGCTTATATAATGGCAAAATACTTTTCACCACCTCAAGAGGTATATTCCGCATAATCCCAATTATTGGGATTTCATGAAATACGTCCCAATTAAAGCTGTTTTTATGAATTGACATATTGATTGGATTTATAAATTTTAATCTGTCCTGATATTGTTGCCTTGGTCATTTCTTCTGGTAAAACAAAGTGTGTTACCGAGCTCAGACCTAATACTTCAATTGCTTTTTTATAAAGTTCAAAAAGGCTATTTCCACTACATAAAACTAACTTATCCCAATCGCCTTTACTAATTGTGTTTAGTTCGTCACCTATTAGTAAGCCACTCAAGTAAAAGTAGCTTTGTCTTTTATTACGATGCTTAAATAAACCTCCTGTTCTAACACTAAACAAATTTTGTAGCAGACTCCAAGAGCTTGATTTTGTAACTCCATGTGCAAACTCTGCCAAATCATCAACCGACAGTGAGCTTGTCGGTGTTTCTACAGCTTCTTTTAATAAGCTATGCTTTACCAAAACAGAAAACAGTTCTCCGGTGATATAAGTATTAAAATCAACCATTTGCCCATCTACTAATCGGATATGTTTTGAGTGAGTACCAGGTAGTATCAATAAAGCATTTTTTTCACAACCTATAGTAGTTATAGCTTCCTGCAAGCCTATAAACTGCGTTTCCTCTCCTCTCATTACATCTATATCTGACTTTACACCAGAAATTAAAAGGATACTGTGAGGAAAGGTTTCTGACTCTTCAATTGAATGTACTGCCGCTTTTCCTCCATTAAGGTTAAAAGGTAATAGACTGTATGGAAGTTCTACGATACCAATTGAAGAGGATGCCATACCGGATATAACTAGTGGAGTTTTCGCCAAAGAGGCTTTTATATTGATGGAGATATGATCAATATGTTCTTTTAAATATTCTTGATAAAATTGTAATCGTTCTACCCCCTCGGTTTCTTTCCATCTATTGAAAGTCTTTGCTACACCAGCCTCAGCATTACTGGCAAAAACAACTTTTCCAGATGTTACTTCTACAAGCTGAAGTCTAAAAGAAGAAGTCCCCCAGTCACAACATAAAATATAAGACTCCGGATTAAAATTTGAATAATTCATTTATAATTAGTTAACCATAAATTATGGTTTGAATAATGTATTTAAATAATTGGTTTTAGTGCTTTAGAGAAAACACTAAATTGAATAGCACAATATTCGTAATTCAAGTAAACCAATACTTATGAAAAACTATCCAGTTCTAATGGATTTATGCCTAAAGCTACTTCTATTTCTGTACTGACGCTTTCAATCTGGAATATAATCTCTCTAACTTAAAACAAAATACGTCCCGTTCTAATTTCTTTCAAACAAAAAGATACCGAGATAAAAAAGGAAATAAAACAAAATAAAAGACTACTTTTAACCTAATTTAACAAATCAACACCAATGTTTTTATCATTTAAATACTAAATTAGCCTTCCTGAAAAATCATAACAATGAAAATCGTAAGAATTTTAACCCTCCTTGTACTTTTTAACCCATTTTACTCATCAGCACAAAAACCAAAAATCCCTGTATTAGTCAATAAACTTACTAATGCTCCAGCCCGGCCAAAACTGGTGGTAGGCATAGTAGTTGATCAAATGCGTTGGGATTACCTATACCGTTATACAAATAGGTACGGTTCGGGAGGATTCAATCGTTTACTTAACCAAGGCTTCACTTGCGGAAACACACATTTACCCTACATACCAACGGTAACAGCTGCTGGTCATGCAGGGATCTATACTGGTTCAGTTCCAGCAATTCATGGAATTGCGGCTAATAGTTTTACTATACAAGCCACCGGAAAACCTATGTATTGTACAGAAGATAGCACCGTGAAAACAGTAGGTAGTAGTTCCGCCGCAGGTGAAATGTCCCCTGTAAACTTACTATCGACAACTATTACAGACGAACTTAAATTAGCTACCAATTTTAAATCGAAAGTTATTGGAATTGCATTAAAAGACCGTGGCGGAATTTTACCTGCCGGCCATGCAGCAGATGCAGCTTATTGGTTTGATGATGCTACTGGCAACTGGATTACCAGTACTTACTACATGAATGCTTTACCCACTTGGGTAAACAATTTCAACAACAAAAAGCTACCTACAAAATACATCAACCAAGATTGGAACACCTTATACCCTATTGATACATATACACAAAGTACTGAGGACAACACCGCTTACGAAGGAAAATTAAGCGGAGAGAAAACACCTACTTTTCCTCATTATTTATCCAAAATATTTAAAGGAGATTATGATGTAATAAGAACAAGCCCTTATGGTAATCAATTAACTCTTGATTTCGCTAAAGAAGTTTTAACAAACGAAAAAATGGGCAAAGGTGCATACACAGACTTTTTAACTGTAAGTTTTTCATCTACAGATTACATAGGGCACAAATACGGCGTTAATGCTATTGAAACAGAAGACACTTATTTACGTTTAGACAAAAACTTAGAAGAACTATTCAGTGCCCTAGATGCAACCGTTGGTAAAGGTGAATATACAGTGTTTCTTACTGCAGATCATGGCGCAGCTCATAATCCAAAATTTTTACAGGACCATAAAATACCAGCTGGTTTTTGGCCAACTTCAACAATACTAAAAAACTTAAATGCAACACTTGAAAACGAATTTAAGCAAGCCAATATCGTTTTAAATTTATCAAGCTATCAAGTAAGCTTAAACAATCCTCTAATAGAAAAACAGAATCTTAATATCGACGCAATAAAGGATTCCGCAATAAAATTCCTAAAAAAACAAGAAGGTGTAGCTTACGTAGTTGATATGGAAAAAACAAGTATTGCAAGTATTCCAGACCTTATAAAATCTAAAATCATTAATGGTTATAATTCTGAAAGAAGTGGTGCTATTCAAGTTTTACTAAAACCGAGTGTTTTGAGTGAGAGAAAAGCAGGTACAAGCCACGGCACTTGGAACCCGTACGACACACATATTCCTTTAGTATTTATGGGTTGGGGTATTAAACAAGGTTCTTTAAACCGCCAAACAAGTATGGCAGATATAGCACCAACTTTAGCTACCTTATTACATATACAAGAACCGAATGGAAGTATTGGTGAAGTAATAGAAGAAGTATTGGCAAAGTAATTTTTTTGAGTATTATCTTAAATATAAACTCAACTTTATGCTGATGTAAAAATTAAAATGGAAACATTGAAAAACAAATAAATGGAAAATACGTAATTTCGTTTTTCTACCACTATCTTTCGTTTATTTTTTAAATTTGAATTATTAACACTTATTTCTTACAGATTAGAAACCGATAGTTACTATTAATAACTTTTATTAAGAGAAAGCTAGCGTATTTAGAGACTGCTTTAGGTGAAACTCTTCTACGTTTCAAAAACTTTATGTTAAATGAGAACATTTAAACTCCGTCAAGTAAAACATTAATTAACATAAAAAAATCAAACCAAAAGCACATGCTCGTCAGAGCAATTTCATGATAAATGCATAATGCTCATATATAAACCAATTCAAATATGAATACAGAAATCTCTACAGATTTACAACAACAAAAAAAATTCAAATATTGGCAAACACGGACTATTGTAGCAACAATGGTAGGTTATGCTATGTTTTACTTTGTTAGAAAGAACTTGAGTATGGCCATGCCGGGTATGCAAGCCGATTTAGGAATTAGCAAAGCCGATCTGGGAATTTTCTTAACTCTACATGGCTTAGTCTACGGTGTTTCTAGGTTTGCAAACGGATTTCTTGCGGATAGAATTAATTCAAGATATTTTATGGTTACCGGTTTAGTCTTATCGGCAATCTGTAATATCTTTTTTGGCTTTAACTCTGCTGTAGTTGTATTAGGTTTGCTCTGGGTGATGAACGGCTGGGTTCAGGGAATGGGCTTTCCTCCATGTGTTCGCCTGTTGACACACTGGATACCGCCAAATCAGTTAGCCACAAAAATGTCTATCTGGAATACATCGCACTCCATTGGAGCGGGGTTGGTAGTTATCTTGAGTGGATATATTGTAGGGACCTTGGGGTGGAGATACGTTTTTTATATTCCAGCAGCGATTGCGCTTCTAGGAGCAGTTTTTTTATGGGTAGCGCTCCGAGACACCCCCTCTTCAGTTGGACTGCCTGAGTTACATAGTGTAAATAAAGAGGATGGCACTAAGGAAGATAGAAATTCTAAAGAATTTAAAGCGTTTCTTAAAAAAAATGTTTTTAGAAATAAATACATCTGGATATTATGTATCGCGAATTTCTTTGTATATATCGTAAGATACGGCGTACTGGATTGGGGACCAACGCTACTAAGCGAGTGGAAAGGCGTCTCTTTACACAATGCAGGTTGGATGGTTGCCGCCTTTGAAGTTTCTGGAATTGCAGGAATGTTACTTGCAGGTTGGGCTACCGATCGTTTTTTTGGTGGACGAGGACCTAGAGTGTGTATGATCTGTATGATTTTCGCCAGCCTCTTTATATTGATATTCTGGCAAATGTCTCATCCTCCTATGTGGATGGCGACAGCTACTTTAATGGGAGCTGGTTTCTTTATTTATGGCCCTCAAGCGCTCATAGGTATCGCTGCAGCTAACATAGCAACAAATAGAGCCGCCGCAACAGCTGCTGGCTTTACTGGTCTTTTCGGATATGCAAGTGCGATAGTTTCTGGATGGGGTTTAGGTTATCTTGCTGACCATTACGGATGGGATTTCACTTTCGGAGTGTTAATGTTCACCGGTATTATAGGAAGTGTTGTGTTCATGTTTGCTTGGAAAGCTAAAGCACACGGCTACGAATCCTAAGTTTTAATTATTTTAATATTCATATGGTAGAAAACAAATATCTCAGCAGTGCAAAATTGAGTACCATTGTTGAAGTAAACAATTGCTTAAAAAAAATAAAACATATTGCATTAGATATGGATGGTACTATTTATAATGGCAGTACCTTATTTCCATTCACCATACCGTTTCTCGATAATTTAAAGAAACTCGGTATTGGATACTCTTTTCTTACAAACAATCCCTCTAAGAGTATATCCGATTACTTAACCCATTTATCAAAAATGGGTATTACGGCGGTAAAAGAAGAAATGTATACTTCAGCACAAGCTACAATAGAGTATATCAAATTAAATATGCCAGAAGCCAAAAGGTTATTTCTTTTAGGCACACCAAGCATGATTAATGAGTTTGAAGAAGCAGGGTTCATTTCAACTGCTGATGATGAAAATGACATCCCAGATGCAGTTGTGGTAAGTTTTGATATGCACTTAACGTACGCCCGTTTATGCAGAGCATCATGGTGGGTATCACAATACCTGCCTTATGTAGCTACAAATCCAGACAGAGTTTGCCCTACAGATAAAAAGACTATACTAGTAGATTGCGGAGCGATATATACCTGTATAGAACATGCAACTGGTCGTCTTCCAGACACGGTAATAGGTAAGCCTAATCCAAGAATGTTAGACGGAATATTGACACGTTATAATCTTGCCCCTTCTGAAGTTTTGATGGTAGGTGATAGAATATATACCGACGTAAAAATGGCACAGAATGCAGGAGCTATAGGTGTTCTGGTTTTATCTGGTGAAACTACAATGGAAATTGTTGCGCAGTCGGACACAAAAGCAGATTTAATCTTTGAAGATTTAGCCGAATTAGAAAAAATGATTCTTTCGGCAAAAAATTAAATGATGCTTTATTTAGAAACCATCATTTAATAAGTTAACAAAAGACAAGAAAAGCTTAATATTGAGGCGACAAAACAAGTACTATACAAACACTTGTTTTGTCGCCTTAAATGCTTTAATTGCTTGTAAATGAAGAAATACGTCTCAAAATTACATTACATTACACAAGACTCACCCAATCTTACTCATACAGAACAGGTTCAAATAGCTTGTGAAGCCGGAGCAAATTGGATTCAATACCGTTGCTTTAGTAAAACTGATGAAGAGATGCTGGAAGAGTTACATCCTATTGCTTCAATTTGTGATGATTGGGGAGCAACTTTGATAGTGACTAACCATAGCCATCTGGTACCTTTAGCTGATATTCAAGGGGTGCATATTGAAGATTTAGAGGCCGATATTATGCTAGTCCGCGAACAAATTGGAAAAGACAAAACTTTAGGTGTATCTGCAATAAATATGGAACAAATAAAAACCCATATCAAAAACGGCGCAGACTATATAGGTTGTGGTCCATTTGCACATACCGATACCAAACCCAATTATTTTCCGCATTGGGGGTTAGAAGGTTATAAAAAAGCTGTTGAAATCTTGGAAAAAGATGGAATTAATTTCCCGCTTATTGCAGTGGGAGGCATAAAACCAGAAGACGTTATTGCTTTAATGGATACTGGAGTTTTTGGTATAGCAGTTTCCTCAAGTATTAACCTTTCAGAGAATATTTCGGAAGCGTATAGCAAAATGCATCAATTGGTTTATTAAGCCAATTGATGCATGTGGAGTTCCATATTATCTTTCTAGATAAGATTTTAGACCTTGCCTTATAAAGGAGGATTAATATTGTTTACGCTCAAAATAATCAAGCTATAGAAAGAATCTTATTTCGTACAAGTAGGCAGGCCCCTACAATTCCAGCTTGTTTGTCAAGTTGCGATAACTTTAATAAAGTGTCGTTACTAACTAAACTGAGGGAATATTTGTTTATAGCACTTTTAATCGGCAATTTAATGTAATCGCCAGTTTGTGCAAGCCCTCCTCCTATAATTACCAGTTCAGGGTTGAATATATTTATTAGTAAAGCAAGCCCTCTTCCAATGTTTTCTCCAATTTCAGCAATTAATTCTATAGCCAGTACATCATCATTATTTGTTGCCGCGATTATATCTTCCATTTTTATATTGTCAAGATCTTTTACTTTTTGAAATAGAACAGAATTAAAACCTTCTTTCATCTTTTCCTTTACTTTTCTTTCGAGAGCCCAACCAGATGCTTCTGTTTCTAAGCAACCCTTTTTTCCACAACGACAGAGGATTTCATTATTAAACAAAGGGGTATGACCAAATTCACCTGCATAGCCTGATTTCCCATAATATAATTGTCCATTAATCATTATACCAAGACCAATTCCATAGTCTAAATTCAGAAATAATACATCCTTTTCCCCATTCACAATCCCAGAACTAAATTCCCCATAAGCCATGGATCTCGAATCGTTTTCTAAGAAGACTCTAATTCCTATTTTTGACTCTATTATTTTACTCAGAGGTTCTTCACTGAAATAAAAAAAGCTATAACTATACCCTGTTGCATAATTAACTCTACCCGAAAGGTTGATTCCAATTCCTAATATTTTCTCCTTAGGAACTGTAAGGCTAGTTATAAATGAGTTTATAAGCTTACACAAACTTTCAAGAGATTCCTTATTGTTTTCCAGATTATACGGAATTTTCTCTGAAACTTTCGTCATTTTTTTTTGGAAATCCGATAATCCAATATTAATATAAGTTTGTTTGACATCTACACCAATAAAAAACGCCGACTCGGGTAATAGACCAAATAAATTAGGTTTACGACCACTTCCAGATTCTACTTTCCCATAGTCCTGAACAATGCCATCTTGGATAAGTTCATTAAGAATTGCAGTCATTTTTGGTACACTTATATTTAATTCTTTTGATAAATCAGAAATTGTTGAATTGCTGACCTTATCAAAATAACTCAAAATCCCTTTTTTAAGATTAAGGTTTTTATATGCTACACCGGTGACATTTTCATTGTTAAGTTCTTCAAAAAAAGTTTTTCCCATTATTAAGATATATGATGTTAAAGTGTAAAAATAATATAAATAAAATTCATTCGCTTTTTAGTGACAAAAAATACATCCATCGAAATACTTAATAAAATATTTTATTAAATAGTTGTTTTATATTAAAATATTTTATTACTTAGTGTTGGCAATAAAAAATTAACAAATACTTCATTTTAAGTTTATATAAAAGATTGATCAAAATTTTGTGGCGCTATTAAATCGTTTCATACCTCGCTAGTAAGTAAATAAAAAATCATTTTAAAAGAAAAATAATTAAATAAATTAAAATATGAGAAGAATTCTATTAACAACAATTACTGTATGTATTCTTATAATGAATGCATGTAAAGAAGATGAAGGTGCCAATCCCTATGACCCGAGCACACCAATCACAGTTTCAGCACTACCTAAGGTTTTCTCTTTTGCTCCTATAACGGGCAAAACAGGTGATGAGATTTTAATTAAGGGTGTGAATTTTTCAGATGCCATAACTGTAACCTTTGGAGGAAAAACCGCTGACTCTTTTTCTATAACTTCAGACTCAACGATAACTGCTTTAGTGGGGCTGGGAGGTTCTGGTACTGTAAGTGTGACTAATGCAAAAGGTACAAAAGCACTTGTAGGCTTCACTTATATTGCTCCTGAACTACCTGTCGTAAATGGGAACATAGCGTTGAACAAGCCAGCCACGGCATCATCAAGCTTTAATGACCCGGCTTTTTCTGTTGATGGGGATTTAGGCAGTCGTTGGTCAGTAGCCGCAGCTACTGATAATGAGTGGTACAAAGTAGATTTGCAATCCACTGAAAAAATAAATCGAATTGATATAAAATGGGAAGGTGCTTATGCGAGCGAGTATGCTTTACAAGTATCAACAGACAACGTAAATTTTACTACAGTCTACTCTACAACAACAAGTATTGGGGGAGACGTTAGTCACACTTTCAACGCTGTTGATGCTCGTTATGTTAAAATCCAATTAATTAAAGGTGCATTGCCTTATCCAATGTCTTTTTGGGAATTTGAAGTTTATGCAGATACTCCTCCAGTAAACATGGCGTTAGGAAAAACTGCAACAGCTTCAACTAGTTTTAATAGTACTACTTTTTCTATTGATGGAGATCTGGGAACTAGATGGTCTGTTGCCGCCGCTACAGATAATGAATGGTATAAAGTTGATTTAGGAAAAGTTGAAAAAATAGGGGGAATTGACATTAAGTGGGAAGGAGCCTATGCCAGTGAGTATGCCTTACAAGTTTCAACAGACAACGTAAACTTTACTACAGTCTACTCTACCACAAATAGTACTGGGGGAGATGTGAGTCATAAGTTTACTCCAATTGATGGCCAATATGTTAAGATTTTATTAATTAAAGGAGCATTGCCATATCCTATGTCATTTTGGGAATTTGAAGTGTATGAAAAGTGATTGGAATAAATTAAAAACTGAGGCGCTTGAGAATAGCAGTCTGTTTAAAAAAGAATTATTATGAAAATATTTAATTTATTCGTGGTCCTTATATCCTTAGCAGCTGGTTCAGTTAGTTGCAAAAAAATGGCGCATCCTGAAAAGGTGCCAATTGTTGAAGATATAGATACTGATCCTGTCGAGATGACAATGTACGACTCGATAATTGTTAATCAAGTTCGCTATATTATTTCATTGCAAATGCAAAGTGGTGCCATAAAAGACAATGAAGCTTCTAATAGTAAAATCTGCGGATACTTTGCGAATATAGCTTGTAGAGCGTTGTTAAAAAAACCAACGGAGGAAAATGTATCAATAGTAAAGAAATACATGATCTGGTATATGAGTAAGCTTAACGGAAGTATCAATCCAATAACTGGAAAAGCAGAAGTGCCTGGTTCTGTTTATGACTACTATGCGCCAAATGAAACAACCAATGGCACTTATGACTCGGTAGATTCTTATGCAGCAACATTTTTGTCGCTTGCAAAAGAATTTGCGCAACTCTCAGTAATTAATAAAGATTGGTTAGTTGCGCATTCAACACAGCTTAATTTAATAGGTAGTGCAATGGAGAAATGTATTGACAATACAGAAAATAGCACTCCTACTGCATTTACAACTGATGATAATGATGGATTATCTGTAGACTCTTATGTTCATGGGGCTAAATATACCATGGATAACGCAGAAGTGAACGAAGGATTAAAATCAATGGTTTGGTTACAGACAAATGTTATGGGAAGCGCAACAGAATCTACACATTATCAAACTTTGCTTTCGGCAAATACTAGCGCTATAGAAAGTCAATTATGGCGAGGCGATAGATATAATTGGAATGACGACGGAACAAATGGCACATCAAATTCAAACTGGACAAATTTTTATGCAGATGCAACCTGCCAGCTTTATCCTGCATTATTTGGAGTAATCGATCCCTTTTCTGAAAGAGCTAATATTCTTTATTCTACTTTTAATATACATTATCCAAACTGGTCAAATGGCACTGTTTACTCAGGCGCTTATCCCTGGGCAGTAATTGCTTACGCAGCTGCTACTATTAATGATAAGCTAAGGGTGGATGAATATATTAAGCACATTTTAACCCTTAATAATGCAGGAAAACAAAAGGACTATTGGTATAGTACTGAGGCTGCTTTCACTATACTCGCAGCTGATAAAATAAAAAACCAAGGAGATGCAAGCATTTTTATACCAACACATATCCCTGAATCTTTGAATCTGGCGTTGAATAAAACAGCTACTGCGTCTACTAGTTTTAATGACCCAAATTTATCTATAGATGGCAATCTAGCAACTCGTTGGTCTTTGGCTGCGGCTACAGAAAACGAATGGTACAAGGTGGACTTAGGAAGCGAAAAAAGCATCAGTAAAATTGATATTAAATGGGAGGGAGCATTTGCAACTGACTATACTTTACAAATCTCTACTGACAATGTAAATTTTACAGATTTAAAAGTAATTACCGGAAGCCTAGGCGGAAACGTAAGTCATACTTTTAATTCAACAAACGCTAGGTATATTAAAATCCTGCTTATTAAGGCCGCTTTGCCTTATCCAATGTCTTTTTGGGAGTTTGAGGTTTATAAGTAAACTTAATAAGATAAATTAAACTTAATCCATATTAAATATGAACTCATTATTAAAGAGGATATACTTTTTAAGTATTCCCTGCGCAATACTTATGTCTTGCGAGAAAAGCAAAGACCTCTCTGTAGAAGCTGTGAAGGTTTCAGGTACAGACCGAGTGATGAAAGTAAATGCAACAACATATAACGCACTTATAGATAAGCAAATTTCATTTATTCTAGCTGGTCAATTATCATCTGGTGCGATGATGGAAACCTCGGTTGCTGGAAGCCGTATATGCGGCTATTTTGCAAATATAGCTTGTTTAGGAGTGCTGGAAAATCCTACTACAGCGAATCAAACTGCTGTAAAAAACTGGATGATTTGGTACATGAGTAAACTAAATGGCACAACCAACCCTGTAACACTAAACCCGGAAATTGCCGGCTCAGTATATGATTATTATGGCGCTACAGAAACTACAAATGGCACTTATGATTCTGTGGATTCCTATGCTGCTACATTTCTTTGCTTAGCAAAACGATATGCTGAGTTGTCAACAGCAAACAAAACTTGGCTTTCTGGCTATTCTTATCAGCTTACTTTAATTGGAAATGCTATGATGGCCTGTATGGACAATTCGAGTAATAGTATTCCTACTAGTTTTACACCCGATGATGATGATTGGTTAACTATTGATTCAAAAGTTCACGGTGCAAAATATTTAATGGACAATGCAGAGGTAAATGCTGGTCTTAAGGCCATGGTTTGGTTACAAAGCAATGTGATAACCGGCGGAGACCCAACTTATTATACGAGTGTTTTGGGTTCAAACTCAAGTGCAATTGAAAGTCAGTTTTGGCGTGTAAATATGTACAATTGGAATGATGACGGTACTACTGGAGCAACAAACTCAAATTGGAACGTATGGTACGCACAAGCATTATGTCAATTATATCCTGCATTAAATGATGTAATAGCTCCGAATTCAACAAGAGCAATAAATTTATACACAACTTTTAATTCAAATTATCCATCATGGTCAACAGGGACGGTATATGATCCAAGTGGTTTTCCTTGGGCCGCCACAGTTTATGCAGCCGCTAAAATGAATGACGTTGCCAGAACAAATGCTTATTTAAGTTATTTAACAAGTTTCACAGGGACTACGCAACCAAATCAATGGTATAATTTAGAAGCAGGCTTTTCAATACTAGCTGCCAAATTAGCCAATAACTTTCCAGTGAATCTTGCGCTAGGAAAAACTGCTACAGCATCATCAAACTCCTCATCTGCTTATAATTCAAACGATGGAAATTTAGCCACCCGTTGGTCAAGCAGTGTAGCTAATAATCAGTGGTGGAAAGTGGATTTAGGTTCTAGCAAATCCATTAGCAAAGTTATTATTAAGTGGGAAGCAGCTTATGATACTGGGTACACCATCCAAACCTCTACTGATAATGCGAATTTTACAAACGCTTATACTACAACTACTGGAGACGGCGGTGAAGATATTGTGACTTTTACTGCTAGAAACGCAAGATACATTAAGCTATTATGTACCACTAGAGTGCAGTCTGTTTGGGGGTCTTCCTTTTGGGAGTTTGAGGTTTACTAAGATGAAAATCTAAGAATACTTCCCCCTAATATCAAAACAGTACGCAAGGAAAAAAATTTACTAACACCATGTTTCTTTTAATACAAACAATTTAAATACAATATGAAATGAGAATAATCTTTACAAACAACAAAAAGCTAGTAGGCTTTTTGGGAATAATCTTCCTGTTGCTTTTCCAGCAAACAACAATCGCTCAGCAATTAGTCCAAGGGGTAGTAAAGGACATTAACGGCAACACGCTGCCAGGAGTAACCGTTATGGTTAAAGGAACAAAAAATGCTACTGCTACGGATGTTAAGGGTAATTTTAAATTACAGTTAACTACAGCAGAAGCTACTCTGTCTGCTACGATGTTGGGTTTTGAAAACAATGACTTTAAAGCAATTTCTGGTCAGTTTATTACAGTAATATTAAAAGTGTCAATGTCTGAACTTAAAGAAGTAGTGGTAGTTGGGTATGGAAGTGTCACTAAAAAAGAAATTACCGGTGCTGTATCCGTAATAAAAGCTTCAGATATCGACAACATGCCAGTTCGTAGCGTTGCAGATATTTTACAAGGAAAAGCTTCTGGTGTAACTGTATCACAATCTAGTGGTAGCCCCGGCTCAGCTTCAGTAGTACGTATAAGGGGGGTTGGTTCTATCAACGGAAGCACTGATCCATTGTATATTGTAGACGGTTTACCTCAAACAGATATTAATTATCTGAATCCAAATGATATTGAAAGTATTGCTGTACACAAGGATGCTTCAGTTGCTGCAATATACGGTTCTAGAGCTTCAAATGGAGTAATCATTATAACCACGAAATCAGGTGCAAAAAATGACAAGGTAACTGTAACTTATGACAATTATATTGGCATTCAGTCTCCGTGGAAAAGACCACAGATGTTAAGTGCTTCAGAATATATTACTTACAAAAACCTCGCCGCTACAAATGCTGGTGCGGCAAAGTTATTCGATTTTTCTACACAGGTAAATATAGATTCTGTCTTACGATTTGTTGCTGCAACTACCGGGCCCGATGGTACAGATTGGTGGAACGAAATCACTAATTATAATGCCCCAACGCAAAGCCATAACCTTAGTGTTAGTGGTGGTGGTAAAGCTGCCAGTTATTTATCTAGTTTAAGTTATGTAAATCAAGATGGTATTGTAAACGGATCTGACTATGAACGTTTATCATGGCGTAACAATGTAAATTCTCAAGTAAGTAATCGAGTAAAGTTAAATACAAACTTGGGGCTAACTTATGAAGGTCGCCACGTAACAGATGAAAACAATCCATTTACCGGAACTATTTTCAGTGCAATGGCTGCAGATCCCATAACTCCTGTGTTTCGTAACGACCTACAAGGTTTACCATCATTTCTAAATGGAATAAAAGCGGGCTACGAGCCTAATAATGTGTTCTCACAATATGCTGGTGTATTGTATTCTAATAAACGAAACCCAGTTGCGCAGATAGAACGACTAAAACAAAGTTTTTACGAAACCCTAAGTATTAAAGGAGGAGTTACTGCTGATGTGAAAATTCTAAAAACGCTTAACTTCCAAACCAGAGTAGGTATGGATTTAAACCGTTCTTTAAGTACGGGATTTACACCAAAATATTCATTAAATGCCTTCGATGTTGAGTCCTTCAACACTGTTAGTAACGGCTCTTTCACAAGCAACTATTTTGTTTCTGAAAATACGTTTAATTATGATGAAAGTTGGGGAAAGTACCATTTAACGGCACTTGCTGGTATATCTGCTGAAGCAACCAAGGTTTCTCTTTTTAACGCTGCTATACAAGGCTTCGTTAATAACGATGTAGATATGCGAATTTTGAGTGCAGGAACTGTGAACCCATCTGCTTCTGGTTACCCTTATTCAAACTCGCTTAGTTCTTATTTTGGTAGGATTGGATTTGATTATGATGGAAAGTATATTATTGCTGCAAATATCCGCCGCGATGGATCCTCTAGATTTGCAGACGGTTACAGATGGGGAACATTTCCTTCAGTATCAGCCGCATGGAGATTCACCGAAGAAGACTACTTTAAAGAAAGTACAGCTAATTGGCTTTCTGATGGAAAGATTAGAGCAAGTTACGGTTTAATTGGAAACCAAAACATCGGTAGTGGCGCCTATTTGTCTACTTACGGATCCTCTATTTATGATAGATATGTGTTTGGCGACACCGATTCGAACTTCATAGGAGCAGGGAGAATCTCTACCGGTAACAGTGTTTTACAATGGGAGACCTCTAAACAACTTGACATTGGATTGGATTTATCTCTATTAAACGGAAAACTGAATTTTACTGCAGATTATTTTGATAAAAATGTAGAGAATATGCTAATGATTGTTCCTTTACCAACAGCTTTAGGTTACCCAACTTCTCCATATTCAAATGCAGGAAACATGCAAAATAAAGGTTGGGAATTTGATTTAAGTTATAATAATACTGATGGTGAGCTTAAATACAACATTAGTGGTAACATATCTACTTATAGTAACAAAGTTACCAAACTAGGTAACGGCGAGCCCATATTCTCTACAGCACATTTAGGAGAGATAATTACTAAAACTGAGGTAGGTATGCCAATAGGTTATTATTATGGATATATCACTAATGGAATATTCCAAAATGCAGCCCAAGTTGAAGGTAGTGCACAGAGAGATGTTTCTACTCCCGGCGATATCCGCTTTAAAGATTTGAACGGAGATGACATCCTTGATGCAGATGACCGTACTTTGATTGGCAACCCATGGCCAGATTTTGTCTACGGATTAACAACTAACCTAAACTATAAAGGATTTGACATCAGTCTGTTTTTTCAAGGATCTCAAGGCAATGATGTCATGAATATACTGCGATACGACACTGAGTCTGGCACAAGTTATAATAATGCACCAAAAGGCTTTTTAGAAAAATCTTGGAGCGGAGAAGGTTCTACAGATAGATACCATAAGATATCCCAAAACCAAGGTTTAAATGGTAGCGTGTCTGATTATTTTGTGGAAGATGGTTCTTATTTACGTTTGAAAAATCTACAGGTAGGTTACACGCTAAAAACCAACGTATTACAAAAAATGAAGATGAATAATCTTAGAGTATTTGTAGGCGCACAAAATTTATTTACACTAACCGGCTACACAGGTCTAGACCCAGAGATGGGCTCAGCAGATCCTAAACTAACAGGTATAGATCAAGGTTTTTATCCTCAAGCCCGTACGTTTATAGTAGGTGTTAACGCAAAATTTTAAACAACAATTATGAAAAAGATATTATATGCAACGTTATGCCTTACTTTTTTTGGCGTAACATCTTGTAAGGATGATTTCCTTAACCGCCCAACAGCAGGCGTACAAACCGAAGAAAATTTTTTCAAATCACCAGGAGCCGCCTTTAAAACAGTAGTTAAATGTTACCAAGTGTTTAACGAT
This sequence comes from Pelobium sp., assembly GCA_037968815.1. GTDB lineage: Bacteria > Bacteroidota > Bacteroidia > Sphingobacteriales > Sphingobacteriaceae > Pseudopedobacter. The sequence goes on along the minus strand of JBBKWF010000018.1, from coordinate 84,574 downwards.
GCTTATGGCTATGAAGCGGCGAGAGTAGAATTGGGGAACATATCTACAGATGACAGCAATAAAGGCGGGTCAGATGCCGCAGATAGACCCACTGTAGCAGATTTGAGTTATGGCAGAGCTGTGTCAAGCAACCCTACCTTACAGAGTTTCTGGGCTAATTCTTACTTAGGTATTGGCAATTGTAATGTTGGCTTAACTAATTTACCTATTAATGATTTACTTGATGAAAATGGTAGCAACCTAGCAGAAAGTGTGAAAGATAGATATTTGGCTGAGATGCATTTTTTGAGAGCCTATCTTTATTTTGAATTAGTTAAGGTATTTGGAGGTGTGCCTCTTATAGATAAAACATTGCCAGTTAGCAGTAGCAATAATTTAAAAAGAGCAACTTCAACAGAAATATTCAATTTTATTATAAGTGATTTAGAAGAAGCCGCAACTAAACTTCCTAAAAAAAATGAAACCCAAACTTCAGATAGAGGAAGGGCTACAAGAGAAGCGGCCTGGGCAATGCAAGCAAGGGTTTACCTTTATTTTGCAAAAGATAATTCCACATTATTTGAGAATGCTAGAGATGCGGCTAAAAAAGTAATTGATGAAAACTCGTTTTCGTTAACACCGAATTTTCAAGATCTTTTCTTAAATGATGGATATAAAACTTCCGAACCAATTTTTTCAATTATAAAAGGAGATGATCCCGGTCTAAATATTTACGGTGCTTTTACACCAGTATATACTTCGCCACGGGGACAAACAGGTGCTTATGGTTTTGATCAGCCTACTCAAAATCTTGTAGATGAATTTGAACAAGGAGATCCCCGTTTGTTATTTGCTATAATAGAGCCAGGGGATGTATTTCCTAAAGCATCAGGGCAAGAGGTTTTAAATTTTTCATCTTATCCTAGTACAGGTTATCACAACAGAAAAAGTTATCTAGCACCCTTAAGACGTGGTGCAGGCTGGGGAGATGATGCTTGGACATTCCATCCAATTAGATATGCTGATGTACTTTTGATGTATGCAGAAGCGCTTTTGGAAAGCAATGGTGATAAAACCGTTGTTGCAACTTATATAAATAAAGTAAGAACAAGAGCCAGCACTTCAAGCCGTATTGATGTTGAAGCTGTAAGCAGAGTTCGTACTATAGCAAATATCCCGCTCCCAAGTGTTCAAGCAACAGATGATTTAAGGCAAGCAGTTAGACACGAGCGCCGTGTAGAATTTGCAATGGAATATCAGCGTCTTTATGATTTACAGAGATGGAATATATATGTGGAAACGATGAATAATTATGCAGCTACACCTTTTTCAAATGGAAGAGGTGTGGCATTCAAAAAAGGGGTGAATGAGTTATTTCCTATTCCTCAGGCAGAGATTGATCGCTCTGGAGGTTCAACAACTCAAAATCCAGGATACTAAATTTTACACAGTCTGAAAAGTAAAATTTTCAGACTGTTTCAAAAAAACAAACAAATATCTTATGAGAAAAATGGCATTTACTTTACTCTGTGTATTACTAGCATGGAGCAATTCTTTTGTTATCGGCATGGCTAAACCCAATAATGGGCCTAAGCCTGAAATTAGTCTTACTTTAATTCCCCCTTCCCCAGTAACAGATCAAATTACGCTTGATGTGCGAGCAGGCATTTGGAATCATACAGGAAGTAAAAAAAGTATAAGTGTATCTTTTTATTTAGATAAAGAGGATCCAAAAAACTTACTACACACCGAGGAACTAAGCATTGCAGCAAATGACAATGCAGGAGTAAAGTTTCCTTGGTCTACAAAAAACCATGCAGGTAACCATAAAATTATATTGGTTACTAAAGAAGGTAAGAAAATACTCCGCAAAGAAAAAGCAATACACATTATTGCATCAACTGTTAGATCAACAAGAAGAATTGACGGTGCTTGGTTTGGTTTTTACCATTGGAGCGAGGCAGAAGGTAAATACTGGAATGCAGAATTGAAAAAAGCTACGGATGCGCAGTGGGAGGAAATGATGCGTGACCAGAGTAAGCTGGATATGAATATTATTGTGATACAGGATGTTATCCGTAATCCAGATGCTTATGCGGGCAAGCACAATATCGAAACAGAAGGTTATAAAGGTTTACCCTACTACCCCTCAGATATTATTCCTGGACAATTTGCTTTAACAGCAAAAGATCCGCTTGAAGCCGTACTGAAAAGTGCAGATGAAAATGGAATGAACGTATTTGTAGGAGTGGGTTCTTACGCTTGGTTTGATTTTACACCCGCATCATTGGAATGGCATAAAAAGTTGGCAGATGAGCTTTGGAAAAAATACGGACATCATGAATCTTTTTACGGGTGGTATGTTAGTGAAGAACAAGACGGTGGTTTGGGCGATACACAAGCGAGAGAGGATATTGTAGTTTTTTTTAGAGAATTTAAAAAGTATGTAAATAAAATAGCTCCCGATAAACCTATAATGTTGGCTACCAACTCACATAATATTCGCGGAGCCGAAGAAACCTATCGTAAACTATTGCCCAATTTAGATATCCTTTGCCCTTTCGGTTTCCACCGAATGCCAGCAACAGACCTTACTGGAGAACAATCGGCAACAACCTTACAAAAACTTTGTGACGAGGCCAAGTCTCACCTTTGGATGGATATGGAAATTTTCGATTTTGCCGAAGGTAATGCTCTAGTGCCCCGCTCTATAAATGGCGTAATAGACGATTTACACCGTTTCCCAAACTTTGAGAAAATCCTTTGTTACCAATATCCGGGCTTATTAAATAGCCCCACAGCATCCATTAAACCAGGCGGACCCAATACCGTTAAACTTTATCTTGATTACAAAAATTACCTCGATTCAGTAAAGAACTCTGCCCCAGCATTAAAATTGAAAAATAAATAATAATAGCAACAATTTAACAATAGAAATTAAAATGGATATATTCCAGTACAAAGAAATTTACCGTTCCGCGTTGCTAAATAATGTAATGCCTTTTTGGACAGAAAATTCAGAAGACAAAGTTAATGGCGGATTTTTCACCTGCTTAGACAGAGAAGGCAAGGTTTATGACACTGATAAGTTTATGTGGCTACAATGCCGTCAAGTTTGGACCTTTTCCATGCTTTACTTGCAAGTAGAACAAAAAAAAGAATGGCTCGATTTAGCCAATAGAGGAGCTGAGTTTTTGATGAAGTATGGTAGAGACGAAAATAACGACTGGTACTTTTCTGTAACTAAAGAGGGAAAACCCTTAACTCAAGCTTACAACATTTTTTCGGACTGTTTTGCCACAATGGCCTTTGCCCAGTTAAGTAAAGCTACTGGCAACCAGGAATATGCTGACATCGCTATCGAAACTTTTAATCATATTTTAGCGAGACAAAACAATCCAAAAGGAAAATATTCTAAAATATATCCCGGAACACGTGATTTGCAAGGATTCTCCTTACCCATGATACTTTGTAATCTTGTTTTGGAAGTGGAGCATCTTTTAGCCCCAGAATTAGTTGAACAGACTTTAGAGCATGGTGTTAAAACCATTATGGATAAGTTTTACAGACCAGAGTTAGGTATAATATTAGAGAATATCGATGCAGATGGTAAATTTCATGATTCTTTTGAAGGGAGACTAGTTAACCCAGGTCATGGGCTAGAGTCAATGTGGTTTGTAATGGATATCGCCGAACGCACAAATGATCTGGAATTGATTCAAAAATGTGTAGATATTACTTTAAATACACTTGATTTTGGATGGGATAAAGAAAATGGTGGTATTTTCTATTTTTTGGATGTCAAAGGGAACCCTCCACAGCAATTAGAATGGGATCAAAAACTATGGTGGGTACATATTGAAGCCATGATAGCTGTTTTAAAAGGTTATCTGCACACAGGTGATGAAAGATGTTTAGTATGGTTTGAAAAACTACATGACTATACTTGGAATCATTTCGTGGATAAAGAATATGGAGAGTGGTTTGGTTATTTAAACCGTGAAGGCAAAGTGCTTTTACCGCTTAAAGGTGGCAAATGGAAAGGTTGCTTTCATGTTCCTAGAGGATTGTACCAATTATGGAAAATAATGGAGAAAATTGAACAAAAAGATTTAGTTACTTTAGAAAAAGGACAATGGCATTAATAACTTCTAGCAACAGTATTCAGGTAGAACAAGGTTCGGGTAAAATTAATTTTTTGCCTGCCCTAGTATCGTTGGCAGTACTTTATTTCATGATGGGATTTATAACGGTATTAAACGATACCTTAGTTCCCTTTTTTAAAGAAGGTTTTTCTTTAACTTATGCGCAATCATCATTGGTTCAGTTTTACTTTTTCCTAACGTATGGGCTAATATCCATCCCCTCAGGCAAATTGGTCGAAAAAATAGGCTATAAAAATGGGATGGTAGCAGGCTTTATGATTGCAGCTTTTGGTGCGGCACTATTTTTTCCGGCTTCGTATTTTCATCAATATTGGTTATTCTTAGCCGCATTATTTGTTGTGGCAATTGGTATAGTTTTATTGCAGGTGACAGCCAATCCTTATATTACTATTCTAGGCTCTCCCGAAACCGCAGCTTCCAGACTGACCTTAATACAAGGAATTGGCTCTCTTGGGACTACCGTTGCCCCAATTTTCGGAGCTCATTTTATTTTATCCAAGTTGCAAGAGTCAAAGGTTTCAAGTGAAGCTTTAGTTAAACCCTATCTATTAATTGGATTAGGACTATTTATTATTGGACTAATCGTTTGGAAACTTGCGTTACCAAATATCAAATCGACCCCAAGCGAAAGTCAACAAAATGAATTGACCAGCTCAAATAATTCAAACCGTTCCATTTTAGAGTTTAGAAACCTAAAATTCGGGATTATTGCATTGTTTATGTACGTAGGTGCAGAGGTTTCAATTGGAACTTTTTTAACTAATTACATTGCTGATACACTTACTATACCCGAACATTCAGCAAATCTTTATTTATCATTTTATTGGGGAGGGATGTTGGCAGGAAGGTTTATCGGTGCCTATTTCTTAAATTTTTTAAAACCTTCTCAAGTGTTAACGGTTATGACAATAATTGCAACGGCCTTAATTACAACATCAATTTTAAGTACTGGCTTAGTTGCCGTATGGACAATGGTTGCAGTTGGCTTATTCAATTCAGTTATGTTTGCTGTTATATTTTCATTATCGGTTAACAAGCTAGGAAACCGTACTACGGCTGCTTCTGGATTACTTTCAACTGCTATTGTTGGGGGAGCTATCATATCCTACACAGTAGGTGTGTTAAAAGATAATTTTTCCTGGGAAGTAGCATTTTTAATGCCAGTTGTTTGCTATTTATATATCATATTTTTCGGTATAAATGGATATAAAAGCAAACCTGAATCTTTAGATATTGTCAAATAAATTATAGGATTTATTCCGCGAGCCTAAAACATTAAGGATTAAAGCGGTATAAGGGAGTCTTAATTGTCGAAGTTTTAATATATGCTGATGTCACATTTTTAGCAGTAGAATACCGTTATGGCGATTTATACTGAATTACTGTTGAACCAACTTAACTAAAAAGACAAATAATGAATAGGCGGTCAGCCATAAAAAATTTAGCTATTGTTACAGGAGGGGTATTAGTACTCCCCTCTTGTCTACAAAGACCAACTTCTATTAAGTTAAACAATCTTAATCTAGATCTCGAACAAGAGAATCTGTTGAGCGAAATAGCTGAAGCCATCATTCCAGCTACTAATACCCCAGGAGCGAAAATGCTGGAACTTCATCTTTTAGTTATGAAAATGGTTGATGACTGTCATGAAAGAGAAGATCAATATAAATTCGTTAACGGACTAAAAGAAATTGATAACAACTGTAATGAAATATTCAACAAGCCCTTCATTAAGTTAGGCCTTACACAGAAAGTAGAGTTCCTTTTAGGTATTGAAAATAATAAGTTTGAAAAAGCAGATATTACCCATTTTTATCATATAATGAAATCTAGAACGATACAAGCTTACATGAACTCAAAATATGTAATGACTAACCTTGTAAAGTATGAATTAGCACCGGCTAGATACAATGGTTATTTTCCAGTTAAGATTTAGTTTAAGAAAAGAAAATGTCTAATTTAAATATCACTAGCACTAAACAAAACACCTTTGATGCCATTATAATTGGATCTGGAATCAGTGGCGGTTGGGCGGCTAAAGAGTTTACAGAAAAAGGACTAAAAACATTAGTTCTGGAAAGAGGAAGGGATGTAAAACATATTATTGATTACCCCACCACCAATAAGTATCCTTATGAGTTTGAACATCTGGGTGAACTTGCATTAAATATAAAGAGTGCTAACCCAATTGTAAGTCGTTGTTATTCCTTTTCAGAAGAAAGTGAACATTTTTTCGTAAAAGATAATGAACATCCGTATATACAGGACAAACCATTTGATTGGATACGAGGTTATCAAGTGGGCGGAAAATCCTTAACCTGGGCTCGCCAAACGCAAAGGTGGAGCAACTTTGATTTCGAAGGTCCTGCCCGCGATGGTTTTGCAGTTGATTGGCCAATCAGGTATAAAGACATTGCTTCATGGTACACTTATGTGGAACGTTTTGCAGGTATTTCTGGCAATAAAGATGGACTAAGCACACTTCCCGATGGCGATTTTTTGCCAGCATTTCCGCTGAATGCTGCTGAAGATTATTTTAAGAAAAAAATAAGCACTAAGTATCCTGATCGCCACGTAATTAATGCTCGTTGTGCTCATTTAACTAAACCTAAGCCTATACATATAGAGCAATACCGTGGTACATGCCTTAACAGAATTTTATGTAACCGAGGTTGTCCTTTCGGAGGATATTTCAGTAGTAATGCTTCAACTCTTCCGTGGGCACAAAAAACTGGTAATATGACATTACGACCTTTTTCTTTGGTTCATTCCATAATTTACGATGATAAAAAAGAAAAAGCAACTGGTGTACGAGTTATAGATACCAACACTAAAGAGGAAATAGAATATTACGCAAATATAATTTTTGTAAATGCCTCTACTTTAAATACCAATTTAATATTATTAAATTCTACCTCTAATCGCTTCCCTAACGGCTTAGGCAATGACAGTGGAACTCTTGGGAAATATATAGCTTTTCACAATTTTGGGGCAAATATTACTGCTGAACTTAATGGTCTAAAGCAATATACAACAGATGGTAGAAACCCTTCTGGCGGAGGGTATATTCCTCGTTTTAGGAATGTGTTTAAGCAAGAAACAAATTTTTTAAGAGGCTATTCGGCAGAACTCGCCGCCTCCAGAAGCCCTGTAACTGATACCAAAGGTGTTGGCGCTGACTTAAAAAAACACCTTATAGCCCCAGAACTGGGACCATGGAGTATTGGTGCATATTTTATGGGCGAAACTATTCCAAAAGAAAGTAACACCGTAAGTCTTGACTCTGAGCAAAAAGACGCCTGGGGAATTCCTTTGTTAAAAATAAACGTTGATTATGACGATAACGACAGTAAGATGAAGACTGACTTTCTGGAACAGTTTACAGAAATGTTTACAGAGGCAGGCTTTAAAAACATTCAACGGAAGAGCTTCATTCAGTCTCCTGGATTAGACATTCATGAAATGGGTGGCGCCCGAATGGGTCACGACCCTAAAACATCTATTCTTAACAAATGGAACCAAATCCATACTTGCAAAAACGTATTTGTCACCGACGGAGCGAGTATGACGTCTACTTCGACACAAAACCCCTCATTAACGTATATGGCTTTAACCGCAAGAGCTGTAGACTTTGCAATAGGTGAAATGAAAAAAGGTAATATTTAACGTAAAATCTGGTTGAGATGCTCGAAAAGAATTAGTTTCAATTACTCAAAATTTATAACTAGAGCCCCCGTTAGAAAAGAAGTATTATAACTTGAGTCCTATACTTAAAAGAGGAGTATTTGGTTAGATTTAACTGTTTGATAATTCATATTTTTTTCCAAACTCAAGTTAAAAAATAATTATTAGTAAAGAGCTGTGCTATACGTACAACCTTTAAAATTTTTAGAAATGCTCAAAACCGCAGAAACCTGCCTCAAAATTTATTTATTTGTGATGATATAGCCAGTTTTAGAGTCATTATTTCAACCGGTCAACCAATTCATCCACCCTGACTTTTACTTGCTCTCCAGTCTCCATATTTTTTAAAGTCAATTGACCACTCTGCATTTCATCTCCACCGATGATTAATACATAGGGGATATTTTTATCGTTAGCATACTGCATCTGCTTTTTCATTTTTGCACCAAAAGGAAAAAGTTCGGCATTGATATCCGCTTTTCTTAATTTGTTTAAAATAGGTAAACTGTAAATCTCTTCCTGCTCTCCAAATACACATATTAAGACTTTTGTACTTTCATTGACAGTCGATGGAAAAAGGTTAAGCTCCTCTAAAACATCATAAATTCTATCTGCGCCAAATGAAATCCCCACTCCGGTTAAACCCTCTTTACCAAACATTCCGGTAAGGTCGTCATATCTACCTCCGCCACCAATGGAACCCATAGTAGCTTCGTTGGTTTTCACCTCGAAAATACAACCTGTATAATAATTTAAACCTCTTGCTAAGGTTAGGTCCATCTCAACTTTTGCCGTTATTAAATCAAATGATTTTAAGTAGCTAAGAACTTTATAGATTTCATCTATACCATTTTTCCCTACAGTAGAATTTGACAATATTGATGATAGTGAACTTAATTTCTCTTCATTTGAACCGGATAATAAAATTACTGGTTTTAAGATTGCTAGATCTTCTGAAGTGAATCCTTTTTCTAAAAGCTCTTTCTCAACACCCTCAAGACCTATTTTATCTAATTTATCAATAGCAACAGTTAAATCTACAATTTGATTGGGTTTTCCTATTAACTCAGCAATTCCTGATAGAATTTTTCTATTATTAATTTTTATGCTAAAATCTTTTAAACCCAAACTACTTAAAGCCTCATCATAAATACACACGAATTCGGCCTCGTTCAATAATGAATCAGAACCTACAACATCTGCATCACATTGATAAAATTCGCGGTAACGCCCTTTTTGTGGCCGGTCGGCTCTCCAAACCGGCTGAACTTGAAAGCGTTTGAAAGGAGAGGTTATTTCATGCTGATGCATGACTACGTAACGGGCGAAAGGAACAGTCAAATCGTAGCGAAGTGCTTTTTCGGAAATGATTGGCAATAACTTTTTTGAAGTTAAGTCTTCACCTTTTTGCTTTAAGCTTTCTGCTTTTAGCATATAATCACCAGAATTCAATATTTTAAAAATCAGCTGATCTCCTTCGTCACCGTATTTACCGGTCAAAGTATCCAAATTCTCCATTGTTGGAGTTTGAATTTCTTGATACCCATATTTTTTGAATACTTTTTTTATTGTATCAAAAATATAGTTCCGCTTTATCATTACCTGAGGACCAAAATCTCTGGTGCCTTTTGGAATCGCTGCTCTCACATTTGCCATGGCGCAAAAGTAAACATTACAATATTAATTTTTTTGGAGTTTTATTGGTTTTTTAATGGAGAGATTAAGGAATATTCAATGGTTTAAAATTCCATTAACATTAAAAAACCACAATTAAAATAATCGTGGTTTCCTTTAAAATATAATAAGCTTAAAGATAAGTGGTAAGTAACGAATTAATTAATCACGTCTTCTTCTACCATCCCCACCCATATCCGGCATTTCGGTACTATTTCCGGCGAATTTAGAGAAGTTAAAAGTAAAGCTCAGCAAGAAATACCTGGCCAGTCGGTTACTCTCCGATAAAGTACTGGTATTACCCGTTGCAATGTATGACAGACTGGTACTTTGGTTTAAAATATCGGAAGCTTGTAGCTTAAAAGATGCCTTTTTACCTTTCAAAAACTGTTTCTCCAAATAGCTATCAATAATTAAAGGGTTACTGCTGATGGTACTATAGCCGTTATTAAAGGTCTTGTCTAGTTTCCCTCCGAATATCCAAGTTTTTAAGAAGTAGATTTTAGTTTCCACATTTACTCCTAATGAGTTTACTTCTGAATTGGCTCTTAAGTTCAAAGTATTGGTGTTTTTATTGTAGGTATAGGTTGCTTCCGGATTAAACTCAAACCATTCAACAGGGTTTATCTGCACACCTACACGCTGACTTAAAACCAGGTTTTTTCCTGTATTTTTTTCATCATCAATAAAAGAGATATTGTTGTTATAAATTGCCGACCCTCTAAATCTTAAAACGTATTTTTTATCTTGAAATGGTTTAGAGAAAGCATAAAAACCATTCACATTATAATAGCCATCAGTATTTAAATATTGATTTTCTCGTAACACGGTAGAATCACTAGCAACCGGAAAAGAAATGGTATTAGTTACCACCTTATTTTGTGTGGTGCTATAAGATAGATTTGCAAAAAGTACGTTTCTGGTGGCAAAATCAAAATTGGCATACCTAAGTCGCATACTGTTGGTAAATTCTGTAACTAAATCAGGGTTACCAGTAACATAAAAGTTTTTGTTCGACTGATCTGTGATTGGTTGTAATTGGCTATAGTCGGGCTGGTTACTTTGTCCATTATACCTAAAGCTCAATTCTCTGGTTTTAGAAAACTTATAGCTAAACCTTGCACTCGGGAAAAGATTGGTTGCTTTTTTATCAGCAACTGCAGTATTACTTTTCAATAAAGAAGGCTGGGCCGAGAACCCTAAGCTATAATTATACTTTTTCTCGTTTACTCGGTAGTTTAACCCAAATGTATTGGTAATAAAATCAAACTGATATTGATTGCTTTGTAAAGGATCAAAAGTTGGTGTTGCTCCTTCAATCTCTGTACTCTCTACTCTCCTATCATTATCAGCCCTGGCAAAACCATAAGTATAATTAAACTCTAAGTTTTTTGTTGCAGAAATTGGTTCTTGGTAGGATACTTTAAACTCCGCGTTTTTGCTCTTATTATCCCCAAATATCAATTGTTTTTGATAGGTATCAATTTGACCATTTAAAGTATTATCTGATCTATACAAATAATCCTGGCTTTGGTCAGTGGAAGTACTATTTAAGTCTGCATTAAAGGATAAGTTTCTTGCCTTAGCCCCAAATCTGTGGTTATACAAAATTTCTGTACCAAAATTAGGTTTTTTATAACTAGTAAACTCTCTCGAGTCCCCTACTGAGGACGTATTGGCTGTGCTAATATCAAATTCAGTAAAAGTATCTCCACGATCATTACTGTACCTAAAACTTGGCTCAATTTTAAGGTAATTTAAACTATCAATTTTATACTCTATATTAAAATCAAATCGGTGACCGTTAGACACAGTATTGGCATCACTAAAATTATTATTGTAAAACGTATTTTCTTGCGTTAAAATCTCTTGAAGACTGCTGCTATTGGTTACATTGTCTTTATTTGAAAAGCTATAATTACCATATGCGGTGACCTTATCTCCCCAGTTATCACGGTAGTTAAAACCAATAGAACTTACATTCGTCAACCCATCTCGGTCGTCTGGATTGTAATTGCCTCTACGTCTACCCCCACCTGTATTGCTTAAACTAAAAACATTTGCATTTATGTTATTGAAGTTTGCTAAAAGGGCAAATTGTTGGCTATTATTAAAGCTTGCTGCAAAAACAGAACCTTGGTAACGGTCATCATTTCCACCACCAATAACGCCACGGGTTAAATAACCTTTGTTTTTATCCTCTCTAATGGTAAAGTTTAATATTTTATCAGGATCGCCATCTTTAACTCCTGTAATATTTGCTTGGTCGCCGTAATCATCAATTACTTGTACATTTTTAATAACATCTGCAGGCAATTGCTGAGTGGCAGTCTTTACATCACCCCCAAAAAAATCTTTTCCGTTAATACGGATCTTGGTAATTGTTTTACCCTGCGCAGTAACGTTTCCATCTTTATCAACCTCAACTCCTGGTAGCTTTTTCAATAGGTCTTCTGCCAAAGCGTTTTCTTTTAGTTTGTAAGTGTCCGCTCGGTACTGTAATGTATCTTCTTTAACAAGAACTTCTGCCGTACCGTCAATCACCACTTCATTTAGCATTCTGCTATCATTTTTTAAAATGATAGGTACTAACATTTCTTGAGTAACATTAGGTTTTACCAAAATCTGTTTTTTAATACTTTGGTAACCTAACGCGGTAATAGTAACAGAAAACTCTTTCGATTTTATGTTGTTAAACACAAAACTACCGTCCACATTTGTACTTGTTAATACGGTATCAGTTGCTGTTGCTAATTTAACAGCGGCGCCAATTACAGATAAGTTTGCGGTGTCTACTACAGTTCCTTTTACGGTAATCAAACTTTGTGCGTTTGTAAAGTAAGTGCATAAAACAAAAAGGCAAAGGGATATAATCTTCTTCATGATAGGGTATCTGTTCAACAATAATCAATAATGTTTTCGAATTGTTTTGTAACGTTTCTAAAACACGTAATTGACTACATTAAAAAATGGTTTTTAAATTTTGCGATGATAGCAAGTATTATTGTTTTAAAAAAACTTTTGCTACCTAAGTGGGTAAAATGTAGATGAAATTAGGTTTAATTCAGATTTACAGATTCTTTTGATTGATATGCTGTAAAAGCGCATCTCTATAATGGTCTGTTACAGAGATTTCTTTAGTAGGTAAAACAACGTGATTCCGCTTAAAAGCTGTCATGTGGTTTAATGATACGATATATGATTTATGCACTCGCAAAAAGTCTTTTTTTAACAGTTTTTCTTCGAGATAACGCATGGTTAAACGGGTGATTACTGGTTTATCTGTATCTATTAAATAAATCTTTATATAATCTTTTAGGCCTTCAACATATTCAATTTGGTCTAATTTGATTTTGATATTTGCATAATCGGCGTTTACAAATAAATAATCTTGGCTAAGGCTTCCACTATCATTAGCGCTATTTTTCAATATAAACAAATCATAAGCTTTATTTGCTGCTTTTAAAAAGCGTTCTAAAGAAACCGGCTTTAATAAATAATCAACAACATCAAGATCAAAACCTTCTAAAGCATATTTTTCATAAGCGGTTACCAAAATAATCATTGGGGGTTTACCTGTAAGGCTTTTCAGCATTTGTAAACCGCTTATACCGGGCATCTGAATGTCTAAAAAAATTAAGTCAATTTGTTCTGTTCTTAAAAACTCTAAAGCTTGTACGGCGTTTTTACAACATGCAACTAAGTTTAAAAAAGGAAGAGATTTTATATTGTCTTCCATCAGCTCTCTGGCTAAGTGCTCATCATCAACTACCAAACAATTAATCATATTTCCCAATTTTTAACAGTACACAATACCTACCATTAACTTCATTAATACTTAGTTCATGTGCGTTTTGGTAAAGCAACTCCAATCTTCGTTTTGTATTGATAAGTCCAATACCAGAACTATTATCCTTTGTATCTGTATTTGGAGCAATGTCGTTTTCAACCTCAAAAACTATATATCCATCAAAAATAGTTAAGTTAATAGTTATTTGTGGGTTCTCTAGCGTACCCATACCGTGTTTATATGCATTTTCCACAAACGGAATCAAGATCATGGGTTCAAGCACAAAATTGGCGGTATCGCCGTTAACCCTAAAAAGCACATCAACATCGTCTCCAAACCTAAGTTTTTGCAAGTCAATATATCCTTGTAAATAACCTATTTCTTGCGTAATTGCTATTTTACTTTCATTACCCTCGTACAACATATACCGTAACAATGCCGAAAGTTGTAATAAAGCTGGCTCCATTTTATCGCTTTTTTTGCGAGCCAAAGAAACCAAGTTGTTTAATACATTAAACATGAAATGCGGACTAACTTGCGATCGTAAAAAGCTAAGTTCTGTTTTTAAATTTTCAGTCTCCCTTTCTTTTGCAAGCTTTTCAGTCTTAAAGTAATCAACAATTATGCGGTAGCTACAGCTTATTCCCACAATAAAAATATATCCAAATAAACCTGGAATGATAGACTTCTTCCACTTTCTTTTAGTCGGAAAAACATCCGTCTCAACATATTTAGAAATAAAGAATGCTACTATTAACACTAAAACAAGCAATAGAAGATAAAGTATCCATTTCCTGTTTTTAAATATTACCGGAAAAAGATAATAAGCATTAATGTAGAATATGCAGATTAACAAGAAGTTATTAATCAACATCCGATAAGTAAAATTATCAGAAATATTTCCGGTTGGGCTGTTAAATTTATAGAACAAAGCAGGCAAAAGCAACATACACCAAAAAGCGATATGCAGCGCCAACAAAGAAATATTTAAATCCTTTATACCAAGTTTTTTCAATTTGTAACAATTATTTCATCACTAAGAAACGGTTTCCTAAAAACACAAACAACAAAACAAGCTTAATAAGTAATATTTTTAGACCAAGAGGCAAAATTTAGCTATCAAAAAAATACCCGACCTCACGTTCTGAGGGCGGGTATTTTACACAATAAAACTTAGAAAAGATTTGTAACCCAATATTTGAGTCCTTTATCAAACCTTTTAGTAGCCTTAGCACAAAGCTACTTTTGGTTTTGTACGATAATAAATCAAATAGGTTATTATATTTCTAAATAAAAATAGAAATAATTTTTTTAAAACCTGTTATAAATAAATAATTATACTATATTTTACTTTTTAAACACTGAAATAAAAAATAATTTTGAACCTTTTGCTCCGCTCTTCGTAGAAACAAACACTAAATCTTAATTATGGTTGGAGTAGAAGAAAACACGGAAAACCAGGTTATGCATTTTAACTTTGATAAAATGCATGAGAACTTGGGAAATGACAGAGACGCTATTAAGAAAGTTCTTTTGATGGTTCTTGGCGATCTAAAATCATTAATTCAAAAGTCTGAAAATTATATATTCAATGAGCATTTGGATGATATAAAAGACAATGCGAATAAACTTGTTGGCATTACAGCATCCGTTGGTTTGGATAGGTTATGCACCACAGTTAAAAAATTTGAGCATCTAACAACGCTTGAACCTGAGGCCTTAAAGCATTATTTACCTACTTTAAAATCAGAGGTCAACCCTGTAAAGAAACTTATTAAAGATTATCTTTTAAGTAAAAGAGATCAATCTCAATAATTTGCAAGGTTTGTGCTATTAGTTTATTTCTAAAAGCTAAAGTATCTTTACAATTTAAAGAGTTTTTGGCCGTACTTAGATTAGTTCTGCACAAAAAATAGTAGCACAAATGATAAACAAAAACGAAAAAAAGCGATTAGCCGCGTTAAAAAGCTATCATATTATAGATACCCTACCAAAAGAAGCATTCGACAGGTTTACCAAACTCGCGTCTATTATTTGCGAAGTTCCAATTTCATTAGTGTCATTAATTGATGAGAACAGACAGTGGTTTAAATCTAAACATGGAATTGACGTTAGTGAAACACCTAGAGAAATTGCGTTTTGCAGTCATGCCATTCAAGATGATAAAATCTTTGAGATAGAGAATGCAAGCACAGACATTCGCTTTAAAGACAACCCTTTGGTAACCTCGTCTCCAAACATTAAATTTTACGCAGGCTTTCCTTTAATTGATCCGAATGGTTTTGCTTTAGGTACGCTATGCGTAGTTGATATTAAGCCGAAGAAGTTATCGCCAGAGCAAAAAAGTGCTCTTGAATTATTAGCAAAATCTGTTATTGACTTAATTGTACTCAACAGAAAAACTCAAGAAATAGAAAGCTTCGATAAGCTTTTTCAAATCTCTAAAGATTTGATTTGCGTATTAGAGCCTAGCGGACAATTCCTAAACACGAACAAAGCTTTTAAACATTTATTAGGCTGGGATCAATCTGAACTTACCAACACTTCTTTTTTCGATTTTGTTCATCCAGATGATTTAGATGCGACTAAGTCGGAGATTCAGAAATTGGTTACAAGAGGGTCTACAGTAAATTTCTCTCACCGATTTAAATCTAGCGACAACTCTTATAAAATATTAGAATGGGTGGCAAGCCCTGAGCCCTCTAGCGAAATGTATTTTGCAATAGCAAGAGATGTTACTGAAGCTAAAGAAAAAGAAATTGCACTGAACAATTCAGAACAAAAGCAACGGGCCTTTTTCGAGAATTCTACGGCCTTTATGTGTACTCACGATTTAGAAGGGCGTATACTTACAGTAAATAGTGCTGGTGCTAAAAGCTTAGGCTACACTAAAGAAGAGATTATTGGCAATACGCTTTTCAATATTGTACCGAAAAGCAGGCATGACTTTATGAATCTTTACCTATCAGCAGTACAAACTGATGGGAAAGCAAAAGGATTGATGTATCCTAAAAATAAAAGTGGAGAGACATTAACTTGGCTATTTAATAATGTATTGCAAACCAGTCCAACAGGTGAAAAATATGTTATCGGAAATGCCGTGGACATCACTGAACGTTATAAACTTGAAGCTGATTTAAAACGCACCAAGGAAATGATGGAGCAGACCAATGCTGTTGCAAGAATTGGTGCTTGGGAAGTTGATTTAAAAACTGAGAAAATTTATTGGTCAAATATCACAAAAACACTACATGAAGTTGAGGACAACTATGAGCCTGATTTCGAGACAGGGGTTTCTTTTTTTGGTGAGCATGAGCCTGTAGTTCGCAAAGTGTTTGAAAAAGCAGTAATGGATGGCGAATCTTACGAGTTAGAACTTCCTATTACCACTGCTAAAGGTCGGAAAATTTGGATTCGAAGCATAGGAACTCCAGAGTTCAAGAATGACACATGTATTCGAGTTTTTGGTACTTTTCAAGATATTACAGAAGACTACTTACACCGAATTACACTTAAAGAAGCAAAAACACAAGCTGAGGAAGCTAGTGTTGCCAAATCTGACTTTTTGGCTAGCATGAGCCACGAGATTAGAACTCCATTAAACGGTGTAATTGGATTTACTGATTTAGTATTAAAAACAGCTCTAAATCAAACACAACATCAATATTTAACCATCGTTAATCAATCAGCTAACGCTTTGTTAGCTATTATTAATGACATTTTAGATTTCTCAAAAATTGAGGCAGGTAAATTAGAGCTTGATATAGAAAAGTCAGATCTTTTTGAACTTACTAGTCAGGCGTCAGATATCATCACCTTCCAAGCACAGAACAAAGGCTTGGAGGTATTGTTAAACATCGACCCTAGTTTACCTCGTTACGTATTTATTGATAGTACCCGTTTAAAACAAGTGCTCATTAATTTATTGGGTAACGCAATCAAGTTTACTGAACAAGGGGAAATTGAATTAAAAATATCTGCGGAAAGCGATTTAGATAAAGAATACATTAATTTATGCTTTGAGGTTAGAGATACTGGTATTGGAATCCAGCCAGAAAAACAAAGTAAAATTTTTGACGCATTTTCTCAGGAAGATGCCTCTACAACTAAAAAATATGGAGGAACAGGTTTAGGCTTAACTATTTCTAACCGTTTGCTAGGCCTAATGGACAGTAAACTCCAGCTTAAAAGCAAAGTAGGCACTGGTAGCACATTCTTTTTTAAGATAAAGCTAAAAACTGAACATGGAGAAACCCTTTTGTCTGATGATATTAGTTTTATAAAAACAGCATTAGTTGTTGATGATAATGAGAATAATAGAATCATTTTAAGGCAAATGTTGCTATTAAAAGACATAAAAGTTACCGAGGCAAAAAATGGATTAGAAGCTTTACAGTTGCTAAGTGAGGGCAAAAAATATGATGTGGTATTAATGGACTATCATATGCCTTATATGGACGGGCTAGAAACTATAGGGAAAATAAGGAACTCCTTTGAGAAAAGTCCAGAAGAGCAACCAATTATGCTATTGCATAGCTCATCTGATGATGAAAAAATAATTCAAACCTGTGAAGAATATGGTGTAAACATAAGAATGGTTAAACCCATTAAAATGCAGGATTTATTCAACAAGCTTTCTAAAATCCACAAGAACGAAGCTACCACTATTGAAGCAAGCGAAGAAGTCTTAACAAATGAAACTGCCTTTAATATTCTGGTAGTGGAGGATAACTTGGTAAATAAGCTTTTGGCTAAGACTGTAATTAGCAGAATTTTGCCTAATTCGAATATTTTAGAAGCTAGCAACGGGTTAGAAGCTATTGAGCAATATCAATTACAACATCCTGACTTAATATTTATGGATTTGCAGATGCCTGTAATGAACGGTTATGAGGCTACAGAAAAAATAAGAGAATTAGATAAAAAGGGAGACCGTAAAACAATAATTGTAGCTTTAACTGCAGGGAATGTAAAAGGAGAGAAAGAGCGTTGCTTTGCTATTGGCATGGACGACTTTGTACCTAAACCTTTTGTTGAAGATGACTTAGCTCCACTTTTCACTAAGTGGTTTATAAAAAGCATCCCTTCTACCCCGAAAGATGTTGAGCCAAAAGCTGAAGGGTTACACTTTGACACTGAGAAGTTAAAGCTCTTTATGGATAATGATAAAGAAATCATCAAAACAGTTTTAAATCTTACTATTGAAGAACTTAAAAAAGCAGAGAAAAACTTCAAGCAACTGTTAACATCACCAGATTTAACCTTAGTTACTGCTTTAGGGCATAAACTATTTGGCACCTCTTCTGGAACAGGTTTAGATGTTTTGGCAAATTTATCTAGAGAAATAGAAGGTCTAGAAAAGATTGATGATAATCAATTAAAAGAACTTTACGCTGTATTAGAAAAAGAAGTTAAGCTAGTAATTAAGCTCATTAAAGAGGAGCTAGCGCAACTCGATGATAATTAATCTGTATGGTTTTAAAAAACAAAAAGTCAAAAAGCAAATTAGCTTTTTGACCTTTTGTTATTAGTAAGAAACCTAGTAGCTTAATAACCAATTCTTTTTAACCCGTCTTTTGCTTTAGACTCTATACTGTTTTCGTACTCATGGTTTTTCATGGCAATAGCCTGTTTGAAAAAACTAGCGGCTCTGGCTTTATCATTTTTATTTTCATAAATATAGCCAATGCTTAAAGCCGCGTTGGCAGCAAAATAATAACTGGTTTGCTTGCCTGTATTAATAGCTTTTTGATAATTACTGATAGCTTCATTGCTTTTATTCAGCTCATCGTAAACTCTTCCTAAACGGTAATAAACCTCAATTTTATCACGTTGTAGCTTAAAGTCATCAGCATCCTTGCCGGCTAAAGTTTGTAAAGCTTTACTAAAATAGCCACCGTCAAACTGCAATCTTGCTTTTAGCAAGTGAATGTCTGGTGCCACATCGTTTGCTTCTTTTAACGCCTGCTTATCTTTCTCATCGTATAAATCGCCCTGGCTTTTAACCATTTTTAAAAAAGCTTGATAACGGCTGTTATCTCCTCTTAAGTAATAGTAATAGGCCAATTTTAAATATCCATCCTTCACAAAATTTATCCCATTGTACTCTTTCAAATAATTTATCAAATAAACATTTGCATCAGAATCCATTCGGTTTAACTTACTTACACCTAAAAGGTAATTCAGTTTAGGGAAATCAAGGTAATTATTCCCTTTCGGCCTTTTTAGCAAATAAGCAATTGCGTGATCATTATGCGCATTTCTGCTAGCAACATAAGCTTGTAAATATGTCTTCAACAAGCTTTTATCACTCATAGTATTACTGTAAGCAATGGTTTTGCTGTAATTATTTTTGTTGGGAGCTAAGTCTGTTTCTATATAGCACAAAAAGAAAACTACCTCGTCAGTATAAAAACCATATGCTGTTTTTGGTAAAGAACTCATTAAGCTTTCTAAGGTATTTACTCCTTTATCGGCGTTTCCGCTAAACCCAAATGTGCTGGCAATTCCTTTCATATTTGAAGGAATGGAACCTAAAATCACATCAATTAATCCCGAACTTTTTTTATTAGGCAAAAACGAAGGATACTTTTTTTGATTCTCATCTAACAGATTACCTGCCTTTTTAACATCAAAACCAGACGACATAAAATCTTGAAACCTACTTTTTAGCATACCCCATTGCAAATGAACCTCTGCTTGGGCAAAAAGATAATAAGGAGAGTTGCTATCTTGCTTACTTAAATAATTAAGACGTGAATCTCTACGACTTTTTAAACGTTCATATTCACCTTTGTTTTCTGAGGAAAGCAGAGTGAAAAAGTCAATATAGTTTTCTAGTAAAACCGGGATAGCATTTTGCGGGTTCTGAGATTTCTCTCTTTGTATTAAAACTTCCGCATCCTTAATGCGCAAATCAAAAATGGCATTGTAAGCGTTTACACAATTGTTGTTGAAATCAAAATCTGCTTTAGAAACCAGCGAATTACTCAAAATTACAAGAAGTACAATAAACGCTTTTTTTAACATCCCTTTCAATTTTCTTTATTAAACGAAAAAAACACCTTGATTAGTTCAAGGTGTTTTCTTTAACAACAATAAAAGTACCAAGACTATACTGCTGTTCCTTTTATTTCTTCTGCCATAGTTTCATCAACTAAAATTCTTCCACAGTGTTCGCAAACGATGATTTTTTTGCGCTGACGGATATCAGACTGACGTTGAGGTGGAATTTGGTTAAAACAACCAGAGCATGAATCACGTTCGATAGTTACTACCGCTAAACCATTTTTAAAGTTGGTTCTTAAACGGTTGTAAGCAATTTTTAAACGACCATCAATTTTCTCAGCAGCCTTATCAGCTTCCTTAACTAATACTTCTTCTTCTTTTTGAGTTTCAGAAGTAATGTTTTCTAACTCAGTTTGTTTGCCTTCAAGATCTTTTTTACGTTCCTCTAAAGCAACTAAAGCCGTATCATAAACCTCTGTTTTGTTGTTTATTTCAAACTGAATTTCCTTGATTTTCTTTTCAGATACCTGAACGTCTAATCCTTGGATTTCAATTTCTTTTGAAATAGCCTCAAACTCACGGTTGTTTTTTACGTTGTTTTGTTGAGTTTCGTATTTTTTGATTAAAGCTAAAGACTCTTTAATCATATTTTTACGATTAACGATTGAATCTTCTAAATCATCTAAATCTGACTTTATCTTTTGGATACGAGTTTCTAATCCGGCAACGTCATCTTCTAAATCTGCTACTTCCATTGGAAGCTCTCCACGGGTTTGACGGATTTTATCAACTTTGGTGTGGATGGTCTGTAGCTCGTATAAAGCTTCAAGCTTTTGTTCTACGGTTTGTTCCATTAAGACAAATATTTTATTGGGTTTGTATTATTTTCAGTTAAACGGATTGCAAAGTTAGGAAATTTTTCCGTAATAATATCCAATAGCAATTCTTGTGTAAATTGCTCACTTTCAAAATGTCCAATGTCTGCAATGATGAGTTTATCTTCGGCATCAAAAAACTCATGATATTTAAAATCCGCCGTCACAAATACGTCTGCATTTGCTCTAATCGCATTATTCAATAAAAAACTTCCTGACCCACCACAAACTGCTACCCGCTTAATTTTTTTCGGTAAAATTTCTGTGTGTCTAATTACATTCAAATCCATCGCAGTTTTTAAGTGTTTTAAGAAGTCTATTGCGTCCATTTCTTCGCTCAGCTCGCCAACCATACCCGCTCCTACTTCTTGATGCTTGTTGTCTAAGCTATAAATGTCGTATGCAACAACTTCGTAAGGATGAGTAGTCAACAATGCTTTTAGTATTTTAGATTCCGCTGGGGCGGGATAAACCACCTCTAATCTTTGCTCTTGTTCTTTATGGGTTTGATTCTTTTCGCCCACATACGGATTTGCATTATCATTGGCTTTAAAAGTACCTTCTCCGCTTACGGAAAAACTGCAATTGCTGTAGTTTCCAATCTCTCCTGCACCTGCATTAAATATTGCATTCTTAACAGCTTCCGCAGAAGCTATAGGCACAAAAAAACATAACTTTTTAAGAATACCATTCTTTGGAGCGAGTATTTTGCAATTGTTAAGCCCAATTTTATCGCAAATTTTAGCATTTACACCTGTTGCAATACTATCTAAATTAGTGTGAATAGCATATAATGCAATGTTATTTGCAATGGCTTTCATTACAACACGCTCTACGTAATTACTGCCGTTGAAACGTTTTAATCCTTTAAAAACAATAGGATGGTGCGAAATTATAATATCAGAACCGGTTGCAATTGCCTCGTCAACTATTGCTTCTGTACAATCTAAACTCACCAAAGCTTTATTGATACTTTGGTTCGGGTTGCCAACAATCAAACCCGAATTATCGTAACTCTCCTGATAGTTTGAAGGCGCAATAGATTCGAGGTAGTTTGTTAAATCTTTGATCTGCATAGCTCAAATTTAAAGATTAGATTTTAATTGCGGACATAGAAATCAATTTGACGGAAATTGAATTCTCAAATTTCAATCATTGGGTTTGGTAAGGCTCTGTTAAAGATTCGCTTTTGAGCAAAAGCCTCTAATCTACAATACTGTAAAATATTTTCTGGAAATCGCTTTTAAACAGACTCTTAGTATCTAAAGTACTAGAACAAATTACTTTATAAAAAGCATTTTTGGTTTCTACTATCCCCACAAAATAGTAGTAATAAATCATGGTTTCATCATCCAGATAAGTAAAATCTGTACTTATAAATTTTGCATTTCCGTTGGTACTTTCTTTTGCCGAAGCAATTTTCCGCTCTTTTTTATCAATTAAAAAATCTTTAAGAAATTGATCATTAAACTGGTTGATATCTGGATTTGCAGGATCATCAATTCCCTTTACCGTTTTTTCCTCGTTAATTATATAGCCAGAAACATCTTTAACCATATTTCTAAACTGTAAAGCCGCATCGCTGTTTAAGCCCCCAGTTTTGCTCATATAATAAGGCAACTTAACGCTAAACGCTCCCACGTCATATTTATCCATCACAGTTTGAGCCGTAACGGCTTTGCAAAAAACAATTAGTAGAATTAAAGTGAAGTAGCTTTTCATTTGTTTGAAAATTTATACGTGGATATGATAGGTTGAAGTTAAGTGTTTTGCAGGAAATATGAGGTACTCATGAAAATTTCATATTTAGATTTGATGAGAAAGAGCTGAAAGACTTGATGTACCAAAATGGATTTCACAATTTGTGATGTTATTTATCACCCGTCCAAGCAGGGTCTCTCGCAGAGGACCCTGCGTTTTTAAACTATCCCTATTAAGCGTTTCGTCATGTTGAACGCTAGTAAAAACATCTCACAAATAGGTGTAAAATTCTATGAGCAGATCTTGCTCGTGAGATTTCTCGTTCCTCGAAATGACGACAATTGGAGATTTCTGTCCGAGCAGGGTCTCTCGCAGAGGACCCTGCGTTTAAAACACTACCCCTCTAAATCTAAATAATGTTTAATAGCTACATTTTTATGAGGCAAATTCATCTCATAAAAGCTAGCACTACTATGTTCATAATCAATAAACGTTTCTGCTAAATTCCACTTTCCAGCAACAGGGTTAGTATGGATATAATCTAATTTCTGGTGTAAAAATTTATCCGTTAAAATAGGTTTTGCATCAAATGAAGGTTCAAATACTTTATGTAACTGACCTTTCTTTTTATCTTCTTCTGAACAGGCTTCACTGAGTTTTATGAGTATATCGTCTCTCTCTTGCGCTTTCAACCTTTTCACAATCTCATAAGCCATAAATCGCTTTCCATTAGAGATTACCTTGTTAAGACTGTTTGATGTATTTAAGTGAAGAATTGCGTGAACATGATTGGGCATAATCACAAATGCAGTGGTGTCAATAGAATATTTTTCTTTAATCAGGTTGAGCCAATTGTAAACTAAATCGTAGGAATTGGTAATTTGAAACAACGGAATCCAGTTGAAGCAGGTAAATGTGATGAACCAAGTTTTGTCAGCTGTATCGTGAATGGTTTTGATTGCCATAGTTAAATATATGGATTTTTGGGGTTAATTGGTGAAAGCGCAGGGTCCTCTGCGAGAGACCCTGCTTGGACCGGAGCAATAAACCTATCCTTAGAAATAAATGTGAGGCACAATTTTCTTTCCTAATGTCCAAGCAGAGTCTCCTTTTCGGGACTCTGCGTTTTTAGTGGGCAGAACTAGTGGTGGCTTCATGAATGTTGTTCAGGACGTTTTTAATTGAGATGTAATTTATAAATTGCCGATAAAAATTAAATCCTAGTAAAACGTAGGGTAGTCTGCAAAAGACCCTACGTGAACGACGAAACAAGAATCCGAGAAACAAAGAAAGCATATTGGATTTAAGGAGTTTTAAAAATGACAATTATATAAACTATGGAACCTGAAAATTATAATAATAAGCATTTTAGTGATGAGGTACACAAAGGCCTGAACCCAAGACTTGATAGTGTAATTGAAAATGAAAAAGAATTACTTAGGTTATTAAAACGAATCTTACTTTCTGCCCATAACCAAATTCAAAAAGAGGGCTTTAACTCTCTTTTGCACTTGATAGCTAAAATCAGATTAAATATTGAAGCAGTTAATTTAATTACGCCTTTACTAAAAGAAGATTATCGTTTTAAAACCAGCATCAATCTGATTTATAGAAGCCTAGTCGATGATAATATAAACTTGTTGTATTTACTTGGCTTCGTATTTCCTAATATTGAAAAGCAAATTTCACTAAAAAATGAGTTGAGTATCCTTCATAGAGATTTTGTTGAGAGTTTCGAGGTAATATTAAATGCACAAGCCAAAATCAACAAGTTGTCTAATACGTATTTAAAGGAGAATATTTTTGAAGAAATAGATGAGAGTTTTTCAAGAAGCGAACTAATTAAAATCCATCCGGAGATATTCAATATGAATAAACAAAAATGGAAAACAAACCATGAAATAAGAGAAACTTCAAGCCCACATTTTTCAGCGTTTTATAAGATTCAAAATTCAAAAATAATTTCTGCAAGTAAAAAAATAGATTTCATACGAAGTAGTAGTTATCCTAATTGTGATATTTTGACTAGTTTAAATAAATATTTCACACAATACTTCCATTTCAGTCCTCAGATGCATGACATAATTTTAAATGATATTGACTTTGATTTAAAATGTTACTGGTTAACAAATATTGAACTTTTAACCACTCTAGGCATAGCTAATAAAGTCTTAAGTTTGGATAATGATTTTGAAACGGAAATAAACAATCAGCTGAAATCATTTTTAGATAAAGATTCAAATATGTAACAGCGAAAGGCAAAATGACCCCATAAAAAATCCCTCCCAGAGAAAAAATTCCAAGAGGGATTTTAAATATTCACAGTTCAGGAGATTTAAACCCTAGACTTTCAACTTAAATAAGCGAAACGCTTCTATTCACAAAAGCAGTCAATTCAGCTCCGGTTAATAAACCTTGAGAAAGTAAAGCCAAATCAAAAGCTTGCTTAGCTAATGCAGACTGTTCAGCCTCATCAGTGCTAGCCAAAATTTTGTTTACAATTTTATGGTTTCCGTTAATGGCAACTTTGTAGCTGTCTGGCATATTTCCGTAGAAACTCATTCCGCCACCGCCCATTGCAGCCATATCTTTCATTCTGCGCATAAACTCGTCCATAGTAACAGTTACAGGCAATTCATCTGGGCTTAAAGCTTCAATTTCTACTTGGTAAGCAGGTTTGTTGATTGCTTTTTCAAAGATTTCTTTCACCTGTTTAGTTTGATCTTCGCTCAACACATGCTCCATCTTCTCACCTTTGTCAATCAACTTGTCGGCAGTACCAGAATCCACACGTTTTAATTGTGTTTTTTCTAATTTTTGCTCCATTTGACTCACAAAATGTGTGTCAATTTGGGTATCCATCAATAAAACATCGTAACCTTTCTTTTTTGCCGACTGGATAAATCCATCTTGCTTTGCAGGATCAACCGTGTATAGGTAAACTAAGTTTCCGTCTTTGTCTGTTTGGATATCTTTTACTTTATCACGGTATTCATCCATGGTAAAGTTCTTTTTATCTGTATTGGTAAACAAAGCGAAGTCTTTAGCTTTATCGTAGAATTTCTCTTCCGAAATCATTCCGTATTTCACAAACAAGCCGATATCGCTCCATTTAGCTTCATAAGCTTCACGGTCTTTTTTGAACAGTTCGCCCAATTTTTCAGCTACTTTTTTAGTAATGTAGCTATTGATTTTCTTTACATTTCCATCAGCTTGCAAGAAACTACGAGAAACGTTCAAAGGAATATCTGGTGAATCAATTACACCATGTAGCAACATCAAGAACTCAGGAACAATATCTTTTACCTCATCAGTAATAAACACCTGACGACTGAATAATTTGATTTTGTTTCTTTGAATTTCTACATCGTTTTTCAATTTAGGGAAGTATAAAACTCCTGTTAAACTGAACGGATAATCCACGTTTAAGTGAATCCAGAACAATGGATCTTCTTGGAAAGGATAAAGTTCTTTGTAAAATTGAATGTAATCTTCATCTGTTAACTCAGATGGAGTTTGTGTCCAAATTGGCTTTGCTCCGTTAATTACATTTGGTACATCAACAGATTTGTATTGTTTTTTACCTTCTGCATCTTCGCCATCTTCAATACTTTCAGATTTTGTACCGAAAACTAATTTTACGGTTAAAAACTTGAAGTATTTATCTAAAATGGTTTGTAATTTCTGTTCGTCTAAAAACTCTTCAGACTCACTATTTACGTGTAAAATAATATCGGTTCCACGTGTTGTTCTTGTACCTTCTTTAATCTCGAACTCGGTACTTCCATCACAAATCCAAGCGGCAGGTTCTGCACCCTCTTGGTAAGAAAGCGTTTGAATTTCTACTTGCTCAGAAACCATGAAAGCAGAGTAAAAACCTAAACCAAATTTACCAATGATTTCGTTGGCATCTTTAGCGTCTTTAAATTTCTCTACAAACTCGGTTGCTCCAGAAAAAGCAATTTGATTAATATATTTTTTAATTTCTTCGGCAGTCATTCCCAAACCATTATCTGAAATGGTGATGGTTTTTTTGTCTTTATCAAAAGCTACATTTACTTCTAACTCGCCTAGCTCACCGTTGTATTGGCCTAAACCTGATAATCTTTTGATTTTTTGGGTAGCATCCGCTGCGTTAGAAACCAACTCTCTTAAAAAGATCTCGTTATCAGAGTATAAAAACTTTTTAATGATCGGGAAAATATTCTCCGTGTGAATCGAAATCGTTCCTTTTTCCTTCATGATATATTTATTCTATTTTTTGAATTTATATTTTACAAGCAGAGCTTATCAATGCTTGTTCCAAACCGTTGTTTGGTGTCAAGTTGGCAGATATGTGTCGCTATGATTTTTTATGAGCTAAGCTATTCTATAATAGAACAAAATAATTTACTTTTATAGAAAAAAAACCGATGAGACATCTCTATATATTTTTGTTGTGCGTTGTTGTAGTTTCTTGTAAGAAGGATAAAGCAAGTGCTATAGTAAATATCGACTTAACCGACGCGAAAATTGAGGCAAGTTCAGAGGCAATCATAATGGGCGACAGTGTTTTATTTGTTTTAAACTCAATATCTCTTCCCGAAACGGCAGAATTTAACTGGATACTAACGGGAGCTACACCAAGTACATCTACACTTAAAAATCCTAAAGTTAAATATGGTTTAGACGGCACTTTCGATGTTAAGTTGGTTGTAAAGCAGGGTAATAAAACCGATACAATATTCAAATCAAAATATATAAAGGTTGTCAATTCAGCACTCTTACGAAATCCTTTAAAAGATGCGGTTATTACACCAAATGTTAGCTCGATAATTATCGGAGATAGTGTAGACTTTAAGTTAAATAACAAAGAGAGTTTAGTTGGTGCGGTTTACAATTGGACTTTTGTAGGTGCAGACCCTAATACTTCTTCCCTTGCAAATCCAAAGGTTAAATATAAAAAAGAAGGTCTTTACGATGTAAAACTTATCATCAAACATGATGGGAGAACCGACACGTTAACTAATAAAGACCTAGTTAAAGTTGAAAGTACAATTATAGCAGGCCTAATGGCTTACTACCCGTTTAATGGAAATGCAAAAGACATGTCGGGCAATGGATACGATGGCACACCAAATAACGCTGTATTAACAACTGACAGGTTTGGCAACCAAAATGCCGCATATCGTTTAAATGGAATATCCAGCAATATAATTGTAAAAGACAAACCGGCTCTAAGGTTAAACGGAACTGACTTCACCATCAACCTTTGGGTCAACTTAGATAGCTATGATATATACAATGGTAGTGCTTTGCTGATAAAAAGATATGCAGGAGTTCAAAATGGTTGGGGAAGTTCTCTACTAGGCGAGTCTTCTGCCCCTACAATAGCCGACAGGGTTGGTTGCTTATTTTATAAAGCTTCTGGAGGGTCTGACCCCCAAGCTGCGGGAAACAAAAGACAAGAGATAAATAAGTGGAATATGCTTACCATAGTGTATAACAATCAAAGTAAAACGATGACCTTATATACTGATGGTAAATTAAACACCATAACCCCAAATATCCCGTCTCCCAATGCAGACTGTAGCGCTGATTTGTTCATAGGGAGTGATAACTATAATACGGGTAGTACTGGTTATTACTTAAAGGGTAAAATGGATGATATCGGTTTTTACAACCGTGTATTAAGCGAAAGTGAAATAAACCGCCTGTATTTTAACTCAGAAACTACCACCCCTCCAGTTTTTGACAAATAGTGCTAGTTGAGCTTGTGCATTTTCTCTAATCTTGATTTAAAAAAGAAATCGTATTCTGTATTGCCACTAACTTCTCCATCTGCATAAATTATTTTTCTGAAAACATACCTTGTTTGGTCTGATTTATAACGCGTATCACTTTGGTACCTTTTAGTCCAATCGCCTACCATATTTTCAGCCTCATGCGTTTGAAAAAAAACAATGGATTCTCTTAAAAATTCTTTTTCGCCGGGCACCTTATTTCTAAAACTATCCACCACCTCCATAATGTCTCCGGTAACATCTTGGCGTTGCTCGCCAAAATCATATTGATACAAAACCACTTGTTTAGTGCCTACTCGGTTAGAAGCCAATATTTTTCCGTTAAAATAATAAAACCTCGTTTTTTGATCTGCTTGAGAACCATTAGGCACAGCTTCTTCAACATAATCTAACTGGCCATTTTTATGAAAAAAAGTGGTGATAATTTTTCTATTAGTTCTACGCTTAAACTCAATTCTGTCAATGCTACCGTCAAGGTTGTACATATAATCTTTAACATCTTCACCGTACTTTCCAACGCAAACCTCCTTAACAAGCTGTTTTTTTTGATTGTAGATAAAGTGTGTTGAACTATTATAACTCAAATCAGTATTAATTGATTTTAAAGAGTCTAAAAGTCCCTCTCGGTACACATAATTAACAATTTCTTGCGAATGAGGTTCTCTTAAATCCTGAATGACTCGTTGTGCTATTTTCCCGTTGCTGTTAAAAACGAACATCTCCACTCGTTTTGCCTCATAACTTAGGCTATCAACTTTATAGAAAACAGCATATGCCTCCTTAACTGGTTTTTTATAGCCGTAATCTGTATAATCTAATTTGGGTAAATCAAAATGGTTGTCTTGCGCACTAAGCCCGTTAAAAAAGAAAAGACTTATAAAAGCAATAAAATACTGTCTATATGCTATCATGTTAAATCTGTTAAAATTATTGACATTTTTTTGAGCTATCAGCCTGTAGACATTCAATAAAGTGTAGTTATTTTAAATTGAGTCTCTTTTTCATCTGCATTTCATACAGCGAACTAAACTTTGTATCGCCACTAGATTTATCTTCAGTGTAATATATTTTTCTGAAAACGAACCTATCTTGGTTTTGGCCGTACTGCTGATCAACCTGATAACGTTTAATCCAATCGCCATCCATATTTTTGGTATCGTAAGTTTGGAAAACAGTTTTTGCATCCTTTAAGAAAGGTTTTGCATTAGGTTTTTGGCCGGGTACGTCGCTACGATAGTTTTTCACAATTTCAACAATATCCCCTTTAACCTCTCTCCTCAACTCCCCAAAATCATTATCATACAAAATAACCTTATCGCTCCCTAGCTCGGTCGATGCAAGCACTGTACCATTCAAATAGTAAAAAAGTAGTTTTTCACTAGTTCCATCGGCTTCCTTTTTAATCCTCTCTACATAATCTAATTGGTTGTTACTGTAGTGAAAATTTGTGCTGTAGCCCCCACCTTTTTCATAGGCAAAAACAATCTTGCTTAGTTGACCGTTGTCGTTATAGCTATATTCATTTGTAGAGCTTGCGTACTTACCTTTAGTCTCACTTTTAATCAACTGTTTTTTGCTGTTATAAATATAATTTGTGGTCCTGCTAAAAGAAGCTGCGCTGGCGGTTACATTCAAAGAGTCTAAAAGTCCGTTTTTGTAAACGTACATATAACTGGTTTCGCTTCGGTATTTACCTAAAATACGCAATACCCTTTGACTGATATTGTGTTGCTTATCAAAAATCAAAAACTCTACCATCTTTGGTGAGTAACCGCCACTATCTGCTTTGTAATAAGCTGTTATAGATTGCATAATAGGTTGTTGAAACCCATATTCTTTATAGTTGAGTTTTGGTAGATCTAGATGCTCTTCTTGAGCAAATAGACTAGTGAAAAAGCAAATACAAAAAGCAGTTAAAAGATGTTTGCGGTATATCATAACAGTTAAAGTTTATGGTTTGCTCCAAAGAAAGAAAATTAGATTAACACACAAGTACCCATAAATACGTAAATCGTTATTATATATACTTTACCCTCTGTTCTATAGCTAGTGTAATATTTATCGGTGTAAAACCGAAAATTAAACTTAAAACACACACTTTTTAACTTAGATACTTTATTTTTGAGAAATGGGCACCACAACATACCAAGCAGCAAAATCCGCTTCTCCAATTATTGAAGAGCACTTTAAAAACCTCATCAACAATGCCCATGATAGAGGTGAGCTAAAACTTGCAAATGCCCCAGTCAGCCCGATTATTGAAGAAATTATTAACGCTGCATTTTGGACCAGTTTACGTAAAGAAGAGGGTAACTCTCCTAAAATTTCCATTGCTTTTTTATCACCAGAGCAGGCAGAGCAACCTTTACTATTTGGCGTTAAGTTACCCCTAACTGTTGCTGTGTTAACCAAATTAGCTCCTGGAATAGAGCGGGCCGGTGTACATTTAGGTGTTTGGGAAGAAAACGGGGTATTATATATTTGGGGCACTACCCTAAAAATCCCTAATTATTGTTTTGTTTTAGATGTTTCTGAGCCAGGCTTAATTGTAGTAAAACACCGGAGGTTACAGGGTTTTGGAAAATACACTAACGTTGCCGTTTTAAAGGGAGATGAAATAAAGGTAGTCAATAAAGATTGTGGCACTTTCACCGAGTGTCCTGCTATTGTTACTGCATTGTTAGATCTTGATGCACCTTGCTCATTTAACGATGGTGTTAACGTTTTAATTCAATTGGCTGTTTCAATGCGTAGCCACCAACATGGCGGTTTATTATTGGTGGTTCCGCCTAATTCTAACAGTTGGAGTCAATCTGTTGTACTTCCGCTTCAATACCCTATTCAGCCAACATTTGGTGCATTAGCCGCTTTATTAAGCTTAAATCACCAAGAACACGATAACCTTTCTTGGCAAACTGCTCTACATACAGAGGTAGAGAATATTGCCGGACTTACTGCCATAGATGGTGCAACTGTAATTAGTAGAGATCATCATTTACATACTTTTGGGGCTAAAATTGTACGTAGTAATGATACTGCGACTATAGGTAAGATTTTATTTATTGAACCGCTTATTGATGCAGAAGCTCAAATTAAATTTATTGGCCAAATTGGCGGAACAAGGCACTTTGCTGCAGCACAGTTTGTTTACGATCAACGAGACTCCTTAGCAATGGTAGCCTCTCAAGATGGGCATTTTACAGTTTTTAGCTGGTCATCTGCGAATCAAATTGTTCAAGCTTATCGTATTGATACTTTATTGATGTAGCCTTTAAAGTCAGCGGTCTGTAGTCAGATGCCCGTGGTCTATGCGCTGTAGCAGTGGTTGTCCGTCGGCGGACTACGGACTCCTCACCTATCCAAAAAAATAAATATCTTGCAGCAAATTAACACATAATGAAAAATCTAATCTTAGTTTTACTCACCTTTTTTACGCTCTCAAGCTTTGCTAAGAAACCAAAACATACCTATGTTAAAGTAGAAACCAATTACGGCACAGTTTACATAAAGTTATATAACGAAACACCAAAACACCGTGATAATTTTATAGAATTGGCAAAAACCGGCGCTCTAGACAGCACTTTATTTCACCGTGTTATTCAAGAATTTATGATTCAGGGAGGCGACCCAACTTCAAAAACAGCAAAAGTAGGAGACCAACTTGGTGGTGGAGACATGGGCTACACCGTTCCGGCTGAATTTTCTCCAAATCTTTTCCATAAACGCGGAGCTTTAGCTGCTGCCAGAGATAACAACCCAACAAAAGCATCAAGCGGATCTCAATTTTACATTGTTCAAGGAAAAAAATATACCGATAAAGAGCTAAAAGAAGTAGAAAACCGATTGGAAAACAGAATACTCACTCCCGAACAAAAAGAAGTTTACAAAAACATAGGTGGCACTCCGTTCTTAGACGGCTCCTATACCGTTTTTGGCGAAGTAATAAAAGGAATGCAAACCGTTGATAATATTTGCACTGTAAAAGTTGATAGAAACAACAGGCCATTAACAGATATTAAAATGAGTGTTTCTATTGTAGAGAAGAAGGAATTGAAAAGATTATTGAAAGAAATAGCTAAAGGTTAAAGGCAGAAAGTTCAAAGCCATCTGCATGAGATTATAGAATTTAAAAAAATGAAAATCATATCATACAACGTCAACGGAATAAGAGCGGCAATTAAAAAAGACTTTTTTGCTTGGTTGCAAGCTACCGATGCTGATGTAATTTGTTTACAAGAGATAAAAGCTACGCCAGAGCAAATTCTGGATATTGTGGTGTTAGAGCAATTAGGGTACAAACATTATTGGTATCCTGCAGAAAAGAAAGGTTATAGCGGAACTGCCATTTTATCTAAAATAGAACCAGACCATGTGGAGTATGGCTGTGGAATTGAAGATTACGATAGAGAAGGCAGAGTTATCCGGGCAGATTTTAAGGAATGCTCTGTGATAAGTGCATATTTCCCATCAGGTAGTAGCGGAGATGAACGCCAAGGTTTTAAGTATAAATTTTTAGATGATTTTGCAGATTACATTGTCAAGCTAAAAGTTGATTATCCTAAATTGGTAATTTCTGGCGATTATAATATTTGCCATAAACCAATCGACATTCATAATCCAAAATCTAATGCAAAATCCTCAGGTTTTTTACCCGAAGAAAGAGCGTGGATGGACAGCTTTACTCATCTGGGTTTTATAGATACATTTAGACACTTTAATGAAGACCCTCACCACTATACTTGGTGGAGTTATAGAGCAGGTGCAAGAGCAAAAAACTTAGGCTGGCGTATTGATTACCATATGTGTACCGCTGAGTTAGCAGACAATTTAAAAAGAGCTGCGATTTTGCCAGAGGCTAAACACTCTGACCATTGTCCAATTTTATTAGAATTAACTTTTTAGAGAGCATGATATTTTTTACTAACTACTCACAACTTGCTACTTTAGACTTTCTACTTTTAACTTTTTAATGAGTCTTTACGAAAATAAGCGAAGGTGGAAATATTTTCTACTAATTGGCGCAGTGGTTATTGCAGCAACTTCTTTATGGTATACGGATTTATTGGTGCGTGGTATTTCAGAATCTGAACGTACCCGAGCCGAAGTCTGGAGCCAAAGTTTTCAAAAAATGTTTGAAACGGATAATGAGGAGATGATGAACTACCTTTTTACCGTAAAAGACAGTTTAGTAGTACCTGCAATTGTCACTAATGACAAAGACTCTATCATTGTTTATACCGCTTTAGACACCACCAAAACATATTATAAATCAGATACAGACAAAGACTACGACCCAAAGTACTTTTTACGAGAATTAAAAAGTATGAAAGCCCAACACGATCCTATTCCGATAGAAATGATGAACGGTACGGTCAATTATGTATATTATAAAGACAGCTTTTTATTAACCCAATTACGCATTTTCCCCTATATACAGCTCAGCGTAATTGCGCTTTTTTTAATTACCGCATATCTTATATTTAGCTCATCAAGGCGGACTGAACAAAATCAAGTTTGGGTGGGTTTGGCAAAAGAAACTGCACACCAATTGGGCACACCAATATCATCATTAATGGCCTGGATAGAACTTTTAAAAAGCAAGTTTGATGCAGAAAAAGATCCATTAATTTTGCAGATGGAAAACGATGTGAAACGTTTGGAGATAGTTGCGGATAGGTTTTCTAAAATTGGCTCTCGCCCAGTGCTTACCAGCCATTCTGTTTATGAGACTATTAAAGATTATGTAGATTATTTCAGCGTACGCGTAAGTGATAAAATAAGCTTTGAAGTTACAGGAGACGAACACCAAGAAGCTTTATTAAACATTCCATTGTTTGATTGGGTAGTTGAAAACATATTAAAGAATGCAGTAAATGCCATTGGAGGCGATGGTAAAATATCTGTAAACATTGTGGAAAATATTGCGAAAGAGCAGATATTTGTAGATATTACCGACACTGGTAAGGGAATTCCCCGCTCAAAATTCGATGCCATTTTTCAGCCTGGTTTTACCACTAGAAAAAGAGGATGGGGATTGGGATTATCACTTACCAAAAGAATAATTGAAAATTACCACAACGGACATATCTTTGTAAAAGAGTCCGAAATAGGAAAAGGAACAACATTTAGAATAATTATAAAAAGTAGTTTAAACTATGTACCAACCACTAGCTAACGAATACGCACCATTTTACGAAAAGTATATACAACTGGCATCTGCCGGCAACCAGCCTATTATGCGTCGCTTAAAAAATCAGCTAAATGCTATTGATGATTTTTTAGCAGATATCCCAGAGAAAAAATACGACCATGCTTATGCAGAAGGTAAATGGACAGTAAAAGAAGTGCTTTCACATTTAATAGATACCGAGCGAATAATGACTTACAGAGCTTTGCGTATTTCCCGTAATGACCAAACAGATTTGCCAGGCTTTGATCAAGATGCTTTGGTAGCTAACACCAATATTGATAAATATACTTACAGTGATTTAGTAGACGAATTGGTGATGTTACGCCAATCAAATTTATTTTTCTTTAAATCTTTATCTGATGAAGACATGAAGAAAAAAGGAACTGCAAACGGAGAAACGGTTTCTGCCGGTGCTTTGCTTTTTATCATTTACGGTCATATTGAGCACCACTTTAACGTATTAAAAGAACTATATCTTAAAAAATGATTTGGTTTAAAGAACCAAGTGTGGCGGCATTAAACAACCGCCACGCTAATCACTTAGCGGCTTTTCTTGGAATTGAGTTTACAGAAATTGGCGACAATTTTATTAAAGCAACAATGCCAGTGAATGCAAAAACACATCAACCCGTTGGTATTTTACATGGTGGAGCAAACGTAGTTTTGGCAGAAACTTTAGGTAGCGTAGCCAGTAACTTAGTGCTAAACGCAGAAAAAAATATGGGTGTAGGTTTAGAGGTTAATGCCAATCATTTACGCCCTGTAAAAGATGGTTTTGTAACCGGAATTTGTACACCATTACATATTGGCGGTAAAACCCATGTCTGGGATATTAAAATCTACAACGATAAAGGGAAGTTAAGCTGTGTGAGTAGGTTAACTGTAGCAGTTGTGCCTGCTGTAAATGCAGGTTAGAGCCAAAGCCATTTTAAATATTAATAACCTCGGGGTAAATCCAGAGCTTATTAATTAGAGTCAAAATTGCTATAGAACTCGCTACATTATAGTAGTCTATAGGCAATTATTTACTAAGTTAAAACCTACTCTTGAACTAGATTATTAATCAAACTTTCAAATTCTTTAATAAATTCTAAATAGTGCTTCCCTGTTCCGGGACCATTAAAACCAGTATGTATTTTACGTACATTTCCTTTTTTATCAATAATTATCAAAGTAGGGAAAGCCATTA
This sequence comes from Pelobium sp., assembly GCA_037968815.1. Taxonomy (GTDB): domain Bacteria; phylum Bacteroidota; class Bacteroidia; order Sphingobacteriales; family Sphingobacteriaceae; genus Pseudopedobacter. The sequence goes on along the minus strand of JBBKWF010000018.1, from coordinate 48,535 downwards.
CCTTATTTAACATGGGTAAACTAGCAGAAGCTTCGGAGCTTTTAAAGCCCGTAATTAAAAGTGGGTAATTTACATTGAACCGTTTCTTTACCTGTTCTAAGTTAGCTTTTGATTTCTCGAAATCCTTTGTTCTTTCATAAGCTAAGCCCAATACTTCCACATATTTGCTCTTGTACTTCTCATAAAAACTGGCCAAATAAGCCGTTTCATCCATACAGTTTGGGCACCACGTACCCAAAATTTGTAAAACAACAACTTTGTTTTGGAACTGAGCATCAGTTAAAGAAACCTGCTCTCCATCTAAATTTTTAAAACTAAAATCTATTTTGCTGTTTTTGTCTTTTAAATAAGTTAGCGAATATGCATCTGGCAATGTAACTGTAGAGTCCCGTTCTGCAGTAAAGTTTTCGGTATAAGAGAAACCAGCGTAGAACTTGCCATTTGTTAAAGTGCTATCAGGGTTAACTGTTGCGGTAAACAAATACGCACTAGTGCCATCAAAAGTGGACAGAGAGAGTTTATTGGCATCAAGTGCGCCTTCTAAATAGCGGTAATCACCAGTTGCAGTTAAAAAAGTACCTGTAACTTTCGATTTGTTTTGTACAAACTCGCCAATTGCTTGGGTAGTATCTTTTCCATCTTCACTAATAAAAGTTGTTCTCCACTTTCCGTTGACGTTAAACCTGCCTTTTACAACTTGCTCACTAATTCGCCATTTTGAATTGGCTTTGGCGTAAAACTTCATTGCTACATCTTTATCAACAAGGTGCTTAATCCAAACTCCATCAATTTTATCATCCAAAATAACACCGTTTATTTCTGAGTTATATAAAGGCATTTTTATATGGATAGAATCTCCTACTCTGGTAATTTCATCTACTTTAAAACGCTCTTCGCCGTTCATGATAGTAATTGTGTAGCGGCTAGCACTATCTTTTACTTCGAAATTGAAGGGTATTTCCTGTCCCGATTTTGTAATTAAAGCACCACGCCATATGCCGGCATTAAATTTAGCCGAAGGCTTATCGCAAGCACTCAATAGTATAATTCCTATTAATAGTAAATTTAAAATCGACCGGATGTTTTTCATGCAATAAATATAGTTTATCTAACAACTATTTTAAAACACTTCTGGATATAACTATTTTCTGAATTTCGGATGTTCCCTCATAAATCTGAGTGATTTTGGCATCACGCATTAAACGTTCTACATGATACTCTTTAACAAAACCATAGCCACCATGTATCTGTACAGCTTCAACAGTTGTTTTCATAGCCACATCAGATGCAAAAAGTTTAGCCATTGAACTTGCTTTATCGTAAGGTAAACCTTGGTCTTTTAACCACGCGGCTTTGATTACTAATAATCGAGCTGCTTCAATTTCTGTAGCCATATCTGCTATTTTAAAGGCAATAGCCTGGTGGTGTGCAATCGGTTTTCCAAAAGTCTTTCTTTCTTTTGAATAGGCAAGTGCTAGCTCATATGCTCCAGAAGCAATACCTAAAGCTTGTGCTGCAATGCCAATTCTACCACCTTCTAAAGTTTCCATGGCAAACTTAAACCCAAAACCGTCTTCTCCAATACGGTTTTCTTTTGGCACTTTAACATCATTAAACATTAGTGAGTGTGTATCTGAACCTCGTATACCTAATTTATTTTCTTTTGGCCCGATTGTAAAACCTTCCATCCCTTTTTCAACAATCAATACATTTATTCCATGACTGCCTTTTGTAGCGTCAGTTTGTGCAATTATCAAATAAGTAGAAGCAGAACTTCCGTTTGTAATCCAGTTTTTAGTGCCATTTAATAAATAGTAATCGCCCATATCAACAGCCGTAGTGTGTTGTGAGGAGGCATCGGAACCTGCTTCTGGCTCTGATAACGCAAATGCACCTAACTTTTCTCCGGTGGCCAAAGGCTTTAAGTATTTCTCTTTCTGCGCTTCAGACCCATATTTTTCTAAGCCAAAACACACTAAAGAATTATTTGCAGAAACCACTACAGATGCCGAAGCATCAATTTTAGAAAGCTCTTCCATTACCAACACATAAGAAATGGTATCCATGCCTGCACCGCCGTATTTTGGATCAACCATCATTCCTAAAAAGCCTAGCTCTCCCAGTTTTTTTATCTGTTCAGTCGGAAATTTTTGGTGCTCATCCCTTTCAATTACACCTGGTTTCAATTCTGTCTGGGCAAAATCTCTGGCAGCTTGCTGAATCATTAAATGCTCTTCTGATAATTGGAAATCCATGGTTTGTGGTTTAGTTTAATTGAGATGATAAGACTGATGATGCGTACATCATTAAAACCAAATATAAAAAATTTTATTATGCAAGCATAGCATTTTAATTCTTAATTATAATGTTTTCAAAAATCATTTTAAATGCCACAAAAAAAGGGTCGTTCAATATGAACGACCCTTTTAAAAGAATTTCTAAAGAAATTATACAATAAGGTTCCAGTTACGGGTATCCTCAACTCTACCATATTTGATATCATCCATGGCATTTCTCATTTTATTTGCAAAAACACTTTCATCTGGATTTGGCAAAGTATAAACTTTCCCATTGTAGGTGATATCTGCAACAGAAGCAATAACAGCCGCAGTTCCTGCTCCAAAAGCATCAGTACAAGTTCCATCTTCTATGGCCTTTAAAACTTCGGCAACAGGAATTCTACGCTCTTCAACTTCCATTCCCCACTCCTTTGCTAAAGTGATAATGCTATCACGAGTAACTCCATCTAAAATAGTATCTCTGGTTGATGGAGTAATTAATTTACCATCAATTACAAACATGGCATTTGCAGCACCCATTTCTTCTACATATTCGTGGGTTTTTGCATCTGTCCATAATATTTGATCGAAGCCTTGTTCAGCCGCTTTTTTACCAGGATATAATGACCCAGCATAGTTTCCGGCCGCTTTAGCATAGCCAAATCCACCTTCGGCAGAACGAGTATATTCTGTTTCTATTTTAACACTCAAGTTTTTTGAGAAGTACTTGCCAGTTGGGCAAAGTAAAATCATAAATTTATAAGTGGTTGATGGCGCTACTCCTAAATAAGGATCTGTAGCAAACATATATGGACGAATGTAAAGCGTATAATCCTTTTTACTAGGAACCCAATCTCTATCCATATCTACCACCGCTGCAATGCTTTGGATAAAAAGTTCCTCGGGCAAAGCGGGCATACACATACGTTCTGCAGATTTGTTAAAACGCTTTGCATTTTTATCCGGACGGAAAACTGAAATTTTTCCATCATCATTTTTATAAGCTTTTAAACCTTCAAAAAAAGCCTGTCCGTAATGTAAAGATGAAATTGCAGGACTAACACTAATATTTCCGTAAGGGACTATCTCAAAATTTTTCCATTCGCCGTCTGCATAATCAGCAGTAAGCATATGGTCAGAAAATATTTTACCGAAAGGAAGATTCTCGAAATCAACCTCCGAAAGTTTTGATGTAGCAATTTTTGTTACCTTGATAGCTAATGTATCTGTCATAATGTTACTTTTTTACGGGCGGGCAATTTACAAATTTGTTTATCAAAACATTAATAATTACCTGTTGAATAACTCATTTTAAAGATGTTTTTTTTATCAACCTCAAAATTAAATTAACTGCTTTAAGCATTGCTAGAAGGTATTTTCTAATTGATTTTGGTTTTCTTAAATAGTGACCATTTTGGTTTTTGGTTCAAAAAATTAGCTTAACTTATTTAAAGCTTACTAACTATTAAATTCTAACACAATTATCAGTTTTCTTAGTTCTAAAATTCATCAATGGAAAATATGTTTTTCACCACAAACCCAAGCTTTTTTTATTAATGCAAAAGCCGAAATACTTATACGGGATTGCAACGGTAGCCCCGAAATGCAGTGAAGGGCTTTAGTGAAAAGCCCGACTGACGCTAAAAATTGCGAAGAAACCTGCTCTTCTAAAAAAAAGAAGCTATTTAATTAACATTTACGTTTTTGTTGTACATATCTTATCCTATTTTTGGGGTATGAATATTTTGATACTTGGATCTGGCGGAAGGGAAAGTACTTTTGCCTGGAAAATAAGCCAAAGCGCTTTGTGCGACCAACTTTTTATTGCTCCTGGAAATGCTGGAACTGGTGCTTACGGAAAAAATGTACCCTTAAAAGTTACAGATTTTGACGGCATTAAAGCTTTTGTGTTAGCTAATCGTGTTGATTTAGTTTTAGTTGGCCCAGAAGAACCATTGGTAAAAGGTATTCATGACTATTTTTTGGCTGATGATGATTTAAAAAAAGTACCGGTTATTGGTCCTAAACAAGATGGCGCACAGTTAGAAGGAAGCAAGGATTTCTCTAAAATTTTTATGGAGAAACACGGTATCCCGACAGCGGCATCGCAAACTTTTACGGTTGACACTTTAAAGCAAGGGTTAACTTATTTAAAACATCATCCAATGCCTGTTGTGCTTAAAGCCGATGGTTTGGCTGCCGGTAAAGGTGTTTTAATTTGTACTACATTAGCAGAAGCACAAGAAGAATTACGTTTGATGCTTGCCGAAGCGAAATTTGGTGACGCCAGCTCAAAAGTGGTAATTGAGGAGTTTTTGACAGGTATTGAGCTTTCTGTTTTTGTTGTTACTGATGGAAAAGATTACGTGATTTTACCATCTGCAAAAGATTACAAACGCATTGGCGAAGGCGATACCGGTTTAAATACTGGTGGAATGGGTTCTATTTCTCCGGTTCCATTTGCAGATGAAGCCTTTATCAAAAAGGTGGAAGAATTGGTAGTTATCCCAACTATTAAAGGCTTACAGGCTGATAACATTCATTATAAAGGGTTTATTTTTATTGGTTTGATGAATACAAATGGGCATCCTAATGTTATTGAATACAATTGCCGTATGGGCGATCCAGAAACGGAAAGCGTTTTACCAAGGATAGAAAGTGACTTTTTAGAATTATTAAAGGCTGTTGCCGATGAAAAGGTGGCTGATTATACTTTAAAAATATCTGATAAAACGGCCGCTACGGTAATGTTAGTTTCTGCGGGTTACCCAGGAGAGTATATTAACGGAAAATCCATTACTGGTTTAGAAAACATTAAAGAAAGTATTGTTTTTCACGCCGGTACAGAACTGGATAACGGTATAGTAAAAACTAAAGGCGGTAGAGTTTTGGCAGTGACCACCTTACAAGACAATATGTTTGATGCCTTGCAACAGGCAACTTCAGATGCTGGACGTATTTATTACGACGGGGCAACCTTTAGAAAAGATATTGGGTTTGACTTATTGTAGATTTTTGGGTAATATGATTACCTATAAATAAATATTAAATTAGCTAATTATGCGCAAAATGTATGTTTTACGCATAATTAGCTTTTGGCACAATCTTCTCTTAAGTTATTTTATCGCATGATAATTAAAATAGGAAAATACATATTTGGTTTTATTGCCATGCTGTTAGCTACAGGATGCGCAACAACCAATTTTGAGTGGGTTAAAATCAACCCAGAGAAGATACAATTGGCTAAAAATAGCGCTCCATACAGTGACGAAGTTCGTAGAGTAAGTATGGTTTGGCAGTTAAAGTCAAAAGATACGGTACTTTATTACCCCGAATCGAGCGGTTTTTTCGCACCAGAAGAAACCAAGGTTAAATCTTTTACTAACAAACAGCGTCCACTTCAAAAAAATATTAATAAAAGTCAAAGTACCCATACAAAACATTTTAAGGCAAGCAATACCACAACTTTAACTGCGAAAAAGAAGCCTGTAGTTGTAAACCAACCTAAAGTGGTTACTTCTGCTGTTTCTGATGCCGAAAAATTAAACTCATCATTAAAAATACCATTAAATTCTAAGGCTTTAAAAGCTGGTAAAAACGCAGCTTCTTTTGGCCCAAGTCCTTCTGCTTCGGAAATAAGGGAAATGGCGTTTAACGATATTAAAAAGAATAACCCCGAAATAGAGCAGAAGTCTGCAGAAAAACAGCAACGTGGTAAAAACCTGATGTGGGCTGGTTTGGTATTAGTATTATTGGGCGGAATTATGGGTTTTGTTTTTGGTCGTTCTGCCTTTTTAATCTCCCTAGCCGGAGCTGTTTTCGCAGGGATTGGTTACTTCTTTAAATTTTAAGCTCCCCTCTTCAAAATCATTTAGCTTAAGCGATTCGTCAGCTCTGGTAAAAACCTACCTAAAGTAGACAGGCTCTTACAAACAGGGTTGATTTTTCTCCTACTTCGAAGTCAAAGAAGTAGAGACCCTCTTTTTAGCTAAAGACACCTACATTTTTATTTAAATTTCCCCATTAAAGCCGCTAATTTAGTAGCCATATCTCCTTCCGAAGGTTTTGGTGCAACTTCTTTTTTCTTGAAATTTTGTTCTGGTTTACGAGGCTGTGGTTTTTGATTAACCACAGGTTTCCGTTCTTTTGGTTCCACCGCTTTTTTCTCGCCAGATTTCATCGTTAACGAAATTCTTTTACGAGCAGCATCCACATCAACCACAGTTACCTGCACCCTTTGTGATACTTTCACCACTTCGTTTGGGTTCGAAATAAATTTATCAGCCATCTGGCTTAAATGCACCAATCCGTCTTGATGAACACCTATATCTACAAAAGCACCGAAATTGGTAATGTTAGTTACAATACCTGGCAATTTCATTCCGGGTTTTAAATCATCAATTTTATTGATGCCGTCTGCAAAAGCAAAAGCTTCAAATTGCTCACGCGGGTCACGTCCGGGTTTTGCTAATTCTGCAACTATGTCTTGTAAGGTTGGCAAGCCCACTTCCTCAGAAACATATTTTTTCAAGTCAATTTCTTGTCTCAGCTTGGCATCTTCTAACAAGTCTCCAACCTTACAGTTTAAATCTTTTGCCATTTGCTCTACTAACCTGTATCGCTCTGGGTGAACTGCACTGGCATCTAAAGGATGTTCACCGTTTCTGATTCTTAAAAAACCAGCGGCCTGCTCAAAAGCTTTATCGCCTAAACGGGCAACCTTTTTCAGCGACGCTCTATTTTTAAATGCGCCATGTAAATTTCGGTAATCCACAATATTTTGCGCCAGTTGTGGCCCAAGACCAGATACATAAGCTAAAATCTGCTTAGAAGCTGTATTTAGCTCCACACCTACAGCGTTTACACAACTCACAACGGTATCATCCAAAGAAGTTTGTAATTTATTCTGATCCACGTCATGCTGGTATTGACCAACACCGATAGATTTTGGGTCAATTTTCACCAATTCGGCCAGTGGATCCATCATTCTACGTCCAATAGAAACAGCACCTCTAACAGTAATATCATGATTTGGAAATTCCTCTCTTGCAGTATCAGATGCCGAATAAATTGACGCACCACTTTCGTTCACCATCACTATCAGCACATCTTCTAAATTTTGTGCTTTTACAAAATCTTCAGTTTCTCTACTGGCAGTTCCATTACCAATGGCAATAGCCTCCATTTTATATTTCTCACACAAATGTTTTAAAGTTTGTGCAGCTTCTTTTGCTACGCCGGCACCCGTATGGGGGTAAATGGTGGTGTTTTCTAATAATTTGCCTTGCTCATCTAAACAAACCAACTTACAGCCAGTTCTAAAGCCTGGGTCTAAAGCTAAAACTCTTTTTTGCCCAATTGGTGCGGCTAATAATAATTGACGGGCATTTTCTGCAAAAACTCTGATAGCTTCTTCATCTGCTAATTGTTTTGATTTTAAGCGGGTTTCTGTTTCCATTGAAGGCTTCAACAATCGCTTATAGCTATCATCTAAAGCTTGTTTCACCTCTGCACTTTTTTTGTTATTGCCTTTAATGAACTGACGCTCTAAAATACTCACCGCGGCTTCTTCGTCTGGTAAGGCATCCAACTTTAAAACCAGTTCTTTTTCTCCACGACGCATGGCCAGAATACGGTGTGATGGCGCAGTTTTCATCGGTTCGCTCCAGTCAAAATAATCTTTATATTTTATTCCTTCTTGCTCTTTTCCTTTAAGCACTACTGCTTTATAAGTCCCTTTATCAAAAAATAGGTTTCTTAAAGCAAAGCGGGCATCTGCATTTTCAGCAATCATTTCTGCAATAATATCTCTTGCTCCTTGCAGTGCTTCTATAGTAGTATTTACGCCTTTCTCCGCATCAATAAACTTATCTGCTTCATCTTCAGGGTTGTTTCGGTTTTGCTCAAAAACACTTAAAGCTAATGGTTCTAAACCCTTTTCGCGAGCCATGGAAGCTTTGGTTTTACGTTTTTGTTTATAGGGTAAATAAATATCCTCCAAAAGCGTCATAGTTTCAGCGGCTAAAACTGTTGCTTTTAATTCATCAGTAAGCTTCCCTTGCTCATCAATTGATTTTAGAATAGCTTCTTTTCGTTTATCTAAATCTCTTAATTGCTGAATACGGTCTCGGACTGCAGCAACCTGTACTTCATCTAAACTGCCAGTCATTTCTTTACGGTATCTTGATATAAACGGAACTGTTGCACCTTCATCAAGTAGGTTTAAAGTGGCTTGCACCTGCTTGCTTCCAACGTTTAATTCTTGCGCAACTAAAAAGATATGTTGTTCTGACATGGTTTTTTGTTTTTTTGAAGATACGAAGATGGAGAATTTAGCCACAATTTAAAACCTGATTTTTGCACATTATATGGAGAAGTTTGTTATTTGAAGTAAATCGGAGAACTTTGCATTTGCTTTATTTTAACCACAGAGAACGCAAAGGACACAGAGCTAAATGGAGAAACACGGTATACTATAACCAGTAAAGCAGGTTTACGAATTTCATAAAATCGTAAGTCTTAATGAGTTTCTGTGAATATGGCAACCTTGCGAGTGAGATGCTTCCTATCGTCAGCATTGACGGAATGGAAATGAAAAATGTCGTCAAGTTGAATGGAGTGAAACATCACATTTTATAGTTATGCCCTTAGAGTGGTAAACTTTAATCTTCGCTACTCCCCATCCGGGATCATCATCAAAACATTGCGTAAATAATTATCAATGATATCCGTTTCAACCGTATCATTGATCATACAAATGTATTTATCCGGTCTAATAATAAGTGTGCGTTTTTCCGTTTCCGAGATTTCTAATGTTTTGAAAAGCTCTTGATTGCGCTCGCTAAAAGGAATATAATAAGCCTTAATATTGAAGTTTAGTTGTACCCATTTGGCAATATTGAACAAATATTGTGGGTTTATGCTTCCGAAAATAATCATCGAAAAATGCTGATAGCTACACCAATTGTGCAAAGAGCTAGACTGCTTTAGCTTTTCATCAAAAAACGGAAGATTAGGCAAAACTTGACCAGCTTCTAAGACTCTTTGCTGACTTAAATGTAAATTAATAGGACTATCGGTAAGCCTTAAAGTATTGTATTTTAATGGATTTAACTTCGTTAACCATTTATTTAAAAATCCAGTCTCGTTTTTCCGAAGATAAAACGTTGCTATTAAATCCTTTTCTTTCTCAAAGGAATGCAATATAAAAGGATTGATTTTCTTAAGCTTTACATAGATTACCCGCCAAGCTAAAGCAAAAATATTTCGGAAGTTTGCTTCATCATTAGTGACATCAATAACCAAATCATCAAGCTTGAAAATAAAATCAGTATGATGCAACTGCACAACCTCCGACTCTAATAATCGAACTTCTTTTCCGGTAGCGTCTAAAAATTTTGTTCGCCAAATTACACAACACAGGCTATGTGCTAATAAACTTAAGCTTTGCTCTGTAAAACCATCTTCAGTAGTTTTATCATCAAGCTTAAAGCCGTGTTGCTTTAATATTTCAACACTGTAAGCACTCAAATTTAACGTTTCAGTATTTTCGAAGGTCTGGCTTTCTGTTTGATCAATTACCAAAACATTTAAGCCTCCTTTTGCTAAAAGAGTAGCAAAGGCCAACGAAACCGGACTAACGCAAATTATTAAAACATCTGACGGTGTTGGAATTCTCATCTTTCCCTATACAAAAGGAATATCGTAGGTTGTTTATGTAAATCTATTTTTTCGTTTTTCCACTCAAAAATATTTTTTGTTTGCAAAAACTCATTTTCGGCAGTAAGGTTTGATGCAATACACAGTTTAGTATCTTTTTTACAACTCGCTAAAATATCACCTAACAAAGGGTTGTTTCTGAAAGGAGTTTCAATAAACAATTGTGTTTGCTTAAATCGTTCGGCAAAACCTTCTAATTCTTTAATCCTTTTTATTCTAGCAGTTTTATCAATCGGTACATAGCCTTGAAAAGCAAAACTTTGTCCGTTAAAGCCAGAACCCATTAAGGCCAAAAGCAAAGAACTCGGGCCAACCAAAGGCACCACTTTTATTCCTCTTTTATGTGCTTCGGCAACAATCTCCGCTCCTGGATCTGCAACTCCTGGGCAACCGGCCTCACTCATCAACCCGACATCTTTTCCAGCTTCTAAGCCTTGGAAATAAGGTTTTAAACTGCCTCCCCTTTGGTGCTTACCGTAATCATGGATAACCAACTCACTTTGTGGAGTAGTTAAGCCTGCCGCTTTTAAACAACGCCTTGCTGTTTTTTCGTTTTCAACAATGTATTCATTGATTTCATTGATGGTTTGCGATAGAAAAGGTGTCAAAGATTTTTGCTCTGCGCCTTCTGCCATCACTACCGGGATGAGGTATAGTGTGCCTTTTGCCATGTTACAAATTAAACCATTTGCTTTTAAAAAGCTCTATACTATATAAGGTTATTTTATCTGACACCTTTTTGCAACTCCCGTCGTCTTATAAATATAACCCCTCGCAAAGGCGAATATGTTCTTTATCAGATTATTAATAATGTGTTCTTTTTTATGATTGATTTGTCACATTTTAAACACCACATATTAAATAAAATTCTGAAGCGTTAATTGATTAGTTAACCGATTTAAAACTTAGAAAACATGAGCAACAGCATAAAAAAAATAGCATGGGCTTTTGGTATAACATTTATATTGATAAGCTTCACCTCTCAAACAACACAAGCTCGTCCTGATAAAGGGATAAGTTTACAAGTGTTTTATGATGAACTTTCTTACCATGGTGATTGGATAGACAACGCAGATTACGGATATGTATGGCGACCAAACGTAGGACGTGATTTTAGACCTTATTACACCAACGGACGTTGGGTGATGACCGAATATGGTAATACTTGGGTTTCTGATTATGAATGGGGTTGGGCTCCTTTCCATTACGGAAGATGGTTTTATGATAAATATGATGGCTGGATTTGGACACCGGATACAGAATGGGGACCTGCTTGGGTAACCTGGAGAACTGGTGGTGGATATTACGGATGGGCTCCATTAGCACCTAGAATACCTAGAATAAGCATTAATATTAATATCGGCAGACGTCATTATGTGCCTGATAACTATTGGGTATTTATCCCACAAAGATGTATTTACTACCCATCTTATACTAGGTATTGGGAGCCAAGAAGAAACGTTTACATTGTAAATAACACTACTATCATTAACAATGTTTATACTAATAACAGAGTGAAATATTACAGCGGTCCTGGTAGAGATGATGTGAGAAGAGCGACACGTAGTAATGTAACTGTATATAGAGTAGCAGATAATAACAGACCTGGTTCTGATAGGGTTACTCGTGGTGAAGTGAATATATACAGACCAAGTGTTGATAGAAGCGGAAATTCTGCACCAAGAACGACTATTGCAAGTAATACAACGAGACCAAGTAGAACTGATAATAGCAGCACAAGAACCTCAAGTACGGTGGATAGAACGAGTTCAAACTCTTCTTATACAAGACCAGAAAGAGCTGGAACAAGTACTACTGATAGTAGATCTTCTAGTAGTGCAACCCGTACGGAAAACGGTAGAACTTCTACGAGTAGTTCTTCAAACAGACCTGAGCGTACAGCAACACCAAGCTCTAATGCGCCTGTAGTAAGAACCGAATCAACTAGAAGCAGTGGTAGCTCATCTTCTTCTTCATCAAGAAGTACAGCACCAAGTACAAGTAGCCGTCCGCAAAGTGTTGAAAGAAGTACACCAAGTACGCAGAGTAGTTCTACAAGTAGAAGTACTACCCATTCAAGCAGCCCTTCTTCGTCTAGCTCTAACAGTTCTTCATCAAGAAGTGGAGGCAGACCGAGTAGATAAAAGATAGTTTTTGATTTAGTTTTAATCCGATTTTGAATTTAAGTATTCAAAATCGGATTTTTTATATAAGGATTTTTAGATTGAACCGGTAATATTATATCGTCATTAAAAAAGCTCAACAAAAGGTAGGTCGAAAGCGTCCGCTACTCCTTTATACACTACTTTTCCTACTACAATATTCAATCCTTTTCTTAATTCTTCATTATCTGTACAAGCTACTCGCCACCCTTTATTTGCTAATTGCAAAGCATAGGGTAAAGTTGCGTTTGTTAAGGCCATTGTAGAAGTGTAAGGCACAGCCCCTGGCATATTTGAAACGCAATAATGTACAATATTATCAATTATGTAGATAGGATTTTCATGTGTGGTAGGCTTACAAGTTTCGATACAACCACCTTGGTCAACTGCTACATCAACCAAAACTGTACCTGGTCTCATTAGCTTAAGCATATCTTTTGTGATTAAATGCGGTGCTTTGCCTCCTGGAATTAAAACTGCACCAATAATTAAATCAGCAGTTTTAATCGTTTCTTCAATTTGGTAAGGATTTGCTACTACAGTATTAACGTTCGCAGGCAATACATCATTTAAATAACGTAAGCGCTTCAAGTTCACATCCATAATCGTGACATTTGCTCCTAAGCCTGCGGCCATCTTTGCAGCTTCTGTTCCAACAATTCCTCCACCTAAAATTAAAACATTTGCGGGCTTAACACCCGGAACACCGCCTAACAACACTCCTCTTCCGCCTGTAGGTTTTCCTAGGTATTTGGCTCCTTCTTGGATAGCCATTCTCCCTGCCACTTCAGACATTGGAATTAAAAGAGGTAAAGATCTATCCTCCATTTCTACAGTCTCGTAGGCTAAACAAACTGCTTTTCTCGCTACCATAGCCTCTGTTAAAGCTCTGGATGAAGCAAAATGGAAGTAGGTAAATAATAGCTGATTTTCTTTAATTAAATCATACTCTTCTTTAATGGGTTCTTTTACTTTACAGATCATCTCTGCAACATCATAAACCTCTTCAATAGTGTCTAATATTGTTGCCCCAGCTAGTCGATATTCCTCATCGGAAAAGCCACTTCCTTCTCCTGCACTTTTTTGTACAAAAACGCTATGCTTTTGGTTAACAAAACTCTTAACGCCAGCTGGTGTCATAGCTACGCGACTTTCATTGTTTTTTATTTCTTTAGGAATCCCTACTATCATTGTTTGCTATTTATTGGCGCAAACTTATTACAAAGAAATTATTTTTGCTTAGCCTATAAAAAATAAGAATATATCATTACTTTTCACCCTGTTTTTAAGAAAAAACATGAGCTATTTAAAGCCGTTTTAGTCTTAGGTAGAAAATTTTTCTAAATCACATTTATGATAGATCAAACGGACATCAAAATATTAAGACTTCTGCAAGAAAATGCTCACCTTACCTTCAAAGATATCTCCCAAAAAATCAATCTTTCGGTAACGCCAGTACATGACCGCATTAAGAGAATGGAGCGTCAAGGGGTTATTGAGAAATATGTTACCCTGATTAATAAGAGCCTAGTTAATGCCAATCTTGTTGTTTTCTGCAACATCACTTTAGATAAACAAACGAAATCTAATTTTTCAGATTTTGAAGAAAGTATTTTAAAATTTCCCGAGGTAGTAGAATGTAATGTAGTATCTGGGGGGTATGATTATCTATTAAAAGTATTAAGCAAAGACATGGAAAGCTATAATACCTTTTATCAACAAAAATTATCGGTTTTACCCACTGTGGCGCATATACATAGCACATTTGTGATGTCTGAGATTAAAAACACCACTTTGTTACCGATTTAGGTTTTAGATCTGGTGATTAATTAGGGTTTCAGACAGTGTTTTCTCACGGAATAAATTTCTTCATTATTAGCCATCATTTGGATCAATAAATCAACCCAATTAGAACAAAATCGAATTAATTTTCTTGCTCAGATGTAATGGGTGTTAAGTTTTTTCCGGAAATTTTATTAACAATTACAGCGACCATTGCGTCACCAGTTACATTTGTGGCTGTCCGCAACATATCCAACGGACGATCTACCGCAAAAATCAAGGCGATACCAGCCGGATTGATACCAATTGATTCAAGAACAATAACCAACATTAAGATTCCGGCACCTGGAACCGCTGCTGAACCTAAGGAAGCTAGCGTAGCAGTTAGCAAAATTGACAACTGATCACCTAAGCTTAAGTCGTAACCAAGCACCTGAGCAATAAAGACTGCCGCTACACCTTGGTAAAGACTTGTACCATCCATATTTACCGTAGCACCTATCGGGAGGACGAAACTACTAACTTCTTTATGAACACCTATTCTTTCTTCAACACACTCCATGGTTACGGGCAAAGTAGCCGCACTAGAACTTGTTGAAAAGGCCACCAATTGTGCAGGAGCTAAATTTTTATAAAAACTAATGAGACCTATACCCCCAAAAAATTTAAGCATTAGCGCATAAAAACCATAAACAAGCAAAAGCAGTCCAAGTAATACAGTCAAACTATAGGCAGCTAATGCCTTAAAAATATCAACAGAAGGAGATTCAGCAACTAACGTAGCCATTAATGCAAAAACTCCAAAAGGGGCAAAAAGCATAATGATATCAACTATTTTTAATACCACATCATTTCCTGCTTCAAATACTTTTTTCAGAACTTCGGTTTTGCTGTTAGGCAACATTAACATACTTATCCCGAATAATAAAGCGAAGAATATGATTTGTAGCATATTGCCATTATTTGATGCAGAAAAAACAAGGTTTTCAGGCACAATATCTATTAAAGCTTGTAACGGACCACGGTCTTTAGTCAAAGAAGCTGTTGCCACTTTTTCGCCAACCTCCCCGCCAAAACTTGCTATCATTTCTGTCCGTGTACTTTCCGAGATAAAACTTCCAGGTTTGATCGCATTTACGATTATTAAGCCAATAGAAATAGAAAAAACGGTGGTTACTAAATAAATAGCAAACGTCTTTAATCCCATGGAGGATAATTGGGTGATATCCTTTAAATCAGTTACTCCTTTAATCAACGAAACAACAATCAAGGGTATCGCTATTAGTTTCAAAAGATTTATAAAAATAGTTCCAAATGGTTTAATCCAATCTACGATAAATTGATTACCCCAATTGAACTGAATGAGTGAAACCCCTAATATAATTCCTAAAAGAATACCTATAATAATCTGCCAGTGTAATCCGATTTTACCCATCTTATTTATAATAATTTAATCACAAGTTCTTACGAATAGGCGCTCGTGAAGTTCGTCATTTTCGATACCAATTTCAATTTACAAAAAACGACACCTACTTATGCTTATCTCTAATACATAGTTAGATCCGACAATTTATAGACAACATTTTTTAAAAACAAACAGGCTACGTTAAAAGCGGAAATTTAACATAAAAAAAGGCTATCTCAATTATTTTGAGACAGCCTTTTGAAAATCTATAATTTATATTCTAATCTTAAGAACATCCCATTGAAGTTCCGCAGTTTAAGCATTTGTAACAAGTACCAGAACGGATGGTAGTATGTCCGCAACTGCTACAAGCAGGAGCATCTGACTGTGCACCCATTGATAAATCAAAAGATTGAGATTTTGTACCTGCTGTTGTTGTTTCTTTAACAGGAGCTGGCGTGTAAACGTTAGTTGAGTCGTGATTCACATCGCTATCTTGCATCGTTGGGTTATCAGTAACCACATTTTGCTCAGTAATAACATGTACCAAATCTGTACGGTTTAGGTAATCATAACCTAACATTCTGAAAATATAATCGATAATTGAAGTTGCCGATTTAATATTTGCATGACCAGAAACCATTCCGGCTGGCTCAAAACGAGTGAAAGTAAATTTCTCTACATACTCTTCTAAAGGCACTCCGTATTGTAAACCAACTGAAACTGCGATTGCAAAACAGTTCATTAATGAACGGAAAGTTGCACCTTCTTTGTGCATGTCTACAAAAATTTCACCTAAAGTTCCATCTCCGTACTCACCTGTTCTAACGAAAACAGTTTGTCCGTCAATGCTTGCTTTTTGAGTGAAACCTCTACGTTTAGCAGGCATTACTTTTTTCTGCACCACTCGTGAAAGCTGACGCATAAAGTTGGTATCTTCTGAACGTTGTAAGATTGCTGTCGCAGCCTCTAATACTTGTTCTGGAGTTAAGTCGCTTAATTTCAACTCACCTGCTTTACCTAATACTTCTTCAACGCTATCAATCTTATCTTCTTTAGTATCAGATTTTGTTGATAATGGTTGAGATAATTTACAACCATCACGGTAAAGTGCGTTTGCTTTTAAGCCTAAGCTCCAAGATAGCTCGTAACTTTCTTTGATTTCTTCAACTTTAGCCTCGTTAGGTAAGTTAATGGTTTTAGAAATTGCTCCTGATAAGAAAGGCTGTGCTGCTGACATCATTTTGATGTGACCGTGAGCGTGGATATATCTTACTCCTTTTGCTCCGTTTTTGTTAGCACAATCAAATATTGGATAATGCTCTTCTTTTAAGAAAGGCGCACCTTCAATGGTCATTGTTCCACAAATGAATTCATTTGCTTCAGCAATTTGAGTACGAGTGAAACCTAATGATTTCAAAACGTTAAAGTCTGGCGCATTGTATTGCTCAGCTTTAAAGCCTAAGCGCTGTAAACAATCTTCGCCTAAAGTCCATACGTTAAATGCGAAGCCAATTTCGAAAGCAGAAACAATTGCTTTGTCTAATTTCTCTAAATCAGCATCAGTAAATCCTTTAGCTCTTAAGCTATCTGGATTAACATGAGGTGCTTTTTTAATAGTTGCTGAACCTTTTGCGTAGTTAACGATGGTTTCAATTTCCTCTTCGTTGTATTTTAAATTTCTTAACGCTGCAGGAACCGCTTGGTTAATGATTTTGAAATAACCACCACCAGATAATTTCTTGAATTTAACTAATGCAAAATCAGGCTCGATACCAGTAGTATCGCAATCCATTACCAAACCAATAGTTCCGGTTGGAGCAATTACAGTGGTTTGTGCGTTACGGTAACCGTGTTTCTCGCCCATTTCAACTGCTTTATCCCAAGCATTACAAGCCGCTGATAATAAATAATCAGGACAAGTTTTTTGGTCGATTCCCGGAGGCGCTATTTCTAAACCTTCGTAAGCATCGGTTGCGTTATAAGCCGCATATCTATGGTTACGCATTACACGTAACATATTGTTTTTATTGTCTTCGTAACGAGCGAAGGTACCTAACTCTCTTGCCATTTCCGCAGAAGTAGCGTAAGACGTACCCGTCATAATTGCTGTAATTGCACCACCAATAGCTCTTGCTTTATCGCTATCGTAAGGAATACCAGCAACCATTAACATTGAACCTAAGTTGGCATAACCTAAACCTAGAGTTCTGTAATCGTATGATAACTGAGCAACTTCTTTTGATGGAAATTGTGCCATCAAAACAGAAATCTCTAGAACTGTAGTCCACAAACGAGAAGTATGTTCGAAACCTTTAACATCAAAAATTAAAGTTTTTAAATCGAAGAAATGACGAAGATTAATAGATGCTAAATTACAAGCTGTATTATCTAAGAACATGTACTCGCTACAAGGGTTAGAAGCGTTGATTCTTCCGCCTTCTGGACAAGTATGCCATTCGTTTATGGTTGTATCAAACTGAACACCAGGATCGGCGCAAGCCCAAGCAGCAAATGCGATATCATCCCAAAGTTTATTTGAATCAACAGTTTTCATTCTACGACCGTCTGAACGAGCCGTTAAATCCCAACCTTTACCTTCTTTCATTGCATTGAAGAAAGTGTTTGGAATACGAACTGAATTATTAGAGTTTTGACCTGAAACGGTACGGTAAGCCTCACCTTCGTAATCAGAAGCGTAACCTGCTGCAATTAAAGCTGCAACTTTTTTCTCTTCTTCCACTTTCCAGTTTACAAAGCTTTCGATTTCTGGGTGATCTAAATCTAAGCAAACCATTTTGGCGGCTCTTCTTGTTGTTCCGCCAGATTTGATTGCTCCTGCCGCTCTATCACCAATTTTAAGGAATGACATTAAGCCTGAAGAATAACCTCCACCACTTAATTTTTCACTTTCGCCACGGATACGAGAAAAGTTTGTTCCTACACCAGAGCCATATTTAAAGATACGAGCCTCACGAACCCAAAGATCCATGATTCCACCTTCATTTACTAAATCATCCTCAACAGAAAGGATAAAGCAAGCGTGTGGTTGTGGACGCTCATAAGCTGAAGTTGATTTTTCTAAGTTCTCTGTAGTAGGATCTACATAATAGTGCCCTTGTGGACCACCAGTAATCCCGTAAGAAGAGTGTAAACCTGTATTGAACCATTGCGGAGAGTTTGGCGCTGCCAACTGACCAACAATCGTGTAAACTAATTCATCGTAAAAAACCTCGGCATCTTTAGTGGTTGCAAAATAACCGTAACGCTCGCCCCAAATTTTCCAGCAATTAGCCAAACGGTGAGCTACTTGCTTAATGCTGTTTTCAGAACCGGTAGAACCATCTGCTTGTGGAACACCTGCTTTTCTGAAATACTTTTGTGCAAGAATATCAGTAGCAACCTGAGACCAGCTATGCGGAACTTCTACATCGTTCATTTCAAAAACTGCATCGCCAGAAGGATTTCTGATTACAGAAGATCTTTTATCGTAGTCAAAAAGGTCATAAACATTTTTTCCCTCTTTACTAAAATAGCGCTCAAATTTGAGGCCTTTTGCAGTCTTGTTTGTAGAAGCTTTTGCCATTATTGTTTTATTTAATTAAAAGATTGTCGAGATTGAAATAAAAACTTTGGGGTTTTCTTCAAATTTATATTCATTATGGGTATAAATGAATTTCAGTTTTCCACACGCCAAATTACGCCATTGCCGTAAACGAAGTGAAAGCATGTAGACAACTTATTACTAGTGTTTTATATTGTGGAAAACTAAAAAACAAGGTATTCTCTTGCTAAAATCACTTTTGAATTTGTGTGACAATTTTACAGCTAAAATATTTGCTTTTGACAAAAACGAAAATACTATTTGAAGTGCTTAGCTATTCTTTAACGTGGAGTTTCTAATGATTAACTTCGGCTTTATATTAATTACTTTGTTGTGGGCATCGCTTGGGACTTTCTTTACCTTTTGAAAGTAAAGATTGGCAACATTTTCTCCAATTTCGTTACTAAACTGTTCAACTGTAGTTAGGGTTGGTTGTGTAATTTCTGTAAAATCTTCATTAGAAAATCCACAAATCCCCAGTTGTTGAGGGACTTTAATTCCTCTAATTTGTGCTACATCTAAAACACCTAAAGCGGCAAAATCTGAGGTGGAAGCAAAAATAGCATCAGGGGGCTCAGGTAATCCAAGTAAATCTTCAGTTGCTTTTGCACCTAACTCTCTTGTCCAAGCATTTTCTCTAATAAGTTCTTCAATAATTGGAAAGCCATATTTTTTTAAAGCTGCTAAATAACCTGCTTTTCTTTGCCTAAAAATATTAAGATTTTGAGGTCCTTCCAATAGAGCAATTCTTTTATAACCTTGCTCAATTAAGTGTGAAACTACTTCAAAAGCAGCTTCTTCGTTTCCACTAAGTACTTTATAAGTATCCAAATCATCATCCACCCTATCAAATTGAATCAACTTTATACCGTGTTCTGCTATTGATTTAAGGTGGTCATTGTTTTCAAAATCGGCACTTATGGATAAAAATATACAGCTTACATGTTGGTTAATTAATGTATTCACGCATTTAACCTCACGTTCATACGACTCGTTAGATTGACATATAATCAGGTTATAGCCTTTTTGGTAAGTCACCTCCTCAATTCCGGCAATTATATTTGAGAAAAAATTTTGGTTGATACGAGGCACAATTACGCCGATAGTTTGATTAACACCTTTCCTTAGGTTGGATGCCATACTATTTTGACGGTAGTTTAACTCTTTAGCCGTTTTTAAAATAAGTTGTTTTGTTGCGTCACTTACATTGCTATTACCACTTAACGCTCTAGAAACAGAAGATGCGTTTAGGTTTAACTTTTTTGCAATATCATGAATTGTGGTGCGCTTCTTATTTTCCATAGCCTTATGCAATATTAAACAAATAAATTTAGGCAATCGATTGCCTTATTGAAAAACTTCTTTACTTTTGATATTCCAAATAACAAATCATTAAATCGAAAAAATGCTTTTATTAGGTATTGATGTAGGTACATCGTCCATCAAAGTTTCTGTAGTAGATGCGCAAACAGGAAAAAATGTGGCTAGCGCAAGCTATCCCGAAAAGGAAACGGAAATTATCGCATTAAAGAATGGCTGGGCAGAGCAGTCACCAGATCTATGGTGGAAAAATGTGCAACAAGCTATTTTAAAATGTAACGCCACAGGCAAATACCAGCCAAAAGATATTACAGCCATAGGTATTGCCTACCAAATGCATGGTTTGGTTTTGGTGGATGCTAACGGAAACAGCTTAAGGAATAGCATCATTTGGTGCGATAGTAGAGCGGTTGAAATTGGCAATAAAGCTTTCGCCGATTTGGGCGAAGAGTTTTGTCTATCACATTACTTAAACTCTCCCGGAAATTTTACTGCATCAAAACTAGCGTGGGTAAAACAAAACGAACCTGAAGTTTATGCAAAAATTAACAAGGTAATGTTGCCCGGAGATTTTATCGCATTAAAATTAACCGGAGAATCAACCACTTCAGTTTCGGCACTTTCTGAAGGCGTTTTCTGGGACTTTAAATCCAATAGTCTTGCTACCGAACTAATGGAATATTACGGAATTTCTTCAGATTTAATCCCAAAAATAAACCCAGTTTTTTCTACACACGGTTTGTTAAGTAAAGAAATCGCAGAAAGTTTAGGCTTAAAAATAGGCATCAGTGTAAGCTACAAAGCAGGCGACCAACCCAACAATGCTTTATCTTTAAACGTAACGGAACCTGGCGAAGTAGCGGCTACAGCCGGAACATCTGGTGTAATTTACGGCGTTACAGACCAACTACTTTTTGACAAACAATCTCGTGTAAATACTTTTGCCCACGTTAGCCACTCGGCGCAAGCAAAAAGACTAGGCGTTTTATTATGCATTAACGGCACTGGAAGTTTAAACCGCTGGGTAAAAAACATAGCAGGAACAGAGGTAGACTATCAGCAAATGAACCAATTGGCTTCAACCGTAAAAGAAGGAAGTGATGGCTTATCCGTTTTACCTTTCGGTAACGGAGCAGAAAGAATGTTAAATAACAAATTAGTGGGCGCACACTTACAAAACATCGACTTAAATATACATACCCAAGCTCATGTTTTTAGAGCGGTGCAGGAAGGAATTGCTTTTGCTTTCCGCTACGGGTTTGACATCCTTAAAGAAAACGGAATGCAGACTTCGGTGATTAAAGCCGGCAAAGCAAATCTGTTTTTAAGCGATGTTTTTGCCCAGAGTTTTGTAAACATTACTGGTGTGCCAGTAGAACTCTACGATAACGACGGCAGTCACGGTGCAGCAATTGGAGCGGGAATTGGAGCTGGGGTTTTCGCATCAGCAAACGATGCCTTTGCAAACAATAAAGCATTAAAGTTAATTGAACCACAAAAAAACAATTTAGAAGAAGCGTACCAAAATTGGGCAGCTTTATTAAGCCAAAAGCTTGAGGCTAAAAGCTGAAAGCCAAAACAAAAAGCATATTTTATTATTTAATAGTTATAAAAAACATGGCAACAGAATTTTTTAAAGGAATTGGACAAATTAAGTTTGAAGGATTAGAAAGTGATAATCCTCTAGCATTTAGATGGTATGATGCTGACCGCATTGTTGCCGGAAAAACCATGAAAGAACATTTACGTTTTGCCGGTGCTTATTGGCATTCTTTCAACGGAAACGGTGCCGATCCTTTTGGTGGACCTACGCATATTTTTCCTTGGGATGCAAAAAGCGATGTTGTTGAAAGAGCAAAAGACAAAATGGATGCTGCTTTTGAGTTTCTAACCAAAATGAATTTGCCTTTTTACTGTTTCCACGATGTGGATGTGGTTGATTACGGTAATGATATTGTAGAAAATGAAAAAAGACTTCAAGCACTTACAGCTTACGCAAAACAAAAGCAAGCAGATACTGGGATCAAATTATTGTGGGGAACTGCAAACTTATTTTCTCATAGCCGTTACATGAATGGTGCTTCTACCAATCCAGACTTTCACGTATTAGCACATGGCGCTGCACAGGTTAAAGCGGCTATTGATGCAACTATTGAGTTAGGTGGCGAAAATTATGTTTTCTGGGGTGGCAGAGAAGGTTACATGACTTTGCTTAACACGGATATGAAACGTGAGCAAGAGCATTTTGCTAACTTCTTACACGCTTCTAAAGATTATGCCCGTAAAAATGGCTTCAAAGGCACTTTCTTTATCGAACCAAAACCATGTGAGCCTTCAAAGCATCAATATGATTATGATGCAGCAACTGTTTTAGGTTTCTTGCAGAAATATGATCTGATGGAAGATTTCAAATTAAACTTAGAAGTTAACCACGCTACTTTGGCTGGTCATACTTTCCAACACGAATTACAGGTTGCTGTTGATGCGGGAATGCTAGGTTCTATTGATGCAAACCGTGGTGATTATCAAAACGGATGGGATACAGACCAGTTCCCTAATGACATCAACGAGTTGACAGAAGCGATGCTGATTATTTTAGACGGTAAGGGCATACAAGGTGGTGGAATCAACTTTGATGCTAAAATCAGAAGAAACTCTACAGACCAAAAAGATTTATTTTACGCTCACGTTGGCGGAATGGATTTATTTGCAAGAGCTTTAATTACTGCGGACAACATTCTCCAAAAATCCGATTACAAAAAAATCAGAAGTGATAGATATGCTTCTTTTGATAGCGGAAAAGGTAAAGATTTTGAGAATGGAAAACTGAGTTTAGAGGATCTAAGAAACTACGCTGCTGAAAATGGCGAGCCAGCAACCATCAGCGGTAAGCAAGAGTTTATGGAAAACTTGATAAATAGGTATATTTAAGTTTTAGCTGGATTACAAATTATAAACCCTCTGAATTTTTTAAGGATTCAGAGGTTTTTTTGCTTCCTAGAATATCTCTAATTTCGTTTGTGGCTAGGTGTCGTTATTGCGACCCGTCATGTTGAACGATAGTGAAACATCTCACAAATAGGTATCACATGCTAAAAAAAACCTTGCGTTTGAGATTTCTCATATCTCAAAATAATAAACCGTATAAAGAAATTTCGAGCTGAAAGCTCGCATCGGCTCTTGCAATTGGCATAACCCGATTTTTTAAACCAACCTCGTCAACAAAACAAAAAATAATCCACCATACTTTCGGTACGTTTTGCTTCGCCACCGCCACGTTTTAAAAACTTAATGAGCTCGTTTACATAATTATCCTTAAGCTCTAATCCTAAACTATAACCACGTTTTACAATAATATCACGAACACGTTTAAAGTTAATAGCCTAACCTCAACAAAAGAAAGATATAAATAGGCTACAATACTAATTTTAAACAAGCTTTTATATTATTGTCTATTTTTTTATTCTAAGATTAGGCAGGTAATAAAAATGTCCATCTTCTGCTCCAACTAGCAAATCTGGGATTCCGTCTTTGTTCCAGTCAACTATTGTAGGACTAGTATCATGACCTGCAAGAACCAGCTTAGCTACAGGGTCTTGATTTTTGAGTTCTACCATACCTTTGTTTGTACCCATATTTTTCATTACAGAAACGTTCAAGCTATTTACCAGAAAATCTAGTTTTCCATCCCCATCCCAATCTGCTATCGTAAACTTTCTTCGTCCGCTTCGTCCGTATTTCCCTGTATTTAAACTTAAAGCCCCCTTCAAGCTATCTGTAATATTATGTTTTTGATTATAGCCAGAAAAATCTGTTCCATAAAATATTCTTTCAGGTTGCTTTAATATTAAGTCACTTCCCTTTCTTATTCTTTCAAAATACGACAAATACCCCCCGGTGTCCAACATTATCAAATCTGTCATTCCGTCCTTATTCCAATCTATTGCAAAAGGTGTTGTTCTCCATTGCGTAAGTAGTGAATTTGGCTCAGGTGTTTTCCAGTTCCAAGTTGGTTTTGGAATATCCTTAGTTTTCCAATCTACTGTTACGTTCTGTTCTTTAGCTAGTTTCGGATTTTTACTTGTTCCAATATTTTGATACCAAATTACTTTACCAAAGATGGAATTAACAATTAAGTCTTTTAAGCCGTCGCCATCCCAATCTGCAACAGATAGCGTTGTATAACCCCATTTCTCTTCTGCTGGCCCTTGGATAGAGCCATTACTACCCGCCATAATGCGGATAGTTTGGCCGTCGCTATCCAAAAGCTTTGGTGCTTGCCATCTAGGCATTTCATTAAAGGTCCCAAGGTTTTCTATTAAGGCAATATGTCCTGCTGAATTCCCCACAATTAAGTCTTCGTCACCATCATTATCCCAATCAACACTAAAAGGAGTAGCTAAAGCACCAAACTTTACGTTGTCAGCCTTTTGCTGAAAATAAACAGGATCCTTAAACTGTGGCATATTGTTTTTAACTTCTCCCGTATGTTCAATAAAAGCAACACGACCATCTTCATCCCCTACGATTAAATCCATAAAGCCATCCTGATTCCAGTCGAATGCAACTGGGATAATCATTTCCAGATCCATTTGGATGGTTCCGTTCATATTAGAGAGGTGTTTACCCTCTGCATAAACTGGTTTTTCTCTTGTTCCTATATTTTGGAAGTAAGTCATTTTGTCTAAAAACTCCCCACAAACTAAATCTAGGTCACCATCACCATCAAAATCCGCAAAGTTAGGTGTTGGGGCGCCATATACATCAATTGCTTCAGAGCCTGCATGTATTTTACCTTTCTTAACATACTCTCCATTTACGTTTTCAATAAGGTAAACGTAACCATGTAGGGGGCCATTGGTCCATTCGCCTTTTTCATTAAAAGCGTTATCCCAACCATAATCTCCCCAATCATCAATACCAACTACAATATCAATATCTCCATCGTTATCATAATCAACCATTTTCCACTGGTTAAATCTACTTTTACCCTTAATATCTTTCTTTATAGCATTAGTTGAAAAAAGTTTTTTTCGGTTTTTTGGTATATTATTCTTTAAATCTAATAGCTCAGAACCTGGCACCATGAAACGCGGTTTACCATCTATATAAGAAACCTGAATATCTTTTATAGAATTACCTAACCAAACTGGTTTTTCAAATACTGGAATTTTATCTCCACTTTTATTTTCGAATAAATAAATACCGTTAAACGGTTTTCCTTGGCTAGAAACCAACAAATCCATATCCCCATCCCCATCATAGTCAAGAGGGATTGGCCAGGCCCATAAGCCAACGCCTAAATCTACATTTAGGCCGGGGTTGTTATATTTCAAAAACTGAAAATCCTGCTTGTCTTGAGCATTTATACTGTAAGATGCAACACTTAGTAATGCCGTTAAATAAATTCCTATTTTCTTCATATTTTATTAAAATATATCACTTGAGGTCTTTTGTAGAGCTACTCTTCAACTTTCTGTTGTAAATGAAGATACCGGTAAAGCCGAGACGTTATATAAATATTTCTAAATTACTTCCAATCTGGATTCTGTTCTAATAAGCTATTTAATGATAGCTCTTTCTCTGGTATTGGCCACAATAAATGCTTTGGTTGAACATTTACAAATGGTCTAGTATAGAAATATTGAAATCTTGAAATTTCCGAAGTCATTACACTTCTTATCTCCTCCATCCGCTCTAAAAATATCCCCCATCTAATAAGATCATGCTTTCTCAATGATTCAAAACCGAGCTCTCTCGATCTTTCCTCTCTTAAAAACTCTCTAAATGTAAGTTGATCTGGTGAATTAATTTCTCCTGGTAATGGTATTTTATAGTCATTTTCATTGTATACTGTTGCAGTAGCAACTGCGCCAGAGCCTGGACCACTGGTAGTAGTTAAAGTTACTATCGGTGCACTACTATAGCCCTCTCCATTATAAATACCTGTTACAGAGTTTTTCACAAACTCAACAGCAGTCACTCTTCCTGAACTTGCATCGATTTTAGCCGTTGCTTGTACTCCAGAACCTCCTCCTCCATTAAAAGATACATTCACCACACTACTTGATGTATATCCAGAGCCTCCATTAGTGATATTAATAGTATTTATGCCAGTAGACCATGCTCTTTTGCGTACCATGTTAACAAATTTAATGGCCTCGGACTGTGGTCCATTAATTTCATTATCCGCTTCTGCATACATAAGCAGTACGTCAGAGTACCTCAACAAAGCATAGTTTATTGGCCCTGCACTTGTACTTTTAGGTAGCACTGTTTCGTACTCTCTTCTATATTTACCAGAATGCCTCAAGTATAATTGAGATCTTGCTGTAGTGGTGATAAAGTTCTTATTACCAGACTCTCCTGAGTTAATATAAGTAAAAGAAGCTATTGTCCAGTCTCTACGTAAATCACCTTCACCGAACAAATGATAATAATCTGCAGTAGCCCTTATTACCCCTAAAGAAACTCCTGTTAATGAGTTATAGGTAGCTGGTCCATTTTGAAAGCCCACCAAACCAGTTTCTTTAAAAGCATCGCTTCCGTTTCCTCTAAACTCTACTTCCCAAATACTCTCTCCTACATCATACTTGTCTTCTGAATAATTAATAAAAACATTAGCAAAAGACGGGTTTAAAACATGATTAGAAGCTCCATCATTAATAACTTTTAACGCCCACTTTCTTGCATCTTCATATTTTCCTGAATCTTTTAATGGATGACCGGCCATATATAAGCAAACTCTTGCTAATACACCTCGAACTGCGGACTTACTAACTCTTCCTGCATGACCAATTTCTCTAATATTAGCAACAAGCTCCTCTGCCTGTACCATATCTTTCAAAATTTGATCGTAAGTTTCTTTTAGTGTCGCTCGCGGGCGATCTACATCAAGCGGAGAAGTTACTGTATTTAAAATTAGCGGAACACCTCCATAATTTTGAGCCAGAAGAAAATAGAAGTAACCTCTTAAAAACAAAGCTTCTCCCTTAATTTTATTTCTAACTTCTATCTCTATATCTTCATTTTTATCTACATTTTCGAGTAACAAGTTAGCTCGTCCAACCCCTTGATATAGAATAGTCCAATAATTGGTGATATAAATATTATTCGTTGTGAAATCATAAATATGTGGTCCTGTATTTGGGCTTGTTCGACCGTGAAACCCCTCGTCTCCCTCTAAAGCATAGAGATACAATAAGTTATTACCATACAAGTTACCATTTTGTAAAATATCATAAACTGCAGCTATACCATGTTCTAACTGCTCTTCAGTGTTAAAATAAGTAGATGGAGCTAAAAAATCTGTTGGCTTCGTATCTAAAAATTTCTCACAACTTGTTATTGACATCATTAGAGTCAACATTAAACTATAAACGATTCTAATTTTCATAATTGTAAATAATTAAAATTTAAAATAACATGTTTAACCCAAAAACAATTGTCTTTGACATTGGGTATGGTGAAAAATCAAAACCGGGGGTTAATATATTACTATTTCTTACTGACACTTCAGGATCTATACCTGTATAGCGTGTAAAGGTTAGCAGATTTTGCGCTGAGAGATTAAACCTTAATTTAGTCAACTTCAACTTTTTCACGAATTTTTCTGGCACATTATATCCCAATGAGATTGTTTTTAGCCTTAAATATGATCCATCTTCTAAAACATTTGAAGAATAAACTCCATTTGGACCTCCTCCTCTAGTTCTATAGTGTGTATTAGACGGGTTTTCTAGTGTCCATCTGTCATTATAGCTTTCGTACTGGTTCAAACCTTCCGTAATTGCACCATTCCCGTCAAAAATAATTCTGTTTGCATTATAAATTTGATTACCATAAGACCATTGTAGTAAAACATTCAAATCAAAACTTTTGTAACTGAAATTATTTGAAAAACCTCCAGTATGTTTTGGATGCGGGTTGCCTATAATTCCTCTATCCTCTGTGTTTACTATAAGGTCTCCGTTTGTGTCTTTATACTTTATATCACCTGGCTGTACTCTGGATGTACCTGTTCTTGGGTGTCCGTTTGTGGTGATATCATCTTTTAGAATGTACTCTCCTGGGTTTACTTCATTAAAATCATCTATTTGGTAAATACCATCGAAGATTACCCCGTAAAACATACCGTAAGGTTGCCCAACACGAGAAACATAAAGAGGATTTGCGTTATATACTGCATCGAACGAAACAAATGAAAGCATCTCATCTTGACCAGACTCTAGAGCTAATATCTTATTTCTGTTAAAGGATATATTGAAATTACTCTCCCATACAAAAGACTTATTCTTAACATTAACTGTGGTTAATGAGAACTCCAATCCTTTATTTTCTATTCTACCAACATTTTTAAAGGCAAAAGTAAAACCCGTTGTTGCTGGTAAATCTGCTCTCAGTAATAAATCCTTCGTTGTTTTCTTATATGCATCAACAGTAAACTTAACCCTGTTATTAAAAAGGTTCAAGTCATACCCAATATCTGTTTGTCCTGTACTTTCCCATCTTAAATCAGAGTTACCCATATTTTCCGGAACAATTCCCTTGCTTGGTACATTATTACCATAGGAATATGAAGAAGCTTGAGTAAATCCTAATGAAGGTAGATAGGCAAAGTTCCCTACCCTATTATTTCCAGTAACGCCATAAGTAACACGTAGTTTTGAGAAAGAAATAACGTCTTGATTTTTAAGAAAGTTCTCTGAAGTCATATTCCAGGCTAAAGCTACTGATGGAAAATATCCCCATTTATTTTTTTGAGAGAATTTCGAAGAACCATCTGCCCTTAAAGTAGCTGTAAATAGATATTTAGAATTATAACTATAATTAGCCCTACCAAAAAAAGATGACAAGGTATATTTTGACGAAAAAGCGGTTACTTCATATGGTATACCATCGTCTAATCCGTCCATTAATAGTTCTTCATTAGGAATATCTATTACTGAGTGTCCGTTTGTTTTAAAACTTACCGACTGTGATGAGGAACCACCCATTAAATTAAGTCTATGAACCCTATTTAAAGTTTTGTTCCAAGTAAGGGTATTCGCGTTTGTTAACGATGTTATCTCAAGGTTACGTGAAGATGCATTAACTCCTTTTAAGTTGGACAAATTAAAAGGACTACCTTGGTGTGTTTTTGAGTTATAAAACACTTCTTGTAACTTAGATGAAGACCCATACCCCCCTTTCACTCTCAATGTCAAACTTGGGTTTATTTTATAGTTAATATAGCCGTTGGAAGAGATCCCAACTGTTTGAATTTTATTATAATCATTTCTAGTAGATATTAAAGGGTTCAACCTAAAGTCGCTACTTGTTTGCCCATCAACAGCACTATCATCTACTTCAAATAAAAGCAAGTTCTCATTACTACCACTTACAGGTCTAAAACCCCAAGCTCTCGACATAAGATATGTTCTCGTATTGCTTCCTTCTCCAGAGGATACGGCTTGCCCTGTAGTCTCACGGTTGCTATAGTTTGTATTAAGGCCTATGTTAACTTTTCTATTTAATTGTTGATCTATCGTGAAACGTCCCTGGTATCTTTTAAGCCCCGAGTTAATTATTGTACCTCCTTGACCAAAATGTGACCCTGACAAAGTATATTTCGTTTCTTGATTACCTCCTCTTACTGCAATGTTGTTTATTTGTGTAGACCCGTTTTGAAAAATCTCTTCCTGCCAGTTTATACCTTCTATATCCTTATAGTCTTCCAAAGTTTTCCCTGCACCGGTTATATACATGTTATCAGCTGTTGGACTTAATTCTAATTGATATCTAACAAAATCATAAGGACTCATAACCGGCAATCTTTTTTGTATTTCCTGATGACCATAAGAACTATTAAAGTCAATTGTAGGTTTGCCAGCTTTTCCTTTTTTAGATTCAATAACTATTACTCCATTTGCCCCTCTTGACCCATAAATAGCGGTAGCAGATGCATCTTTCAAAATATTAACTGACTCTATATCATTCATATTAATTGATAAAGCGTCGAAATCTTCTATAGGAAATCCATCTATAACATATAAAGGTGTGTTGCTTTGGGTTAATGAGTTACCACCACGAATTACAACATCCACAGCTACTCCAGGTTGTCCATCTGGAGATGAAGCTGTTACACCAGCAACTCTACCTGCAAGAGCTTGAGAAAAATCAACTACGGGTGCCTTGTTCATGTCTGCTATGTTTAATTCTGAAACAGACCCCGTTAGGTCTTTACGTTGCACTGTACCATATCCAATAACAACCACCTCACTCAAGCTACTTTTAAATGCGTTTAACTTAATAGTTGTATTAGACTTAACGTTTACAACTATTTCTTCCTTTGTGACAAAACCAATATAGGAGAAAACAAGAACGTCTGTAGAGCTTGCTCTTATTGAAAACTTACCTTCTTTATCTGTTACTGAATAAGCTCTAGTATTATTTTTAATTCTAATAGACACTCCTATTAAACTTTCACCTGTTTCTTCATCAACCACTTCACCCTTAATTAAAGTGCTTTGTGCTAGCGATTCATCAGGTAAAAAAAAGAATATCGCACAAATAATGAACATTAAATTTTTAACAAATCGGAATTTTTGCATCATAACATTTAGATTATTTAGATTTATTTTTGAAAACTTCTCCTTCTACTGAAAGCGAATAAGAGGCATCATTCTTAAAGTTTCTACCTATTGAGAAACTTCCATTATTATACTTTTTGTTATTTGACCAGATATATAGTCTTAGGTATACCGGATTACCCGATACGTTTTGTAAAGCATTTACCCCTGTCAGGTAAGCTTTTGGCTCTAACTCCCCGAACGGAGCCGTATGCGTAGCCATCATGAACATCCTTCCAATAGGAGAGAAAGTAACCCCGTCTAAACTATAGTGCCACATGTACTTTATTGGGCCTTCTTTATTTCTTCTAATTTTTAAATTTATAGCAGAAAGGGAAACGTTATAACCTACTTTGGGCTCAACTTTTAATTCATAATATGTGTTTGCTTTTAATGATTCTTTTAAGCTAGCTGGCCATTCTTTAGAGTATGAAAAAAACGAACCTTCTAATCCTAAGTGGTTAGTTATAATTCCGTCACCCCTTGTCAAAACAGAAGTTTCAAGTTTATCATTCGTTTTAGCAGATTTGACAGACTTTTCTTTACCAGTAGTTGATGGATTAGAAAAATTCCAACCGAGTAATGTTTGTTTCTCGGTATATTTCAACATATCTTCTGGAGAGTCTGACAACTTTTTATCTCTGAAATTTTCTATCCGATGAAAAGTGATAAAATTAGCATCGTGATACCATTTGCCATACCAAGAAGTTCTACTTACAGCCACAATATCACCTCCTTCAAATTGCCAATCCGCATATTGAAAGCCGAAAACATCCCTATTTGTAATTTTTCTTCCTTCGGCCCAACGGATTATTTTATAGCAAAAATCCCATTTCACCAAATCAGATGACGACATGAGCATTAAAACATTTCTTTGGTTAGGTTGCCATTTATACCTGTTTATTGTATGGTCGTCAGTATTAGAAATTTTGTTTACAATAGTCCAATATTTCTTCGACACGGAATCATATCTGATTGTAAACTTTGAATCTGCCCCTGGAAAATCTACAAAGTCTTTTCTTTTATTTTCAAAAGAAATTTTCTTTCCGTCATCAGAAACATTCAGCTTCATTGCAGTTTGAAAACGTTTCATCCCCGCGGGTACGCCTTTCAACTCAAACTCACCACCCTTATGAGGCATGTCGACACGAGTAAAGTTCAATAGCTTCCCTTTAGGGTCTACCACTATATTCCCCTCTAACCAAGTAGGATTATCGCCATTAACCCACTCTGGATTTAAGTAAAGACTATCACTCTTTGTCCAGCTTTCGGCTTTTAAAAGGTCTGAACCTACTGGAGCTGACATAACAAACGCGGCAAACTGTCTCGAAGCAGGTGATTCTACCTCTTCAAATGTTCTCCAAACCCTGCCTTTATGAATTAATACCGGAACGGGACCAGTATGGTACATCCCCTGTAAAAGTATCCCAGTTGCCGAGTCTAATGGTTTGGTCCATGTTTTACCACCATCTGTGGATTTAACTATGCGAATCTGTTGACTAACATTTTTTAATCCAATTAAATACAAACTTCCGTTATTGTAAAATAAAGTAGCCCACCTCATTTCGGGCACTTCTGCTAATTTTCTCCAACTTGCACCCTTATCAGTAGATATTTTCAGTGTAGTAATAGGTTTTCTCCTATCGTAGGAAACCACGTAACTACCATCTGGCATAATTACAATACTTGGGGAAGAAAGGTATGGGTCTTTACTGTTTTCTCCATCAATAGAGTCAACTGCTGTACCTGGGTAAAACAACTGCGCATTAACATCACCACCACCTATTATCATTAAAAAAAAGAGTAGTAGCGTATATATCTTATACTCATAAAATACTTTAAGTATTCCTTTCATTATTTTATATTTAAATTGGTTATATAATTAATTTCTCTAAAACCCCGGTTCGAGAGTCATTTAATAAACTTAGTCTGTAAACTGCCACCTTTAT
Source organism: Pelobium sp. (assembly GCA_037968815.1). Classification (GTDB taxonomy): domain Bacteria; phylum Bacteroidota; class Bacteroidia; order Sphingobacteriales; family Sphingobacteriaceae; genus Pseudopedobacter. The sequence continues at coordinate 15,705 of JBBKWF010000018.1, read as the reverse complement.
CAAGCGTCATTTGTGCGATATACAGTCCGGGCTTTAACTCTTTTGTGAAATGAAGTTTTGAATTTCCTTTCTCGAAATACATTTTATGTCTAATGATATTTCTACCATTGACATCCAAAATATTCAGTTCACCCATCTCTCCTATCGGATGAAACAAAAACACTAATAATTCATTACTGTCGGAAAAAACACTTATGTGAGGATCTATTTCTTCTAGGGTGTTTACTGTAATGATTTCAGACTTTGTTAAACCCTGACAAGAATCAACCTTATGTAACTGATAATAATTTTTTCCAATGACAGGGTTATCATCGAAATAATGATATGTTGAATCATCACTATTTTTACCTTGAATAATTGCTATCGTAGAAAAAGACCCATTAGTTGATCTTAAAATGTTGAATTGAATCGGTTTGCATGAAGAAGTTGTTACCCAGTTTAGCTTCACGCCATTATACTCTTTAACACCTTTTAGGGTCAACTCACCATTATCTTTTGGGATAGTATCTGATTCACTTACATCTCCTGTCATCCATAATATTGGCTCGGTATCTGAGGAAAGGTATCTGCCTAAAGCAAACCCACCTACTGATGAAGTGGCTCCCCATGCATAAAGTCTAAAAGTTACTGAAGTATTTGAAGAAATTTTTTGAAGTGCTTGAATTGTATCCAACTTAATGACTGGTTGTCGTACTCCATCTGTTTCTGCATCTAAAAAATTTCTTACCCCTTCAATGTTTCGAAAATCTTGGCCATCCAAGCTGTACATCCACAAATACATTGTGGCACCCGGAGGGTTACGTCTTAATTTGACATACAGTTCTTTTAAAGAAACGTTATATCCACTATCAGCTCTCAGCGTAAACTCATAATATTCATTATTTTCCACTGCTTTTGCCTGTGTATGATCCGTCAGAGAGTAAGACTCTGAATTAGAACCAAATGAACCATATAACGTTGTTTCCGGCACTTTAAAACCACTGCCTCTCTTTAATGTGGCCATTTCAATATTCGGATGAGTAATTTCAGGTGAAGAGTTTACTACATAATTGTCACCTGTGGGAACAGGAGTTTTAAATGACCATCCTAATATGCTAGGCGCTTTTTCTGGTATTGAAAAAACTTCACCACCAATTGCCAATACATCTGATAAGTCCGTTATAGTACTCCTTCCTATTGAAAAACTTCCACTAACAGAGCTAGCTGCCCAAGCATAAAGCCTTAAATAAACCCTACTGTTTGAAAGTACATTCTGTAAATCCTCTACTCCTGATAAGTAAACAGTCGGTTGCTTATCTCCATATGTAGACCCTTCCTCTAATGGTAAAAACATTCTTCCTATTGGCTTAAAGTTAACCGAGTCTAAACTATAATACCACCTATACTTACTCGGTCCGTCACCACTTTTCCTCAATTTTATATCTAGTGTAGCTAAAGAAAAGGCAAGAGTACTATTTGCCTTTATCTTAAATTGAAAGTAAGTATTAGCAGACAATGCACCTTCTTCAGTAGATGGCCATCCATTTCCTGTTCTTGAAAAAAAAGATCCGGATAAACCAGAAGTATTCGGTATTATTCCTGGACCTCGTTCAAGTGTAGATACTTCTAGATTTGGATGAGTTGTGGTTGAGTTTATAGTTGCTTCAATTCCTGTGGCAAGTGGCTCATACAATTTCCAGCCCACTATTGTAGATTTCTGTGTGTATGAAAGTAAATCCTCTGGTGAGTCTGAAAGTGTCTTTGTTCTAAAATTCTCTATCCTAGAGAATGTAATCATGTTTGCATCATGATACCATTTCCCGTACCATGCTGTCCTGCTTACAGCGACAATATCTTCCCCTTCGAATTGCCAATCGACATATTGAAAACCAAACACATCACGATTGGTGATTTTCGCTCCTTCGTTCCAGCGTACGACCTTATAATGGGAATCCCACTTTATTAAGTCAGAGGATGACATTAGCATTAGTACATTTCTCTGATTAGGTTGCCAAGTATAGGTATCGTAAGTATTGTCTGAAGTGTTTGTTATTTTATTAACAATCGTCCAGTACTTACTTGATACAGAGTCATACCTTATGGTAAATTTTGATTCAGCTCCTGGAAAATCAATAAAATCTGAACTGGTATTATTAAATGACAGATGTTTACCATCAGATGAAATATCAATTTTCATTGCAGTTTGCAATCGCTTTTTGCCCGTAGCTCCTCCCGTAAGAGTGAATGGAATTGAGGCATTATTATAGGCCGCAACACGCATAAAGTTTATTAGTCCACCATTAGGCTTAATAACTACATTTCCTTCTAGCCAATGTGGCTCGACTCCGTTGATCCAGCTCTCGTCTAAACGTAAGCTATCACTTTTTGTCCAGTTTGAGGCTTTAAGTAAATCAGAATCCACTGAGGCAGACATCACAAATGAATGAAAATCTCTTTCTTTTGTCGGACTTGGACTTTCTTCAAAAGACCTCCATACCCTGTTGTTATAAACCACAACTGGTACCGGCGCTGTATGGTATCTGCCCGGTAATAACACTCCAGTATTATTATCATTAGGTACCGTCCAAGTTTTTCCTTTATCTGAGGACATGACTATCCTTATTTCTTGAAAAGCATTTTTAACTCCCATAAGGTATAATGTGTCCCGATGTACAAATAATGTTGCCCAGCGCATATTAGGCACCTGAGAAACTGCTTCCCAACTATCTCCTTTATTTGAGGATATATAAATAGAAGTAATAGCTTGGGGCCAATCATGAGAAACCATGTAAGTCCCGTCCGACATTACTACGATACTTGGAGAAGCTAGGTACAAATCATTATTTGAGCTAGATGTTATTACTTTCCCTGGAAAAGGTACTTGTCCCAATGCTGTTAATGAAAAAGTAAATATGAAAAACACGGAAAAAGCCGTCCATTTCAAAATCATAAGCCAATTAGCCAAATACTTTCCCACCTTAATTGTTAATAGTTTATTGGTTGATGTGCCATTATACGCTCTATATACTTAGTCACTTCTTTTACTGGCATTCTTTCTACTAAATAAGCATGTTTACCTTTTTTATTTGGCATCCAAGAATTGCTACCATCTCTGTTAATAATTATATTCCCTTTAACAATATTATAAAATGGGGCACATCCTTTTACTGCTACTAAAACGGCCGTTTGATCCCAACTCATTCTTCCATACATATCTTTATCTCTTTTTGGGATAGAAATACGATAAACATCTTTAACAGGGCTATTTACAACATCAGAGTTATTAGTAAGAGGTAAGCCTGTCTTTATCTTATCTCCAATCTCCCAACCGGTAAATAAAATGGGTGTTCCCCAGTTTTTTAAAACATTATAACTGGATTTAGCTTCTTTTACAATGTTAAATTCTTTACCGTTTGGAAAACCTCCTGCCATACTAACCAGTAACTTTACTTTTTTATTAATAAGCTCTCTACCTGTGAGATTTGAATATTTATCTGCACCTGTTTTCAACAAACTGTCCAAATTAGTATAAAAGCCAACTGTAACTATAGTAACACTTCCATCTGGCTGTGAAGACAGTAGTTTTCGATAAAGCTCTACTGCATCCGGAACTTCACTGTTACTCCTAACGCTGTGAGGGTACTTCAATATTAGTGTATCACTCCAGTTCTGTCTGTCTTTACCATAATAAGCTTTGCCATATGGAACACCTATTGGTATATCAGGTCTATTGTAATAAGTGTTAAAGACATCAAACACCCTAGCAACATTTTCATATTTAGTACAAGCTATAGTGCCCAAAATTTTCACATAACCACTATCAGCATAAGCATGTAGCATAGCTATTGCTCCTGCATCGTCATAGTCAGGCCCCATATCGCTATCAAAAATCACATTAACCTTACTCTTATGTAGCTGAGAGTAAACTTTGCAGTTACTAAACAGCACAATTATCAGTAAAAAAGGTAGAAGCAGTCTTATCATCATATATCTTTTATAAATAAAAACCTATTAAATTAAGGCTAAGGAGCAATGAATTTTGATGTTTGGATACTCCCAAAACTACTCAGAGACACAACGTAGACACCAGTTTTTCCAGTAAATGGAATATTAATATCATTGTATCCTTTAACAAGATTAGAAGTATATTCTTTTAGTACCCTTCCAGATAAATCAAGGACAGTAATGGTAGACTTTTTTGCTTCATTACTATAAACGTTTATAGCGATATTTTCGGCATCTTTTCTATAAACAACAAACTTCCTCTTCTGGTTGAACATATCAACCGAGACTATTTCCTTGTGCTCAGAGCTTTCCCCGTCCAAGTCTACCTGTTTCAATTTGTAGTAGTTTATGCCATTAAATGGATTGATATCGTCAAAAGAATACTGCTGTATCTTGTTTGAATTTGCATTCGATGGGATTGTACCTATAACTTCAAAATCATTTCCAGTTTCTGATCGAAGAATTTCATAATATGAATTATTGTGCTCAGAAAGTGTTTTCCAGCTCAATAAAGCACTTCCTATAGTCGTCTTGCTTACTCCAAATGAAGAAAAAGTAACTGGTAAGGTTGCGACCTCCTCATCATATATGGTAAGGTTGTCAAATTGCAGAGTAGTTCCATTCGGAATACTAGGTGACCAAGTAAATTTAAAACCATCAATATCTGATGCAGGAGTAACTGCTGACTTCTCATTAAATACTTGTGTAGTGCCAACCCATACATCCATTTTATCATTACTTAATGTAGAAACATTCCCTAGCGGATCTAGATAAGATGAAGACGAGCCTGAATTATTGATAAGAATAGTAAGTTCCTGATCGCCAGAAAAAACTGTTGGGCTACCTATGGCGGTAGTATCACTAACTAGACTAAAGCCTGGAAACGCACCTCCGTCTCCTGCTGCAGGAGATGGGAAGTGGAAATAAAACATACTATGTGTTGCTGAGGCTGCAGGAAAATTAGCATTTAACTTAACAGGATCGATTCCAGAACCACTACCCACTACAAAACTACCATGTGCATTAAAAGCGGTAGCTGAAGTTTGCGTACCAGAAACATTCATAACAAATTGTATCTTCAAGAATCTTGGAGCAATGCTTTTCAATACGGTACTTCTTGTCATCCAAGAACCCGCTCCATATGCTATTTTCTGTAACTGCAAGCGGTTACCGTCAGCACCCGCAACTGTGGACCTGGCAAAGTTACTTCCGTTATTCTGTACCCCATTAAGATGCGAAGCATCTTCAGCAGACATACCATTATTCACATAGTAGCTAACTGCGCCACTTTGAAAGTCTTGATAAAAAATTGGAGTTTGCGCATTGGTAATACTAAAAGCCAGAACCAATACTATTGTAAATACTTTTTTCATATCTATTTAATTAAGTTTAGTTATTTCAAAGTCATCAAAAGAAAGCTCTAATCCATCAGGTGCTTGCGGAACTATCAAAAGTTTAATATTCTTAAGTGCTACTTTAGGGTTTTTAACTATGGCGTCTGCAAACACTTTAATACCACCTACCCATAAATCATATCTCTCATTTGCCAAAACCATTGTAGTACCTGATGGAGATTTATATTCTACAGGTTTACCTGTAACATTAACAACTAGAGATACATTTTGCTCATTAGAAAACACAGAGTTTAAGCTACCTGGGTCTCCAATTTTAAATCCTTTAAATTGGTCTTCTCCTCTTACTAAAGGAAAATTGAACATGAAAGAACAACTAACGTCCTCGTCACTTGGGTAACGTGTTGAGGTAGGATCAAAATTTTCTCCCACTAAAAACTTACCATGAGTAAAAATGGTGCTTCTTCCACTTTTTTGCCCCCAAGCTTTCATCTTAAAAGAGATTTTAGCTGCTTTTACTTCTTGACCTAAGTCAGTTCCTCTTATTATATTTACTGAAGCAGAGCCTGTTTTTTTAAAGGTTAATTTTCCTTCTTTAAAGCTTCTAGCAAAATTTGGGTAATTACTAATTAGATTGAACTGATTTTCATCTGGATCAGTTAAATTCACATAGGAACCTATAGCTCCACCGTAGTCAAAACTTTGAGAAAAAATTTGCCCTTGAACTGTAATGGACAAACAAAGTAAAAAGCTTGTTATGTAACTTGTAACCTTCATAATTTATTGATTATTTGATAATTAATTTTTAGTATTTATTAAATTTTAATTTGCACTATGCAAGACTATTCCCCAGCAACTATAATTAAACCTAGACCTACCACAAACAGCACAAACATCATTGCCAGTTTTCCGTTCACACTTTCTTTAGATCCCTTAAACTCTTTCCAGATGAAAACACCCCACAGTGCAGCAACTAGTGTTGCACCTTGACCTAATCCGTACGAAATTGCAGGACCAGCTTTTCCAGCAGCTATTAGGTTCAATGAGTTACCTAAGCCCCAAATTGCTCCACCTAATATTCCTGTGGCATGTGTAGAAAATTTCCCTGAAAAATATGCCTTATAGCTTGTAGGCAGACCTACAAAAGGCTTTTTGATAAGTATAGTATTGAAAATGAAATTACTTAGGAAAACTCCTACCGAAAAGACAAAAACTGCAGTATAAGGCGTCATTTTACCGGCAGCAGGAGATACAAAGTTCTCCAAGTCCATTGAAACTGCGATAAACCTATAGAAAAATGCCATTAGTACACCTGCAACTACAGAAAGTAAAATTCCTTTTACAGATGCATTTCCTGATCCTGCATTTTTAACCTTATATGCCCAAGCATTCAGCAGAATAGCTATAACTATAAGACCAACCCCTATAAAAAGCAATGTTGGATCGCCTTTTGGAGAACTTGCATAATTCACCATTACACCCAATACTAGCGCAATACCTACTCCTACAGGAAAGGCTACTGACATTCCAGCGATTGCAATAGCAGCGGAAAGCAAAATATTTGCAGCATTAAAGATAACACCACCCAGTAGCGCACTACCGATGTTAGATTTTTCTGCTTGTCCCAGATCTTCCAAAAAACCGCGACCTTCATCACCTATACTCCCCAGCGTAAATGCAGAGATTAGTGAGAATAGTAAAATACCAATTACATAATCCCAGTAAAACAACTCGAATCTCCAGGTTTTGTTTGCAAGCTTCTGTGTGTTTGCCCAAGAACCCCAGCACAACATGGTTATGATACAGAAAACTATAGCTAATGAATAACTTTGAACGATGAACATATCTATATCTAGTTTAGAGTTTTCGCGAAATTGCTTTGATATTTGAATTCAAAATCTAAAACTTCATTCCTTAAAGGAGCTGAAGCTTGAGCACCAAGTTTTGTAACAGAAATAGCAGATGATTTACACGCAAACTCAACAGCACTGATAATATCTTCACCTTCAGAAAGCGCAACTACTAGGGCACCGTTAAAAACATCTCCCGCTGCAGTAGTATCTACCGCATCAACCAATGGCGCCTTTATGTGTGTAAAGTCTGAGCCACTTAAAATAAGTGCTCCTTTAGAGCCAATCGTCACTACAACAATCTCAGCCCCTTTAGCTTGAATTATTTTTGCAGCTTCTCTTGCGCTTTCTAAACTATTCACCGGCACACCCGAAAGCATCTCAGCTTCCTTTTCATTAGGCGTAATTATAGAGATGTGGCGATAAAGCTCTTCTGGAAGAGGATGAGCTGGAGCTGGGTTAACAACTACTTTAACACCGTTTTCCGAAGCTAATTTTGCAACATAACTAACAGTGTTTATTGGTATTTCCAATTGAACGAGTACAAATTTAGCCGACACAATTACATCGGACATTTGCACTAAGTCTTCTGGAATTAGACTCCCATTTGCACCAGGAGCCACAACAATAGCATTCTCCGCTGAAGAATCAACTGTAATAAGAGCTACCCCAGAAGGTTTTTCTTTATCGGAAAGGATATGACTAATGTCTATCCCTTCTTTCTTAAATAATTTTGAGGATTGACTGCCGAATAGATCATCGCCTATTTTACAGATAAAGACTACATTTCCGCCAAGACGGGCAGCCGCCACAGCCTGGTTTGCACCTTTACCACCAGGATTCATAAAAAAATCTCCTCCCAACACAGTTTCTCCCGGATTAGGAAAGCGATTCGTTTTTACGACCATATCTGTATTGGAACTTCCAACCACTACAATAGAAGGTTTTGTCATTTTAGTTTAATATAATTGGTTAATACGTTGCGACAACGTTTGTGCAAGTTAGATATATTTTATAAAAACCCAAAAAAAAGTCGATTTTTTTTTAATTATTAAGAAAATATAGTAACAGAAGTGAGTATAAACAAGGCCTGAGAAGATGTTATGTGGCAAAAAAGTGAAAATTTTCAGCTAAAATCCTGACACGAAAATTCAATTAGGAGTCATCTTAAATGAATTAACGATTGTTCAATAAATCAGAAAAGTATGAATTAAGTTGAAATTGTTTATTGCTTCTTTACAGATTCTCTATGGATGATTGAAGGGATTAGTAATATCTTCTTTTGCTCTGGGATAGCTTCAGGATTGTTTAATTTAAGTTCTATCTTATCTAACAATAACCTAATAGCTATTTGGGCTATCTCTGCAATTGGTTGCGAAATACTAGTTATAGGGCAGGCAAGAAAATCTAGATAAACCGAGTTATCAAAAGTACCAACAGATATATCATTAGGAACATTGAAACCATCTTCTTTAAGTGCTTTTAGGCAACCTAAAAGTATAGTATCACTTAATGCTAATATTGCGGTTGGCTTTTCGTCTCTCTGCATCAAAAGTTTTGTCTCCAAATAGCCGTCTTCAGAAGTAAAGCTATTTCCACCGATATAAAACTCAGCTAAATTATTGGTAGCCATTGCTTCTTTATACCCTCTAACACGCTCCCTATTTGAAAGCACATGATGAGAACCTTGAATACAAGCAATTTTCTGATGCCCGCATTCAATTAAATAATTGACCATTTTATTTGCTCCCGCATAATGATCTGTAGAAATATAAGAAAAGGGCAGTTCTTTAAAGTACCTATCAATAAAAACAACTGGTATTTTCTGCTTGTATAATAATTCTAAATGCTCTTTACCTTCTCCAGAAGGTATAACTATCATCCCATCTATATTACGAGCAGCAAGACTTTTAACAGAATCAATTTCTGTATTTTCCTCTTCATTACAGTCTGTTACTAAAACCGAATACCCTTTGGTATGTAACGCTTGATTAACAATGCTAGCGATGGTTGAAAAAAATGGGTTTGCTAAACTAGGTATAACCAGACCTATTGCGAAGCTCCTTTTTAATCTCAAGTTTACGGCGTTTTGATTAGGTGTGTAGCCTAAGCGTTCGGCCGCCTCTAAAACTTTAGCTTCTGTTGTAGCGCTTATTCGATACTTCTCAGCGACTCCATTAAGAACTCTTGAAACTGTAGTTAAAGAAACTCCGGTATTTTGAGAGATTGTTTTTATTGTTACACTCATCTTCTATATAAAAAGGAAAGAATTAACTGTCTTTTAAACAGCCAAAATATAATTCACTTACACCTAAAAAAGTTCTCTCGCAAACTTACTATACTCAATTAAGCTCTTATTTGCGATTTTTTAAACCAACCTCGTCAACAAAACAAAAAATAAGATCACCAATATCACCACGATATAAGCAAGTGGGTTTGCAAAATTCAATGATTTACCAAACCAAGAACCAGCTTTGGCAACCCATAGATTTTCGTTTTCCGCATCAAAATAGAAGAAGCTATTTTTCTTATTAGAGCTTTTCCTTTCAGGGAAATTACCCATGTATGGTTTCTGCTTTTCCGTAACGTTTAATCACTTCTCCTTCATAAGCTAACCATTCTTCCCAACGTTTTTCAACGTCTATTCCAATGCCGTACTTACGAGCTAAACCTATAAATAACGTATAGTGATTAGCTTCAGAAATCATCAATTCGTAGTAAAACTCTGAGAGCTCCTTATCGTCAACATGTTCGGAAAGAGTTTTGAACCGTTCACAACTACGAGCCTCAATCATTGCGGCAAGCAATAATCGATCTACCATACTTTCGGTACGTTTTGCTTCGCCACCACCACGTTTTAAAAACTTAATGAGCTCGTTTACATAATTATCCTTACGCTCTAATCCTAAACTATAACCACGCTTTACAATAATATCATGAACACGTTTAAAATGATCCATTTCCTCTTTTACCAATTCCGCCATTTCTGATACTAACTCTGGAATTTGAGGATTCTGTATAATTAAAGTAATGGCATTTGTCGCAGCTTTCTGTTCGCAATAAGCATGATCAGTTAATAACTCTTCGATATTGCTTTCCACAACATTTTTAACCCAATATGGGTCTGTGGGCAACTGTAGCTTAAACATGGTTTTTTCGCTCATGGTACAAAAGTAACGAATTTGTTTGGAGCTTGGCTAATGCCTAGCATATTCTGAGGTTTTTGTGGATGTAATATCAATAATTAAGCAAGCCCATAAGTTTTAAAAAACTATGGGCTTGTACTTTTTGATAAACGTTATCTTTCTATAAAAGATTAATAAAGAATGAACCTTAATAAAACAGGTTAATACAACACTCTAAACTTTATTGTATTTTCAATCTTACGCAACTCTTTTAAAAGTGCTTTATCGTAACTAGTGTTAGTATCAGTAATTACATAACCAATTTGCTCGTTAGTCATTAAAAACTGACCTAAAATATTAATCTCATGCTTAGCTAAAACCTTAGTGATTTTAGCCATAATACCCGGAACATTTTTGTGGATATGGATTAAACGATACGAACCCGTAATTTTAGGCAACTGCAAATTAGGGAAGTTAGTGCTTCTAAATGTTGTTCCGGTATTGATAAAATCTGCCATACGTTTGGCAATCAAGGTTTTATTATTTGGAGTTTTTGCACTATCAAAAACTACCATTCCCATCTCGGTACAAATCTCTAAGTTGATTTTATCTTTTGCGTTACCTAAATAACCCAAAGTTTTAAGCTTAACCGCTTTACTCAAAGTTTCGTCAGAAATAGTTTCACCATCGCCTAACATTAACATACCAACGTCTTTCACATACTTTTCTTCGAACGTGGATTTATGACGGATAGAAAAACCATCTTTTTTAAGATAGTCGATACTTTCTTGTGGCACATCACCAACTAACAAACAAAGAATTCTATTTTTTGGGTAAGATATAGTTTGAGGCAGGTTGCTCACATATAAAAACTCATCGAAACTAGGCGCAACGTGATCTGCTTTTTCTGCAACAGTTTTACGGTTAATATTCTCTGTATAAGCGAAAAACTTCTTAATCATACCAGATTCTTTTAACTGAAAATCCGAATGACCATCGCCAATACCATAAATATCACCTTCTAATGGCATTTGCTTCAATAGTTTTACTTTTCCGTTCTCTTGCGAAAGCGGGTTTTCAGTATCATATCCAATTATGTTTCCATCTACATCAAACACAAAAGTGTTGGCGTAAATATTAGACTTTTTAATATGGTACTGTTTTACAACCGGGGTAATAAATTCTTTAAAACCACCAGAAACAATCAAAACTTGATCAGCGTGTTTTTTAAAAAATTCTTTATTACGATGAAAAGAGGAAGAAACTTTCTTTTTTAAATGCTTTACCAGCAATTCTAAATGACCTTTATTTGCATTCAGTAATTTCACTCTTGTAGCTAAACTTTCAGTAAAAGAAAGCTTACCTTCCATTGAAAGATTAGTTAAATCTTCAATCTGCTGATAAATTTCTTCTCTGGCTGGGTGATTTTTTAAAGATATGCGGGCTAACTCGTCTAGCGCTTCTACTTGAGTAAAAGTACTATCAAAATCTATAATAAAATATGGTTTCAAAGCAATAGTTTTTAGACTGCGAAAGTGCAAAAATCATTTCTAAAAAGCTAAATTTTTTGATTTTTAGACCGATTTTAAACCATTTACAACTTTGGTAATGCTCTGTTTTAAAGGAATAAATTGATAATTCAGGAGTGATTTTATCTTCTCATTATTGTACTTACTTACCTTATCTGCGGTTTTGGCAATTGTTTTATTAATACCTCCTTTTTTGCCCAACAAATAGTTTTTAACGGTTATTATTCTCCACGCCAAACTCAACATCCAAGGTTTTGCTACCTTGTTTGGTTCAGCAATTCCAAACTCTTTAGCCGTTTGTTCAAATAGGCTTTGGTAAGATTTATTTTCAGCATTGATGATGAACCTTTCCTGCACTGTAGGGCTTTCCATTAATAAAATCATGCAAGTGGCTACGTCTTGTACGTCAACAAAACCTGTAGCGCCACGGGTATAATAACCCATTCCGTTTTTAACATTCTCAAAAATTGCCCCACTTCCAGTTGCGCCAGCATCAGCCCCAATAATCACTGATGGGTTTACAATTACTGCATTTAAACCTTCGTTAATACCGCGCCAAATCTCCATTTCTGCCCTATATTTTGAAACCGCATAAGCATCTTTAACTTCAAAACCTTCCCAAAAACAAGTTTCATCAGTAAATCCGTTTGGCTTAGCATTGCCCAAAGTGGCAATAGAACTTACATAAACTAATTTTTCTACACCAAATTGTATGCATAAATTAACCACGTTACTAGTTCCTTCGGCGTTTACTTGCAACATTTTAGCTTTTAAGCTCTCATCAAAAGAAACTAGAGCCGCACAATGATAAACTTGCGTAATACCTTCAAAAGCATTTTCTAAATCAGAAAAATCTAAAATATCGGAGGTAAACCATTCAATTTTATGTGTAAAGGGAATTAGTTTTTCTGGGGTAACCGAGTTTACACGTCTAATACAACGAACTTTTTCTTCAGTTTTTAACAACTGAAAAACCAATTCGGCACCTAAAAAACCTGTCGCTCCTGTAACTAAAATCATTTGAAACAAAGTTATAAATATTTAACACTCATTTTCAATATGACCCCATAACAAAACAATCTGAAGTGTTTTTCTTAGTGGCGATTAGGCCGTCACTCACAGGCTTACTTGCCCTCATGCCGGGCAGTGGCAAATACTTTTTTTCCGCAAAAAATTATTCAAAAAACTCCAGCCTGCGGAATTTTCTATAAGTGGCAGTGGTTTAACTTTTCTCAACACTTCCGCAAATTATAAGGGCGAACTCAAACGCCATTAAAGTCAGTGCTTGGGCCTGATTGAACCGATTAGAAAAAACGTTCACAGCACAAAAAAAACTCGCAAAATACCTCTAGAATCAAAACATCCACAGAAAAATTACCCTAATTAATTTAAAAAATAGATATTTGGTAACATTCAAATAAAATATGTCATTAGCCGATTTCTTTTCTCCTATAAACATTTCAAAAATTGCTCCTAAAGACGGCTATTACAATAGCCAGTTAGGTTCAAAAATTGCACTCCACGAAGAAAACTTCCCCGATTTAGAAGAGGGTGGATATAATATAGCTTTAATTGGCGTAATGGACGATAGAGGAGCAGTAAATAACCAAGGTTGCGCTTTAGCTCCAGATTATATCCGCGAAAAACTATACACTTTAAACGAAGGAAGTTTCCAATCTAGAATTGTGGATTTAGGGAACATTAAACCAGGCGAAAAAATATCTGACACTTATATTGCCATTAAAATGGTGGTTGCTGAGTTGATAAAAATGGACATCTGTCCGGTGATTTTAGGTGGCAGTCAGGATTTAACTTACGCCCAATACATGGCTTATGAAGAGCTGGAGCAAAAAGTAGATTTAGTGGTGATTGATTCTCATTTTGATTTAGATGAGTCTGCCGAAGACACCATTGTAACCAACTCTATATCATACCTTAACAAAATATTTTTACACCAACCCAATTACCTTTTCAATTTTAGCAATTTAGGCTACCAAACTTATTATGTTAATCAGGATAGTTTACGGGTAATGGATAAGCTGTTTTTTGATGCGCAACGTTTGGGCGAAATTAGTGGTGCAACGCATATTGCCGAGCCAGTAATTAGAAATGCGGATATGTTGAGTTTCGATATTTCAAGCATCAGAGCATCAGACGCAATGGCAAATGGAAACGCCGGACCAAATGGTTTTTATGGCGAAGAAGCTTGTCAGTTAGCTCGTTATGCGGGTTATAGTGACAAATTAACGTCTATTGGTTTTTACGAGTTAAACCCTGCTTATGACCAAAATGGCCAAACCGCCATGCTAGTTGCACAAATGATTTGGTGCTTTTTTGACGGATTTTATAATCGTAAAAAAGACTTCCCGTTAAAGCCAAAAAGCGATTATGTGATTTACAAGACTAGTTTACAAGAAGATGCCCACGAATTAATATTTGTGAAAAGTAAAAAAACAGATAGATGGTGGATGCAAGTGCCCTACCCTACAATGGGATCCAAAAATGAACGTTACCATATGGTGCCTTGCCTTTACGACGATTATCAGTTGGCAATCACCGGTGAAATGCCCGATTTATGGTGGCGCACCTATCAAAAATTAAATTAAAAACTAAAGAGAAAAATTGATGAGAAAATTATTATTTGCGTTATTGTTAATTCCTTTTTTAACCAAAGCGCAAGATAAGTTTAGTCTTAAAGGCGATATAAAAAACCTTAAAACTGATAAAACTGTTTATCTAATACACATTGATGGCAGAAACGAAAAACTAGACTCTATAAAAACTGTAAGTGGTAAGTTTGAATTTAACATTGACTTAAGCTCGCCTGCTTTAGCCATTTTATTATTGGACCATACCGGTAACGATTTAAACACTAAGGGAACTCCAAAAGATATTTATCGCTTTTTCATTGAGCCGGGCCAAGCTACTTTAACTGCAAAAGATTCTATAAAAACCTCAAAAATAAAAGGATTGGCGATCGCCGATGAAAACACTGCGCTAACTAATAGCACTAAAAAAATTGAGGACGGATTAATGGCTTTAAACAAAGAGTTCACTGCCTTAAGCGATAAAGACAAATCAAAAGAAGATGTAGTAAAAGGCTTTCAAGAACGTTATTTGGCTTTATTAGAAAGCAGAAAAGCAGTAATTGCCGAGTTTATTAACAAAAACCCGAACAGCTTTGTGAGTTTATACAGTTTAAACACTGATTTAGCTACCGAAGACATGAACGTACCACAGGTAGAAAAAGCTTATAACGCTTTATCTACTAAACTGAAAGAAACCCCTTTAGGGCAATCGGTAGCGCAAAAACTAGAACTGGGCAAAACAACTGGTTTAGGAGTTGAAGCTGTTGATTTTGAAGAAAGCACTCCCGAAAACATAAAAGTAAAACTATCGAGCTTTAGAGGTCAGTACGTATTATTAGATTTTTGGGCTTCGTGGTGCGGTCCTTGTCGCCAAGAAAACCCCAATGTTGTTGAAGCTTACGAAGCTTTTAAAAATAAAAATTTCACTGTTTTAGGAGTATCTATTGATAGTAAAGAAAACAAGTGGGCAGAAGCTATTAAGAAAGATGGTTTGGTTTGGACAAATCTTTTAGACCGCTCTCAAGATATTGCTAGAACTTACGGAATAAACGCTATCCCAAAAAACTTTTTAATTGACCCAGAAGGTAAAATAATTGCTAAAAATTTAAGAGGTGATGCTTTGATGGAAAAATTGAAAGAAATATTAAAATAGAGAAGTTTGTCTCGTCCTGAAATAGCGTTACAGTTATACAAGGATAAAAAAATTAAATAGCATTGTGGATTTCCATGATGCTATTTTTTGTTTTATAATTTTTGATTTTAATTTTTCTTTGCTG
>JBBKWF010000017.1:0-9129 GCA_037968815.1 Pelobium sp. | reverse complement strand
AACGGTCTCTGACGACAAATGACGTATTATTGCCTTTTTCCTTCTCTCTGCTAATTCACAACAAAATTATATTCTGCATTCGTATTGTAAAATACTTCCTAACAAACTTACGATGACGTTGCGAAAAGAAAAGTTTCTTAACTTAATTGCATTGAGCTTTAGCCCGTTTTGTATTGGAACATCTTTTGGCTTAACCGAAACCTAGAGTATGTTTTGGCTAAAGCCGATTTTTGTTGATTTTATCATCGGGCTAAAAGCCTGACATTACTGAAATTCTTATTATACTCACTAATCTGCTTTTTTTAAACGAGTTATAATCTAACTGAAGGGATTTTAGAAAGGCAAGGTGATTAAACTTTAAATGCGCTAAAAAGGAGGGGAGTAAAGCATAAAAAAATAGCATCATGGAAAACCACAATGCTATTTAATTTTATTACCCTTTTAAAACCAATATAAGTTCTTAAGGGATATATTGAATTATTTGTAAGCCTAGCGACTAACTATCGTTTTTCTCCAGAAGTTTTAAAAGTACGGCAAAGTCCTTTGGGTATTCGGCTGTAAAAGTTCTTACCTCTCCGTCGGCTATTTTAAAAGTAACTTCTCTAGAGTGTAGCGCAAAGCGTTTCATAATAGGTTGTTCTTCCTTATTTTTACTTTGGCGGTAATTACGTTTAATGTGTGATAAAAAAACAGGCTTACCGTCATACATCTCATCACCACATATAGATGCTCTTTGTGTAGCCAAATGAATCCTAATTTGATGCATTCTGCCGGTTACTGGTCTGGCTTCTATTAATGTATAATGCTTAAAGTAAACTAATGATTTAAAATAAGTGTCGGCTCTTTTACCTTCATTTCTGCTAATCAAAACATTTCCTTTACCGGCGTTTAAAATTGGGAGGTCCACCAAAACATCATTGAAAGAGTGTGTGCCATCTACAACTGCATGATAAACTTTCTTTACTTCGCGGTGTTCAAACTGCATTGATATAAAGCGGTACGTTTCTGGATTTTTGGCTATAATCATAGCGCCAGATGTTTCCTTATCTAAACGGTGACATATTTGTGCATCTTCATGATACAGCTTCGCTAATCTTAGTATATTAATGTCTCCGCCTTCCCGTTCATCTAAAGATGCAATAAAAGGAGGTTTGTTTACCACAATTACATTTTCATCTTCAAATATAATAAGGTCCTGGAGCTTCGGGATTTTCATGTGGGCAAAGATAAATTAAAAACCTCAGTTGGGTAATTAATGTGAAATCAAATATTTTATGGAGCTTCACTGCGAATTTTACTTAGCAGGCTTAGCTGAAAAAATAAACCCCTCAGCTAAAAATAGCCGAAGGGTTTAAATAAAATCTAAAAAGAAATTAATCTATATTACTACAAACGTCTTCAATAACTTCTACTGCTTCAGTTGATGCGTAATTGCCAGTGTCGGCAATAAAAGCACCGTCGTTTAAAATTAGCTCTTTTGCTTTTAATATATCAGCCAACTTAATTGATCCTACCACATAATGGTATTGCTTAGAAGAAAAACTTTCTTCGATATCAATAAAAGCTAGCTTTTTAACTAAGCTCTCGTCATTGAACCTTAAATAAACCTGAATAATCTCTTCGTTGTTAAAAGTGACTTTTTCTTCAATCAAGCTTTTTTTGTACTCGTAACGGTAACCATAACGCAAAGCAGAAATATCAGAGAAAACAGCGGCACCTGTTGGGTGACCACCAGCACCTTTTCCAAAGAAAAACTGTTGATCGGCAAAAGCAGCCTGTACACTTACTCCGTTGTACTCATTCTCTACATTAAACAAAAAGTCTTCTTTCTTTACCAATTTCGGTAAAACATAAATACTTACTTCTTTATCGTTTTGTTTTTTTGCTACTGGTACCAGTTTTATTTTTTGACCTTTTTCTTTTGCGTATTGCAAATCGCTATTTTGAAGGTTCTGGATTCCAATGTTTAATATCTTATCTGTATCTACAAACAAGCCATAAGCGTGTGCAGTAGCAATTGCAACTTTGTACTTAGCATCATAACCTCCAACATCTAAAATAGGGTCAGTTTCTGCAAAGCCTAGTTCTTGCGCTTTCTTTAATGCATCATTATAACTCTGGTTTTCGTTAAAAACTTTAGATAAAATGTAATTAGACGATCCGTTGAAAATTCCGCTTACAGCGTACAGCAATTCATTGTCGTAATACTCTTCTAAATTTCTGATGATTGGGATACTCCCACAAACCGCACCTTCATAAAGCAAGGAAGTGCCGTTCTCTTTTTGCAGTTTCACCAATTCTTCTAAATGTAGGGCAATCATCTTTTTGTTTGCCGAAACTACATTTTTACCATTTTTAAGCGCATAAGCTGTGATTTCATAAGCTGCATCCGCATCGTTAATAAGCTCGATAATGGTGTTTATCTCTGGGTCATTTAGTATTTCCCACTTATCTGTGGTGAAAAGTTCTGCTGGCAAAGTTCTTTTTTTAGAAGAATCTTTAATAGCAATTTTTTTAAACTCTAGATTTAGGTTTCTACTGACAGTGATATCATACAAACCTTGGCCAACTACTCCAAATCCAAAAAGACCAATATTTAATTTCTTACTCATAGGTGCTATTCTTAACTATTTATAGCCTGTGTTTTAAGTTAATCAACTTTAAAAAACTGTGGCCTTGTAAAGCCACAGTTTTAATTTTTGAAAACAACAAGCCGGTTTTAACTAAATTATTTAACAGCGGCTAAAGCTTGTTCAACATCAGCTTTGATATCGTCAATATGCTCTAGACCAACAGATAATCTTAATAAAGTTGGTGTAACACCTGAACTTAATTGCTCAGCATCTGTTAATTGCTGGTGCGTAGTGATAGATGGTTGTATAATTAATGTTTTAGTATCGCCTACGTTAGCTAAGTTGCTGATCAATTTTAGGTTGTCAACAAATTTTGCTGCGTTTTCTTTTTCGCCTTTAAGTTCAAATGAAAGTACTGCACCAAATCCTTTTTTAAGGTATTTTTTAGCGTTTTCATGAGCAGGACTGCTTGCTAAGCCTGGATAGTTAACTTTCTCTACACTTGGGTGATTCTCCAACCACTCGGCAATTGCTTGAGTGTTTTGGATGTGACGCTCCATACGTAATGAAAGCGTTTCTATACCTTGTAGTATTTGAAAAGAATTGAATGGAGAAATAGCAGGACCAAAATCCCTTAATCCTTCCACACGAGCTCTAATTGCAAATTGAATATTTCCGAAAGGACCTGCACTACCAAAAACATCGTTAAAAACTAGTCCGTGGTAACCTTCAGATGGTTCAGAGAATTGAGGGAATTTTCCGTTACCCCAATTGTAATTTCCACCATCTACAATGATGCCTCCAATACTGGTTCCATGTCCGCCAATCCATTTTGTGCCAGAACTCACAACTACATTCGCACCATGCTCTAAGGGACGGAAAAGATAGCCACCTGCGCCAAAAGTATTATCAACAACCAACGGGATGTCATATTTTTTAGCTACTGCCGCAATTCCTTCAAAATCTGGTACACTAAACTCAGGGTTTCCTATGGTTTCAACATAAATTGCTTTTGTTTTATCATTAATCAGTTTTTCAATGCTTGCACCTTTATCATCCTGAGCAAACTTAGCTTCAATTCCTAAACGTTTAAAAGCTACTTTAAACTGATTATAACTACCACCATATAAGAATGGACTAGTCACAAAGTTATCTCCTGCTTCTAAAATATTATTTAAAGCTAGAAACTGAGCGGCCATACCGGATGAGGTAGCTACAGCTGCAACTCCGCCTTCTAAAGCTGCTATTCTTTTTTCAAAAACATCCGTAGTAGGGTTCATTATACGGGTATAGATGTTTCCAAACTCTTTTAAAGCGAAAAGATTTCCTCCGTGTTCAGAGTTTTTAAAGTTGTAGGATGTTGTTTGGTAAATAGGTACCGCCCTTGAACCTGTTGTTGGGTCTGGCTCTTGACCGGCGTGTATCTGTAAGGTTTCAAATTTTAAGTTTTCTGCTGACATTGTTTTAAGTTTTTTAAAGATGAATAATTTGGAATGGATTGGATGAGTTATGCAATTTTAAATCGGCTTAAAGCCAAAAAACTAGCACATGCAAAAACGCATACAACAAGGGATGCCTGATTGTAGCATTTTAAATCTTAGACCTTTTAATAAGGTACTTAACAGAAATGGTATATTGTTTTTTTTCATGGCTCAAAAATTTATATCCCCCTTTCGGGCTAGGAATTGGCACCTTCTCTTTTTTGCTAAGGGTTGCCAGTGGGTCTGTGAGCCTAATCTCTCGCCACTTCTTTATAAACCAAGACCTGTTAAAAGGTGTTGATTTTGGTATCTCAACCAAATGATGTTACGAATATAAGGTTGAAATGATTTAAAAACAAAATATTATTTTGAAAAATTAAGATTTTGACTTTTTACAAACTCATCAATAATTAAGTTTTCTGTTAATAGGTGGAAGAAGGAATGCTTAGCTGTTTGGTTTTTATTGAAAAAACCAACTATGCAGTTAATTAATATTGTCAAAAATGCAGATTTATAAACCTTAAAATTTAATTTCGCCCTATGCAATCCTTTGATATTGATAAAACCGACATCCTGAAAATAAAGCAGGCGCTAGAAGGAGATGAGCAAGAACTTTTATTGTTGGTTCAGGATTATCATGCTTCAGAAATTGCAATTTTATTTGAGTCGATACCTTTAGAAGCTCAAAAAAGGATTATCAATATCTTGCCGGTTGATGTGGCCTCAGAAATTATTTCTGAAATGAGCCACGAATCGCACCCCGAAGAACTTTTATTTGATTTAGCCCCAGATAAGCGACAAGAGATTGTTGAGGAACTAGATTATGATGACGCTACGGACATTATCTCGCAAATGGGCGAGGACGAGCAACATGAGATTTTAGGTGATTTAGATAAGGAAGATGCTGTAAATATCCGTAACCTGATGACCTATGCCGAAGATACGGCGGGTGGTTTGATGAACACCCAGGTAATTAAGGTGGGTGCGGAAATGACTAAAAAGCAGGCAATTGACGAGATTATCC
Source organism: Pelobium sp. (assembly GCA_037968815.1). Taxonomy (GTDB): domain Bacteria; phylum Bacteroidota; class Bacteroidia; order Sphingobacteriales; family Sphingobacteriaceae; genus Pseudopedobacter. The sequence goes on along the minus strand of JBBKWF010000017.1, from coordinate 4,051 downwards.
TGCAGAGTGAAGATATTGAAGAATTTTACACCATTTATGTGGTAGATGAATCTGATGTTTTACTAGGAATTGTCTCTCTTAAGGATATTATTAAGGCGAAACTTAGTGCCAAAATTTCTGATATTGTAAACGACGATTTTGTTTATGTAAAAGCCAATACTGATCAGGAAGAGGTTGCAGATTTAATATCTCAATACAATTTAACCAGTATTCCGGTTGTAGATGTAAACATGAAACTGCTAGGCCGAGTAACCTTTGATGATGTTATTGACGTTATTGAAGAGGAAAGTACCGAAGATATTTTGAAATTTTCTGGGGTTTCGGAAGATGAGGAATTAAGCGGTAACTGGGTAGAAGCGGTAAAATCTCGTTTACCTTGGCTAATTTTAAACTTAGGGACAGCTTTTTTAGCTTCGTCTGTTATCAGGTATTTTGAGCCCACAGTAACCAAAGTTGTTGTATTAGCAGGTTATATGACAATTATTGCCGGCATGGGTGGTAACGCTGCTACACAGGCACTTGCTGTTACTATCCGTAGAATTACTTTAAATGATTTAACAGATAGTCAGGCCTATCGTACGGTAGTTAAAGAGCTAACCGTTGGGGTAATTAACGGAGCTGTAAATGGGTTTATAGTATGTTTGTTTGCTTATTTTTACGATGACAATTTGTTATTAGGTATGGTTATATTTATTGCCATGACCGGTAACTTATTAATTGCAGGCATAACAGGGGCTGGAATCCCATTGATTTTAAAAAGGGTAGGGATTGACCCCGCTGTAGCATCCTCAATCATTATTACCACTTTTACAGATGTATTCGGATTTTTACTTTTATTAGGCTTAGCCACTAAATTATTACTATAATTGCTCTATGAAAAAAGTCTGCAGTTTTACGTCGGCAGTCTGCTGATGGAAAGCGATTGACTTTTTATAATATAAAAATAACAATATCAATAAATACTACGGACTTCGGACCGTTGTCTTCTGACATAAAAAACAACACATGCAAACAACAAAACACAACTGGACTAAAGAAGAAATTCTAGACATTTATAATAAGCCTTTTTTAGATTTAGTTTACGAAGCTGCTACTATCCATCGCGAAAATAAGGATTATTCAGAAGTTCAAATAAGCTCTCTAATCTCCATTAAAACAGGTGGTTGTCCAGAGGATTGTTCATACTGCCCACAAGCAGCTCGCTACCACACAGATGTTGAGGTGCAGTCTATGATGAAGGTGGAAGAAGTTGTTGATTTAGCACAAAAAGCTAAAGATGGTGGCGCATCACGTTTATGCATGGGAGCGGCCTGGAGAGAGGTTCGTGATAACCGTGATTTTGATAAGGTTATTGATATGGTTACGGCTGTAAACAATATGGATATGGAAGTTTGCTGTACTTTAGGGATGCTTAACGCACATCAAGCTCAACGACTTTCTGATGCTGGTTTATATGCTTACAATCATAATTTAGATACTTCTGAAGAAGATTATAGCCGAATTATTTCAACTCGTACTTTCGATGATAGATTGCAAACCATTGAAAATGTGCGTAAAGCAAATTTAACGGTTTGTAGTGGTGGAATTATTGGCTTAGGAGAAACTGTTGCTGATAGAGTAGCTATGTTGCAGGTTTTGGCAAATATGCCACAGCATCCAGAGTCGGTTCCGGTTAATGCTTTGGTTCCGGTAAAAGGTACACCACTTGCAGATCAACCAAGGATAGAGATTTGGGAAATGGTACGTATGATTGCTACAGCAAGGATTATTATGCCTAAAAGCGCAGTGCGTTTATCCGCAGGTCGTAATGAAATGAGCGTTTTAGAACAAGCGTTCTGCTTTATGGCTGGTTCAAATTCTATTTTCGCTGGTGATAAATTATTGACCACACCAAACCCTGATTTTAAAGACGATATGGCGATGTTTGAACTTTTAGGTTTAAGTACTCGTAAAGCTTTTAAAAACGGAAGACCTAATGAGTTAGTTCAGTAGTCAATTTTTAATTTAAGCCGTTCGTCATTTCGACGAAAGGAGAAATCTCACTAATAGGTGTTGCATGAAACAAGCAGACCTTGCTCGTGAGATGTCTCGTACCCTCGACATGACGGCGTGAAAAGAAAGATCTCCTTAATAATGAAATTATTTTTTGTGAGAAAATATGTTGTTATTTAAAAGGCTTGAAATTTTGACTGTTAATCGATGAAGTTAGTTGAGTTCAAAAAAGAAAACTTTAAAATACTGATTGATTGGATTTGTGACGAGGATACAATGTTGAAGTTTGCTGGAATTGGCTTTAAATATCCGCTTACAGTAGAGCAATTAGAGGATTATATCCTTAAATACCCTGATCGGTTGATTTATTTAGGTCTTGATGAAAATGGAAGTCCGATAACTTATGGAGAGATTATTCCTCAGGATAGTGATTCCGCAAGACTAGGCCATTTAATCATTGGTGATAAAGAACAGAGAGGGAGAGGTTTGGGTCAAAAACTAATTCAATCCTTAAATGATGAAGCAAAGCTTAAGCTAAATATAAAAAGAATGGATTTGTATTTGCTTGGTGGCAATCGAGTTGCAGAAAAGTGTTACCTAAATTACGGTTTTCAGTTTGTTGACAACGACTTTCGGATCAACCATGAGGGGAAATCTTATGATATTTTAAAAATGTCAATAACATTATAAATAACGATTATCAGCCTTAAGCTTTTTGCTTTCGGCATTTAGCTCAAAATAAATGAATCCAAAACAACTAGTAGGCGAAGAAGCAACAACTTATATTAAAGATGGAATGGTGGTAGGTTTGGGTACAGGCTCAACCGCTTATTTTGCCATTATGAAGATTGGCGAATTGGTTAAAAATGGGTTAAAAATTAAAGGTGTACCTACTTCTAAGTCAACCGAAGATCTTGCTAATTCGTTAAACATCCCTTTATTGCCAATTGAGGAAGTTGTTAAAATTGATGTTACAATTGATGGTGCAGATGAGTTTGATGCTCGTAAAAACCTGACGAAAGGTGGCGGAGCTGCTTTATTGCGAGAAAAAATTATTGCTTCCGTAACAGATTTTTATGTGATTATTGCTGATGCGGCTAAAGGTTCTGAGTTTTTGGGGAGTTTCGCTATCCCTGTTGAAGTTACACCGTTTGGTAAGGAAATCTCTATTTTTCAATTGAAAGCTTTAGGTTGCGAACCAAAACTACGTTATAAAGACGGTGAGTTAGTGATAACTGATAATCAAAACTACATTGTAGACTGTAAGTTTGATAAAATTGAAAACCCTGCTGAACTTTCACAGCAAATGAACGCAATTCCTGGTGTTGTAGAAAATGGTTTGTTTGCCAATATGGCAAATGTAATTATCAGCGAAGACGGCAAAGGAAGTACTGTTAAGATTAGCTAGTGTGGTGCATTAAATTTTAAATATCTGATTATTTATTGCACATATATTTAAGTTATGGGCAACCTTAACAGAACTGGCTATTCGACATCTACTGCAGAACATATTTACTTACCTCATAAAATCAACTATGTTGAAACAAGACTTTTTGATTAACAGTTGCGCAATGACTTTTTACAAAAGGTGGAAAAAGGACACCATACAAAGTTTATTCATATCAACTCCGTTGTTTTTCTTACTGTTTATGATACTGCCATTAATTATAAAAGGTCCGTCTCTAGGTTTATTTATATTATTCATAATACCGCTTTCATGGATAGGAATAGGATTTATTTATACTCCGTATTTTAAAAGAAGATTTCCCTTGAATTTTATAGTTAGAAGGATTTCCATCTCAAATGATACAATAGCTATTGAGACTTTTAATTGGTTTTTTTATAAACCTATCATCGAAGTTTTTATCAAGTCAAAGGTAGAAATAATGGAAGTAGCTGAAATTAGTATGCTTGAACATAGAAATGCTTTTTTATTAAAGTTGTCTCGTCCTGAAATAGCGTTACAGTTATACAAGGATAAAAAAATTAAATAGCATTGTGGATTTCCATGATGCTATTTTTTGTTTTATAATTTTTGATTTTAATTTTTCTTTGCTGA
>JBBKWF010000016.1:0-16917 GCA_037968815.1 Pelobium sp. | reverse complement strand
AACATGAGCTATAATGAAGATTTGGCAACATGCTAGATCAATAGAATATTATTCTGCATAAATATCAATTGATATTTGCTTTTTAACACAGTTCATGTCGAGGATACGAGACATCTCACAAATAGGTGTCAAATACTACGAGCAGACCTTATCTGTGGGATGTTTCACTATCGTTCAACATGACGAACGCTCTTCAATTTTTATTTAAAAGGAGGACACCTATCCTAATCTCCCCTTAAGATCTTTTAAAGACTATTTATTCACTGTTATTAGTTGTACAGAACAACAAAAACAGTTCAATTCTAAAAATTTTCATGCTTAGGGGGTAACAAAACTAAACCTTGTTTTATTATACCTACAGAAAGCATTTAAAAACAAATAATTAATAGAGAAACAAACGAAATAAAAAAATTAAAACAGAGGGGTAACAAAATCAAACCTTGTTTTATATAACAACAGAAAGCATTTAATAAACACTAAAAAACAACTGAAATAAAAAATCAAAACAGAGGGGTAACAAAACTAAAAGAAGTTTTATATACCTACAGAAAACACTTAAAAAGAAATATCATGAGCACACGAGAAACAGCTATAATCAATACACTACTAAATATAGTAATGGCATTAGGTCTCTTTTTATTAATTCAAATTTTATACTAAACATCAATTAAAACCGGCAACTTATAATTGCCATAAACTTCAAAACTATGAAAAAGTTAAATTTAACAGCAGCATTATTAATAGCAGTAATTGGATTTACAGCTTGTAAAAAAAACAACGTTGACCCTATAAAAGAAGTGCAAAGCGCAAAAGACTTCACTGAAAAATTAGGTTCACAAAAACAGAACTTTACTTTAAAAAACGCTGACTTGCCGAAAACGTTGAGCTTAACCAACGGAACAAAAATCACCATTCAGCCAAATTCTTTTACCATGAATGGCCAACCTGTAACAGGCGACGTTGTAATTGAGGCTTACGAAATGCTAAGCAGAAGTGCAATTATTTTCAGTGGTACCAATACCAACCACATTTCAGGTTCACCTTTGATTTCGCAAGGCTTTATTTTTGTTGATGCGAAGGTAAACGGACAGAGTGTTGATAAAACGCTTAAAAACCCTTTAAATATTAAAATCCCAGCCAAAGGAGAAGATTTCACTCAAATTTGGGCAGGTGTAGAAAACATTGGTGATGTAAATCAAATGGCATGGCAAGCGCCTGGTGATGGAGCCGGACAAAATCAACGTGAAGTTAAATCTATCAATGATGAGTTTGTATTTGATTTCGGACAATTAGGTTGGGTGAACTGTGATATCTTCTACAACTCAAATGCGCCAAAAACAACAGTGAAAGTAACTGTATTAAACAACCCAGGTGACATGGCAACTTTTAGAGGATATACAGGCGAAACTTTTGTATTCTTCTGTGCAACCGGAGATAATGTGGTAGCTCAAATTTACACTCCAGATGGAGCAAACAAAGTAAAAAGCTATGACAACTCTATGCCAATTGGTTCAGTAGGTAAATTGATTTCTTTCTCAATAAAAGACGGAAAATACTACTTCGCTAAAAAAGACATCACTATTACTGCAGATATGAACGAAAGCTTAACATTGGTAGAAACTACCGAAGCAATAGTTCAAGCAGAAATAACCGCTCTTGATTAAATGACTTAAACCCTGTGATTAACCAAAAAACGGGCTGTTCCTAAAAGGACAGTCCGTTTTGTTTTGTATAAAAAGTTTATTTAAACAATGTCGTCATGTTGAACAGAGTGAAACATATCACTCGCAGGCTTACCATACTAACAGCACATCTAATTTGTGAGATGTCTCGTTGCCTCGACATTACACGCCTTAAATTTCTCAGAAAGTAAGCCTAACTAATTAACTAACTAACTAACTAACTAACTAACTAACTAACTAACCTAAAGCCGTTAGAGATTCTTCTAAAATTTGAATCTTAGCTTCGGCATCTGCTTTTTTGTTCTGCTCGTTAGCTACAATTTCTGGTTTTGCATTTTGTACAAAACGTTCGTTCGCTAGCTTAGCGTTTACACCTCTTAAAAAGCCGTTTAAGTATTCAATATCTTTTTTAATGCTTTCTTTTTCTGCTTCAACATCAATACTTCCTGCTAAAGGGATAAAGAATTCATCCCTACCTGCCATAAAAGTAGCAGCACCTGCAATTTTCTCATCAGTATTACTAAGCTCCGTAATATTAGCCAACTTACTAATGATATTGCTATAAGTTTGATAATCAATACCTGAATTCACTTTTACAGCTAAGGTTAAAGCTTCTTTAGGAGAAATTTGTTTACTGTTTCTAATGTTGCGTATTTCTGAAACCACCTGCTTAACCGCATCAATTTCTTTTAACAGTTTTTCGTTTGTTGGAGTAGATGAAGGAACTTGAGCAACAATGCAACAGTCTTTTTCTTCACGTTTTCCAAAAACTTCGTCATGCCATAATTCTTCTGTTAAGAAAGGCATAAATGGGTGTAATACTTTCAATATTCTTTCGAAATATTGAATACTTGCCTCATAAGTTGCTTTATCAATAGGTTGCTGATAAGCTGGCTTCACCATTTCTAGATACCAAGCGCAGTAATCGTCCCAAACCAATTTATAACTTGCCATTAAGGCTTCTGATAAACGGTAAGATTTAAAATTGCTTTCAATTTCCGCCAAAGCTTCGTTAAACCTTGACTCGAACCAATTGATGGTGGTTTCATTTGGATTTGGCAAGCTTTCGTCAATTTCCCAACCTTTAATTAACCTAAAGGCATTCCATATTTTATTGGCGAAGTTTCTTCCCTGTTCACAGGAAGACTCATCAAACATAATATCGTTTCCGGCCGGGGAGCAAAGCAACATACCTACCCTAACTCCATCAGCGCCGTATTTCTCAATTAAATCTAAAGGATCTGGAGAATTACCCAAAGACTTGGACATTTTACGTCCCAATTTATCCCTTACAATTCCGGTTAAGTAAACATTTTTAAATGGTGCTTCTCCCCTAAACTCATGTCCCGCCATAATCATTCTCGCCACCCAAAAGAAAAGAATTTCTGGAGCGGTTACTAAATCATTAGTTGGGTAGTAATAGTTAATGTCTGCATTTCCTTCAGCGTCCGGATTACCGCAAACTGTTGGGTCAAAAACAGAAATTGGCCACAACCATGATGAAAACCAGGTATCTACTACGTCTTCGTCTTGCTTTAATTCATCAGTAGTGAGTAATGAGTATTGAGTATTGAGTTTAAATTTCGTTAAAGCTTCTTCGGCAGTTTTTGCAACCACTACTTCACCGTTTGGTGCGTACCAAGCAGGAATTTGTTGCCCCCACCATAACTGACGAGAAATACACCAATCCTTCACATTCTCCATCCAGTGACGGTAGGTATTGATGAACTTATCTGGAATTAGCTTAACATCACCGTTATTTACATAATCTAAAGCTGGACCGGCCATTTCAGCCATATCGCAAAACCACTGCATAGAAAGCTTTGGTTCAATCGCTGCATCCGTTCTTTCCGAAAAACCAACCTGTGATTTATAATCTTCTACTTTTTCTAAATAACCAGCTTCATCTAATAATTTAGCGATTTTTTTACGAGCGATAAATCGATCCTCGCCTACTAAAATCTCTGCTTTTTCATTTAATGTTCCGTTATCATTTAAAATATCAATAACAGGCAAATGATGTTTTTGACCCAACTCATAGTCATTTAAATCATGTGCTGGAGTAACTTTCAAACAACCTGTACCGAAATCCATCGTTACATATTCGTCCAGTATAACAGGTATCTCTCTATTAATTAAAGGAACAAAAACCTTTTTACCGTGTAAATGAGTATAACGCTCATCATTTGGGTTCACACATATTGCCGCATCTGCCATAATGGTTTCTGGGCGGGTGGTGGCAATAGTTAAGAAAGTTGAAAGTTCAGGGTTAAAAGTTGAAGGTTGACTTTCAGTATCCAGTTTTTCACTTTCAACTTTCAACTTTTCACTTCTTACTTCATACCTAATATAATAAAGCTTCTGGTTCACTTCTTTACGGATAACTTCTTCATCCGATACGGCTGTTAAACCTTTTGGATCCCAGTTTACCATACGTACACCACGATAAATCAATCCTTTTTTATGAAGATGAATAAACGTATCAATTACCGCTTCAGATAAAGCCGGGTCCATGGTAAAAGAAGTACGACTCCAATCACAAGACGCACCTAATTTTTTAAGTTGGTCTAGAATGATGCCTCCGTATTTATCTTTCCACTCGTAAGCGTAAGCTAAAAACTCTGCTCTTGATAAATCTTTTTTATCAATGCCTTTTTCTTTAAGCATGGCAACCACTTTTGCTTCAGTAGCAATAGAAGCATGATCCGTACCCGGAACCCAACAAGCATTTTTACCGCTCATCCTCGCTCTACGTACCAAAACATCCTGAATAGTATTGTTTAACATGTGCCCCATGTGCAATACTCCCGTGACATTTGGCGGAGGAATTACAATTGTATAGGGTTCACGCTCGTCTGGAGTAGATTTAAAAAAATCGTTCTCCATCCAATACTGATACCATTTATCTTCAAAATCTTTTGGGCTGTACGTTTTGGCAATACTCATATTATGTGATAGTCTTTTTTTCGAAATGCAAAAATAGGGTTTATTGGGAAATTATCAGTTTAAAGTTTTTAACCACGGAGGACTCAAAGTTTTTTTCATGGAGTAACTGAGGCTGAACGGATAATTTTAACCACAGAGATCACGGAGGTCACAGAGCTGGATGGAAATGAATAACAGCCAGTGAGTGTCATTAAGTTAAAGATTATATCGCTCTTTTATACTTTTTCCTAACTTAATAAGATTGGTAATAAGGCTTATTTAGTATGAGTATGTAGCCTGTTTAAGCACCCAAATTACTCAAACAGATTAAGTAACAATCATATTCTTATTTTGACACAATGATGTTTCTATACTTATCTTGCAGTTTATTGTAAATAAAAAACAATTATATGAAACTGAAATTACGTCACAGTGTGATGCTTGGTGTTGGGTTGTTAGCCTCCAACTTGCAAGTTATAGCTCAAAATAAAACAGCGCCTACGCAAACAAAATTTATCGATGTTGCCAATATGGATTTATCTGTTAAACCAGGCGACGATTTTTACACTTATGCAAGTGGAACTTGGTTAAAGAATAACCCAATTCCAGCAAAAGAGGTTCGTTGGGGTAGTTTTAACGTTTTAAGAGACTTTAACATTACTGCAGTTAAAAGCATATTGGTTGACGCTCAAAATAGTAAAACAGCAAAATCAGGCTCTCTGGAAAAGCGTGTTGGTGATTTTTATGCTGCTGGTATGGATAGTTTAACCATTGAAAAACTAGGCTATACTCCTATTAAAGCAGACCTAGCAAACGTTGACAATATTAAAAACATGGCTGGTATCATTGATGCCATTGCCACCATGCGCATAAACGGTTCTGCTTCCCCTGTTTTCGACTTCTATATCTATCAGGATTCTAAAAATCCGGAGGTAATGATGGTTAACTTAAGTCAGGGTGGTACTACTTTACCTGATAGAGATTACTATTTAAAAGACGATGAACGCTCTAAAAAGATTAGAGTTGCTTACCATGATTTTATGGTCAAGCTATTTACCTTAACAGGAAGTTCTGCTTCCGATGCTGAACAAAATGCTAAAAACATTTTTTCTATTGAAAAGACTTTAGCAACAGCGCAAATGAGCAGAGTGGAAATGCGTGACCCCTACAAAACGTACAATAAATTCAGTTTAACAGACCTCAATAAAACTACTCCTGCATTAAACTGGGAGAGCTTATTGCAAAAAATGAAAGTTACCGGCGAAGACTCTATTTTAGTAGATAACCCCGCTTTTTTTACTAAAGCAGATGAATTGCTAAAAACTGTTCCTTTAGACCAATGGAAAGTTTATTTAAAATGGAACATTCTAAAAAATGCGACCAACAGCTTAAGTTCAAATTTTGTTGATGCAGGTTTTGCTTTTTCTCAAGCCTTATCCGGACAAAAAATACAAACGCCTAGATGGCAAAGAATGTCTAATTTGACAGATAGAAGTATCGGTGAATTACTAGGACAACTTTACGTGAAGAAGTATTTTAAACCAGAGGCTAAAGCTAGAATGGAAGAATTAGTAAGTAACCTTTCTAAAGCTTTTGAAATCCGTATTAAAAGTCAGGATTGGATGAGTGATGTAACCAAGCAAAAAGCATTGGATAAACTACATGCATTCACTCCAAAAATTGGCTATCCTGATAAATGGGAAGACTATTCTGGTTTAGAAATTAGCAAAACCACTTATTTTAAAAACCTAAGAAGCGCTGACGAATGGGCTTATAATAAAATGATTAATGAGCTAGGTAAGCCGGTTGATAAAACTAAATGGGGAATGACCCCTCCTACTGTTAATGCTTATTACAACCCGATTGTTAATGAGATTGTTTTTCCAGCAGGTATTTTACAATTTCCATTTTTTGATCCAAATGCGGATGATGCTGTAAATTACGGTGGAATAGGTTCTGTAATTGGACATGAAATGTCTCATGGTTTTGATGATCAAGGAAGTCAATACGATAAAGACGGAACACTACGTAACTGGTGGACTGAAGAAGACGCTAAAAACTTTAAAGCAAAAACCGAAAAGCTTGTTCAACAATTTGATGAGTACACTATTTTAGACACTGTTAAAGTAAACGGTAGTTTAACTTTAGGAGAAAACATTGGTGACTTAGGCGGATTGAACGTTGCATACGAAGCATTCAAAATGACCAAACAAGGTCAGTCTGATGAAAAGATAGATGGCTTTACGCCAGATCAACGTTTCTTTTTGTCTTGGGCACAAGTATGGCGAATCAATATTTTGCCAGAAACTGCAGCTCAGTACATCATCGTTGATCCACACTCTCCGGGACAGTTTAGAACAATTGGCCCATTGGTGAATATGGACGCTTGGTACAAAGCCTTTGATGTTAAAGAAGGTGATAAATTATATAAAGCACCAGCGGACAGAATCCGAATTTGGTAAACACAAAAAGCCGAGGCAAAAACCTCGGCTTTTTTATTTTCATAAACTCTTTAGCATAATCTTTGCTATCAAAATGATAATGATTGTTTTTATATTAGCAGAAGTTTAGTCGCTATTTTGGCTTTTAAATGCTTTACACAAAAAACAACACCAAAGTAACATTTACTATATCGACTCGTTAAAACAGTATGCTAAAAAAAACCGCAATACTTCTTTTTTTACTCTTTCCTATTGCCGTTTTTTCTCAAATAAAAAATCCGGAGTTCAAAGAAATGCTAGATGGGATGTATCAACATTCTATTCCATTAATTTCTGTTGACTCTGTAAAGCACATGAAAAACGTGTATTTGCTAGATGCCCGAGAAAAAGAAGAATTTGAAGTTAGCCATTTAAAAGGCGCTAGAAACGTTGGTTATATTTGGTTTGATATGCGTAAAGTTGTCGAAATCCCTAAAGACGCAAACGTAGTGGTTTATTGTTCGGTAGGTTACCGTAGCGAGAAGATTGCTGAAAAGCTTCAAAAGAATGGCTTTCATAAAGTATATAACTTATATGGTGGCATCTTTGAGTGGGTAAACCAGCATCAACCTGTCTATAAAACTAACGGTGTACAAACTTCAGAAATCCATACCTATAATAAAAGCTGGGCAAAATGGGTTTCAAACGGCACTAAAACCCACTAAACATAATGACATCAGAAAGCCCAAACCTTACAGTTGTAACCACAGCTGATGGCTCAAATACTATATTTCACCCCATTGTAAAAGAGAACTACCACAGTAAAAACGGTGCATTACAAGAAAGTAATCACGTATTTTTAAATGCTGGCTTACGTTACTATTTAGCGGATAAAACCCTAGAAGAAGTCGCAATTTTAGAAGTTGGTTTTGGAACAGGTTTAAACTTTTTACTGACGCAAGATTACTGCACTGCTAAAGAGCTTAAATTAAATTATGTAGGCTTAGAAGCGTTTCCGCTTGATTTGGAATTACTTTCGCAAACAAATTACCAAGAGCTAGTTTCGCCAAACACTTGGGCCTCTTTTAAAAACAACTATAATAACGCCTTAAAAGCATCGGTTCAACTTAATAGCTATTGTAGCTTACACATAGTGCATGCAGATGCAAAGGTTTATCAATCAGACTTAAAGTTTGATGTGATTTATTTTGATGCATTTGCATCATCAAACCAGCCTGAAATGTGGACCAGAGAGTTCATTACTCATATTGTGAGCTTTTTAAAACAAGGTGGTGTTTTCGTTACTTATGCCATAACTGGGGATTTAAAACGGATTATGAAATCCATAGGTATGCAAGTTGAAAAAGCTCCTGGTGCAGCCGGAAAAAGAGAAATGCTAAGAGCTGTTAAACTTTAACCTTATAATTAACTCTACAAACAAAGCTTTTTTATTCCTCCTCCACAATAAGCACCGTTGTTGGTTCTGCAGTTCTTACGTTTAAGCTTTCTGCAACAGCACAATGCCCGGTAACTCCGCGTTGTATTAAGTTAAAACCAAGGTACAACTCGGCACCAGCCCAAATCGGACTCGAAAAAATATTGCTTACTCCTTTTAACAAAATATAGCTTCCACTTGCCATGGAAAGTATTCTTTCAGTTCTACTAATATTTGTAGAAATACCTTCTTTTAGTAAAGTCTCTTCTAAAGAGTTCTTAACGCTTTCTATTTTATCTATTATCATTTTTATAAGTATTTGTTATTGCAACTAATACAATCTTCATACCTAAATTTTTTGTTAAGTATTTGAATTTAAAGCGGTTTTTGGTTTCTTTAGTTTAAATGGTTTCGCCCAGAATAAGACTAAGTAGGGATGTTTTGGCATTTCCGCTCAGTCTTTCCTGCCCTCTGCCGGGCAATGGCAGGTACTTTTTTACCGAAAAAAGTACCCAAAAACTCTCGCCTGCGCCGATTGCTACAAAGGAAGTATTTGAAGTTCTTCATCAGTTCCGCAACCGCCAAGGGCGAAAAGAAGCTCAATTAAGTTTTGTGCTTGGAGCCTGATGATGTAAATAGATATCACTGATATTGAAAGTGCTCATATTTGTAATGCCCTCTTCAATTTATCGCTTATAAGCTTGAAAAAGCTATTTTTGTATCGGTAAAAATATCCTACCTTAAAATCTTTTAAAAAGCAATATGTCAACAGAAGTAAAATGCCCTAATTGTAGCCATCCCTTCCAAATAGAAGAAGTAATGGCCGAAGAGTTTAAAAACGACCTGCGGAAGAAAATGCTTGATTTCCAAAAAAAGAAAGACGAGGAATCCCGCAAAAAGGAAGAGGAATACCAAAAGAAAGAAGAAGATTTTCTAAAAAAAGAAAAGCAACAGACTACTTTGTTTCTGCAAAAATTAGAGGAAGAGAAATTGCAGATGCAAAAGCAAGCTGATGCAGAAAAAGCTGCTTTGCAAAAACAACTGGAAGAAAACTTACGCAAAACTATCGCTACAGATTTCGAAAACCAGTTACAGCTTTTACAGAACGCAAATAAAGAAGGTGAAGAAAAACTAAAAAATGCTAGACTTAAGGAACTCGATTTTTTACGTAAAGAGGCCGAGTTAAAAACAAAGGAAGCAGAAATGGAACTTTCTTTACAACGAAAGTTGCAAGAAGAGCGTGTAAGCCTTTCTGAGCAAATCAGGAAACAAGAAACAGAAAAAAGCCATCTTAAAGAAACCGAGTTTCAGCTTAAACTAAAAGAATACGAGCAAAAACTGGAAGCACAAAAAAAGCTGGTTGATGAAATGAAACGTAAGTCTGAGCAAGGATCTATGCAAATGCAAGGAGAATCTCAGGAATTAATTGTGGAAGAATTGCTACAAAGCAACTTCCCTTTTGATCTTATAGCAGAAGTGGGCAAAGGGATACGTGGTGCAGATTGTATACAGACGGTTAGAAACGCTAGCGGACAAGAGTGCGGTAAAATCATCTATGAAAGCAAGCGCACTAAAGACTTTGGTGGGGATTGGATAGAGAAGCTTAAAAAAGACAAAATAGCCGTAGGTGCAGATGTTGCTGTTATTGTAACGCAATGTTTTCCCAAAGGCATGGACTGTTTTGGAGAAAAAGACGGCGTATGGATTTGCTCTTTCGAGGAACTGAAAGCAGTAACTTTTGTACTGAGGGACGGAATTGTTAAGCTTTATGCAGCAACAAAATCTCAGGAAAACCGTGGCGACAAAATGCACATGCTTTATGATTATCTAACGAGTTCTGAGTTTAACAGTCAGTGGAGTGCAATAAGCGAAGGCTTTATGAGCATGAAAGCAAGCATCCAAACGGAACGTAACGCCATGGAAAAACTTTGGAAGTCAAGAGAAAAGCAATTGGAAAAAGTTTTACTAAATGCGGTACACATCAGTGGTTCTGTAGAAGGAATTGCAGGTAAGGATGTCGTAAAATTAAGCCTAACCAATGATGAGGACGATACTTTGTTTTTAGACTAGACAATATAATGAACTGGATATATTTAATTCTAGGCGGTTTTTTTGAGACCGCTTTTGCCCTATGCCTTGGGAAAGCAAAAGAAAGTAATGGCACAGAAACCTACTTATGGTACGGTGGTTTCCTAGCTTGCCTAATTGTTAGTATGATGCTTCTTATTAAAGCAACTCAAACATTGCCCATTGGCACAGCTTACGCAGTTTGGACAGGTATTGGAGCTGTAGGCGCAGTTGTAGTCGGGATTTTTATTTTTAAAGAACCTGCTACTTTTTGGCGTTTGTTTTTTCTCTTCACCTTAGTAAGCTCAATTATTGGTTTAAAATACGTATCCTCTTAATTTACAGAAGAGCATGTAGTAAAACTTTCTTTCCAAATCACATTATTTAGGTATCATATTTGTTTCTATTGTTAAAGAATAGTTAAGAAATTATGAACAGAATATTTGAAATTACCATCCACGTAATGGGAGATGTTGCCCCTACGGTAGTCCAAGTGTTTTATTCCAAACAAAATCAGGAATATGAACTTGGCTTTTTAAAAGAAACAGAAAACCCGAGAGTTAAATTTACTGAAGACGGAAAAATTGTACAAACTTTCGGTATACCACTTGATAGCAACACTTTACACAGCGTAAGTGAGCAAATAAAAATAACAATGAATCTCTAAAAAAAACTTTAACATGACATTTCAAGATAGAACAAAAGTTGGTCGCGATTGGGAGAAAGTAAAAGCCAAAAGAGACTTAATGTACACCAAAAATGATGTAGAAGCTAGTGTACCAAATGGGGTAATCAAGAAAACTAAGCCGAAAGCAGACAACAAATAATTAAGAAACCTTGTAATAATAAGATAGCGCAAAGCAATTGCTTCTTCAAAATTGCTACCTTTGCGCCCAAATGATTGCAATAAACGACTTAACCTTCTTAATTGGCTCAAGAGCCCTGTATGAAGAGGCCAACTGGCATATAAAACCCGGAGAAAAAATAGGACTTATTGGTGCTAACGGAACCGGAAAATCTACCCTACTTAAAATAATAGTTGGAGAATACCAGCCATCAACTGGTAGTATCTCTATGGCTAAAGATTTAAAACTAGGCTACCTAAATCAAGATTTACTTTCTTACGATTCTCACCATAGCATTTTACATGTGGCAATGGAGGCTTTTGAACGCCAAAACCAACTGCATGATGAAATCGATGTTTTATTAAAAAAACTAGAAACAGATTATTCTGAAGAGGTTTTAAATAAGCTGAGCGATAAACAACTAGAGTTTGAAGCTTTAGACGGTTATAGTATTGAGTACCGAGCAAATGAAATTTTAGCAGGTTTAGGTTTTAGTGCAGAAGATCAGCATCGCCCGCTAAATACATTCTCTGGAGGATGGCGTATGCGTGTAATGCTGGCCAAAATCTTACTACAAACACCAGATATCTTATTACTGGATGAGCCTACTAACCACATGGATTTACCTTCCATTAAATGGTTAGAATCTTATTTAAACAACTTTGACGGTGCAATTGTAATTGTATCTCACGATAGGTATTTCTTAGATAAAATTGTAAACAGAATTGTTGAATCTCGCAAAGGGAAATTGACTGCTTATGCAGGTAATTACACCTTTTATTTAGAAGAGAAATCTTTACGTGGCGAAATTCAAAAAGGTGAGTTTAAAAACCAACAAGCAAAAATCAAACAGGAAGAACGTTTAATTGAACGTTTTAGAGCAAAAGCATCTAAAGCTAAAATGGCGCAATCTCGTATGAAAGCCTTGGACAAAATGGAGCGTGTAGAAGATGTGGATGACGAAAATCCAACGGTAAACTTTAGGTTCAAGTTCTCTAAACCTTCTGGCCGTCACGTCATCAGAATTGAAGACGCTTACAAAAGCTACCCTGCAATTGATATTTTAGCTAACGCCGATGGTGTTATCGAAAAAGGAGATAAAATTGCATTAATTGGTGCTAACGGTAAAGGAAAATCTACTTTATTAAGAATTATTGCTGGCACAGAAGACTTTAAAGGTAAATGTGAAACCGGTCATAATGTAACCACTACATTTTTTGCTCAGCACCAGCTAGAGAGTTTACATTTAGGCAATTCAATTTTAGAAGAGCTACAGTCTTTTGCTCCTAAACATAGCGATACCGAATTACGTTCTATTTTAGGATGTTTCCTTTTTACTGGGGATGATGTTTTCAAGAAAATTAGAGTGCTTTCTGGTGGGGAAAAATCAAGGGTTGCTTTAGCTAAATCATTGACTACAGATTCTAACTTCCTGATTCTGGATGAGCCCACCAATCACTTGGATATCCAGTCTGTAAATATCTTGATTCAAGCTTTACAGCAATATGAAGGTACTTTTATAGCAGTTTCTCACGATAGGTATTTCTTAGATAATGTAGCCAACAAAATTTGGTTTATTGAAGATCAAAACATTCAGGAATACCCAGGAACTTACCAAGAGTATGAAGAATGGCAAACTAAAAGATTAAAAACTGGCGATCAAGGGGGGATAAAACCCGTTAAAGCACCAAAACCTAAAAAAGAAGAGCCAAAACCTTCTGAAATAGAAGAAAAGAAAAAGCAGTTAAAAAAGCTCAACCAAACTTTACAGACTTTAGAAGAGGAAATTGCTGAAAAAGAAACCGCAGTAAAGGTTTTAGAAACAGAAATTGCCAAAGAAGAGATTTATAGCAATCCTACAAAATTAAAAGAGGTAAACGAGCGTTATAATAAGTCAAAAGAAGCTTTAGGTGCGATACAATTGCATTGGGAAGAATTGGCAGAAGAAATAATGGTATTGGAAGGATAGTTTTTTAGTGAGTAGTGAGTTTGAGTAGTGAGTAGTGAGTAGTGAGTAGTGAGTAGTGAGTAGTGAGTAGTGAGTAGTGAGTAGTGAGTAGTGAGTAGTGAGTAGTGAAAATAAATATAACTGAAAAGTATATTTTAAATTATGAAAAGATTATCCTCTATTTTAACCATTTTTATGGTCCTTTTATCGATAACTGTTTTTGCACAACAAGAGCAAAAATCATCAACAGAAACCACTGAGGAAGCAAAGGTTGATACTGTTGAACATGTTAAAAAGAATGAGCTAAAGCTCAATCTTTTTTCTGCTGTAATGTCAACCATTGATATTACTTACGAAAGAGCTCTTACAGATGACTCAGGACTTGGGCTATCCAGTGCATATTGTTTCTATTCTAAAGATTATCACGGTTTTACTTCTGAGTATCTTTGGTCATTTACTCCGTATTATCGCTTATATTTTGGCAAAAAGCCAAACTCAGGTTTTTTTACCGAAATTAACGCTACAGCTACACAAACAAGAAACGTAACTGGTTTTTCTTATTACGATAACACAACAAACAATTTTATAGATAACACTTACTACCATGATAAATTTGCTGTTGGGGCCGGTTTCGCTGTCGGAGGTAAATTTCTCACAAAAAAAGGATTAATTGGAGAAGTTTTTGGAGGCATGGGACGTTACATAAGCAAGGTACAAGAGCATGGCGATGTGACTTACCCAAGATTTGGAGTGCTTATAGGCAAAAGGTTCTAATGCCAAAACGTTTAACCAATAAGTAATAATTATTAAAAGAACTTATGAGACTTAAAAGAAGATACTTTTTGCCACGTTTATTCATACTTTCTACTTTCTACTTTTTACTTTTCACTTCTTGCTTCGCTCAAAAAAAAGCTAAAAAACAACGCGTACAGCGAATCGAAGTTGCCTCATCAACCTTAATTTATGATGACATCAACTACCTTCCCGAAATTAAAACCGTTGCGCTTTATAATTTAAAAACCATACAGTCCTTCCCATTATTGAATCTGGGTAGTGGCGAAGAGTTACTTTTGAGTTTCGATGATTTACGTGGGGGCAGTAGAAACCTGTATTACAGCGTTACTCATTGCAATGCCGACTGGACTCCTTCGTCCATCTCTCCTATCGACTATTTAGAAAGCTTTGGCGAAGACAGAATCAACGACTATCGTTTCTCTTACAGCACCTATAAAAAATACACGCACTACGAAGTTAAACTCCCAAACTTCAGTGTCATCCCAAAACTGTCTGGTAATTACTTACTAAAAGTTTATGAAGACGGAGATCCTTCCAAACTGCTTTTAACTCGCCGTTTTTATGTACTCACTCCTAAAGTTACTGTACAGGCCGAAATTGTTCCTTCCAACACGGTTTCCAATCGGGATAGCCATCAAAAAATAAACTTTTCGGTGTTTCACCCGAGTTTAAATATCCAGAATGCTTATCAAGAAATTACTGCTGTGGTTTTACAAAATGGCAGAACGGATATTGCTCAAAAAACACAACGCCCTCTATTCATCAGAAACAATCAGTTGATTTACAGCGATAATTCTACCATGGATTTTGAAGGCGGAAACGAGTTTAGACGCTTTGACACCCGTAGTTTCCGTTATAAGTCAGACGGTGTTTACCAAATTATACAGGACAGCATTTATACCGTTAACCTTTTTGCCGATGTGAACAAAAGCAAAGAAGGCTATGCCTACCAATTTGATGAGGACGGTAATTTCTATACCCTAAACCAAGATGGTAGCGACCCACGTTACGATGCCGATTACGGAAATACAAACTTCGTTTTAAAAGCAGAAGCGCCAGACACAGAGGGTTTTGCTTATGTGGTGGGAAAATTTAATGCTTACCAAAAAAACAAAACCAACAGAATGGTTTATCATCCGGAACGTAAAGAGTTTACCTTGAACACCCTTTTAAAGCAAGGTGTAGTCGATTACCGTTATGTTTGGGCCAATGCCGATGGAAAATTAATTAACAATAATGCCTTTGAAGGCGCTTACTACCAAACCGAAAACGATTATCAGATCCTGATTTATTACAGAGCTCCTGGTGCCAGGTTTGACCAGTTGATTTCTTATACAGAACTCAACAGCACTAAAAATCCAAGGAATTTTTAAAATCTTAACATTTCTTACACTTGTTTCTATATTCTTGCAATACTGTTTTGGATGAGAAACAGCGAAACAACATCGTTTATTAAATACGCCGTAGGATTAAATGCTGCCGAGAACTTGCTCCTAACCTATTTTCGGTTTTTGGTTTTCTTATCCTTATAAAAGGGGTGTACCCCCTCTGTCTGTAGAGTTTAGCGTAGCGCCTCTACGGATTCATAAATAAAAAAGAGTTTCCAACTCTTTGCTATGCGTTTAATCATCAACACCAGCTGTTCCGATATGTTCCGCAGGGCATGTCGAAATATAAATAATGTGGATTTTATAATCCACCACCTAAGCAAAATAACTCAGTTCCAACAATCCCTTTTATATGCTATAAACCGTCTCGCAACTACTGTATAAATCTTTCTTTCTCCCCTAATCCTACTCTAACTGGGTTCAGATGAATATAATCTTGTTGGATGTTAAAAATCTAGATAAGTTAAGTCATTTATAAATATTTGTTTTTTTAAATGTGTTCTGCAAATTAAATTGGGGATTACAAATCCCTTTCATTTCAAGTTCGACATGCCCTGCGGAACATGTCGAACAGAAAAGGGTTACTTTTGAGTTTCGATGATTTACGTGGGGGCAGTAGAAACCTGTATTATAGCGTCACCCATTGCAATGCCGACTGGACACCTTCCTCCATCTCTCCTATCGACTATTTAGAAAGCTTTGGCGAAGACAGAATTAACGACTATCGTTTCTCTTACAGCACATATAAAAAATACACGCACTACGAAGTTAAACTGCCAAACTTCAGTGTCATCCCAAAACTATCCGGTAATTACTTACTAAAAGTTTATGAAGACGGAGATCCTTCCAAACTGCTTTTAACCCGCCGTTTTTATGTGCTCACTCCAAAAGTTACTGTACAGGCCGAAATTGTTCCTTCCAACACGGTTTCCAATCGGGATAGCCATCAAAAAATAAACTTTTCGGTGTTTCATCCGAGTTTAAATATCCAGAATGCTTATCAAGAAATTACTGCTGTAGTTTTACAAAACGGCAGAACGGATATTGCTCAAAAAACACAACGCCCTTTATTCATCAGAAACAATCAGTTGATTTACAGCGATAATTCTACCATGGATTTTGAAGGTGGAAACGAGTTTAGACGCTTTGACACCCGTAGTTTCCGATATAAATCAGATGGTGTTTACCAAATTATACAGGACAGCATTTATACCGTTAACCTTTTTGCCGATGTGAACAAAAGCAAAGAAGGCTATGCCTACCAATTTGATGAAGACGGAAACTTCTATACCTTAAACCAAGACGGTAGCGACCCACGTTACGATGCCGATTACGGAAATACAAACTTCGTTTTAAAAGCAGAAGCACCAGACACAGAGGGTTTTGCTTATGTGGTAGGAAAGTTTAATGCT
>JBBKWF010000015.1:0-123566 GCA_037968815.1 Pelobium sp. | reverse complement strand
TCAGCAAAGAAAAATTAAAATCAAAAATTATAAAACAAAAAATAGCATCATGGAAATCCACAATGCTATTTAATTTTTTTATCCTTGTATAACTGTAACGCTATTTCAGGACGAGACATATCTCCAGAATTTAAAACTCTGCGTTTTTAGGGAATCTAGGGAAAGGAATTACATCTCTGATATTGGTCATTCCGGTAACAAAAAGAACTAACCTTTCAAAACCTAAACCAAAGCCAGCGTGTGGTGCAGTTCCAAATCTACGAGTATCTAAATACCAATATAATTCGTCTTGCGGAATATCCATTTCATCCATACGGGTTTGTAGTTTATCCAAACGTTCTTCACGTTGCGAACCACCAACCATCTCTCCAATACCTGGGAATAAAATATCCATTGCTCTAACAGTTTTTCTGCCTTGCTCGTCAGGTTCGTTCATTCTCATGTAAAACGATTTGATATCCGCAGGGTAATCTGTTAAAATTACTGGTTTTTTAAAATGTTTCTCTACTAAATAACGCTCATGTTCCGACTGTAAATCAGCTCCCCACTCATCAATCAAATATTTAAATTGCTTTTTCTGATTAGGTTTAGAGCGTTTTAAAATCTCAATTGCTTCGGTGTATGTTAAGCGTTCGAAGTTATTTTCTAAACAGAAATTCAATTTGGTCATCAAATCAAATTCGCTTCTTTCATTTTGAGGCTTGTTTTTTTCCTCTTCGGATAAGCGGTTGGTTAAAAATGCCAATTCATCGGCACAATTATCAATAGCGTATTTTATAACGTATTTTAATAAATCCTCAGCCAAATTCATGTTGTCCTCTAAGTCTGCAAAAGCAACTTCGGGTTCAATCATCCAAAACTCGGCAAGGTGACGTGTAGTATTTGAGTTTTCGGCTCTAAAAGTTGGTCCGAAAGTGTAAATTTCACCTAAAGCCATTGCACCTAATTCACCTTCAAGCTGACCAGAAACAGTTAGGTTTGCAGATCTACCGAAGAAATCTTCTTTAAAGTCGATACTTCCATCATCGTTTTTTGGTGTGTTTTCAAACGGAAGCGTTGTTACTCTAAACATTTCACCTGCACCTTCCGCATCAGAAGCAGTAATAATAGGAGTATGTAAGCAAACAAAACCTTTATCATTAAAAAACTGATGTACTGCGAAAGACAAAGCATTACGCACTTTGAAAATTGCGTTGAAAGTATTGGTGCGGAAACGTAAATGAGCAATTTCTCTTAAAAACTCTAAACTGTGTTTTTTAGGTTGCAATGGGAATTTCTCTGCATCACTTTCTCCTAAAATTTCTATAGAACTAGCTTTGATCTCACATTTTTGTCCTTTTCCTAAAGATTCTACCAGTTTTCCGGTTGCACTAATGGAGGCACCTGTAGTAATTTTCTTTAAAATTTCATCTGGTGTATTGGCAAAATCAACCACAATTTGCAGGTTACCCATGCAAGAACCATCGTTAAGTGCAATAAACTGGTTGTTTCTAAACGTTTTAACCCAGCCCATTACGGTGGTTTCTCTATCAAAATCAGTAGAAGAAAGTATATCTTTTATTTTTTCTCTTTTAATCATATCAGCAAGCTATTTCTTGTGGGTGCTAAAATACGAAAGGGAATTGAGAATTGAGTATTGAGATGTGAGATTTGAGACCGCTACACTTTTAGAAGCATTAGCTAGAATCAAGACACAAGATGAATTGCGTATTTGAGATATTGATGCTCTTAGTAATAGAGTACTGAAGTACAAGAGACAGTTTTAAAATTACGAAAATTTATCTTTGTACTCACTACTCACTACTCACTACTCACTACTCAAATTACCTATCTACTTCCCCCAAAACAATATCTAAAGAACCAATAATCGCCACTAAATCGGCAATCATTACATTTTTAGAGATTTCTGGTAGTACAGATAAATTACAGAAACTTGGTCCGCGTGATTTAATACGGAAAGGTTTATCGGACCTGCCATCTGCCATAAAATAAAAACCTATTTCGCCTTTTGGGTTTTCTGCTCTGATGTAAAAGTCTTGTGCTTTGGGTATAATCTTTTTAGGACAAAGTGCTCTCGGGTCAAATTCTTTAGTGCGTTTATGCTCTTTGGTGAGTTTTTCTACACACTGCTCAATAATTTTTAAAGATTCCTCAATCTCTACAATACGTACTTTATAACGATTCCAGCAATCGCCAATACTGCCAACTTCGGCTTTTGCATAAGCAACTTCAAAATCCAATTCAGGGTAAACAGAATATTCATCAACCCTACGTAAGTCATATTTTAAACCAGAACCACGTAACATCGGACCTGAACATCCATAATTAATAGCAACATCCAAAGGTAAAATACCAATGTTTGCGGTACGTGAAATAAATATCTGATTATCGGTCAAAAGCTCATTAAGCTCTTGCATTTTAGGTTTAAAGTAAGCTATAAACTCTTTGCATCTATCCTCAAAGCCAATGGGCACATCGTAAAATAAACCGCCCACCCAAATATAGTTGTACAGCATCCTTGCTCCAGAAGCCCATTCTAACATATTCATAATATGCTCACGGTCTCTAAAACACCATAAAAAAGGAGTGAAAGCTCCAATGTCAATTCCGTAAGTGCCAATAGCAATTAAATGGGACGCAATGCGGTTCAACTCGCAAACCAAAACTCTGATGTATTCAACACGCTTCGGAATGTCGTTTTCTATCCCCAACATTTTTTCAACGCCCATTACAAAAGCATGGTTGTTGTTCATGGATGCTAAATAATCCATCCTATCCGTGTAAGGGATGATTTGAGCATAATTTAGGGCTTCACCATGTTTTTCGAAACAGCGATGTAAATAACCAATATGCGGAATAACTTCTTTAACTATTTCGCCATCAGTAATTAACTCCAAACGTAAAACTCCGTGGGTACTTGGGTGTTGAGGGCCAAGGTTTAAAACCATTTCCTCTGCCGAAACCGCATTTATTTTGTCTTGATAGCGGGTTAAGCCTTCCTGATATTTTTGGGATAAGGTGTTTTGCAAAGCCTATAAATCAATTTTAATATTGTGGTAATTTTCTGCGGTTTTATAATCTTTCCTTAGCGGAAAGCCGTCCCAATCATCTGGTAAAAGTATTCTCCGTAAATCTGGATGATTTTCAAAATAGATTCCTACCATGTCAAAAGCTTCACGTTCATGCCATTCGGCAGCTTTATAAACCGAGCTTATACTTTTAAAAGTTGGTAGATTTTCTTCATCTCTATTGTTTTCTTGCTCCACTTTTAAAACCAATTGATGGTTTTTGATAAGGGATGCTAAATGGTAAACCACGCCAAACTTCTGTTGCTCAACACCGTAATCAACACCACTTAGGCATGATAAAAAATCGAACCAAGTTTCGGGGTTGTCTCTTAAAAATAGGCAAACGTTTGCAATAAAATCTGCTTTAATAATTAAGGCAGGCTGTTTTTGATTAGGCTCTTCGGCGATAATTACCTCTGTGCCGAATTTTTCAATCAATAATTGCTTTACAGTGTCGAAAATCATGGTGCTAAACGTTCAAATTTCCAACTTTGGTCTTTTTCTTGGATATATAAAATACGGTCATGCAAGCGGTTTGACCGACCTTGCCAGAATTCTATTTTATTTGGGATTACTCGGTAACCACCCCAGTTTTCTGGTTTTTCAATTTCTTTTTCTTCGTATTTTTTTGTCAGCCCTTCTAGTTTTTCTTCTAAGAATTTTCTGTTAGGGATGGTGGTACTCTGTGGCGAACTTAAAGCCCCAAGCTGACTTCCTCTTGGTCGTGATTTAAAGTATTCGGTAGATTCATCATCACTCACTCGTTCTACTACACCTTCAATCCTTACTTGTCGTTCTAAATCGGCCCAAAAAAACACTAATGCTGCATAAGGGCTTTCCGCAATTTCTTCGCCTTTCTTGCTACTATAGTTAGTGTAAAATACAAAGCCCTCATCCGTAAACTCTTTTAGCAAAACAATGCGGGCAGACGGTATTCCGTTAGCTTTTGATGTTGCTAAAGTCATAGCGTTGGGTTCAACAACTTGAGCGCTTAATGCTTCATTAAACCACTTTTCAAATTGCAAGTACGGATTTTGATCTACGTCTTCCTCGTTTAGGGAAGCAGAACGATAATCCTGACGTAAATTTTGGATTGTTGTTTTTTCGATACTCATGATATGCAAACTTAATCATTGTAAAAATGGTTTTAAAGTAATGAATAAATTAATAGTAAGGTTTAGGCTTTATTCTTTTATATTTGGGTGATAAGCTAAGAAACTATGCAGGGATTAATAATAGCCTTTATTATTATAAGCTTTATTTATAAAACTTATAGTAACTATAAAAAGGAAGCCGAAAAAACGGCGCAAAAAGCTAAAGAAGCGGAAGAGTTTAGGAAAGCGGCTCAACAGCCTGAGGCTACAACCTACCAGAAAACGGTTTTTGAAACAGATGCACAACCATCTTTTGAAACAACCTATGATAAAGCTTTAACTCAGGAATATACTTTTGCACCTGTATTTGAGAATAATAAGGAAGACTATAAAAAAGAAAAGGCGAAGCAAAAAGAAGATAGAGCGGCAAAGACAGGTAAAATAAAACCAGTGCTAGATTATTCGAACCCCGAAGTTCCTCCTATGGAAGTAGTGGTGAATAGGAAAATACACCAGCCTCACAAACATGGAAATGCACCTTCGTCTCGAAAAGTGAAGCATTTGGCTGCAGATTTTAACTTTAAGCAAGCTTTAATTTACGATGCCATTTTAAGAAGACCAGAATATTAAGTTTAGGGTAGGTAGTCAGAAGTATAAAGTGGAAAGTAAAAAGTAAAAACACCACGCTTCGGTGGTTGATATTTACTGATGTATATAATGATGTTTTTTATTGGAGTTGGTTGTTGGATTAAGAAAATATAATTTCTATATTTGCACCTCATTTAAAATCACATAATTTAATTTATAATGTACGCAATAGTAAATATAGCAGGGCAGCAATTCAAAGTTGCAAAAGACCAGCATCTTTTTGTACACAGGTTACAAGGAGAAGAAGGCGCTAGTATTGAATTTGACAATGTTTTATTGGTATCAAATGATGGTAAATTTACAGTAGGTACGCCTGCAGTTAAAGGAGCTAAAGTTTCTGCTAAAATCGTGTCTCATTTAAAAGGCGATAAAGTAATCGTTTTCCACAAGAAAAGAAGAAAAGGTTACAAAAAGAAAAACGGTCACCGTCAATCTTTTACCAAAATCCAGATCGATAGTATCTCAATTTAATTTTAAACCACAATAGCCTTTTTTTAGGTTAAAAGATATAAAAAACTATGGCACACAAAAAAGGAGCCGGTAGCTCGAACAACGGTAGAGAATCGCATAGCAAGCGTTTAGGTATCAAAATTTTTGGTGGACAAGCTGCAATTGCAGGAAATATTATTGTTCGTCAACGTGGTACTAAACATCACCCAGACAAAAATGTTGGAATGGGTAAAGATCATACACTTCATGCATTAATTGAAGGTAAAGTACTTTTCAGAAAGAAAGCAGATAACAAATCTTATGTATCTGTAGTTCCTTTTGATTTTTCTGCACCAGTTGTTCTTGAAGACAAACCAGCAAAAAAAGAAGTTGCTAAACCAGCAGCAAAAAAAGTAGCTGTAAAAAAAGAAACTGCAAAACCAGCAGCTAAAAAAGAAGCAAAAGTTGAAGCTAAAGCTGAGACTGCAGAGAAAAAAGCACCAGCAAAGAAAGTAGCAGCTAAAAAAGCTGACGACGCAGCTGAGTAATTTTAAACTCTTTAATATTTAAGCCTCGATTGAAAAATCGGGGCTTTTTTTATGCGATAATTTTTGAAGTTTGTATGTGAATTGTAGAATGTTTGGTGTTTAGCCTGTGGGTTGGGTAGTCGAGACTTCTTAATAAACAACCTGGGTGTGAGTTTTAGATTTTTACACCTTTTTCTTACTTCATCTTTCTCCTAGAAAAATGAGAGCGAGAAATCCTCTTTGGCAATGCTGCTATTTTAATCAACAATGTCTTTCAATAGATAAGACATCTCACAATCAAGGTCTGTAATGTCGCAAATGCTAATTTTTGAGATGTCTCAAATCGACTTTCTAAGTTTTTAGATTGTTATTTTAATCATTTAAGTTCGCCACCATTTCGTTGTGGTACTTTCCGTGTCAAGCGGTAAAACTTCTCCAATTTGTGGTGTTATGATATTTTGAGCTTCGTCCGAATTTGCATCTAGTAACCTTTCTACAGGCTCTGTCCACGAGTGATTTGATAAGCTGAACTTACCCCAGTGCACTGGTAAAAGTTTGGTGGCTTTCAAATCTTTGCTTGCTTGCAAAGCTTCTTCGGGCAACATATGGATTAAAGGCCAGTATTTACCGTACTGTCCGCATTCTAAAATTGCTAAATCAAACGGACCGTGTTTTTCTCCTATTTGCTTAAAATGTGTGTCATATCCAGAGTCCCCACCGATATAAATTTTCTGCGTCTTTGTATTTAAAACAAACGAACTCCAAAGGCTTTGACCACGTTTAAATTTTCTGCCAGAGAAATGGCGAGCAGGTAAGCATATCAATTCAAAGCAGTCAACTACTGCAATATCATCCCAGTTTAAGGCAATGGTTTGCTCAGCTTTATATCCCCAGAATTTTAAATGTTCGTCCACACCTTTACTGGTGATTACGGTTTTTACTTTAGGTTTAAGCTCACGAACCGCTCGATAGTCTAGATGGTCATAATGATCATGTGTGATTATTAATAAGTCTATCTCCGGAAAATCTGCTGGCGTGTATTTGTAACTCATTTTGTAAGCTTTTCCAAAGAAGCTTACTGGCGAAGCTTTGTAGAAAACTGGGTCTACCAAAACCCGCTTTCCGTCAATAATTAATAGGTAAGAAGAGTGTCCAAACCAAATAATACTGTCGGTGTTAAGTGGGATGCTTTTTAGGTCGGTTTTTATAACCGGTAACACGCCGGTTGGATTAATGTCCTTTGGTTTATTAAGCATTTCCTTGATAATCTTCCAGTAACTGCCATCCTCGGTCATCATAGGTGTGGCAGATTGGTTTTGGAAGCTTCCCTGTTGAAAGTTTGTTAACGATTCAAATTTAGAAGCCTTTGGCTCTACTCCAAAAACTGCTTTATTTAAAAAGCTCACTACTACAAAAAACAAAAATGCTAGTGCAAGTCCAGTATATATCAACATTATTTATATCCCCGCATCTTTAGAAACCCCACCTGCTATTCCTTCCACCCAGTCACTGTCTTTACCTCCGTTAGCCAAAGCGCTCAATAAGCGGTTGTAAACCAAGCTTAATATTGGAGCGGGCATTTCGGCGTCCAAAGCCATTTTACTTGCTAAACGAGCATCTTTAAAGCCTAAGCTAGATTTAAAACCTACAGGGTGGTATTGTTTTTTTGCGATGAGGGTCCCGTAGTTTTTATAGATAGGGGCATTGAATACTGTTTCTCCAAAAAAGTTAGCTACTTGCTCTCTGTCTAAGCCTTGTTTTTCCGCTAAAGTAAAAGCTTCTGCCATGGTTTCCATGCTGGCCATAATCATAAAGTTGCCTGCAAGTTTTACTACGTTGGCGGCTCCCGCATCTGTTCCAAAATCATAAACCGCTTGACCTATTGACTCTAAAATGGGTTGTACTTTTTGCTTGATTTCATCTTCGCCAGAAGTACAAATAAACAGCTTGGCATCTGCAGCTGCATTAGGTCTGCCAAAGACAGGGGAGGAGAGGTAGTGCTGGTTTTTCTGTTGGTGTTTTTCAAATAAATCTCGGGAGGTATCCGGAGAAATAGTGCTCATACTAATATGTATTGCTCCGGTTTTCATGTCGTTTAACAGGCCGTCTTCTCCCTCGCAAATTTGGTAAAGTACATCATCTTCTGAAAGCATAGTGATGATAATTTCTTGATCTTGACAAGCCTCTTTTACCGAGTTACAAACTTCGAAATCTCCTTTTAAACTTTTTGCTTTTTCGGCAGATCTATTGTAAACACGTATTTGGTGACCGGCATTTATTAGGTTTTGTGCCATTGGAAGTCCCATATTTCCAAGACCAATAAAAGTAATTTTATTCATGAACTTTTAGTTTATATGATTCTATTAAGTATACTGATTATTAAAATTTTATAAATACACTTTCTTTATAGTTAATACGTTTTTTAACCAAAAACCATGATAATTTCATGGTTTTATACTACCGTATTTGTCAAATATAACTAAACGAGTTTATGTTTTGTTTGCTCTAAATCAAGCTAAACAAATTGTTAACTTTGGCGCTTATGAGTTTGTACCAAGAAGAAACCATTGTAGCATTAGCAACCCCAAACGGAATTGGGGCTATCGGAGTAATTAGGCTTTCGGGGCCGGAGGCTATAAAAATCATTAATAGTGTTTTTAAAGGCAAAGACTTAGAGCAACAGGATAGCCATACTATTCATTTTGGAACTATCAGGGATGGCGATAAAATTGTAGACGAGGTTTTGATTTCTCTTTTTGTAGCACCAAAATCTTATACCAAAGAGAACGTGGTAGAAATTAGTTGTCATGGTTCAAAATATATAATTGACAGCATTATCCGTTTGCTAATTAAGCAGGGAGCAAGGCTGGCAAAAGCCGGAGAGTTTACTTTAAGAGCTTTTTTAAATGGAGGTCTTGATTTATCTCAGGCAGAAGCTGTTGCAGATTTAATTTCTTCAAATTCTAAAGCATCACACCAGTTGGCTATGCAGCAGATGCGAGGTGGCTTTTCAAATGAATTGAAGTTGCTAAGGGAGCAGTTGATTCACTTCGCTTCCATGATAGAGTTGGAACTTGATTTTGGCGAGGAAGATGTGGAATTTGCCAACAGAGATGATTTACGTAGGTTGATTGCTAAGCTACAAACAAATATTTCACACCTTATTCGCTCTTTTGATTTAGGTAATGTAATTAAAAATGGCGTACCGGTGGTTATTGCAGGAAAGCCAAATGTTGGGAAATCAACTTTACTGAACGCCTTGCTTAATGAGGAAAGAGCCATCGTTTCTGAGATTGCAGGTACAACCAGAGATACCGTTGAAGACGAAATAAACATTAAGGGAATCACTTTTAGGTTTATAGATACGGCAGGGATAAGAGAAACGCAGGACATTGTTGAAGCTAAAGGAGTTGAACGTACTTTTGAGAAAATAAAGTCTTCTGCAATAGTTCTTTATCTGTTTGATCCTCAAGAAACAAGTGAAGAAGAATTAGCGCAAATTTTAGCCGATTTAAAAACAGTTACCAATCAAAATAACAGCACTTTAATTGTCATTGCTAATAAAGCTGACATCCATCCGCTAAGTAACAGTAACGAAAGTATTTTACAAATTTCTGCGAAAGAAAAAGACAATTTGAATGTTTTGGAAGAAGCTCTTTTAGATGCTGTGAACTTAAATCTTTTAAATTCTGATGAGGTGATTGTTACCAACATCCGTCATTTGGAAGCTTTGCAAAAAACAGAAGATGCCTTGCATAGAGTGATGGGAGGTATTGATAATCCTGTTACCTCAGATTTTTTGGCTTTGGATATTAAGCAGGCTTTACACTATTTAGGCGAGATTGTAGGTGTGGTTACTACTGATGATTTGTTGGATAATATTTTCTCGAAGTTCTGCATCGGAAAGTAACTATTGTTTCTTTTGTTTTCATTTATTAACATATTTATTGATTATCAATAATTTAGCTGTCTTTTGTTGATATTTAATTTCTTGTTTTTTCATATTATTTGTTACGTTTTTGTTAATTTAGTAATCAAATAACAAAAAGTAACAAATTAATGGTCACAATTAGAGAACGTAAACTCAAGGACAACCGGATAAGCTTAATGTTGGATATTTATATTAATGGCAATAGAGAGGTGAAGTCATTGAAGATTTATCTATTGCCAGAAAGAGGTAGTAATATTATCAAAGCGCAAAATAAAGAGAAGAGGCGCAAGGCGGAAATTATCCGTATAAAGAAAGAAAACGAATTAATTGACACAAGCTATGGTCTTCCAACCTTAAAGAATTCAAATCTTTGTTTTTTAGATTACTTCAAAACAATGAAGGAAACTAAAAGAGGTAGTTTAGGAAACTATGGAAATTGGGATAGTACTTATAAAGTATTATGTGCGTTTTATAAAAATAAGGACGTTAAGTTAATTGACTTAACAGTTCAAGATTTATCCAATATAAGAGAGTACATTTTAAATAGCTATAAAACGAAATCTTACAAACAACTTTCACAAAACGCGGCTTCATCTTATTTTAATAAAATCAGAGTATGTTTAAATCAGGCTTTTGAAGACGGTATAATTAAAATACCACTTATAAATAAAGTAAAATCTATTAAGCCCGGAGAGACCAAAAGAGAATTCTTAATTGAGGAAGAATTTGACGAGCTGTCTATAACTGAATGCGAAACACCTGTTATTAAAAGTGCATTTATGTTTGCTGTATTTACTGGACTAAGATTCTCAGATTTACTTAATTTAAGATGGAAAGACATTAAACATTCCGAGAGTTTAGGCTATTTTCTAGACTATCAACAGCAAAAAACTGGATCTAATGAAATTCACTACATAGCAAATGAAGCTGTTCTGTTTTTAGAACGTGATGAGGATTTAGATTCTAGAGTATTCAAAGGTTTAAAATATAGCGCTTGGACAAATCTGAAATTACGGGAATGGATGCTCAAAGCTGGAATAAAGAAGAAAATTACATTTCACTCTGCAAGACATACCTATGCGACCTATTTGCTGACAAAAGGTATTGAATACGCTACTTTAAGTAAAATGTTAGGTCATAAAGATTTAAAAACAACTCAAATTTACGCTAAAGTAATTGACTCTAAGAGAATAGAAGCCGCTAAAGTTTTCGATCGAAAATAGGGTTCATAAGTGTGTGAAGATTTTTTAATTTTTTGCGAAAGTATCATAATAAAACCGCACTAAAAAACAAAAAAATAAGTTTTTTAGTGCGGTTTGAGAACTTAATTTTGTGTTGTTGATCAACAGTTAATTAAAAAAATTGTAAATAAAAATCGGAAAAAATGACAAAAAAACAAGAATATAAACATGGACAACTTTATATCCATAAAAGGTCTTTCAGACCAACTGGGATTGTCAAAATCCTACATCTACAAACTCTCAAGCTCAAATGTAATACCTAAGTATTGCCCTAGTGGAAAGTTGATATTTTTCAAGAAATCTGATGTTCTATTTTGGCTTGAAAATAATCGTATTCCTTCACAAGGTGAATTAGAGTCAGAAGTTGAATTGCAAATTATAAAAAGAGGAAGGAAGTCCGTATTATGATGTTTGGTTTATACGATTATACAGTCAGTATGTTTGGTGACAACCAGCTTCAGGTTAATATGAAGAGTTGTTTAGAAATAAATATGCCCTATGGTCTTCATCGAAATTTTGCTAATAATAGATTAATAACAGATTATAATCCTCAGTTTTTCAATGAAAACAAAAAATATTTCGATGACTGTGATGGTTCTCTGGTGTCGGAATTTATTTATGGATTAGAATTAAAGAATCTATTTCCAGACATTAAGGGTTATTGGTGCTTTAAATCTGCTTATTCTGTTGGCGAATTTAACATAATTGGTGATTTGCATCTTAAAGATAAGAAACTGAAATTCTGTCTTAACATTGTTTTGCCAAATACATTTAAATTATATGTCTGTGAAGAGCACTACTTAAGTAGTGTGTTATTTAACACTCATGAAAAGTATTGTTTGGAACTTCGTTCTGACGATTCAAGAATTAGATACATTAAGGAGGCTGGTTAAATAAAAGTATCTCTAAGTTATCAGTAGTGGTTATTCTGCTACTGATTTCTTTAACCATGCTGTTGCTTTTCAGTGTAAAAAAAAGCTTCTATTGGTTCTGAATAAACAAAAATTAAGAATTGTACAATATACTAAGGAAGTATATCTAAAAAAAAAAATGATAATTAATTATATAATCATAAAACGTAAAATAAAATCGCTTAAACACATTTCTAATGAGAAATTTAAGTGGTATTTATATTACAACCATCAGTTTACAATAAGATTTGTAACGAGATTAAAACAAAAAAGACAAATAAAGAATCAATTTCACTTCAAGTAAAGCATTTATACGTAATTCATCGTTTAAATCACGTGAAAATTTTTAAAAAAGATCAATATCAAAAAGGTGTGCCTATGAGTACAGAAGTATTAGCTGATTTGATAGGCCGTGGTTCAGACGTTAAAAATATAATGTATTTGCTCGAAAAACTAAACTTCATTATTAAGGTAAGGAAAAGCAAATTGCAGGAGTACTCTGCACGATATAAATTACATGACTCCATAGCAACTGAAAGACTTTATCACCATGATTTCTGTACGTCAGACTCAGCGTTATTACGCAAGCTTGAAAAACATAACGTAACTATTAATAGTTTCAAAAAACAGCTTCAAATGCTGAATAATCATGTGAGTATAAATGCTTTAGGTGTAGATTATTTTAAAAAAAAGTATAATTTGGCGCAAAGAGATTTAAATTTTTCAGTAGAGCCATCCGATTTTGGACTTAAAGCAATTTACGATGGTAGGTTTTTTGCATCAAGACCAGACATAAAAAGCCGAGTTTATACCAACTTAACTTCGCTTTCTAGAGATCATCGTAAGTATGTTGAAATAGATAGTAAGCCAATGCTAATGACCGATATAAGCAATTCACAGATTTTGTTAACTGTTCCGTTATTTCACAAATTTTGGGCAAAAAAAAGTGGTAAGGGTTTAATTAATTTGCCCGATGATATTAAAGCATTTCAAAAATTAGCTGAGTCAGGAAAGTTTTATGAATATATAGCTAATTGCGTGGGTATAAAATTCAATAATGATTATGAAAGAAGTGTTTTTAAAAAAAAGGTTTTTGCAGAAATTTGGTTCTCAAAAAATTCTAAACGCTTAACAGCAATAAAAAGAGTATTTAAAGAGCAGTTTGCAACCGCCTTTGATATTATTTGGAAGTTTAAAGAAGAAAAATACAATGAATTTGCGATAAAACTACAGAGATTTGAAGCTTCAATATTAGTTGATAAGGTTTGGAAGAAGATGTTTAAGTCAGGTAAAACTGTTTTTACATTGCACGATGCAATTATCTGCACTTGTGTAGAAGATTTGGAACTGGCAGAAGAAATGATTCGGAATGAATTAATTAAGTTCAGAATTGAACCAAAGTTCAAAAGAGAAGAAGAAATTAACTTCCTAGTTGCTTAAGTTTATCAAACTTTAAATAAGGTCAAGGTAATTTAATCTTGACCTTATTTAAAATCGTCATTGTTGATTGCTATGGCTGTGTATATAGCAACGTTAGAATGCTCTGGTTGTACAGAAAATAAAAAAACAAGGTTATTTATCATGCGATAGTTTTTAAGCAGTTCAACCAACTTTTTAAATTCATTAAAGATTAGTTAGAGGCGTTAAAAAAACAATTAAATATTTATACCCTGATACGAGTTTTAAAGCTGGTGATTGGTACAAAAATCTAGCTTTCTATAGGTTTTTTTGTACAAAGTTATAAAATCATCATGTGAATAACTTCACTGTCTTAGAGTGATTATTTTTTAACATTAGATGCATTTTTAACCGTTTATTGAGTAGGGGGATTTTATTAAAAAAATATACCTGATCCAATGTTATTTTAATGATTTCGATAAGCAACAGATTTGTTGTTAACAGTAATTTTTGTAGCGTTTATAAAAGGCTCCTTACTCAAATCGTCGATATTGTCATTTAAGAATTTATTTTTTCATTCCTTTTAATTTTTAAAGCTGCTGTTACCTCAGCAAAATTCAAACGGATATCTGATACCTCAAATTTTAATTGGAAATTGACTCAAAAAATTAAACGAGTAATTGATTTATTATAAGTTTTTATGTTGACAATAATCAATTGTTATGATTATCTGAAACTACCGATTGCTTTCTATAAAACAGAAAGATTAAGAGTTATTTTGTTTCAGAATAGAGATTGAAACGATGTAATACATATTCTATTTATCTTGTTAATAGTAATAGCCCTCCAGCAATTAAACCAGTTTGTAATATCCAACTTCCAGATTTTTTGATAAATTTTTGCTTTAACATATCGAAGTTTTTTTCATTAACATTCCCGAAAACGTAATCTACTTCGTAAATACCATTTTCAACTCCATCAAAATTTGATTTTATAAAGTCTTTGGTTTGGCTATCTAGGGTTTCGTCTTTAAAGGTGATTTTTGATTTTTTAAATTTAATTTGAGTAATCCCGTTCTTAAAGTTGATATTTATATCTGAAGCATTAAACGTTATTGGTACTTGAATGTCATCCTTGAAGTCTATTGGCGGATCTTTAATTTTAAAAGAATTTAAAAAATTAATTTTATTCCCATTCTTTAGAACTAATTCCTCTGTGTATAAATTTATTTCTCCTGGTAAATTTGAAAAGTTGTAACTATATATACTTTTAAAATCTTGATGTTCCGTTGAAGAATGATTTTTTATGATGTATGTGATTTTATTAATCAAAGAGTCTTTATACCTCAAATATCCTTCATGGTTTAAATCTGATAAATTATAAATTTCTGAACGTAAAAGTTTTACTTTTTCTGTTTTTATTTTTTCTTGTTTTTCTCTATTTAATTGGTCAACTTTTTCTTGTTTTTCTTTTTCTGTACGCTGTCTTCTGTCTTCACTACCATATTTTTTCATAATGTATTCTGCTATGATATGTGCGTTAGTTGGACTTATTTCAATACTTCTTAAATTTAGGTATAAATGATTGCTGTTAGGAGCCAAAAATTTATACCAAGCTTTAAAAGATGCTTCTCTAAATTTGTAATCATTGGCTATATTTTCAATCCCCATATCTATTCTATAACTCTCATGATAACCCATATTTCTCATTCCTCTGAAAAAGAAAACTTTAAATGCGTCTGTACCATAATTATAGTGATAATAAACTTGTTCTGAATAGTCATTGATAGCTGACTGTGGCAGTTTTGATTGGGAAGAGCCTTTAATACTTATAAACAGTAAAGTAATTAGTAGTATTCTTTTCATGTAATTGTTTTTTTTTGACTTAGAAAAAATCGTAGATGTCGATTTTCCTGATTTCTTTTTTTAAAGGATGTTCTATTGACCGTAAAAATCCATCCTCTCCCTCAATATACCTGTCTTCAGCTCCATATTCTTGTTCTTTGGCGTCTAAAACTGGATAAAGAAATGATTTGGTTAACAATTCATTCCCTTTTAACGCAACTGCTTTTAACTCGTCTAATGGTAATACTTTAAATAACTTATTGTTGTCTGAAACCCGACATAAATAACTAATCCCATCTTCTGTTATAAACCTAAATACTTTTAAGTCATCATTAACAGGATTCTTTATTTTTAACAAGCCTTCATCATCCAAATTGTATTTTTTAGATGAATTAAAACTTTTATAGCCATTATAGTTTATTGTACAGTAATCAGAATCTAAAAATTCCGCTGTTATATATGTTGTTGATGAAGCCAATGCTAATGATATTTTTTTGTCAACGGGTTGGAAAAAAATATTACCAGTTAAACTTCCCACAGTTCCATTTTGAGACTCCTGTTGTAGGTTGGTTTGATTACATCCATAGAGTGTTGTAATCAGTATTAATAGCCAGTTTATTTTAAGTTTTTTCATTCTGAATTTTCGATAAATATAAAAATAAAATACATATACATGTATAGGTGTTTTGAATTTGTTATATCCCGTTATTCATCTTTAATGAGTAACAGAGCTATTAAGACTGAAATTGAACTTTTTATTATTAATAAAGTACGTGAAAAACGTATCCAAGCAAATATTTCTCAAGCTCAGTTAGCACTACAATTAGAACTTACTGTAGGGTTCATTGGTCATATTGAAAGTCCTAATAAAAGAGCTAAGTATAATTTAAATCACATTAATAAACTCTGCAAAATATTTAACTGTTCATTTCAAGAGTTTTTTCCAGACAAACCCCTGTAGTTAGATCTTTTTTTCTTTAAATATTATGAAATTTCTAAATTCTTAATACTGGAATTTATATATTGTGCCGTCTCTAATATAACAAATAAGAATCTTAAAATGTTATATTAATATATTGACTGTAAAATAATTTTGAGTAAAAGAAAGGCGAGTCAATGTAAATTAAATGCAAAATAAAGTTATTTAATCAACCTTAATGCGTTTTCATTGGTTTGTTTTTTTGTATATATTGTATTATAAGAGATTGTTTTTACGACAAAAGGTAGATGTGTTCTTTAACTTGATAATCTTTTTACCTTCATTACAGTAGCTATTGATATGTTAGCTAGCTTACTTATTTCTCTTATTGTAAAACCTTTGTTTAAATAATTTAATGCAATTATCGAACTCTCCTTTTCTAAGAAAGTATTGCTATTCTCATTAGAGCCTTTTGGTCTTCCTAATTTCCCCCCATTTTGTACAAACACCATTCTGCCAACTGCCGTACGTTCTTTAATGTTTTCAAGCTCCATTTCATATAATGAAGACATAACTGTTGAAAGCATTTTCCAAATAGGATTTTTTTTGCCATCTGGTCTTGATTGAAGCCCTAAATTTCTAACTATAACATTAATGCCCCGACTATCCAGCCAATCAATTGTATTAATCACATCTCCTGTATTTCTTCCAAGTCTTGAAAGTTCCTCAACGGTAATATCTGTTACGTATCCTTTTTCAATAAGCTTTATTAATTCTTGACCTTGGGGTCTTTCTTTAAAAGGGATAGAGCCAGAAATTTTATCTAACAATACCTTATCGTAATTTTCTTTGTCAGCAGTGAACCTGAGACCTGTTTGCGTTAGTGTCGAAACACGATTATACTTAATCTTCATGTTATAAATTTACTCACACATTAAAATTATAACAAAAAATATTCTCTTTACAATATTTAGCTATTTATTATTTTAAGAAAGTGTGCTAATTTTAATTATGATTTAGTTTATTACAGATTTAAAACATAAAGAATCTACCAATTTAAAATTGGGGTGAGAAATATTTTCCTGACTTTAATAAAATCAATTGGCCAATATGAT
The DNA here is from genome assembly GCA_037968815.1 of Pelobium sp. Lineage (GTDB taxonomy): Bacteria > Bacteroidota > Bacteroidia > Sphingobacteriales > Sphingobacteriaceae > Pseudopedobacter. Next base: position 106,441 of record JBBKWF010000015.1, on the reverse strand, counting down.
AAATTACAATCTCTTATATTTAATTATCCAGTCTTTTATAATCCTTTTTCTCCTTGAATCTATTATTAGATTTTCTGTATTGATTAAGCACTCTAAATAGTAGCTTCTTAACCAATCATATTTTTGAAACAATGCTTGATTGCTGTAGAAATTTTCAGTTATTATTTTATAAACTTCCCTAATACTAGCACTGATTCTTTCATTTTTTGTCAAAGCATATAAATAATTTATAAAAATACCGTCATTGGGTATAAATGATGTATTTGAGCTAGAGTAAACTAATTGATCTTGAAAAGCTTTGCAATTTTTATTAATTAGCTCAAGAAAATCTGTTCTGTCTTTTCCATATCCATCATTACTAATAACTTTTATAATGGAGGGGTCGATAATAACTCGTGGATAAATTGCTTCTTTTTCCAAAGAATATGCTCTTATGTATCCTTTCCCTACAATGATATTGTAAGTGTCGTTAAAGTAAACCTCTCCATAAGATATAGCCCCTCTTAATAATATTCCATTTAGAAGCATCTTTCTTTGAATTGCTCTAACTTGTTTTATTAGCCTAATTAAACCATTTAACCCCTTTGGTGCAATTAATATGATAGAATCACTAATACTAATTGATTCTATCATATTAGGTGTTCCAGGCTCATTAAGCGTTTCTATTATTACTTTGAAATATTTTTCTAATTGCGTTGTATTATTTTTATTTACTAATTCACTAAAACCTAATACATCAATAAAAGCTATGAATTTTTCATCAAGTTTCTTTGGTAATTCAAATTCTATCATATTGGATGCTTATAATTAAAGAAAGGAATTCGATTTAATAGGTGTGAGAAATTTAAAGTCAAACCTAATAGTATTGCCTTGAGATTTGTTAAAAAAATCTATAAACTCTTTAAAATAATCAGATTGATTGTCAAATTTCTCATTATTAAAAATCCAGTTTTTAAAATCTTCATCGTTATTGAAATAAAACGCCGATTCATTTCTGTTTAAATAATAAAAAGTTGGAACTTCATTATTTTGTAGAATAAATCTACCTAAATCTGATTCTTTTACTTTTTCTTTGAATAACTCCTTAGCTATAGGATTAATAGTTGTACCATATTCAGGGACTTTAGTTAAACATCGTCTAAATAAAATTGTAGATAAGCTATCAAGGTTTTCAGAGTTTTTAAGATGATTCTTAAAATATTCTAAATTAAGATTTGAGAGTTTTTCAAATTCAATTGGAAATTCGTACTCTTTACAAAGAATGAATTCAATGACTGAACTTTCAAAATTAACGTTAGATGAATCAAATACACTAAAGAAGAAAGTTTCAAATTCCCCCTGTATTATAGATTTCATTTTTATGGTTCTGCTTGAAATTTGAACTTAAGTAAGCGAAATCAAATAAATTAGTCTTGTTATCTTCCATCAAATATGATCCCAATTTAAATAATGCTTTTATGTGATTCTCAAATTCGTTTTTTGAGTTAAAATCTTTAACACTGAATATTTTATCAACTAATGATAAAATATTTTCATTTATCCATTCTTCTAATTTTTGTTGATAAATATCAAATTTGCCAATTCTAACATTGTCAAATTCATATGAAGGAATTTCATTGTAAAGTAATTGAAGGGAGAAATATTTATAAAAATTTTTAGGATAGGCTAACATTTTATAATTCTCGTTTTTACTGTCAGGTACTTCTTTTTGTAAATCCAAGAGTTCTTGTATCAACTCTTGAATAATAATCACTTCATATTTTGAAATGTTATTGTGTGTTTGATTTTCAGTTAAATAATCGAAAATTATGAATGGATCAGGCAGTGAGCTTTTTTGAGCTTTAGAATCATTAAATCCCCAAAACATCATATATTCATAGTTATTATCTTGTATATTCTTCTCGCTTGTTTTTCTTAATCTTAAATATGAGCGTTTCCTATCTTGATAATCGGTTATGAAAAATATATTCCATTTTTCTATTAAATCTTGAGAGAAAAAATTGTATTTTAATTTTAGTAAATGGATTAAATAAAAATCATACAGATATACATCGTTCATGATTTCGTTAAACTCAAAGCAAAATGAGTTGATAAATCTAATCGCATCTCTGTGGGTTAATATTATTTTACTAGTTAGTTCATAAGCTTTATTTTTTTTATTTAAAATAAAATCTATCTGAGAATGAAATTTTGGATCAAGTTTTTTATAAAGGTTTAATTGGAGAAATTGCCTTGTTTCTCTAAACTCATAAACTGGAAGTTCAAATTCAAATTGGAATATCTTTTCTAAGAAGTAGGAATGATTATGAGTGTTGTACACTTTAATAGCTTCTTGGACATATTTTTTATCATAGGCAACTATATATGTTATATTGCTGAAATTTCCGGTGTTTCTTACAATACGTAATACTTCTATTATTTCCTTTTTATCCAGTCTATCTAAATCATCTATAAAAACTACAACTTGCTTCTTTATATTATTAAGATTTGCATTTACTCTTTCATACAAATTTTTCTTACTTAGATTTTCACTTAGTGAAAATAGATTACTTAATATTTTTGAGCTGTTAGATTCTAAAATAGTTTTAGCATAATTATTAATTTGTAATGAAATTGTAGAATCATATTTGCTCAACTCGGAGGTCAAAAGATTGAAAAAGTCATTAATAATCTGTTCGGGAGAAGAATTTAGCCATGGATTAAACCTGATAACTAATCGATCTTTTTGTAGTAAATCTTGTAAGACCATATTTACAAACGAGGTCTTACCAGAACCCCATGATCCTAATATTCCAATCGCTAATGAACCTATATTTTCTTGAACTGATTTAGATTGAATACTTTCAGATAACTTTTCAGCAAAACGTTTACGTCCCAGTAAATCTGAATTTGAGTGTTGTATTGGTTGATCAATTAGGAAAGAGTTTTCTAAATATATAGGATGAGGGACATGTAAAAATAGTTCTCTCATTTTTAATGAAATTATTCCTGTTGACACTAAAAGTAAATAGTCAGAATATTTAATTGAAGTCTCTATTGGAGCAAACGTGTATTCTTCAGTGAAAAATCTAAAAAAACAATAAATCACAAAAAACACTAATGAAAAGATGAAGGTTGAGAAGTCTATTAATACTTTCTTCCGAAACCAATAAATAAAAAATAGAATTGTACAGATTCCACTAATAATTAAAGCAGTTGAAGTAACTACTGAATCATCAAAAGTAGATAGAATTGGTGTGACAATTAATGAGTTATACTTCTCAAGAAGGTATATATGAAATGTGAAGACGAATAAAACTAAAATTATTGAAATTATTCTTTTAGTTGAACAGTTTTTTTCAATAAAAGTTGAAATGAAAAATTTTGCCTTTTCCATTATATTAAAAGGATTTAGAAAATTACGGAAAAACGATTTCATCTAATTCAATTAATTGACTCTGCAGAATAAGAAACTCCCTATCATCAATCCCATTTATTTTTACTTGAAACAAATAGTCTCCTGAAAGTTCCTTATGGAATATTGTCTTAATATTATCTTTAATAGTATATGACGTAACTGTAATTCTGCAAATTTTCTCATCCATTCTGAAATCAACTGCATCAGAGAAATTGAGAACAGTACACATATATGCGAATGCACCCTTTTTTATTTTCCATTTATATATTTGAAGGTTTGATTTCATCTCTTTTTATAAACCCAAGCTTGAGTTCTGTTAATATCCTTGAATTTTTTTAACTTTTTATTTTCTATGAATAATTCATCTTTAAAACCAAGTCCTGTGAAGTAGAGATCATCAAATATTTGCTGATTATCAGGTAAAAAGGTCGCAGAAGCATCCTTATTTGTAGCGATTTCTTTAAACAACTTTGGATTTGATAAAAAAGTTCCACAAACATCCATTTCATCTGTAATATAGGCTTTTCCATGAAGTTTATGTCGATCTCTTAGAAATTCCTTAAATGCTACTATAGGCGAGTTTTTAACTTTCCTTAATGCCATTAGAAAAGTTTCTAAATCATCAATATAGACTGACCAAGGGTAATCTACATTCTCCTCTTTGTTTAGCATTAGACCTAAGTCTGATTGTATTGACCCAAGCCTTTCTAAAGTAACAACTATTGAAAATACTTCCTCATATTTTTTAGGGTCTATTTCATAAAGTAATTTCTCATTTTTATCGAAAATAGAGAATGGCTGGTCATCATAAAACAAATCTTCAATTCTTAAACATTGTTCATAACCATATTGGATTGAGTCTTTAAAGTCAGATTCTAATCTTTTAAATCCATTTGGGTTTCTGAAAGGCTCTCGAAATTTCGAAGCCTTAACTTCTATTATAAAAGCAGTCCGTCTTGAAAGGATTAGCAAATCTTGTTCTGTGTTTTTTTTAGAGTGATAATTTGAGTAAAAAAATGTGTGTGATTCCTTATTGAAAAAGTTTTTAAAAATATTTTCTGTTTTTTTCTCCAATGATTTTTCTCTATGACTTCGTATTTTATCTTTCAATTTTTCCTTCGATAATAAATGCTGAAAGAGAAACTTTCCTATAGTAATAGGTATTTGCTTTTGATAAGTGTATAAATATTCACCAGATGGAAGTTGAAGTATAGGTTTATCATCTAGCGGATTTGATTGTGTGAAAAACAAATAATTTTCATCAGGCAAAGGTTGAAAAGTAAAGTGTTTGAGAAAAAAATCAATTTTTTTTGATGGAAACGCAGAACAATATTCTTCTCTGGTGAATTTTAAGGATTTATGAGAGCAGTCTCCAAATTCGCAAAAAGCATTAAAAATTTGATTGGGCAATTTTTCAACACATTCATCCCAATTATCTCCTTTAAAAGCTTTCAAAAACGCTAAGAATTCAGGAGTTTTCTCATATGCTTTACTTCGTTTATACTTTTCATTACTTACCAATTCTGAAAATCTGTAAAGATTTATTAAAAATTCTATTTCTATTCCAAAATCATTTATTAAATAATCATCATATGGAGTGAAAACTCGATCCAAATGATCCAAATCTTGTTCCATATAACTTAAAGTGCCATTTTCAAAATATGTATGAAAAGAAAAGTATTGAATAATTCTTTTCTTGTTTTCCAAACTATTATCAAATTCAGCTAGGTCACCTAAAACATTTTTTTGATAGAGTTTTTTTATTTCATCTAATATATTAGCCCACCTTTGTATGTTGGGGTCATTGAATACCATCAACTTATTACCTCTCAATTCTGATGTAGCATTTAATGCTATTAGATATAAAAAGTCTTTTAATCTTGATTGAAATTTATTTAAAACTTGTTTATCATCTTTTGATGGATATTTGATAGAATAAGTAAAGAAGCCAGCAAAACTTTCCAATTCATATTCAGATACTTCTTTTTTAAGCTGTAGTGATAGCTCTTTAATTTTTTTATCTATTTCATTAGGCATAATTACATCTAATTTATAAATAAATAGTCGTTGAAAGTTTTAGAGTCAAAATTATTTTAACACTAAAATTATTTAGCAGTATTATATTTGTATATAACAAATCATATTCTATTTTTAAACTGTGCTATTTCCGTATTACGTTACAGAAATTCAATTAATTTCACATTGTATCCGTAAATTTTGTTTCATATTTGTTACTTTATTTGAGTAAACAATTGATAATCAATAATTATTCACTTTCTGTATCGGGAAGTAACTATTGTTTCTTTTGTTAGGCGGATTTTGTGATGAGTTTTGTATAACAGATGGTTATCGTCATAATGATTATTTACCTTGTGATCAAGTAACTTGTTTATTAGTAGATGCTTATGTAATATTTTATGGAGTGTTCACATCATAGTTATAAAAGCAATGAGGGAATTTGTCTCATTGTTATAAACTAAATTTGAAATGAAAAGAATAATGACAATTTTTTTTGCTTTAGTGTTTACTCAAGCTTTAGCTCAAAATAATAATCAATTAGTGTCAGAGATTATTGAAAATTCTGAAAATGTCTCTTTGAATGAAAAATTAATTCATGAAATTAATGATGAAAACGAATTAATTAAAGTTTACGATAAATTACTTACTGCATGTCCTAATTCATATATCATTCCGTTTACAATTGGCAAATATTTGATCCGTAGAGAAAACCCTGAAGCTTTAAAGTATTTATCAAGAGCAATAAAAATTAATCCAAAATCAGCAGAGGCATATTATCTTTTGGCAATTCAATTTCAGAAAATGGGGGATTTAAATAATGAAGTATCTTATGCAGAGCAGGCAAAGAATTTAGATCAAAAAAACGGCAAATATGCATTTCAGGCAGCTTATTCAAATTACAGTAAAAACAAAGAATTTGCTGATTCAAGCATGCTTGAAGTCGTGAGAAAATTCAGATCTGAAGAAACCGGTGCCAAAGCTCTATTACATTTAGCTTTAAAAGAAAAATCAGAATTATTAAAGAAAATTTATCTAGACCAATTATATACGCTTTACAAAGATAATCCTAATGAGAGTTTCTTGACAGGTATGGATATTCTTTATGATTTATTAATTAATAATGGAACCTATTTAAACGCCCTAGAATTATCAACTAGTATGGTAATTAGAAAAGATGATGATAGGTTACATTGGCAATATTTAATAAAAATAGCCAAACAATATTTATCGGCAAATACTTTCTTAAACAACAATCAACCAGATTCGGCAATTTTATGGCTCAATAAGATAAAATTAAGAGATACTTTTTCTCACAGTTTTATACATGCAGATTTTTCCTTAATAAAATTAAAGGCCAGCTGTTATCAACTAATGGGAATGCCTGATAGCAGTTACAGCATAATTTTCGAGGAATTTTCAAATAAGCCAAAAAAAGAAGTTTACGACTTATTAAATCACTATGGAAGTTTGATTGGTAAGAATAAGCAGGAAATTGATAGTGAGATACGGCAATTTCGTTATAAAGATGTTGAACAAGCTTATAATCTTGTTAGAACAAATCTTTTAGATTCTAATCAGGTTTCTTTATCTGATTTTAAAGGTAAAGTTATCTTACTCAGTTTCTGGTTCCCTAGCTGTGGGCCTTGCAGAAGAGAAATGCCACATATAGAAAATGTTTTAAAGAAAGTTGACAGAAATGAATTAGTCTATTTGGCCGTTAATGTGAATCCAAAAGAGGATATATTTGTGAAATCATTTTTAGATAAAACGAATTTTACGTTTATACCACTTAATGATGATATATATGGTAATAAGGGTAATCTAGCTGTTACTGGGTATCCTACAAACTTTTTGATTGATAAAGATGGTAAAATAGTATTTAAGGGTTTCTTAGTACATGATGATTCAGATGAATGTTTAGAATGGATGATAAACGATTTAATTAATTATTGACTAAGTTCATGACAAAATACAACTTTATACAAAATCAATAACTAAAACTCATCAAATAAAACAACGGCATAAAATCAAAATCTTAACTGGTTTCATCAGTTTATTTCTAATCCCTTGTGCTAATAATATTTCCTGTATATCTTCCAAGTCTTGAAAGTTCCTCAACGGTAATATTTGTTAGGTGTCCTTTTTTTTAATAAGCTTTATTAATTCTTGACCTTGTTAAGTATTTAATTCCATAAATCAGTAAAAAGTACCATAAATCCCACCAATAATACCCCGTTTGTCATTAGTTTTGTGGCTACTTTTGCTAGATGAAAGTGAAGATTCCTGTTTTTGAACTACATGAGATAGACGGAAATGAAAGCGCCGATGTGATGATTGACCGTTTTGCAGATTATCTACAGCGGAACAACCACCTTTTTACTACCCATCGGCACTCCTTTTACCATTTGGTTTATTTTACAAAGGGAAGTGGTAGCCAATTGATAGATTTTGAAAAGTACTCCATTAATCCGGGGGTAATTTATTTCATGAGCCCGGGTCAAGTACACAATTGGATGTTTGAAATGCCACCAGACGGTTACATTTTAAATTTTAAACCCGACTTTTTTCATTCTTTTTTAGCCGACCCAGGTTATCTGCAAAAATTCAATTTTTTGAACAGTGCTTTTGATACAAATTTATTCACGTTAGTAGAACAGGATAGCGAGGATGCAAAAAGAATTTTTGAAGCAGCCATCAAAGCTAAAACAGCGCAACATCCTTTCAGCGATGATTTACTGCGCATACTTATTTTAGAACTTTTTATTTTAGTGGGCAAATCTTGTGCGCCAAACACTGAGCAACCGATCAATTACAACCGTCTACTTTTGAACAATTTCAGAAAGCTTTTAGAAACGCATTACAAAGTATATCAGTTTCCGCGAGATTATGCAAACTTGCTTTATGTTACACCGAATCATCTAAATGCCCTTTGTAAAGATCAATTAGGGGTTTCGGCTGGACAACTCATTAGGAACAGGATATTGTTGGAAGCTAAAAGATTGCTTGTCAATGCCGAGTTCACCGTACAACAAATTTCGGTTGACCTTGGTTTTAAAGATGTCTCTTATTTTGTCCGATTTTTCAAAAAATACGAGCAAGAAACCCCAGAAAAATTTAGAAAGAAAATCATATAACATGGAAAATAATAATCATCATAAAGCACAAAGGCAAATATCCGAATGGAGAGGTTTTTTAGAAGCGAAATGTCCGCGTTGCAGGCAAGGACAGGTTTTTACTGGAGCAACATATGCGCTAAATACAAAAAAAATGAATGAGGTTTGCCCTGTATGTAAACTGAAATTTGAACGTGAGCCCGGCTACTTTTATGTAGCGATGTTTGCTAGTTATGCCCTAAGTATTGCGGAAATTATAACTATAAGTGTTGCCTCTTATATTTTAGGTTTGCCCGCAGAGTATGATTATTTATGGCATTATTTTTTGTTGATTGCGGTGGGCGTTCTTGCTTTTTCTCCGATGAACTATCGATATTCTAGAATGATGCTTTTATATTGGTTATCTCCAGGTTTAAATTACGAGTCAAAATGGGCGAACTATATTCCTGAATAAAGGTTAAAACTGAAATTATATTTTTTGGAAGAATGTGGAAGACTTGTGTGGTGCGTTATTAAGCCAATAGTTCTACGGAAGCCTTTAATTTATTCATTTGGGTATAATTCATCAAGTCGCAACTAGTTTCTATATGCTCGCCTTCTTCATAGAGGAGTTCAATTAAAACCTCTTCCCCAAAAACCGACGCTTTTCTTATTATATAATGCTTTGTTATTTCGAAATGCATCAATTTTACTTTGAGCAATTGTCAACAATATGTACTATTATTAAATTAAGTCACAAACAATCACTTATTACTAAACGATTGTTTAGTTTTGTATAGTGTTAATGAAGTAATGGATAAAAACTACATCAATGCAGATGCTAGAGAAAGAAATGGACATTCATATTTTCATAAATAATTTTAGGTTGAGTTGAAGTTTCAGCAAAACTCAACTCATGGCTAGAATGTTGTGGGGAATAATTAGCTAGGTTTTTATTACCCCTATAAGGTGATGAATACCACCATTTTTCTTTCGCTCATCAAACAAAATACAACTTAATAAAAAATCAATAAATCTCATCAAATAAAACAACGGCATGAAAATCAAAATCTTAACTGGTATCATTAGTTTATTTCTAATCTCTTGTGGAAATGACAACAAATCTAACTCGGGAGAAACCAAGCAAACCTTTCAGAACAAAGGTCATGAACTGGTCTATAACATGGCTCAAAAAGTAGGTGACTACAGTAAGTTGATGGATAAACAAGATGTCGTTTATACTTACACTTATCAAACACCAGATGGCAAGCAGGATGTTTCTACAGAGAAATATATTTTTAACGGAGAATTGTCTTACGGGGCTTATACTCAACATGAAAGATCTATTCCTCAATTAGATGGTTTAGTTGAACAAGGTTATGATGGTGAGGAGTACTGGGTAAAACATAACGGAGAGGTTTTAAATGATGAGGGTCTAAATAAAAAAGTTTTATTTAACAGACCAACCAATTTCTATTGGTTTACAATGATGCCAAAGCTATTAGATGATGGTTTAAAGTATGATTACATAGGAGAAAAAACAATAAATGATAAACAATATGATGTTGTAAAAGTGACTTTTGACTTAGGCGAAACGAAGCCTACAGATACTTACCAGCTCTATATCAACCAAAAAACAGGATTGGTAGATCAATTTCTTTTTACCGTAGCTGATTTTAATGTATTGGATACTCCTTTGTTAATGGAATTAGAATATGAAGATATAGACGGTGTTTTATTACCAACCCATCGTAAATATAAAAAGTCGACTTGGGATGCGGAAGTTACTGAAGAGCCATGGATTAATGTTACTTGGACCGATATTAAGTTCAATAACAATTTAACAAAAGACGATTTTAAAAAATAAGAGTTCATAGCTTTTAAATAAATTAGAAATGATGACTAATAAATTGAAAATAGATATAGTTTCAGATGTGGTTTGCCCATGGTGTACCATTGGTTACAAACGTTTAGAAAAAGCCATCGAAGAAATGGGCGTTCAAGATCAGGTAGAAATTGAATGGCAACCTTTTGAATTAAATCCAAATATGCCTGTTGAGGGTCAAAATTTAAGAGAGCATATCGCAGAAAAATACGGTTCCACTTTAGAACAACAAGAAGAATCTCAGCAACACATGGTGGAAGCAGGTGCTGAGTTGGGCTTTACTTTTGATTATTTTGAGGATATGCGCATGGCTAACACTTTCGAAGCTCATATTTTATTGGAATATGCACACGAATTCGGGAAGCAAACCGAACTGAAAATGCGTTTAACAAAAGCATTTTTTAGTGATCGAGAAGATGTGTCAAAAAGAGAAGTTTTAAAACAAGCTTTATTAGATGTTGGATTAAGTGCAGAGGAAGCTTTAGCGAGATTAGATAATGAAGTTTACCGTAATGAAGTGAAAAACAAAGAAGAGTTGTGGAAGAGCATGGGGGTAAATTCTGTGCCAACAATGGTGTTTAACAGAAAAAGTGCGGTTACTGGTGCGCAACCTGTAGATGTATTTAAAAAAGTACTGACCGAGTTACTAGCACTTTAAGGTTATACGCTATAAGTTTTGGGTCTTTAATTATATAGAATCTCTATTTTAGCGACTCGAAATAAAATTTAAAGGATATGAAAAGAGTTGTAATAACGGGATTAGGAGCTTTAACCCCACTTGGAAATTCAGTTGATGAATTGTGGCAAAATGCCGTCAATGGCAAAAGCGGTGTGTCAAAAATCACCAAATTTGATACCTCATTGTACAAAACAACTTTTGCAGGAGAATTAAAGGATTTTAATCCTGAAAAACACCTTGTCCGCAATGAAATAAAAAGAAGTGACCGGTTTACACAATACGCACTTTATTCTGCAACGGAAGCGCTTATTGATAGCGGGTTAAACCTAGAAACGCTTTCTCCATTTGATATTGGAGTGATTTGGGGTTCTGGTCAAGGAGGAATGCAAACCTTTGAAGATGAAGTAATGAATTTTGCTTTAGAAGGAAAGCAACCAAGATTTAATCCGTTTTTTATTCCCAAAATATTGGTGAATATGGCTTCGGGTATGATCGCAATGAAGTTTGGTTTAATGGGCATTAACTATACTGCAGTATCTGCTTGTGCTTCGTCAAATGCTGCTATCATGGATGCATTTAATTATATCCGTTTAAACAAAGCTAAAGTTATTATCTCCGGTGGCTCAGAAGCGCCAATTACCGAAGCTTCTGTAGGCGGTTTTAACGCAATGAAAGCTTTATCTACCCGAAATGATGATCCACAAGGTGCGTCAAGACCTTTCGATATTGAAAGAGACGGCTTTGTGATGGGAGAAGGTGCTGGAGCATTGATTCTTGAAGAGTATGAGCATGCAAAAAATAGAGGGGCGAAAATTTATGCTGAAATAGTGGGTGCTGGAATGACTGATGATGCCTACCATATCTCTGCAACTCACCCTGAGGGTATTGGTGCTATCAAAGCGATGGAATTGGCAATGGAAGAAGCGCAACTGAACCCAGAAGATGTAAACTATTTAAATGCACACGCTACTTCAACTCCTGTGGGTGATTTAAGCGAGATGAATGCTGTGGATAAAGTATTTAAAAGCAATTTCAAGAATTTACATATTAGTGCTACAAAATCAATGACGGGTCACTTGATGGGTGCTGCAGGTGCTGTTGAAGCAATTCTGTCTATTAAAGCAATAGAAAATAATGCAGTTCCTCCAACAATAAACACGGTCAACATCGATCCAAATATCCCTCAATCAATGCCAATTGTGATTAAAGATGCAGTTGAGAAAAAAGTTAACGTAGCCATGAGTAATACTTTTGGTTTCGGCGGTCATAACGCAACCGTGATTTTTAAGAGCGTATAAGCTAAACAAAAAACAAAATGGAAAATCCAAATAAAGGAGAACTAGATGCTTTATTAGATGCCAAACGCAAAACTTCTGCTGTGAAATTCACAGCAGAAAAACAACAGGTTTATGCTGATGGTATTGCAAGTGTTAAAAACTCCGGTATACTCGGCAAAGCATTAAATGTTGGAGATAAAGCACCGGATTTTGCGCTCAATAATGCTTTGAACAAATCTGTTTCATTGTATAAAGAGCTCGAAAACGGTCCAGTTATCTTAACTTGGTACAGAGGCGGTTGGTGTCCATATTGCAACATCACCTTACATTACTTACAAGAAAAACTACCTGAATTTAAAAAAGCTGGAGCAACACTCATTGCTTTAACGCCAGAATTGCCAGATAACTCTTTAAGTACTTCAGAAAAAAATAATTTAGAGTTTACGGTTTTAAGTGATGTAGCTAATAAAGTTGGGAAAGAATATGGCGTTGTATTCAAACTCACCAATGAAGTTGCATCTGTTTATGAAGAATCTTTCGGATTAATTAAAAGTAATGGTGACGATAGTAATGAATTGCCTTTAGCAGCAACTTACGTTATTGATGAGAACGGAATAATTCAATATGCATTTTTAGATCCCGATTATAGAAATAGAGCGGAACCTGCTGAAATTATAGCGGCTTTAGAAAGTCTTAAAAATTCCAATTCTTAATTAAGAAATACAAAGCACTTGTACATGAAAACTCCAATCAGACCAAAAGTTCTTTTTTTTGATGTGAACGAAACATTGCTGGACCTTACTCAGATGAAAAAGCAAGTGGGTGAAGTTTTAGGAGGGAGAGAAGATTTATTGCCATTATGGTTTACCACAATGTTACAATATTCATTAGTGGTTTCAGCCGGCGGTAAGTATGAGCCTTTTGATTATATAGGTGCAGCCACCTTACAAATGGTTGCCAATAACAATGATATTAAACTAACTGAAGAAGAAGCTAGGCATGTCGTTTCAGGTGCTTTAGGTAATTTGCCTGCACACCCCGAAGTTAAAGATGCTTTAACTCTATTGAAAGATAACGGCTACAAATTGGTCGCATTTACAAATTCCTCTAATCAAGGCCTTGAAAAACAGCTAGAAAACGCAGGTTTGATAACTTATTTTCATGATAGGTTGAGCGTAGAAGCAACGGGTAAGTTCAAGCCTTTTAGAGATACTTATGATTGGGGAGCAAAAAAAATGGGAATTAAACCCAATGAAGCAATGTTAATTGCCGCTCATGGATGGGATGTTGCAGGTGCATTATGGGCAGGTTGGCGAGCTACTTTTATTGCAAGAAAAGGGCAACAAATATTTCCTTTGGCTCCAGAAACTGAAATTGTAAGTGCTGATTTACAGAAAGCTTCAGAAATTCTAATTAAATACCAGAAATAGGAGCGAGGGTGAAAAATCCTTGGTCATTTTATCGCTTTTGCTGAAGCTAAGTATAAGAATTAATTTAAATTTATGCTTCGGAAAGTAATCATATAGCATTACCTTTTCATGTTTAAGATTAAACAAAGCCCATATCATTCAGAACAAAATCTTTAAAATAAAATGAAAAAAGCACTTTTATTATTTTTTGTGATTGTTGCCAGTATTGCAGTAAATGCCCAGCATATAGGCGAATCTTATCAGTTAAAAAAAGTGATACCGGTATTGGGTCGACAAGGGATTGCAATTGATAAAGAGTATTATTACGTATCAGATACCAAGGCACTTTACAAATACGATAAGCAAGGTAAGGTGGTGATGAAGAATTTACAGCCTTTCCAAGATCCAGAAGTAGCGAACCATTTTGGCGATATAGACATTTTTAACGGTGAAATATATTGCGGTATTGAAAAGTTTGAGTACGGTCGTGGCCAAAACATTGCGGTTTCGGTTTATGATGCAGAAACTTTACAATGGAAACGAGATATCAACTGGGAACCTGGTTCTGGACAAGTTGAAGTATCTGGAATTGCAATTGATCGTGAAAAAAAGATGGTTTGGATGTCAGACTGGGTTGATAGTCGTTATGTGTACGGCTACAGCCTTGAAACCGGAAAATATTACACAAAAATGCAATGTCGTCCAACGCCTTTTTGGTTTCAGGGAATATTTATTGCAGATGGAAAGATGTTTTTTACGGCTGATGATGGTGAAGCAGCCTACAAAATTGCCGACAATATTTATATCGCCGATTTAGCCGAGGTTCCATTTTCTGGGTTGAAAGATGGTGAACGTCTTTCTATGGAGGATTATAAACTAGTTAAAACACCAGGGAAAATTGCTGCTGGTGCAATTGCCGGTCGTGTGGAATTATTTCGTGAAATGTCTGACTTTAAACGTACTGGAGAAATAGAAGGACTTTCTATAGATCCTGTTAATGATGATTTGGTGGTGCTAAACAATCGGGGTACACAGATATTTTTGGGTATGTCGCAAGGGCCAATAACTGCCGAAGGTTATACAGAAGAAATACATGAACTATATATTTACGAAAAGGTTAAATAGAAATACTATTGCTGTAGCAGAAGACTAAATAATTAAAGCCTAGCTAATTGAGTAAAAAAAAGCATATTCAATTTATTCTGATTTACAAAGACGAAAGCATTTTAGTAAATACTTTTACAGGTGAATTCTGCGATCTTCGCGAATTAATAATGGCTAAACTAAACCTAGCTAATTTTGGAGAATGTGGAGGAGTAGGAAGGTGTGTTACCTGCTTGGTTCTGTTGAACTCAAATAAGGGAAGTGAAGAATTTGCTTGCCAAGTTCCAGTGAATCAAGGATTAGCTAATTGTAATATCCAAGTTGTGGGTGATCGACTTGAACCGCTTTAAATCGGGATCAGTCTAAGCTTTGAAGCAATACCCAGTACCTATAACCAGTAATCATTTGCTGAAACTTGGTTAAACGCATTAAATCCTTTTTATACAAACTCGGTAAAATGAACTTGTTTAATTTGTTCAGTAATTTAAAAAATACTTTCATAATTATCGGGATTCAAAAACCATACCTATCTCAAATCTAAGCTTTCGCTACTTAAATTGTGGTTTTAAATCTAATTAATTAAAAATAGGTCTTTTATACTCTATAAAAAATAACGAACTTCAATTTTTTATATCTAGTCAAGATAAAATATGTCGAAAAATAATTCTGAGTACTCTTTTTGGAGCAAATACAAGCATTTTGCAGTGAATGAGATACTTCTTTACGTTATTATGGTAGTCGGTATTTTATTAGGCATTCTCATATTTAGCTAACCTAAATTAGCATCAATCCTAAAAATAATAAATGAAACTCAACTTAAAACGTCCGTTAGCTTTCTTTGATTTAGAATCTACAGGTGTAAACGTAGCATCAGACAGAATCGTAGAAATTTCTATTTTAAAAGCATCGCCAGACGGCACAGAAGATGTTAAAACGCTAAAAATCAAACCACTTATTCCAATTCCGTTAGAGTCATCTTTAATTCATGGTATTTATGATGAGGATGTTAAGGATGCGCCAACTTTTAAAGAAGTCGCACAAGAAATTATTGATTTTATTGGTGATGCAGATTTAGCGGGCTACAACTCTAATAAATTCGATATCCCAATGTTAATGGAAGAGTTTTTACGAGTGGGGATAAACTTTGATATTGAAAACCGAAAGTTTGTTGATGTGCAAAATATCTTCCACCAAATGGAACAACGCACTTTAAAAGCAGCATATAGGTTCTATTGCGATAAAGATATTGTAAACGCACACTCTGCCGAAGCTGATATTAGAGCAACTTATGAGGTTTTGTTAGCACAGCTTTCAAAATACGAGGGTAAGGAGTTTGAAGATAAAAAAGGAAACGTTAGCAAACCGGTAGTTAATGATGTTGAAGGCTTGCATGCTTTTACCAACCTAAACAAACCAGTAGATTTTGCTGGCAGAATGGTTTATAACGATGACGATGTTGCTTGTTTCAATTTCGGTAAACATAAAGGGAAACCTGTTTTTCAGGTGTTTGACGAAGAGCCTAGCTACTATGCTTGGATGATGAAAGGCGATTTTCCACTTTACACTAAGAATAGGTTAGAGAATTTCTGGAAAGACTACCGTAGTCAAAAAACAGAAGCAAAACAACCTCAAAAACCTAAAGAAGTATCAAAACCAGCACCAGCAAGACCTGCGCCAGCTAAACCACAACAAGCAAATCCGGTAAAAAAGGAAAAGCCAACTGGCCCTGCTGATGAAGATATGTTGAAAGCCTTAGCTAATAAGTTTAAAAAAGTATAGTAGATGGTAATTCTAGAGAACGATTTTTTAAAAGCGACAATTAGCAATAAAGGTGCAGAAATTCACTCGCTAATAAATAAAGCAGACGGGACAGAATATATGTGGCAAGCAAATCCGGATGTTTGGGGTTTTCATGCGCCAAATTTATTTCCGATTGTGGGGGGCTTAAAAGACAATACCTTAAATGTTGATGGTAAGCAATACACTTTAGGTCGTCATGGTTTTGCTCGTCACGTGGATTACCGACGTATAGAGTCTACTCCTTTACAAGCTACTTTTGAATATCGTTACGATGAAGAAACCTTGAAAGTTTATCCTTTTAAGTTTGAATTTCAGGTGATTTATCATTTGGAACAAAAAAGATTAAGGATTTCTTATAAAGTGATAAATATGGATGACGGTCTTATTTATTTTTCTGTAGGAGCGCACCCTGCGTTTAATGTGCCTTTTACAGCCGGTGAAAAATTTGAAGATTATTATTTAGAGTTTGGAGCTACTGAAGAGTTGATTACTCACCAGTCTGGTACTAATGGCTTATTAAGCGGAAATACAAATGTGGTAGAAACGCAACAAAACAGACTTTCTTTGAGCCGTGATCTTTTTATTAATGATGCATTAGTATTTAAAAATATCAAGTCTAGATCGATTATTCTTAAAAGTGCTAAAAGCGATAAGCAGGTAAAAGTAAGTTACCCTAACTTCGATACTTTAGGTATCTGGACAAAAGGTGATGCTCCATTTTTATGTATTGAGCCTTGGTTAGGCATTTCCGATACAGTAGGCGAAGCAAAAGATATTTCTGAAAAAGAAGGTATTCAAAAACTGGAAAAAGGACATGTTTTTGAAACAGACTATTGTATTGAGATAGGTTAGCTATCAATTTTTATTAAAAACTATTTATTGGAAGAATTCTATAACTTCCATATTAGTTGATTTAAAAAAACAGGACAGAAGAAAAATGTCCTGTTTTTTTGTTAAGGCTAAAATACATAGCACTTAAAAATAGCCCTTTCCATCTGCTTTAAGCTGTTGTTAGCCTAAAGTTTAAAATTTTACCCCAATAATTTTAAGATACAACTCTTACTTAATAGAGTTTACCGCTACTATTGTATTGATCAATTATTATAACATTTCGTAACCATTATTTGCAATAAGTAATTTTTAATAAGGGCATTCTGTTCTTATAAAGATGTTCAATTAATCTGTAAAAATTATTACGACCATTTAGCATTGAATATTTTGGTTGTCAATGTTTTGTTCCGAAAAGAGTAATAAAAATCATAACCAATAAATCTAAATTTAATGATGAATTCAATGCTCAAAAAAACATTGTTGTTACTTATTGCGATAACAACTTTCTGTCTTTACACAAATGCTACAAGTATTTTAAACACAAGGAGTAGCGGAAATGGTGAACTTACTAAGGCGAATTCTAAACTAGAAAAAGCGGACTATTTAAAAATAAAGACAGTTTTAAACAGTAATAGTACCAATCCTCCTTTAAAAATAATATTAAAATTAGATGATTTGTACGCTAGCTCTGGGGTTAGCACTGCTTTGCCTGCTTTAAATTATTTGGTTAGTATGAAAATTAAAGCAGGATTAGGTTTTGTGTCTAGCAGAAATGATGCATCTGCATTAAGTATATATGGGACATATTTAAATGCGAAAAACTTAAATGGTGAGTCTCTTTTTGAAGTTTGGCATCATGGTTTTGATCATATTGACCCTGAGTTTGATAACACAACTTATGCTTATCAAAAACAACACTTTGAGGATGCTGATATATCTATTAAAAATAACTTGAGAGTTCAAATGCGTTCTTTTGGAGCGCCTTATAATCAATCAGATCAAACTACTAATACTGTAATTTCTGAAAATAGTAATTATAAAGTAACCATGTTGAATTCTCCAGCTCCTCCTGCCTCCACGGGTATCTTAAACTTAACTAATAGGGTTAATTTTGAGAACGGTACTGGTATACCAGACTATGATTTTTTTATTGAGAATTATAACTTTCGTAAAGTCAAATATTTTGACAATATGGTTTTACAAGGGCATCCAGGACAATGGGATGCAGCTAAAGTCACCGAGTTTAGTCGGATTATAGATTTTTTAATCAGTGAAGGTGCAGAGCTTGTGACGCCTTATGAGTATTACTTAAGTCTTAACCCTTCTATTATAACGCCAGCCGTCAGCCAAACAATCAGCTTTTCAAGTTTACCTTCAAAAATGAGAGAAGATGCTGATTTTGCCCCAGGAGCAACTTCGTCATCAGGTTTAACCGTTACTTATAACAGTTCAAATCCATCTGTTGCTGTTATTGTAGATGGAAAAATAAAGCTTGTAGGCTCTGGAAGCACTGTAATTACCGCTTCACAGATGGGTGATGCGACCTATAAACCTGCCGATTACGTCTCTCATGTTTTATCTGTATCTGCTATAGATTATCGTTCTATCACCTCAGGAAATTGGAATACACCTTCAGTTTGGCAAATTAGAGCAGCTAATGGAAGCTGGTCTACAGCTACTGTAGCTCCAAGTTCCTCTAATAATGTTTTTGTCCAAAATGGACATACTATAACCGTTGATGCCTCAGACGCAAATTGTTATGATTTAAACATCAACGCTACAACCTCTGGTTCACAGGGTGTTTTAGATATTACTGGAGCTTTTAATGTGAATGTATATGGCAAAATTAGAGCTTATACAGGACCGGCCGAAGTATCAGCCGTTGACGGGAACTATATGGGCGTAAACACGACAGCTTTAATCTCTTATATGATTAATACTAATTCTACCGGGCTTTTAAGGTTCGTCGGTGATTCTCGTATAATTACCAGCACTGGTGAGTGGAATGGGATAGGACCAACACATAATTCGGAATTTGCTTTAGATGCAGGAGCCGTAGGTGTACTGAATACTGCTATGAAATGTAAAACCTTTACGTTCACTAGTGGAACTATCTCCACAAACTCAACCCTAAATGTAGGGTCAAGTAGTACTACTTTTAATGGGGTATTAACCATTAAAAATGGCGCCAGATTGATTTCATCTAAATCAAGAGCATCTTCCGGAAATCAGGTTTTTACTTACAATAACGCAGGGAAATGTGGGGAAATAATTATTGATGCGGGAGGTGTTTTAGAATTAACGGGTGCAACGCCAGCAATGGATGTTGTTACTTTTACCAACAATGGTACTGTAATTTACAGTGGCTCAGCAGTACAAACATTTATTAATTTAGGTAACGATGCCTCTTCACTTAAGCAATTTAATTATACCAACTTAATAATTGATAACCCTAACGGGGTTGCTGCTGTTGCAAGTTCAAGCAATACAGGTAATTTTATTAATAATGGAGGGGTGCTTACCTTGGCAAACGGAGTGCTTACTACTGGGAACCTTACAGTTCCAAGCGGTACAATATCGGTAGTTAGAACCGAGGGAAGCTTATCTGCCGCTATTAACGGGGTGGTAAACGTAACTTATAATGGAGGGTCAAACCTTACTAGTGGGGCTGAGCTACCTACTAGTGTTAATAATTTAATTATTAATAACCACGCAGAAGTAACTCTTGAAAACTCTAAAACTGTTACCGGGACACTTACACTTTTAAACGGAATTCTTAATATCCCATCTTCGGATGAGCTTCATGTGTCTTCTGGAAATCAGATTGCAGGAAGTTTTAATGTTACAAATCATATTAAAACATTAAAGTCGGGTTCAAATATTGGTAAACTAAGGCTAAGTTCATTTGCTAATGCTAATACGTTTCCGGTGGGGGGTACAAACTATTTCCTACCTGTAATATTTACACCAAACAGTGTTTCTGATATTACTGTAAGTGTTTTTGAAGGAGCAACAACGAACGCAACACCGAATGGTGCCGCGTTTTCTATCGCTCAGAAAAATGATATTGTTGATGCCGTTTATCAAGTTAGCCGTACTTTGGGTACGGGTAACTATAATTTGACTTTAGGTTGGGATGAGGCTTTGGAAGGGACCAACTTTTCAGGTTTAGTGGCTAATGAAATTGAAGCGTTGCAATATAAATCTTCTGTATATGAGTCGGTTACAGGGGGCGCAGATAACTCGAGTAACACGATAACATTGGCAGGCTTAAGTGATTTCGCTCCAATTTTAATCGGAAAAACAAATGCATTATTACCTATTCATTTAATGTCATTTATTGCTCAGAAACAAAATGATGGCGTTCAGTTAAGATGGATAACCGCTTCAGAAACCAATAATTCACATTTCGAAATCCAAAGATCTTTTGACGGTTTACAATTCGAAAGCATTGGGAAAGTAAATGGCTCGAACAATAGCCATACAATTTTGACTTATAACTTTTTTGATAAAAAACCGGCGGTTGGAACAAATTATTACCGTTTAAATCAGGTAGATTTTGATGGAAAATCAACGCTGTCTAATATAGCTTCAATCAGTATGGGTTTTACAGGTTTAACCATGCAGGTTTCTCCTGAAATTGGCTCAGATCATGTTAATGTCACTATCAATTCTGATAAAGTTTCAGATGGAGAATTGGAGATTTATAACACGAACGGTCAAAAAATCATTCAACAAAAAGTCTTTCTAAATAAAGGTGTCAACATTTTTTCTGTTGATATGTCGGGTTCAGGTAATGGGGTTTATATTGCGAATTACCGAAATGATTTTCAGGTACTGAGAAGTAAATTTCTTAAATAGAGCTCAACTTTTAATCATAATCTTATTTATAAGTGAAGCAAGCATTCATTAAAGGGTGCTTGCTTCGTGGTTATAGCGAAAAGTGTATTTACTTTGATGAATTTCAGACAATCACTTAAACACTTCACTCATTAAAATAATTCTCGTATTTTTGCACCTTAATAAAAAACGCACATTTGTATAGGCGTACGTTAAATATTATACACAAATATAAATCATAATTGTAGATGATTAAGATTACACTCCCTGATGGTTCAACAAGGGATTACGAAAAAGGAACCAATGCGCATCAGATAGCGCTTTCTATATCTGAAGGTTTAGCTCGTAATGTTTTGGCTGCCGAGGTTGATGGTAAAGTGGTGGATTCATCAATGCCAATTGAACAAGATGCTAGCGTAAAACTATTAACTTGGAATGATACCAATGGAAAGTCAACATTCTGGCATTCATCTGCTCACTTGTTGGCAGAAGCTTTAGAAGCACTTTATCCGGGTACTAAGTTCGGGATTGGTCCATCAATTGAAACTGGTTTTTACTACGACGTTGATTTTGGCGACAGAGAGTTTTCTTCTGATGATTTCAAAAAAATTGAAGATAAGTTTTTAGAATTAGCCAGAACAAAAGCTGTATATGTAAAAGAAGGCATTAGTAAAGCTGATGCAATTAAATACTTTGAAGAAAAAGGCGACGAGTACAAACTAGATTTAATTAAGGATTTAGAAGACGGAACAATCACCTTATATACTCAAGGCAACTTTACCGATTTATGTCGCGGTCCGCATATTCCTAACACAAGTTTCATTAAGGCTGTAAAGCTTACTAATGTGGCTGGTGCTTATTGGAGAGGTGATGAAAGCAGAAAACAGTTAACTCGTATTTATGGCGTAACTTTTCCGAAACAAAGTGAGCTTACAGAGTATCTTCATATGATTGAAGAAGCTAAAAAACGTGATCACCGTAAGTTAGGTAAGGAATTAGAACTATTTGCTTTTTCTGAAAAAGTAGGAATGGGTTTACCTTTATGGTTGCCTAAAGGAACTGCTTTGCGTGAACGTTTAGTTAATTTTTTACAGAAAGCACAACAAAAAGCCGGTTACGATCAGGTTATTACGCCGCACATCGGGCATAAAAACTTATACGTTACTTCCGGTCATTACGATAAATACGGAGCAGATTCTTTTCAGCCGATAAAAACTCCACAAGAAGGAGAGGAGTTTTTCTTGAAACCGATGAACTGCCCGCACCATTGCGAGATTTATAAAACAAAACCACGTTCGTACAAAGATTTGCCGATTAGGTTAGCCGAGTTTGGTACAGTTTACCGTTACGAGCAAAGTGGAGAGTTACATGGTTTAACCAGAGTAAGGGGGTTTACTCAGGATGATGCGCATTTATTTTGCCGTCCAGACCAAGTAAAAGAAGAATTTAAAAAAGTAATTGATTTAGTGCTATATGTTTTTAAAGCTTTAGGTTTTGAAAACTATACTGCACAAGTTTCTTTGCGTGACCCAAATAACAAAGCTAAATATATAGGTAGCGATGAAAATTGGGATTTAGCCGAAACAGCAATTATTGAAGCTGCTGCAGAAAAAAACTTGACAACAGTTGTAGAAACTGGTGAAGCGGCTTTTTATGGTCCAAAGTTGGACTTTATGGTTAAAGATGCTTTAGGTAGAAAATGGCAATTAGGAACAATTCAGGTAGATTATAATTTACCCGAACGTTTTGAGCTAGAGTACACTGGTAGCGATAATCAAAAACACCGCCCCGTAATGATTCACCGAGCACCGTTTGGTTCGTTAGAGCGCTTTGTTGCTGTTCTGATTGAGCATTGTGCAGGTAACTTCCCATTATGGCTAACTCCAGAGCAATTTATTGTTTTGCCTATTTCCGAAAAATATGAGGAATATGGAAAAAAAGTTTTAGAATCTCTTAATAATTCCGATATTCGCGGACTAATTGACTTTCGGGATGAGAAAATCGGACGAAAAATTAGGGATGCCGAAGTCAAAAAGATTCCTTTTATGTTAATTATAGGAGAGAAGGAGATGGAAGATGGTACGGTTTCTGTAAGAAAACATGGAGAAGGTGACCAGGGAAGTATGAGTATCGAAGAGTTTAGCAGTCATCTTCAAAAAGAAATTTTAGTTTAAATAATAAAGATGGAGGACAATCATTAGACCTAAATTAAATCCGAATAGAGGCAGAAGACAAACTGAGCCCGCTCACAATATCAATAAGCGTATTAGAGCAAGGGAAGTAAGGGTAGTAGGAGAGGATATCGAGCAGGGAGTTTACCCTTTAGAAAAAGCGTTGGCAATGGCAGACGAAATGGATCTTGACTTAGTTGAGATTTCACCGAATGCCAACCCTCCGGTATGTAAAATCGTTGATTACAATAAATTTGTTTACGAGCAAAAGAAAAAGCTGAAAGAAATTAAGGCTAATGCTAAACAAACGGTAATTAAGGAAATTAGATTTGGGCCTAACACTAACGATCACGATTTTCAATTTAAATTAAAACATGCGGTTTCTTTTTTAGAGAACGGTGAGAAAGTAAGAGCTTACGTTCACTTTAAAGGAAGAGCAATCGTTTATAAAGAACAAGGTGAAATTTTATTGTTAAAATTTGCACAGGCTTTAGAAGACGTAGGAAAAGTAGAACTATTACCTAAATTAGAAGGTAAAAGAATGTTCTTAACAGTAGCGCCTAAAACGGGAAAGAATTAATATAAACAGGTTAAATTAAAAAGCATTATTATGCCAAAAATGAAAAGCCATTCTGGTGCAAAAAAGCGTTTTTCGCTTACTGGAACAGGTAAAATCAAAAGAAAGGATGCCTACAAAAGTCACATCCTAACAAAAAAGACCACAAAGCAAAAACGTAACTTAACTACTACCAGCTATGTATCTGATGCAGATACAGGAAATGTTAAACGTATGCTTTGCATCGGAAAATAATTAAATATTAACCAGGGATTGGGTTTAAGTATCAGTGTAATTGCTGGTCACCTCTTACCAAAAACAATTAAATTATGCCACGTTCGGTTAACGCAGTAGCGTCAAGAAGAAGAAGAAAGAAGGTCCTTAAATTAGCCAGAGGTTATTGGGGATCAAGAAGCAAGGTTTTTACCATTGCTAAAAATACTGTTGAAAAAGGTTTACAATACGCTTTCAGAGACAGAAAAGTTAAGAAAAGAGAATTCAGAGGATTATGGATACAACGTATCAACGCTGCTAGCCGCGAACACGGAATGTCTTACTCTCAATTCATTGGAAAAGTTGGTGCTAAAAACATCGGTTTAAACAGAAAAGTTTTAGCTGATTTAGCAATGAACGATCCAAAAGCTTTCGCAGCTATTGTTGATGCAGTAAAGTAAACAAGAAATACCGTTTTAGATAAAAAAGGAGCTTAGCAATAAGCTCCTTTTTTTGTGCTTAATAAACCCATTATTCCGAATTGATAGTTGTTCGATGTTAAGCGTATCGCATGTCGAATAAAACTCCTGTAAAAGGGGAAGTAAAATGTCAAATTTCAATCTTCTGAAGAGGATTTATTTCATCCTGCAAGGCAAAACTGTATAAAAATATTACATCCAAACATAAAATTTCGAAAACATTTCATCGTTATTAAAGAAATAATGCTTTATTTTAGATAACCAATTATCACACACCAAATAAATAAACAGATGAAAAAGATACTCATATTGATGGCGCTAGTTTTCGCTACAACCACAATTTTCGCACAATCAGCAGATGCTGTTGTAGGTAAATGGCTAAATAGTAGTGGCGAAGCCAATATTCAGATTTATAAAGTTGGTAATAAGTACAGCGGAAAGTTGGTTTGGCTTAAAAATCCAAACAATGAACAAGGTAAGGCAAAAACAGATGTAAATAACCCCGATGCAAATTTACGTGGAAGAGCCCTATTAGGCTTAGAAATGCTAAAAGGATTTAATTTTGATGATGGAGAGTGGGAAGATGGTACTATCTATGATCCTAAATCTGGTAAAACTTATAGCTGTATCATGACACTTAAAGGCAATGATAAGCTAAGCGTTAGAGGCTACGTTGGTATTTCTTTACTTGGTAGAACCGATGTTTGGACAAGAGTGAAATAAATTTCGCTAAAAATATAGAATATGTGAGCAAGCCTTGACTTATTGGTCGAGGCTTGCTCATGTTTAACCAAGCCCATTATTCCATTCAATAAACGCTCCTTAATAAACCTTTTGCCTTTTTAGTAGTCATATAAGGCTGATTCCATATGCTATGTTAAAACCTTACTTAAAGGCTTTTTTATTTTTTGTTTGCTGTTTTATTAGCTCTATTGTTTACGGGCAAGGTGCATCAAATAAGGGGACAGACTTTTGGTTAGGTTATGGTAAACACATTAGTACCGGTAAAATGGTGGTTTACCTTACTTCTGATGTAACTACCACAGCTACTGTTTCAATTGCCAATCTTAATTTTACTAAAACTGTTACTGTTAAAGCAAATGGAATTGTTACGGTGGAAATACCTACTAGTGCTCACCTAGAAGACGATGGTCTTTCTGAGAACGGAATTCATATTACATCGCTTAAGCCCATCATTGTATATGCGCATATTTTTGCCAATTCAGTTTCTGGAGCTACCTTAGTTCTACCAGTGAGTGCTTTGGGGAAAGAATATTTATCCATTAACTATAAACAAATATCAAACTCTAAAGGATCAGTTTCTTGGTTTTTTGTAGTTGCAGTTGAGGATGATACGCAGATAGAAATTACACCGAGTCAGGATACAGAAGAGGGTTGGGAAGCTGGAAAAACGTATACTGTGACTCTGAAAAAAGGTGACATTTATAATGTTTTAGGGAAATCTGTAGATGTAGATGCTAATAATGCGAATAATAATAATATTTACTCTTATGGTGATGATTTAACAGGGTCTAAGATCAAATCCGTATCATCCGGCGGAACTTGTAAAAAAATAGCCGTTTTTTCTGGAAGCAGTAAGATCGCTATTAGCTGTCTCTCCTATCAGTTACCTACTTCAGGTAATAATATCTCCAGTCCAGGTGCAGGAGACAATTTTATGCAACAGGCTTACCCAACAGAGACTTGGGGTAAGAATTTCATCACTGTTCCTCAAAAGGAAAGAAATTATGTGATTTACAGAATTGTAAAAAGCGACCCAACTGCAATTGTAAAAATAAACGGAACCGCAGTTAGCTTTCCTTTATTTTATGATTTTGAGTCTCAAAACATAGAGCAAATCAGTTCCGATAAACCTATTCAAGTAGTTCAATATGCAGTGTCTCAAGGAAAAGGGGTTGGGTGTAGTAGTGTTAGTGGTGATGTAGGTGATCCTGAAATGATTTATTTGAACCCATTAGAGCAAACATTGACAAATATTACCATGTATTCTACTGGGGAGTTCAAAATCCTAAAACATTTCATAAATGTGGTAGTTAAAAAGGCAGGGGTGGCAAGTTTTACGTTAGACGGTGCGTCTACTTCAGCTAGCTTTACTGAAGTGCCTGGTAATTCTGAGTATTCTTATGCTCAGCTTTCTGTAACAGAAGGGACGCATAATTTACGTTCTGATGTAGGCTTTAATGCGATTGCTTATGGTTTTGGTTCTGCAGAATCATACGGTTACGCTGCTGGAGCCAATTTAACTGCTTTTGGGATAGACCCGGTTAATCCAAATGCGCCAAATTCAGAAATACAAACGGGTTGTGTAGGTACTTCTTATGACCTGACTTTGAAATTGCCGTACGAAGCTTCACAACTCCAATTTGACCGGGGAGATGGGAGTGGACTACAGATAATATCTTCAACTTCATTTACCACCACCCAAAAAGATGGACAAACGATATATACCTATTCTTTGATTCCGGAAGTTACTTATTCAGAAGCTAAAACTTATAGCTATAGAGTGTTAACTACCAAGCCATCGGCAGATGCTTGTGGTTCGGGAGATGAATTTTTATTCGATTTTATTATCAATAAACAGCCGGTAGGGGATTTTAGTGCTGTTGCGGAAGTTTGTATAAATAGTCCCATCAGTGTGAAGGCTAATATATTCCCTGACCAAACTATAACGGAATATTTGTGGATTTTTGAAGATGGGCAGAATGCAAATACCGAAAGTGCTGAATATACTTACACCAGTACGGGCGTAAAAAATATTAGATTATCTGTTAAATCTGAAGACGGCTGTTGGTCTGAAGTGAAGGAAGTTGAAACCGAGGTAATGCCTTTACCAGTTGCAAATTTTAAACAACAGGCTATTACTTGTGTCGATGGCGCTGTTCAGTTTACAGATCAGTCTACAATTACAAAAAGCACCATTACAAAATGGGCTTGGGATTTTGGAGACCCTACTTCCAGCGCTAACACTTCAACAGATCAAAATCCAACTCATACCTTTAACGAGGTAGAAACGTATGATGTTACATTAACGGTTACCACAGATTTGGGGTGTACACAAACTATTGTTAAACCAATAACCATCCACCCATTGCCTGTTGTAGAGTTTGAAACTCCAGATATTTGCTTAACTGATGCTTCTGCTAAGTTTATCAATAAATCAAGTATTACAACCGGCTCTATTAGTTACGTTTGGGACTTCGGAGATAACAATTCCACATCAGCAAATAACACTTCAACAGACAAAGATCCTAGCCATACCTATACGGAAGCCAAAGTATATCAAGTTACTTTAACCGCAACAAGTGCAAGTGGATGTGTAACGACGCTTACCAAACCCTTTACTGTTAACGGAAGCACTCCAGTAGCGAAATTTGCAGTACAAAATGAAAATCAACTATTTAGTGACCAAGAAGTGGTTTTCGAGGATTTAGCTTCGGTTGATTTTGGGCAGGTTACAAAAATTGAATGGATTTATGATACATCAACACCTTCGGAAATAGAAACGGACGATAATCCCGCAACAAAAATAGAGCGAACTCAAGCTCCAAAACTATACAAACACACATATCCTACGTTTTTTACTCCTGCCCAAAAAACGATTAATGTTTCAATGAAAGCCTACTCGGGGATTACTTGTGTAAATACGTTTACAAAACCTATCACACTTAAAGCAATTCCAATAGTAGATTTTTCTTTACCCGATGGATGTTTACCAAACGGAGAAGCAGTTTTCACCAACCTTTCTACTTTTGTAGGTAGCGAAACCGGGTTAACCTATCAATGGAAGTTTGGCGATGCGCTTAATTCTACTTCAACTCAACCAAACCCAACTTTTGCTTTTAAAGAAGCAAAGAGCTATCAAATTACTTTGACGGTAACTGCACCAAACGGAAGTACAAATACTTTAACTAAACCCTTTTTGGTAAAAGGAGCTATTGCAAATCCTGTTTTCAGTGTTTTAAATGAAAATAGTTTATGTAGCGATCAAGAGGTTACTTTTATTGATAACACAACTATCGCTTTTGGAGAAATAAATAAAATAGAGTGGAGTTTTGATAATGATAATCATCCGAATGAAGCCCAATATCAATTAACAGATGATAATCCTGCTTTAAGGAGTGCATCAAATAAAAGCTATAGTTTTAACTATCCTAAGTTTAGTTCGCCAGCAACGCAAGATAAAAATATTCGGATGAGAATTACTTCTGGTGATAACTGTGTAAATGAAGTCATCAAAACCATCACGCTAAAAGCAGTGCCAAACGTTGAGTTTGCTCCATTAACTAGTGTATGTGCGGAGGTAACGGAATATCAACTTACACAGGCTAATGAAGTTACCGGTTTTAGCGGTAAAGGAACTTACTCTGGCAAAGGAATTATTGATGCGGGCGGTGTGTTTTCTCCTACCAAAGCGGGTGCGGGTACACACACTATTACCTATACTTTTGTCGGTGATAATGGTTGTTCTGATGCCAAAACTCAGCTTATTACTGTTTACCCAACACCTACTGCAGATGCAGGTAGCGATAAAGTGATTTTAATCGGCGGACAAATTGTTTTAGATGCTGTTGCCGAAGGTAATAATGTCACTTATAAGTGGACACCATCTATAGGTTTAGATAGAGATGATGTACTTAACCCTATTGCTTCTCCACTAAAGGATGTTACTTATACTTTAACTGTTAATAGTGAGCAAGGCTGTACAATACAAGATAGTATGGTTGTAAAGGTGTTACAGTTTCCGGAAATACCAAATACTTTTACCCCAAACGGGGATGGTGTTAATGATACTTGGAATATTAAATATTTAGATAGTTACCCAAGTAGTACTATGAGGATTTTTAATAGATATGGGAAAGAGATTTTTGCCAGCGGAAGATATACGCCATGGGACGGTAAATTGAATAATGAGTATTTGCCCGAAGGGATGTATTATTATATTATTACGGCAAAAGATGGAGAATTGAAATATTCGGGGTCTTTAATGTTGGTACGCTAGTGTAATGATGAGGAGAGTTTTTTTTATGAATAATTGTGTACGGTTTACCATTTAAATGAAGAGTTTTGTTGTTTTTTGTGTTCTGTTTTTCTTGATGTTGACTAATCTTAAAGCTCAACAAAAGCCTCAGTACACTCAATATATTTTAAATAATTACATTATAAATCCTGCCTTAACAGGTATTGATCAATATATTGATGTTAAAGCAGGAACAAGGCAACAATGGGTAGGGTTAGAGAATGCTCCAAAAACTAACTATTTTACCGCCCATATGCCAATTGGAAATACAGATGATTGGGCAAGCGCTACTTCTTATGGTATGGTTGGTGAAAATCCCCTAGGTAAAAGTTATAAATGGGACTATACGGCTTCTGAACCTCATCACGGAATTGGGCTGACGGCTGTTTCTGATAAAGCAGGACCCTTGGATAATACCACAGTTAATTTAACCTATGCCTATCATTTAGGTATAGCGCCGAGGGTTAACTTGGCGGTTGGCGTTGGTTTAGGTGCAAACAGAATGAGTTTTAATACCTCAGATGTTAAACTTGAGGACCCAAGTGATGTTGCTATTGCAAACAAAGGGACGGTAAGTACTATTAAGCCTGATGTTAATTTTGGTGTATGGCTTTATTCTGCCGAATATTTTGTTGGCGCATCGGTTCAACAATTGCTACCACAAAAAACAGACTTGTCTGGCAATTCGAACCCAAATACAGGCAAAACTGTTCCTCATGCTTTCGTTACCGCAGGTTATTGTTTTTGGTTGACTGATGATATTACTATTGTTCCTTCTGTAATGTTTAAATATGTGAATCCAACTCCCTTAAGCTTAGATATTAATACTAAAGTTGCTTTCAAAAATAAGGTTTGGCTAGGAGGGACTTACCGCAAAAACAACTCTTACGCGGGGATGCTGGGTTTTAACCTTAGTTCTTTGCTAAACGTGGGTTATGCTTATGATTTTACAACTTCAGAATTAAATACAGTAAGTAGAGGTTCGCATGAAATTGTTTTAGGCTTTACCTTTAATAACCACTACCGGGTAACTAACCCTAGTTTTTAGTTAAAAGCAGAATCCTTAAAACAAGAGATTCTGCTGTAAGTGTTTGATCATTAATAAAGATTATTCATCACTTTGCCGTCTTCCATAAACTGAAAGCCATATCTGCTGATATCTTTATTAAGCGTTTGTTCTCCGTTATCATTAACCTCTTTTTCATAACGGTAGGTTTCCATAAGGTTTAATAGGTTGTTTTTATTGAGTTGAGCTCGTCTAACAATTACAACGTGTTTATAACCTTTCGTACCTTTTTTGAAGATATTGAAATTAGATAGCTCGGCCACGTCTATAACTTTGTAATCCATACCAAGAGACGCAATATATACAATATTCAAAGTAGCAGAAGGACCGCCTTGGGTAAAGTGAAAAACTAAAAAAGTTTGCTTGCCGTTTTCGAAACGACCAATAGCTCTCACTTTTCCGCTTTTTGGTTCGTACATTTTCTTGCTGAGCTGACTGGATGTTTTTTGAGTAGTATGATCAAGTGTAGCTTGAGTAATTAAATCGGTTACATCCTCCTTAATAAAAGGAAATTGATCAAGGTCAATTGGTCCGTTTTTACCAGGTCGAGGGATGTCCGCTCTTTCAAACTCATAAGGTAAACTCAATAATGGGAATTTAGCTTCAATATCTGCCTTAGTTAATTGTGCAAATGTAGGTGCGCTAAGTATTAGCGATAAAAGTAATATCAGTTTAAATTTCATCTCGGTGGGGATTGGTTTATCAAAGATAAGCGAGAGGCTTTTTAATTATATACCAATATATACTGATAGGCGTTTTAAAATCTAGCTTAAAAAACTCGTCTAAAACCTATTACTTTTCTTTGATAATAGGCGCTTAAAACACTCACCCCAACTCCATTCATTTTTCCAGAACTAGCATGGATAAAGCTCACTGGACTGCCTTTTGCAGAGGTCACAATACCAATTTGATATACCGCTTTTTTATTGTCGTCCTCTTTTGAAAATAAAACTATATCTCCCTCAGAAACATCTTCTGGTGTTACTTCCTCACCAATTGTAATAAAAGAAGGAGCGTATTTAGGTACTTTAATATCAAAATGGCTATAAACATAATTTACAAAGCCCGAATTACTAAAGCCCATTTCTGGTGTGTTGGCGTAGGCATAAGGTTTGCCAATTAAAGTTTCGGCATACTTTACAAGAGTTTCTGCTTTTGCATTAATAGTAGCATTAACTTTTACAATTGGTTGTGCAGGTGGCAAAATGCTATCTGTTTTTTTTGCAACAAGAATGCTGTCGGGTCTTTTTATTAATAAAGTGTCTTTAATTTTGCTGGTATCTGGCTTAATGGTGTCACGCGGAACAATAATATATCTTACTCCTGTGTCAATTAAGCTTCTATTTGCCGCAATAATATTGCTTCTGTTCGGTACATAATCGCAGGCTTGCAGTACAAAAAAACAGTTGCAAATAATAAATAACCAGAGTAATTTTTTCTTCATCAAAATCAAATCAATAGCTTTTTTAGCGTTTGGTTTTAAAAATACGAAGCTTCCATTAATAAACGTCATCAAATTTCTAATTTTGTCCCTTAGCACCTAAAAATTTTTATCTTTGCCCATGCAAGAGAAAATCCTTATCCTCGATTTTGGTTCACAGTACACTCAATTGATAGCAAGAAGAGTTCGTGAACTAAATGTTTATTGTGAAATCCACCCATTTAATAAAATTCCTGAACTTGATGAATTTACCAAAGGTGTGATTCTTTCAGGTAGCCCTTCTTCTGTTCGTCAGGAAGGCGCACCCCAAGTTGACTTTCAACAATTTCATAAAAAACTGCCTTTATTGGGCGTTTGTTATGGAGCGCAATATATAGCTCAACATTCTGGTGGACAGGTTGTTCCTTCAGAAATTAGAGAATATGGAAGAGCAAATCTCGAATATATTCATGCTAAAAATGATTTAATGAAGGATTTGCCGGCACATTCGCAAGTGTGGATGTCTCACGGCGATACCATTAAAGATATTCCGGCAGATTTTGAAATTATTGCCAGTACAGAATCTGTAAAAGTTGCTGCTTACCAAATTAAAGGAACGCAAACTTACGGCATCCAATTTCATCCGGAGGTTACCCATTCAACAGATGGAAAGCAATTGTTACAAAACTTTTTGCTAGATATTTGTGGTTGTACCCAAGACTGGACACCTTTTGCTTTTGCTGAAGAAACAATTGCAGCGTTAAAAGAGCAATTGACTGATGATAAAGTAGTTTTAGGTTTGTCTGGAGGAGTAGATTCTTCAGTAGCGGCTTTGATTTTACACCAAGCCGTTGGCAAAAATCTACATTGTG
This sequence comes from Pelobium sp., assembly GCA_037968815.1. Classification (GTDB taxonomy): domain Bacteria; phylum Bacteroidota; class Bacteroidia; order Sphingobacteriales; family Sphingobacteriaceae; genus Pseudopedobacter. The sequence goes on along the minus strand of JBBKWF010000015.1, from coordinate 73,293 downwards.
TTTTTGTAGATAACGGTTTATTGCGTAAAAACGAGTTTGAGTCGGTTTTAGATTCTTATAAAGAATTGGGTTTAAACGTAAAAGGCGTTGATGCTAAGCAAAAGTTTTATGATGCTTTGGCTGGCTTAACAGATCCAGAGCAAAAGCGTAAAGCAATTGGCAGGGTTTTTATCGAAGTATTTGATGAAGAGGCTAATCTGATTACAGATGTAAAGTGGTTAGCTCAAGGTACAATTTACCCAGATGTAATTGAATCTGTTTCGGTAAATGGAGGCCCATCGGCAACTATAAAATCGCATCATAATGTAGGCGGTTTGCCTGATTACATGAAGCTTAAAGTAGTTGAGCCACTTAAGTCTTTATTTAAAGATGAGGTACGTAGAGTAGGTAAGGCTTTAGGTTTGCCCGCTGATATTTTAAACCGTCACCCTTTTCCAGGACCAGGTTTAGGTATCCGTATATTGGGCGATGTAACCCCAGAAAAAGTGCAGATTTTGCAAGATGCAGATTATATCTACATCAAAAACTTAAAAGAATCTGGTTGGTATGATAAAGTATGGCAAGCCGGAACTATTTATCTGCCAATACAATCAGTAGGGGTAATGGGAGATGAACGTACGTATGAAAATGTGGTTGCGTTAAGAGCAGTAGGTTCTGTAGATGGAATGACAGCCGATTGGAGTCATTTACCTTACGAATTGCTGGCGAAAATCTCTAACGAGATCATCAATAATGTAAAAGGAATAAACAGAGTAGTGTATGATATCAGTTCAAAACCACCAGCAACAATTGAGTGGGAATAAAAATAAACAGAAGGCAATAAGTAATATGAATTTGCAAGGTTTTAACTCAAAATCTACAACTTTTAACTTTCGCCTTTTAATTTTATACTTAATACCTTTTTATCTGATCACCGCTTGTTCTCCAAAAACGGCTCCCGGAAATAAGAATCCAACATCACAAAATGTTGAGGAAACGGTTTCAGGTAAAGAGGCAGAAAAAGAACAAGAAAAGCTTAGTCAAAAAATCAAGGAAAAACCAGAAATGGTAATTTCCTTGATTTTACCTTTTGAACTACAAAGCATTGACTATAAAACTGCAGGAGTAGCCGATTTAAGAAAAGCGGAAATTGCTATTGATTTATATCAAGGCTTTAAAATGGGTTTAGATTCGGTAGCTAATCAAAAAGGCGATGTCGATTTTAAATTACAGGTTTTTGACTCTAATGATAACCCTACGGCTTTAGGTGCATTGGCTATAAAGCCAGCCATTATTACCTCACATTTGATTGTAGGGCCTGTTTTTCCGAACGGTATAAAAGCTTTTTCTATTTATAGTGAACGGATGCAAAAACCGATGGTTTCGCCTTTAGCGGCTTCAGACCCTAGTTTATTCAGTAATCCTTACCTTATTACCATCAATAACTCTATAGATCAACACGCTTATAAAGTTGCTAAATTTATTAAAAGTGATTTAAAGCCTGCTAAGGTTTTACTGATTAGAAGTGGTCAGCCCGATGAATATAAATATGCAGTTCCGTTTAAAAAAGGGATGGATAGTTTGGCAAAACCTTATTCTGTTTCAGAATTAGGAATTAAGGCAGTTGGGTATGAAAATGTGTACAAAAGTCTTAGTCCAAATGGCTTAAATGTAATAGTATTGCCAACTACTGAACGGGTGTTTTTGTTGACTATGTTTAAGGAGTTAGAAAAAATAAGTCGAAATTTTCAGATTGCCGTAATCGGTCATCCGGGATGGGATAAAGCTACGTTTTTAGATTTTCAGCAGTTAGAACGCTTAAATACTTATATCACTTCTTCTTATCAAATCAACTATCAATCTAGCAGGAGTAGTGATTTTGTAAAATATTATCGTTCTAAATTTTCAGTTGAACCGAGCGAGTATGCTTTTAAGGGCTTCGATATTGGTTATTATTTTGCGACTTTAATGAATAAAAAAGGATATAAATTTATGAATGAACTCTTGGATGATAAGTTCGATGGTATCCATAACGATTTTGATTTTAAACAGGATGAAAAAACAGGCTATTATAATAGCAATTTAATGATGCTAAAATACGAGGGATCGCAACTAGTGAAAGTTGATTAATATGAAAGCATTTCATCAATTAAGTACTGTAGAAAATATTTTAAAGCAATTTTCTTTTGAGCAACCTTTATTTCGCTTTTTAGCGCAATATTATAGGCAAAATAAGCAGATGGGCTCTAAGGATAGGCGTTTTGCTAGCCGTTTAATCTATAACTATTTTAGGTTAGGTAAAGCACTCGAAAATCAGTCTCTCGAAAACCGGTTAGTAGTAGCAGATTTTTTATGTAATTCAGAAACCAATTCTTTCATTAGTTATTATAAACCCGAATTTGAAGCTTTTATCCATTTAAATTTGGAGGAAAAGCTGGAGATTATAAAAAAAGAATTTCCTGATTTTAAGCTTTCCGATATTTTCCCTTTTGATAAAAACTTGTCAAAAAGCGTTGATAAAGAAGTTTTTTATAAATCGTTTTTCGTTCAGCCCGATTTGTATATCCGTATGCAACGAGGAAAAGAAAAACAAATCACTAAAAAACTAGAAACAGCAGGTTTATCCTTCCAACTTATCAATGAGCAAACTTTAGCTTTGCCTAATGGGACAAAGGTAGATCAGGTAATTACCGATAAAGGTATTTATGAGGTTCAGGATGTTTCCTCGCAAAAAGTAGGAGAGTCTTTTAAACCACAAAAGTGGGATAAATGGTGGGATTGCTGTGCTGCATCTGGTGGGAAATCTTTGCTATTGCATGATGAAGAGCCAACAGTAAAACTTTTAGTTTCAGATAATAGAGAGTCTATTTTAGAGAACCTTCGCGAACGTTTTTCTTTAGCTGGTATAAAAGATTATCAGCGTAAAGTTTTGGATTTAACCAAAAACCAAGATTTGCTTCTGCATGATTATGAGTTTGATGGGATTATTTTAGATGCACCTTGCAGTGGTTCTGGAACTTGGGGACGTACGCCAGAAATGATTAGCTCTTTTACGGATGGCAAACTTAAATTTTATACTGAGTTGCAAAGAAGAATTGCAAAAAATGTAGTTAAATATCTAAAAAAAGACAAACCCTTGATTTATATCACCTGTTCTGTATTCAAAGCAGAAAACGAAGAACAAGTGAGCTGGCTATGCAAAAACTTTGATCTTAAAGTTGAAAGTCAGGAATTAATAAAAGGTTACCACTCTAAAGCCGATACTTTATTTGTTGCTCGATTGATAAAATAGAGCTTTAAAAATTTTTTCTTGTTAATAGTGATAAATAGAAAACCGCTTTGCAAAATACTGCGTAAATAGGTTAAACATTCAAAAACTAAAAACAAAAAAATGAAAAAGAGATTTTTAAGCCTAGCAATGGTAGCGTTGTTAGCCGGAGCAACATTTACAGCTTGTAACAACACTAAAAGCGCAGAAGAAACCACAGATTCAATGGCAATGGAGTCAACGGATATGAGTACTGAAGAAGGCGTAATGGTGGGTGGAGCAATGATGGTTCCTTCAAAAAATATTGTCGAAAATGCAGTCGGTTCAAGCGAGCATACAACTTTAGTTGCTGCAGTTAAAGCGGCAGGTTTAGTAGAAACTTTAAGTGGAACAGGTCCATTCACAGTTTTTGCACCAACTAATGCAGCATTTGATGCTTTACCAGCTGGCGCAGTAGAAGGTTTACTGAAGCCAGAAAACAAAGACAAACTAGCTAAAGTTTTAACTTACCATGTTGTTTCAGGTGCATACACTGCGGCAGATTTAACAGATGGTATGGAATTGACTTCCGTTGAGGGCGAAACACTAAAAGTTTCAATTAAAGATGGTGTGGTGATGGTTGGAGGCGCAACAGTTACTACTGCTGATGTAATATCAAGCAACGGAGTAACCCACGTAATTGATACGGTTTTAATGCCGAAAATGTAAGATTCTTAAATTTTGTAGATTAATTTTTTCAAAACCCTGTTCAGTGATGGACAGGGTTTTGTTGTCTTAATTTAAACTGCGCTATGATGAGGTATTTTAAGCAACTGCAAATCCTTACTGTTGAAAAACCCCAGTACCTAAGCCTGATTGAAACGACATCCCGCCGATTTTTTCAAATGGTGGAATACAGCGGAAAGCGGGGGCTGGCTGTCGCCATAAACCACTAATTTTCGCTTTCAAAAAAAAGTTTACATAATCTATCTTCAATGTTCTTATTAATTGGCTCTCGGCTCGTAAATTTCCTCGAAAAACCTGCTTAAAAAATTATCAACACAGGTGGTCTATTAGCCTTAAATTGTTAACTTCGCAAAACACTTTTTTTAAAATTGTTTCAATTTAGATTTTAAAACAGAACATGGCTGAAGAAACAGATCAGAACGAAGGATTACAACACGACAAAATCATTAAAATTAATATTGAGGATGAGATGAAATCGGCGTATATCGATTATTCGATGTCGGTTATTGTTTCCAGAGCTTTACCAGATGTAAGAGATGGGTTAAAACCTGTACACCGTAGGGTGCTTTATGGTATGCTTGATTTAGGTTTGGCAAGTAACAAACCTTATAAGAAATCTGCCCGTATTGTTGGGGAGGTTTTAGGAAAGTATCACCCACATGGTGATAGTTCCGTTTATGATACCATGGTGCGTATGGCACAACCTTGGTCTTTGCGTTATCCTTTGGTGGATGGGCAAGGTAACTTTGGTTCTATTGATGGTGATTCTCCCGCTGCCATGCGTTATACCGAGGCTCGTTTCAAGAAAATGGCTGAGGAAATGTTGGCGGATATCAACAAAGAGACTATCGACTACCGTTTAAACTTTGATGATTCCTTACAGGAGCCTACAGTTTTACCTTCAAAATTCCCTAACCTTTTGGTTAACGGAGGATCTGGTATTGCGGTAGGTATGGCTACTAATATGGCTCCGCATAACCTTACTGAGGTAATTGACGGAATTGTAGCTTATATTGATAATAACGAGATTGAGATTTCGGAATTAATGCAACACATTAAAGCTCCGGATTTCCCTACAGGCGGTATTATTTACGGTTACGAAGGTGTTAAGGATGCTTTTGAAACTGGTAGAGGTCGCGTAATGATGCGTGGTGTTGCCGAAATTGAAACTTTACCCAACGATAGAGAGCGAATTATTGTGAGCGAAATACCTTACCAGGTAAATAAAGCTATGATGATTGAGCGTACTGCCGATTTGGTTAACGATAAAAAGATTGAAGGCATTTCTGAAATCAGAGATGAATCTGATAGAGACGGGATGCGTATCGTTTACGAAATTAAACGTGACGGAAACGCAGCTATCGTTTTAAATAACCTATACAAGCACACGGCTTTACAAACTTCTTTTAGTGTAAATAATATTGCGTTGGTTAAAGGCCGACCAATGATGCTGAATCTGAAAGATTGTATTCGTCATTTTGTGGATCACCGCCATGAGGTTGTCGTACGTAGAACCAAATACGAATTAGCAGAAGCACAAAAAAGAGCACATATTTTAGAAGGTTACTTAATTGCTTTAGACCATTTAGATGAAGTAATTAAATTAATTAGAGCTTCGCAAACGCCAGATGAGGCTCGTGAAGGCTTAATTACTCAATTCTCATTGTCTGATTTACAAGCGAGAGCAATTTTGGATATGACGCTTCGTCGTTTAACTGGTCTTGAAAGAGATAAGATTAAAGACGAATACGAAGAGTTAATGAAAACCATTGACTACTTACAGTCAATCTTAGCTGACGAAGGTTTGCGTATGCAGATTATCAAAGATGAGCTTGCAGAAATGAGAGAAAAGTACGGTGATGAGCGTAGAACTCAAATTGTACACTCGGCAGCAGAAATGATGACCGAAGATTTCATTGAAGATGAAGAAGTGGTAATTACTATTTCTAGAGAAGGCTATATCAAAAGAACGCCTTTAACAGAATACCGCACACAAGGGCGTGGAGGTAAAGGAAGCTTAGGCTCTAACTCCCGTGATAACGATTTTATTGAGTATATTTTTGTAGCATCAAACCATAATTACCTGTTATTCTTTACGGATAAAGGAAAATGTCATTGGTTAAGGGTATTCGAGATCCCAGAAGGGTCACGTACCAGTAAAGGAAGAGCGATACAAAATATCATCAATGTTGATAAAGATGAGCGCATAAGAGCATATATAAAAGTTGTTAATCTTAAAGATCAAGATTACTTAGAGAACAACTTTATTATTATGTGTACTAAAAAAGGTACCATCAAAAAAACCACTTTACAGGCTTACAGTCGCCCAAGATCAAACGGAATTAACGCCATTAACATTAATGAAGGTGATGAGTTATTAGAAGCAAACTTAACTTCTGGATCATCAGAAATTGTGATGGCTTTACGTTCTGGTAGAGCAATTAGATTCAATGAGTCTACTGTTAGGCCAATGGGACGTACTGCTACAGGAGTACGTGGAATACGCTTAGCACATGATAAAGATGAAGTAGTTGGTATGGTGAGTATCGAAAACTCTGAAAGTACCATTTTGGTGGTTTCTGAAAAAGGATACGGTAAACGTACTGATGTTGATGATTATCGTGTAACTAATAGAGGCGGAAAAGGTGTTAAAACCATCAACGTAACAGAAAAAACTGGACAATTAGTTTCTATAAAAGACGTTACTGATAGCGATGATTTAATGATCATTAACCGTTCTGGAATTGTGATTAGGATTGCCATGAGCAACTTAAGAGTGATGGGTAGAGCTACACAAGGTGTTAGATTAATTACTTTAAAAGGTGAGGATGCTATCGCGTCGGTTGCTAAAGTTCAGCATGACGATGAAGAAGAAACTGAAGAAGTGATAATTGATGAAACAGATGTTGCTTTAGCAGAAGGAGAAGAAATTGAAGAGGAAGATGATGAAGATGAGACTCCGGAAGATGATGCTCCAGACACAGAAGAAGATAATAACGAAGAATAACTAAATTAATAACAGAAAAAAGGTTCAGAAATGAAAAAGACAATCTTAAGCATGTTGCTTGTTTCCTTCTTTTTTGCAGCGAATGCCCAAAAAAGTGAAGTTAGTGCCGCTAAAAACAATTACGCATTATATGAAGTTGGTATGCAAACCAAAACTTCAATGAAAAAACAATTGGAAACGTTGAAACTTGCAAAAGAATCAACCGATAAAGCAATGGTGCATAAAAAAACTCAGGACGATCCTGAATTATGGGCATACAGAGGTTTGATTTTTTCGTCAATATCCGTAACAGATACTGTAAATAAAGCCAATGCAAGTGCCGCTTTTGATAGTGCGCAAGAGGCAATTATAAAGGCAAAAACTTTAGATACTAAAAAAAACTTCGCAAATATTATTGAAAGTTCAGAAAAAAACCTTTCGATAATGATGCAGAATAAAGGAGTTTCTGCTTTTAATAAAAAAGACTATAAAGAAGCTTACAAGTCTTTCAAATTTATTGCTGATGTAATGCCAGAAGACTCTTTGTTTAGTATGTACACTGCAATTGCGGCAAATAGTTCGCAAATGTATGACGAGGCTATTAAGTACTATTCAAAAACTCTTAAGTTAAACCCCAATAATCCGGGTTTATACCAAGAGTTAGAACGTGTTTATCTTGCGAAGTCTGATACTGCAAATGCGTTAAAGGTGATAGAAGAAGGTAGAGTAAAGCACCCAGAAAACATGAATTTGATTTATGATGAGCTTAATATTTATTTAAACAGAGGAGAAGCATCAAAACAGATTGAAAAAATTGAAAATGCGATTGCAAAAGATCCAGAAAATAAAACTTTGCGTTTTGTAGCCGGTATTGCTTACTCTGCTAATAAAGAAAATGATAAAGCTATAGAGACTTATAAAAAAGCTTTAGAGATTGACCCAGCTTACTCAGACGCTATTTATAATTTGGCAGTAATCTATATTAATAAAGGCAATGAGGCTATTACGCAAGCTAATAAGCTTCCACAGAACAAAGCTTCTGATGCAAAGTATAACACATTGAAAAAGAAGTTTGAAACTGAACTAAGTAACGCTTTACCTTTATTGGAAAAAGCTAGAGAACTAAACCCTAAGGATGTAACCGTCTTAACTACTTTAAGAGAGGTGTATATTAAACTTAGTATGTTTGATAAAGCTACAGAGGTTAAAAAAGTTTTAGATCAAATGTAGATTTTGTTTTCAGGATTAAACCTGATGATATTGAAAACTCCGGTAGATATAAAATCTATCGGAGTTTTTTGTTTTTGGGGATTTTTTTCAATATTGTAGTGTATACTTGCCCGAAAGTAGTGAGTTTAAAATAAACGTTTTCATTTGATTTTAAACCTCATTTACTACTAAAATAAAGTTATATCTTTGTAGCTAAGACCCTTAAAGAGGGATATTCCAATTTAGTTAAACCACTTTTAAAAACTCTTAAGTTAATTTAATGCATAAGATTAATGTTATTGATGACGAAAGTCTTTTGCAACAACTTAAAGCGGGCAGTAGACTTGCTTTTGAGCATTTGTATTTAAAGTATTGGGATAAACTATACGCTACTGTTTATAAGAGGGTGAAGGATGGTGCGATAGCAGAGGAAATTGTTCAAGATTTTTTTGTTTCCTTATGGGAGAAAAGAGAAGTGCTGAATATAAATACTTCTTTAGAAGGTTATATTTTTACTGCCGTACGTTATCAAGTCATTAACGTTTTGCAAAAACAAATAGTTAGAGATAACTATAAAGTACAGTTACAAGCTTATGAAACCTTAAGCAATGCAACTTTAGATCAGGTTTATTTTAATGAACTCAATCAAATTATTGAACATGAGATTAAACAGTTGCCTGATAAATGTCAGAATGTTTTCCGTTTGAGTAGGCAAGAAAATCTCAGTACAAAAGAAATAGCTCATAAATTAAATATTTCTACAAAAACAGTAGAAAATCACCTTACCAAAGCACTTAAAATACTGAGAATCAATCTTAAAGATTATGTTTCTCTATCTTCTTTATTACTGCTTTACCTCTACAAATAGCTTCGTTTTTTTAACTTTCGAAAAATAAATAACTTTTTTTTCAAAACAGCGTAGGTGTAAATGCCTTGTCAACTGACATATTATTATAAACCCAAGTATAAGCCTTATTAATTCAATGACTAGAAATAGAATAACAGTAGAACTCGTTCAAAAATTTTTAGACGGAAATTGTACGCTGGAAGAAAGGGCAAGTGTTATATTATGGTATAATCATTTTGACGATGAAGCTGATGTACTTCAGCAGATTAGCGTAGCTGAAAAAGAGCAATTAAGAGCTAAGATGCTTAGTGGAATCAATTCAAGAATTGATTTTACAGATACACCAATTGTGAAAAAAGCTAAAGTTAGCAACCTATTCTATTGGATGAGTGGCGTTGCAGCTGCTATACTAATTGTAGTAGGCGTTTCTTTATTTCAAAGCAAAGAATCCAGTCATATAGTTGCAAATCAACTCATCAAAGAAGCTAAAATACTTGTATTAGAAAATCAAGGGAAAACCCTTTATCAACGAAAGTTAGAAGATGGAACCATGATTTGGCTAAGCCCGGGCGCTAAAATAGAAATGCCAGAACATTTTGCGACAAACACTCGTGAAGTTACAATGACTGGAAAAGTGTTTTTCGAAGTTGCCAAGAATCCTAAGCGACCTTTCCTTATCTATGCTGGTGGAGTTACTACCAAGGTATTAGGAACCAGTTTTCTGGTAAATGCTGAGCAAGGGAAAAATACAGAAGTGTCTGTTGTTACCGGAAAAGTGGCTGTATCTGTTTCAGGCAAAGAGGATGATCATGTTTTATTATTACCGAAACAAAAAGGGGTATTTGATGCATCGAAAAAACTTTTAGAAAAGGAAGTTTTAACCACCAAGTCAGAGGTTGAAATGTGGAAGAAACCTAAACTGTCTTTTGATAATGTTAAGGTAGGAGAGGTGGTAAGTGTATTGTCTAATAACTTTAATGTGACTATAAATACAAATACGGAGATTAAATCATGTTTACTTAAAGCAGATTTTAGTGATCAGAACTTGGCGCTCATCCTAGAAATGTTATGTAAATCAATAGATGCAACTTATGAAATTAACGGGGAGAATATCAGCATCAAAGGAAAAGGATGCAATAATTAATAAAATATAACCAAACCAAATTAAACTTTAAGAAACCAATTATGAAGTAACAAATACTAAATAATCAAAAACTTTATGAAGAAAGACTAAGGGTGTGTAGTGGCCCCCTTAGTCTTCAAAACCCTGGTTGATATACCTTAATTTTTTAAGGTACAGGTCTTTTTTGTCTCAATTTTTAACCAAAAGAAACAATTCAAATATAATGAAATGTAGTTTACAATCCTCTGATTTTATAAAAATTATGAAGATAACGTTTATGCAAATGCTATTATTTGCAATATTAACGGGAGTTTCTTTGGCCGCAAATGTTAAAGCACAAGGTGTACTAGATCGTACGGTAAATCTTACCGTAGAGAATATAAACCTTGACGAAGCTTTAAAAAAGTTAGAAACTTCTACTGCTGTAAAATTTATTTACAGTAAAGACTTTGTTCGTTTAAACGAGAAAGTGTCTTTAAATGCTGAAGGGGTAAAACTTGGTGCGGTACTAAAAAAACTTTTCTTGCCCTATGCCATTTCCTTTGAGTCTATTAACGATCGAATTATTTTAACTAGATCTAAACTCGCCTTACAAAACGAACTAATTACTGATGTAAGTAGTGGGAAATCTATTGACATTATCGTAAGTGGTACTGTTAAATCATCTAGTGGTGAAACCTTACCGGGAGTTGGGATTAAATTAAAAAATGGACAAGTGGGGGCAATTACAGATATCGATGGAAAGTATAGCTTGAAAGTCCCGGATGCTAATTCGGTTTTAGTTTTCTCTTATCTAGGTTTTGAAACGCAGGAAGTTACTGTAGGTTTAAATACTAAGATAGATGTTACGCTTAAGACAGATGCACAGAGCTTAAATGAAGTAATTGTTGTGGGTTATGGTTCTCAAAAGAAAGCAACACTTACGGGAGCAATTACTACAATTAGCAGTAAAGAAATTCTGCAATCACCAACGTCTAATGTGACCAACAGTTTAATTGGTCGTACGCCAGGAGTGGGTGCAGTGCAAAGAAGTGGGCAACCTGGAGCAAACAGTGCACAAATCAATATCCGTGGTGTAGCAACCTATAATAATAGCGGTGCAATTGTAATTGTTGATGGTGTAGAAAGACCAGATTTCGGAGACATAGATCCTAACGAGATTGAATCTATTTCTATCTTAAAAGATGCGTCTTCTACAGCAATTTTCGGGATACGTGGTGCAAACGGCGTAATTGTAGTGACTACAAAGTCTGGGAAGGAAAGCAAACCAAAAGTGAGCTACAGCGGCAATAGCAGTTTACAAACTTATACAGGTATTCCAAAATCTTTAGATGCTTATTCAAATGCTTATTTAATCAATGAAGCCAATGTAAACGATGGTCTTGCACCTACTTGGAGTGATGCCGCTTTACAAAAGTTTAAAGATGGGTCTGATCCTTTAGGTTATCCTAACATCAACTGGTTTGATTATGTTACCCGTAAATTTTATCCTCAAACACAACATAACGTAAATGTTAGTGGCGGTACCAAGGTCATTAAATACTTTGCATCTGTTGGTTACTTATATGAAGGTGGTATTTTTAAAGAGTTTGACTCTCCTTATCAAATTCAATCAACCCCAGATTATAATAGATACAACTTTAGGTCAAACATAGATATTAAGCTTAGTAAAAACCTAGATGTAGGTGTAAAATTGGGTGGACGTTTGCAAAAGCGTTATCAACCATCTGGTTTACAAGGAAACTCCTTTTCTTACGACAATGTAGAAGCTATGATCTCTAGGATTTTACAAGTTCCTGCATTCGCATACCCAGTAATGTTACCCGATGGTCGTTTAGCTCAAAACCCAAGTGTAGGTACCAATATTTGGAATCCTTTAGGCGTATTAACTCGGTGGGGAACACGCTATGATGATAATAACAGTGTTCAAAGTACTTTTAACCTTAATTATAAGCTAGATGACTTAACAGAAGGTTTGTCTTTTAAAACGATTTACGGTTATGATTCTTATTTCGAAAGCACTACTAGGCGTAACGCAAGTTGGGCAGCGTATGTAATTGATAGGGAATCGAAAGCGGTAACTTTAACAGGTGACCGTCCAAGAGATGAACCATTAAGTGGGTTAATCAGCAGTTTTGGAGGAACTATTCACTCTAATTTACAAACCGGATTTAATTATGATAGAAGCTTTGGTAGGCACAATGTAACCGGTTTAGTTTTGTTTACTAGACAATTGATTAACGTACAGGGCTCAACAGCAACTACTGCACCTCCTAAAGCTTCTCAAGGAGTAGTAAATAGGCTTACTTATAACTATGATGAGCGCTATTTTGCAGAGTTTAATGCAGCTTATAATGGTTCTGAAAACTTCCCAGTTGGTCTTAAATATGGCTTCTTTCCTGCAGTATCCGCAGGTTGGACACTTTCAAACGAACAGTTTTTAAAAGGAAATGAATGGGTGAATTACCTAAAACTGAGAGGTAGTTATGGTATTGTAGGTAATGATGATATTGGTAAAAGATTTCTTTACCTCACCAATTACATAAGAACCACTTCAGCTACTTTTACCGGTAGTCCAGCTTACTCCATACCAGGTGGTGCAGTAAGATTTGGAGACCCAAACAGTACAACCACTTACCCTGTAGTTTATTTGCCAGCATCAGCTGTTGGTAACCCTGCAATTACTTGGGAAACTGGAACCAAAAGAAATATTGGTCTCGAGAGTAAATTCTTCAACAATGCAATCACATTAAATATTGATTTGTTTGATGAAAAAAGAAAAGACATTCTTACTACTAGGCAGTCAGGCTTAGAGATATTAGGTCAAGCGTATCCATCCTTAAATGTGGGTGAAGTTTATAATAAAGGTTATGAGGTCGAACTTGATTTGAATAAAAGAGTAGACGAATTAACTTATGGCTTAAATGCGCAAGTTTCTTTTGCCCGTAATAAAATCCTTAGCAGGGATGAACCATTAGGGCGTCCAGATTATCAAAAACAGGAAGGAAAAAGAGTAGGTCAGTTTTTTGGATACATTACTGATGGTTTTTACGAATCTATTGATGATATCAACAGCTCTGTGCCAAACGAACTTGGAGCACCGATTCCAGGAGACCTTAAATATGTTGACTATAATAAAGATGGTAGAATCAACAGCGACGATAGAACAGCTATAGGTTTCTCTCGAACACCTGAGTATATTTTCAGTTTAACGCCAAGATTAGCTTATAAAGGCTTTTCAATATCGCTCATGTTTCAAGGGGTAACTAATGTGAGTTCTGATGTTATTTTAAGTGAACAAAATAACGGTCAGCAGATGTATGAGTTTATGCTTAACCGTTGGACACCAGAAACGGCAGCTACTGCTACATGGCCTGCATTACACTCCAGAGGAAACCCGTATATCAGCTATCAATTGAATGATTTTATATTACAAGATGCGTCTTATATCAAATTAAGAAATGCAGAGATATCTTATAATTTACCCGCTCAATGGCTAAAACCTTTGAAAATATCAGCACTAAGAGTTTTCTTAACAGGCCAGAATTTAATTACCTGGACCAACTTTAAGATGTATTTAGATCCAGAAAATATCAATGTAAGCAATACAGATTTTTCTAAACAATCTATTTATCCAACATCTCGAATTTATAACCTAGGTATTAACCTTCAATTGTAATACACACATGAAAAAAATATATTATAATATCACTTTTGTATTATTTATTGTTGCAGTTTCTTCTTGTAAAAAGGATTTCCTGGACCGTACACCAGGAGCGGATTTAAGCGAAGAGAAAATCTTTAGCGACCCTACTTTAGCATTAAATTATGGGGATAACGCATACAATTATTTGATTGATGAGTATGCTCGTTTTAACGCACACCGTGGTACCACTTCTCAAGCTTCAGACGAAGCTGTTTCTGGAAATACAGATATATCTGTACGTACCCTAAATCAAGGTCTGTTTCATGATCATTATGAAAGAGGAGGAGCTTCTTTAAATGATATTGGAGATGTTTGGCAAAGGGCTTATGCAGGTATTAGAGTTACCAATGTAATGTTAGCTAAAATGGACAATGTGCCGTGGTCTAATACACAACTACTGACTAAAGTACCCACTGTTAAAGGTGAAATGTATTTTATTAGGGCTTTTCTATATTTCGAATTGATCAAGCGTTTTGGAGGTGTCCCTATCATGGATAACGCCGCAACTATATTTGATGATGTTGATTTACCAAGAAACACCTATCAAGAATGTGTGGATTTTATCATCGCAGATTTAGATAAAATCGAAAACGAAACGCTATTACCTATAGACTATGACGCTTCAAACTATGGAAGAGCCACTTTAGGTGCTTCAAAAGCTTTAAAAGCTAGGGTGTTGCTTTATGCAGCAAGCCCTTTGCATAATACAGCCGGAGATAAGCAAAAATGGAAATTAGCCGCTGATGCTGCAAAAAGTGTCATGGACATGAACAAGTACACGGTTACTGGTCAGTCTTATGGAGATATCATGAATGTTTCCCAATCTCCGGAATATATAATGATCAAAATAAGACCACCTAGAGCAATTGATGGTTTTTTACTTGATTTTGTGATGTCTCCAGGTTCAGGTGGTGCTCAAGGTTCTATGAATCCAACGCAAAACCATGTGGATTTATATGAAATGCAAGCAACAGGTTTACCCATAACAGATCCAGCATCGGGTTATAATCCGCAAAAACCTTATGAAGGCAGAGACTCAAGGTTTAAAGCCAATATTTTATATAACGATGCGGATTGGCAAGGAAGAAAAATGGGAATGTGGTCGCAAACTGCAACTAATGGTATTGTTGCTTATGGAGCTGATTTCAGACCAAATAACATCATCTACTCTGCTACAAGATACTACTCTCGCAAAATGTGGCCAGAAGTGTATGTAAGAAACACAACACAAAGAGCATTATTCAACTTTATCTTTTTCAGATACGGAGAAGTATTATTGAATTATGCGGAGGCACTGAACGAAAGCTCAGACTTAGAGTCCGATAGAATTTTGGCTGCTTCAGCTGTGAATACCTTAAGATCAAGGGCAGGTATGCCAAGTTTAGCAACAGGCTTGTCTAAGGAAGCATTAAGGTTGGCCATACATCACGAAAGAGCAATTGAACTTGCCTTTGAAGATCATAGATGGTATGATTTAATCAGATGGAAAGAAGCTGTAAACGTACTTAATCAACCTGTTAAAGGAATTGATGTGGTAAAAAATAGCAACGGTTCTTTTACTTATGAAGTAGTTACGCTTCCAAGTATTTATCAAAAGAAATTTGAAGATTATATGTACCTGTACCCAATTCCACGAACTGAAATTTTTAAAAGTGAGGGAATTCTGATACAAAACCCAGAGTGGTAATAATAGGCAAATAACATTTAAGTAATTTTTAAAAAAGAAGATGAAGTTAATTGATATTCGATATATCACAAGTTTATTGATGTGCTTACTGTTTACAATTACGGTTTTTGCACAAACAGATGAATTTGAGGTAACTGGCATAGTTCAAGATACCAAAGGAATACCTGTTGAAGGGGTTGTTGTATTGGTGCAAGAAAAAACAAAGGGCGTTTTTACAGATAAAGAGGGTAAGTTTTCGGTATCCACACTGGGAAACGATAGGTTGGTGTTTAAAAAAGCAGGTTTTAATACAATCTATGTAGCTGCTTTTGAAATTAAACCAGAAAGACCAATTGTCATACAAAAAAGCCTAATTGACGCTGGTGATAATGATGTAGTATATATCCCTTTCGGGATAAGAAAAAAGAGAGAACTTACTGCTACCATTAGTACGGTAGATGACACTGACTTGCCTCAGTTACCATTGTCAACCTTAAACAACGCATTAACAGGAAGATTATCTGGCTTATATATCCAACAGACAGGTAATAGACCAGGTACAGATGACGCCTCCTTCTTAATTAGAGGAAGATCAGGTTATAATACCGGACAAACGCCTTTAGTACTAGTTGATGGAGTGGCTAGAGAGTTTGTGGATATGGATGTAAATGAAATTGAAAGTATTAGCGTACTTAAAGATGCGGCTTCACTTTCTTGGTATGGGATGAATGGTGCAAATGGGGTGATTTATGTCACTACAAAAAGAGGAAGTGCCAGTGCTACCAAAGTGACTTTTGATGCACAAGGTGGTGTACAAGTTCCTGTAACCATGACCAATCCATTAAATTCTTATGGCTATGCTTTTTTATATAATGAAGCACAACAAAACGATGGTCAAGCACCAAAATATAGTCAAGGAGATTTAATTGGATATTACACCGGAGAAGATAAATTCGCTTATCCAGATAATGATTTGCCTGGTGAATTTATGAAAAAAGCATCGCCCGTTCAACGCTATGTAGCCACAGTGAGTGGTGGTAATGCTTTCGCAAGATATTTCACTTTATTGAGTGTTTATGATCAGGATGGTTTGTATAAAGGGGGCGACAATGCCAACTACGATTCAAATACAAATTTCAAGAGGTATAATTTTCGAACAAATTTAGACCTACATATCAACAAAACGCTTGATGTTTCATTAGATGTTGGAGGTAGGGTCGCTAACCTGAGGTATCCAAGAGACGGTAATACCAGTTTTTTAAATACCATTTTCACTACACCATCCAATGCATTTTCTGTTATCAACGAAAACGGATCTTACGGCGGTAGCTCTCTGTTCAGAAGTAACCCGCTTGCCATGTTGCAAGAAAGAGGAAACATCACAGATGTATACAGAACATTATTGGCTACGGCAAATATCAAACAAAAGCTAGACAAAGTAACAGAAGGTCTTTCTTTAAATTTGTTTTATTCTTATGATATGACGGGTTTGTATACTTCGGGATTTACCCAAAACTATGAGGTTTATGAACGTACTGGAACTAACAGTTATACGAGATTTGGAACACAGTCTCCATTAGATTATGCATCAAGTACGTTTAGTGATAATTTACGTAGTAATGAATTTTGGGGAGGTATTGATTACGATAGAACCTTTGGAAACCACGGCATTAAGTTCTCATCTCGTTTTCAAAGAGCTGTATCTTCATCAGCAGGTCGTTTAGACGATAAAAGAGAAGGCATTTCTAACAGATTGTCTTATGCTTTTAAAGATCGGTATTTTGCAGATGTCATCGCTACTTACGCGGGTTCGCAAAGCTTTATTAAAAATAATCGTTTTGGTCTTTTTCCTGCAGTATCACTGGGCTGGATCTTAACAGAAGAAAACTTTGTTAAACCGAATAATGTTATTGATTATTTAAAAATCAGAGGCTCTTATGGTTTAGTTGGTAATGATGCGATTGGAGCTTCAAGACGTTTTGCTTTCAATAACTACTTCTCAAGAGGGGGCAGTCAGTACTTCTTTGGTACAGGTTATAGCAATGTACCTAACACTGCGCAGGTTGATTTAGCTAATCCAAACCTTACATGGGAAAAAGCAATAAAATCTAGTGTTGGCTTTGATACGTATTTGTTTAAAAAGGCAATTTCATTTAGTGCCGATTATTTTCACGAGACCCGTAAAGATATATTAACCACAGATTTAACTCCTGGTATTATAGGCGAGTCACTAGTTCAGGTTAACGCCGGGAAAACACAATATCAAGGTGTTGAAGGGGCTTTAAGTTTTACAAAAACATTTAACAAACTCACCCTTGGCCTTCACGGTAATTACACTTATGTGAAAAGTAAAATTATTGAATTGAATGAAGAAGGTGGTTTGCCTGACTATCAAAGACAAATAGGCTTTCCAATTGGCGGAGTGGTCAGTGGAACAGGTACGGTTAGAAGATTCTTGACTTCCGAAGGTCTTTTTCAAAGTGATGATGAAATTGCTGATGCTCCAGTACAAAGGTTCTCTGGTGAAGTTAAGCCTGGAGACATTAGGTATAAGGATATTAATGGAGATGATATAATTGATAATCTAGATTTTGTTTCTACAGATTATTCTGATATTCCGACAGCTTATTTCGGTTTCGGAGCTTCTGCAAAATATAAAGCTTTCGATTTTTCAATCCTTTTTCAAGGAGCAACCGGACGAACCATACAGATTAATACTTTGGTTAATGCAGGAACATCTAATACTGGTTACATTAATCAGTTTAGTGCATACCGATGGACACCAAGTACTTCTGAAACTGCTTTATATCCTAGGCTAACCATCAATAACAGAACTAATAA
The DNA here is from genome assembly GCA_037968815.1 of Pelobium sp. Taxonomy (GTDB): domain Bacteria; phylum Bacteroidota; class Bacteroidia; order Sphingobacteriales; family Sphingobacteriaceae; genus Pseudopedobacter. The sequence continues at coordinate 54,942 of JBBKWF010000015.1, read as the reverse complement.
TACTGCAAACTCTGATTATTGGTTACGCTCTGGCGATTTTATAAAATTAAAGCAAGTAGAACTTGGTTATACTTTACCTACAAATGTTCTTAAGAAACTTAAGGTTAGCAATTGTAGGTTTTATGTGAGTGGGTTTAACTTACTCTCATTTGATAAACTAGGAGACCTTCCTATAGATCCAGAAATTCCTGAGGCAGGTTTTAATTCTTCTTACCCATACCTCAGCACCTTTGCTTTAGGGATAAATCTTAAATTTTAAACACAGCAATTAGCGTTATGAAAATATATAAAAATTTAAATTTCGGTTTTCAGAAAGCAGTGTTTTCAGTAGCAGTATTAACATTGTTATTTACCATAAATGCTTGTAAAGATGATTATTTACAAGATGGTTCCATCACAGATGGTTCCATACATCCCGATCAGGTTTGGGAAAATGATGCCTATACAAGAGGCGTTTTAAATAATGCTTATTTCTCTATTCCAGAAGGTTATAGTATTGATGGAAACGGCGGGATGTTAGCTTCTGGTGCTGATGAAGCGGTTAACTCTGGTGTGAATACCACGCTAAGTATCTTTAATAACGGGACTTGGGGTTCACAAAGAGTAGTGGATGATCAGTACAATAGTCTTTATGAAGGTTTAAGAAAAGTTAACCTTTTTATGGAGAACCTTGATAAAAGTAAAGTAATACCAACTGATGGTTTGACTTTAGCCGAAGACAAAGGCAGGTTAAAAGGACAGGCTTTCTTTTTAAGAGCATTATTTCATTTTGAGCTGGTTAAAAGATATGGTGCAGTTACTTTAGCTACCCGAGTATTTAATAGAGAAGAGGATTTGAATCTTCCAAAAAACAGCTATAAAGAATGTGTAGATCAGATTTTATTGGATTGTGATAGTGCAATAAATACCACGCTTCCATTATGGACAGGTGAAAGCTCAACTGAATCTAGATTTGCATGGAGAAGTGGAGACAAAGGTAGAGCTACCAAAACCGCCGCTATGGCATTAAAAAGTAGAATGACGCTATACGCAGCTAGCCCATTGTTTGCTACAGAAAGTAACATTAGTTGGCAACAAGCTGCAGATGAAGCAAAAGCGTTAATTGACCTTAAAAAACATAGCATACTTTCTAGTTATTATAACATTTTCAACTATGGTGCAGCACCTTATAACAACGAGGTGATTTTTGCCACTTTGGCTCAAAACCGAAATGATATTGAACAAGATAATGCCCCAATTGGTTATGATGGCGCAAGGGGGAGAACAAATCCTACCCAAGAAATGGTTGATGCTTTTGAAACAACCAATGGTAAACTGGTAACCGATCCAAGCAATACCCTTTATAGTCCAACAAATCCATATACCAACCGAGACCCTCGTTTTGCGGTCACAATTAATTATAATGGTAGGTCTTTTAAAGGGAGAAATGTAGAAACTTTTATTGGAGGCTTAGATGGTTTGAATAAGAACGTAAACGCTACTAAAACAGGTTATTATATGCGTAAGTTTTTAAGTGAAGCGGCAAGCTGGAACCAAACTTCGAATACGTTGGCAAGAAGACCTTGGGTAGTATCCAGATATGCAGAGATTTTACTGAATTACGCTGAAGCTTTAAATGAAGCGCAAGGAACTGCTGCTTTAACAGAGGTTCTAAAAAGTGTGAATGAAGTAAGAGCGAGAAGTGGTGTAAATATGCCAGCATTGCAAACAACAAATGCAAGCGGAAATGGATATGTAGCGCCAACTAAAGACGCTTTAAGAGCAAGAATTCAGCATGAAAGACAGGTTGAGCTATGTTTTGAAGGTCATCGTTTCTTTGACATACGCCGATGGAAACTTGGAGAAACCGTTTTAAACAAACCAATTACAGGTATGCGAATTTTAAAAGATGGAAGTGGCGCTTTTGCATACAATACTTTCGTCGTGGAGAATAGAGTTTTTGAACCTAAAAATTACCTATACCCATTTTCTCAAAACACCATTAACAGACAACCAGCATTAATACAAAATACAGGCTACTAGATTATTAGAAATGAAGACAATTAGAATAATTACATTTTTCATATTAATACTTACAGGTCAGTTGCTTATAGCGCAAGAAAGTCAACTGCAAAATATTTATGGCAGAGATCATATTAGCCTTAACGGCCGATGGAATTATATTATAGATCCTTATGAAATGGGTTATTATGATTACCGTCATGAACCATTTGACCAAAGTAAAACGGGTAAAGGCGGTTTTTACGATGATCGTAAACAAGTAAATAAAACAGAGTTGATTGAGTATAATTTTGATTTATCGCCAACAGTGGCTATTCCCGGCGATTGGAATTCACAAGTTGAGAAATTAGAATTTTATGAAGGAACCATTTGGTTTCGACAAAAATTTAACGCTGAACCAAAGGCTGGTAAAAAGTATGTTTTATATTTTGGAGCAGTAAATTATGAAGCGCATGTTTACTTGAACGGTAAAAAATTAGGTGTGCATAAAGGCGGATTTACTCCTTTTCAATTTGATGTTACCAACCAATTAAAAGCAGGAGAAAATTTTGTGGTGGTAAAAGCAGATAATACCAGAAAACAAGATGAAATACCTACTGTAAATACAGATTGGTGGAATTACGGAGGTATCACCAGAGATGTTTTACTTGCAGAAGTTCCTGAAACACATATATCAGATTATAAAATTCAATTAGCTAAAGGAAACTTAAATCTTATTGAAGGTTTTGTGAGATTAGATGGGAGTCAAAAAAATCAAAATATAACCATCAATATCCCAGAAGCAGGAATTAAAACTACTGCTAAAACTGATGCTGAGGGTTTAGCAACGTTTAGTTTTAAAGCAAAAAAACTTTCTTTATGGTCGCCAGAAAATCCTAAGCTATATACTGTAGAGGTGATTTCTGAAACAGATAAAGTTGTTGATCATATCGGATTCAGAACTATAGCAACTAGCGGGCAAGATATTCTATTAAACGGAAAGTCAGTTTTTTTGAGAGGAATTTCACTGCATGATGAAAACCCGCTGATTCCAGGAAGATTACGTTCTCAAGGTGATATGCGCATGATGCTGAATTGGGCTAAAGAATTAGGTTGTAACTACGTCCGTTTAGCACATTACCCACATAGCGAAGAAATGTTAAGGTTGGCAGATGAAATGGGTATGCTGGTATGGGCAGAAGTTCCTGTTTATTGGACCATATCATGGGAAAACTTAGCTACTTACAAAAATGCAGAGAAACAGTTGACAGATTTAATAGAAAGAGATAAAAACCGTTCGAGTGTTATTATTTGGTCTATCGGAAACGAAACTCCACTAAGTGATGCAAGGTTTAATTTTATGAGCAAGTTGGCATTAAAAGTTAGAGAGTTAGATAATACTCGCTTAGTAAGTGCAGCCTTAGAAGTTCATAGAAATGGTTTCGAAGTAGTGGTTGATGATCCTCTGGGAGAGAAGTTAGACTTGGTAAGTTTTAATCAATACGGAGGTTGGTATTGGGCTATGCCTAAAGAATTACCTAAATATCATTTCAATATAAAATATAATAAACCAGTGGTAATCACCGAGGTTGGAGGCAGTGCTTTGGCTGGTTTCCATGCTGACGATGAAACCAGATGGTCTGAGGAGTATCAAGAATCTCTTTACAAATATCAAATTCCTTTTATGAATACCATAAGTGGTTTAAGAGGGATGACACCATGGATTCTTACTGATTTTAAATCACCTAGAAGACAGCATCCGGGTTATCAGGATTTTTGGAATAGGAAGGGTTTGATTTCTGAAGAAGGTAAAAAGAAAAAAGCATTTTTTGTGCTTAGAGATTTTTACAAAGAAGTAGCTCAGAAATTTAAGTAGGCTAAAGAAGATATATAATTATTAAAAAATAATTTATGAAAAAGAACTGGTTAATGATAGGGATTGTAGTAATAGCCACAACTGGATGCATAAAAGGACAAGAAGACCCTGTTTTTCCTGCACCAAATTTGGTGATACCTATTGACGAGGATGTAACTTTAAAGCAAGCGTTGCCATTCCCTTTTGGTGCTGCTGTAAACAATAATTTAATCAAAAACAGAACAGCGTATAAGGATTTAATTATTAAAGAATTTAACAGTTTGACTTCAGAAAACATCATGAAGTTTACACAGTTACATCCTGCAGAAAACACTTACACATTTACTGAGGCAGATTACTTGGTGAATTTTGCTCAAGAAAATAACATGCGTATTCATGGGCATACTTTAATTTGGTATAAGAACCCTCCAAACTGGGTTTTAAACTATCAAGGAGATGAAGCTGCTTGGGATTTGCTATTGAAAAATCATGTGAAAACGGTAGTTTCTAGGTATAAAGGTAAAATAGCATCATGGGATGTTGTTAATGAGGCAGTGGCAGAAGATGGGACTTTAAGAGATTGTATTTGGTTACAAAAACTTGGTAAAGACTATATTTCTAAAAGCTTTATTTATGCTCATGAAGCAGATCCAGATGCGTTATTGTTTTACAATGACTATGGACACGAATTTGGTCCAACCAAAAGAACAGCCATCATTAATTTAGTAAATGAGTTGAAGAACAAAGGCATTCCAATACATGGCGTAGGTATACAAATGCATACTCGTTATAGCCAATCGGATGCGAATTTAGCCGCAGCTATAAATACAGCCGCAGCAACAGGTTTAAAGGTTCATATCGCTGAGTTAGATATCTCTATGAATCCAGATAACATTCAGGATTTGACTTTTTCAGCGGGCTTAGCCGCACAGCAGAAAGCAAAGTATGAGTTTATTGTTAAAACCTATAACGCCATTCCAAAAGCACAACAATTTGGTATTACTACTTGGAACGTTGGCGATTCAGATTCTTGGATAAGAGGGGAGTATAATCGTCCGGATTGGCCTTTGCCATTTGATGATAATTATCAGCGTAAAGCAGCTTATCAAGGAATTTTAGATGGAGTTAAATAATAGTTCTATTTAATTTAAATACACTTAGAGACTTAATAATCAGTAAAATGAAAAAAATATATCTAGCTTTTGCATTCACTTTTTTATGGGGAGCTGTAGCTTGGGCACAAAGCGTGGTGATCAATAAAGTGCACAATGCTACAGATAGTTTCGAGGGCTTTTCTGATGCTATAGAACTAATAGTAATAGAAGATCATTTAGATATGCGAGGCTTAATATTAAAAGACCTTACGCTAAATAACGCGAGTAATAATGATGCTGGTGGAAAGTATAAATTTAACAATATTGATTTTTGGAAAGATATGCGTTCGGGTACTTCTATAGTTTTAAGAAGACCAGTAGATGCTTCGGCTGCTTACGTCCAAGATTTGGATGCCTCAAATTATAAGTTAGACCTTGTATTGCCAACTTTCACGGTAGGAGGGGACTATTTTACCGTGTTGCAAGGCAATCCTGGTGGCGAACTTTTTAACATCACATCCAACGAAATTGTGATGATTAAGAGGGATGACGGTACTGCAAACGGTCTTGGTATTAATCAAGTTATTCATGCTTTTGCAATAGGAACAAGTAATACAAGTAGTCAGTTCACAGATTTACAAACGGCAGGGGTGCCTATTCTTTATGCTTCAGGAACAACAGGGACAGGTTATTATCAATACCCTTTAAATCCTGATCAAAATGTTTCTGATTATTCGGGCACAAAAGCAACATCAGCTAATACGGCAACAAATTTAGGGTGGGGAACAGGCTTAGGGCAACCTAATATTAATTATATAGCCTCTTTAAGAACGCTTTATTACATTGATGCTCCAACTGCTTTGGTAGGTTTTTATCCTAATGCAAGTAGTATCACTTTAAATTGGGCGGATAATTCAAATAATGAAACAGGTTTCGAGATTGAAAAATCTACCGACGGAATAGCGTTTACATCTCTTGCCACAGTAACTGCAAATATAAATAGCTATACAGCAACCGGTATCACACAATCTACTACCACTTATTATAGAGTAAGGGCGCTTAATCCTTCTGGTAACTCAGGTTATACTAATGTTTTTTCTACTTCATCCATTACACCGCCCTCTGTTGTAGTTAATAAAATATTTAATGCTACATCCGTTTTTGAAGGTTACTCTGATGCTATAGAGCTATTGGTGATTGAAGATCACTTAGACATGAGAGGTTTAATTGTTAAAGATATTTCGCTTCCGGATGCGAATAAAGATGCAGGCGGGAGGTATCAATTTAACAATTTAGATTTCTGGAAAGATATAAGATCAGGGACTACCATTGTTTTAGGCAGACCGTCTTCAGCAAGTGCAACTTATATTCAAGATACAGACCCTTCTGATTTTAAACTTGATTTTGTGTTACCAAATAGTAGTTCTGGAAGTACTTACTTTACCGCACTACAAGAAAATCCAGGTGGTCAATACTTTAATGTGAGTGCCAATGATATTGTAATTATTAAGAAAAACGATCCGGATGTAACGAATGGAAGAGGCGTTAAAAATGCCATACATGCTTTAGCTTATGGTAATAGTAATACTTCAACAGCATATTTAGATTTAATTGCTGCGGGGGTTCCTGTTTTATATGCTACTGGTACATCTGGTACAAACTCATTCCAGTACCCATCTAATCCTGATCAAGATGTTTCTGATTATAAAGGAGCCAAAGGAATTTCTACCACTGCTGGTAGTGACTTAGGTTGGGGAGTTGGTTTCGGCCAAAACAATATAGATTACATAGAATCGCTTAGGAAAAGAGCTAATTCGCCATCGCTATTAAGTGCAGAGGTCTTAGACTTGAGCACTATTAAATTAACTTGGAAAGACAATACCAATAATGAAACTAATTTCGAGATTGAGCGATCAACTGATGGTGTGACTTTTAATTTTTTAGCTAGCGTTGCAAGTAATGTGATTAACTATTCTGACAACACAGTTACCGCAGGTTTAGTTTATTATTATCGTGTTAGGGCAAACATCAATTCAGATTTTACTTTTTATACCAACATTGCTTCTTTAAAAGCAGGAGCGGGTATAATTACTTCATTAAGCTTTAGCCCTGTAGATCTTTTCGAAAACAAAGCTATAGGGACTGTAGCTGGTTTATTTTTAATCTCCAGCCCTGATGTTTCAACAATTGCCACCTACAGTTTAATAGCCGGAAATGGAGACGTGGATAATGATAAGTTTCAAATTGTTGGAGACCAATTACAGGTAAAAGAATTGCTCAATTTTGAACAACAAGAAAATTACTCCGTTAGAGTAAAAGCCAATTCACAATCAAATTTTGGTTTTGAAAATACTTTTACGATTAGCATTAAAGATGTTAACGAAGCTCCTAGTATTACAATAATTGGTGCAAAAAACACTTGTTTAGGTAGCGAAGAAAATATAATCAACCTTACTGGAATCAGCCCAGGACCAGAGACAAGTCAAAATGTGACAGCAAGTATCTCTTCCAATAAACCATCTGCTTTTGCTTCATTATCAGTTACTGTTTTAGCAAATGGAAACGGAGAAATAAAGTATATGCTATCACCAACAGCGATTGCAGAAACTATTAATATCAGTTTGGTTTTACAAGATAACGGAGGTACAGCAAATGGAGGAGTAAATACTTATACTGAAAGCTTCGGTTTAACAATCAACGGTTTCCCAACTGTAGCTATTAACTCTGATAAAGGAAATACAGTTGATAAAGGTGTTTTGGTAAGATTAACCGCTTCTGGTGGGGCTACTTATCAATGGGAAGGCTCAGGGATTGTAGGTGACGCAAATACAGCAGAGATTACCGTAAGACCATCAGAAAGTACAACATATAAAGTGACAGTAACTAACACTGGCGGTTGCAGTACGGTACAAGATTATCTTTTAACCATTACAACTAACTATGATTTGGTCCAAGCAGCTAATATTTTGTCACCTAACGGGGATGGAATCAACGATTATTGGAAAATAGAAAACATAGACCTGTATCCTAATAATGTGGTTAAAGTTTTTGATAAAAGTGGACGAGTGATATACACTAAAACAGGGTATAACAATGAATGGGACGGACGTATAGCAGGTGCTTCTTTAATAGAAGATACTTATTTCTATATCATTGATTTTGGGCCTGGAGAGCCTAAGAAAAAAGGATTTATTACCATGTTAAATAATTAATTTATAAGTGATTAGAATGAAAAAAATAATTAACTATTTATCTGTATTTATTATATGCTTGACGCTTGGTGAACAAGTTTCTGCACAGCTTAACCCGCTGGGAAGCATGTATTACCAAAACCAATATTTAGGTAACCCTGCTTTTGCCGGAACAAACGAAGGCTTAAGTGCTAATGCTGTATATCGTAAAAACTTTAATGGGATGCCCGGTGCACCAGTTACACAGTCATTTACCGGTGACTATGGCTTTAGTAACAAAACTGCATTAGGGTTAAACCTTAATTTTTCAAAAAGTGGTTTAATCAATTATGCTAGGATTATGGCCACTTACGCTTATCATTTACCCATTAATGAGAATGATCATTTAAGTTTTGGACTTTCCTTAGGTGTAAATAATGCTTATATCAATAATAGAGAGCTATTAGGCGATAGTTTTGATCCTGTTATTTCCCGTTTTGAGGATAGAGGAGGGGAATTAGATGGTGATTTCGGGATGGCTTACAGAGGACGGAAATTAACCATCCAAGGGGCTGTTATCAACTTAAGAAACTACCTGAATACAGATCCGAATGCGGTTACTGGCATAAATTATGCTACCTATTTAATAGCTACTGCTTATAAAATTGACATTAACGATCAGTTGACAGCCGAACCTAAAGTAGCTTATAGAGGTATTAAAGACTTTGATGATATTTTTGATGCCGGACTTAATCTTACTCTTAAAGAACAGTTTAATATTTATGGACTGTATCACTCTACAGAAAGTGCAACAGCTGGGTTTGGTATAAAGTACAACAACTTACTCACTTTTACGGGAATGTATACCACCAATACTTCTGCTATGAAAGGTTATTCAAATGGAGATTTTGAGATAGGTTTAAATCTTATTCTTTCGAAAAAAAAACTAATAAATAATATAAATTAAAAATTAATACAATGAAAAAACAACTACTAGTAGGACTTTTTATGATGCTTGCATCAGCCTCATTTGCCCAGTTTACAGCTGGGAACTTAGCCATCTATCGTTACGGAAACGGAACAGATGCATTAGCGAACGGAACCAGGGTTCCTGTTTTTGTTGACCAATATACGCCGGCAGGAGTATTTGTGAGTACAACTCCAATCCCTCAAACTGCCAGTGGTGCAAACTATGGTTTGGAAGGTTTAGGCTTAACAGCAGGTGGCGCATATGAAGCAGAGGGGTATCCCGTTCTTTCTAATGATGGGTCAGTTTTATCGATTATGGGTTACAACCCTGCAGTTTCCGGACAGTTTGTAATCGGAACAGTTAATAGCGCAGGTACTGTGAACACATCTACACTGGTGGTAGATGACATTGGTGCACCAAGATCAGCAGTGGTTAATGGTATTGATGTGTATTTCAATGGTTACCAAAATGGGGTAAGGTACAAAGCTTTAGGTACCGCAACTGCTTCTGTCAGGGTTTCTGTTAATCAAAATGCCCCAAGAGTTTTAACTATTGCAGAAACTTCCTTAAGTGCAGTGCCGGTAGTATCGGTAAAATTATTTGCTCCGGAGTCTATCACGTCAATTCCGATGACTAACCTACCTACTGTTTCCACTACGCTTTCAACTTTAGCTTTTAGTGGAGATTCACCGGTGAACGCTCATCAAGTTATTGCGTTAAAATCAACTTCTACTCCAGCAAGAACATTATTGTATGTATTGGATGACAACGGTGGTTCTCCAGTAATAAGAAAATATCGTTCAAATGCCGGTGGAGATACATGGATAGCTTATGGTACTATTTCAGTACCTCTTGGTACAAAAAGTTTAAGTGCAACAATCAGCGCAGCTGGTGCCAAACTATATTACACAACATTAGGTACGCCAGGAAGTACCAACTCTCAATTATTAACTTATACAGATGTTTTTACTGCAGGAAACGAGATTGCAAATATATCTGGTACTGGAACAGTATTAGCCACTGCAGCCGCTAATACTGTTTTTAGAGGAGTAACAATGGCTCCAACGGGTGGTGTTTTACCAGTAAGCTTAACGAAATTCGAGGCAAAAGAGAACCAAAATACAATCAAACTAAGTTGGACAACCGTATCAGAGAAAAACAGCTCACGTTTTGATGTTTTAAGATCTTTTGATGGTAAAGATTTTCAAAAAATTGGATCAGTGAATGCTTCAGGAAATTCAGACGCTAGTATTGCTTACGCTTTTACTGATGAAAACCCTTTCCCAGGAGTTAACTACTATAAATTACAACAGTTCGATAATAACGGTGATGCTTCTTTTTATGGTCCTATTCAAACTAAATCAAATTTAGAAAAAGCGAATTTCAGTATCCATGCTTCTAAAGAAAAATCTACAGTTGATGTTTGGGTTTATTCTCTGGTTAAACAAAGTGCAGAAATTAGTTTAACAAATATTAATGGACAAACTTCTTACAAACAATCTCTAAATCTAGAGAAAGGCTATAACAAAGTTACTTTAGCAGTTAGTGGTTCCAAAACCGGTTTACAACTTGCTACACTGAAAATGCAAAATACAGTGATTACCACTAAATTCATGTGGCAATAAAAACTTATACCGGTATTTTGTAAAAAATATCGGTATTTAAATTGTCTCGCATAGGTCTTCTCCTCTGCATTTGTTAATCAATTATTAAGAACACTCAAATGAGAAATTTATTCATTTTTAGCACCGCTTTGTGCCTTTTTTTTACTGCCTGTGATATAAAAACAGATGAAATAAAACCCCTTACTAACGAAAGTAATGATGGGGGAGTTCGCAAAGTTCTAACAAGCGATGTTCTGCAAGAAGTAAACTCAAATATCATTATAGGTGCTGCGGTTAATTCTAATAAGTTTACAAGTTCAACCTATAAAGATTTAGCAAAACTGCATTACAGTAGTATTACGGCAGAAAATGATATGAAGATGAATAGTTTAAATCCATCTAAATACGTTTGGGATTTTGGAATACTTGGGAATGGGCTAGAAGAGAAGAATGAAAAGATTCCAAATTTAGCCAAAGACCATGGAAATAAGAGAATACATGGACATGCCTTAGTGTGGCACAGAGCTTTACCTGACTGGGTGAAAAATGTAGAAACAACTACGCCCATTGCACAACGAGCAGATACTTTGGAGGCAATTATGAAAAGGCATATTGATAAAACAATTGCTTTTTATAGTAATAACTATAAGGCAGGAAGTCCTTCGCTTCCTCTTTTGAAATCATGGGACGTGGTAAATGAATCTTATTATGATGATGGAACTTTAAGGGGCAATCTTAATATTTCTAACGGAGAAGATATTGGCAGTATATGGAAAAGATATATGGGCGAAATATATATAGAAAAAGCTTTTAGATATGCCAGATTAGCAGCTAGAGCAAATCAAAATTGGAAACTAAAGCTATTTTATAACGACTACGGTCATGAGTACTCTACAGTAAAACTTAATGCCATTTATAATAAAGTAAATGCCTTAAAGGTAATGACCGAAGGTGGTGATCCTATTATCAACGGAGTAGGGTTACAGATGCACATCAGGTGGAATACTCCTTTGTCGAATGTTCAAGCTGCAATTCAAAAGATAAAAGAAACGGGACTGTTGGTTCATATTGCAGAATTAGATATTTCTTTACTTTCTAACGGAGAAACGAGTGTGCCACCATTAGAATTAACAAACCGTAGAAACCTTCAAAAAAGTTTGTACTATAATGTTGCTAAAGTTTATCAGCAAATTGTTCCGATAAACCAGAGGTGGGGGATTACACTTTGGAATATTGGCGATGCAGATTCTGCTTGGGGTACAAATGCGGAAGCCACACTTTTTGATACTTCATATAACAAAAAATCAAATTTCTGGAACTTTAGAGATGGTTTAAATCTCAACCTTACTCCCTAACACTACACTTTTATAAGTAAATAGATATGCTCAAAAAACAAATCACTATAACCATACTTTTTATGGTTTTTTTTATCCCTTTTGATTCATTAGGGCAACAAAATAAAATTCATCAACGTGTTGATTCTTTACTGCGTTTAATGACCCTTGAAGAAAAAGTAGGGCAGTTAAATCAGTACACAGGAAAACAAGCTACAGGGCCGGTAAGCACTGTTAAAACTAACCTACTTAACGATATAAAGAATGGTTGGGTAGGTTCTATGCTAAATGTAAAAGGAGTTAATGATACCCGAGAAGTTCAGGCTGTAGCTTTACAGTCAAGGTTGAAGATCCCTTTACTATTTGGTTTAGATGTTATCCATGGCTATAAAACTACATTTCCTATCCCATTAGCAGAAGCAGCCAGCTGGGATCTTAAAGCGATTAAACTCTCTGCACATATTGCTGCAAAAGAAGCCGCTGCAGCTGGTCAACATTGGACTTTTGCGCCCATGGTAGATATAGCTAGAGACCCACGTTGGGGTAGAATTATGGAAGGCGCCGGAGAAGATACTTATTTAGGTTCTTTAATCGCAAAAGAGAGGGTGTTAGGCTTTCAAGGAGAACGTCTAGGTGGATTGGATGCGATTATGGCTTGTGCAAAACATTTTGCAGCTTATGGTGCTTCTACAGCTGGTAGAGATTATACCGCAGTAGATATGAGCGAACATCAGTTATGGGAAACTTACTTACCTCCCTTTAAGGCTTCGGTTGATGCAGGTGTTGCTACATTTATGAACGCTTTTAATACCCTTAACGGTATTCCGGCAACAGGAAGTAAATATCTTCAGAGAGATATCTTAAAAGAAAAGTGGGGTTTTGATGGTTTTGTGGTGAGTGATTGGGCCTCTATTAAAGAAATGGTGGATTGGGGTTATGCTAAAAACGATAAAGATGCTGCGCAAAAGGCAATTACTGCGGGTAGTGACATGGATATGGAAAGCAGAGCTTATAAAAACAACCTTGTCAAATTAGTTAAGGAAGGAAGTATTTCAGAAGCATTAATTGATGATGCTGTTAGGCGGATTTTGTATAAAAAATTTGAACTAGGTTTATTTGATAACCCTTATCGTTTTTCAGATTTAAAACGAGAAGCTAAGGTTTTAAATGATCCTTCTCATAAGAAAATTGCAAGGGATGTTGCAAAGAAATCTATTGTACTGTTGAAAAACGAGAATGAAACATTACCTCTTCATAAAAAAAACAAAATAGCTTTAATTGGTCCTTTGGCTAAATCTAAAAGGGATATGCAAGGCAGTTGGATAGTTACTTCTGATACCAACCAGGTGGTGACTGTTTACGAGGGTTTAAAAAACAAACTCAAAAAAAATGAGCTATTATATGCAAAGGGCTGTGAAGTAATAGGTGAAGATAAACAAGGCTTTCCGGAAGCGATTAAGGTAGCAAACGAAGCTGATGCTGTGGTAATGATTTTAGGAGAAACTTGGGATATGAGTGGAGAGTCAAAATCTAAAACAAATATTCATATCACTGGGCAACAAGAAGCGCTCTTTAAAGCAGTTAAAGCAACGGGTAAACCGGTAATTGTTGTAATAATGGCAGGAAGACCATTAATCTTTAATGAAATAGTAAAAAGTGCAGATGCTATAGTTTATGCTTGGTGGTTAGGCGACGAAGCAGGAAATGCAGTCGCAGATGTGTTATTTAATGATTATAACCCTTCGGGCAAATTACCTGTTACCTTCCCTCGTTCAGAGGGGCAAATTCCGCTTACTTATAACTATTATAACACGGGTAGACCAGTTAATAATCCTAACAATATTTTATATAAATCTGCGTATATCGATTCTCCAAACTCACCACTTTATAGCTTTGGTTATGGTTTGAGCTATACCAAATTTGAATATTCTAATTTGGTTTTGGATAAACAAAAAATGAATGTATCTGACTCCGTTCGTTTAAGTTTTACCTTAACTAATAAAGGGAAGTACGATGGTGAGGAAGTTGTACAATTGTACATCAGAGATAATGTAGCCTCTGTCGTTAGGCCTGTTAAAGAACTAAAAGCTTTTCAAAAACTGTTTTTAAAAGTAGGGGAAAGCAAAAACGTGACATTTACTTTGAGTAAAGAAAATTTGTCTTTTTATAATATTAAGCTGGAATGGGTAGCAGAACCAGGCGACTTTGAATTAATGATTGGAAGTTCATCTGACTCAATACATCTAAAAAGTAATTTGACTTTAGAGTAAAGGTTAATCAACCTCTATTTTCTTGTTTATAAAAAAATAAAAAGACAGTCATCTAATTTGGCTGTCTTTTTTACTACCTAGTCTAAGGTTAGCTATTTAACGTCTATAAAATTATTATTGAATAAAATTAAACAGTTACTAATAGTGAAAAATATTTTCGAAAAAAGATATCGTTAATAATAATTTTGTATATTATGCAGTTATAGGTTAATTTTTGATTGATTGCTAAAGTATTTCAGTTAACTGAGCCATTTCTCATGGTTGCCATCTTTTGCTTGTCTCTATCAGCAAAATTTAAATAAGCGATATGAAAAAACTATTCTTTTTAAGCATGCTTACCCTTTTGTCTTTTCAACTTTACTCACAACAGATAAAGTGTGAATGTTACTCAAAGTCTGGCGTAACGGGAAAAACCGGTATAGGAGGGTGGACTTCGATTATTGGAGATAATAGTGAAGGGAAACAATTGCAATATCATTTTTATGCCGCATATTTTCCTCCACAAGAACTATGCATTCCAAGAGATAATAATTGGTGGCAGGAAATAGAAGCTGCAATATTGAAGGCGATAAGATCGCACCCTATTTATAAAAGTTCACAAATCGCACTTAAAACAGATGATCCAGATGCCACTCCAAAAGCAAATAACTTGTCTGGAGCGGCCTTTATTACTGAGAAAGAAGTAAACCGAATTAAAAAACTTCCAGGAACTGTCGTCTTTGTAGATGCATATATTCAAGATCACTTTGCAAGCAAATTAACGTTGTGTAGTGAAATTAATAAAGAAACGAAGGAAGTAGTTAAAGGAGATACTAACGTTAGAAGTGATTCGCAATCTTCAAACAGTACCTCAAACAACAATCAGCAGCCTAATTATTCAAAATCCTATGATGGGCAGAAATATATCTCCAAATATGCTAACAAAGATCAGTCAGCGTCAAGCTTTAACACAAAAAAGTCAGAACAAATAAGGTTACAAAAAAGTTATGAGCAACGTAGACTGCAACAGCAAAATTTTGAGCAAAATATAGTAATACAAAACCAGCAGGCTTTTAAGATGTTTGAACAAAAATTTGGTGGAGACCAACTTGGCTTAGGCCTAGCGCAAACTTTACATTCTGTGGGTTCTGCAATTGGCTCAGGTTATTTAGATAAATCCTCAGTAACCACAGGTGCTGTGAATGTAATTGGAGGGCTTGTAGCAAATAGTCAAAGAAGAAAAGAAGAAAAAGAGAAATATGAGACAGAAGTTAATAGGATTAAAGCTGAGAAAAAAGCTTATATAGACAAACTCATTTTAGGTAGGGAAGTCGCTGTAAAAAAGCTTGTATTTCCACAAAATTTCGTCAAGGCTTATGAATCAAAAACTGCATATTTTTATGGTTCTTCATTTCGTCTAGACAGTCTAAAACTTCCTGCCCCAAAAATTATAATAACCGACATAATTGCTGTAAATAAATATTCGGATGGTACTTGGCCTTTTGAGATTGATGTCCAAGATAAATTGCAACAATATTCTACAAATATTCTACAAATGATTGGTTTTTTTAAAAATTATGAAGACGCCAATAAATCAATGAATGAATTAGCAAGTTCTTTTGCTGAAAATGCTGTAAGTATTCAATTTTTGCATATTGCCGATAAATTTGATGAACCTCAGGATGTTACGATGTTAGATAATAGTATTTCTGGCCCCAAAACTGACTTTTGGGGAAACACTATCTCTAATGAAAATAATACAATAGAGAGTAAGACGAAAAAACAAGATGTTAAGAAAGAAAGACCAGTAGATGATTTTTGGGGAACCCCATTAAAAATAAAAAAAGACAACTAATTTTATTTCTAAAAAAGTCAAATTTAAATTAAACCTTATTTTATGATTTCAAAAACAATTCTTGCGCTATTTATTAGCATCCTTGCCACTACAAATTGTATGTCCCAAAACTCCCAAGCAAAAATTGAATATGCAGAAGCGGAAAAAGATCTCCATGCAGGCAAATTCACTGAAAGTTTAAAACACCTAGAAACTGTTAAAGAGATACTCGGCGAAACTAATTCGAAAGTAATGTTTTTAGAAATATTATGTAGAGATGTAATTTACCAAACAGTTTATATGCTTAATCCTTTTAAATTTTCATATAGGTTAAGTGATAAGCTTTCAGAACTAATTATTGTTGATAATTTATCTAGCCAGTATATAGCTAATTTTGAAAATGACGTACGAGTTGAACAATTATATGCAATAAAAGAGATCAATAAGAAATGTAAGGAAGATCAGATAGTCTTAAACAAGGCAGCGTTAGAAAGCAAAAAAATAGCTCTTGGTATTATTGAAGAAATGATTTTAGTTGGAGGAGGTGAATATAAACTGAACGGAAAAAATCAAAAAGTGACTGTAAATAGCTATAAGATAGCTAAATATGAAGTAACAGAGCACAAGTGGATTGGCGTAATGAATCCCGAAATTTTAGTGTCTTATGATAATAGTAGGAAAAGCTACCTTAAGCAAACCCCCATGATGAAAATGAATAGGCTGGAAGCGTTGCAGTTCATTAAAAGGCTAAATGATATGAGTGGTTTAAAGTATCGACTCCCCACTGAGGCCGAATGGGAGTTTGCAGCTACAGGAGGAACTAACGGTAAAAAATATATTTATGCAGGAAGTAATAATATTAAAAAGGTTGCTAAATATAGCAAAAATGGATCTATAGGAAATTATACAATAGGTCGTTATGAACCTAACGAACTCGGTATCTTCGACATGTCAGGAAATGCATTCGAATTTTGCCAAGATCATTATAATGATAAATACAATAAAGTTTCCAAATTAAATAACTCTATAAAGCCAGAATCTAGCGATAAATTTGTTATTAAAGGAGGCTCTTGGGACAGTCCTAGCAAAGATTGCACTATCGTATTTAGAAGAAGTGCGCCTGCAGACGAGAGAAGTGATACTTATGGATTAAGATTAGTTATTGACGTAAATTAATATAATATGGAAAAAATATTTTTAACCCTGCTTTTAGTAGTAGTAAGTTTCACCGGTATTAGAGCACAAAATAATCGAGAGCTGAAAGAATATACAGCTAAAATGAAATATCTATCCGCAGATATGCAATACTATGTAGGCAATAAAATGGGAAGTTTAACTCTGGATATGAGTACTCAAATTCTTGTTTATTATAATACAAGTTTAGCGCATTTAGAGAATGTGAAAGAATTACTCAGTAGTACTAATCCTGTAGTGATGTATTTAGAAATTAATGTGAGAAAAAAAATTTTTGATATAGCATTAGAAGAGTCTAATTCTGATAAAGAAACTATATCCAATTTAAAATCATTAATTAAATTATCTAATTTATATATTACAAATAATAAAGGAAGTGTTCCAATAGAAAAGTATAAAGCAGTAGAGGTTATTCACAGCAAATATAAAGACTACGCTATAAATTTAGACTTAGTAGCTAATGGATATGAATATTTTTTGAATAAAGATTATAAAAATGCAAAGGTGTTGTTAAAGAAAGGATGCGAATCTGGTAATATTCTCGGTTGTAAACTATTGAGAGAAGTGGAATTATACGAAAAGGAAGGAGAGACATCTTCAGGCTTTTTAATAAAAACGAAATTATAAGTAGTCTTTATTTAACTAGGGTTGATATTATCAACCCACCATTTAAATATTTCGAGTAGGTTTTTTATACGTTCGTCACCTCGAGGAATAGGAGGTCTTTACGACTTAAAACTATTAAGTTTTGGTGGTGGTACCAATTTAATACTCCGTTTAGACAAATCTAAACTCGCATTCAACTCAAACCCAATCAATAAAATCAAGGAGTTTAAATAGAGCCAAATCATCACCACTAAAAGTGTCCCAATAGAGCCGTAAAGTTTATTATAGGTTCCAAAATTATTGATATAAAAGGAAAAAGCTAGAGAGGTAAGTACAGCTAAAACAGTTGCTAATAAAGAACCAGCGCTAAAAAATTTCCATTTTTTCGAGTTTGCTGGACCGTATCTGTAAAGTAAAGAAGTAGTCACAAAGTAAACCACAATAATAATAATCCACCGACTAATCATGATGAGGTAAATCCAGAAAGCACTATCCTGTAAATTTAGTTCGTTACGGATAAATGTGATTACAAATTCGCCAATTACCATTACTGCCACACCTGTGATTAGTGAAAAGGCCGTTAATAGCGTTAGGTTTAATGCTACATATCGTTGTTTAATAAAAGTACGTGTTTCTACAATAAGTGATGATTTATTGAACGCTTGCATCAAAGTATTTATACCGTTTGTAGCAAAAAACAAAGCCAATACAAAACCTAAAGACAAAAGCTTACCATTTTGGTTCTTTACTATATCCTCCAAAGTAGATTCAAAGGCCAAATAAGCATTCTCTGGCAAAAGCAAAGCAATGATTGACATTAATTGGTTCTGGAAGTTGCTTATCGGGATGTAAGGAATTAGTGTAAATAAAAAGATAATGGACGGAAAAAGTGCCATCATAAAATTATATGCTAAAGAAGAGGCTTTGTTAACCAAAGAGTCTTTTTGTATCTCCTGAAAAAAGAAAGCAGCAACGGTATAAAGTGGGAGCGGGCTAAAGCCAGGTAGCACAATGTACTTTGTCCACGCTATAAAAGTACGGTAGAAGTTAAACCTTAAAAGAAACTTGTGTAGCCACTGCATTAGTGTAATTTATTAAAAATAAGTTTCAATCTTCTGTAGAAAGTTTTTAGGCGCCATACATGGTTTATTTCGCTCTATGTCTACAAAAACTAAAGTGGTTTCGCCTAAATTTATCAAGACTTCATCTTCGTTAAAAAGCTCATACTTGAAAATAATTCGTACACCAGGCTTTTCATTAATGCTTACTTTTACGGTAATTACATCATCATAAAGTGCAGGCTTAATGTACTTACTTTTTAGTTCCAAAACAGGCATCATTACGCCGTCTTGCTCCATAGATCTATAACTCATGCCTAAACTCCTCAACATTTCTGTACGGGCAACTTCATACATGGTAGCGTAATTACCATAGTACATATAGCCCATTTGGTCGGTATCGGCGTATCTTATTCTGATTTTTGTTTCGAAACTGAACATGCTATTTTTTAATGTTTCTCTCGTTTAAAGCCTGCTGAAATCTTCTGGCGTTAGCTAAATGCTCCCTTAAAGTTGTTGCAAAATTATGATAACCAGAAAAATCTTCTTTAGCACACATGAAAATGTAGTTGTGACTTTCGGGATTTAATACAGCATCAATAGCTTTTATGGATGGCATAGTGATAGGGCCCGGAGGCAAACCTTTATTGATATAAGTATTGTATGGAGATGACGTTCTTAAATGTCTGTTCAGCACCCTTCTAATGGTGAAGTCATTGTTTGCGAAAATCACAGTTGGGTCTGCCTCTAACTTTATACCTTTGTTTAAACGGTTTAGATATAAGCCGGCAATGGTAGGCATTTCTTTATCCATTAAAGCCTCACTATCTACAATAGAAGCTAAAACAGTAACTTCTTGCGGGCTAATGTTTAAAGCTCCTGCTTTTTGTAATCGCTCTGCATTCCAGAATTTTTTATACTCCTTATTCATCCTTTCAAAGAAATCATTGGCACTGGTGTTCCAATACATTTGGTAAGAGTTAGGGATAAACATGGTATAAACGTTTTCTGTATTAAAACCATATGTTTTAACATAATCAGCAGAATCTAATAGCTTCACTAAGGCTAGTGAGTCAAACTCTAACTTATTTGCAACCATTCCCGCCAACGTAGTTTTAAGGCGTACGTTTCTGAAAGCTATTTTAACAGCTTCTTGGTTTCCAGCAATCAACATGTTTAAAATTTGTCGGTTGTTCATCCCTTTTACAAAGGGGTATTTACCCGGTTTAATTTTAGTACTGTAAGTTTTATCTTTTGCTAAACTGTAAAAAGTATTGCTGTCAATTAAAAGGTTGTTTTTACTGATGGAATCTTGTACTTGTTGAAAAGTAGCGTTACTAGGTATGTAGAGGTATGTTTTTTGCTCGACATTGCTGTTTTCTTTAAAAAACTTATTGTAAAGCTTTGGAATAATGATAGCGCCAGTTACTGTTAAAAGTAATAGCAAAATCACCACCACTGTACCTCCTTGAGTTAATTTTTTAGCCATGTTTTTATATGATGTTTTTTTATTAGGTAGCTGTAAGTCGTTGTAGTTTTAATAAACCACCAATTAGGTTTCTGGTATTTGGATAACCTGCGTTAATTAAAATTTGTTTTGCAGTTTTGCTTCTTAGCCCTCGTTGGCAAATTACAATTATCGTTTTTTCTGGGTCTAATT
This sequence comes from Pelobium sp., assembly GCA_037968815.1. Lineage (GTDB taxonomy): Bacteria > Bacteroidota > Bacteroidia > Sphingobacteriales > Sphingobacteriaceae > Pseudopedobacter. The sequence continues at coordinate 34,334 of JBBKWF010000015.1, read as the reverse complement.
CTAGGTCCTCATCTGCAATTAACTGTGGTAATTGCCCTAAAGGAATATTTGTGCCACCAACGTTAAAAGTATGGAACTCTAAATTTTCTCGCACATCCAAAAGTTGGACCTCCGTACTCGTTTTATTTAGTTGAGCAAACTCTTCTACTTCTATGTCCTGCATTATTAATCGTTTGATAATACTAGGTTAATTCTTGTGCCAATGTTTACCTTATTTATGGAATCCGGTACGTAAGTAGGGTATTGGCGTTTAATTACTGCATTTGATGAGTCTTGAACCATTCCTTCGTAACCCAATTCTCCCACCGTAAGCGAAGCTCCTTTTATAGAAAACATAGCTTCACTAAGTGTTAAACCAACCAAATTTGGTAATTCAACTTCGCTAGCTCCGTAACCATCGCCTAAAACCAAGTCAATTCTTGACCCTTTAGGTATTTTTTGTCCTACTTTGAGTTTTTGCCCAGCATAAGAAAATGACAATACAGCGTCTCTAGCAATATCCGACTGATAAGAGGTGTCTCCTAGTTTAAGCCCATAATTGGTCAGCATTGCTCTAACTTCAATAAAAGTTTTATCTACAATATCTGGAAAAGTTACATCAGGTGTTTGCGAGCTTACAATTGTTAAATAAATCATCCGATTTTCTTTAACATTGGTATTAGGATCCGGATCTTGTTCGGTTACTAAACCAGCAGGCTTATCTAAAATAAAAACCGAATCTATCTGATATCTGAAGCCTTCTTGCTCTAAAACCTCTATGGCTTTTGCAATATTTAAGCCTTTAAAATTAGGTACTGGCCTGCCTTCGCCATGACGGGTATAATATCTTAAACTAATAAATAACGTAAAAAGGAGTATGATAACTACCGTAAAAGCGATAATTGCTTGCTTTCTAAATTCTGGACTAGCTAAATATTTAAAAAATGTACTCATTTAAGATGTTTATTTATTTTTTCAAACTTAGCCAAAAGTACAGAATTTGACCGAATTAAATTTGTTAAGGAGTATTACAATTAAACATTAAATTTATACTTTAAACGATAAATAACACGATTAGTTTTAAATAGAATATTAACGATTGAAAAAAAAATCGCTTGCTTTGTAAGCTTATTAATTTGAAGGTAGAAATGAAAAAAAATGTTGCATTATTAGCTGGAGGGTATACTGGCGAGTCTGTGGTGTCATTAAATAGTGCTAAACAGATAGAACCGGTGTTAGATTACCAATTGTACAATGTGTATAAAGTGATACTTACACAAGAAGAATGGTATTATTTATCAGAAACAGGAGAGAAATTTATAATTGATAAAAATGATTTTAGCTTAACAACAGCCAGCGGAAAAATAACTTTCGATGTTGTTTTTATCATTATACACGGTTCGCCCGGAGAAGATGGTAAACTACAGAGCTACTTTGACCTTTTAAAGATACCTTATACCACTTGCGATGCTACTACATCTGCTTTAACAATGAATAAAGGCTTTACAAAAGCTGTGGTACGGGATATCAACAACTTAAATGTTGCATCATCTTTACAGTTATTTAATAAAAATGAAACTATTGAGCAGGAAATTAAAAGCCAGCTAAAGTTGCCACTTTTTATAAAGCCTAATAATGGCGGAAGTAGCATTGGAATGTCTAAAGTAACTAAATGGGAGCAGTTAAACGGTGCATTAGATAAGGCTTTCGCCGAGGATTCGCAGATTTTGGTAGAAGAGTTTATTAACGGTAGAGAGTTTACGGTTGGTATTTATAAAGCAAAAGGCGAAGTAGTAGTATTGCCAATTACCGAGATAAAATCATCAAAAGAGTTTTTTGATTACGAAGCAAAATACACCAAGGGCATAACCGAAGAAGTTACTCCGGCAGAAATCTCCACAGAGCAAACAGAAAAAATAGGTGAAATTGTAACCAATGTTTTTGCAAAACTTAATTGCAAGGGTGTGGTTAGGGTTGATTTTATTTTACAAGACTTTACCGAAGATTTTTATTTTATCGAGATAAACACTGTTCCTGGACAGGCAGATACCAGCTTAATTCCGCAACAGGTGAAAGCTTCGGGGATGACAATGATAGACTTTTATCGTTTGCTGATACAAGATGCTTTGGCTTAAATAAATTATCTCATGTTATAATTGAAAAATAGGGTTAGTTGTTTAAGATTCCCATTTGTTTCTAGAAACGGGTTCTACTTTTGATGTAAAAAGCACTTATATGAAGATTTTAATTGTTGAGGATGAGCCACAGATGCTTGAAAACATGAAGCAAACCTTAGAGTTAGAACATTATACTATTGAAACGGCAGCAGACTATACCACCGCAAGTACTAAAATTAGCAACTACGATTACGATTGTATTTTACTTGATGTGAATTTGCCAGATGGTAACGGAATTGAACTTTTGAGTCAGCTTAAGAAACTAGGGAAAAGCGATGCCGTAATTATTGTTTCGGCAAAAAACTCTTTAGATGACCGACTTTTGGGACTTAATGAAGGCGCTGACGATTATTTAGCCAAACCTTTCCACATGGCCGAGTTACATGCTAGGGTAAAAGCTGTTTTAAGGCGTAAATATTTTGAGGGCAACAAGCTAATGCAAGTAGGGAACTTACAAATAGATCCCGAAAACAGAAATATAAGTATTGAGGGAGAAGAAATTGTTTTGAATCGTAAAGAGTTTGATATTTTGCTTTACCTAATTACCAATAAATCACGGTTGGTTACTAAGGCTGCCTTGGCCGAACACGTTTGGGGAGATCATATTGACCAGTCAGACAGCTTTGATTTTATCTACTCGCAAATTAAAAATTTACGAAAAAAATTGGAACATGCCACCTTAAATATTGATGCAGTTTACGGGATAGGCTATAAGTTAGATGACGTTTAATGAAGTTGTTAAATTATACATCAAAGTACTTGCTGATTTTATTATTGCCACTAATTACCATTTGGGCAGTAATATTTTACTATGCTTTATTAGATGAAATTTATGACAGTTTAGATGATGGCCTGGAGAACCAGAAAGTACTCATCTTACAACATCCCGAGTCAATAGAAAGTGCTTTCGAAAATCATGACTTTAGAAAAGGTAATCATGTAGTTACTAGAATTGGAGAACAGGAGTATAGTAGTTTTAAGGAAAGCTACCGCGATAGCATGATGTACATGCAAAACGAAAAGGACTTTGAGCCTGTAAGGATTTACGAAAGTACTTTTAAAGAAAACGAGGAGCACTATAAGCTTAAAATCATCACTTCAATGGTAGAAGAAGATGATTTAATTGAAAACCTAGCTACCTATTTGGTTATCCTTTATCTTTTAATGCTTACCAGCATTGTATTGTTAAACAATATTATTTTACGGAAAATTTGGAAACCTTTTTATAGTCTAATTCTACAATTGAAAAGTTTCCGTATTGAAAAAGAAACTACCCTGAAAATCAAAAAAACTAATATTGAAGAGTTTGACCTGTTGAACCAAACAATGGAGCAGCTAACAGAAAAATCAAGGACAAGCTATCAAAATCAAAAGCATTTTATCGAAAATGCATCGCATGAACTGCAAACTCCTTTAGCTATCAGTATTAATAAACTCGAACTTTTTTCTGAAAAGAACAATTTAAGTGAGGATCAACTTAAAGATATAGGCTTTGTTTTAGATAATCTTGGTCGTTTAACACGTTTAAATAAATCGTTATTATTGCTTTCCAAAATAGAAAACCAACAATTTATTGAGGAAGAGAGTCTCAATTTTGAAGAGTTAGTTAAGCGCATTGCACTAGATTTTGACGATTTATTACAGCATAAAGAGATGAGTCTAAATATCTCTGTTAGTGATAAGCTGGTATATAGAATGAATAAAGATTTAGCTATTATATTGCTTACCAATTTAATTAAAAATGCAATTGTTCATGGTGTAAAACAAGAAGTTATCACAGTTGATATCTCAACCCAAAAGTTATGCATCAGTAATTTTGGAATGTCAAAAAAGCTGGATACTAACAGTTTGTTCTCCCGGTTTAAAAAAATGAATACCGACTCAAGATCTACCGGCTTAGGTTTGGCTATAGCAAAAGCAATTGCTCAGAAATATCAGCTTGAGTTGGCTTATGATTATACCGAAACGCATAATTTCACTGTACACTTCCCTAAGTAATTCCCTTATTTTTTTAAGTCGCGGATTATCGTTCAAATTTAATGCTGTGATTGATGCTTTTAGCTATAAGTTGCTGTTTTACTTTCCGCAGATATTAATTCCAAATTGTTTACAGTTTTCATAGTTATAATTGGGTATACGATTTTTTAAAACTATGGCCATGAAAAACAAAACCCTATTATATTCAATATTCTTTCTTGCTGTGATTATAATTACGGCATTTACTTTTAAGAAAAGACATCAAGAAAAAAAACTAAAAGCCAGTTATAACGTAACCAAAACTTGGGAACTGCCTACTGTACTAAATGAGGTTAGCGGGATAGCTTGGATTGGCAATGATTTAATTGCTTGTGTACAAGATGAGGACGGTACAATATTCATCTACGATTTAGAAAAAAATAAAATAACTAAGGAAGTTTCATTTGCCCAAGGCGGAGACTATGAAGGGATTGCTATTGCAGGTGAAGATGCTTACGTAATGCGTAGCGATGGGCTTTTATACCATATTACAAACTACCTAGAAAGCACAAAGAAAGTAAGCACAATGCAAACAAAATTTAGTGCAGAAAACAATATGGAATCGCTCTTTTTTGATAGTAAAAGTAATAAGTTGTTAACTATACCAAAAGAAAGAGACAAAAGTGATTCATATAAAAGTATTTATGAAATCTCTGTAAATTCAGAAGAACCCGATTTAAAAATACTTGCGAAAATTTCTATGGATGCAGAGCTGTTAAAAAGCTATAAACAGAAGAAAGTTTATAAAACTGTAAGTCCGTCTGAAGTTGCTATTAACCCAAGAACTAAAGAACTGTTGGTATTAGAGGGCAAACAACCTAAATTACTTGTTTTGGATGCAAAAGGTGAGCTTAATAGAGTTTATAACTTAGATAAGTCTGCTTTTTCACAACCAGAGGGCTTAACTTTTAGCCCAGAGGGTAGAATGTTTATATCAAACGAAGCCGGTAAAAATAGCAAAGCAAATATTTTAGAAGTTAAGCTTCAAAACTAAGGGAGCTTAACTCAAAATGTCTGCAATTTCATTATAGCCTTTTTCTTTAGCTAAATCTGATGCTAGTTTACCACCCTCCATACGGGTTGTAGTGTCAGCACCTTTTTCTAGTAAAAGAATAATGAGTTCTATATTTCCGTTTTGTGCGGCCGAATGCAAAGGTGTTAAGCCAGATTGTTGAATTATATTAACATGGGCTTTATTTTCAATCAACATTTTACTAATGTTTAAAAAGTTGCCAGCAACCGCAGAGTGTAGTGGAAAAACATTAAAGCCATTTTTTGATGGTAAATTAACATCGGCACCTTTTAAAACTAAGTAACGGGCAACCTCTTCTTTACCGAAGTAACAAGCAAGCCCTAAGGCCGTGAAACCATCGTCAGAGAAATCGTTAATTGCATCAGGGTTTTGATAGATTTGATGAGCAACCTCATCAAATTTCCCTACAGAAGAAGCCTCAAATAAAGAAATATCCTTTACAAACTCTAAAAGAGCGGATGTAGCTTCAGGTTTATTGAAAAAGCAAGAAAGCATTAAAGGCGATACGGCATGACTAGTGCTCGAATTTATTAATGAAGGATTTTCTAAAAGTAGTTTTCTTATTCCCTCCTTATCACTGTTAATAATTAACTCTTCTAACAAATTTTCTTGCATGTTTTGACTTTAAGAGAGTAATATTATAAATAAATTATAACTCAAAAAAATATAATGCAGCTTTTAAATTAAAACAATAATATTTCCGTTAAACAAAGGGTGAGTTTCAGTAATAAAGCATAGTAATTATATTGTTTTTAAAAAAATGAATGAGCGGGTTTATTGAATTAACTAAATTATTGTTCGCAAAGCCTAATCATTAAATTATATTTGTTGTGAAAATACATATTTAAGAATGCCCGCAAAAGGAAATCAATTTAGAACAAATTCTTTTAAAGGAGAGGAGAAAGCAGGTGCTGAACCTTTCAAAAAGAAAGCTGAAAATGGAACACTTGGAAACAGTTTTCCGAAAATAAACTTCAATAACGACCGGTTTATCAAAATCAGTGGATTGTTTCTGCTATTGTTAGCATTGTACTTTTTAATCTCTTTTACCTCGTATGTTTTTACTTGGGAAGATGATCAAAGTTATGTGATTGATGCAAACGGTGGATGGAGCAATTTTTTTAAAACCACTGCAGAACTTAAGTCAAATGGTGTTTTAGATCCAAATATTCAAAACTGGGCTGGTAAATTAGGTGCTTTGCTCTCGCATCAGTTTATGTACGAGTGGTTTGGTATAGCTTCTTTTATTTTTGTATTCATCTTTATTATTTTAGGTTATCGCTTACTTTTTAAAGTAAAGCTTTTATCTATCCCGAAAACGTTGGCTTATTGTTTCTTTCTGTTGGTTTTCATCTCAGTTACACTAGCATTTTTTCACGCATTTATTGCAGAATATCCACATTATTTAGAGGGAGAGTTCGGCTATTACTCAAATCTACTTTTAGAAGCACAAATAGGTAGAGCAGGGGTAGGTGGTGTTTTAATTTTTGCAGGCTTAACTTGTTTGGTTATGGCTTATAATATTGAGTTTAAATTGCCCGAAAGAGCAGTTAAACCTTTGCCTTTAGCTGATAACGAAATAAGTGAAGAAGATTTAGACGAAGAAGATTTTGAAGAAGAGGAAGAAATTGATACCAATGATTATAAAGCGGTTTCCAAAGAAGAAGTAAAAAAACCGGTAGTAGTAAATGCCCCTTTACCCCCTAAAGTAGAAGAAAAGCCAGTTGATGATAGCTTTGAGGTAAACAATACCTTAGAAAATGATGGTTTTGAAAAAGTGGTGAAGCCAGTAATTGAGGATGTTGAGAAATCTGATGATAAGGAGCTGGAGATTGTAGAACCAGAGGAATTAGAGTTAAGTATTGAAAAATCGGAAGAAGAGATAAAGTCGGAATCTTTAGTGGAGCAGTTTGGTTCTTATGATCCTACTTTAGATTTGGCATCGTATAAAAATCCAACTTTAGAGCTTTTAGAACAGTACGGTTCTGGTAAAATAGCGGTTGATACTACCGAATTAGAGAACAACAAAAATAAAATTGTTGAAACCCTAAGTAATTATAATATTGATATTGATAAGATTAAAGCCACTATCGGTCCAACGGTAACGCTTTATGAAATTATTCCTGCTCCGGGAGTTAGGATTTCTAAAATCAAGAACCTAGAGGATGATATTGCTTTAAGTTTAGCAGCTTTAGGAATTAGGATTATTGCACCAATGCCGGGTAAAGGAACAATTGGAATCGAGGTGCCAAATTCGCACCCAGAAATGGTTTCTATGCGTTCTATTATTGCTACAGAGAAATTCCAGAATACCACAATGGATTTGCCTATTGCATTGGGTAAAACTATTTCTAACGAGGTTTTTATTGCTGATTTAGCAAAAATGCCACACATGTTGGTTGCGGGTGCAACTGGTCAGGGTAAATCTGTAGGTATTAACACTATTTTGGTTTCCTTGCTTTATAAAAAGCACCCATCGCAACTGAAATTTGTACTGGTGGATCCTAAAAAAGTAGAGCTTTCCTTGTTTAAAAAGATTGAACGACACTTTTTAGCTAAGCTACCGGGAGAAGAAGATGCTATTATTACCGATACCAAAAAGGTAATTAACACGCTAAACTCTTTATGTATTGAAATGGATCAGCGTTATGATTTATTAAAAGATGCAGGTGTAAGAAACTTAAAAGAATACAACGAGAAATTCATCAAGCGTAAGCTGAATCCAAATAACGGACATAAGTTTTTACCATTTATTGTACTGATAATTGATGAGTTTGCCGATTTAATGATGACTGCTGGTAAAGAGGTAGAAACACCAATTGCAAGGTTAGCGCAGTTAGCAAGAGCAATTGGAATTCACTTAGTCTTGGCAACGCAAAGACCATCAGTAAATATTATTACGGGTACAATTAAGGCTAACTTCCCAGCCAGACTGGCATTTAGAGTTACGTCAAAAATAGATTCACGTACCATTTTAGATTCGGGTGGTGCAGATCAGTTGATTGGTAAAGGAGATATGCTTTTATCAACCGGTAGCGATTTAATCCGTTTGCAGTGTGCTTTTGTTGACACCCCGGAAGTGGACAGAGTAACCGATTTTATTGGTGAGCAACGTGGCTATGCATCAGCTTATGAATTACCTGAGTATGTTGGCGATGATGCTGATGGCGGAAGCATAAAAGATTTTGATCCTAAAGATAGGGATGCAATGTTTGAAGACGCTGCTCGTTTAATAGTAATGCACCAGCAAGGTTCTACTTCGTTAATCCAGCGAAAGCTTAAATTGGGTTATAACAGAGCAGGTAGAATTATTGATCAGTTAGAGTCTTGCGGAATTGTTGGTCCGTTTGAAGGTAGTAAAGCTAGGGAAGTACTAATTCCGGATGAGTATTCCTTGGAACAGTTCTTGTCTGGTTTAGATAAAAAAGAATAGAATGAAAAAGAATATAGTATACTTATTAATAGCATTATTATTTACATCCAATTTATCATTTGCCCAATCAGATGCTACGGCAAAAGCTATTTTAGCAGGTGTGAGCAAGAAATATCGTTCTTACGATGTAATAAAAGCAGATTTTGTTTACAGTATTAAAAACCCACAAGCTAATATTAACGAGAGTCAAGCTGGAGTTTTATACTCGAAATCTAAATCAAATAAGTATAAAATTTCGGTTGCTAATCAAGAGCTTATCTCTGATGGTAATGTGCAATGGACATATTTGAAAAATGATGCAGAGGTGCAGATTAGTGAGATTGACAATAGTTCTAACGCTATGAATCCTGCTAAAATCTTCACCATGTATGAAAAAGGTTTTAAATATGTGTACTTAGGCGAAACCGTTATTGCAGGAAGAAGATATCAAAATATTGAACTTGCGCCATTACAAACACGTTCTTTTTCTAAAATTAAATTACGGATTGATAAGGTAAATAAACAAATCTCTAATATTGTAGTTAACGATAAAAATGGAAATGTTTATACCTATAACATTAAATCTTTTACTCCCAATGTAAAAGTAAATGATACTATGTTTTCTTTTGATGCTAAATCATACCCTGGTGTTGATGTAGTAGATTTGAGATGAAGTTTTTAATAGTACATAACAAAAATGAAAACAAATAGATTTTAGCAACTCAAAAGGTGATGTGATTTTGGCTGAAATAAGACTTTAGCAGTTTGTGCGTACACTAGAAAGCTTTTTTTTTAATTGAATGTCTATGTTCCTATGTGGTTTTAGAAAATATCACGTATTAAAAAAATGTTTTAGATGAATATCTCTTTTACCAACCAATTTTAGAAAAGTAGAAGCTTTTTAAATGAGTTGGGTTATAAATTAAGGTGCGAGAAAGGCAATTTTAAAACAGGTTCCTGCTTAATTGAGACAGTTAAATAAGTTTTCTAACTTAGTGTGCAAAATTATTGCATTAATAGAGCTACTTAAAAGTCTGGATGCTAACGAAGGTAAGCTTTCCGAAAGGCAGAAGACTTTTTACTATGCCATCAAACAAACCAAATTAAAAATTTGAAACCATCATGGATTTGGACCAAGCGCAAATGAGTTATGATTGCTTCATCACCATAAAAAGCAATAAATAAACAGATGAAGATCACATTTTTAGGCACTGGAACATCACAAGGGGTACCTGTTATTGCTTGTGACTGCGAAGTTTGTAAATCTACAGACTTACTCGATAAACGTTTGCGTAGCAGTATTTTGATTGAATCTGAGGAAAAAACCGTAATCATTGATACTGGTCCAGATTTTAGACAACAAATGTTACGAGAAAATGTTCAAAAACTAGATGCCGTTGTATTTACACATGAGCATAAAGACCATATTGCTGGTTTAGACGATGTTCGGGGCTTTAATTTTAAGCAAAAATCGGCAATGGATATTTACGCAAATTTGGCGGTTCAAGATGCTTTAAGAAGAGAATTTCATTATATTTTTTCAGATTTTAAATATCCAGGAATCCCCTTATTAAATATTCATACTATAGGTAATGAACAGTTTTCTATTGGGGATATTGAGCTTACGCCCATTGAAGTAATGCACTATAAGCTATTAGTTTTGGGATTTAGGATAAAGGATTTTACATACATTACTGATGCAAAAACAGTTTCGGAAAGTGAACAGGAGAAGCTTAAAGGAACCAAAATACTAGTGATTAATGCTTTGCAAAAAGAGAAACATATTTCTCATTTTACTTTAACAGAAGCTATAGATTTTGCCCAAAAAATTGGAGCAGAAAAAACTTACTTTACACATATTAGCCATAAACTTGGAAAACATCAAGATATTTCAAAAGAGCTACCCGAAGGGATTGAACTGGCTTATGATGGTTTAGTGTTGGATATTTAGTTAAAATCAAATAGCCATATTAAGGGTAATAACAAATCTCCGTTTATATCTCAAACCTACTAACCTTACCATAATAATTATTGGTATAAAGCTAAGTTTTCGTAACAACGAATGCTTAGCTTTTTTATTTTAAAGTTTCTATTTGTTTCTAATTGATTTTATTCTGTATTTTTATACACCAATTGTAAAGTCTGTAGACATGAAGAAAGCGAAAAAATTTGTACTAAGCAGGCGATCTTTCATTGCTGGTTTTCTCTCATTTGTAATTATAAGCTGTACAAGAAAAAGACCTGAAGGGCCGTTAATCAAACCAGACCCAGGCACAGGAACCGGTGGGGTGTTATGGACAGAATTAAAACTTCCTACAACAATAGTGGCGGATGAATCCACTGATGTTATAATTACCGGAAAGGGTTTTGAGGTTGGAGATAAAATAATTTTCACACCTACTAGCGGAGTATCTTTCACTATGACTCTAACACAGGTGCAACCGGGGCAAATTTCATTTAAACTTCCTGAGAAATTAACTTCTGGTACTTACAGGGTTGGTGCTCAACGAGGAAGCAGCAGTTTAACATTAGGTTCAAGTACCGTGGAAATTGTGTTTAACGCATCTATTCCTGATAAATCAGGCATGACCGTAAAAGGAGTGGTTTACGCCAACGGGGTAGGGGTAGCCAATGTGGTAGTTTCTGACGGAATTGAAGTTGCTAAAACAGATAAAGATGGTGTTTACTACTTGCCATCAGCAAAGAATAATGACTATGTTTTTGTTTCAATCCCTGGAAATTACGAAGTAGAAAACAAGCAAAGTGCACCACTTTTTTATAAGAGTTTAAATCCTTCAACACAAAAAGTAGAGATAAAAGATTTTGCTCTAACAGCGGTTAATAATGAAAAACATGTGGTAATGGCGATGACCGATTTCCACTTAGCTAACAGAGTAAATGATCTTTCACAGTTTGAAAAAGGATTTTTAAAAGATGTTAATGCTTCTATTCAAAGCTATAAATCTGCGGGAACAAAAGTTTACGGGCTAACCATGGGCGATTTAACCTGGGATGGCTTCTGGTATTCCAATAAGTTCTTGCTATCCGATTTTTTGGTGCAGATGAACAAAATAAATGCTCCAGTATTTAATACTTTAGGTAATCATGATAATGACCCCTATGTAGCTAATGACCGAGGGGCAGAAGAGCCGTTCAGAAGTATTATGGGGCCAACTTACTACTCGTTTAACTTAGGGAAAGTACATTATGTAGTATTGGATAATGTGGAGTATTTGAATACAGGAGGTGCACAAGGTACCGTAGGTTCAAGAAATTATAAAGGAAATATAATAAGTAGTCAAATGGCGTGGCTGAAAAAAGATTTGGCAATGATAACGGATAAAACTACACCAATAATGCTTGCTATGCATATTCAGCTTAATAATGAACCGACTATAAATACAAGTGGTGCTCAGTCGTCAACATTGAGATTAGAAAACTCTACAGAGTTGATTAGTGCCTTCAATGGATTTACCAATGTAAATATATTGACAGGCCATAAACATGTTAACTATGCTCATGAGAACTCTAACTCTATGATGGAGCACAATACTGCTGCTGTTTGTGCAACTTGGTGGTGGACGGGTAGGGACGGTTATGGTAATAACCATATTTGTAAAGATGGTAGTCCTGGTGGTTACGCAATTTGGGAGGCTGACAATAAGGTTATGAAATGGAAGTATAAAAGCATTGGGTATGATGAGGATTATCAATTTAGAGCTTATGACTTAAATAATTGCCAAATTACGGCAGCAAAGTATGCTCCTAAATCTTCGGATGCATTATTGGCGCCGTATGCAGAAGAGTATGCCACTGCAAACAAAAACAATGAGGTTTTGATTAATGTTTGGGGATATGATACTAAATGGAAAGTAGAAGTAAGCGAGAATGGAAAGCCGTTGACGGTTAGTAGGGTAAATGTATACGATCCGTTGCATATTATTTCTTACTCTGCATTCAGGTTAAATGATAAGGCAACTCCAACAGAAGATTTTACTTCTAGTAAAACTGCACATATGTTTAAAGTAAAGGCATCTAACGCAACCAATTCACTCCAAATAAAAGTAACAGACCGTTTTGGTAGAGTTTATACAGAAACAATGGTGCGTCCAAAAGCGTTAACTTGGTCTATGAAGTAGACTTTTAGACATATAAGTATTGGGAAAAGGATAGCGTTAAAAGCTATCCTTTTTTTATTAGGAGTAAGGATTAACTTAGTTACTTTACTAAGGCTGATTATAAATTACAACTACATTATTTTTGATTTTACGGTTACGATTAATTCTTTATACTTTTGCGCAGATAAAAAAGAACAAGAGAATATAAATATGCCAGTTAAGATACCCGATAACCTTCCTGCAATTGAGCTTTTAAAAAAAGAGAACATATTTGTGATGAACGAACTGAGGGCAGATATTCAGGATATTCGCCCAATGCGTGTGCTGATTCTTAACTTAATGCCTATTAAAATAACTACTGAGACCGATTTTGTAAGGTTGTTATCTAATAACCCATTACAGGTGGAGGTAGAGTTTTTAAGACTTGATTCGCATACGTCTAAAAATACTTCCGAAAAGCATTTAAAAGCATTCTATAAAGGTTTTAGTAAAATTAAAGATAACTATTACGATGGGATGATTATTACCGGTGCGCCTGTTGAAATGTTAGATTTTGAAAAAGTAACCTATTGGGATGAAGTAACCAAAATATTTGATTGGGCCAGAAACCACGTTACCTCTACAATGTACATTTGTTGGGCTTCTCAGGCTGCGCTCCATTATTTTTACGGTGTACAAAAAGTACCATTAGCTGAAAAACTGTTTGGTGTTTTTAAACATACGGCTACAGAAAATGGGCATCCGTTATTCAGAGGTTTTGATGATGAATTTTTTATCCCTCACAGCAGACATACTACTATTTTAAAAGATGATGTAGCAAGCAAAGAAGGTGTTTCTATTTTGTCGGAATCTGAAGATGCTGGAATAGCCATAGCTTCATCAAGAGGAGGACGCGAGTTTTACCTTACTGGGCATTCAGAATATGCGCCACTTATGCTTCATAGCGAATACCAGCGAGATGTTGATAGAGGGCTTAATGTTCCAGTTCCTCAGAATTATTATAGAGATGATAACCCAAAAAACTCTCCTTTAGTTTGTTGGACGGGTCATGCGAATTTGCTGTTTAATAACTGGTTAAATTACTTTGTATACCAAGAAACTCCTTTTGATTTAAAAGATGTAGCACATTTAGGTGAGCTGAAAGATAAAGATTAGTAGCTAAAAAGCATAAAAAAAGTGGACTTGAAAAACTATGGTCTAATCATATTTAAGCTTTAATTGCCCATCTTAATTTTGCAGATCTTGCTCTAGGATTACTTCGAGTTTCTTCAGCTGAAGCTCTGATTGGATCAGGTGCAACCTCACTAAAAATACCGCCTCTATAAAAAGCTTTAAATATTTTTTTAACCCTACGGTCTTCCCCAGAGTGAAAAGAGAGTATAGCAACCCTACCTCCAGATGCTAAAGCATCAGGAAGCTTTTCTAAAAACTTCTCTAATACACCAAATTCATTATTTACCTCAATTCTTAAAGCCTGAAAACAGCGTTGACAAGCTTTTTTAGTCTCTTCGACTCTATTTGCTGGGGCAATAAAAACTAATGCATCTTTAATTATTTCTTTTAAATGAGTAGTCGTTGTAATTTGCTCCCCTCTGGCAATCGCTTGTATAATAGCTTCTGCAATTTCTGCTGCATGTAGCTCGTCAGAGTTGTCAATAAATAATTCTTCTAGGTCTTCTTGCGATATTTTTTTTAATAATGTAGTTGCGGATATGCCACTATTTGGATTTAATCGTAAATCTAAAGGGCCATCAATTTTAAAAGAAAAACCTCTATCCGGGTTGTCTATCTGCATAGATGAAACACCTAAATCTGCTAAAACAAAATTTAAAGGCCCTGCTTCGTAAGCAATTAAATCAATGTTAGAAAAATTCATTTTTTTAGCTGTAAAAACCTCAGGTCCATAACCTAAGGTAGCCAGCCTTTCTTTTGTTTTAGGGAGTTCAAAGGGGTCAACATCAGTAGCGTACAAATGCCCATTTGGTACCAAACACTTTAACATTTCTAAACTATGTCCGCCATAACCTAAAGTAGCGTCCATTCCAATTTGCCCGGGTTGGATATTTAAAAACTCCAAAATTTCATCCACACAAATAGAACGGTGCATCCCTGCCGGAGTACCTCCTTTTTGCATTACTTTCTCTACAGCCTCCGAAAAATTTTCAGGATTCAATTCCTTATACTTTTCCTTAAAAGATTTAGGGTGGGTGCCTTTATAGCGAACGCGACGAGAAGGTTTTGGTGTTTGGTCTTCCATAGTGCGCAAAAATAGTCAATTGGAAGGAGATAATTGATGGGTGAAGCTTATTGCTATCAAGGTTTTTTTTTAACCCATTTGTTTCACATTTCATTAAATGAATATAATTATTTCATTTTTTGTGATATAAAAAGGACTATTTTCCAGACTGTGCTAATAGTTAAGCGAAGCGTTTTTAAGTATTAAAAAAAAGAAAGGAGTTCCAGACTCATTCATTCTTTAGTGGTAAAAAGAAAGACTAGTTCAAAAAATAAAAGTCATCTGCGCCACCGTTCAAAATAAACATTGCCAATGGGGAAAAGGAAAGGACTCCTGAAAGAGTCCTTTATTGATTTCTTTAATTATTACTTACCGAACAAACCGCCAAGTGCACCACCTATTCCGCCCATGCTATTCCCTTTTTTATCATCATCGTCAGAAGAAGTTAATCCACCTAGTAAACTCCCTACATCAAAACCACCTTCTCCGCCGGTAAGGCTTCCAATCATATCTTGAATATTGAAACTACTATTGTTTGGGTCATTGGTTTTACTTACCAGTTTAGACATTACCAAAGGAACAACCACAGTTGCTATTTTAGAAGCAATTTCAGGGCTTATACCAGCTTTTTCTATTAAGCTAGTTATCACGTTGCTTTTAGCGTTATTAGCTAACTGTGAGCTTTCTGCTGCTTTAGGGTCGTTGTTAAATAAGCTAGTTAGTTGAGAAATCTCACCGTTTGAAACCGCATTTTTAAACGTATCCATTATAGAAAGTCCAGTTACTTCAACTACTGTTTCATTTTTTTCGTTTGGTACCTCAGAGTTATTAATAATTGACTCTCCAGCATTTTCCTTTACAAGATTTATTAAGTTTTCTAACATGATGTTTTAATTTGATTAATGAGTATTGTTAATATTTAACGATGATAACTGAATGCAACTATCATTACCTCTATAGTAGAGGAGTTTTTAATATAATGTTTTTATTTTAATAATACTTATTCTATGGTTAACCATGAAGTGATGCAAGACTTAGGTTTTTGATAATGAAGATAGAAGATATTAAATTAAATTTGTCGTCAAGCGATTTATTTATGAACTCTTTTACAAGAAGTATTCTTGTCATTCTATTTACACTTTTACTTAATACTTGCTTTGCACAAGGTTCTTTTAATCAAGATTTACCATTAAGAAATAGTATTGCAGTTAATTTTCAGAAGTCCATAGCGTATTTGCCTACTAAAGGCAAAATGGAAGGAGTTGTTTTTGGTGGGGAGCTTATTTATAAAGTAAGTACGGTTGATAATCCTACCGATTGGGTTAGAAAACTAAATGTCAAAAGCATTAATTTTATTTTTAATTATAAAGACCTTAATAATCTTGAAGTAGCAAAAGTTGAGCACACTTTTGGGAGAAGCTATAGTGTATTGGCAGGGTTAAATGTAAGTTTATATAGATTAAATAAAGTTGATTTTAATCTTTTGCCTGCAATTGGACTCGGTTATACCACTAAAACCAATTTAAATAGTCAAAATCCGTTGATAGGTAGTCATCTTAATTTTTATTTGAAATTAGGCTTAGAGGTTGAAACTGATATAAGTGAAATGATGACGGCTTTTGCAAGTGTAGACCTATCGCATTTCTCTAACGGAGCACTTAAACTACCAAATCTAGGAACAAATATAAGCAATGTAGGGATTGGCATTTCCAGAAAGCTTAACCAGTCTAGAAGTACAAAAAGAGATACTCTTGGCTATGAAGCGCCTCTGTTTAAAAAACATCACTTAGAGTTGGGGATTAATTTTGGTAAAAGAGGGGTAGATGGTGGAGGCAATAAAGGTTTGTATAAAAACGGAGTTTATTTAGGTTATCAGTATAGTATAAATTCGGTAGTGGATTTAGGCTTAGGTACCGATGCTGTTTATTACCATACAGTTTATGATATTATAAATCATAAAACGACAAACCAGTCTTTTGCAACTTCGTATGACCACTGGAGGGTGGGTATAGCTTTTGGGCCTGCTGTAAATTTAGGTAGAATTGATCTTAGTACTAAATTTGGATACTATTTGCACTATAATAACCCTCAAAAGCAAAAAAGCTATTGGACATTTGCCGTTAAATATGGTTTCACAAGTTGGCTGGCCGCAGAAACAAAATTATATATACATAACGCAGAGGCTGATTATCTTGGATTAGGGCTTTCTTTTTTTCCGTTTCGTTAATTCACCGTTTTAGAGTTGAGAAAGTCTCTTTCTCAAAAAAAAATCCGAAGTCAAGCTATGCTTAATCACTTCGGATAATTTTATAGGAATAACAATAAACCAGTCTTCTTATCAATTATAAAAAGACTGATTTATTAGTAGGTTATTGTTTTACAAATCTGCTACTCATAAGCTCTCCGTTATTCTCGAAAATCACTAGATAGTTAGAACTAACTAAACTTTCAACAGATATTTTAGTTTGTGTTGCGTCTATAGAAATAGAGTGAGAAGAAATGATTTTACCATCAAGACTTATGATTTTTATAATAGAACCTGAGTTTGCTTTTGGGTGATCTATAGTAAGTGAGCTTACCGTTGGGTTAGGGAAAACTTTTAAAGAAAGTGCTTCTGTTATCCCAGTTTTTAAAAACACAATTGAACTGTACTTGTAAGTGCCGTCTAAATCAACAACCTTTAAACGGTAATATTGTTGACCAAAAGCTTCATCTAGTGCATTATACTCGTAATCGCTACCTGCAATATTATTTTTAGAAAACACTTTCCCGATTGAATAAAATTCTGTGCCATCCAAGCGTTTTTCTACTTCAAAATAATCAAAATTTACTTCACTAACAGTAGTCCAAACTAGTTTGGGTTGTTTATTGCTAATTAGAGTATTAAAAGACTTAAGATTAACGGGAAGAACCACATTGTCGCTTTTAATATTGAAAGCAATATGAATCATAGCGATATGATCTGTAGTAGATCTGCTCATACTTACACTATTTGCGCCAGCTTTTGTACTTGTACTTATCCATCCAAAACCATAAGAGAGCGCCATTGCAGTAGTAGCTTGGGTTAGGGTTTGTCCGCTTCCTGCCGAGTGGGTGCTACCTGCGGTTGATTTCCATGTGTCAAAAAGATCAAATACTAAATCTCCAGCGTTGCTTGTTACATTTAAAGTACTACTTGAAGGTGTAGTTGAGCCTTGCGTACCCAGAATGCTTGATAAAGAAGTAGTTTGATTTACTTTTTCAAATACGTTCGCAGTAATTACTTTATCAATATGGGCGAGAGTTGAACTAGTAATAACAATAGACCCCGTAGTAGAGCTAGCGCTTGTGCCCAATGCTAAAGTATAGATTGCATCTACTGCAGTGCCATCATTTACTTCTTTGGACTCAATCATATTTGTTCCATTAAATGTTACACTAATAATGTCTGTTGATCCAGCATCAGAGGCGGTTACAATAAGTAAACGATTTGTTCCTGCTGGCACTGTAAAACTTGCTATGGTATTTGTTGCGGAAGCCGAAGCGGACGTACCTATCTTAGCAACTTGAGCAGATAATTTGAAACAAAAAGTGGAAGAAATTAATAATAAAGTGATAATGACTTTATTGAAAAACTGATTTCTATAACTAGAATCTGAATAGTTTGTTTTGATTTTAAGTTTGAAAGAAGGTAATGTTGTAATCATAGCTATTTAATATTTGTCTGTAAATTATTGGGTTCTATTTCGGGCTCTTCTACGATGTTTTATATGTTTTGTTTCAAAATGTTTTAAATGAAGTTTATATAGTTTTTTAGTTTTAGATTTCAGTGTACGCTTAAATAGCGAACAAGAAATCAGGCTGAATTGCAAATTCACATTGTAAATAGGAGGCGATTACCCATGATTTACAGCGATTTTGTTTACTTTAGCCAAAAAACATCCCGTTTATTATCCACTTATTACATGATTGAAACAAATTTATATTATCCGCTTTGGAAAAGATACCTGCCAGTCTTTGCTATTCAGTTCAAAAAAGCAGTAACAGAAGAACAAGAAATCAACTTTACAAAGTCGGATTTTCATAGCCTAGGCAACAGAAATAAATCAGACTATGGCTTTAGTTTAGAGCTAGAAAATGGTAAAGTAAAAAATAATATTTCGGGCTCTGCAGTAGCTAGAGACTTATATGAAGTACTCATTAACGATGCTAAAGTTAAGGAGATATTACAAGGCAAACACTTCAAGCTTAGTTTAGGTAAAGCATATGTTCTTAAAATTACAGCAATAGAGAAAGACATAGATAAAGACGGATTGTAAATCCGTTTTTATTATTTCGATTTATGCTAAGCTAATATTTAGAATAGCAGGTTGGCTTCCAGATTTTTCTAAAATGCTAGACGAGCAAGGCATAGCTGGTGTTGATTCCTCTTTCAATAACTCCCCAGGCTAGTGCGAGCTTGTAGCTCGTTCCAAATTATAACTGCCGCTAATGTTTAAAGTGACGAGCTACAAGCTCGCACTAGCGGAGTAAGTTTAGTTTTTGTAATAAAGAGCTTGGAAACTATTTTCTATTTATTAATCCGATTCACGCTTCGCTTAAGACTCCGGATAGTTGGGTTTTAAATTTACACTTCGTCATGCTGACGATAGGAAGCATCTCACAAATAGGTTTAGGCGGATTACAAATCCGTTTTATTTTTAAGTTCGACATGCGCTACGCTAACATGTCGAACAGCTGGTAGATAGGTTTTGCTTTTAAAGAGTTTGGAAACTCTTTTCTATTTATTAATCCGAAGTCACGCTTCGCTTAAGACTCCGGACAGTTGGGTTTAGCTCTATCTAAAAAATTGTATTAACTTTATTTGGTAAAAATTATAAAAATTAAACAGATGTCCCCCTTAGTTGAAGAGTTTGTAGAAAATTTAGATCATGAAAAGAATAAAGAGTACGAAATTAGATTAAGAGACTCTATAAATTTAGTTATGTCGCAAATTAATCTCTATAATAAGTGGTTGTTCGCTCTGATAATTGTTTATTATTTAATAACGTCTTCTAACTTAAATGAAGGTATTAGTTTAGGCGGAATAGATATTAAAGACGTTAAAATATTAAACCAAGCCACGCCAGCGCTAATTGCTATACTATATCTTTTTTATTTGAAAGTGTTGTTCTACCGAAATGAGTTAGAACATTTAATAGATAAAGTATTTTCTAAAAATTACAACATTCCATGGGATGTTAATTCGAATTTTAAGCTACTTAAGCCAATAGTTCGATTCACAATTCCTTATAGACCAATTTATGAACTTTTAAACGTTAAAGGTTTAGATAAGGGGTGTTGGGTAGTGTTTCTTAAGTTTATTATTATAGGACTTCCAATAATGTTTATACAAATAATACCCGTTTTACTTGTTGTTAAGGGGAGTATTTATAATATACATAACAATTGGGATAGTGATTTGGGTAAAGTTTCTGTAATTATATCTTGTTGGGCTTTAGTTCTTTGTTTGGTTCTATTTTTAATTGAAATTTCAAAACCAATTTTTTTAAATTCTACTAGTAGGAAAACTTTTTAGATTGCTTTTACCACTTACCTCAATTCTTAATAGGTTGACGTGTAAAAAACAAGTCTTCCAAGTGAAATTAAAGAACCAACTGTCCGATTTCTATGATTCAAGCAAGTAGTTTTGAATAATTTTTTTCATACATCCAACTGTCTGTAGAGTTAAGCGAAGCGTCTCTACGGATTAACAAATGAAAAGGAGTCTCCAGACTCTTAATTCTTTGATA
The DNA here is from genome assembly GCA_037968815.1 of Pelobium sp. GTDB lineage: Bacteria > Bacteroidota > Bacteroidia > Sphingobacteriales > Sphingobacteriaceae > Pseudopedobacter. The sequence continues at coordinate 13,592 of JBBKWF010000015.1, read as the reverse complement.
ATTCGGTTTACCAAGCAAATGCAAAAAAAAACACAGAGATCGCCACAGCGCCTTTTCTCAACCTAACGCTCGGCTTCGCGATGACGGGTTGAAAAAATGGCATCGCTAGAAAGTTTGAGAAGTACGGATATCGTAATTAAAACCAAAGTAAATTCCCACCAAACCCGCGTTAAATAAACTGGATTAAAGCGGATACCGGCATGTGGTTAATGCCTGTGAAGTATGAGCGGAAAGCCAGACTGTCAAGAATTACTTGCACAACAGCACCTTTTCATCCTTCGAATCCGTTCAGGATGATATGATAACTCCTTTGGCCTTTCGTTTAATTGAGTGAGTGCGGAAGAACTTAGGGATTGCAACAGCGCCACCCTTCGACTCCGCTCAGGGTGACTCCAGCCTTCAAAATCAAACAATTTTTATAACCCACCTGAAAAACAGATATAAAACCGTATTTTTGCACCGATAAAAATAATAAATATGAGTTTAAATGTGTTTAAACAGTCGATTGATTTAGGCGATGGCCGTATCATTGAGATCGAAACTGGAAAATTAGCTAAACAAGCTGATGGATCAGTGGTTGTGAAACAAGGTGATACGATGCTATTAGCTACTGTTGTTAGTAACAAAGATGCAAAAGAAGGTGTCGACTTCCTTCCTTTATCCGTTGATTACCAGGAGAAATATGCGGCAGCTGGTCGTATCCCTGGAGGTTTCTTAAGAAGAGAAGCTAGATTATCTGATTACGAAGTTTTAATTTCGAGAATCGTTGATAGGGCTTTACGTCCTTTATTCCCAGAAGATTATCATTCTGATACGCAGGTGATGATTTCCTTAATTTCATCAGACAAAGATATTATGCCTGATGCATTGGCAGGTTTAGCAGCTTCGGCAGCTATCGCTGTTTCAGATATTCCGTTTAACGGACCAATATCTGAAGTTCGTGTGGCAAAAATCGACGGTAAGTTGGTGATTAACCCATTACGTTCTGAATTAGAAAGAGCTACTTTAGAATTTATTGTTGCTGGTTCTGCAAAGGACATTAACATGGTTGAAGGTGAAGCTGATGAAATTGCTGAAGCTGATTTAATTGAAGCAATTCAATTTGCACACGATGCCATTAAAAAACAAGTTGCTGCACAAGTGGAACTAGGTCGTTTAGTTGGTAAAACTGAAAAGAGAACTTACTGCCATGAAAACAGTGATTTAGAATTAAAAGCAAAAATTACTGCTGATACTTACGATAAAGTTTATGCAGTTGCTAAATCAAACTCAGGTAAAGATGACCGTTCTGCGCAATTTAAAGCTATCCAAAAAGAAGTTTTAGATGCATTGCCAGAAGGAGCGACAGATTCTGATAAGTTTTTAGCTAAAAAATATTTCCATGATGTGCAGTATGATGCCGTAAGAGCATTGTTATTGGATGAAGGAATTAGATTAGACGGTAGAAAAACAACTGAAGTTCGCCCAATTTGGAGTGAAGTAGGTTATTTGCCTTCTGCTCACGGTTCTGCAATTTTCACACGTGGCGAAACACAATCATTAACTACTGTTACTTTAGGTGCTAAATCTGATGAACAAATGATTGATGGTGCTTTCATCAATGGTTACAATAAATTTTTATTGCACTATAATTTCCCTGCATTCTCAACTGGTGAGGCTCGTCCGAATAGAGGAGTTGGCCGTCGTGAAGTTGGTCATGGTAACTTAGCCATGAGAGCAATTAAAAAAGTATTACCTGCTGATGCTGATAATCCTTATACTATCCGTATCGTTTCTGATATTTTAGAATCTAACGGTTCTTCATCTATGGCTACCGTTTGTGCGGGTACATTAGCTTTGATGGATGCCGGTATTCAGTTAAAAGCTCCAGTTTCTGGTATTGCAATGGGTTTAATCTCTGATGAAGCAACTGGAAAATACGCTATTTTATCTGATATTTTAGGTGATGAAGATCACTTAGGAGATATGGATTTTAAAGTTACTGGTACTAAAAACGGTATTACTGCTTGCCAAATGGATTTAAAAGTGAACGGTTTAAGCTACGAAGTGTTATCTAACGCTTTAAATCAAGCTAAAGACGGTCGTTTACACATTTTAGGTGAGATTGAAAAAACAATGACTGCGCCTCGTGAAGACTTTAAGCCCCATGCTCCGCGTATTGTTTCATTGGTTATCGATAAAGAATTTATTGGTGCAATTATAGGTCCGGGTGGTAAAATTATCCAAGAAATGCAACGTGAAACTGGCGCTACTATCTCTGTTGAGGAGAAAGATAACAAAGGTCACATTCAGATTTTTGCGGATAACAAAGCAGCTATCGACCAAGCAACTACTCGTATCAAAAACATAGTTGCTAAACCAGAAGTTGGCGAAACTTACGAAGGTAAAGTGAAATCTATTATGCCATTTGGTGCATTTGTAGAGATTATGCCGGGTAAAGATGGTTTGTTACACATCTCTGAAATTGACTGGAAACGTTACGAAACTATGGATGGTATTTTCCAAGTAGGTGACGAAGTAACAGTTAAATTATTGGACGTGGATAAACAAGGTAAATTGAAACTTTCTCGTAAAGCTTTATTACCTCGCCCACCAAGAGAAGAAGCTCCAAAAACTGACGCTTAGTTAAAAATAAGTCCGATGTCGGAGGTCTGATGACCGAAGGCTGGATTGATATATAAAACGCCTTGATTCGTAAAGAATCAAGGCGTTTTTAGTTTAAAAGGATAATTACATCTGCTTGAATGATGTGATGACGATTTTTTTACCACCATTTAGCTACCGGTAAAGCGTAAAAACTAGTGTCTTTTTGCTGTTGCCAAACTGCTTGATGAAAGAACCAACATTTTTTCACCCCATCAAAAAACCTCATAGCACTTTTTTCTCCCCATTGATAACCTACTTTGTGTTTTTTAGCTCCATCTAAGATTACTCCAAAAATTAACGGAGTAGAGTTGCCAGAAACACCATTTGCGTAGTTGACGGCTTTCTGAAAATTGATTTTAGTCCCAGCAGGAAATGTTTTTATTTTAGTAAGCTCTTTTTGATCTGATATACTGAGCCGCTGGTAATATTCCCATAATGGGTGCATATCATCAATTATGGTGTAAGGATAGTTGTTGTTAAACGGTTTAAGTTCTTTGTAGAGTACAGCTTCTTGCTGTAATGTGACTGTTTGGTTTACATACTGTTGAAAAGGTTGATGCTTACTAATGTCTGTTGATTTCGTTTTGATACTCATGTAAAAACTAAATGCAAACACAACTATAAAAACAACTCCAATTATTGTCAATATTTTCATGAACCTTCCCTTTTTAAATTGTTTATTAGACATTCATACCTCTATTTTCGGATTGCTTGAAAAACAATTGTAGTCTTTCTTTGTAGGTTTGGATCTTTACATAAATATGGATTTTTTTGGACATGATTTCTTTGTTCTAATGATCCTTAATCATTTGATAACAAGAGATAAAAAGCCATTTGATTCAATTGTCACCTCTTGTCCAACTTTACGATAGATGACGTCTGGTGCTTTGATTTTATAATCGGAACTTAAAAGCTCAAAGCTTGTCTCGAAAAAAATTTTAGTGTTTTTAACGGTAACAACACATTTAACAGACTTAGCTTTGCTTACACCGTGAATATTGAACTTTCCAACTAATGTTAAAGTGTATACACCGTCTTTTACTGGCTCAAAGTTCTCCAAGTATTTTCCATGAAAAGTGGCGGTAGGATGTTTTGAACTCTCAATATATTTTTCATTGAAATGCGTTTGCATCAATGCTTTTTTAAAAGTAAAGCTGTTTATAGGGATTTCAATTTCAACTTCTTTTTTTGTAGTGTTCAATTTTGCTTTGGCCTCATTACTTACCGCTTCAATATCAACGATAGGGGCAGGCGAAAATAGATGCACATACATTTCAGACGCAGTGTAAACTTGCGCTTTCAGCGTTGAGCTAATTAAAAATATTAAAACTATAAAAAGGTATCGCATATATTGTTAATGCTAAATATATTCAAAATATCATGTTTGCTGTTGCATTTCGATATTATTTCTAAAAGAACGCTTATTTATTATCTTTGATGCATGAAGCCAATAATTTCTCCGTCAATTCTTTCAGCAAATTTTGCAAACTTAGAAGATGATATCTTAATGTTGAACAAAAGTGAAGCAGGACTGATTCATGTTGATGTAATGGACGGGCAATTTGTTCCGAATATTTCATTTGGTTTTCCGGTAATGGCTGCCGTAAAAAACTTTGCTACAAAACCTTTGGATGTGCATTTAATGATTGTAAATCCGGATAGGTATTTAAAGGAGTTTAAGCAATACGGTGCCGATATTATTACGGTACATTACGAAGCTTGTACGCATCTTCACCGTACAGTACAATCTATAAAAGAATTAGGTTGCAAAGCAGGTGTTGCTTTAAATCCACATACGCCAGTATCCTTTTTAAAAGATATTATTGCAGATTTAGATTTAGTGTTGATTATGACCGTTAACCCCGGATTTGGCGGACAAACTTTTATTGAACACAGTTACCAAAAAGTTCGTGAGGTTAAAGCGTTGGCTACAGAGTTAAACCCTAACTTAATGATACAGGTTGATGGGGGGGTAAGTATTCATAACTCGTTGGCGCTTTTAAAAGCAGGTGCAAATGTTTTAGTTGCAGGAAATGCAATTTTTGGGTCAACAGATCCTGTACATACCATTGCAGAATTGAGAAATATTTCTCCAGACATGTTAACCGTCTGATTTGCGCAATCACATGATTAGAATTTTCTTTTTATTATTTCTGTTTCCATTATTTTTAAATGCCCAAAGTGTATTTAAAATTGCAGGCACAGTAAATAACTCAGAAAATGAGCCACTTGAAGGCGTACATGTTTCCGTAAAAGGAACACAGCTTTCTACCAATACAAATAGCCAAGGAGTTTTTAAATTCAGTTTTAAAAAAGGCAATTATAAGTTGCTGTTCACCTATTTGGGCTATCAACCTAAAGCTATTGACCTTTTTATCGACAAAAATATTGATCAAGACTTTTCGGTAGTTTTAGTAAAAGACTTACAAAGCTTAAAACAGGTTGTGGTAAGTGATCAGTCTGTACGCAATACCGGGATGATTAACATTGATGCAAAACTAGCTTCGTCTAACCCAAATGTTTCTCAAAGTTTCGAGTCTATTTTAAAGCAATTACCTGGTGTTTCTACCAATAACGAGTTAAGCTCGCAATACTCTGTTAGGGGTGGTAATTTTGATGAGAATTTGATTTACATCAATGATATTGAAATCTATAAGCCTTACTTAGTGCGTAACGGACAGCAAGAAGGTTTAAGCTTAATTAACCCCGATCTAGTATCTAATGTTAAGTTTTCTGCCGGTGGTTTTACTTCTCGCTATGGCGATAAGCTTTCTTCTGTGCTAGATGTACAGTATAAAACTACAGATTCTGTAAAATACACTTTCGGTATTGGTACAAATGGTTTATCCGCAACGGCTTTTGCTAAAGAAGGAAAGTTTAGTGGTGTTATTGGTTACCGAAACAAGCAGAACAAGTTTATTTTGAATGCTCAGCCTGTTGTAGGTGCTTATCAGCCACAATTTCATGATTTGCAGGGGCTACTTAATTATCAAATCAATAAGAAGAATAGCATTAACTTTTTTGGAGCTTATAATAGTAGCAAGTTTGGTTTAGTTCCAGAATCTCGTAGCACCGAGTTTGGTACTTTAAACGAAATATTGAGGTTAAACGTAGATTACGAAGGGCAGGAGAAAGACGAATACACCAATACTGTAGCCGCCTTCACTTTTAATAGTCAAGTTAGCAGTAAACTCAATTTAAAGTGGATTAATTCCATGTTTTTAATTACTGAAAAAGAGAACTTCGATATTTTGGGGACTTATATTTTCGATGAAATTGAAAACGATTTTGCTAGCGGAACTTTTGGACAAGTAAAAGCTAACCGAGGAATTGGTGCTTACCAAAATTATGGAAGAAATGAGCTTAGGGCAGATGTTTACGCATCAGAACTTAAATTGAACTATAGCACAAAAAAATCTTTCTGGGAAACAGGTTTTAGGTTTCAGTACGATAAAATAGCTGATAATTTGAAAGAGTTTGAGTTGATTGATTCAGCAGGGTTTTCAATACCAAACAGCTTTAATGATTTTGTGCTAACCCAATCAGTTGATGTAGCAAATAGCGTAAATACTATACGATATACTGGTTATTTGCAAAACACTACAGATATTAGCCCTCAACTTTCTTTTACAGGAGGTTTAAGGTTCAATTATAACAATTACACCAAAGAGTTTATTCCTAGCCCAAGGGTTGTGTTTGCTTATACACCTAAAAATCATGACCAAACAGTTTATAGGTTTGCAACTGGCTTATATGTGCAACCTCCTTTTTATAGGGAAACCAGAAACTTTGACGGTTCTTTAAATGCGAATGCTAAATCACAGAAATCAATTCATTATGTGTTTTCTTCTGATAGTAAATTTGATGGTTTAGGTACAAAGCTTAACTTTTTAGCAGAAGCGTATTATAAAAGCTTGTATAATTTAACTCCTTATGATATCGAAAACTTAAGGATAAGATATTATGCCGATCAGCAAGCAAAAGGTTACGCTACAGGGTTAGATTTTAGAATTAGTGGAGAGTTTGTAAAAGATTTGGAATCTTCTTTTAGGTTGTCTATCATGAAAACCGCTGAAGATATTGAAGGCGATTCTTACATTAAAACTAATCCAAACGGCAGTACGGAAACTATTTATCCAGGCTTTATTAAAAGACCAACGGATCAAAGGGTGAATTTTTCCGCATTTTTTCAGGATAAACTGTTTAACAGCCCAACTTATAAAGTCCATTTGAATTTGCTTTATGGCTCTAAACTGCCAACAGGTCCTCCATCGTCTGAACGTTACCAACAAACCTTTAATATCCCAGCTTATAAAAGGTTAGATATTGGTTTTTCAAAAGATATTTTAGACCCTGCAAGCTCGCATAAACCTGCACTCTTAGCTAGGTACTTTAAATCCATTATTATCTATGCAGAAGTGTTTAATTTGTTAAATATCAACAATACGGTATCATACTTGTGGGTTACAGACGTTAGTAATAATAAGTATGCAATTCCTAATTATTTAACATCAAGGCAACTGAATGTAAGATTGATTACGAAATTTTAAAATAAAATAGGACTTGACCAATGTTTATCATAAATTTGCACCTTAATTCTATAAAGAATGACGCCTAGCATCGCACAAAAAAAATTATACGTTCTAAGTATAATGACCTGTGCGGTATTTTTCCACAATAATTTACACCAAACTTTAAATAAATGAAACACAATTTTGGTGCAGGTCCCTGCATTTTGCCACAAGAAGTATTTAAACAAGCTTCACAAGGAGTTTTAAATTTTAATGATACTGGTTTATCTATTCTAGAAATCTCGCACAGAGCTACAGAGTTTGTAGCGGTTATGGATGAGGCTATTAGTTTAGTAAAAGAACTTTTGAACGTACCAGAAGGTTATTCGGTTATATTTTTACAGGGTGGTGCAAGTATGCAATTTGCAATGGCTGCTTTAAACTTATTACCTGCTGATAAAAAAGCTGTTTATTTAGAAACTGGTGTTTGGGCTAAAAAAGCTTTCGCTGAGGCTAAATTGATTGGAAATGTAGAAGTTATTGCATCATCAAAAGATAAAAACTACAGCTATATTCCTAAAGATTACACCATAGATGCTGATAGTGCATATTTCCATTTTACTTCAAATAACACTATCTACGGTACACAAATACACAACTTCCCGCAAACTAGCGTTCTTAAAGTGAGCGATATGTCTTCTGATATTTTCAGTAAGGTAATTAATGTTGCTGATTTTGATTTGATTTATGCTGGTGCTCAAAAGAATATTGGCCCGGCTGGTGCAACTTTAGTAATTGTTAAAAATGATATTTTAGGAAAATCTGGTCGTACCATTCCTTCAATGTTAGATTACCAAAAGCAAATTGACGCAGAATCTATGTACAATACACCTCCAGTGTTCTCTGTATATGTTTCTATGTTAAACTTAAGATGGTTAAAAGCAAAAGGTGGTGTTGCTGCAATTGAGCAAGAAAACATCGCTAAAGCAAAAACTTTATATACCGAAATTGATAGAAACCCATTGTTTAAAGGTACAGCAGTGGTAGAAGATCGTTCAAATATGAGTGTTTGTTTTGTAATGGAGAATGCAGATTTAGAAAAACCATTCTTAAAATATGCAGAAGAAAAAGGATGTATTGGCATTAAAGGACACAGAAGTGTAGGTGGCTTCAGAGCTTCTTTATACAATGCTTTGCCTATTACCAGCGTTCATGTTTTAGTGGAAGCAATGCAAGATTTTGCAGAAAAAAACGTTTAAATACCAAACCCAAAAAATAGATAATTTAATGAGAATTTTAGCAAACGACGGAATAGATCCAGTAGGTAAAAAACTATTAGAAGACGCCGGAATTGAGGTTGATACAAATAATATTCCACAAGAAGAGTTGGCTGCGAAGCTAAACGCTTACGATGGTATTACAGTTAGAAGTGCTACCAAAGTTAGACAAGAGTTGATTGACGCCTGCCCAAATTTAAAAGTAATTGGCCGTGGTGGTGTTGGTATGGATAATATTGATGTTACCTATGCAAAAAGTAAAGGTATAGCGGTTGAAAACACACCTGCAGCTTCTTCACAATCTGTTGCTGAATTAGTTTTTACACATCTTTTTAACGGTGTTCGTTTTGTTTACGATGCTAACCGTAAAATGCCAGTTGAAGGTGCTACCAAATTTAATGCACTTAAAAAAGCTTACGCTAAAGGCGTTGAGTTAAAAGGTAAAAAATTGGGTATCATTGGTTTTGGTCGTATTGGTAAAGAAACTGCTAAACTTGCTTTAGGAGCAGGTATGGATGTTTTAGCTTTCGATTTATACGATATTCCAGCTACTTTACAATTAGAGCTTTCTGGTGGTACTAAAGTAGATGTACCAGTTACAAAAGTAAGTTTAGATACACTTTTAGCTGAAGCTGATTTTATTTCTTTACATATTCCGTTTACAGAAAAACCTGTTTTAGGAAAAGAAGAATTTGAAAAAGTAAAACCAGGAGTTGGTATTGTTAACTGCTCAAGAGGTGGAACTATTGATGAAAAGGCTTTAATTGAAGCTTTAGATAGCGGAAAAGTTTCTTTTGCAGGATTAGATGTTTTTGATAACGAACCTACTCCTTTGGTTGAATTGTTACAACATCCTAAGGTTTCTTTAACCCCACATATTGGCGCTGCAACTAACGAAGCACAAGAAAGAATTGGTGTTGAATTGGCTAATTTGTTAATTGGGCACTTAAAAGGCTAAGTTTTAATTGAATTTGCTTACTGTTTTTGTTTTTTAACAAAATCAGAATAAAGTCTAAAAAATCCTTGAAGGTTAACTTCGAGGATTTTTTTTTGCGATTAATTTTTTGTTAAAATTCATTTAATCAACAGTATGTGCATAAAATTAACAGGGAGTTGCTGTTTCAAAAGCTATTTTTATAGTTGTTAGCTTTTTATGTTGTTTAAGCGATTTTAATTAAAGAAAATTTTCGCTGAATTTATAAAACATGACCATTAACTTATTTTCCTCTCAAAAATATCCCAACCAAAAACATGGTTAAAACCTCATACTTTAAAAGTTGCCACGTTCTCCGTGGATTTCTTGTTTTTTTCTCTCTAATTTTCCTTTTAAATAAAGCAAATGCTCAAACTGCTGACTTATTTATTAGTGTTAGTTCAGATGTAAGCATTGCAAAAGTTAATGATAATGTGGTTTTTACGGTAACTGTTAAAAACAGTGGACCCAGTGTTGCTACCAATACAAGGGTGACAGATGTTTTACCATCAGGTTATACTTTAGTAAGCGCAGTACCTAGTGTCGGGACATTTACTGATCCAATCTGGTTATTAGGTAGTTTACCTGTAAACGGTACCGCTTCAATTGTTATAACAGCTAAAGTAGGCCCATTTGGGAGCTATACAAACACTGTGGCAATTAAAGCAGATCAACCTGATTTAAATTTAGTTGATAATTCTGCAAAGACTTCATTAGGTGTAATTAGGGCAATAGATGATTACGCTTATGTAAACGAAGTAACCACTGGGACAGTTGTTGGGAATGTGTTGGCAAATGATTTTTTAAATGGGTCTTTCGCTGCTCTCGCTAAACTTAATCTTTCACAAGTTTCAACTTCAAATCCAAACCTTAATTTAAATATAAATACCGGAGAAATTAGTTTAACAAACCCATTACCTACGGGTAGTTACTCTTTAGTTTACAAAATTACAGATAAACAAAATCCTTTGCTTTTCACCAACGGGACTGTTTTTATTAATTCAAACAACAGTAATGGGGGTATTGTTGATGCTCCTATTGTTGCAAGTCATGATGCAGGTGCTGCACCCGAAGTTTCTGGAGGGATAGCGGTTTTTAATCTTCTAGCAAATGATAAGCTGGCAGGAGAAGTGGCAACACTTGCTAATGTTAATCTTGAGTTTTTATCGAGTACAGACCCAGCAATCACATTAGATCTAGCAACGGCTAATGTTTTAGTTGCCCCAAATACACCTGGCGGTCCATACATTCTAAATTATAGAATTACCAGTAAAGCAGATGTTAATGTTACTGCAACAACATATGTAACAGTTAATGTAATTGGAACAGGTAGTTTAGACACCAAAGATGATAACGGAGAAGTAAATGGGGTTACAGGAGGAGTGGCAGTAATTAACGTCTTAGCAAACGATTTATTTAACGGAAGTGTTATTAAAATTGAAGATGTAGACCTAACTGAGCTGTTTAGTAGTATCCCCGGCATAACTTTAAATGTTGCAACGGGCGAGGTTAATGTAGCTCCAAATACACCAAATGGCTTTTTTACATTAACTTATCAAGTTATTGATAAGTTAGATATTACAAATAAAGGTGCTGCTGATGTAATTGTTAAAGTAACAGGCAGTGCTGATGTGATTAAAGCAAACGAAGATGTAGGGGTGGCAAATGGAACAAGCGGCGGTATTGCAGTTGATAATATTTTACTGAATGATGAGTTTAACGGAGCTGTTCCAAATATTGCTGATGTTTATATCTCACAACTTTTCTCGAACAATTCGGCAATAAATATTGATTTTAATACGGGTCAGGTTATTGTTAATCCAGGTTCTGTAAATGGTTTTTATACATTAACTTATCAGATTCAAGACAAATTAAATCCGGTAAACTTATCTTTTGCAGATATAATTGTAAAAGTAACTGGCGGACTTTCATTACTTACAGCCAAAGAAGATGCCGGTTCTGCATCGGGTGTAGTTGGGGGAGTAGCGGTAGCAAATGTATTGGCTAATGATGATTTGTTAGGTATTGTTCCCACTCTTGCCAATGTTTATATTCAACAAACTTTTTCAAATAACACCGGAATTAACTTGGATGTTAACACAGGTCAGGTTATTGTAGATCCGGGTACAGAAAATGGTGTTTATACAGTTGCGTATTATGTTCAGGATAAAAATAATTCAGAAAGCTCATCCTATGCAGATGTAATTGTAACTGTTACACAAGAGAATATAAATATTTTAGCCAATCCGGATGTAGGTTCTGCAAATGGAATTACAGGTGGCAATGCCGTTGATAATGTATTAGTAAATGATATTTTAGCAGGGTCAACACCGTCTGTAACTGATATTAATCTTGTACAGATTTCTACTGAAAACCTTGGAATTAATTTAGACCTAGCTACAGGTGCAGTAGTTGTTAGTGCAGGCACACCAAATGGAATTTACACTTTAAAATATCAGATAGAAGATAATGCTAACCCCGGAGAGGTTTCAGTTGCCGATGTAACCGTAACAGTTAACTCTGGTGTCTCTGTAATTACTGCCCTTGAAGATAATGGAGTAGTAAATCAACTGACAGGTGGAATTGCAGTTGCAAATGTGTTATCTAATGACACCTTGAATGGAGTAACTCCGCTGATAGGAGAAGTTACTATTTTGCAACTTTATTCTAGTGATGATAATTATTTTAATATTGATGTTAACACCGGACAGGTTAATGTTAATCCAGGAGCTCCAATTGGTTTTTATACTGTCACGTATCAAATAGAGGATAAGTTAACCCCAGACTTAACCGCTATGGCAAATGTAATTATTGAGGTTACAGTTAATGATAACCCCATTGTGGCAAATGATGATGCTGGGGAGGTTCTAGGTTTAAATGGAGGGACTGCAGTTTTAGATGTTTTAAATAACGATTTAATAAACGGTGCAACAGCAACTTTAACCACTGTGCTTTTAGCACAAACAACTACTAGTAATGCGGGTGTAAATTTAGAAACCACCACTGGTAAGGTGATAGTTGCAAATGGAACACCGGCAGGCGATTATGTACTTACTTATGAGATTACAGATAAACTTGACGCTACAAAAACTTCGGCAGCAAGCGTTTATGTTAAAGTAGTTTCGCTTTTACCAATTGCCAATGATGATGATGGAAGCGTGAATGGTTTATTAGGTGGAGTTGCCGTTAATGATGTTTTGTTTAACGATTTGTTTAAAAACGCAACGGTAGATATTAATGATATAGCTTTAACTACGGTTTCAAGTTCAAATGCAAATGTCACTTTAAACCCTGCTAACGGCCGTGTAACGGTTGCGCCAAATACTCCAGCCGGAAATTATGTATTGACTTATAAAATCGCTGATAAATTAAATCCTGGAAACTTTGCCATTGCGGATGTTAATATTGTTGTTGACGCTCCGCCAATTTCCGCAACAGATGATGCTGGCACATTAAACGGATTTACAGGCGGAATAGCAGTTAACAATATTTTAGGAAACGATGCTTTCAATGGTGCAACAGCTTTGCCAGCAAACGTTATTATTTCACAAACTACGGTTAATGCAAACATCACCATTAACCCGACAACAGGACAAGTTACCGTTGCTCCGAATACGCAAGCAGGTATTTATAATATTGATTATAAAATCACAGATAAAATCAATCCGTTGAATGCCGCGACTGCAAAAGTAGTGGTAACAGTCACTGCTCCGGTAATTACCGCAACAGATGACGCCGGTACAGTAAACGGATTTATTGGTGGAACAGCAGTCAGTAATATTTTGGCTAACGATGCTTTCAATGGTGTTATAGCTTTGCCAGCAAACGTTATTATTTCACAAACTACGGTTAATGCAAACATCACCATCAACTCGACAACAGGACAAGTTACCGTTGCTCCAAATACACAAGCAGGTATTTATAATATTGATTATAAAATCACTGATAAAGTCAATCCTTTAAATATTGCGGCTGCAAAAGTAGTGGTAACAGTCACTGCTCCGGCAATTACAGCAACAGATGATGCCGGTACGGTAAACGGTTTTATCGGCGGAACAACAGTCAGTAATATTTTGGCTAACGATGCTTTCAACGGTGCAACAGCTTTGCCAGCAAACGTTGCTATTTCGCAAACTACGGTTAATGCAAACATCACCATTAACCCGACAACAGGACAAGTTACCG